>NZ_JBIWAS010000001.1:275174-1252229 GCF_044760185.1 Streptomyces sp. NPDC098101 | reverse complement strand
CCTACTACCCCTGCCCCGTCGCCGACGTGCGCGAGGTCGGCTCGTACCGGCTGCCTGAGGCGGCCTGGGAGAGGCTGCGCACCGGTCGTCGCGTGTACTACCGCGTCGCCTCGACCCGTACCCCGCCCGACGCTCCGGGCTGGAGGCCGCTCGACGTCTCGGTCCCGGACGACGTGGCGGAGCGGGCCCCTGGGTCGAGGTGGCCTCGGACCGGGACCCGCGCGTGCGGACGGTGGCTCCCGGCCGCACCCGGCGATACGACCGCGACGACCTCCTCTGGCGCCGGATGTGACCCTGGCGCCCCCGCCCCCTGCGTTCCCTCAGGTCACCGCTTCGAAGACCTTCACAGTCCGCGCCCTCGTGGGCCGGCGGCATCCCGAAGGTGGCGAGAGAACGGCACGGGCGGCGGACCGCGAGGACCGGGCAGGCCGCATCAGCCACCCGGCCCGGCGGTAGTGGGTACCGCTGGCGGGCAGCCGGTGCGGGCATCCCGCCGCCACCTTTCCTGACTTCCGGGAGTGGTCGAAAGCCATGGGAGTCGCCCGCTTCGGGGACCGGGCCGTGACGCCGGACGGGGGAAGTCCTCGTGACCGTACGCCGCGGATCCGAATGGCAGGTCTCACACGTGTGTGCCGGGGGCCCGAATGCGCTGATCTACATCACGGAACACGCGAGTTTCCGATTTCCGCGCTTCGGAGAACCCGTTGCCGAAGGAGGGAAACCTCTGCGCTTCGGGCACATCGGTCTGCGTTTTATGGACAGGCGGATTCCAGCTTTTGCACCGAACGGGTGCTCTCGGTCACGTCCACGAAAGGCCGTGTCGACTCGCGGCCGATGCGAGTTCCGGTCGATTCTCGTCTCAGCCCCGGGCCCTCCGAGGTGACCTGCCGACTTGAGCGGACAGGTACGCAACCGGCTTTCTCCCGAGCGGTGTCAGGACTCCGGGGACGAAGGCCTCTCCATGAGATGGGAAACCGTGCTCCATGAACAAGCGTCGGCCTGTAGCGGCCACACTTGCCGCGTTCGCCCTGGCCCTGTCCGGGGTCGCCCTCAGCGCTCCCGCCGCCCAGGCCGCCGAGTGCGGCAGCACTCTGGGGAACTGGGAGACGTTCGGGCTGACGGCGGTGTACGAGGGTCTCGTGCCGCCGCAGCCCGGCTCCGGCAGCGGGGCGGTGGTGACCGTGACCCTGGCCGGCCTCACCGCGACCGCGGTCGGGACCTTCTACCCGTCCTACCTCAACAGTGCCGTCTCGCCCGTCACCCTCAGCGGCACGACCCTGACGTGGGCCGGTCAGAACGGCGCGCAGATCCGGCTGGAGGCATTCCAGTGCAATCCCGGTGGGAGGGTGACCGACGCAGGCCTCAGCATCCTCGTGGACGGGCAGACGGTGGGCTTCGCCGGCATGAACCGGGTTCTCTGACCTCAGGGTCCCGTGCCCCTGCCGGCAGCCCCGCGAACCGACAGAGGACGCCGCCGGAAGGCGCTTCGCACTGATGGCGGGACAAGGACCGGCCCCCGTTCGGGCCTTGTCCCGCAGGAGGCTCCCGGTACGACGTGCCGGGAGCCTCGTCGTGTCCGGCGGTGCCCCCGTGAGCGGCACACCGGTTCGCCGGTGCCACGCGGGACGACCGCCCCGGAGCCGTGGACCCCGACGCGTCGTCGAAGACAGCCGGACTCCCCGACGCAGGTGCGGCCCGCTGGATCCACACGCATGTGGTCGACCGGCTTCCCGGCCGGTCGGCCGCCATCCGCGCGACCCCTGGACCGTGTGAGCCGCTCGTGCTCCTGTTCTGACGTGACGCGGAGGGTGAAGGCTCGTTGATGGGGCGTTCGGATAGGGCCGGACGAGGTCCGGGACGGGATGGCGAAAGGCTGGTTCGGCATGACCACGGGTGAGCCGGGCCCTCTCCACGTGATCAGCGTGGACGGGGTGGACGCGGCACATGACGTGCTGGGCCCTCTTCTGGGCATGACGGCTGTGCAGAACCCTCTGGGCGGTCGGCTGCGCATGCGCATGAGCGCGCTGCCCCTGGGGGACGGGGTCGTCCTGGGCACCGGCCAGGCCAGCCCCGGCTGCTCGTTCACGTGCCGGGCCACCGGCGCCGTCGGGGTGGAGATCCCCTTGCGCGGAGCGATGCGCTTCAACCAGGGTCCCCGTGAGCACATCGCCGCCGCCGGGCGTACCGCGGGCGTCCTCGCCCCCGGCCACGAGTTCCGCATGGAGCGTGGGACCGTTGATCTCGCCCGCGGGTTGATGGTCGGCCTCGATGCTCTGCGGATTCACCTCGAACAGCTTTTGGGCGCCCCCGTGCCCCGCTTCGTCGCCCTGGACGGGACCTTCGACATCGCCCGCGGTCCCGGGGCGACGTGGGCCGGCATCGTCGACATCGCGTGGAAGGACCTTCAGCGCGGCAGCGCGAGCCTGTACGCGCACCCGCTGATCCTGCCCCAGCTGCGCGACCATCTGCTCACCGGTCTGCTCCTGTCGGCGGGGCATCCCTGGCGTGCCCGGCTCGACGACATCCACGCGACAGGTCCGCGCCCCGCCTATGTGACCCGAGTCCTGGACGCGATGCACGACGCTCCCCTCCACCCCCACAGCACCGCCTCCCTCTCCCGCCCTGGCCGGAGTCGGCGCCCGCGCCCTCCAGCAGGCCTTCCAGCACCATCTCGGTACCACCCCCACCGCCTACCTGCGCCGCGTCCGTCTCCAGCACGCCCACCAGGAGCTCCGCGCGGCCGCGCCCGGTGCGGTGACCATCGCGGAGGTGGCCCGGCGCTGGGGCTTCACCCCACCTCGCTTCTCCGTGTACTACCGCGCCGCATACGGCAGACCGCCCTCCAAGACCCTCCGTGGCTGACCCGCCGGAACGCCGGTGGCAGGCCGGCGAGACCGAGGTCCGGCCCAGCATGAAATCGGCGCCGACCTGTGTCTTCGGCTGCCACGGCACCATGCCTCTGCTCCGGGCGCGCGGAACATTCCCCCACGCGCGCGTGCGGAAAACAGGAAACCAAGTGCGTTCTCCGGCAAGAGTTCAGGAACCTCGACTCATTGTCATTCACCTCTTGAAGTGTGGTTTCCCTTCTCCGTGAGACGATCGCCTCCTTTCTCGGAATGCCGATCTCCACAGAGCGTGTTGAGATTTTCCCACCACCGGCGACGGTGCTCCCTCCCCTCCTTGCCGGCACGTGGGGCACGGTGTTCCGCCCGGGCCCCGAGACCCTGGAAACGTGCGGGAGAATACGAAAAGAGGAAGCATGAGAAACATTCGAACGAGAATCATGGCCACCGTTTCGACGGTGCTTCTGACCGCAGGTGGACTTGTGATCGGTGCCGGCGGTCCGGCATCCGCCGCTTCCTGCGGCGGACAGCTCGCCGACTGGCAGGCTCTGAGCCTGACCGCGACGTATCTTCCCTCCGGCGGCAGCAGCGGCACGGCGAGTGCCCAACTCGTCGGCAGCACCATCACCACCCTGGGCGCGAGCGAGGCCAACGCCCTGGCGGCATCGTTCACCTTCGCCCCCGGCGTGATCCAGGCCACCTACCCGATCAACGACTACTCCGGGCAGGGCGCCACCAACCTCACCAACCCTGTGTGCGCCAACGGAGGAACGAAGGTCACCTCCGCCCTGCTCACGGTCGAGGACCTCGGTGCGGGCAGGATCACCAGCCAGGGCATGGTCAACCGGCTCCTCCCCCTGTTCTAGACCGTGCTCTGCGAGTAGCCGTCCCTCGGCCCGTCACTGGCTCCGGTTCCCCGTACGTCTGTCCACGGGGAACCGGAGCCAGGCCATGAACGGGGCCGGGGAACCATCCCAGCTCGCCTGATGCGCCTCTCAGCCCTTCCCGGCGCACCGAACGACCGCCGACCATGATCGGCTGACCCCAGCCGCCGGCCAGGGAGACGTACGGTCCGACGGACGATACCCGCGCCATGCGGACCCACCCGACCCGACGGGTGGGCAACGGGCGAAAGGGGGTCGCCCCGACCGCGAGCGGGGGAGGTCGGGCCGGGGACCCTCACCGCCACCGGTGACGCCCGCCCTCAAGGGGGTGGTCGGTGGAGTGGACGCCGCCGTGGTGGAAGGCGCTCTCCGAAGACCAGCTGTGCGAACTGGCCGCCCTCGTCCCGTCCCTGTGGATCGTCGGCCACTGCACCTCCCCCGCCCTGACAGAGGGGTCGACCGACCGTCTCCGCTTCCGCCAGCGAGACGCCGAGCCCGGCGAGTACGAGCGCCGTGTCGGCCAGTAACGCCTTACGTCAACGCTTCTGGGACGCAAAGGACTTCGTCCGGCGTCCTCTCGGGGTGAGAGCTCCGCGTCTCGGAGGGACCGCCTCCCTGAAGGCCACCACATGGTGGAGGGGGCGTACACCATCGGGGCCGTGGGCGGCAGTCAGAGCTTCACGCATATCGGCACGAGCACCACGGCGGGAGGGAGGACGGATGTCCTCGGCACTTCCCGCTCCGGGCCCTGGCCCGCAGCATCGATCCAGGCGCCACCGAGGGGAACCCGCCGTATCCGCTGGTTCCCCTTCATGCATGGCCCCACTACTCGACGAGGTGGGCGTAGACCACGACGTTTCCGTTGTACCGGCGTCGTTTCTCGTCATAGCCGCCGCCACAGGTGATCAGGCGGAGCTCGGGGCGAACGGCCGCGCCGTAGACGCGTTCGTCGGGGAAGGCGTCGGCATCGTGGACCTCGACCGAGTCGGCGAGGAAGGTGGCGGTGAGCCCGTCGTCACGGTCAACGAGGATGAGCGATCCGGCGGTGAGGGCTCCCAGGGCGTAGAAGACAGCGGGGCCGCGGGCGGTGTCGACGTGGCCGGCGATGATCGCGGTGCCGGTGGTGCCGGGAGGAGCGCCGTCGCGGTACCAGCCCGCCAGGGCGGGTTGGTCAGGAGGCGGTGAGGCGAGGCGGCCGTCGGCTTCGAGGGAGAGGCCGGTGAGCGGGGCATCGACCCCGATGGATGGAATCCGGACCCGAATGGGCACGGCGGCGGGCAGGGTGGGAGCCGGAGCCTCGGAGACGTCGGCCGCGTCCGGCAGTGCTGCGGACGCACGTGGACCGGTGGCCGAGGCGGCGGGGGCGGGCTGCGGTGGAGCCGCCTTCGGGTGCTGGGTCCCGATGAGCACGAGGACCGCGCAGGCGGCCAGCAGTGCCCACAGGGCGGGGAGGACCTGTCGGCCCTGTCCGGCAGGAGTGCGGTGCACGAGGGGTTCCCCTTTCACGGCAGCGCGGCAAGGACCGCCGGTCCGCGCGGCCCCGGGTAGGAGACGGGCGGACCGGCGGCCCGGTGTCGTGCCGGTCAGGGCCGGTCGGCGGCCTTGCGGCGGCGGAACACCAGAAGGACCGCTCCGGCCGCGGGGGGGCCCCCCCCCCCCCCCGGCGCCGGCGGGGGGGGCCCCCCCCCCCCCCCCCCCCCGCGGGCCGGCCCCCCCCCCCCGCCGCGCCCCCCCGCGGCCGTCTGGTCACCACCGACACCGCTCGTCCCGCCGAGGCCGGTGTGCATGGCACCGGAGGGCTGCTTCTTGGCGTCGGGGCAGACCCGGGCGGCCTCGGAGGCGGTGGAGTACATCTCGTTCTTCGCCTCCTCGACGGCTTCCCGCTGGGACCGGTCGGGGTGACCACCGTCGTTGATGATCTCCTGGTAGTCCTTCAGGAGCGCGTTGTACTCGGCCTCCGCCTTCTCCGCCGTCGCCGCTGCCGTGGCGCACGCAGCGGTCGTGCCCTGGGAGCCCATGGCGGTGTCCGCCACGGCCGCGGGGGCGCCGACCGAGAGGACGGCACCCGCAACCACGGCGGACACGGCGAGAGTTATCGATCGCATGACACAACCTCCCCAGGGAAGCGGGCGCGGCGCCCGTGCGCCGCCGGAAGTAGCGGAAATCCACTGCCCTGCGAACACGAGCAGAACCAACTCCCGCCTCCCGCGCACCTCGAACCGCCCCGCACAGGCCGGCCGGGCACCGGCGTGTCATGTAAAGAGAGTTGAAAACCACCAGCTCAACGAAGCCCGGGACCGAACGCGGACAGTGAAGATCCCGGCACCCACAAGAGTGAGTCGGCGCCGCACGGCGAAAAGGCCGCTACGGGGTCCGCGAAGCGAGCGCGGAATCGAGTGCTCCACCACGACGAGGTTCGCCCCCGCCGTGCGTTTCCAGGAAAGACCGGTGCGCATCGCGGATACCGGGGCAGGAAAATAAATCCGTTTCCCAAGGGATCGTTTCAAGCGATCGGCAGCATGGTCCCTCGCAGGGCCAAACGGTCACGAAGCCGGTGCGCACACAGCCGAGCGGGCCCTCATCTTCTTTGTCGAGATGCTTCGAGAGAGCGATCGGGAAAGGGCACCAAGTTGATCCGCCGCCCCGAGTAGGCGCATTCCGCTGAATCCCTGACGTGCTGCCAGTGCGATGCCGCTTTCCCTGTGCACAGAATCGTGCTGCGGGCTTCCTCGAGAATGGCCGACGGAAGACTCTCAAGTACGAGACGGAGCAAGCGTGAATCTTCGTTCGACTGCTCTGGCCGGCTGCACCTCGGCAGCCCTGGTCACAGCACTGGGAATCAGCACGACCGGCCTGGCTCCTGCGGCCATGGCGGCACCGTACGACCAGACCTTCACCACGCAGGGCGCCGGCAGTGTGCAGATTCCGGCCTCGGTGAACACCGTGACCATCACCGCGTGGGGCGCCGGTGGCGGCGGAGGTGCCTACACCCATGGCTGGGGCGGAGGCGGCGGCGCGGGTGCGGGCAGCGCGGTGAACTGCACCGTGCAGCTTCCCACTCGCACGACGCCGACCACACTCACCTTCACCATCGGCGGAGGCGGCGGCGGAACGGAAGACCGCGAAGGCGGCGCCGGAGGCGTCGGCGGCGGTCTCGGCGGTGTTCGAGGCGGCTTCGGCGGTGCTCCCGGAGACGGCGGCGGCGGTGGAGGCGGCGGAGCCACGACAGTGGGCAGCTCGGGCTCGCTGCTGTTGATCACCGCTCCCGGCGGTGGAGGCGGTGGCGGTTCCAGCCAGGCCGCATTCACGGCCTTCGGTGGCGCAGGTGGCTTGGGTGGCGGTCTCGGCGGCGGTCGCGGCGCCTTGACCAGCACTCTCCCAGAGGGCAACCCCGGCATGGCAGCTCTCGCCGGTGCCTGCGTCGCGGTGTCCGGCAGCGGCGTCACCGTCAACGCCCCCACCGTCCGGGGCCAGAACGGACAGCGAGCAGACAGCTTCACCGGCGGGACCGGCGGAGCCGGCCCGTCCGTTGGCGGCCAGGTCGCCGGATCCGGTGGCCACGGCGGGTCCACTTCCTGGAGCGGCGGCTCCGGGTCCGGCGCCAACGGCGGCAACGGCGCGGTCCGCATCCAGTACGGCAGCTGACCGCAGGCGGCACCCACACCTGCAGGACCGCGTCTCGTAAGGCTCGCGGCCCCCGAGCCGTCGGCCGCCCTTCCATATCCATCAGGAAAGGCAGCCGGCGGCTCCGTCATAGGTCTCTGACATGAAGTGTCGCGAGGAGAGGGCACCCGGCACATCAACAGCACGGACCGGCCGGAACAAAAGGGAGATCGCCCCCTTGTCTCACGCAAGGGGGCGATCTCCATGAGGCCTTCACCGGGTTCCGAAAACGGGCAATCGACCTCCCTTGAAGATCCTTCGAAGGGCAGCGCCCCGAGCCGGAAACGCCGAAACCTTCCGGGTAGCGCTTCGTTGACCCTCCATGATCGGCCGGGTGCCGGCCGGAGTGTCAAGGAGACCCCATGCGTATCGGAGCTATCGTCGGCGTGACGGCGGCCCTCGTCCTTCCCCTCGCTTCCCCCGCGTCCGCCGCGGTTCCTCCCGAGGACAGCATCGTCCTGCTCAAGGAATCGTTCACCGAGAAGTGTCTGGACAGCAACGGCGGCGGAAGCGTCTACACCGGCGGTTGCGACAGCGACAACGATTACCAGAAGTGGCAGTGGATTCCCCGGGGCTCGGGCAAGGTGATCCTGCGCGACGTCGCCACGGACCGCTGTCTCGACAGCGGCGGCAAGAGCGTCTACACCAGCAACTGCTCGGTGAACAACTTCCACTTGCAGTGGCTGTACCGGGAGAACGACAACGGCCACCTCGAACTGAAGAACGTCGCGACCGGCCTGTGTCTGCTGGCCAACATCGACTCGGAGGTCAAGACCGTCACGTGCAACGACTTGAACTACGACTGGGTACCGACAGTGGTCGCGGAGTAGCACACGGCAGAGCGTCCTGCCCGACGACCCGGCCACGGCAGCTGCCCGTGCATTCGTAGCCGTACGATTCCGCATCCGACCGAGGGAGCCGGGTAGCTACGGAAGCGGACCATCCGCCCCCCTCCTGCCGATTGTTCTTCTTGCGGAGGTCGCGGGAGGGGCGCTGGTGGCCGAGGGCGAGCCGGAACAGACGGAGTTCGGCGCCTCCCGTGGTCACCGGTCCATGAACTCGTAGCGGTTCAGGCGCGAGCGGGCCTTGGCCTCGGTGATGCCGAGCCCCTCGGCGACGGCCTCGTCCGGGACGTCCTCGAAGGCGATGCGGCGGGCGGCGTACGGGCCGATCGACGAGGCCATGGCCTCCAGTTCGCCCACCACCCGCAGCGCGGCGAGCGGGTCCTCGTCGTCGATCTCGGACAGGCGCTCGCGCAGCCGGCTCAGCAGGCCGGTCACGTCCTCGGGCAGCGGGATCATGCGGGCCGCGACCTCGTCCATGTGCCGCTCCCAGTCCCCCTCCGGACCGGAGGTGTCGTACTCCTCGGGATGACGGCGGTCGACCAGTTCCCAGTCGATCGGATAGTCGGTCTCGCCGCGCCACCCGCAGGCGCACTTCCCGCGCATCCGGGCCGCCACGGGCGCCCGCAGGGTGCCGTCGTAGACCGGCCAGGCGGTGGACTCGTGGACGTGTCCGCCGCTGCCGGTGTCGAAGAACACCGGGCCTGGCTCGCTCCCGTCCTCCAGCAGGACCCCGACCGCTCCCACGTGGCCGTCCGCCCCGTACCGCTCCCACATACCGCTCCCCTTCCGCACCGGTTCCGACGAAGCAGACCGCCTTCGGGTACGCCGCGTCCTACGATGCCGAGGAGCGGGAGTCCCGCGCAGCAGAACGCGGCATATTCCACAGGCGAAGGGAGCGCGCGCGGGTGACGCGCGCCGCCCGGGCCGTCGGCCGGCCCGCGTCGCGGGCGGGCGAGGTGACACATTTCCGCAGCTCGGTGGCCTCGGCCGGGCGGAGGAGGGTGGGGTGGGAGGGGAGCCGCCGGCCGAACGGGCGGCGGCCGGGGCCGGATCGACCGGCGTGTCGGCAGGGGGCCCTCCGCCTTCCCTCTCAGGGAAGTAAGCGGAATTTATGCTTCCGTAACATAAAAAAGATTTACCTATATAGGATCTTGCATTGAACGTTCCTTGACCCGGCAACGAAACCATTCCCGAGGAGCCTGCCTTGTCCATGAATTCGTCCGACGTCACGGTCACGGCTCAGCGTCCGACTCTTCCCCCGGTCGAGGTCCACAAGGCCGCCGCGGATCAGGTGCTCCTGACCGGCGCGACCAGGACGGGGAACGACCGTTTCACGGTCGCCGCGCTCTGGCCTGGCGACCACCCGCTCTACCATCCCGATCCGCGCGGCTTCGGCGACCCGACCTTCGTGGTGGAGTCGGTGCGCCAAGCCGCCATCCACCTCAGCCACCGCTTCCACGGCATGGACCACTCGGGCGACCGGGTGATGGTGATGAACCGCATCGAGGCCGACGTGGCGCCCCCGGGCCTGCCGCACGCGGGCGAGCGGGCGCTCCCGGTGGTCATGGAGATCACCAGCACCCGGACGGAGAGCCGTCCGTCCCGCGTCGACATGGCGCTGGAGGCCGAGATCCACGTCGAGGGCGTGCGCCACGCGCGGGCCTCGGTGCGCTGGATCGCCCTTCCGGCGCGGCAGTACGCGGTGCTGCGCCGCCGCAACGGCGCGGCGGGAGAAGCCGGTTCCCCCCTGCTCGGTGCAGGGCCCGGCAGGAAACTCGCCCCGGAGGAGGTCGGGCGGCGGCACGCGCGCGACGTGCTGCTGGCCGCGGCGGACGGGCTTCCGGCGAACTCCTGGCTGCTGACCATGGACCGGTCGCACCCGGTCCTCTTCGACCACGAGTCGGACCACATACAGGGGATGGTGCTGCTCGAAGCCCTGCTCCAGGCGGCACGCGTGACGCGCCGCCGGTCGTCGGGGACGGCCGGCCACCGGGACGCGAACGTCTCCTCCCCCCGTTTCGCCGTGGACTACACGCAGTTCGGCGAGTTCGACCGGCCGGTGGTCGTCACCGCCGTGCGCGGCACGGGCCCCGAGGAGGGGCTCGTCCTCACCGCCGCCCAGGGAGACCGCACGCTGGTCCGCGCCGTGCTCGCGGACGACGAGTTCCAGGAGGCGCTGCCGTGCTGAACGCCGCACCGTCCGCACAAGTACCCCAGGGGCGAAGGGAGTCGCCGCTCGACCCGGCGGCGGTCGCGCCGATCGCCGCCCGCCTGGCCGCCCGCGTCGAGGAGGAGCGCCGGCTGACGGCCGAGATCGCCGGGGCGCTGTCCCGGGCGGGCTTCGCACGGCACTTCGTGCCCGAGCGCTGGGGCGGCGGCGCGGGCACCTTCGGCCACCTCCTGGACGCCTCGGCCGAACTGGCCGAGACCTGCGCCTCCACCGCCTGGTGCGCCACCCTGTTCGCCGCGCACGGACGGCTGGCCGCGTACCTGCCCGAGGAGGGCCGGCGCGACCTCTGGGGCGCGTCGCCGGACGTCCGCGTCGCGGCCGCGGTGGTGCCGCCGAGCGGCAGCGCGGTCGCCGTGGACCACGGCTGGCGGCTCGACGGAAGCTGGGGGTACGCGAGCGGGGTGGCCCACGCGGACTGGGTGCTGCTCGGCAGCTGGACCCCGGGAGCCGTGGAGGGCACGCGGGACCACCGGGTCTTCGCGGTCCCGCGCGCCGACGTGGAGGTGCGGCACACCTGGCGGTCCCTGGGGCTGCGGGGCACCGGCAGCGACACGGTCGCCGTGGACGGGGTGTTCGTGCCCGCGCACCGCTCCTTCACCGTCGCCGATCTGGCGGCGCCGCTTCCCGGCGCGGCCCGCTGCCACGGCGTGCCGTACCCGATGGTGGCAGCCCTGATGTTCGCGGCGCCCGCGCTCGGCGCGGCCCGTGCCGCCCGGTCGGCCTGGATCGCCCGGGTGCCGGGCTCCTCCCCCCGGCGCCTCCGCGCGTTCGCCGCCGCCTCGTCGGAGATCCACGCCGCCGGGCTCCTCCTGGCCGACGTGGCCCGCAGGGCGGACGGAGCGGAGCCGGTGACGCCGCTGGCCGCGGCGGAGTGCCGGCGCGACGCGACGGCCGCGGCGGCGCTGTGCGCGCGGGCCGTCGACGGGCTCTTCCGGGCCGCCGGGGCGGGCGGCCTCATGGACGACCACCCGCTGCGGCGCCCCTGGCAGGACGTCCTCGCCGTCACGGCCCACGCGGCCCTCGACCCGGAGGCGGCGGCCGAGGACTACGCCCGCCTGGCCCTGGGCAGCCCCGCGTGACGGCCCCGGCCGAACCGGGCGCGCCCGCCGGGCTTTCCGCGTCCGCGTCCACCGGCCCTTCCGCGTCCGCCGTGCTCCCCGCGTCCGGTGGCGGCGGGCGCGCGGTGGCGTTCTTCGACGTGGACGAGACGCTGATCCCGGCCAAGAGCATGGTCGCCTTCTGGAGGTGGTGGGCGGCCCGGGAACCCGGGCTGCTGCCGTCGATCGACGCACTGCTCGCGAGGGGCCGCGAGGAGGGCCGGCGCGCCGAGGTGAACCGGGAGTACTACCGGGCCTTCGCCGGGATTCCCGTCGCGGAGTTCCTGGCCGCCGGCCGCCGGTGGTACGCGGAGTACCGCACCGGACCGGACGCGTTCGTCACCGCCGCCCTGGCCGCCCTGCACGAGCACCGCGCCGCCGGCCACGCCGTGGTGCTGGTCTCCGGGTCGCACCGGGCGTGCCTGGAGCAACTGGCCGGGGAACTGGGCGCGGAGCGGCTGCTGTGCACCGAGCAGGACGTCGGCCCGGACGGGCGCCTCACCGGCGGCGTCGTCCGGCCGATGATCGGCGAGGCGAAGGTCGCGGCCGTGCGCGCGTTCCTGGCGCGGAGCGGGATCCCGGCCCGGGAGTGCTTCGCCTACGGCGACCACTCCAGCGACCTCCCCCTGCTGACCGGGGTGGGCCGGGCCGGGGTCGTCGGCGAGGATCCCGTCCTGCTGGAGCACGCCGAACGGCTCGGCTGGAGGCGCCTGTCGGCTCGTACGGGCCCCTGGCTCCCGGGCGGGGACTGACGCCCGGCCCCGGTCCGGACACGGGTGGTCAGGCGTCGACAACAGGCTGTGTTCGATCTTACATTCGAGCTGAGAGCCCGTGTCGTCGTCATCGATGGGTTACGCTCGCTCGGTCCGCGCACGAGGGGGGATCAGATGGTGAACCGACATGCCGCGTCCTGCGGAACGAAGGAGTTCACCGCCCCACGGTCACGCCGGCCGGCCGCCTTCGACCTGGACGAACTCTTCGCGGCGGCGCAGCTCCAGCGCGCCGAGCCGAGCTCCCTCTCCCCCTGCTTCGTCCCCGCCTACCAGCGGCTCGCCGAGGCGCTCACCGAGGAGGCCGCGCTGACGCCGGCCGGGGTGGAGGTCGCCCGCCGGCGGCTCGTGTCCGCCCTCGGCAACCAGATCAAGGTCCGCGAGCTGGTCGAGGCCCACGCCGTCGACCCCGAACTCTACGGCGACGACGCGGTGTTCGTCCTGGGGCTGCCGGGCACCGGCCTCTACCGGCTCCAGCGCCTGCTGAACCAGCACTCGGCGTTCAACATCCCCTCCCTGTGGGAGATCCTCTCCCCCTCCGCGGAGTGGCACCCCTGGCAGGCGGCGGGCGCCTCCGACGACCCCTTCGAGCGCGCGCTCTGGTCGCACCTGGGCCAGCGCGACGGGTTCAGGCCGCCCGACCTCGGCGCCCCCTACGGGGACCACCTGCTCCTGACGTACGCGTTCCACACCTTCTCCGCCGCGCTGGAGTACCGGATCCCGTCCTACTCGCGCTGGCTCCACGCCCAGGACACCACCACCGCCTACGAGTTCCACCGCTACGCGCTCGCGGTGATCCTGCAGCGGGTGAGCGGCGGCACGCCGCTCCTCGTCAACGAGTTCCACTCGCTCCAGCTGCCCTCGCTCTTCGCCTCGTACCCGACCGCCCGGGTCATCAGGGTGCACCGCGACCCCCTGGAGTCCCTCTCCAACGTGGTCGGGGTCAGCACGACCCGGCGCCGCGCCTGGTCGACGCGGGTGGACCCGGTCGAGGCGACGTCCGAGTGGGCCGGACAGCTGGGCGCCGCGATGACCGTGCCGAGCTGGTCCGACCCGGCGCCGCCCGGGGCGGCGGTCCTGGACGTCACCCACGCCGAGGTGGTGCAGACGCCGCTGCTGACCGTTCGCCGCATCTGCGAGTTCGCGGGGGTCCCCCTGCCCGGCGGGATAGAACGCCGGGTCCTGGAGCAGGTCAGCCAGTTCGAGGGGACGCTGGAGGAAAGCCACTTCGCCCGCCCCGACGAGACGACGCTCCCCGAGGACTTCCGCGCCCTGCGGGCCGCGTACTGTCGGCGGTGGGGTCTTCCCTCCTGTTGACCGGTGGCGGAGGGGGGCGATCGCGCCGTTCTCCGAGATCGGCATATTCTTGCGCGGAGAAAACATTAATACATGACTCTGCATCTGTTAAGGTCGCGTTACGGGGGTTGCATACCGTCGTGTGATTCTCGTGCCGCCGAGGCGGGGTGAGGCTGGAGGGTTGAGCCATGGTGCGGACGTCCCGCGGAAACAGGTCGGCGTCGGACGGCGACACGGAGTCGGACACCGGTCCCACGGCGGACCGCGGCGCCACGCAGGACCCCACCCTCGACGTCTGGTGGCAGCTCTCGCGGCTCTCCGGATACGTCTCGCAGATCCTGGAGCGCAAGCTCATGCGCTCCCACGGCATCGGGCTCACCGACTTCATCGCCCTGAGCACGATCCGGCAGGCCGCCCCCAAGGCGCTCCAGATGCAGGAGCTCGCCGACGAGATGGGCGTCAACCAGTCGACGCTGAGCCGGGTCGCGACCCGGCTGGAGCGCAGCGAGCTGGTCGAGCGCGGACACAGCGAGCACGACCGGCGCTGCATCGTCATCCGGCTCACCGACGCCGGTCACCGGGAGCTGGAGCACTACACCGAGACCTTCAGCCGCGAGCTCCACACGGCCTTCGAGATGGCGGCGCTCTCGCCCGCCCTCTCCCCGCTCCTCACCCGCATCCTGCCGGAGCGGTAGGCCCCGCCCCGGCGGACGGGACCCCGTCCACCGGGACCGGCCGCGCGGCCCGCAAGGGTCAGAAGAGCAGTACGACCTTGCCGCTCAGGCCGCCCGCCTCGAAGCGCTCGTGCGCGGCGCGCACCTCCGTCACCGGGTGGTACTCGGCCACCCGCACCCGCAGCCGGCCGGCGTCCACCAGCTCCACGAGGGCGGCGAGGTCCTTGGCGCTCTCCTGGACGTAGCTCTTGGTGGCACCCGGCACGTCCGGCAGCGGGTCGTCGGAGACGGAGACGTAGCCGCCGCCCTCGACGAGCGCCGCGGTGACGTCCACGCCCGCCGTGTCGAACACCGCGTCGTACGCCCGCTCGGGCAGGTCGGTCACCAGGTCCGTGACCGTACCGGCGCCCAGCTCCCGTACCGGCTCGACGTGTTCCGGCCGGGAGACCAGGCCGTCGACCTCCACTCCGGACTGCCGGGCGAGCTGGACGGCGAGGCCGCCCACCGCGCCCGCGGCGCCCGTGACGAGCAGGCGGTCGCCCGGCTTGAGCCGCAGCTTGTCGAGCGCCTGTACGGCGGTGGTCCCGGCGAGCGGGAGCGTGGCGGCCTCCACCAGCGACAGGCTCTTCGGCGCGCGGGTCACCAGGTGCTCGGGAAGGGCGACAAGCTCGGCCCAGGTGCCGCGCCCGGTGGCGACCTGCGCCGACATCGCGATGACCCGGTCGCCCACGGCGAACTCCGGGGACCCGCTGGCGACGACGACGCCCGCCAGGTCCCAGCCCAGGGTCGCCGGGAGCACGGGGCCCACGTCCCAGGCCCGGGTCTTCCAGTCGACCGGGTTGAGGGTGCTCGCGACGGTGCGCACCAGGACCTGGCCCTCACCGCACTGCGGGTCCGGGACCTCCCGGACGACGAGGGCCTCGGGTCCGCCGTGGACATCGATCTGTACCGCACGCATGACAGGAACTCCTTGTGGTTCTCTCGTGGATCTCTAAAGGGGGATCAGACGGTGGTGGGGGCGGGGGAGGTCGCGGCCGTGCCGGCCTCGGGCGCCTCGCCCTTCGCGGCCTTGGACTTCCGGGGCAGCGCGTAGACGGAGATGGCGAGGCCGAGGGCGCTGAGCACCGCGCCGGCCAGTCCGGTCCAGCGCAGCGCGCCCGCCGCGACGATGACGCCTCCGACGGCCGAGCCCATGGCGGTGGCCAGCTGGAAGGCGCCCACGTTGACGGAGACGGCCAGCGTCGGGGCCTCCTGGGCGTGCCGCAGGATCAGGCCCTGGAGGGGGGCGATGGTCGCGGTGGCCAGCAGGCCGAGCAGCAGGACGGCGAGGACGGCGGTCGGCTTCCACGTCACGGCGAAGGGGGTGCAGGCGAGCAGCAGGGCCAGTGCGGCGAAGACGCCGCGCAGGGTGGCCGCCGGGGCCCGGTCGGTGAGCCGTCCCGCGATGATGTTGCCGAGGAAGCTGCCCGCGCCGTAGGCGAGCAGCAGCACGGAGACGACGAACGCGGCGAAGCCGGTGACCTCGGTGAGCAGGGGCGCGATGTAGGTGAAGACGGTGGCGACGCCGGCGAAGCCGACCGCGGTGGTGGCGATCGCGAGCAGCACCGGGCGCTGCGCCATGACCCGGATCTCGGCGCGGGCGCCGGCCGACTCGGCGGCCTGGCGCGGCAGGACGGCCGCGAGGAGCGCGGTGCCGAGCAGCGTCAGGACGGTGAGGACGACGAAGGGCGTGCGCCAGTTGGTCCGCTCGCCGAGCAGCGCGCCGAGCGGGACGCCGAGGAGGGTCGCCACGGTCAGGCCCGAGACGACGGCGGCGGTCGCCCGACCCACCTTCTCCGCCGGGACGACCTTGCTGGCGACCACCAGGGAGAGGGCGAAGAACGCCGCGTGGCTGAAGGACGACAGGACGCGGCCGAGCAGCAGCACCTCGTACGAACCGGCGAACGCGCTGACCGCGCTGCCCACCGCGAAGAGCAGCATCAGCGAGAGCGCGAGGCCCTTGCGGGGCATCCGCGCGGTCAGCAGGGTCACCACGGGGCCGCCGACGACCACGCCGAGGCCGTACGCGGTGACGGTCTGTCCTGCGGCCCCCACCGAGACCCCGAGGTCTCCGGCCACCTGGGGAAGGAGGCCGGCGATGAGGTACTCGGAGGTTCCGACCACGAAGACGGAGACGCACAGCGCGGTGAGGATCACGGAGCTTTTTCTCATGGGGAGACGTTAAAGTCTGACATCAGTGTGAGAGTCAAGCGAGCGAGGAGGCCGATTCATGCGCATGGGAGAGATGGCGCGTCAGACGGGCGTGAGCGAGCGCCTGTTGCGCTACTACGAGGAGCAGGGCCTGCTCAGCCCCACCCGGTTGCCCAACGGCTACCGCGTCTACTGCGAGAAGGACGTCGAGACGGTGCGGCGCGTGCGCACGCTGCTCACCGCGGGGCTGACGACGGAGACGATCGCGCGGGTGCTCCCCTGCGTCCGCACGGAGAACGAGGAGCTCGTGCCGGTGTGCCCGGACCTGGTGGCCCAGCTGCGCCAGGAGCGGGAGCGGATCACCCGGGCCATCGACGAGCTGCGGTCCTCGCGGGGCATCCTGGACCGGGTCATCGACGCGCAGCCGCGGCGGGCGGCGCTCCAGTCGGCCTGAACCGCCGCCCCGGAGGCGTACCTCCCGCGTGACCCCGTGCGCGTCCGCGCGTGCGGGGTCACCAGCCGCCGGGGGCCGTACGGCGGATCTCGGGCAGCGCGGCGTCCAGCACGGCGGGGAACCAGGCCGAGAAGGGCGCCCGGGCGCGCAGGTCCGCCAGCCCGGCGGCGTCGACGAGGGCCGTCTCGTGGACCTCGGCCGGATCGGGCGCGGGAGTCCCGGTGAGGGCGCCGACGAAGAGGTGGTTGTACTCGTGCTCCACGAGCCCCGAGGCCTCGTCGCCGTACCGGTAGAGGACGGTTCCGGCCGGCCGGAGCCCGTCCGGCCGGACTCCGAGTTCCTCGGCGGTGCGGCGGGCGGCCGCCTCCGCCGGGTCCTCCCCGGGGTGGGGGTGGCCGCAGCAGCTGTTGGACCACACGCCCGCCCAGTGGTACTTGGTCAGGGCCCGGCGCTGAAGCAGGAGCCGGCCGTCCGGGGCGAGCAGGAACACGGAGAAGGCCCGGTGGAGCGTGCCGGGGAAGGCGTGGGCGCTCAGCTTCTCCGCGCTGCCGGTGGTCTCTCCGTCCGGGGTCACCAGCTCCAGCATGACGGGGGCGGGGGCCGTGGCGGTGCTCACGCGTCCACCGGGACGACGCCCACGGTGACGGTGTTGCCCTCGCTGATGTAGCCGTGCGGCCGGCGCAGCGGGTGGGAGGCCCCGTCCGGGTCGAGGAAGGGCTCCCAGTCGCCGGGGAACCCCGCGTCGACCGCCTGCCGGGCGATGCTGGCGCACGCGCGCGTGTAGAAGCCGAGGGCCGCCGGTTCCAGCGGGGCGTGGTGCTCGATCAGCATCGTCTGCTGCCGGACCGACGCCAGCCCCGCCCCGTCGAACGCTCCGTGCAGCCGGCGGGTGCGCAGCAGTTGGCGCGCGTAGCCGGGGGTGCGGGCGGCGTGCCGGAAGAAGTCCGTGAACAGGAAGGGGTCCCCCGGGCGCACGGTGATGAGCGAGGCGTCCAGGTCCTTGACGGCCACGACCCCTCCCGGCCTGACGACGCGGCGGAACTCCCCCAGCGCGCGGGCGAGTTCGTCGTCGTCGAGGTACTGGGTGGTGTTGGCGCACCAGACGGCGTCGAAGGTGTCGTCCGCGTAGGGGAGGTCGAGCACGTCGCCCTGGCGGACGTCGAAGGCGCGGAAGGAGCGGTTCGCGCGCATCCGTTCGGCGGCGAGCGCCGCGTTCTCCTCGGCGAGGTCGATCGCGGACACCCGGCCGTCGGGGCCGACCAGGTCGGACAGCCAGGGCAGGAAGGCGCCGCTGCCGCAGCCCGCGTCGAGGACGTGCCAGCCGGAGCGGACGCCCACCTGGTCCAGGGCCGCCTGGTACTGCGGCGCGCACGCGGCGAAGTGCGCGTCGATGATCTCCTCGTGGGTGAAGCCGAGGCCGGTCGATGCCGTGTGCCCCCAGGCCGCGTGGTCCTTCGTCAGCATGTGTCCTCCCGGTTCCGGCCCGCCGTGGCGGCGGTGGTGGCGTCGTCGAGCAGTGCGGTGAGGAGGCCGGTGACCCGGTCCGGTGCCTCCAGCGGCTGGAGGTGGCCCGCGTCCGGCACGGTGACGAGCCGTCCGCGCGGCAGGGCGTCGCACGTGCTCGCCGCCTCCCGCGCGCCGACGAGTTCGTCCTCCGCCCCGGTGACGACGAGGGCGGGCACGTCGGTGGCGCGCAGGACGGACGTGGAGTCCGGTCGTGCCGCGATGGCGCGCTGGGCCCAGGCCACTGCCTCGGGCGCGGCCGCCGTCGCCATCGCCAGGACCTCTTCCACCAGGTCGGGGCGGCGGGCCCGGGTGCCGGAGCCGAGGAGCGAGGGGGTGGTGCGGCCCACCACCTGGTCGCGGAGCGTCCCGTCGAGCATCAGGTCGGCGAACCTGCGGCGTTCGGCCGCCGTCTCCGGCGTGTCCGCGGCGGCCCTGGTGGCGAACAGGGCGAGGGCGCGGACCCGGCCGGGGTGGCGGCGCAGGAAGGCCATCGCCGTGTAGCCGCCCATCGAGCACCCGGCGAGCGCCACCTCCCGGATGCCGTGCTCGTCGAGGAGGGCGGCGAGGTCGTCGGCCACGGTGTCGAGCGAGGGCGGTTCGGTGCCCAGCGGGACGGTGCCGAAGCCGCGCTGGTCGGGCGTCAGGACGGTGTGGCCCCGGGCGCGCAGCGCCTCGGCCTGGGTCCGCCACATGGCGGAGCCGAGGGGCAGGGCGTGCAGCAGGACGACGGGGAGGGCGCCGGGCCGTGCGGGGGTCATCGCCGGGCCCGCCGTTCGGCGTCGGCGAGGAGGGCGGCGGCGTTCGGCGGGAGTTCCGCGTCGCGCAGCCGGGCCAGGGCGACCGGGGCGGGCGGCAGGTCGTGGACGGGCACGGCCCTGATGTGGGGCGGCAGCACCGCTTCGAGCGACGCGAACGACACGTGGACGGCCCGCGTGGTGGCGAGGACCTCGACCATGCCCTCCACCGTGGTCATCGGGTGGACGCGGCGGATCGGGGTGCCGCGGGGGGTGTACGGCGGCACCACCAGGTCCCAGACGTACGGGGGGAAGTCCCCGGGGCAGGAGAAGGAGTCGTAGGGGGCGGCCTCCTCGATCGAGACCGAGGCGCGGTCCGCGAGGGGGTGGCCGGCGCCGACGATCAGCGCGCGGCCGTCGTGGGCCACCGGGTCGCCGACGGCGATGTCCGGCTCCTGGAGGACGTACTTGACGATCATGGCGTCCACGGCGCCCTCCCGCAGCGGGCGGAACGGTTCGGCCACGTCGTAGGGGACGAACTCCACCTCCTCCGGGCGGTGGCCGGCGGCCGTGATGATGCGGGTGGCGAGGTGCGGGGCGCCGTGGATGCCGAGGCGGACGGGGCGCGCGGCGGTCCGGGGGCCGGGCCCGTCGAGCGTGGCGGTGGGCGGGGTGTCGGGCATGGTCAGCTCTCCTCGGTCAGTCCGGCGTAGGCGCGGAGTCCGCTGGGGGCGTGGGGGTCGGCGTCGACGCGCAGGGCGGCGAACGGGACGGTCGTTCCGGTCAGTCGGGGGACGGGGCGCAGGGTCAGCCGGTCGCCGGGGGCGATCAGCCCGTCCAGGACCGCCTCGACGACGAGGTGGTTCAGCTGCACCAGCAGCTCGGAGACGGTGACCCGGGCCGTGGCGACGTACAGGTCGCGGTGGACGGGCGGGCGGACCGTGCCGTCCGGGGCCGGCACCTCGACGGTCACGGGGGGCCACGCGGAGAGCTCCCGGGTGCCGCTGAACGTCTTGAGGATGCGGCGCAGGGAGGTGGTGGCCGCGCCGGGGGCGGGCCCGCACCAGGCGACGGAGCCGTCCTCGGCCACGTGGTCGAAGGCGAACCGCTCGGTGAGGTTGCCCGGCCGGCCGGCGAGGAAGACGGTGCGGGTGAAGGCCCGCCGCCACGGCTCGGCGCGCTCCCCCGGTACGGACAGCGCGAAGCGGCAGGTCTCGGCCACCCATTCGGGGAGGCGGAAGCGGTCCACGACGACGACGGCCAGGACGTCTCCGGCGGGGTCGTCCTCCTCGGCGGCCAGGGCGGCCCGGGCGTCCAGGAGGCCGGGGAGGGCGGTCAGGTCGAAGCGCGCGGCCAGGTCGGGCCGGGCGTCGCGCAGCCGTCCGGCGGCGACGGCGAGCAGCCGTTCGGGGCCGAGCCGGTCGGTCCGGGTGCGGAGCGGGTTCCCGGACCGCGCTCCGGGCCCGCCGTGCGTACGCAGGGCGCGGAGGGAGTGGAGGGTGCTGAGGTTCATGGCGACACCGTGGTGAGCAGGGAGCGGGCCGGGGCCGGACCGCGCCGGTTCAGCAGGGACGAGGTGAGCCGGTAGGGGTCGACGTGGGTGTGTCCGCGCCGGTGCCGCCGGAGCAGTGCCGACAGGCCGTCGGGGTCCGCGTCCGGTTCCCGCCCGGCCCGGTCGAGGAGCTGCTCGGCGCGGGCCACGCTCTTGCGCAGCAGGTCGTGCCGGAAGGACTCCTGCTGCCCCGGTCCGAGGGTGGCGATGAAGTACAGCCTCATGCCGAGCCGGAGCGCCGCGGGGTCGGCGTCGGCGAGGGAGCGAAGCAGGGCGTCCACGGTGTGGTCGTGCCAGCCGCCGTGCCGGGCGGAGGTGATCGTCCCGTCGATGGGCACCCGGCCGATGGGCACCCGGTGCACGGTGGGGCCCTTGTGGGCCAGGACGCGTTCCAGGAGCCGGTAGTCGGGGTCGAGTTCCCGGTCGTACAGGACGACGACCTCGTCGTACCGGGGGGCGAGCGGCAGGAGTTCGCGCAGGGCGCAGGCGAGGTAGTTGGGGCGTCCGTCGGCGGTGACGATCCGCCGCAGGGGCAGGCCGTACCGGGTGGCGTCGAGGTACACCGGGCCGCCCACGTCCCGCTGGTCGATGGCCAGCCCGTCCGCGAGCAGGTCCCCGATCATCTCCTCCAGGCCGAATTCCGGGGGCTGGTGCGCGAGCAGTCCGGGGTCGTGCAGACCGAGCCGCTCGTAGTGCCCGGCCCACAGCCGCAGGACGCGTGCGCCGGCCGGGTGGACGAAGCCGTCGCTCTCGACGGCCTCCCGGTAGGGGCGCAGGTCGTCGGCGGTGACGGTCCGCTCCTCGGCGCGGTGGCGGACGTACAGCTCTCCGATGTCCGTCTCGGAGAGGTTCGCGTAGTCGGCGTCTCCCACGGCCCGGTCGAGGAACTCCCAGAATCCCAGGGTCTGTTCGGTGGGGTGGTACGTGGTGTGGCTGTAGCGGAAGGTGACGTCGGCGGACGGCTTCGTGGCCCGGTGCATCACGTCCGCCCAGAGCAGCCCCTTGAGGTGGCTGGGCGTCAGCGGCTTGGACGGGGTGACCGTGACCGGGGCCAGCAGTACCCTGCGGCGGGCGCCGGCCGGGCGCTCGCCGGCCGGCCGTCCGGCGGCGAGGGGTTCACCGGCCGCCCGGACGGCGGTCGTTCGCGTGGCGGCCATCAGGTGCGCTCCCCCGGGCTCAGGGCGGCCAGCAGCTCCGCGCGGGTCGGGGGCCGGAGTCCGGCCGGGACGGCGGCGCCGTCGGCGCGGGCGAGGCGCACCCGCTCCCTGAAGGCGGCCGAGTCGAAGACCTCCGCCGGCGTGTTCAGGCCCATCAGGACGCGGGTCAGCCCCCGCCACACCGCGGTGTCCCCGGCGGCGGCCCCGGCGATCTCGGCCAGGGCGGGGCGGCCGGGCGCGGCGGGCGGCACCGGCGGGGGCGGAGCGCCCTCGACGCGGGACCGCCACAGCCGGGCGCGCGCCCGGCTGTCGTGGACGGCCTGCTCGAACCAGGGACGGTGGACGTCCTCGGCGAGCCGTACGGCCCGCTCGCTCTGCTCCGCTCCCGGCTCCGGGTGCGCCCGGAGCAGCTCCGCCAGCGCGAAGGCGTGCTGGAGGGCGAGCGACATGCCTCGGCCGTACAGCGGGTCGGTGACGCAGGCGGCGTCCCCCACGGGGAACAGGCCGGCCACCCGCCACCGCCCTGGGCGGGCGGTGGAGCGCAGGACGTTGGGGGGCATGGTGATGGCCCGTACGCCCGTCAGCGGGGTCACGAGCCGCTCGTCCGTCCACGGCGCCACGTGGGGCGACAGCCGGGCGGCGGCGGTGAAGCCGGTGGTGGTGCGCAGGAGGTTCGTCGCCGGGTCGGCCGTCGGCGCCCCGACGGCGATCGCGAAGGTGCGGTTGTCGGCGAGGTGGACGACGGCGGCGTAGTGGTCCCAGATGCCGCCGGCGGCGTTGCCCCGGTTCAGCGGTCCGGGCAGCGCGTCGCCGGGCGCGTCCAGCCGGTAGAAGCGGGTGAAGCCGCGCAGCTCGGTGGGGGCCGTCAGGTCTTCGCCCACCGGCGTCCCGGCGTCCGTCAGCCAGGAGAGGGAGGCGGCCCGGCGGCCCGTGGCGTCCACCACGAACCGGGCGGGCAGCCGCTCGCCGAGGTCGGTCACGACGCCCGTGACGCGGGACCGGGACGGGTCGAGGAGCAGGCCGCGCACCGTCGTCCCGTGGTCGAGGGTGACGCCCGGCAGGTCGCGCACCGCGCGGTACAGCAGCAGTTCGAGGAACGTACGGCGTACGGCGAGGGCCACGAGGTCGTCGTCGCCCGGCTCGCGCGGCCCGGCGGGCGCCGCCTCCGTGAGGTCCAGGAGCCGCGCGCCTTCGGCCAGGGCGCTCTCCAGGAGCCGGGGGGCGTGCGCGCGCAGGACGCGGACCCCGAGCGAGGTGAGGATGTGCGAGTGGACGCTCTGCGGGGTGGTGGGGCGCTCCCAGAGTTCGGCGGCCTTGGCCGGCGGGCCCTCCGGGGGCGGGTCGGACCGCTCCAGGACCCGGACCGGGACGCCGCGTTCGGCGAGGGCCAGGGCGGTGGCGAGTCCCGCGATGCTGCCGCCCGCGACGATCGCGGGAGCGGTGGGGGTCTCCGGAGCGGTCAACGCCGCCGCCCGTGGACGAAGAAGACCCGGCGCACGTCCTTGACGTCGCGCGGCGGCACCGGGTCGGGCCAGCGCCCGAAGTCGGCGCCGGGCTCGCCGGGCTGGACGGCGGTGACGTCGAATCCGTACCGGTCGAAGAGCGCCTCGGGCTCGTCGCTGCCGAAGAGCCAGGGGCAGCCCCAGCCCGCGAAGACGTCGAGCAGCCCGCGCATGTGGGGCAGCGTCAGCGCGGCCGCGTTGACGAGGTCGGCCGCGACGCGGCTGCCGGGCGCGGAGACGGCGGCCACGCGCTCCAGCATCCGGTGCGTGTCGGCTTCCGGGATGTAGTAGAGCAGTCCTTCGAGCAGCCAGGTGGACGGCAGCGCGGGGTCGTACCCGCTGTCCACGAGCCGGCTCTCCCAGTCGTCGTCGGTGAGGTCGACGGCCACGGAGCGGTGTGCCACGCGGGGGGCGACGCCCCGGAGCCGGTCGGCCTTGAACTCCAGGACGGCGGGCCGGTCGACCTCGAAGTAGCGGATGTGGGCGGGCCATTCCATCCGGTAGGCGCGGGAGTCCATGCCGGAGGGCGCGAGGACGATCTGCGTCATCTCCGGGTCCTGCGCGGCACCGTGCAGGAAGTCGTCGAAGAAGCGGGTGCGGATGGCGTTGTAGTCCGGGGTGCTGGGCAGCGAGCGGGGCCGGTCGGCCGGGAACGTCGCGGCCCGCACCTCGGCCAGCAGCTCGGGTCCGGCGTCGCCGCAGAGGCGGGCGGCGTACGGGTCCTCGTAGAGGCGGTCCTCCCGCCGGGTCTCGGCGGACCGGAGCGCCGCGGTGAGCAGGGCTGTCCGCTCCACCGGGTTGAGCAGTTCGGTCATCGGGGCTCTCCTCGGGCGTGCGTGTGGGCGTGGGTGTGGGGCGTGTTCGGGGTGGGGGGCGCGGGCGGGGCCGTCCCCGGCCGCCGGGCGGCGCGCCGGGGACGGCTCGCGGGGTCCGGCCGTCAGGCGGTGCCCGTCAGCCGGCGCCAGAGGGTGGTGTCCTGGCGGAACAGGCGGTCCTTGACCTGGGTGGGGCGGATGCCGGTGGCCACCGCGGCGTGCCAGTCCCGCTGGAAGGCGTCCCGGTCGAGGAGGCGGAGCGCCGGGGCCGCCAGGCGGCGGTCGGTGCGGGCCCTGGCGTAGTCGGCGGACTCCCGCGTCAGGGCCTCGTCCAGGAGGGTGGTGAAGCGGCCCGCCTCGGCGTCCTGCCAGGGGGTGGCCGGGGAGACGGCGAAGACGTAGTGCGGTGCGCTCGCCCCGGAGGTGCGCTCGGTCCGGCAGGCGACGTTGACGAGGTCGAGGCCGGTGGCGTCCAGGGCGGCGCGCAGGGCCCGTACGACCTGGGACTCGCGCAGCCGCTCCCCGGCCGCGTCGGACCGGTTGGCGCGGCCCGCGTAGGAGACCCGGGGGACGCCGCCGGGCATGTCCACGACCCGTACGACGTCGCCCACGGCGTACCGGTAGAGGCCGCCGACGTGGCTGAAGAGCACGTGGTACTCGCGTCCCGCCTCCAGTTCGTGCGGCAGCAGCGTCTCGACGTCGGGCGTGAGGTCGGCGTCGGCGTCCACGAACTCGTACGCGGAGGCGGTGACCACCAGGCTGCCCGCCGAGCCGTGCCGGTCCAGCGGCACCCCGACCGGTCCCTCGGACGCCGCGACCGGGGCCGGCAGCGCCGCGACCCCGGCGCCGAAGCGGTGGCGCAGGGTCGGCAGGTAGAGGGAGGCGACGCCGGTCGTCCAGCCGAACAGGGCCCGGATCCTCGGCCACACCTGGGCCGGGGAGAGGGTTCCGAAGTAGTCGGCCAGCCGTTCCAGTTCGGCGGCGCGAGCCGGGTCCGGGTCGCCGTGCGGCACGCCGCCCAGCGTCCCGTCGCGGACCTCCTTGACGATCCGCTCCCCCCACAGGCCGAGCTGGTACGGCACGGCCGCGATCATCGCCGGGTTGATGCCGATCAGACAGCGCACGTCGCTCTGGACGGCGAGCCTCAGCCGCAGGTAGGCCTTCTCCAGGTGGTCGTCGGGGGCGACGTCCACGGGGAGGGTGCCCCAGGGCGCGGCGGTGCCCAGCTCGGCCGAGAGCGGCTCGCCGAACTTCGCGCCGAAGTCCACCTGGCTGGCGCCGACGTGGGGCCGGCCGCCGGACGTGGTGGGCGGGGCGGCCAGCGGGTCGTGCTTGAGGTTGAGGACGGCGTCGGGCCGGTGCGCGACGTCGGGGTGGTTCTCGACGAGCGGGGCCCAGGCCGCGTAGTAGAAGGGGAAGAACGTGGTGCGCATGAACCGCGGGGTGACCGGGATCTTCTTGTGGGCGCCGGTGCTTCCGCTGCTGGTGAAGTAGACGACCGGCTGGTCGGCCGAGAGGAGGTTCGGCTCGCCGGCCGCCATCCGCTCGATGAGCGGGGCGTGGGCGGCGTAGTCCTGTACGGGGACGGCCTTGCGGAAGTCGTCGATGTCGCGTATCCGGCCGAAGTCGTGCCGCTTGCCGAACTCGGTGCCGGAGTTGAAGTCGAGCAGGTCGGTGAGGACGTCGTGCTGTCGTCCCCGCATGTCGCCGAGGGCGGCGGCGAGCCGGGCGCGTTCGGCGAAGACCCGCTCGCGGTAGCGCCCGGCGTGCCCGGGGGCCGCCCAGCCGGTCGCGTCGCCCGTCCCGGCGGGCACGGTGTCCGCGGTCACGGGGCGATCACCTCCACCACGGCGTCGGCGGCCCTGGCCGCGCTCGGCTGTTCCTCGATGATCGTCACGGGCACGTCCCGCACCTCTTCCAGCATCAGTTTGCGAAGGCTCGTCTGGTAGCTCTCGAAGCCCAGCCACTCGGGGCGCTCGCCGAAGTACTCCAGCGGGTTGAGCCGCGCGCCGTCGCCCGAGCGCCGCCAGGCGGAGGCGGGCGAGACGTCGAGGTAGACGACCGCGCGGGGCTTCGGGAAGGAGCGCCACCAGGCGTACATGGGGTTGCTCCGCATCCCCGCCAGCCGGCACTTCGCGAGGATCTTGTAGTAGTAGGAGTCCATGAGCAGCGGTCCGCCGTCCTCGTGCCGCTCCAGTTCGTCCCTGAGGTGGACCACGGCGGTCTGCAGGACGCTGGCCAGGAAGTCGGCGGAGTAGCGGGTGCCGAGGTGCGGCAGGACGTCCTCGACGACGTGCCGGCGCAGCGCGCCGACGAGGTCGTGGCCAGGGTCGAGGAGGTCGTGGTCGGTGGAGAGGATCCGCCAGCCGGGCAGCCGGGCGGCGACCTCGGCCATGACCGAGGACTTGCCCGCGCCGTCCGGGCCGAGCAGGACGTGGAACGGCCGGTGGGCGTCAGTCACGGACGGCCTCCCCGTCCGCTCCGGCGGGCGCCCCTCCGGTCACCTCGACGACCGCGCAGGTCCAGACGAACCCGGCGCCCACGCCGACCAGGAGGACCCGGTCGCCCGTGTCGATCCGGCCGGTCTCCAGCAGGTGGCTCAGGCCCGCGAACTGGTCGCCGGGGCCGAGGTGCCCGATCCCGAGCCCGTACTCCAGGAGCGTGCGCTCCTCGGGGACGCCGAGCGGGCCGATGCACTGCTTGTGCGCCAGGTCGGCCCCGAAGAAGGGCACCACCACGGCCGCCATGTCGGCGACGTCGCACTCCGCGTCCTCCGTGCAGCGCTTGACCGCCGTGAGCATCCCCGCCTCGTTGCGGGCGATGGTCTCGGCGAGCGGCGTGCCCTCCAGGAAGACCCGCTTGCGCGCCACCAGGTCGAGCGGCGCCGCCGGATCGGCGGGCGGGTGGTGGAGGTCGTCGCCCCGGTGCAGGCCTTCGAGGGAGGGCTCGGAGTGGGTGGCGGTGGCCACGAGCCGCAGCCGGCCCGGGGTCCGCGAGAGCACCGCGGCGGTGCCCGCGTCGCCGAAGACCAGCCCCCGGTCCGCCGTCCACCGGGGGAAGCGCGGTTCGGCGAACCGGTCCGCGGTGGTGAGCAGTGCGGCGGTGACCTCCGGCACGGCGCTCAGGTGGGCCGCGGCCAGTTCGAGCGCGGCCATGCCGCCGTTGGACATCTGGCGCAGTTCGAAGGCCATGGCCTCGCCGTGGCCGAGCGCCCCGTGCTGGACGTAGGAGGCGGTGTTGGCGAAGCTGATGCCCTGGTCGAAGCATCCGGCGTGGATGAGCAGGCCGACGTCCCGCGGGTTCCGGCCCGCCCGGTCGAGCGCCAGCCGGGCCGCGTCGACCGCCAGGTCGGGGGCGGGGCGGTCGCTGACGCGGGCCGCCCGCTGCCGGGTGCGGGCGGCCTCCTCGGCGCTGAAGCGCCCTTCGGCGACCGCCCGCGCGCTGTCGACCGGTTCGCCGAGCACGGCGGCCACCGCGTCGATGTACATCCCTGACCAGCGCATGTCTTCCCCTCCGTTGCTTGTTCCGTGCGGTGGTGGTGGGTGCGGGCGCGGGGCGGGCGGCGGGGTCGCGTCCCGCGCCCGCCCCGCGCGCCGGCGGATCAGGCCGCGTCGAGCACCCGGAGGGTCCCGGCGTCCGGGCCGGACCAGTCGGGGACCTCGTCCACCGTGACCACCGCGGTGGTCCAGCTGAAGCCGACGCCGACGCCGACGACGAGCACCTGGTCGCCCCGGCGGAGCTGCCCCGACTCCAGGAGGTACGTCAGTCCGGCGAACTGGTCGCCGCCGCCGATGTGGCAGGTGTGCCGGCCCCAGTCCCACACCGTGCGGTTCACGTCGATCTTGTACGGGGCGAGGAACTCCCATTCGAGGAGCTCCCGGCCGACGTTGGGGACGATGACCCGGGCGATCTGGTCCATGGACGTGTCGGCCTCGGCGAAGGTCCGCTCCGTGTTGGCCAGGAGGCCCTTCACGAGCCGTTCGACGACGAAGTCGTGGCCGACCCGCTTCATGTAGCGGCGCTTGCGCCCGCGCAGGTCCAGGGGCTTGCCGTCGGCGTGGGGCACCGGGGTGAAGCCGCGGTCGACGTCGCGGTAGGCGTCCTCCAGCTCCGGGTCGGAGGTGGAGTTGCTGGCCACGAGCCGGGCGAAGCCGGCGCCGCGGTTCAGGACGAGCGCGGTCGCGCCGTCGGCGAAGACCTGGCCGCTGTCGCTGTGCCAGCGGTCGAAGCCGGGCGGGGCGTAGCGGTCGCCCGTGGTGAGGAGGGCCGCGGCGGCGCCGTCGCGGCCGTTCAGCCAGGAGGCGCCCAGTTCCAGGGCGGCCATGCCGCTGTTGGAGGCGTGGTCGACGTGGATGGCGGGTGCCGTGCCCGCGACGGTGTGCCGCTGTACGTAGGAGGCGGGGGTCCAGAAGTCCTCGCCCTGGTGGTACATGCTCGCGTGCAGGACCAGGGCGATGTCGTCGGCCGCGACGGCGCTGCGGGCCATGGCCTGCCGGCCGGCGGCGACGGCCATGTCGACCGCGCCGAGGTCGTCCGACTCCAGCGCGGACACCAGCTGGTTCTCCTCGAACTCGTCGGCCGGGTAGCGGCCTTCGTCCCGCGCCCGCTCCGCGCTCGCGGGAGCGGGGAGGTGGGTGCCGAGTCCGGCGATGTGAATGTCGTCCCAGCGCATGGGGGGCCTTTCTCGTGGTCGCCGCGTGCGGGTGCGCGCACGCGGCGGGTCGGCGGAGGGGGACCGCGTCAGCGGTGGTTCCAGGACGGGCTCGGGCCGAAGCGGCGGGCGCTGGTGTGCTGTTCGTAGGGCATTCCGTCGGGCATGTTGAGGACCTCCATCTGGAGGCCCCACGGGGCGCGGAAGTAGACCCAGCGGTCGCCGTGGATGGGGCCGCCGTCCTCGATGAGCTGCGGCTCGCCGAGCACCTCGACGCCGGGCACGGTGCGCAGCCAGGCAGCGGCGGCTTCGACGTCGTCCACGTAGAAGGCCAGGTGGTGGCCGCCGACGTCGCTGTTGCGCGGCGGCTCGGTGCGCTGGTCGGCGACGGTGTACTGGAAGAGCTCGACGTTGGTGACCGGGCCGAGGCGGACCATGGCGGCGTCGACCTCGATGTCCTGGGGGACGTCGAGCTGGCGGCCGCAGTAGTCGGCCTCGGCGGCGATGTCGACGCGGTAGAGCAGTTCGCCGCCGAGGACGCCGGTGAAGAAGTCGAGGGCCTGGTCGAGGTCGGGCACGGTGTAGCAGACGTGGTCGACGCCGAGGGCGGTGGGCAGGCCGGGGACGGGCAGCGACGGGTCGGCGGCGGGCCGGTAGAGGCGCGCGCCGGTCTCCTTCTCGTAGGGCGGCTCCTCGGCGACCTGCTGGAGCTCCATCTGGAGGCCCCACGGGGCGCGGAAGTAGACCCAGCGGTTGCCCGCGATCGGGCCCTCGGCGATGTGCTGGACGTCGCCCTGCACGACGACGCCCGGCACGTCGCGCAGGTGGGCGACGGCCCGGTCGATGTCGGCCACGCCGATGGCGAGGTGGTGGCCGCCGACGTCGCTGTTGCGCGGCAGCTCGGTGCGCTGCTCCGGGGCGGTGTACTCGAAGAGCTCGATGTTGGTGTCGCCGAGCCGGAGCAGCGCGATCCGGGCGCTGGCGCGCGGGTGGACGGCGAGCTGCCGGGTCATCCAGTCGCCGTCGTCGCGGACCGGGCCGAGGACGTAGAGCTCCTGGGCGCCGAGGACGTCGACGAAGAAGCGGACGGCCTGGTCGAGGTCGGGGACCGTGAAGGCGTGGTGGTCGACGTTCCGCGCGGTGGGGATGCCGGTGGTCCGGAGTTCCGTGGCGGCGGAGGGGGCGGGGTTCACCTGGATGCGTTCCTTACGTTGCTCGGGGAGGGTGCGGGGAGGGCGCGGCCGTGTGTCAGAGCCGGCCGGCGTGGGCGGCGTTGGCCTCCGCCGCGACGAGGCTGAGGCCGCCGTCGACGACGAGCGAGGTGCCGGTGGTGTAGGCGGCCCCGTCCGACACCAGGTGGGCGATGAATGCCGCCACCTCGTGGGGGCCGCCCGGGCGGCCGGCCGGGATGGCGGGCCGTGCGATGGCGGTGGCGGGGTGGCCCGCGGGCACGCCGTTCATGGGGGTGGCGGTCTCGCCGGGGGCCACGGAGTTCACGGTGATGCCGTGCGCGGCGAGTTCCATCGCCATGACCTTGGTCAGCATCCCGAGGCCGCTCTTGGCGACGCAGTAGGTGCTGCCGCCGCTGATCGGGATGTGTTCGTGGACGCTGGTGACGTTGACGATCCGTCCGCCCCTGCCCTGGGCGATCATCGTCCGGGCGGCCTCCTGGGCCAGGGCGAACGGGCTGGTCAGGTTGGTGTCGAGGACGCGGTACCAGGACTCCAGGTCCTCGTCGACCGCGGGCGAACGCCGGTTGATCCCGGCGTTGTTGACCAGGACGTCGATGCCGCCGGCGGCGCGTACGGCGGCGCGCAGCTGTTCTGCGGCGGTGGTGGGCCGGGCCAGGTCGAAGGCGACGGGGGTCGCCTCGACGCCGTGTCCCGCCGCGAGTTCGGCGGCGAGTTCCTTCGCCGCCCGTTCGTTGCCGCCGTACCCGACGATCACGTCGTGGCCTGCGGCGGCCAGCGCGCGGGCGGTCTCCGCGCCGATGCCGGAGCTGGCACCGGTGATGAGGCTGATGGGCCTGGGCATGGGTGTCCTTCGTCCTTGGTGGGTGTACGGGTGCGGGGCCGGGCGGGCGCGGCGCCCTCGCCGGATGTACGGGTACGGGGCGGGGCGCGGCGCCCTCGGTGGGTGTACGGGTGCGGGGGCGGGCCCGGCGTCCTCGCTGGGTGTACGGGTACGGACCGGGGCTCCGCGTCAGGCGGCGTTCCGCGCCGGTGCCGGCAGATCGGCCGGGAAGCCGTCCTCGCCGTCGGCGGTGGCGCTCGGGTCGAGCGCGACCTTGGGCGCGGTGCGCCCGGAGTCCTGGAGCAGCCGGAAGGCCTCGTCCACCTGGTCCAGCCGCAGGACGCCGGCGATCATCCCGTCCGGGGTGAGGGCCCCGTCCCCGAAGAGCTTGAGGACGCGGTCGTACTGGTCGAGCCCGTGCCGGATGCCGTGCACCGTGATCCCCCGCAGGACGAGGTCGCCCAGGTCGACGCCGTCCACGGCCTCCGTCGCGACGCCGACCGCGGCGATCCGGCCGCCGACGCCGGTGGTGCGCAGCGCTTCGTGGAACGCGCTGGTCGCGCCGGACGCCTCGACGACGACGTCGTAGTGGCCGGCCGGGGCCTCGCCGGGCCGGAAGGCGCGGCGCGCGCCCATGCGCAGGGCCGTGGCGAGTCCGGAGTCGTCGACGCCGACGACCTCGACCGATCCGGCCAGTCCCGCCGTGAGCTGGACGGCCAGCAGGCCGATGGTGCCGGTGCCGATGACGAGCGCCCGGTCGCCGGGGGCGCAGCGCACCCGTTGCAGTCCCTCCAGGACGGTGACGGCCGGCTCCACGAGCATCGCCGCCTCGTCCGTGACGTCCTCGGGGACGACGCTGAGGGCGTGGGCGGGCATCCTGAGGTACTGGGCGGCGGCGCCCTGCTGTCCGTAGAGCCCGACCTCGCGCAGCCGTCCGCACTCGTTGCGGCGCCCCCGGTGGCAGGCCCGGCAGTCGCCGCAGCTGATCATGGTGTGGCCGACCACCCGGTCCCCGACGGAGATCCGGTCGTCCGTGGCACCGGTCGCGCCCGGCGCCACCGCGACCACGCGGCCGACCCATTCGTGGCCGAAGACGTGGGGGTACGGGGCGCGGCCGTCCCGCACGTAGCTCGCGGTGCCGTGCAGCAGTTCCAGGTCGGTGCCGCAGAGGCCGACGCGCAGCGGGGCCACGAGCACCTCGCCGGGGGCGGGGTCGGGTATCGGCACCTTGAGGAGCCGGGTGGTGTGCGGGGAGGCCACGGCGGCGGCGTGCATCAGGCCGGCCGGCCAGCCGGCCGGGGTCCGCTCCCGCGTGCTGTCCTGTGTCATGCGGCACGCTCCTGGTGGGGCCCGGGGGCCGGGTTTCCGATCGCGCGCTCGCGCGGGGGGAGTTCGGGCACGCGCGGCGGCAGCGCGGTGTGCGAGGCCTTCGACAGGACGCGCAGGACGAGGAGTTCCGCTCCGTCGGGTCCGGCCTCGACGAGGGCCGCGGTCCCGGCCGGGACGAGCACCACGTCGTCCGCGTCGAGCCGCCGGGCCGTCCCGCCGAGCCGCAGTTCCGCGGTGCCCCGCAGGACGTGGACGGCCTGCTCGACGCCCGGGTCGTCGTGGCGGCCGGTCCGGCCCGGCGGCAGGACCACGTGGTCGAAGGTCTCGCACTCGCTGTGCAACATGCCGCGCCGCGCGAGGCAGCGCCAGGTCGGCGCGGCTGCTCCGGCGGGCCCCAGGGCGCGGGTGGGGGTGCCGGTTCCGGTGACGATCACTCGTCCTCCACGGCGGCCGTGGTGAGGGAGAGCTCGGCGTGGAAGAGGCGCAGCCCGTCCGGTGCGCCGTCGGCGGTGCCGGAGTGGTCCGCGCGGATCCGGGCGGACGTGCCCCGGGGCAGGGTCACCGACACCCCGGGGCCGAGCGGTGCCTCGCTGTCGCCGGAGACGGCGGTGCCGCTGCCGGAGAGGACGAAGACGGTGTGCTCGGTCCCGGTGGCGGCGAGGTCGAGGCTCTCTCCGGCGGCGACGGTCACGGTCTCGATCAGTCGCAGCGGCCCGGTGAGGAAGGTGGTGGGGTCGATGCGCTGCTCGTCGTCGAGCCGGTGGATCCGGGCGTTCACGTCGGCCTCTTCCTCCGTCCGCCGGCGGGGGGCGTCGCCGGACGGGTTCGTGGTGCGGCCCCGGAGGGCGCCGCTGGTGTGCGGGGAGCGGATCTCGGCGACCAGCCAGTCCAGCCGGGTGGTGCCGGTGTTCACCAGGCCGTGGACGGTGCCCAGGCCGGTGAGGATCAGGGAGCCCGCGGACACGGCGTGGGGGGTGCCGTCGAGGTACATCTCCCCTTCGCCGGACAGCAGGAAGTACAGCTCCTCGGTGCGGGTGTGCCGGTGTTCGCCGCTGACGCCGCCGGGCGGGATGCTGGCCCACTCGACGGCCTCCCACTCCCCGGTCAGGTCGTGGCGCCCGGCCAGGCACTTCCAGTGCGAGAGTCCGGCGGCGCCGTGCACGCCGTGCACGTCCGCCGGGGTGGTGACGTCGGCCAGCAGGACGCCCCGCGGCTCCCCGGCGGTCGCCGCGGTGTCCCCGGCGGCCGCCGTGTCGGTGACGGCCGTGGTCATCGGGCGGTCCCCCGCCCGGCGGTCCGGCCCTCGTCCTGGAGGGCGCGCAGGTCCTCGACGGCGGAGGCGAGTTCCAGGGCGGTCACGTCGTTGACGAAGGTGGCCCCGCCGATGCCGACGGGCAGCGGCAGGCGCTGCTGTCCGTCGCGGTGGCGGACGGTGTCCTGGAGGGCGTCGGCGAGGATCTCCCCCGTCAGCAGGTCGTTCCAGCTGGGCAGTCCGAGGGCCCGCATGGTGCCGAGGATCCGGTCCCGGTCGGTCTCGCTCACCATGCCTCGGTGCTGGGCGAGGACGGTGGTGAGGGCCATGTCGACGCAGACGGCCTCGCCGTGCAGCAGTTCGGGCAGGGCGCGCATCTCGACGGTGGGGCTGAAGGTGTGGCCGTAGTCGACGACCCGCTCCAGCTGGGCCTCCCAGAGGTTGGGCTGGAGCTCTTCGAGCATTCCGTGGATGGCGCGGCGCAGGGTTTCGGCCCCGGCCAGTTCGCCGGTGGAGGACAGGCCCTGGAACTTCTCCTCCAGCAGCAGGCCGCCGTGGCGTTCCAGGAGCTGGAAGAGGCCGCCGTCCTTGATCAGCGCGATCTTGAGGATCTCCGCGAGGCCGTTGCTGATGTGCCGCCGGTCGAGGGTGTTGAGGAAGCAGCGGTCGAGGAGCGTCAGGTCGGCCGGGAAGTAGGTGCCCAGACGGTTCTTGTGCCCGTTGAAGTTGACGCCGGTCTTGGCCCCGACGCCGGCGTCCACCAGGCCGATGAGCGTGGTGGGGACCCGGACGAACGGGGTGCCCCGCCGGTAGAGGCTGCTCACCAGGCCGACGATGTCCATGAGGACGCCGCCGCCGATGACGACGACGGGCTCGTGGCGGCGCGCGATGCCGAAGTCGTCGATCTCCCGGATGATGCGCGCCGCGGTGTCGAAGCCCTTGACCGACTCGTCGGCCGGCACCACGCAGATCCGGTGCTCCACCCGGTGGTGGTCGAAGTAGGCGCGGATCCGGTCGCCGTGCAGCAGGTCGACGCGGGCGTCGACGACGACGAAGCGCCGCACGGGGGCGGTGTCCGTGCCCGTGACGCCCCGGGAGCCCGCCTCGACGAGGTCGGTGCTGGAGGGGTCGAGCACGTCGTCGACGAAGCGGATCTCGTAACTGACGGGCTTGGCCGTCCGTACGACCCAGGAGTCGACCTGCTGGCTGAAGGTGAAGAGCCCGGACGGCTCCTGCGCGGCGCCGTCACTGGACCGCGACCCGCTGGCGTGGGACCGCAGAACGTCGGAAGGGGTCATGGGAGCACACCTCGTACGTAGGAAGGGCGGCAGGGGGGGGCGGCGGACGACGGGACCGGCCGGGTCCGGGTGCTCGACGCGCCGCGGCTTCGGGGCACTTCGAGCGTTCGGTTCTCGTGGCGATCGGTCCGCCGCGACAAACACTCATTCACAATGTATGACTTGTCAAGTATTTTGAAATGTATGCGCCGTGCATTACGGTGAGCGCCACCCGTCCCCACCCCGCACCGGCCCGCCGGGCCCTTCTCACATCCCAGGGACCACCATGCCCTTCCCCCTCTTCGCACTGATGCTGTGCGTCTTCGGCGTCGGCACCTCCGAGTACGTCATCGCCGGCATCCTGCCCGGCCTCTCCGGCGACCTCGGGGTCGACATCCCCACCGCCGGACTCCTGGTCACGGCCTACGCGTTGGGCGTCGTCATCGGCGGACCGATCGTCACCATCGCCACCGCGCGCATCGAGCGGAAGACCCTGATGCTGCTGCTCATGGGCGTCTTCATCGCGGGCAACGTGCTCGCCGCGGTCGCCCCCGAGTACTGGGTGGTGGTCGTCGCCCGCGTCGTCGCGGCCCTGGTCCACAGCACGTTCGTCGCCGTGGGCATCATGCTCGCTGTCTCGATGGTCCCCGAGGGCCAGTCGGGCTCGGCGGTGGCCAAGGTGTCGCTCGGGCTCAACCTCGCCACCGTCCTGGGCGTGCCGCTGGGCACCTTCATCGGCGAGAGCCACGGCTGGCGGGCCACCTTCTGGGCCGTCGCCGGCATCACCACGCTGGCCACGCTCCTCGTCGCCGCGGTCGTCCGCCCCGCGCCGGCGACCGGCGGCGGAGCCGCGTCCGAGCTGAAGGTCCTCGGCAACCGGCGCGTCCAGATCGCCATCGCGATGACCGTGCTCGGCAGCGCCGGCTTCGGCACCGTCTTCACCTACATAGCCCCGCTGCTCACCGACGTCACCCACTTCTCCACGGGCGCCGTGACGGTGCTGCTCATCGTGTTCGGCGTGGGGTCCGTCGTCGGCACCGTGCTCGGCGGCAAGCTGGCCGACCGGTCGCTGATGCCCGCCCTGTGCGCGCTGCTCGCGGCGCTGACCGGAATCCTGCTGCTGTTCGGCGCCACGGCGTCGGCGCAGATCGTGACCGCGGTCCTGGTCTTCGTCTTCGGAGCGGCGGCCTTCTCCATCATCCCCGGCCTCCAGACCCGCATCCTGAGCGCCGCGGCCGGTGCGCCCACCCTCGCGCTCGCGGTCAACATCTCCGCCTTCCAGCTCGCCAACGCGGGCGGCTCGTGGCTCGGCGGACGGGTCGTCGACACCGCCGGAGTGCGCTGGACCACCGTCGCCGGCGCCGCGGTCACCGTCCTGGGACTCGTACTCGGCCTGCTGGAGCTCCGCCGCGACCGGCGCGAGCGGAAGGCGGAGGCCACCGAGGCCGCCGGGAGCACCGGCGGTCCCCGTACGGCGACGGTCGGCTGACCCGCCGTGCGACACGTCCACCGCACCGCGCCGGAGCCGCGGACCCGGATCGCCCCGCACCGGACCGGAGGCGCGTCATGACCGGAGAGAACACCGCCTCCCGCCCCCGGCTGACCTCCATCACCGGCGTCCGCTTCTTCGCCGCGTTCCTGGTCTTCCTCTTCCACGTGGCGATCATGAAGCCCTTCGCCGACCAGGACGTCTCCGAGGGCCTGTTCACCGTCTTCAGCAAGACCGGCTGGGTGGGGGTCTCCTTCTTCTTCGTCCTCAGCGGCTTCATCCTGACCTGGTCGGCCCGCCCCTCGGACACGGTCGGCGCCTTCTGGCGCCGCCGCCTGGTCAAGGTGTTCCCCAACCACCTGGTCATGTACGCCGTGACGATGGCGCTGTACGCGGCGGCCGCCGTCACGGGCACGACCGCCGTCCTCAACCTGCTGCTGCTGCAGTCCTGGGTGCCCGAGGAGTCGGTCTACTTCAGCGTCAACAACCCGAGCTGGTCACTGGGTTGCGAACTGGTCTTCTACCTGCTCTTCCCGCTGCTGCACCGCTGGATCGGCAGGATCGGCGCGCGCCGCCTGTGGTGGTGCGCCGGAGCGCTGATCGCGGTGATCATCGCCCTGCCGGCGGTCGTCACCGCGCTCCTTCCGGCCGAACCGAGCATGATGATGCCGGACAAGTCCGGTCCCGCCCTGGGCTTCTGGCTGGTCTACATCTTCCCGCTCACCCGGGTGCTCGACTTCGTCCTGGGCATCGTCATGGCCCGGATCGCCCTGGAGGGCCGCTGGATCGGCATCGGCCCGCTGCCGCTGATCGCGCTCTTCACGCTCTGCTACGCCGGTTCGCTGTACCTGCCGGCGCTGTACGCCCTGAACGCCGCGACGGTCGTGCCCCTGGCCCTGCTCATACCCGCCCTCGCCCACCTCGACGTGGAGGACCGGAAGACGTGGCTGCGCGGCCGGACCCTCACCCTGCTGGGCGAGATCTCGTTCGCCTTCTACCTGGTCCACTGGCCCATTCTGGTCTACGGCCGCCGACTCCTGGGCGAGGAGCGGCAGTTCTCCCTCCCCGTCGGCGCCGCGCTGATCGCGCTGTGCACCGCGCTCGCCCTGGCCCTCGCCTGGCTGCTGTACGTGGGCGTGGAGCGCCCCGCGATGCGCCGCTGGGCGAAGGCGCGCCGCCGCCCGGCTCCCGCCCGTACCGCTTCCGGCGGCACTCCGCCCACCCGCCCGGCCGCCGGGAGGCCCGTCGTGGCCGTCCCCCCGCAGCCCGGCCCGCACGACGACGCCCCCGCACCGCCCGCACCGGCGAGACCCGCCCGCTGAAAGGCCCCACCATGCGATTCGGCATCAACCTCCCCAACTTCGGCTCCGGCACCGACCCGGACACGCTGCGGGGCTGGGCCACGACCGCCGAGCGGCTCGGCTACCACCTCCTGACGGTCTCCGACCACATCGCCCTGACCTCCGACGCCCACAGCCGCTCCCCCGCGCCGTTCTACGACTCGTTCACCACCCTCGCCTGGCTCGCCGGCCAGACCAGCACCATCGAGCTGGGCACCGGGGTCGCCATCGCCCCGCAGCGCCACCCGCTGCAACTGGCCCGCATCAGCGCCTCCCTCGACCAGCTCTCCGGCGGACGGCTCGTGCTGGGCGTCGGGGTCGGCTGGGCGTACCAAGCCTTCCAGGCGCTCGGCGTGCCCTACGAGAAGCGGGGGGCCCTCACCGACGAGTACCTGAGCGCCCTCCGCGTGCTCTGGACCGAGGAGGTCGCGAGCTTCCACGGGCCCACCGTGGACTTCGACGGCGTCCACACCGCGCCCCGCCCGGCCCGCTCGCCCCACCCGCCCGTCTGGGTGGGCGGCAACAGCCGCGCGGCCGTCCGCCGGGCGGCGCGCCACGGCGACGCCTGGCACCCGATGTGGCCGCAGGGCCCCGAACTGGCACCCGCCCTGAAAACCCTGGCGGACGACGCGGCGGCGGCCGGCCGGCCCACTCCGGCCTTCTGCCCGACGATCCCCCTGGCCCTGACCGACAAGCCGGTCCCGAGCCACCTGCGGCGCCTGGGCCAGGGAACCCTGGAACAGCTCCACTCCGACCTGCTCTTCCTGCAGGAGCTGGGCGCCCAGTACGTCGGCCTGAACACCGAACTGGGCGACCACCGACGCCGCCGTCCCGCCAAGGACGACTGGGCGATCTTCGAACACCTGGCGAACACGGTCATCGACACCACCGGAGAATCCCTCCGCTGACCCCGACGCGGTCCGGGTCTCCCGCCTCCGGAGACCCGGACCGCGGTCGCAAGCGAGAACCGGGCGCCGCGACACCCGGCTCAAAGGCGATGGATCGGGCGTCCGGCCGGGAGAACGCATCGAGCCACGAAGCGTGCCGGCCGAGGCAGTCGTCCTGAAGGGCACACCCGTCGGCCTGGAGACCGGGCGGTTGGCCCACGATGTCGCCTCCGCCCTCGGCCGAAGCCACCTCCTGTGGAGAAGGCGAGAGTGGGGTCCGTCGGGCCGAGGCCCTCGTGCGGCCCCCTGACGACGGGTTCGCCGCGGAACCCGTCGGGCTCTGCGGCGAACCTCCGTACCGTCTAGAGAGTGCCGTCGGAGCGGGGGGCGGCCGCGACGGGGTCCGGCTCCGGCTCCGTCTTCTTCTTCGACCGGGCCTTCGTCCACATGTCCCGCAGGCTCTCCAACATCGACGCGAGGAAGATGACCGCGCCGCCGAAGATCTGCGACAGGCTCAGCGACTCGCGGTTGACCAGCCCGAAGAGGCTGGCGAACACCAGGTCGAGGTTGAAGATGACCGAGGTGCGCGCGCTGCCGACGCGCCGCTGGTAGCGGGTCTGGAGGTAGATCGCGAGGGCGGTCGACATGACGCCCATGAAGACGATCGCGATCCACACCTTGGTCTCGGTGAGCGGCGCGAGGTCCCGCTGGAACGGGAAGTACAGCAGGGCGAGCGTGCCGAACAGGACCTGGAAGAAGCCCAGGGCCAGCCGGTCGACCTGCCCGGACTCTGGCTCGGAGGTCAGCTTGCCGATGATCGAGATGGTCATGGCGATGGCGAAGGCGGCGAGCCCGCCCCACAGGTAGCCGACAGAGATGTCGTCGAGGTCGGGTCCGAGCACGATGAACGCGCCGACGACACCGACGACCACCGAGGCGAGGTCCACCTTCGACGGCCAGCCCTGGCCGAGCGCGGCCGAGACGAAGGGGATGAAGACGATGCACATCGTCACGCAGAACGCCGTACTGGCCGAGGAGAGGTAGTGCAGCGCATAGCTTTGGCTGACGATGTTGAGCGCGCTGAACAGGCCGAGCACGAGCCCGCCGAGGACCGCCTTGCGACTGGCCCGCAGTGCGACCGGCAGGGCGAACGGCAGCAGTGCGACCGTCGCGACCAGGGAGCGGGCGAAGGCGTACAGGCCGGGGTCGACGACGGCCACGGCGTTGTGCGTCAGCGGGAAGCCGATGCCCCAGATCAGCGGGATCGCGAAGATCGCGAGGAGGGCGACCCGGTCGTGCCGCTTCTCCGCCCTGGGGTCGGCGAGGAGGGCGGGGTCATCGGTAGTCGACGTAGCCATAGAACTTCCCGGGCTCGTAGTTCCACTCCACGGTCCGCCGCGTGTCACCGAGCAGCATCTCGGCGCGGCGCAGGTCACGCGAGACCAGCAGCCGCTGCAGCCAGCGGTCGGTCCCGTCGTAGCGTGCCGTGAAGGCGGTCCTGCCGTGGACGGTCTTGAGGTTGTCGAGCAGCAGGGTCTCGCCCGGCCCGAGGTCGACGGCGTACATGTTCTCGTGCAGGATCACGCGCAGCCGGTCCAGGGCCGCCTGGGCGCGGGGGTTCGTGCCGGCGATGTACTCGTCGTCGTACGCGATCATGGGTGAGGCCGGGTCGCCGAAGAGCACCCGGATCGCGGGGCCGTTGCCGCGCTCGGCGTCGCTGTTGCCGAAGTTGTAGTCGACGCTCGTACGGAACTGGAACGAGGAGAGCGTGTCGACGTCCTCCGCGCTGAGCAGCGGCAGGATCTCGTCCGCGCCGATCACGAGCGTCTTGGCGACCCCGGCCGGATCGCGGCGCAACCCGCTGAGCATCAGGTAGTCGGGCTGGACCGGGTGGTAGATGTTCTCGTTGTGGAGGTCGAGGATGACCGCCGAGCTGTCCGAGGAGATGTTGGTCTCGTTGTGCTTGGCCGGACGCACGTTGTGGATGATCGCGCCGTTGCGCTCCTGGCTGTAGCTGAAGGGCTCGCCGAGCAGTTTGCCGAGCATGATCAGCGTGAACTCGCTGTAGTAGGTGCCCTTTCCGTTCTCGATGTCCTCCGTGGACTCCGTGGTGGGCATGAGGTCGGGGTCGATCGCGCCGTTGCGTATCAGCAGCCGCCCGCCGGGCCCGCCCTTGCGCTTGAATGCGAGCAGGGCGCGGACGTCGTCGTGGTCGAGGGAGGCGAGCGCCTCCTCGGCGTGCGCGGCGGTGCGCTCGAACTCCCGGTAGGGGTTGGCGCGTACGGCATGACGCCGGATCGTCTCCGACCAGGAGGAGATGTCGACGGTCGGCATGGGGACATGGGTGGTGGTACGGGTCACAGCGCTGCCCTCGCAGTCTCGCCGCCGTCGACGATGTAGTGCTGACCGGTCATGAAGCGTGCCTCGTCGGAGGCCAGGTAGACGAGGAAGCCGCCGATCTCCGAGGGGTCGGCGTGGCGCCCGAGCGGGATGTTGGCGTTGACCTCGTCGAGCATCTCGTCGGTGTACTCGGCCCGCTGCATGGGCGTGAGCACGGCCCCGGGGGCGAGCGCGAGGACCCGGATCCTGGGCGCGAGTTCGACGGCCATCGTGCGCGAGAGCGCGAGGATGCCGGCCTTGGAGGCGTTGTAGTCCGCGTAGTGCGGGAACGCGGCGAGGCCGTTGATCGAGGACATGTTGACGATCACACCCTCGTCCATGCGGCGGACGGCCTCGCTCGCCACGTAGAAGACCCCGTTGAGGTTGGTGTCGACCACGGCGCGCCACTGGGCGGGCGTGATGGAGCGGAAACTGTCGTGCCGGACGCTGATCCCGGCGTTGTTGATCACTACGTCGAGCTGCGGAAACGTCTTCTCCAGCTCCTGGAAGGCCTCCGCCACGGCGACGTCGTCGGAGACGTCCACGGTGATCGCCGCGGCAATCTCCGGAATGGCCGCCACCGTTTCGTCGATGGCGCGCTTGTCACGGTCGAAGATCGCCACGCGCGCGCCCTCCGCGACGAAACGGCGGACGGTGGCCTGGCCGATTCCGCTCGCGCCGCCGGTGACCAGCACCCTTTTCCCTCTGATGCCCTGCATGGAAGAAATCCCCTGAGTCTCGGAAGTGGCGTCGGAACGGATCACAGCTGCTCGAAGACGTTCCGGTCCGGAATGGCGAAATCGACGGGCCACTTTCCGGAGTCGACGCGCCTCTTGATGTACGGGAAGTCGCGGTAGAGCTGGCCGAGGAGGTGGTGCCCCACGGTGATCCGCTCGTCGCTCGCCCCGAACTTCGGCAGGACACGCAGTTCGGTCTCGAAGTCGAGATTCATGAAGAAGGGGAAGCTGTAGCGCTCCTCGCCGGTCGTGACCACCCGGTGCAGAAGGGACTTCACCTTTCCGCCGGTGAGGAACTGGAGCATGTCGCCGCCGAGGACGAGCAGGGTGTTCTTGAAGACGGGCATGTTCCGCCAGGTCTTCGTGGGACGGTCGTACGCCAGCAGACCGGGCGAGGTCTGGTGGATGAGGGTGAAGAGCTCGTAGTCCGTGTGCGCGCCCATGGACGTGTCGCCGCTGTTCACGAGCACGTCGTTGGGAACGTAGTGGATCAGGCGCAGCTGCGAGGCGGGGCGGGTGATCCAGCGGTCGAAGTACTCCTCGCCCTCGCCGACGCCCTGGGCGATGAGCCGCAGGATGTGGCGGGAGATGGTGAAGTTGGCGGCGTAGTAGGCCTCCGCGGTGGCGGCCATGCCGTCGATGCCGGCGGGATAGCTGTTCGGCCCGATGAGTTCGAACCCGAGGCTGCGGTCCGGCGGCAGGGGCTCGGTCTCGTAGCCGATGTCGAAGGCCTCGTAGGCCCGGATGGATTCGTCGCCGTATGAGCCCTGTTCAGTGACGGGGACGTAGCCGCGGTGGTGATCGGAATCACCGATGTAGTACTCCATCTTCGACTCCACCGAGGAGTCGAAGAAGCTTTTCGAGACGTCCTGCAACGCCTTGAAGAGCTGCGGAGAGATGACCTTGTCGAGGTCGGAGAGATAGAAGTATCCGGTTTCAGCCAGGGTTTCCAGGACGTGTGTGGGTGTCACGTCCCCGGAAATTATTTCTTCGTAGCTGATGACCGGGATGGAGTGAATCGCCATGTGAGGGCTCCCCCGAGCTTCATGCTTTCGGACAGGTCTTGCCGACCGAGAGTGTGGTGGAGCACGGAGAGGAACTCAATCTTCCATTTACGGTCGTACACGGCGTAATGATTGAGCATCGAACAACGAGGCTTCACTTTGTTCGAATATCCCCCACTGTCGGCAACGGGAAATCAGACAGCGTGGCCTCATCCGGCCCTCCCGGGAGTGACCGTCATCACATGGCCAAGTCTGTTTGGTTACCGTCCGGTTACGCCCTCGCACGCCCTTCGTCCAAGGCCCGGCCGGCATCGAGCCTCACTATCGAGTCACGAGTCACCGGACTCGAACGGCCGAGGTCGCTTTTCCTTGTACGTGCGGGAACCCTGAGAAGCACCTGTACGGTCCCTGGGTGCGTCCTTCGAGGCATTTACCTGACATCAGGCGAGCCGACTCCAACGGGCCGGGCACCCGTCTCTTCGCGCCGGACGGCATACGGGTCACGGTGGCACCGCACCACTGCACAAGGCTCGACTCGGCGTAGGACAGGCCGGAGGAGCGGTGACTTCTCCGTCTCCTGGATGGGGATCGCGCCGACGGCGCTCGTTCCGTGGTCCCGGCCCGGGGTGCCGGAGCCGCGTTACGTGGGCGACCAGGTCACCGGCCGCGCCTGGGGAGAGAAGGGGAAGACTCCCGTGGTACTGCGGAGTGGAAACCGGTTCTCGGTGAACGCGATGTCGGCGATCAGCACCAAGGGTCGGATGCACTTCACGGTCTTCGTCGAGGGCTCCACCGCCGAGGTGATGCGCCGCTTCCTGGAACGGCTCGCCGCCCACCCCTGCGACATCGAGCCGCGCTTCCCGTCGACGTACTCGCCCGAGTTGAACCCCGACGAGCCGGTCAACCCTGCTGACGTCGCTCTGGGCACCGCTGTCGTCTTCCGCCCCGCCGCATGAGCAGCGGCGGGTTCCTCATCCGCCGACCGGCGGCGCCCGAGCGTGTGATGAGCGTTGAGCTGCTGGTGCCCGACGAGTCGTGGAAGTTGTTCCAGCCGGTGGTGCCAGAGGCGCCGGCCCGGCCTCAGAGGGGTGGCCGACGTCGGCACGGGGTCCGGGAGGTGCCGGCCGCAATCGTGTTCGCGGCCATGTCGGGTTGTCCCCGACAGCAGCTGCCTTCTACGTAGTTCGGCCTGTCCGGAGCGACGGGTCGGCATCGATCCGAGCGAACCCTGACGCACAAGCCCAAAGACGAGGCTCGACATGCCTCCTTTCACACCCAGCAGACCCTCGGTCCCAAGCACCGGACAGGAGGCGGGCCGAAGGTCCGGGCGCGGCGGCCGTCAGCGGGAACGCGGCCTGTCCGATGGCACCGTAGCCGCGGCCCGGCACCACGACCCCGTGGTGCGGGATCAGTTCGGAGCGGTCGTCACGATGTCAGGCGCGATGTCCAGCACCAGGAGCGCCGCCGCCACATGGGTCGGGTTGTCCTCCACCTTGACGGCCGAGAGCTCGTTGGCGCGTGAGACCCGGCGTTCGACGGTGTTGCGGTGCGCGTAGAGGTCGGCGGCCGCCCGGGTGGTACTGAAGCCGCACTGCACATAGGTGAGCAGCGCCTGCCGCAGCGTCGTGTCGGCTTCGGCCAACGGCCCGAGGGTGTTGATGACGAACCGGCGGGCGCCGGACCGGTCCTTCGTGAGCGCGTCGATCAGCTCGACGTCGGCGTAGGCGGTGAACCGCCGGTCGGAACCCAGCCGGATCACCAGCGCCTGCGCCGCGAGGGCGTCCTGGTGGCTGGAGCGGAATCCGTCGAGGCCGCGTCCCGGCCTGCCCACCGCCGCGCGGACCTCGTCGGCCGCCGCGAGGTCCTTCTCCACGGGGTGAAGGTCCGGGACGACTTCCCCGGAGAGCCAGATCCACCGCGACGTGGCGCTGGCGCGCGCCACCAGGGCGCTCCGGCCGCCGGCGGAGGAGCGCACGGCGGCGATCGCCTCGTCCAGGGCGTCGGCCTCCCCGGGATCGTCGACCCAGAGGACGAGACCCACGTGCCACCGCGCCATCCGGTAGCGCAGGCGTCCTTCGGCGAGGTCCTCCGCCATCGGTGCCCCACTGGCGATCAGCTGGATCAGTGCGACCCCCTCGGCATCCGTGTTCGCCATCGCCGCGGCGAGTCCGGCTTGCCGCAGGGCCGCGACGGAGTCGAGGGCGTACTGCACCAGCGACTGCGCCGTCACGTCCAGGACCCCCACGAGAAGATCGGGGTCCGCGCAGTCCGCCACGCATTCCTCGAGCCATCGCCGCCAGCCGATCCCCAGGGCCACGCGCCAGGCACCGGCGAAGTCGGGCGCGATGCCCCGGGAGACGAGATCGTTGATGTACGCCGTGGTCCTGGGACTGACGTAGGGCTCTACCCTCCGCCCCGGTTGCTGAACGTTTGCGGTCAACCATTGGACCAGCTCAGAGCGGTTGAGCGCGCGGTCCTCCTCGATCAGCGAGGCGTCCGCCAGGAGGGCGGGATCGTTCTGGGCGACGAGAGAGGGCCTTGCGAAGGCATCGGCCAAGGCGTCCGTTTCCGTCAGCAGGCGCTGGCACAGTGACCTGATCGCATCGGCGACCTCGCGGGAGGGCGGGGGCCACAGCTCTTCCATGTTCTCAGTGTCCCTCTGCTCTCGGGGAGCCGAGGCTCCCGACATGCCGTGTCCCGGACCGATGAAGGGCCCGTCGGCGGCCTGGCCGACGGCGAAGGCGCGGACCCTCGGCCGCTGTTTACCACTACTAAACGGCGGCAGGTTTACCACGCCCTCACCGGCGCCACAAGGGGCTCGGCGCCGTCGCCCCCTCCCTCTCCGCAGGGGCGCGCCGACCGCCCCCGCTGGGCATGTCTTAGCCTCGTGTCACGGAGAGGACTCGTCCGGGTCGGCCCGTCACCTGACGGGCACACGACCTCGGCCTCGGGACGGGCGGTGAGCACACCATGTCCATCGGTGACGGCGGGACAGCAGAGGGAGCGGAAAGGGGCGCCGCCCTCGAAGCGCCCACAGGCGCGCGGCTGCGGAAGATCAGGGTCGACCGCGGGTTGTCGTTGACGGAGGTCGCGCACGGGGCGGAGGTCACCAAGGGCTTTCTGAGCCAGTTGGAGCGTGGGCTCACCAGCGTGTCCGTCCCGACGTTGCTGCGCGTCTGCGAAGTGCTGCGGATCGGGGTGGGGGAGCTGTTCGCGTACCCCGACGAGCAGGTCGTGGACGGGGGAAGCCGGATCGACATGGGCGGTGAGGGCGTGGCCGAGTACCTGCTCACGCCCGCCGGCACCACGGCGTTCCAGGTCTTCCGTTCCGTGATCGAGCCGGGCGGGGGCACCGGAGGCCCCTATCGGCTCGACACCGCCACGATCTTCGCGATGGGGCTGAGCGGCTCGACCCGTCTGATCGTCGGGGGCGAGACCCGGATGCTGTCGGCGGGGGCGTCCACCTCGTTCTCCGGGCAGACGCTTCACCGGTTCGACAACCCGGGTACGACGGTGAGCGAGGTCCTCTGGGTCCTGTCGCCTCCCTTGCCGCGCGCCGCGCGAGGACCCGCCCAGGGCCTACCCGACGAGGGTCCGCCGGACAGGCCCTAGATCCTGGCGTCGAACGCCGGCCCCCATCAGCAGTGGTGCGGGGGCGACGGCTGCTCCGCGAGGTTCGGCGGTCTTGTCCTAGCGGGTGGCGCTCTCACACCGCGCCGTCACGTAGCAGGCGTCGCCCGACTCCTCAGGAACCCCCGCGCCTGCCACGACGGAGCGCCCGCCGGGCCAGCGTCCTGCTGCCGTTGAAGAAGTCGTTGAACCGGTCCAGCCCCCAGATGGCCCGGAGGACGAACGGCTGCATCAGCAGCGACATGGACGACGAGTACTTGGTGGTGTTCGACCAGATGCCGGCGAGGTCCTCCGGCATCTCGCCGTCGACCATGTAGTCGGCGAGCTGATGGGTCACGTACGGCACCTGGCAGAGCCCGTGACCGTTGCAGGCCATCGCGTAGAAGACGTTGTCCCCCACCTGCCCGGCGACCGACAGCCAGTCCGGGCTGATGCCGATCCAGCCGCCCCAGGCCCGTTCGACGGCCACGTCGGACAGCGTCGGGAACCGCTTGGCCAGGTCCTTCCCCATGTCCCGCACGACTACGGGGTCCGGGACGCGGTCCGGGAGCGGGAAGGTCTGGCCGCGTTGTGCCTGGCGGACTCCGCAGACGATGGTGTTGCGCTCGGTGAGCCGGTAGTGGGTCATCAGCTGGTGCTGGGTGATGATGCCGGACCGGCTGGTCCAGTCCAGCGCGGCGATCCGCTCCGGCGCGATGGGCTCCGACTCGATCTCGATGACGTACAGCGGCGTCGCGAGGTTCTTGGGCGTGATGTCCCACTCGCCGCCGTAGACGCTGGTCGCGAGCAGCACCTTGTCGGCCCGCACGGTGCCGTGCGGTGTCGTGATCTCGACGGTGCCGCCGGTCCGCCGGACATCGCTCACCCGCGACTGCTCGAAGACCCTGGCCGAGGAGGCGAGCAGCGCGCGACGCACACCACGGGCGAGCTTGCCCGGGTTCAGCATCCCGCCGATGGATTCCCGCATCCCGCCCACGAACCCGGCGGGAAGGCCGAGCTCCTCCCGGCTGCCGACGGTCCCGCCCCCGCCGAAGGCGCGCAGGATCGCCGCCTGAGTACGCACCCTGAGCATCATGAGGGGCGAGACCGCACCCCACACCAGGCCGTTCGCCACGTAGTCGCAGTCGATGTCGTGCGTCTTGATGAGGTCTTCCACATAGCGGCCCGCGTGCTCGGCCAGTTTGGCCATGACCGGCATCTTCCTCGGGGACTGGATACTGAGCATCCGCAGGTCACCGCCCGGCGCCCCGGCGATCTGACCACCGTTGCGCGAGGCCGAGCCGTAGCCGCAGAACTCGGCCTCCAGCAGGACCACGTCCTGGTCGCGCTCCGCGAGGCGCAGCGCCGCCGCCATGCCACCCATGCCGCCGCCGATGACGGCGATGTCACAGGTGAGATCGCCGTCCAGCGCGGGCCGCACGTCGTCCGGCGGGTCGATCCAGCCGGTGAAGTTGGTGTACTTCGTGCTGTCGGTCCTCATGTTGTCCCGACCTCCTTCCAGGTGGGGCGTCCGCCCCACTTCGTGCTCCACGTCGAGGCGTGCCGGCAGCGCGCCCGAGCCCCCTTCCCGTCCGGCGGATCAACCGTGACGGGCGGCTCTTCGGCGAGACGCGCGAAGACGGCGAACAGGAGGTTCTCCTTCTTCCGCGTCTCCGTCTTCTGCGTTTCCGTCCTCTGCGTCTCCGTCTTCTGCGTCTCCGTCTCAGTCCTGAGAAGTCGTGGCCCCGAGCGAGGCCCGGCCTGCTCTCCGCTCTCCCTTGGCCGCGACCGAACGGGCAGGCAGGTCCCCCATCGACAGGAGACCGGGACGCGCCTCGACGACCGCGGTGGAGGCGTTGACCGCCGCCGCGACGGTGCTGAGGAAGGAATCGAAGCCCACGGAGGAACGGAGGTCGACCACCTGCTCCTCTCCGACGATCCGGTAGTCGTCGCCCGCGGCCACCTCATCGGCCGGTTCGAAGAACCCGAACGTGATCTCCAGATCGATCACCGCTTCGCCCTTGAGCACGCCCCGGGCGGCATGGGTGACAGCCGCGATCTGCCCCGGTTCGATGCGCAGGTGGTCCCCGGTGCGCGGCGAGGTCGTCACGACGGCGGGTTCGACCTCTCCCACGTCCACCGAGTCGAGCTCCCATCCGAGCCCCGCCGCGAGCGCCCCGATGGCCTGCTCGAAGCCGTGGTGCCCGACGACCTCGCCCCGGCTGCGAGCCGTCGCGAACTCGCGCGCGGTCAGACCGAGGCCGAACTTCGACAGGATCGCGCCGTAGCGTGACATGTTCGTCCGCCGGCGGATCCGTACGCTCTCCACACGCTGGGTCAGCGCGGTCAGGAGGAGGGGAAGGGTGTCCATCAGGATGCCCGGGTTCGCCCCGCTGCCCAGGACGGTCACGCCGTGCGCCTTCGCCGTGTCGTCGAGCCGCCGGGCCAGATCGGGGTGGCTCCGCCATGGATGGGCCAGCTCTTCGCAGATGCTCAGGACGTTGTACGAACGCTCCAGCAGCGGCAGCAGGACGTCGGCCGCCCTGCGCAGATCAGAGACGGTCGCCACGATCGCGAGGTCGGCGGCGGGCAGCTCGGCCGGGTCGCTCACGACGACGACACCGTTCGCGACGCCACCGAGGAGCACTCCGAGGTCTTGACCGACCGCGCGGGGGTCCCGGTCCGCCGCTCCCACGATCTCCACGTCCGCGCGCCGCAGCAAGGAAGAAGCGAGGGCCCGGCCGGTGGCGCCGAGCCCCACCACGACAGTTCGATTCTTCAAGGTCACTCCTCTGGGCGCCCCGGTCGGCCCGCCCACGACACGGCGCTCGGCGAAACCGGACTTCGCAGGTGGCGGCTGCCTCGTATCCCACTGTCACAGGCCACGGTCGCGGTGAGAACGACACCGGGCACCGGCTTCCCCCGGGGACGGTGCACGGTGCACAGACCGGTCGCGCCCCTGCGCTCATGAGCCGACCGGCGAGTCGCTCAGAGCCGCTCGTAGACGGCCGGTCGGCGCGCTCGCAGGACGAGGGCCTGCACCGCGCCGGCCACGGCCGAGAGGGCGACGAGCCCGCCGATCACCCAGGCGCCCGTGACGGTGCCGACGAGGAGCGGGAAGTTGGTGACCATCATGCAGACCACACAGGCCAGGCCGAGGAAGGCGACGCCCGGGGCCACGACCGTCCGCCACACCGGCTGCCGCCCGTCGGCGCGCCGGAAGAAGCCGATGACGGCAAGGCTGGTGGCCGCCATCAGCAGGACGACGCCGAGGGTGGCGGCGCCGGAGAACCAGGCGTAGAGGTCCCCGATCGGGTCGAGGCCGAGCGCGGCGACGACGAGCGTGGTGACGAACGCGACCGCCGAGGCGACGGCCGAGGACGCCGAGGGCGCGCGGTGCCGGGGATGGACGACGCCCAGCGACGCCGGAAGCGCGCCGGCCCGGGACAGCGCGAACTGGTAGCGCGTCACGACGTTGTGGAAGGCCAGTACGCAGGCGAACTGGCTCGTGATCAGCAGGAGTTGCATGGTGTCGGCCCAGACGGGCCCGACGTAGCTCCGCGTCAGCGCGAGGACCAGGCCCTCGGGGTCGGCCTGCGCGGCTCCGACCACGGCGTCGACGCCGGCACCCACCACGATCGCCCAGACGGTGAACGCGTAGAAGACTCCGATCACCAGGATCGCGGCGTACGTCGCCCGCGGGACCGTGGCGTCGGGGTCCTTCGCCTCGTTGCGGAACACGGCCGTCGCCTCGAAGCCGATGAACCCGAAGAGGGCGAACATGACGCCGAGGCCCGGGGAGCCGGTGCCCACGATCGAGGGCGACACCGGCTCGGCCGTCAGGCCGTGGGCGCCGCCGTGGCCCATGATGCCGAGGTCCATGACCAGGAGCAGCAGGGACTCCAGTACCAGCACGGCACCGAGCACCTTGGCGCTCAGCTCGATGTCACGATGGCCGAGGAAGGCGATGACGCCCAGCGAGACGAGCGCCCACGCCCACCAGGAGGAGCCGACGTCGGCGTACCGCTCGATGGCGTTGCTCGTCGCGACGCCGACGTAGGCGTTCACCCCGACGAGGAGCAGGGTGTAGGAGAAGAGCGCGAGGGTCGCGGCCGAGAGACCGGGGATCCGGCCCAGCCCCGCCTGGACGTAGGCGTAGAAGGCGCCCGCGTTGCGTATCCGTCCGGCCATCAGCGTGAAGCCGACCGCGAAGACCAGCAGCAGCACGGTGGACAGCGCGAAGTACAGCGGCATCCCCGGGCTGCCGCTCACGGCGAAGGCGAGCGGTACCCCGCCGGCCACAAGGCCGAGCGGCGCCGCCGCCGCGACGACCATGAACACGATCTGCGACACGCCGAGCCCACGGTGGAGCGGGTTGCCCGGTCCCGCTTCACCGCCGGGTGCTTCGGCGTGCCCTGTCTTGGAGAGGTCGGTCATCGCGACCACCTTTCGGCTCACGGACCGGCACCGGCCCGTCATGGGTGGATGAAGGAGTGCGTGAAGCGGTGCGCCTGCGCGAAGGAACGGGTGCGGCTCCCTCGCAGCGGCCGAGCCGGAGCGACTGAGCCGGAGCGGGAAGAGGCGGAATCTCCGGCCCGAGAAGACGTAGCCCCGTACGGGTGCCGGGTCGCCGGCCGCTTCCGCTCGACCGCGATCGCGGGAGTGACGGCGACGAACCTTCTGCGGCTCGATACACCCGTGGGTCCCGACGCGCAGCGAAGCCGTGACGACGGCGGGTTCGACCTCCGCGCACGACCACGACGAGGTGTTTAGTACCACTAAACACCGAGGGCAAACATCTATCGCGCCGGTCCTTACCGCGCAATGACTGCGGCACGCCCGAACGCCGGACACCGTATGGGCGCAGCTGACCGGCCCGCCTGTGCATCGTGCACCGAGCCCCGGCGAAGGAGGTGCCCGCTGTCGTTCTCGGAGGCGGTCGCCGCTCGCGACAGTGAGGTGACCGCCACAGGAACAGCGAGGAAACGCCATGACAGCTGAGGTGTTGGACGCCGTCGAGGAATTCGACGTGGTGATCGTCGGAGCAGGGATCTCCGGGATCGGCGCGGCCACCTATTTCAGCCGGGAGCTGCCCGACAAGTCGCTCGCCGTGCTGGAAGCGCGCGACGACATCGGAGGCACTTGGGACCTGTTCCGCTATCCCGGCATCCGCTCGGACTCCGACCTCCACACGTTCGGATACGCGTTCAAGCCCTGGCGCCACGAAGCCGCGATCGCCGACGCCCCCCTCATCAAGGGGTACCTCCACGAGACCGTCGAGGAGAACGGCCTGGAGCGCGTCCTCAGGCTCGGCCACCGGGTCGTCCGCGCGGAGTGGTCCACGGCGGACTCGCTGTGGACCCTCACCGTCCGGACCTCGGACCCCGCCACGGGAGCGACCCGGACCAAGACGATCCACGCGGGATGGGTCTTCGCCGCCACCGGCTACTACCGGTACGACGAGGGGTTCTCCCCGGAGTTCCCGGGACGGGACGACTTCGAGGGCCGGATCGTCCATCCGCAGCACTGGCCCGAGGGACTCGACTACAGCGACAAGAAGGTCGTCGTCATCGGCAGCGGCGCGACCGCGATCACGCTGGTGCCGGCCATGACCACCGGGGCGGGCGCCGCCCGGCACGTGACGATGCTGCAGCGCACCCCCACCTACGTCATGGCGCTCCCCCGCGTCGACAAGGTCGCCCTGGCGCTCACGAAGCTGCTCGGGGAGGAGCGCGGGTACGCCGTGACGCGGTTCAAGAACATCTGGACCGAACACGCCGTCGTGAAGGGCCTGCGGACCTTCCCCAGGGCAGGACGGGCCTTCATCCGGCGCGAGAACGCCAAGCGCCTTCCCAAGGGGTTCGACGTCGACAAGCACTTCAACCCGCCGTACGACCCGTGGGACCAGCGGCTGTGCGTGGCACCGGACGGCGACTTCTTCGACGCGATCAAGGAGGGGAGGGCCTCCGTCGTCACCGACGCCGTGGCGCGGTTCAGCAAGCGCGGAATCGTCCTGGCGTCGGGTGAGGAACTGGAGGCCGACGTCGTCGTCACCGCGACGGGGCTGAACCTCCGGCTCTTCGACGGTATGCCCCTCGTGGTCGACGGGCGCCAGGTCGACATCGCGGACGCGCTCTGTTACCGCGGCATGTTGCTGAGCGGGATGCCGAACTGGGCGATGGCGATCGGCTACACCACCTCGTCCTGGACGCTCAAGGTGAGCCTGATGTGTCGTTACTTCATCGACTTGGTCCGGCACATGGACGCCCGCGGATACGACACGGTGGTTCCGGTCGCCCCGTCGGGAACGAACCGCAGGCCCGTCATGGACCTTCAGGCCGGGTACGCCAAGCGCGGCGAGAAGCTTCTGCCCAAGCAGGGACCCGAGAAGCCCTGGCGGATGGCGATGTCCTACCCCGAGGACGCCAGGGCGCTGCGCGGCCCGGTGGCCGACGAGAACCTCGAGTTCGGCTCCCGCCGGGCGGCCGCACCCGCGCCCGGCGGGAAGCGGGGCACCCGTGTCTGAGACGGGCGCCGACCAGTACGCGACCCTGCCGTCCGGGATGACGATCTGCTTCCGGGACCACGGCGACGAGGACGACCCCGCGATGCTGCTCGTCGCGGGACTGGGCGAGGACCTCACCTTCTGGCCCGACTCGTTCGTCGGCTCCCTCGTCGCCCACGGTTTCCGGGTCGTCGCGATCGACAACCGTGACGTCGGCCAGTCGACGTTCGTCGCCGCGCCCCCTCCCGGGCTGTGGCGTCAGATCGCCGCGTGCCCGCGCGGTGACGCGTACGCGCTGGCCGACATGGCCCAGGACGCCGTCGGCGTACTCGACCGTCTCGGGATCGCGCGGGCTCACCTGGTCGGGCGGTCGATGGGCGGGATGATCGCGCAGACGATCGCGGCCACCGCGCCCGAGCGCGTGCTGTCGCTGACCTCGCTCTACTCGACCACCGGGGCGAAGAAGGTGGGCCGGCCGACGCTGTCGACGATCCGGCTCCTCGCCGCCCCGCCCGCGCGGAACAGAACCGCGGCGGTCCGTGCTCACCTGCGACTCACCCGGCACGTCGCGGGAACGGACCACCCCATCGACGACGCGGCCGAGGCCGCCGTCGCGGCGCGCGGATGGGATCGCAGCGCCGGTGAACCGGCCGCCGGCACGGCACGCCAGATCCAGGCGATCCAGCGCTCCGGGGACCGGACGGCCGAGCTGGGCAGGATCACGGCCCCGACCCTGGTCATCAACGGCGACCGGGACCCGCTGGTCGACCCGAGCGGCGGCGCCGCGACCGTCCGGGCGATCCGCTCGGCGCAGCACGTGGTCGTCCCCGGCATGGGCCACCACATCCCCGAGGCCCTCGTCGCCCCCATCACGACCCACATCTCGCAGCACGCGAACCGTGTGGGCGAAGGAGGAAACCATGTCCGGATCTCGTAAGTCCGGTTCAGGGGACACCACGGTCGACGTCGTGGTCGTCGGCGCCGGTTTCGCCGGTCTGAGCGCGGCGGAGCGGCTGGTGAGCACGGGGCGGTCCGTCGTGGTCGTGGAAGGCCGCGACCGGGTCGGAGGGCGTTCGCTGTCCGGCGAGGTGGCGGGCGTGAAGGTCGACCTCGGAGCGACGTGGGTGGCACGGCGCCACACCGCCGTCCGGGACCTCGCGAGCCGGATGGGGTGTACGACGACCGGCCAGTTCGCCCGGGGCCGCAACGTGCTGTGGATGACGGGCCGGCGCCGCACCTACAGCGGCACCATTCCCAAGGTCTCCCCCTTGGCCCTGGTGGACATGGCCCGCATCCAGACGGCGGTGAACCAGCTGGTCGCGACCATCGACGTCAACGCCGCCTGGGAGACGCCGGGGGCCGACCGGCTCGACGCCGTCTCGTTCGGCGAGTGGCTCGACCGGAAGAACGCGCTGCCCAGCACCCGTGCGCTGATGACCGTCGTCAGCAAGGTGCAGTGGGGGTGCACCCCGGGCGACGTCTCCTTGCTGCACGCGCTGCGCTACATCCGCTCGGCGGGCGGACTCGACCACATGCTGGACGTCGAGGGCGGTCAGCAGCAGGACCGGATCGTCGAGACCACCCAGGAGATCGCCAAGCGGGTGGCGGAGCGGCTCGGCGACCGCGTGCGCCTGGAGACACCGGTGCGCCGCATCACGCAGGACGACGACGGCGTCACCGTCAGCACCGGCTCCAGTTCCAGTTCCGGCTCCGGCTCCGGCTCCGGCTCCGGCTCCGGCGAGATCCACGCCCGGTACGCGATCGTCACGGCCTCGCCGGCGCACCGCGCCGCCATCGAGTTCGCCCCCGCCCTGCCCGAGCGGGGCGAGGGGCTCACGCGAACCTGGCGCATGGGCGTGCTGAGCAAGGCCTTCGTGGCCTACGAGAAGCCGTTCTGGCGGACCGAGGGGTTCTCCGGTGAGGCGGTGACCGACACCGGAACCGTGTTCATCACCTTCGACGTGTCCCCCGCCCCCGGCGGACCGGGCGTCCTGATGGCCTTCTGCGATCCGCGCGTCTTCGACGGCTTCGGCCCCGAGACCCGGCGCGACCGGGTCGTCCAGCAGCTCGCCGACCTCTACGGTCCGCAGGCCCGCGCCCCGATCGACTACGTGGACCACTGCTGGGGAGCGGAGCCCTTCGCCCCGGGCGGCCCCAACCCCGCCGTCGCCCCCTACGCGACCACGAGCTTCGGCAAGGCGCTCTCCGAGCCCCACGGGCGCGTCCACTGGGCGGGCAGCGAGACCGCCGGGGAATGGGCCGGAACCATGAACGGCGCGGTTCTGACGGGCCAGCGCACCGCGGAGAGCGTCCTCGCCCTGCTGTCCCGCGACGTCCGAGAGGGGGCGTCCCGATGAGGGAGATCCTGTTCCTTCTGGCCGACCTGTGGATGATCTTCGCCGGTTACTTCTACGGCTGGAAGTTCATCCGCCGCTACGGCAACTACCTCCTGGGCCTCGAATGGACGGTCGTCGCCACGTCGGGCACCAACTTCCTGCTCTGGTCCCTGCTCGGCGCCAAGAGCGACAGCGTCCTGTACGACCTGGCGTACTTCCTCGACGCCTTCTCCAGGTCGGTCGGCATCACGCTCATCCTGGTCATGGGCCTGATGAAGGTCACCCACCGTTACAAGCCGAGCCGTGGCGTCGACGTCGCCGTGTTCGGAGTCGCGACCGTGACCGGTCTCCTCCTCCGGCAGTTCCACGGCGCGGATCTCCACGCGGGCGGCATCGCGTTCTGGGTCGCCGTGTTCTACGTGGTCGCCAACCTCCTCACGGCGGTCTTCCTCGGGTACTTCGCCAAGCGGCTCTGGAACGCGGGCGCGAGGTGGCCGGCGGTCTGGACGGCACTGGTCACGGCCGCCGGGACCACCATCGCGATCACGTACGACTTCTTCCCCCTGCCGTTCGACGACGCGAACCGCACGATCTTCTACACCGCCGCACTGGCGACGTGGGGCACCCAGGGATTCGTCTACTTCCGTGCCTACCGCGCCCTGCACGACCACGAGGCGGCCTTGGACGCGAACCCGTCCCGCACCACCGGAACCCTCGCATGAACCCCGAGAACGAAGAAGGAGTCAGCATGGCGAAGAGGCACGTGTACGCGGTGGTGGACCCCACCGACGGCAAGCTGGTCAAGGAGTACCCGACCGCGACGGACGAGGTCGTCGCGGGAGCGGTCGACGCGGCGGCGGAAGCCTACGCGCAGTGGTCGAGGCGGACTTCCGTGGAACAGCGCGCCCAACTGCTGAACACCGTCGCCGCCCTCCACGACGAGCGCAGCGCGCAGCTCGCCGGGATCATCCACCGGGAGATGGGCAAGCCGGTGGCCGAGGCCGTCGTGGAGGTGGAGTTCAGCGCCTCGATCTACCGGTACTACGCCGAGAACGCGGAGAAGTTCCTCGCCGACGAACCGATCGAACTCCTCGAAGGGGAGGGCACCGCCTTCGTCCGTCGCCAGCCGGTCGGCGTGTTGCTGGGGATCATGCCCTGGAACTACCCGTACTACCAGGTGGCCCGGTTCGCCGCGCCCAACCTCGCGCTGGGCAACACCATCGTGCTCAAGCACGCGTCGCAGTGCCCGGAGTCGTCCGAGGCGCTCCAGCGGCTGTTCACGGACGCGGGCCTCCCCCGGGGCTGCTACGTCAACGTCCACGCCACCGGAGAGCAGATCGGCCGCGCCATCGCCGACCCCCGCGTGCGGGGCGTCTCCTTCACCGGTTCGGAGCGGGCCGGCGCGGAGGTCGCCGAGAAGGCCGGGCGCAGCCTCAAGAAGGTGGTGCTCGAGCTGGGCGGCTCGGATCCCTTCGTCGTGCTGTCGACCGACGACCTCGACGCCACGGTCCGGGCGGCGGTCGAGACGCGGTTCGAGAACACCGGGCAGGCGTGCAACGCCGGGAAGCGCTTCATCGTCGCCGAGGACCTCTACGACGCCTTCCTCGACAGGTTCACCGAGAAGGTGCTCGCCCTGACCGACGGGCTGACGCCGCTCTCCTCGGTCGCCGCCGCCGAGTACGTCGAGGAACAGGTCGGGCGAGCCGTCGCCGACGGGGCGACCTTCGTCTCCGCGCGACAGCGCGAAGGAGCGTACTTCCCGCCCGGCGTCCTGACGGGCGTCTCGCCGACGTCGGCGTCGGCCGCCGAGGAGCTCTTCGGCCCCGTGGCGACCGTCTACCGCGTCGGATCCGAGGACGAGGCCGTCGAGCTGGCGAACGCGACCCCGTACGGGCTGGGCTCCTACGTGTTCACGACGGACGCCGAGCAGGCGCTGCGCGTCGCCGACAGGATCGAGGCCGGCATGGTCTTCGTCAACGGCGTCGGCCTCGAAGGCGCGGAACTTCCCTTCGGCGGGGTCAAGTTGTCCGGTTTCGGCCGCGAGCTAGGGCGGGCGGGAATCGACGAGTTCGCCAACAAGAAGCTCATCCGCACCGCTCGGACGTGATCGCCCGGAACACGGAAGGAAGACTTTCATGACCATCGAATTCGACGCCGCCGTCTTCAGGACGCCGAACGAACCGCTGACCATCGAGCGGGTGACGATCCCCTCGACGCCTCCGCCCGGCGAGGTGCTCGTGCGGCTCAAGGCGAGCGGGGTGTGCCACAGCGACCTCCACGTCCTCCTGGGCGAATGGGAGGTTCCTACGCCGATGATCCTCGGCCATGAGGGAGCCGGGATCGTCGAGAGCGTCGGCGAGGGCGTCACGACGCTGGAGAAGGGCGACCACGTCGTGCTGTCCTGGACGCCTTCCTGTCGCCGCTGCTCCTACTGCGTCAGCGGCAGGCCCGTCCTGTGCGACATGGTCAGCCAGCACTCGGCGAACCACCTGTCGTTCGACGGCCGGTCCCGGATCACGTCCGCCGACGGGGACGACGTCCTCAGCTTCGCGGGCCTCGGAACGTTCGGCCAGTACGCCCTCGTGCCCGAATCGGGCGCGATCGCCATCCGGGACGACGCCCCGTTCCCGCAGGCGGCTCTGGTCGGATGCGCCGTCACGACCGGTGTGGGCGCGGCCGTCAACACCGCCAAGGTCCGTCCGAGCGACACCGTGCTGGTCCTCGGCTGCGGCGGCGTCGGCCTGAACGCGATCCAGGGGGCCCGACTCGCCGGCGCGCGGAGGATCATCGCCGCGGACGTCTCCGACGAGAAGCTCGAACAGGCCCGTGTCTTTGGGGCGACCGACCTGATCAACAACGCCCGCGAGGACTTCGCCGACGGGGTGCGCCGGCTCACCGACGGACGCGGCGTGGAGATCGCCATCGAGGCCATCGGCCTGCCCCGCACCATCGAGTCGGCCTACGAGGTCCTGGCCCGGGGCGGTACGGCGGTGGTCGCCGGGCAGGTGGCGGACGGCCTGAAGGTCTCCATCGATCCCTTCGTCATGTCCGACCAGGAACTGTCGCTCATCGGCTCGAACTACGGCTCCAGCAAGCCGGCTTCCGACTTCCCGCTGCTGATCGACCACTACATGAACAACCGCATCGACCTGGACTCCCTCGTGACGAGCGAGATCGGTCTCCAGGACGTCAACGAGGCGTTCGACCGGATGAAGCGCGGCATCGGCATCCGCTCGGTGATCACGTACTGAAAGGCGGGGGCGATCCCATGGCCCTGGAATCATCACGCTCGGCCTTCGAGCGAGCCCGCCGCAGCGTCGGCGGAGGAGTGGGGTCGGGCCTGCGCGCCGCGATGCCTCCCCATCCGCTCTTCGTGCGCGAGGCGCGAGGCGCGTACGTCTGGGACCTGGACGGCGACCGGTACGTCGACTACGTGATGGCCTGGGGTCCGCTCGTCCTCGGTCACGGCGACCCGCGGGTGGTGTCCGCCGTGACCGGGGTCGCGACGAAGATGCAGGTCGTCGGCACCGGCCACCCGCTCGAGTACCTCGCGGCGGAAGCGGTCCTCGAAGCGGTGCCGCACGGCGAGCGACTGCTGTGGAGCAACACGGGGACCGAGGCGGTGCAGGTGGCGCTGCGCCTCGCGCGGGCCGCCACCGGGCGGCGCCGCGTCCTCAAGTTCGCCAAGAGCTACCACGGCTGGCACGACACCGTGTACGCCGGAATGTCCGAGGACGACTGCGACCGCCCCGCCACCCCCGGCGGACGGGGACAGTCGGCAAGCGTCCTCGACGACCTGGTCGTGGCGCGCTTCAACGACGTGCGGCTGGCCGAGCGCCTGCTGGGCGAGTCCGCCGAGCGCGACATCGCGGCCGTGCTCGTCGATCCGGTGATGAGCAACGCCGGCGTCGAAGCACCCACACCGCAGTTCCTGTCGACGCTGCGGACCCTCTGCGACCGGCACGGCGTCGTCCTCGTCTTCGACGAGGTGATCGCCGGGTTCCGGATCGCGCGGGGCGGGGCGGCCGAGAAGTACGGCGTGCTGCCCGACCTGTCCGTCTTCGGGAAGGCGATGGCCGGAGGGTTCACCCAGAGCGCCGTCGTCGGCCGGGCCGACCTGGTCGATCAGGTGACGACCGGGGTCGTGCACGCCGGAACCTTCAACGCCAACCCGGTCGCACTGGCGGCCGTCGCGGCGACGATGCGGGCCCTGGCCGATCCCGCGGTCTACGAGCTGCTCGAACGGACCTCGGCCGAGTTCGAAGCGCTCGTCGGCGGCGCTCTCGGTCCGTCCGCCGAGTTCGGCCGCTTCAACCGGGTCGGCTCGCTCCTCCAGTACGTCCCCGCCGGCGGGGCCACCGGACTCCACGGGACCAGCGGGCTCTGGACCGAGATCCTCGAAGGGATGCTGCGTCGGGGCTTCCTGTTCATGCCGTCCGGCAAGGTCTTCCTCAGTACGGCACACACCACCTCCGACATCGAGGCGACGGCCGAGGCCCTCGACCGGCTGCTGCGGAAGTCCTGACGCCCCCAAACCACTCCACCAGCCGGATCGCGCTCATCACCCCCGTGGCCGAGCGAACGGCCGGTCAACCGCGACGCAGATCGAAGGAGAGGACGCACATGACGACCCAGAAGAAGGCCCAGGCCCTGACGTCCGTGGTGAACGACACGCCGGCGGAGGAGATCCTCAAGATCGTGACCCGCGAGGGTGGCGTCATCATCAAGGGCTTCCTGACGCAGGAGCAGATCGTCCGCTTCAACGCCGAGATCGAGCAGCCGTTGCGGGCGCTCGACCCGGGGTCGACCCACGAGGACGAGGTCGTGGCCGCGTTCCACGGCAGCAACACCAAGCGCCTCACGAACCTGGTGACGCACAGCGTCACGTTCCGCAGCGAGGTCATCGACCATCCCCTCGTCCACGAGATCAGCGACCTGGTCTTCCTCCAGGAGTCGGGCACGTACTGGATGACCACCGCGCAGGTGATCGAGATCGGCCCCGGCAACCGGGCGCAGATGCTCCACCGCGATCTGGAGAACTGGTTCCCGTTCATCGGCATGGGGCCCGGCGGCCCGGAGGTCACCATCAACTTCCTGGTCGCCCTGACCGACTTCACGGAGGAGAACGGCGCCACCCGCGTCATCCCCGGGAGCAACCACTGGAGCGACTTCGAGGACCGCGGGACTCCCGACCGGACGGTTCCCGCGGTCATGGACGCGGGAGACGTCCTTCTGATCAGCGGCAAGACCGCGCACGGCGGCGGGGCGAACCGGACGGGCGACGAGTACCGGCGGGGCCTCGCCTTCACCTTCAACGCGGGGTTCCTCACCGGCGAGGAGGCGTACCCCTTCCTGGTCGACAGGGAGCTCGCCAGGACGCTCTCGCCGCGCGTCCAGCGAATGCTCGGCTTCCGCTCCCAGTACCCCACGGGCTCCCCCGGCCTGTGGCAGGTCGACTACGCCGACCTCGGCGACCACCTCGGTCTCTGAGATCCGGGCCGACCAGAGGCCGCCGCAGCCGTCCGAGGAGCGCACGTCATGGGTTTCCCTTACCTTCGCACTATGGGAACCGACGTCGATGCGTTCCTCGGTCGGATGGCCCGCCACCTGAGGCCACAGGTGAAGACCCTGGCCGACCTGCTGCTCCGGCGTCTGAACGGCGAAGCCCCCGAGCTGTGGGAGGACGCGGACATCTCGGCCCTGACCCTGGACGAGACGGTCCAGCACGTCAGCGCCTTCCTGGACCTCCTGGAGACCCGCCCCGGTGCGAGCGCCTCGGTCGTTCCTCCGGCCGCCCTGGACATGGGGCGCCTCTACGCCCGGCGGGGCATCCCGGTGAGCAGACTCCTGCGCGTCTACCGGCTCGGCCACCTCAGCCTGCTCGAACGGGTGCAGACCGAGGCTCCCCGCCTCACCGACGACTGGCTCATGATCCACCTGGCCACGATGAGGCTGGTCGCGATCGGTTTCGACTACGTGGACCGTTCCTCGGAAGAGGTCGTCGCCGCCTACCAGGAGGAGCGCGACCACCTGTTGCGGCGCCGGCTCGCCCTCACCGACAGGGCGAGCAAGCGGATCGGGACCACGCTCGACGTCACCCGCACCGCGGAGGAGCTGACGGAGGTCTGCACCGAGGACTTCGCCGACCTCGTCACCGTCGACCTCTTCGAGTCCGCCCTCGACGAGCCCGGCACGGGCTCGCCGGAGGCCCTGACGCAGCGCCGGGTCGCCCAGCGGTCCGTCCTCGACGACTGTCCGGAGTCCCTGCTCCGCAGGGGCGAGGCCCACTCCTATCCCGACGGCTCGGAACCGGTTCGCGCCCTGGCCACCGGCCGCTCCGTCCTGCACCACGTCGCGGGGGCCAGGATGCCCGCGTGGATGGCGCCGTCGGAGTCCCACGGCCGGGTGTTGCGCGCGCTCGGCCTGCACTCGGTTCTCCTCGTGCCCCTGCACGCCCGCGGGGACGCCCTGGGCCTGGTGCAGTTCGCGCGCCATCGCACCTCGGCCCCCTTCGACGACGACGATCTCCTCCTCGCGCAGGAGATCGTCTCCAGGGCGGCGGTGTCCATCGACAACGCCCGCCGGTACACCCACGAGCGTTCCACCGCGCTCGCCCTCCAGCGGACCCTGCTGCCGCGCCACACGGCGGAACAGCCGGCCGTCGAGACGGCCTCGCGTTACCTGCCCGCCGGGTCCCGCGCGGGTGTGGGCGGTGACTGGTACGACGTGATTCCGCTGTCCGGGGCCCGCGTCGCGCTCGTCGTCGGCGACGTCGTCGGTCGCGGCCTGCGCGCCGCCGCCACCATGGGCCGGCTCCGCACGGCCGTCCGCGCCTTCGCCGACATCGACCTCACGCCCGACGAGCTCCTCACCCATCTGGACGACGTGGTCATCCGGATGCAGCGCGAGGAGTCGCCGGACGAGGGCGAGACCAGCGCCACCTGTCTGTACGCGATCTACGACCCCGTCTCCCGCGTGTGCTCCCTCGCCTGCGCCGGCCACGTCCCGCCGACCGTGGTGGTCCCCCCGACCCCGGGCGGGACCACCCGGGCCCCCGGCACGGTCGAGTTGCCCGAGGTGCCGATCGGGCCGCCCCTCGGCCTGGGCGGACTCCCTTTCGAGACGACCGAGTTCGAACTGCCGGAGGGCAGCCTACTGGCCCTGCACACCGATGGACTGATCACCGACCGCACACGTGACGTGGACCTCGCGCTCACGGTGTTGCACGATGTCCTCGCCTCGGCGCCGGAGTCCCTGGAGGAGACCTGCGACCGGTTGCTGGCCTCACTGCTGCCCGGCCGCCCCGCCGATGACGTCGCGCTGCTCGTCGCCCGGACCCATGCCCTCGACCCGGACCACGTCGCCACGATGGACCTCCCGTCCGATCCAGCGGCCGTGTCCGGCGCCCGCCGCTTCGCGTCCGACGTCCTGGAGGCCTGGGGTCTGGAGGAGCTGTCCTTCACCACGGAGCTGGTCGTCAGCGAACTGGTGACGAACGCGATCCGCTACGGCAGGAGCCCCGCCCGGCTACGGCTCATCCTCCAGTCGACGCTCATCTGCGAAGTCTCCGACGCCAGCAGCACCTCCCCGCATCTGCGCCGCGCCAGGATCTCCGACGAAGGCGGCCGCGGCCTGCTCCTGGTGGCCCAGCTCACCGAGCGATGGGGCACGCGACACAGCCGCGAGGGGAAGGTCATCTGGGCCGAGCAAGCCCTCCCCGCACACGGCGGACCGGCCGTCGGAGGGACGTGACCCCACTCGGGTTCCGGGGGAACGAGTTCGACGGGGCTGCCCGTCCGTCCGGTGACCGAGCCCTCGCCCGAACCGACTTGATCGATCGACTAAGTCGATATACTCGGCCCATGGCTCATGTTTCCGCGGCGGAGCGCCGCCCCCAGTTGATCAAGGCGGCCATCGACCTCATGACCCGGGAGGGCGTCGCCGCGGGAAGCACCCGCGCCATCGCCGCGGAGCTGGGTGTCGCGCAGGCCACCGTCCACTACACCTTCGGGACGAAGGAGGACCTGTACCGCGCGGTCATGGACCAGATCACGGACGAGCTGGTCGCGCAGGTACAGCGGGCGGCGCCGGAGGACGCGGGCTTCGAGGAGACCTTCAGCGCCCTGGCGGGGGCCCTGTGGGGTACGGTGCGCGAGCCGTCGTCGCACCACCAGCTGCTCAGCGAGCTGACCATGTTCGCCCTGCGCGTGCCCGGTCTCAACGAGGCCCGGCAGAGCCACTACCGGCGGGTCATAGAGGTGACCACGCGGGTGATCACGGAGACGGCGGCGAGGACGGGGCAGGAGCTGGCCGAGTCCCCGGAGACGGTGACCCGGTTCTTCCTCTCCGGCTTCGACGGACTCACCATGCAGGTCCTCATGTCCCTGCCGGACGAAGCCACCGAGCGGGCGGGCCTCAGAGCGCTCGTGGCCGCGACCGTGGCGCTGGCCAAGGGGGAGCTCGACCTCCCCGACGTACCGATGGCCTGACACAACACGAGACGGCGGTGGGCGCACCTGGAAGGTGCGCCCACCGCCGTCTCCCTCTCCTCGTGAGGATCAGCCGGCCCAGACGTCCTCGACGTAGCGTCCGGACGTGACGAGCTCGGCCAGCCACGCCACGGCCCGCTCGTCGCTCGCGCCGGTCCGCTCGCGGTAGATCGCCATGAACGCCTCCCGTACGGCGGGGGCCATGCGGCGGCCGTCGCCGCAGATGTAGACGCGTCCGCCGGCCTCCAGGACCGACCACACCTCCTCGCTCTCGCGGGCGATGCGCTCCTGGACGAACCGGGCTCCGTTCTCGGGCGCGTGCATGAAGGTGGGGCGCATACTGACGGCGCCCGCCGCCTCGGCCGCCTCGAACTCCTCCCGGTGCAGGAAGTCCACGTCGGGGTGGTCGCAGCCGAAGTAGCAGAGCAGGGTGCCGGTCAAGCCCGTGTGGTGACGGTCGAGGACCGCGCCGCGGAAAGGCGCGAGTCCGGTGCCGGCGCTGACCAGGATCACCGGCACGGAGGTGTCCTCGGGGAGGCGGAAGGACTCGCCGCACGGCAGGACACGGGCCTGGATCACGTCACCCGCGTCCACGGTCTGCAGGAAGTGCGAGGCGATGCCCCGGAAGGTGCCCTCGCCCGACCGGTGGGGGGCGGCGAGCAGCGACACCATCAGGTCGGCCTCGCCGGGCCGGGCCGCGGCGGACGACGAGATCGAGTAGTGCCGGGGACGGAGTACCGGCAGCAGCTCCAGGAAGCGCTCGAAGGGCAGCTCGCATGCGCGGTAGCGCTCCAGGAGGTCCAGGACGCTGAGCCCCGCGGCGGTCACCTGCTCCCGGAAGGTCTCGGGATCGGCGGTGGCCAAGGCGGTGAGCGGCTGCTTCTCGGGCGGGCAGGCGGTGTGCTCGGCGAGTACGGCGACCTGCTCCTGGGTGGCCGCGTCCTGGAGCTCGACGAAGTCGGTGAGCAGGCGGCGCAGGGTCAGCGGCCGGTCGACGGGCAGGGCGCCCCGGCTGCGGCGGCGGGCGCGCAGCCGGACGGTGCGGTCCGGGTCGAGGCCGAAGCGGTCGGCGACGCGCCGGACGAGGGCTTCGGGGTTGCCGGGCAGGACGGCCAGGTGGTCGGCGGTGCGGTAGGTGACGCCCTCGGGCAGCCGGAGCCGCAGGAACCGCTTGGAGCGGCCCAGTTCGTGGTCGGTGTCGACGAGTTCGTACGCTTCGAGGACCTCCATCGGCTGGACGCCGTGGCGCTCGGCGAGACCGCCGAGGACCGACTCCGAGGTGTCCTCCAGCTCGTACAGCCCCTCGCCTTCCGTCTCCGGTGCGGGGCCGGCCGCTTCACCGGCGGCCGCCTCGCCGTACTCCTCCAGGAGCGCCTTCCACAGGTCTTCCGTCCACCGGTCGACCACTCCGCCGAAGTCGCCGGAGGCGTCGGCGCTGCCGCGCTCCAGGAGCGGGACGGCACCGGCGGCGGTCAGGCGCTCGTCGATCAGGGTGGGGATCCGCTGGTAGGTGGCCGCCCAGTTGCGGTCGCCGACACCGAGGACGGCGTACCGCAGCCCGGCGAGCGAGCCCGGGGCGAGGTTCTCCAGGGAGGCGACGAACCCGGCGGCGTCGTCGGTGGGGCGGCCGTTGTAGGAGGCGGCGACGATGACGACGGGGCCCTCGGAGCCGGCCAGCCTCTCCGTGTACTGGTCGAGGGAGACGACGGTCGGGGCGAAGCCGTGCTCCTCGCCGTCCGTGCCGAGGTCGCGGGCGATGCCGGCGCAGGTGCCGAGGTTGGAACCGTGGAGCAGCGTCAGCGCGGTGCCGCTCGCCCGGCGCGTCACGGCCGGGGTCCGGCCCGCGACGGGGGTGGCCGCCGTCGCGGCGGGCAGGCGCCGTTCGTCGCCGGTGCGGCGGGCGAGCCGCAGGCTGAACCCGTCGGGCTTGATGGTCAGCGTCGACTTGATCTTCATCCGGTAGTCGGTGTGGTCGATCAGGCGGTAGCGGTGCACCAGCAGGCCGAGCAGCAGGGTGGCCTCGTGCAGCGCGAACTGGCGGCCGATGCAGGCCCGTTCGCCGCTGCCGAACGGCTTGAAGGCGTGGACCGAGCGGGCCGCCTCCCGCTCGGGGGTGAAGCGCTCGGGATCGAACAGCTCGACGTTCTCCCCCCAGGCCGCGTCGCGGTGCAGGGCCGAGGCGATCACCATCAGCGACTCGCCCTTGCGGACGGGGTACTTGCCGCCGATGACGGTGTCCTCGATCGGCTCGACGGCGTACGCGGGCGCCGTCGGCCACAGCCGCAGGCTCTCGTTGAGCACCTGACGGATGTAGGTGAGCTTGCCGATGTCGCCGTACTGGGGGTCCGGGGAGTCGGTGTCGCCCCACAGGGCGTCCACCTCGGCCTGGGCCCGGGCGAGCACCTCCGGGTGCTTGGTCAGGTAGTACAGGGCGAAGGAGAGCGCGCTGCTGGTGGTCTCGTGGCCGGCGATCAGGAAGGTGACCACCTGGTGCCGGATGTTGACGTCGTCCAGCGGCTCGCCGGTGGCGGGGTCCTTCGTGTGCAGCATCAGCCCCATCAGGTCGTCCGTGTTGGTGTCGCCGGAGGCGCGGCGCTCCCTGATCACGTCGTCGACGAGGTCCGTCATCAGGTCGACGTCCGCGCGGAACTGCTCGGTCTTCTTCCTCTTGAACAGCTCGGAGCCCGGGATGGACTCGCCCTTCTCCTGGGCGAAGACGAGGGCCCGGGCCATCGCCTCGACGAACGGGTGCAGGTCGTTCCGGCGGAAGGACTGGAAGTCGTAGCCGAAGCCGCACAGGCCGATCGTGTCGAAGGTCAGCCGGGTCATCTCGTCGGGCACGTCCACCGACTGCACCCCGGCCAGCCGGTCCCACTTGCCGATCAGCGACCGGGCGACCTGGAGCATGGGGGCGTGGTAGCTGCGCATCGAGCCGAGCGAGAACGCGGGCATCAGGATGTCGTGGGCCTTGCGCCAGTTCGGCTCGTGGTTGTAGGCGGTGAACAGGCCGTCCCCGGCCAGGGCCCGGACCTCGACCAGGTCGGCGTGGACGTGTTTGCGGAAGCGGGTCTCGTCCGACAGTTCGGTCACGAGGTCCAGGCCGCCGACCATGACGGTGTCCCTCCCGAAGAGCCGCAGCCGGTACACGGGGCCGAACTCCCTGAACTCCTTCTGCAGGTAGGTCAGGAAGTCGGCGCCCGCGGGAACGTTGAACGCGTGGCCTACGAGGGGCAGCGGGGGGCGCTCGGGGATCGCCCGTGCCGCGCCTACGGACACCTGAGTCATGAGCGTGCCTTTCGTTGCACTCCAGCAGTCACCAGCCAACATACATACGACTTTGTCGAGTGAACATGTCGCACGACTGTATTGAATGACACAGTCATGGGACGGAACTCGTCACCTCCCCCGAACGTCCGGCGGAGGACGGCTTGACAGGTGACCTCGTCAGTAGACACGGTTGAGCGACATGGTCGATCGACCACGTCAAGCGTATGAGCTGTGTGCGCACTTCTTCCCCCGAACACATCGAGGTTTCCGCATGAACACCATGCTGGCCGGACGGCTGCGCCTGGACACCCGCGCCTTCGCCGTCGAAGAGGTCCCGATCCCCGTCCCCGGCCCGGGCGAGGTCCTCGTCGAGGTGCGGGCCGCGGGCGTCTGCCTGTCGGACGTCCACCTGATCGACGGCAGCCTGAGCCCCTTCTTCCCCACCGACGCGGTCACCGAGGCGGGCGCCGTCACCCTCGGCCACGAGGTCGCCGGCGTCGTCCACGCCCTCGGCCCGGACGTGAAGGGCGACTGGACGCCCGGGCAGCGGGTGGTCCTCCAGGCCGGCGAGGCGTGCGGCGACTGCACCGGCTGCCTGCGCCGCACGCTGTGCCACCGCCCCCTCACCCGCGGCCTGGACTACGACGGCGGCTGGGCGCAGTACGCGATCGCCCGCGAGGGCACCCTGCTCCCGATCCCGGACGGCCTGCCCTTCGACCAGGCCGCGATCATCCCCGACGCGGTCTCCACCCCGTACGCCGCGATCGTGGGCACCGGCGCGGTCCGCCCCGCCCAGTCGGTCGGCATCTGGGGCGCGGGCGGCCTCGGCGCCCACGCCGTCCGGCTGGCCCGGATGGTCGGCGCGGCCCCGATCATCGCGATCGACCCCCTGCCGTCGGCCCGCGAGCGGGCCCTCGTCTTCGGCGCGGACTTCGCCCTCGACCCGCTCGCGCCGGACTTCGCGGACGCGGTGCGGGAGGCCACGGCCGGGCGCGGCCTCGACGTCGCCTTCGACTTCGCCGGCGTGGGCGCCGCCCGCGCCCAGGCCGCGTCGACCCTCGGCCCGTTCGGCTCGCTCGTCCTCGCCGGACTCACCCCCGAGCCGGTCTCGATCGCCGACAGCATCGGATTCTGCTTCAACGTCAACCAGGTCCGCGGCCACTACGGCTCCGAGCCCGAGCACGTCGAACAGCTCGTCGGCCTGGCCTCGTCCGGACGCATCGACCTGGCCCCGTCCATCACGGCCCACGTCCCCCTGGCCGAGGCCGCGGACGCCGTCGCCCGGCTGGAGAAGAAGACCGGAGACCCGATCCGCCTCGTGCTCATCCCCTGAGCGGGAGGGGCGGTGGCCGGCTCACCGCGCACGGCGCGGACGATCCGGCCACCGCCCGAGGACCGACGGAACCCGTCAGGCCCCCTGCCCGCTGTCCAGCGCCGCGACCATTCCGGCCACGATCACCGTGTTGAAGACGAACGCGATGGTCGCGTTGGCCGACACCGTCCGGCGCATCTCCCGCGACATCACCGTGACGTCCGTCGTACCGAACGTCGTCATGACCGACAGGGCGAAGTACACGTAGTCGGCCCAGAGCGCCGTATCGCCACCCGGAAAGTCCAGCGCCGCCTCGTCCTCCACGAGGTTGTCGGCATGGAACGCGACCGCGAAGGCGATCAGAACGCAGATCCAGGCGACGACGACGAGACCGAGCGCCATCAGCACCCGCGCGGTCGCCGGAAGGGCCGACCCCAGATGCCCGGGACGCCAGACCGCCGACACCACGAGCGCCGCCGACGCGATGAGGACCGACACCCCGGGCCCCGGCGCGGTCCCGAGCAGGTAGCGCTGCAGCACGGTGCCCCGCGCCTCCCGCCGGGCCCAGACCCGGATCCGTTCCGGCGGCGCGGTCGAGAAGGCTTTCAGCGTGACCGCGAGGTAGCAGAGCAGGTAGGCGAACAGCGCCACAACGCCCAGATCCGCGCCGGAGAAGGACACCGACCCCGGCGCGAGAACCCCCAGCAGGCCGAGAAGCGCGGCGACGCAGCACCCGACGACCGTACTCACCGCGGACCGGCGGCGTTCCGAAAGCCATGAATGCACCGACAGCGCCTCCTCCTGGGCGTCCCCACGCGTCCAAGCGGCACCCGCTCGATTCCGTGGGGGTACTGGGGACAGAGCGCGATCGTACGAAAGGCGGGACGCCGATGGCCGACGTCCGTCGCACGACACACTGACGCGCACGAAGGCACCGCCGGGCCTCCACCGCGACCTGCCCCGCGAGGACGGGGTCCGCATCGCGCAACAGACCCGAGCGCGGGACAGGATGTGGGTCTAGGGCCCCAGCACGGTGGCCGTCAGAGGAAGCACGGCCGACACGACCGCGGGTTTCCCCGGGTCAGCGCGTTCGCCCGCGCGGCTTCAGCGGAACGGCGGGCAGCTCGGGGGCGGTCAGCCGTGCGCCGTCGTAGCCGTGTACCTCGCCGAAGCGCGAGCCCTTCTCCCAGTCCTCCCGGGCCTGCCGGATCTCCTCGTCGGTGCGGGCGACGAAGTTCCACCACATGACGATCTCCTCGGCGAAGGGCTCGCCGCCGAGGAGCATCAGGCCCGCGTCCGAGAGGGCGTGGAGGGGGAGTTCGGCGCGGCCGCAGCCGAGGTAGAGCATCGAGCCGGGGAGGACGGGGACGCCGTCGACGCGGGCCTCGCCGGACATGGCGAGGACGGCGTACTCGAAGTCGGGGTCCAGCGGGAGGTTCGTCTCGGTGCCGGCCGCGAGGGCGAGGTCGGCGCCGACGATCGGGGTGTACGCGGTGCCCGGCGAGGCGGTGCCGTCGAGGGAGCCCAGGACCACCGTGGCCGTGAGGCCGGGGGCGGTGACGCGGGGCAGGTCGGCGTGGTGTTCGAAGTGGGGTTCCACGTACCGGTGGGCGTCGGGGAGGGCGACCCAGAGCTGGGCGCCGTGCAGGAAGCGGGCGTGCGGGCGGGGGCTCTCCTCGGAGTGGGAGATCGCCCGCCCCGAGGTCATCAGGCCCAGTTCGCGCGGGCGGACGGTCTGCAGGCTGCCGGTGGAGTCGCGGTGCAGCACCTCGCCCTCGTGGAGCCAGCTGACGGTCTGGAGTCCGGTGTGGGGATGGGGCGGGACCTGCATCCCGGGCTCGTCGGCGATGTCGTCGGGGCCGTAGTGGTCGACGAAGACCCACGCGCCGACCATCCGCCGCCCCAGGTTGGGGAGCAGTCGGCGGACCTCGGTCGATTCGCCGAGCCGGACGTGGCGGGGCGCGAGGAGTTCCCGTACCGGCTCGGCGACGACGAAGCCGCGTCCGCCGCAGACGGTCGGCACGGCCTGGCGGTCGAGATTGCTCATGGCGCCCAACCTATTCCGGTCCCGGGGCCGTGGGGCGTGACGCTCCGGTGGGGCCGCGAGAAGTCGGGAGTCGTCGGGGATATTTAGTGGAATGTTCAATCACATTGGCTTGTTGGATCGAGTGACCGCCCCACACGGCGGCGGGTTCCGAGCTTCGGAAGGGAAGAGCCGGTGAGCGACACGTACTACGAGTTCGGCACGGCCGGGGAGCGCTGGGACCGGGCGCGGCTGTTCTTCGACGCGAAGGAGTACGGGACCGCCGTCCGCATCCTGCGCGGCCTCGTCGCCGAGCACCCGGACCAGACGGCCCAGCGACTGCTGCTCGCCCGGGCGTACTACCACTCCGCCCGGCTCTCCCTGGCCGAGGCCGAGCTGCGCGCGGTCCTGGAGCGCGACCCGGTCGAGCACTACGCCCGGCTGATGCTCGGGCGGACGCTGGAGCGGCAGGGGCGTCCGGAGGAGGCCGCGCCGCATCTGCGGATGGCCGCCGCGATGACGGGCGAGACCGTGTCCTGACGCGTTCTTGATACCCCTCCACGGTATATTCGCCGGCCGGGAGGTCATGGCTGTGCGGACACATCGGGCGGAACGCGGTCGACGAGCGGGAGGTGCCACGGCGCACCTCCTGCTCGTCGTCGTGCTCGCGCTCGGCGTGTTCCTGATGCACACGACGGGCCATCCCGAGGGATCCGGCGGTGGTACGCACACCACCGCCGCCGCCACCACCGCCAGCACCGCCAGCACCGCCACCACCGCTTCCTCCGCGCACGACGGCGGGAGTTCCGGCGCCCGGCACGAGCCCGGCGCGGGGATGGACATGACCACCCTGTGCGTGGCCGTCCTCGGCGTCTGGCTGCTGGCTCGGCTCGTCCTGGCCGCCCTCGGACACGGGCCCGAGCGGCTCGTTCCCCTTCTCGCGCGGCTCGCGCACGTACGGGTTCCGCACGCCCCGCCCCGTCGTCCTCCCGACCTCGCGCTGCTGTCCGTCCTGCGGATATAGGCCGTAACTCCCTCCCACGGGCCCCGTACCGCCCGTGGGCCTCTCCGGCCTGCCCTTTTCCGTACGTACGAACAGCACACGAGGTAGCAACCATGCACATGCGCACCTTCACGCACCGCGCCACCCGGGCGTCCGCCCTCGTCGGCGCCGCCGCCGCGACCGGGCTCCTGCTCACCGCCTGCGGCGCGGACGACACCGCCCCGTCGGCGTCCGTCTCCCCGTCCGCCACAGCCGCCGCGCCCGGGTCCGCCGCCTCGCAGGCGCCCGCTCCGGGGCCCTTCAACGACGCGGACGTCATGTTCGCGCAGATGATGATCCCCCACCACGAGCAGGCCCTGGAGATGGCGGAGCTCGCCGACGGCCGGGCCGAGGACCCCGGCGTCAAGAGGCTGGTCGCCGCGATCGAGCGGGCCCAGGACCCGGAGATCCGGACGATGCGGGCCTGGCTCAAGGGCTGGGGCAGGCCCGAGTCCGCCGGTCACGGGGACGGCCACGGCTCCGGTCACGGCATGGCCGGGATGATGTCCGAGCAGGACATGAAGGACCTGGCGGCCGCCAGGGGCAAGGCGTTCGACCGCGCCTTCGCCGAGCTGATGATCGCCCACCACGAGGGTGCGGTGGCCATGGCGGAGGAGGAGCGGAGCAAGGGCCTCAACCCCACGGCCAAGAAGCTCGCCGACGACGTCGTACGGACCCAGTCCGCCGAGGTCGCCGAGCTGCGGAAGGTCCTCGACCGGCTCTGATCGCCCCTCCTGCCGTCCCCGGACCGGCTACGTCGGTCCGGGGGCGGTCCACGGCCAGGTGCCGTTCCGGCCGGCCTCGATGAGGCCGACCATGCGGAACCCCGCGTCCGTGAGGCCGCCGAAGGTGTGCCGGTGCGGGCCCGCAGGGCCGTGGGCGGGGCGGTAGCCCGCCAGGTTCCAGGTGTAGAACGGGACCTCGGCGGGGACCGCCCCGGCCGGGTCGCCGGGTTCGTAGTAGGCGGTCTGCTCGTCGGTGACGATCAGGACGCGGTCGTGCCCCCGGTAGTGGGTGCGCACCGCCTTGCCGGTGTAGGTGCCGCCGAGGCGGTGGAACCGCTCCAGGATCCCGAGCACCGGCTCGCCCCGCGTGAACGGCACCTCCCGGCTGTTCCAGCCGAACTCCACCAGGTCCGCCCGCTCGGCGCGCAGGGCCAGGGCGGCGCCGAAGACGGCCGCCGCGTCCGCCCGGGTCAGCTTCGACCGCTCGGAGACGGTGTCCCAGAACATGGAGTCGGACCGGTCCACCAGGATCAGGGTCCGGCCGGGCAGGGCGGGCACGTTGGCCAGGGAGTGGCCCAGGGCCTCTTCGAGGGCGGCCGCCCAGCGCTCGGAGGGCGCGTGCCGGTGGGCGGCCAGGTAGCGGAAGGGGAACTGCCGGGAGCGGGCGACCTCGACGGGGTCCGCGAGGCGTGCGGCGACCCCGGCGGCGGTCCCGTCCGAGACTCCTGCCCCGTCGAAGTTCCGCAGGTTCCGCAGGAGGGCCATCGGTCCCATCGAGGGGATGACGGCCTCCCAGACGGGGGCGTCCAGGGGTCCGTGGAGCCAGCCGGCCAGGGCCTCCCAGGTCATGCCGGCGGCCGCCAGGCGTTCGGCGCCGTCCGGCCCGGTCACCACGGCCCGCCGCTCCTCCACCGGCAGCTCCATCAGCTCCCGGTGCGCGGTGAGCAGCCGGTCGGAGGCCGGCGGGAGCGCCCGCCCGGGGTGGTGGCGGCGGTCCAGGGCGTACTGGAAGAGGGCGCCTTGCCAGGGCTTGTCCGGGTCGGGGGTGGCGTGCGTCAAATTGAGGACGTCGCCGAAGCGGAACTCCCTGGACGGGGTGTCGTACTTGAGCAGGGACCGGGACGAGTACAGCCGGCGTACGGCGTCGGCGACGCCCCGCTTCACGGGCTGCGGCACGTTCCGTCCGTACGTGGACGTCCAGTGGGCGAGCAGTTCCCCGGGCTCGTCGGCGCGCTGGAGCACGGAGTCGATCACGGACCGGTTGGACGGGGCGGTGGACCTCCCGGCCCCTCCGGACTCCCCTGACTTCCCGGACTCCCCGGGTGCCTCGGGCTTCCCCGGCGCCCCGATCGCCCCGGGCCCCTCCGCCGTCCCGGGCGTCCCGGTCGCCCCGGCCGCCTCCGTCGCCCCGGCCCGGAGCCGGGCCCGTACGTACGCGGCGGCGCCCACCAGGGACGCCGAGCGCATGTTGCCCTCGGCGCGCAGCCAGCGCAGCAGGCCGGCCGTCCAGACGGGGTCCTCGACGGCGAGTTCGCCCACGAGGCGTACGTACCGCTCGTCGCGCTCCTCGCCGCTCTCGTAGAAGGTCCGCTGGGAGACGAAGGTGCCGACGGCCAGCAGGAAGAGTTCCTCGCGGGGCTCCCGGGTGAAGGCCGGGCCGCCCTCGTGGGTGCGGGGGCCCCGCGGGAGGGGCGTGAAGTGGTTGTTCGGGCGGGGCACGGCGCGGGCGGCCGCCGAGACGTGCGGGGCCACGAGCATCTCGGGCCAGACCTTGGACACGCGTCGGATGTGACGACGAGGCAGGGAATCCCCCAGGATCCGAGGAAGACGGAAGGCCCCCGGCCTGACGGACGGCCGGGGCGAGGGCGACCGCGCTTCCCGAGATCAGAGGTGGCGGCGGCGTCACTTGGGTGTCAGAAGGAAGGAGCCGCAGCCGAGCGCACCGGGAGCGCGGACGCACCGTCACCGTAGGCCGTCCGCCGGATCGCGCGCCAGCGATTAAACGGCGGCCCGTCGGAGCGGCCCGGTCACTTCCCCGCGCGGCGCTCCACGACCACCTCGCCGCCCACCACGACCGTCTCCGCGACGGTGCCGGGGATGTCCTCGGGGGCGACGCGGAGGATGTCGCGGGAGAGGACGACGAAGTCGGCCAGCTTGCCCACGGTCAGGGAACCGCGCTCGTGCTCCAGGAAGTTGGCGTACGCCGAGCCCATGGTGTAGCCCTCGACGGCGGTGGCGACGTCGAGGGTCTCGCCGGCCGTCCAGGCCTCGCCGCCGCCGGGCGGGCGGCGGGTGACGGCGGCGTGGATGCCGACCATGGGGTCCATCTCGGCGACGTTCCAGTCGCTGGAGAGGGCGAGGACCGCGCCGGCCTCGTGCAGGCTGCGCAGCGGCCAGGCCTTGTGCCAGCGGTCGGGACCGACGTTCTCCGCCCAGTCCTGGCCCGGTCCCGCGATGTCGGGGGCCGCGTGCCGGGGCTGCATACAGGCGACGACGCCGAGGGCGGCGAAGCGCGGGGTGTCCTCGGGGTCGAGGCACTCGACGTGGACGACCTGGTGGCGCGCGTCGCGCGGTCCGTTGACGGCGCGGGCGCGCTCGACGGCGTCGAGGACGGTGCGGATGCCCCGGTCGCCGGTGGCGTGGACGAAGCACTGGAAGCCGCGCGCGTCGAGCCGGGTGAGCAGCTCGGCGAACTCCTCCGGCGGGTAGAAGGTGTCGCCCCGGTGGTGGGAGCAGCCCGCGTACGGCTCCAGGAGGGCGGCGGTGCGGGGCTCCACGACGTCGTCGATGTACAGCTTGAGCGGGCCGACCCGCAGCCGGTCGTCGTCGTGCGCAGCGGCCGCCGCCGCGAAGGCGTCGAGGTCCGCCCCGGTGGTGCCGCGCGGGTGGAAGAGGGCGGCGACGATCCGGGAGCGCAGCCGGCCCTCGGCGCGGGCGCGCGCGAAGAGGGCGAGGTCGTCCAGGGAGTTCTGCGGTTCGACGACGGTGGTGATGCCGAAGCCGATGGCGTCGTCCAGGCTCTTGGCGAGCCGTCCGTACTGGCGGTCGGGCGAGGCCCACGGCAGGCCGAGGTCGCGCAGGGCGCGGTGGCCGTCGCGGGAGAGGCCCTTGACGGCGAAGTCCTTGACGAATCCGGTGGGTTCGCCGGTCGCCGGGTCGGTGACGGCCCGGCCGAAGGGCAGGTCCGTGTGGTCGCGGTCGACGCCGAGCCGCTGGAGGGCGGCGGTGTTCAGCCAGGCGGTGTGGACGTCGTAGCTGAGGACGAGGGCGGGGGTGTCGCCGGTGGCCGGGTCGAGGTCGGCGGCGGTGGGCATACGTCCGCCGGGCACGGCCGAGTAGTCGAAGGCCTCGGCCTCGATCCACTCGGCGTCCGGGTGCGCCGCGTGCCAGGTGCGGATCCGCTCGTGGATCGCGTCGAGGGTGCGGGCGCCGGCGAGCTGGACGCAGGCGTCGTCGGAGCCGAGGCGGACGTGGTTGTGGGCGTCGACGAAGCCGGGCAGGACGAGCCGTCCTTCGGCGTCGAGGACGCGGGTGCCGGGGCCGGTCCGGGCGGCGGCCCCGTCGTCGGAGCCGATCCAGACGATCCGCCCGTCACGGACGGCGAGGGCCTGGGCCTCGGGGAGGTCCGGGTCGACGGTGTGGATCCGGGCGCCGGTGAGGACGAGGTCGGCGGGGACGGGGGTGGTGCTGTTCATGCGGGGTGGCTCCATGGCGTACGGGAGGGGCGGGGGTGCGGTGGCGGTCAGGGGCGGTACGGGGCGACGCGCCCGCGGGCGAGGAGCACGTACACCAGGGCGGAGACGGCCGCGCCGAGCAGGGTGAGGTCCGCGCCACCGAGCGGGGCGACCAGGGGGCCGGTCCACAGTTCGGAGTCGCAGGTCAGGGCGGAGAAGACGAGGCCCGCGAGGAGAGCGGTGAGGCCGGCCGGGTGCCAGCCGGAGCGGTACCAGTAGGGGCCGCCGGTGTCCGCGTGCAGGCCTGCGGAGTCGTAGGCGCAGCGGCGCAGCACCATGTCGGCGAGGAAGACCCCGCCCCAGGGGGCGAAGACGATGATCAGGAGGGAGAGGAAGGAGAGGAGCGAGGTGGTGAAGTCGGTGAGGAAGAGGGCGCCGAGGGAGCCTGCGGCGGTGACGGCGGCGCTGATGACGATGGCGCGGGCGCGGCTCCAGGGGATGCCGAGGACCTGGAGGTTCAGGCTCGACGAGTAGAGCGTGATGATCGAGTTGGTGACGGAGCCGCCGAGGACCAGGGCGAGGAAGAGCGGCTGGAACCAGCCGGGCAGCAGGCCCTCGGTGCCCGCGACGGCGTCGGTCATGTCGGCCTGGGTCGCGGCCGCCGCGCCCGCGATGCCCAGGGCGACGGAGGAGAGGAAGCCGCCGAGGGCCGCGCTGCGGGTGACGGCCTTGAGGGAGGTGGTGCGGGGCAGGTAGCGGGTGTAGTCGGCGGGCATCGGGAGGTACGAGAAGGGGCCCGCGAGCACGACGACGAAGGCGAGGCTCCAGGCCTGGGCGCCGGGCGCGGCGGCGGGGGCGGAGGTGTCGGCGCCGGGCAGGACGAGGACGACCAGGACGGCGAAGCCGACGGCGAGGACGTACGCCATCCAGCGTTCGGCGAACTGGACGGTGGCGTGGCCCCAGAGGGCGACGGCGAAGGTCAGCGCGAGGGTGACGGCGAGGGACAGGGCGCGGGGGGCGTGTCCGCCGCTCCAGCCGAGGTCGGCGAGGAAGGCTTCGAGGGCGAGGGTGCCGACCACCGTGTTCACGACGGTGTAGCCGATGCTGACGATCCAGTTGAGGAGGCCGGCGGGCCAGTTGCCCCGGCGGCCGAAGGCGGCGCGGGAGACGACGAGGGTGGCGGTGCCGGTGCGCACGCCGCTGAGGCCTGCCGCGCCGATGGCGAGGAAGGCGAGGCCGCCGATCACGACGACGGCGGCGGCCTGCCCGAAGGAGAGCCCGAAGGCGACGGCGAGGGCGCCGTTGATGACGTAGGTGAAGGTGAGGTTGGAGCCGAACCAGAGCCAGAAGACGTCCTTGGCGCTGCCGTGGCGTTCGGCGTCGGGTATGGGGTCGATCCCGTGTTCCTCCACCTGGAACACCTCGTCGCGGCCCGTGGGTCGCGCGGTTCCCGTGGTCACGGTCGCCGTCTCGTGTCCGAGCACACCGCACTCCTGTCTTGAATGCCGTTCTAAGTTTTAGAACGGCATTCAAGATGTGCGAAAGGTTCCGGCCACGTCAAGACCTTCGGAGGTTGCGGTTAGGGTCGACCCGTACAGGGCGGATTCGTACAGCGCGGATCCGTGCGCGGCGGAGACGGACGGAAGAGCGGGACGGGGACGGCGGCGGTGGCAGGCACGGCACGACGGCGGGACGGACACGTCACCCAGGAGCGGATGCTGGAGGAGGCCATGGCGGCGATCGCCGAGGACGGCCTCGCCTCCCTCACCATGTCGGCGCTCGCGGAGCGGCTCGGCACGAGCGGCGGCCACATCCTGTACTACTTCGGCAGCAAGGACCTGCTGCTGCTCGCCGCCCTCCGGTGGAGCGAGGCGGCGCTCGCCGAGGAGCGCCGCGCGCTGCTCGGCCGGCGGGTCACGGCCGAGCGCAAACTGGACCTCTTCCTGAAGCTCTACCTGCCGCGCGGGCCCCGCGACCCGCGCTGGACGCTGTGGATCGAGCTCTGGGCCCGCGCGGCCGGGAACGACGCGCTGCGCGAGGCCCAGGTCGAGCTGGACCGGGGCTGGCAGGAGGACCTGGAGGCCCTGCTCGCGACGGGCGTCGCGCGGAAGCGCTTCGCCCCGCTGGACACCGCGACCCGGGCCTCCGAACTCCTCGCCCTGCTCGACGGGTTGAGCACCCGGGTGGTCCTGGGGCAGGGAGCGGAGGGCGCCCTGGAGGTGGCCCGCTCGGCGACGCGGGCCCTGGTACCCCGGTGCGCTCCCGCCGGGCGGTGACCGGGCCTCAGCCCCGGTAGGCCTCCAGGAGTCGCAGCCACGCCTCGCTCAGCGTCGGGTACGAGGGGACGGCGTGCCACAGGCGGGCGATCGGGACCTCGCCGACGACCGCGACCGTCGCCGAGTGGAGGAGTTCGCCGATCCCCGGGCCGACGAAGGTGGCGCCGACGACCACCTCGCGATCCAGGTCCACGACCATCCGCGCGTGGCCCCGGTAGCCCGGCGCGTAGAGACCGGCCCCGGCGACCTGCGTCAGGTCCAGGTCCACGGCCCGGACCCGCAGCCCGGCCCGCTCCGCCTCCGCGAGGGACAGGCCGACGGCGGCCGCCTCGGGGTCGGTGAACACCACCTGCGGCACGGCGGCGTGGTCGGCCGTGGCGGCGTACGCGCCCCAGCTCCCGGGATCCGGCAGGTCCTCCCCCTGGGCGCGGGCGGCGATGGCGGCGCCCGCGATCCGGGCCTGGTACTTGCCCTGGTGGGTCAGGAGCGCGCGGTGGTTGACGTCTCCGACGGCGTAGAGCCAGTCGGTGCCGAGGACCCGGAGGCTGTCGTCGACGTCCAGCCAGGAGCCGGGCTCCAGGCCGACCGTCTCCAGGCCGACGTCCTCGGTGCGCGGGGCCCGGCCGGTCGCGAAGAGCACCTCGTCGCCCTCGACGTGGTCGCCGCCCTCCAGGACCACGGTGACCGGGCCGGTGCCCCCGTCCCGTACCACCGCGGTGACCGTCGCGTCGCGGATGTCCGCGCCGCGCTCCCTCAGTGCCCCGGCCACGTGCTCGCCGACGAAGGGCTCCATGCGGGGCAGCAGGCCCCCGCCCCGTACGAGCATCGTCACCTTCGAGCCGAGGGCCTGCCAGGCGGTGGCCATCTCCGCGCCGACCACTCCCCCGCCCACCACGACGAGCCGCTCGGGCACCTGCTGGGAGGAGGTGGCCTCGCGGCTGGTCCAGGGGCGTGCGCCGGGCAGTCCGGGCAGCTCCGGAAGGACGGCGCGGCTGCCGGTGCAGACGGCGACCGCGTGCCGGGCGGTGAGCAGGTGGCGCTCGCCCTCGGGGCTCACGACCTCGACCCTGCGCGGTCCGGCGAGGCGGCCGTGGCCGCGCAGGACGCGGACGCCGATCGAGTCCAGCCAGTCGAGCTGGCCGTCGTCCTTCCAGTCGCCGACGACCTCGTTCCGGTGGGCGAGGACCGCCGCCGCGTCCAGGGGGCCGCCGGCCGCCTCGCGCAGACCGGGGAGCGCGCGGGCGTCGGAGCGGGCGATCCCGGGGCGGAGCAGCGCCTTGCTGGGCATACAGGCCCAGTACGAGCACTCGCCGCCGATCAGCTCGCTCTCGACGATCGCGGCGCTCAGGCCCGCCGCCCGCACCCGGTCGACGACGTTCTCGCCGACCGGTCCCGCGCCCAGTACCACCACGTCGTAGACCTGCTCGTCTTCCACCGTATGTGTCATGATCCCAGTCTGCGGGCAGGGGCCTGGAATAGTGCGGCTCGATACGCCGTTGTGCCCGGCGAGTCCCCCGGGGACCGTGAGGACACCACCAGGAGACCCCGAAAGGCAGGCAGGCATGAGCACCGTAGAGCTCACCAAGGACAACTTCGACGAGATCGTGAGTGACAACGAGTTCGTTCTGATCGACTTCTGGGCTTCGTGGTGCGGTCCCTGCCGTCAGTTCGGCCCGGTCTTCGAGGCGGCCTCCGAGCGCCACCAGGACCTCGTCTTCGCCAAGGTGGACACCGAGGCGCAGCAGGAGCTGGCGGCGGCGTTCGAGATCCAGTCGATCCCGACCCTGATGATCGTGCGCGACAAGGTGGCCGTGTTCGCGCAGCCGGGCGCGCTGCCGGAGGTCGCCCTGGAGGACCTCATCGGCCAGGCGCGGAAGCTGGACATGGACGAGGTGCGCAAGTCCGTCGCGGACGCGCAGGCCCGGGGGAACGCGCAGCCGTAGCGGACCCGCCGGGACGGCGGGGACGCGAGAGGGGTACGGGAAGGCTTCCCGTACCCCTCTCCGGCGTGTCCGGGCGGTCTCAGCGCTCCAGGACCAGCGCGAGGCCCTGGCCGACGCCGATGCAGAGCGCGGCGAGGCCCGTGCCGGAGCCGGCCGCCGCGAGCTGGTGGGCCACGGACCCGGCCAGGCGGGCGCCGGACGCGCCCAGCGGGTGGCCGATCGCGACGGCCCCGCCGCGCGGGTTCACGATCTCGGGGTCGAGTTCCGGCCACTCGGCGAGGCAGCCGAGCGCCTGGGCGGCGAAGGCCTCGTTGAGCTCGAAGGTCCGCAGGTCGGCGAAGGAGCGTCCGGCCTTCCCCAGGGCGCGGCGGACCGCCTCGACCGGGCCGAGGCCGAAGAGCTGGGGTTCGACGCCGGTGACGGCGGAGGTGCGGATGCGGGCGAGCGGCTCGCGGCCGGTCTCGCGCAGTCCGTCCTCGTCGACGAGGAGGAGGGCGGCCGCGCCGTCGTTGAGCGGGGAGGCGTTGCCCGCCGTGACGGTGCCGCCCTCGCGGCGGAAGGAGGGCTTGAGCCGGGCGAGGGCCTCCGGGGTGCTGTCCCGGATCGACTCGTCGCGGGTCAGGTCCACGTCGGGATACGGCACGACCTCGTCGTCGTACAGCCCCTTCGCCCAGGCCTCGGCGGCCTTGCGGTGGCTGGCGAGGGCGAAGGCGTCCTGCCGCTCGCGGGTGATGCCGTGCTTGTCGGCGATCAGCTCGGCGCCCTCGCCGAGGGAGACCGTCCACTCGGCGGGCATCCTCGGGTTGGTCATGCGCCAGCCGAGCGTCGTGGAGTGGAGCTGCTGGTGGCCGGCGGGGAAGGCCCGCTCGGGCTTCTGGAGGACCCAGGGGGCGCGGGACATCGACTCGACGCCGCCGGCGATCGCCACGGAGGCGTCCCCGAGCGCGATGGCGCGGGCCGCCTGGATCACGGCCTCCAGGCCGGAGCCGCAGAGGCGGTTGACGGTGACGCCGGGGACGGTGACGGGCAGCCCGGCGAGCAGGACGGCCATCCGGGCCACGTCGCGGTTGTCCTCGCCCGCGCCGTTGGCGTCGCCGAAGTAGACGTCGTCGACGCGGGCCGGGTCGAGCGCGGGCGAGCGGTCGACGAGCGCCCTCACGACATGGGCCGCGAGGTCGTCGGGGCGCACGGAGGCGAGGGCGCCCCCGAACTTCCCGATCGGGGTGCGGACGGCGTCGACGATGTAGACGTCGCGGATGCTCATCGGTTCTCTCCCACGTGACCTTCGGAACGACTCTGTTCGTCTGTTCGCCCGGCGGGACCGTTCTCGTCCGACCGGGCGCGCAGAGTCTCTGCCCGGCGGCCCGCCCTGTCAACGGACCGTTTCGGGACGTACGCGGGCGACTCGGGGCACTTCGGCGGTGGGGAGGGCGGGTCAGGGGGCGGGGCGGACCAGGGGCGTGAGGGCGTAGTCGAGTTCCCGGCCGTCGACGAGCAGCGCCTCGACCGTCCCGGTCTCGGGGTCGATGTCGGCCCTGATGCCGTGCCCCTCGTAGATCGGGTAGCCGGACTCGCCGTGGTGTCCGGTGGCCTCCACGACGGCCGAGCGGACGGCGCTGTCCGCGACGGAGGCGCCGTGGCGGTCCTCGACGTGCTCGGGCACCAGCAGGATCTCGAATCGCTTCGGAACTGTGCTCATGGGTCGACGCTAAGCGTTCGGCCGGGCGCGCGCCGGGCGACCCGCGAGGACGGCCGCCCCGCCTCGGGTCCGGTGCCGCCGCTCCTCCCCGCGGCCGTACTGTGTGGTCGGTACCGGACGTGCCGGCGGGGCACGCCGGACGTGAGGAGAAACGGAGGGGCGGCACCGTGCGTCTGCACACCACCACGTGGGGTTCCGGGGACCGGACGGCCCTGCTCGTCCACGGCATCATGGCCGACCACCGCACCTGGCGCCGGGTCGGGCCCGCGCTCGCGGAGCGCGGTTACCGGGTGGTCGCGGTGGACCTGCGGGGGCACGGGGCGAGCGGGCGGGGCGCGGGCCCGGAGGAGTACCGGCCCGAGGACTACGCCGGGGACCTCGTGGAGACCGTGCCGGACGGCCTCGAACTGGCCGTCGGCCACTCGCTGGGGGCGCTCGTGCTCGCCCGGGCGGTGGAGCGGCTCAAGCCGGCCCGCGCGGTGTACTCCGACCCGGCCTGGCAGCTGAGGCCGGGCCCCACCGGCTACCGTGCCGAACTCTTCGTACGCGGCAAGGAGCTGACCCGGGAGATGGTCCGGGGGCTCAACCCGTCCTGGTCGGAGGAGGACGTCGACGACGAGCTGGCGGCGCTACGGGTGTGGGACGAGCGGACGGCGTACGGTCTGACGCCGTCCGTGGGCACCGACCTGTGGCCGGTCCGGCCCGTCGTCCCCTCGCTCGTCACCCTCGCCGACCCGAGCCTGCTCGTCCCGCCCGGGAGCGCCCGGATGCTGGCGGAGCGCGGCTTCGAGGTCCGTACGGTGGCGAAGACCGGGCACACCGTGCACCGGGACGACTTCGACGGGTTCATGTCGGCCCTGGACGGCTGGATCTGACGTACCGTTCGGTCATGGACGACGCGTCGATGGAGACCTCGATGGTGGGACTGCTCGGCCGGGTGACCGGCACCGTCGGGCCCGGCCTCGTCGGCGAGGTGATCGTCCGGATCCGGGGCGGCGCCGAGCACTTCCTCGCCCATCCGGCCGTGCCGAAGGAGCGGATCGAGGTCGGAACGGTCGTGACCGTCATGGAACATCTCCCTCCGCGCACCGTCTATGTCACAGCCGCGTACGACGGTTGACCGAAGCGTTGAGCGGAGCCCGTCACGGGCGCACACTCCCTCTCACCGGGTCCGCTCGGCTCCGGTGAAGGGGGACCTTGCCCATGGGCATCGGCATCATGGCGGGCGTCGTCGTCGGCGCCGTCGTCGTTCTGATCGCTGTCTTCAAGATGATGTGGCGCGTCGCGGAACCCAACGAGGCGCTGATCATCTCCGGTTCCAACCACAAGAACGAGGGCCTCGGCGAGGGCATGGGGTTCCGCATCGTCACCGGGCGCGGCACCCTCGTGCTGCCCGGGGTGCAGGCGGTGCGCAAGCTCTCGCTCGACCTCAACGAGACGCAGCTGTCCGTCGAGTGCGTCACCCACCAGGGCATTCCGCTCAAGGTCCGCGGTGTGGTGATCTTCAAGGTCGGTGACGACTTCGTGTCGATCGCCAACGCCGCGCGCCGCTTCCTCGACCAGCAGAAGCTGATGAGCGAGCGGGTGCACATCGTCTTCGCCGGTCATCTCCGCGCCATCGTCGGCGGGTTGACCGTGGAGGACATGATCCGTGACCGGGAGAAGCTGACCGGGCAGGCGCGGTCGGCCTGCGGCACGGAGATGGAGAAGCTCGGGCTGATCGTCGACTCGCTCCAGATCCACGAGATCGAGGACCCGACCGGGTACATCAAGAACCTGGCCGCCCCGCACGCCGCCGCCGTCCAGCGGGACGCGCGGATCGCGCAGGCGGAGGCGAACCGGCGGGCGACCGAGGCGGAGCAGCAGGCCGCGGCGCGCATGTCGGAGGCGACCCGGGACAGCGAGATCCTCCAGGCGGGCTACCAGGCCGAGCGGGACCAGGCCTCGGCCCGGGCCCGGCAGGCCGGTCCGCTGGCCGAGGCGGCCTCGCGGCAGGAGGTCGTCGTGCAGGAGACGCGCGTCGCCGAGCTGGAGGGGCACCGCAAGGAGCAGCAGCTCCAGGCGGAGGTCCGCAAGCCGGCCGACGCGATGGCGTACGAGACCCGGACGCTGGCGGAGGCCGAGCGCGACGCCCGGATCTCGGCCGCCCAGGCCGAGGCGAAGGAGACCGAGCTGGCGAGCGCGGCGAAGGCCACGGCGACCCGGCTCACGGGCGAGGCGGAGGCGGCGGCCCAGCACGCGAAGGGCCTCGCGGTCGCCGAGGCGACACGGGCGAAGGGCCTGGCGGAGGCCGAGGCGATCAAGGCGCGGGCGGCGGCGCTCGCGGAGAACCAGGAGGCGGTGGTCGCCCAGCAACTGGCCGAGAAGTGGCCGGAGATCGTCTCCGCGGGCGCGTCCGCCTTCGGGAACGTGGACCAGATGGTGCTCCTGAACGGCGCCGACGGCATGGCGGACGTCTTCGCCAAGGCGCTCACCATGGGCGGCACCGGGCTCGGCCTGGCCCGGCAGCTGCTCGCCACGATGAGCCCGGCGGCCCGGGAGGAGCTGGGCGGGGCGGTGCCGCCGGCGCCCCGGACGGCGGAGACGGTACGGGAGCGGGTGGAGGTCACGGTCCGCGACGGGGAGGAGTAGGCCCGGGGGACGGGCCGGGTCCGCGCCTCCCCGGGCGGGCACGGCACGTACCCGGCTCTCTGCCGGGCCAGGCGCCCCGGGGACGGGCCGGGTTCGGGTCGGCCGGGTCCGGGTCGGTCGAGTACGGGTACGGGTACGGGTACGGGTACGGCCAGGGTCAGCCGGGCCCGGATCAGCCGGGTACGTGCTGGTTCAGGTGCGTTTCAGGCCGGGTACGCGCCGGGCCGGTTATGTGCCGGTGCGGGTGCGTGCCAGGCCGGGTACGGTCCGGGTCCGGGTCAGCCGCGTATATGCCGGGCCGGGTACACGCCGGGCCGGAGGCCTCGGGCGGTACGGATCGCGTCCGCTCCGGACACGATCGGGCCCGGCGCCGTGGTGGCGCCGGGCCCTTCGGTCTCGCCGCGGCCGTGACGTCGGCCGTGGTCCCCGGTCGCGGCGGGGCCGGTCCGGTCGTGGCCCAGGGTCCGCCCGGCCCTGATCCGCCGGACAGGCCCCGGCCCGCCACGGCCGGATCCGTGTCAGTTGTGGCCGAACCTGCGTTCCTTGCGGTGGCCGTGTTCCACCGCCGAGATCGGCGTCTCCCGCGCGGTGACCCGGGAGGCCTTCTCCTTCGCGGTCGCGTCGGTGCGGTGTTCGTGGCCGCCGGTGCGGGCCCCCTTGTTCACACGGGTCTGTTTCTTGCCCACGATCGTGCCTCCCGTGACGGGTTTCGGACATCGGTCCGTATCCCTTCAGCGTGGCACGCGGGCGGGGAACCCGCACGTCAGGGCGTACGGCCGAGGACCCGGGCGAAGGCGGCGAGCGTCGGCGTGCCGGAGGCGCGGTCCAGGACGGCGAAGACGACCTCCTCGAAGTGGCCGGCGAACCGGCCGTCCCCGGTGAGCAGCGCCCTGAACGCGCCCGCGACCTGCTCGGGATCGTTCCGGAAGACCCCGCAGCCCCAGGCACCGAGGACGAGCCGCCGGTATCCGGCCGCGGCGGCCGTCTCCAGGACGCGTTCGGCGCGGGAGGCGAGGGCCTCGGGCAGCCGGCCGGCGCGCTCGGGGGCGGTGCGGCGGACGACGCCCGCGTTGGGGGCGGGCGAGGTGAGGAAGCCGACCGTGAAGGGCTCGGCGAGCAGCTCGCCCCGGTCGTCGCGGAAGACCGGCACCCGGGGCGAGTGGATGACGCGGTCGGAGTAGAAGACGTCCCGGTCGGCGCGGTGGTGCTCGTAGTACTCGGGGGCCCGCAGCAGGGTGGCGTACAGGGCGGAGGACCGGCAGAGGGCCTCCTCCTGGGCCTGGGCGCCGTTGAGGTAGCCGCCGCCGGGGTTGCGGGCGGAGGCGAAGTTCAGGACGGCCACCGGGCGGGCGGGGTCGGCCGAGGTCATCCGGCGGGCGGCGGCCAGGCTGCTCTCGCCGGTGACCTCCAGGACGGGCGTGCGGTCGGTGCCGGGGGTGACGGCGACGGGGCCGGGACCGTGCAGTCGGGTTCCGGCCAGGGCTGCGGCCAGGTCGTCGGCGATCGAGACGGTCCGGCCGTCCCGGGTGAGGTAGCGGCCCTCGGCGACGATCTCCTCGGTCCGGGACGCGATGTGGCGCAGTCGTGCACTCATGGGCGCAAGGATGATCGTCTCCTTCCGCCCGGGACAACGGATTTTCGCCGGTCCGTGACCACGGCGCATGTTTCCGTGACGGCGGGGGAATCCGGACGGGCGGGTGCACGGGGGGCGCGTACGGCCCGTCCGGGGCGCTCTTGCACGGCGGTCGGTGGTGGCTTTAGGTGGAACCAGTGGCGTTCCGGGGGCTCCGTCCCCGGAAGCCTGTTTCCGGTGCGTCCGGGATCGCGCTCGCGGGACGGACCGTCCCGGGACCGGTCCCCTCAGAGGACCAGGAGGTGCACGGATGTCGCCGAGCGGCATACCGCGTGGCGGCCCCCCTCTCACCGAGGCGGAGGCGGAGGAACTGCTGCGATGTATCTGCTTCAAGACCGGCCCGCCCCGCACCGTGGGGGTGGAGCTGGAGTGGCTGGTGCACGAGTTGCGGGACCCCCGGGTGCCCGTACGGCCGCAGCGGCTCGCCGCGGCCCTCGACACCGTACGGGCGTTGCCCCTGGTGTCGGCCCTGACGTTCGAACCCGGTGGTCAGCTGGAGCTCAGCTCGCGGCCCGCCGGGTCGCTCATGGAGTGCCTGGACTCGCTCGCCGCCGACCTGCGGGCGGTGCGGGGCGCGCTCGGGCCGCTCGGCCTCGCCCTCAGCGGCTACGGGGTGGACCCCTGGCAGGCGTCGCGCGGCCGGGTGCTCCACGAGCCGCGCTACGACGCGATGGAGGCCGCGCTCGACCGGACGGGACCGGCCGGGCGGGCGATGATGTGCGAGTCGGCTTCGGTGCAGATCTGCCTCGACGCCGGGGTCGACGGGCCGGGCCCGCTGAACTACCGGCGCCGGTGGCGCCTTGCCCACCTCCTGGGCGCGGTCCTGGTGGCCGCCTTCGCGAACTCGCCGGTGCACGGCGGGCGCCGCACCGGCTGGCGCTCGACGCGGCAGTTCCTGTGGGCGGAGCTCGACCCGGTGCGGACGCTCGCGCCGCGGCGGGCGTCCGCGCCCGCCCCGGACGGGGATCCCCGGACGGAGTGGGCGGCGCACGTGCTCGACACCCCGGTGCTGTGCGTGCGGACCGACGAGGGGCCGTGGGCGGTGCCGGAGGGGCTGACCTTCCGGGAGTGGCTGCGTACGGGGCTCCCCCGTCCGGCCGACGTCGACGACCTGCGCTACCACATGACGACGCTCTTCCCGCCGGTGCGGCCGCGCGGCCATCTGGAGTTCCGGATGGTCGACGCGCAGTCGGGGCGGGACGGCTGGATGGTGCCGGCGGCCGTGACGACGGCGGTGTTCGACGACCCGGAGGCGGCGGAGACCGTGTACCGGGCGGTGAAGCCGCTCGCGGAGCGGGCCGGTGACGACCCGGCGCCGCGCAATCCGCTGTGGGTGGCGGCCGCCCGTGACGGTCTGGCCGATCCGGATCTGCACGCCGCCGCGCGGACGGTGTTCTCCGCCGCCCTGGAGGCGCTGCCCCGGATCGGGGCGAGCGAGGAGGTGCGGCGGGCGGTCGCCGCCTTCCACGAGCGGTACGTGGTTCCCGGGAGCTCCCCGGCCGACACGCCCGAGGCGGTGACGTCATGACCGCGCACGCGACCGGGACGGGCGCCGGTGCCGAGGCGCTGCGCGAGCGGGCGCTGGACGCCCTGGCGGCGGCGCGGGAGCGCACCCTCCGGCTGACCTCCTGCGTGGAGGACGACGACCTCACCGCCCAGCACTCCCCGCTGATGTCGCCGCTCGTCTGGGACCTGGCGCACATCGGCAACCAGGAGGAGCAGTGGCTGTGGCGGGCCGTCGCGGGGCGCGACGCGCTGCGGCCCGAGATCGACTCCCTCTACGACGCCTTCGAGCACCCGCGCGCCGAGCGCCCGTCGCTGCCGCTGCTCGCGCCGGGCGAGGCCCGCGCCTACGCGGCGGACGTACGGCTCCGGATCCTCGACGTGCTGGAGGGGGCGCCGTTCGAGGGGCGGCCGCTGCTCGACGCGGGTTTCGTGTTCGGCATGGTCGCCCAGCACGAACAGCAGCACGACGAGACGATGCTGATCACCCATCAGCTGCGGAAGGGGCCGCCCGTCCTGACCGCTCCCCCGCCGCCGGTCCGCCGGAGCGGTCCGCTGCCGTCCGAGGTCCTCGTCCCCGGCGGCCCGTTCACCATGGGGACCTCGGACGAGCCGTGGGCCCTCGACAACGAGCGCCCGGCGCACCGGCGGGACGTCCCCGCCTTCCACATCGACACCGTCCCGGTCACCAACGGCGCCTATCTGGCCTTCGTCGCGGACGGCGGCTACACGGACCGGCGCTGGTGGCATCCCGCCGGGTGGGCGCAGATCCGCGAGCACGGCATCGGGGCGCCGCTGTTCTGGCGCAAGGACGGCGGGCAGTGGCTGCGCCGCCGGTTCGGGGCGACCGAGCCGGTGCCGGAGGAGGAGCCGGTGCTGCACGTGAGCTGGTACGAGGCGGACGCCTACGCCCGCTGGGCGGGGCGCCGGCTGCCGACGGAGGCCGAGTGGGAGAAGGCGGCCCGGTTCGACCCGGCCACCGGCCGCTCCCGCCGCTATCCGTGGGGCGACGGGGACCCGGGGCCCGAGCACGCGAACCTCGGGCAGCGGCACCTGGGCCCGGCGGCGGCCGGAAGCTACCCGGAAGGCGCCTCGCCGCTGGGCGTGCGGCAGTTGATCGGGGACGTGTGGGAGTGGACGGCGAGCGACTTCCTGCCGTACCCGGGCTTCACGGCCTTCCCGTACAAGGAGTACTCGGAGGTGTTCTTCGGGCCGGAGCACAAGGTGCTGCGGGGCGGTTCGTTCGCGGTGGACCCGGTCGCCTGCCGGGGCACCTTCCGCAACTGGGACCTGCCGGTGCGGCGCCAGATCTTCTCCGGCTTCCGCACGGCCCGCTCCGCGGAGCTCGGCTGATGTGCCGTCATATCGCCTATGTGGGCGGGCCGGTGGCGCTCGGGGAGCTGATCGTGCGGCCGGAGCACGGACTCCTGCGCCAGTCCTGGGAGCCCCGTACGCAGACCAGCGGGGTGGTGAACGCCGACGGGTTCGGGGTCGGCTGGTACGCCGAGGGGGATCCGGTGCCCGCGCGGTACCGGCGCGCCGGGCCGATCTGGGGCGACCTCTCCTTCGCGGACCTCGCCCGGGTGGTGCGCTCCGGGGCGCTGCTCGCGGCGGTCCGGGGGGCCACGCTGCCCGGCGCCGACGGGGAGGCGGCGGCGACGCCCTTCGCCTCCGGGCGCTGGCTGTTCAGCCACAACGGCGCGGTGCCGGGCTGGCCGGACACGCTGACCCCGCTCGCCGCGACGCTGTCCGCGGGGGAGCTGCTGCGCCTGGAGGCCCGTACCGACTCGGCGCTCGTGTGGGCGCTGGTCCTGCACCGGCTGCGGGCCGGGGACGCGCCGGGCGAGGCGCTCGCCGCCACCGTGCGGGAGGTCGCGCAGGCGGCCCCCGGGTCCCGGCTGAACCTCCTCGTCACCGACGGCGACCGGATCGCCGCGACCGCCTGGGGCAACAGCCTCTGGTACCTGACGGGTCCCGGCCGGGCGGTCGTGGCCTCCGAACCGTACGACGACGATCCCCGCTGGCGGGAGGTGCCCGAGCGGACGCTCGTGACCGCCGACCGCACCGACGTCGCCCTCACCCCGCTCAAGGAGCCGCCCGCGTGAGCCCGTACCAGCTGACCCGCACCCTCGACCCGGACGCCGCCGGCGCCGATCTGCGCGCCGACGTCGTCCACGGTCTGACCCGCTCCCCCAAGGAGCTGCCGCCCAAGTGGTTCTACGACGCCCGGGGCAGCGAGCTGTTCGAGGAGATCACCCGGCTGCCCGAGTACTACCCGACGCGGGCGGAGCGGGAGATCCTGGCCGCGCGGGCGCCGGAGATCGCCGCGGAGACGGGGGCGAGGACCCTGGTGGAGCTGGGCTCGGGGTCCTCCGAGAAGACCCGGTTCCTGATCGACGCGCTGCTGCCCGGTCTGGACAGCTACGTGCCCGTGGACGTGAGCGAGTCGGCGCTGACCGGGGCGGCGGAGTCGCTGCTCGCGGAGCGGCCGGAGCTGCGGGTGCACGCCCTGGTCGCGGACTTCACCCGGGGGCTCGCGCTGCCCGGGACGCCGGGGCCGCGTCTGGTGGCCTTCCTCGGCGGCACGATCGGCAATCTGCTCCCCGAGGAGCGGCGGACCTTCCTGCGCTCGGTCCGCTCGATGCTCGCACCGGGCGACTCCCTGCTGCTCGGCACGGACCTGGTGAAGGACGAGGCGACGCTGGTGGCCGCCTACGACGACGCGGCCGGGGTGACCGGGGAGTTCAACAAGAACGTGCTGTCCGTGATCGACCGGGAGCTGGGCGCGGACGCCGATCCGGCGGACTTCGAGCACGTGGCGGTGTGGGACGCCGGGCGGGAGTGGATCGAGATGCGGCTGCGCGCCCGCCGCGCGCTCACCGTGAAGATCCCGGAGCTGGACCTCGTGGTGCCGTTCGCGGCGGGCGAGGAGCTGCGGACGGAGGTGTCCGCGAAGTTCCGTCAGGGAGGGGTGCGGGAGGAGCTGGCGGCGGCGGGCCTCGACCTGGCCCGCTGGTGGACGGACGACGGGGACAGGTTCGCGCTGTCGCTGGCGCGGGCCCGCTGAGCCGGAACCCGCCGGGCCGGGTCCCGCCGGGCCGGGTCCCGCCGGGTTGTTCCCCGTGGGGCCACGGCCCGCTGGGCGGCGGCCGCGAGGGCGCGCCGGTCCGGGTACCGGCCGCTCGGCAGGGGGTCCGCGAGGCGGACCTCGGCGGTGAGGCGCCGGGTGGTGACGACCCTCCACAGGGAGGTGCCGAGCGGGTCGTCCCCGACGTACGCGGCGGCGTCGGCGGGCCGGTAGTCGATCCGTACGGGCTGTACGGCGCAGTCCGCGTCCAGGGCGGCCTGGAAGGCGGCGGGCCGGAACCGTCCCCGTTCCCGGCCGCACCAGGTGGAGCCCTCGGGGAAGACGGCCACCCGGCCGCCGGCCGCGAGGATCCCGGCCATCGCGCGGACGGTGCCGGGCAGGGCCCGCAGCCGGTCCCGCTCGATGAAGAGGGTGCCGCCGAGCGCGGCGAGGAGGCCGAGGACCGGCCAGCGGCGCACCTCCGCCTTGGCGACCGTGCGGGCGGGCAGCACGGCCGCGAGGAGCGGGACGTCCAGCCAGGAGACGTGGTTGGCGACGACGAGGAGCGGGCCGGCGGCGGGGGTCCCCTCGTACCGGACGCGGACGCCGAAGGCGCGGACCACGGTCCGGGTCCAGAGCCGGACGAGGGCCAGCCGGGCGGCGGGCGGGAGCGGGGCGGCGGCCGGGGCGAGCAGGACGCCGAGGAGGACGGCGGCGGTGCCGGCGGTCAGCCGGGCCAGGGCCCGCGGGAGGCCGGCTCCGGAGTCGGGGCCGGTGCCGTCCGGGTGGGCGGCGCAGCGGCCCGGGGTGCAGGGCGCCGTGGGGAGCCACGGCGGGAGGGCCGTGGGGCCGTTCACCGGGCCGGGGCGAGCGACAGGAAGTGGTTGAGGTAGCGCGGGTTGGTGCGGCGCAGCGAGAGCAGGACGTAGAGGTCGGCGACGCCGAAGTCGGGGTCGTGCGCGGGGGCGCCGCAGACCCAGGCGCCGAGCCGGAGGTAGCCGCGCAGCAGCGGGGGCAGCTCGGTGCGGCCCTCGGGGCGGGCGACGCCCTCGGGGCTCCACAGGCGGTGCGGGGTGACCCAGTGCTCCTCGGGGGCGAGGTGCTTGGTCCGGACGGTGTCCCAAGTGGCGGCGGCGAGGGCGCCGCCGTCGGCGAGCGGGATCGAGCAGCATCCGGCGAGCCAGTTGTGGCCGGTCTCGGCCATGTAGCGGGCGAGTCCGGCCCAGATGAGGGCGATGACGGCGCCGTTGCGGTGGGCGGGGTGGACGCAGGAGCGGCCGACCTCGACGAGGTCGTGCCGGACGGGGGCGAGCCGGGTGAGGTCGAACTCGCCCTCGGAGTAGAGGCGCCCGGCGACGGCGGCCCGCTCGGGCGGCAGGAGCCGGTAGGTGCCGACGACCTCGCCGGTGGTCTCCTCCCGTACGAGGAGGTGGTCGCAGTACGCGTCGAAGGCGTCGGTGTCGAGGCCGGGCTCGGGACCGTCGAGCCGGGCCCCCATCTCGCCGGCGAAGACCTGGTGGCGCAGCCGCTGGGCGGCGCGCACGTCCTCCTGGTGGCGGGCGAGGCCGACGGCGTACCGGGGCGTGGGCCGCTCGGCGGCCCGGGTCCGGGGCTGGGCGGGGACGGCGAGCGTGTGCGTCGGTGCGGACATGGCGGGCGCCTCCGGCGGACGGAAGGGAAGGGGCGGGGCCGGGGCCGCTCGCGCGGTGGCCCGGCTCCTTACTTCTTCCGTGACCGGCTGGATTCGACGTGACCGTCCGGGGGCTCGCGGGTGTGCGAACGCTGAATGCTATTCGGCGAGGGTCTCGGTGATCGCCTCGGAGGCCTTGCGGGCCGCCTTGAGCGGGTCCTCGCCCTGGAGGACGGCCGTCATGTAGGGCTTGATCGGGTTGTCGCCCTCGACGTCCGCCCACTGCGGGGAGTTGGGGGTGGCCCGGCCGCGGGCGGCGCCCTGGGCCATGACGGCGGTGGCCTCCTGGCCGGCGACGACGGAGGCGAGGCTCTTCTTGTTGGGCACGTAGCCCATGGCGCGGGCGAGTTCGGTCTGCCACTTCTCGCCGGCCATCGCCTTGACGACGTCGAGGGCGGCGCCGCGCTGGGGGGCGTTCTCCGGGATGATCAGGTCGGAGCCGCCGGTGAAGACGGCGCAGGGCTGGCCGGCCTTCTTGCCGGGTATCGGGAAGTAGCCGAGCTTGTCCTTGAGCTCCGGGTTGGTCTTGAGGATGGCGGCGACGGCGCTGGGGGTGGCGATGAGCTGGGCCACGTCGCCCTTGGCGAAGACGTCGGCCTGCGGCGGGTTCTGCTCGTCGGCGTTCTTGGGGCCGGAGCCGAGGGACTGGAGGTCCTTGTAGAAGGCCATGCCGCGCTGGGCCGCCGGGCTGTCGAGGGCGCCGGTCCACTCGCCGCCCTTGTCGACGGCCAGTTCGCCGCCCTCGTCCCAGATGAAGCCGGAGAGGGTGTACCAGTCCTGTCCGGCGAGGTAGATGCCCTGGGAGCCGTTCTTGTTGAGCTTCTCGGTGTCGGCGAGCCACTGGGCGCGGGTGGCCGGCGGCTTGTCGATGCCGGCGTCCCGGAACAGGTCCTTGTTGTAGATGACGATCCGGTTGGCGGCGTACCAGGGGATGCCGTACTGGGAGCCGGAGATGCTGCCGGGCTCGGCGAGGCCGGGCAGCCAGTCCTCGCTGCCGAGGTCGCGGACCGACTCCAGGGTGAGGTCGAAGAGCTTCTCGGTGTCGGCGTACTGGGCGACCTGGGTGTTGCCGACCTCGATGACGTCGGGTCCGCCGGGGCCCTCGAGCGCCTCGGTGACCTTCTTGCCGATGCCGGTCCAGTCCTGGACGGTGAACCGGAGCTCGACGCCGTCGTGCTCCTCCTCGTAGGCCTTCTTGAAGCGCTCGACGAAGTCCTCGCTGGCGCTGTCCCGCATCAGCCAGATGTTGACGGTCTTCGTGCCCTCGCCGCCCGGGAGCATCCCGCAGCCCGAGAGGGCGAGCGCGGTGGCGGCTGCCAGGGGACAGACGAGATGTCGGTTCTTCACGTGGGTCACCTTCTGCGGTTCAGCACAGGGTCGTGCGGTATGGGGGCTGACCCGGCATGGGGGGACCGAACGGGGTGTTCGCGCGGGTATGTGGCCTGGATTCTGGTCTGGACCAACGGGATGGTCAAGTCCTTGACCATCCCGTTCCGCCCCCGGTAAGGACGATCTGTGCCCTTACCGACGGTAATTCCCCGTGGGCCGTGGGGAGGTCGTCGTGTCGCGCCCCGGCGCGGCCTGGGGCACGGTGGAGGGAACGCACCGAGAGGAGCTCGTCCCCCATGTCGAACCACACCTACCGCGTCACCGAGATCGTCGGCACCTCCACCGAGGGCGTCGACCAGGCCATCCGCAACGGCATCGAACGCGCCTCGCAGACCCTGCGGGGCCTCGACTGGTTCGAGGTGACGCAGGTGCGCGGCCACCTCGTCGACGGCTCGATCGAGCACTACCAGGTCGGCCTGAAGGTCGGCTTCCGCCTGGAGGACGAGACCTGACGGGCGCGTCCCGGGACCCGGCTCCGCGCGGCGGGGCCGGGTCCTTCGCGCGTCGGCGGCGGGCCCGGCGCGGCGGCGTCAGGTCCGGCGCGCCGGCGTCAGGTCCGGCCCTCCTCCTCCTGCGCCTCCCTCAGCACCTCGGAGGGGGTCGCCCAAAGGGCCCGTACGACGGTGAAGCCGGCGGCCTCCGCCGCGTCGCAGACCTGCGCGTCGTCGTCGACCAGCATCCTGACCGGGCGGTCGGCGGCGAGCCGGCGCAGGACCTCCACCTTGGTCACCCGGGCCGGCCGGAAGTCGCGGTCGCGCCGCATGTGGACCGGCCCCGCCGGGAGCCCCTGCGCCGCCAGCCAGTCCACGGTCGCGCGGCGGCACCGCTCCGGCCGCCCGGTGAGGTAGACGACCTCGCACTCCCCGGCCGCCTCCCGGCACAGCGCGACGCCCTCCGCCAGCGGCGGATCGCCGGGCGCCGCCGCGAAGAAGGCGTGCCAGTCCTTGGGCCTGCGCTCCAGGAAGTGCTGGCGGTGCGCGGTCGCGGCGAGGGTGTTGTCGAGGTCGAAGACGGCGAGGGGCCTGTTGTCCTGTGTCACGGGGCCAGGGTAGGAGGCGGGGCCCTCCGGCGGACGGGCCGGGAATCCCTCGCACCCCACGGCGTTGAACCCTGCGTGAGCAGCTTCCCCGGCGACGTCCGGTTCTCCGTACTCGACCGCTCCCGCACCCGGGAGGGCGAGGACGCCGCGCGGGCGCTGCGCGAGACCGTGCGCCTCGCCCGGGAGGTCGAGGCCCTCGGCTACCACCGCTTCTGGGTGTCGGAGCACCACGGCGTGCCCGGGGTCGCCGGGTCGGCGCCCACGGTCCTCGCCGCGGCCGTCGCCGCCGCGACCTCCGCCGTCCGCGTCGGCACGGGCGGGGTGATGCTCCCCAACCACCGGCCGCTGGTCGTGGCCGAGCAGTTCGGCGTCCTGGAGTCCCTCTTCCCCGGCCGGATCGACATGGGCGTCGGCCGTTCGGTGGGCTTCACGGACGGCGTCCGCCGGGCCCTGGGCCGGGACGCGGACGACGCCGACCGGTTCGGGGAGCAGCTCTCCGAACTCCTCGGCTGGTTCACCGGCGGGCAGACCGCCCACCCCCGGGTGCACGCGCGGCCCGCCGAGGGCCTCCGGGTGCCGCCCTTCGTCCTCGCGACGGGCGAGGGGGCGGCGATCGCGGCGGCGGCCGGGCTGCCGCTGGTCATCGGCGACCTGCGCGGCCGGGACCGGCTGCTCGCCGCCGTCGACACGTACCGGGCGGGCTTCCGCCCGTCCCCGTGGGCCGCCGAGCCGTACGTGGTCGTCGCCGGGACGGTGGCGGTGGCCGCCACCGAGGAGGAGGCCCGGAGGCTGCTGGTCCCGGAGGCCTGGGCGATGGCGTACTCGCGCACCCGGGGGGACTTCCCGCCGCTCGACGCCCCCGGGCGGATCGAGCGGCTGCCGATGACGGAGAAGCAGCGGGGGTTCTACGAGGCGGGGCTCCGGGGGCACGTGCACGGCACGGAGGAGCAGGTGGCCGGGGCCCTGGAACGGATGGTGGAGGAGACCGGGGCGCAGGAGGTCCTGGTGACCACGAGCACGTACGACCGGGAGGCGCTGAGCGCGTCGTACCGGGGGCTGGCGCGGGCGGTGGGGCTGACGCCCCGCACCCGCCCGGAGGAGCCGCCCAGCTTCGCCCGCCCGGAGGAGCCACCCCGCCGCACCCTCCCGGAGGAGCCGCCCGGCCTCACCCGCCCGGAAGGCCCGTCCGGCCGCACCCGTCCGGAGCAAACAGCGGATAGCGCATAAAATCGGATCATGCACGACAGCCCCCACGATCCGTACGTCCGCGTCCGCGGCGCCCGTGAGCACAATCTCGCCGGGGTCGACGTCGACATCCCCCGCGACGCGCTCGTCGCCTTCACCGGGGTCTCCGGCTCCGGCAAGTCGTCGCTCGCCTTCGGCACGGTCTACGCGGAAGCGCAGCGGCGCTACTTCGAGTCGGTGGCGCCGTACGCGCGGCGGCTGATCCACCAGGTGGGGGCGCCCTCGGTCGGCGAGATCACCGGGCTGCCGCCCGCCGTCTCCCTGGAGCAGCGCCGGTCGTCGCCGAACGCCCGCTCGTCCGTCGGCACGGTCACCACCCTCTCCAACTCGCTGCGGATGCTGTTCTCGCGGGCCGGCCGCTATCCGGAGGGGGCCGGGCGGCTGGACTCCGACGCCTTCTCCCCCAACACGGCGGCGGGCGCGTGCCCTTCGTGCCACGGGCTCGGGCGGATCCACGAGACGAGCGAGGAACTGCTCGTGCCCGATCCGGACCTGTCGATCCGCCAGGGGGCCGTCGCGGCCTGGCCGGGCGCGTGGCAGGGGAAGAACCTGCGGGACGTCCTCGACGCCCTGGGGTACGACGTCGACTGGCCGTGGCGGGAGCTGGCCGCGAAGGACCGGGAGTGGATCCTGTTCACGGACGAGCAGCCGGTCGTCACGGTGCACCCGGTACGGGAGGCGGGGCGGATCCAGCGCCCGTACCAGGGCACGTACACGAGCGCCCGGCGGCTCGTCCTGCGCACCTTCTCCGATTCGAAGAGCCCGGCCCTGCGCGCGAAGGCGGAACGCTTCCTCACCAGCGCGCCCTGCCCGGTGTGCGGGGGCGGGCGGCTGCGGCCCGAGGCGCTCGCGGTCACCTTCGCGGGCCGGACCGTCGCGGAGCTGGCCGCGCTGCCGCTGACGGCCCTGGCCGGTCTCCTCTCCACGGCGGCGGCCGGGGCGGACGCGACGGAGACCGCGCGGGTGCTCACCGGGGACCTCGTCGCCCGGATCGGCACGGTGACCGAACTCGGCCTGGGCTATCTGAGCCTGGACCGCGCCACCCCCACCCTCTCCAACGGCGAGCTCCAGCGGCTGCGGCTCGCCACCCAGCTGCGCTCGGGGCTCTTCGGCGTGGTGTACGTCCTCGACGAGCCGTCGGCGGGGCTGCACCCGGCCGACACGGAGGCCCTGCTCGTGGTCCTCGACCGGCTCAAGGCGGCGGGGAACTCGGTCTTCGTCGTCGAGCACCACCTCGACGTCGTCCGGCACGCCGACTGGCTGGTGGACGTCGGGCCGGGGGCCGGGGTGCACGGCGGGCGAGTGCTGCACAGCGGGCCGCCGGGCGATCTGGCCGGCGTCGAGGAGTCCGTGACGCGCCGGTTCCTCTTCGGCAGGGAGCCCGTCCCCGCGCGGACCGTGCGCGAACCTGCGGGCTGGCTGCGGACGGGGCCGGTCACCCGGCACAACCTGCGGGGAGTGGACGCGGCCTTCCCGCTCGGGGTGTTCACCGCCGTCACGGGCGTCTCCGGTTCCGGCAAGTCCACCCTCGTGGACGCGCTCACCGGGCAGGTGGAGGGCGCCGGGCGCCTGGTGACGGTGGACCAGCGGCCCATCGGCCGCACCCCGCGCTCCAACCTCGCCACGTACACCGGCCTGTTCGACGTCGTCCGCAAGCTGTTCGCGGAGACCGACGAGGCGAGGGCGCACGGGTACAGGGCGGGGCGCTTCTCCTTCAACGTGCCCGGCGGGCGCTGCGAGACCTGCCAGGGCGAGGGCTTCGTCTCGGTCGAGCTGCTCTTCCTGCCCAGTACGTACGCGCCCTGCCCCGACTGCCACGGCGCCCGCTACAACCCCGAGACCCTCCGGGTGCGGCTGCGCGGCCTCACCGTCGCCGAGGTCCTGGACCTGACCGTGGAGTCCGCCGCCGCCTTCCTCGCGGACGTCCCGGCCGCCGCCCGGAGCCTGCGCACCCTGCTCGACGTGGGCCTCGGCTACCTGCGGCTCGGCCAGCCCGCCACGGAGCTCTCCGGCGGCGAGGCCCAGCGCATCAAGCTCGCCTCGGAGCTCCAGCGGCCGCACCGCTCCCCCACCCTGTACGTGCTTGACGAGCCGACCACCGGGCTCCACCCGGCCGACGTGGAGGTCCTGATGCGCCAGCTGCACGGCCTGGTGGACGCGGGGCACTCGGTGGTCGTCGTCGAGCACGACATGGACGTGGTCGCCACCGCCGACTGGGTGATCGACCTGGGCCCGGACGGCGGCGACCGGGGCGGCCGGATCGTGGCCGAGGGTCCCCCGGAGCGGGTGGCGGGGGCGGCGGACAGCCGCACCGCTCCGTATCTGGCCCGGGCCCTCTCCGGAGGGGCCTCCCCCCGCTCCTGAGGCGCGGGGGCTCCGGTCGGCGTCCGGCCGCGCGGCCGTCGCCATTGGGCGGATCAATGACGACGTCTTGACACGGTTGACGCGCGTTGACCGCGAACGACACACTCAGTCAGGTACACGTCAATCCCACGGGGGGTCGGATCGACGCACGTCCGGTGGATCCTTCTCCCGAGCGAAAGGAACGCCGCCCGTGTTCTCCGGACTCCCCGCGAGAGTCGCCCTCACCGTCCTCGCCGCCACCGGCCTGCTCGCCGCCGCGCCCTCGGCCTCGACGGCCCGCCCGGCACCGGCCCCGGTCTCCGCGACCGCCGCCGACGCGCCGTCCGCCGTTTCGTCGTCCGCCGTTTCGCCCTTCTCCGTTTCCCCGTCTGCCGGTTCGCCGTCCGCCGGGGTCGCCGTGAAGATGCCGGCCGCCGTCGCCGACCGGCTCGGCACCGACCGGAAGGCGCTGGTGGACGCCGTCTCCGCCGACGTCCTCTCCCGCTCCCACGACGCCGGGGGCCTCGCCCCGGCGACCGCCGTCGGCAGGCTCGCCGCCGAGGGCCGCAAGGTGGTCGTCGACGTGCGCGCCGTCTCGCGCGACTGGGCCCGCGGCGTCGCCTACGTCGAGGCCCCGCGCACACGGCACGGCGAACCGGAGGGCTGGCTCTACATCGCCCACCGTGAGGACGGGCGCTGGGTCGCGGGCCTGGAGGGCGACCGCGAGTTCGCCGAGCACGTGGCCCGGTCGCCGCTGGTCGGCGAGGCGGAACGGCGGACCATGACGGCGTACGCCGAGCGCAGGGCGACGCCGCCGGCACAGGCACCGCGGACACAGGTGTCGCCCGCCGGGGCCCAGGCCAACGTGAACGGACTGCTGCTGCCCTGGATGCCGGACTACTACATGACCCTGACCGGCGGCCCGCACGCCCACGACAGCGGGTCCGGCTACTGGAGCGCCCTCGACTTCGCCGGCGGCAACGCCAGCGGCCTGGTCCGTTCGTCCCGCGAGGGCACGGCGACCTCGATGTGCGGCGCCGGCGGCGGCTGGACCCGGGTGATCCACCCCGGCGGCTTCTCCACGGACTACTACCACATGCGGAACACGACCTACTACAACGGGACGTCGATCGCCCGCAGCGCCCTGCTCGGCAGCATCGGCACCGACACCTGCGCCGGCGGATCCGCGACCGGGGCCCACGTGCACTGGAGCCTGCGCACCTACGACGCCAACTACAACGGCCAGTACACCTGGCTGAACGGCCGCACCATCGGCGGCTGGACGTGGTGGAACGGCTCCGGCCAGTACTCCGGCTGCGGCACCCGCCTGGGCGTCACGGCCTGCCCCGGCACGGCGATCTACAACCGCACCGGCTGACCGGATCCCGGACCCCTCGGCGGCGCTCCCCGGGCCCTGTGGAACAGTGGCGGTCCCGAGGAAAGGCGACAGACGATGACGAACGACGAGGGCGACGGCCTCGCGGTGCTCGACGACCCGGTGGGCGAGTCGCTGCGCGGTCGTCACGCGGGGCTCGGACGCCGGCACGGCAGGACCGCCACGTACCTGCCGGAGGTCGCGACCTTCTCGGCGCTGCCCGCCGACGCGGACGCGGCGGACTGGGCCGACCTCGCGCGGCTCCTCGGCCGTGACGCCTTCGCCGACATGTTCAGCTGCGCGGCCGTCCCGCCGCCGGACTGGGAGCCGGTCTTCGTCCTCGAAGGACGGCAGATGCTCTGGTCCGGGGGCGGGACGTCCGGCGCCGACGACGCCGGTGTGGTCGAACTCGGCGCGGCCGACGTGCCCGAGATGCTCGACCTGATCGCGCGCACGCAGCCGGGGCCGTTCTGGCCGCGCACGCGCGAACTCGGCACCTACCTGGGGATCCGCGACGGCGGCCGGCTGGTGGCCATGGCCGGGGAGCGGCTCCGGCCGCCGGGCTGGACCGAGATCAGCGCCGTCTGCACGGATCCCGAGGTGCGCGGCCGGGGGCACGCCGCCCGGCTGGTGGGCGCGCTCGCCGACCGCGTCCTGGCCCGGGGCGAGCGGCCCTTCCTGCACGTGGCCGAGAAGAACGCCGCGGCGATCGCGCTCTACGAGCGGCTCGGCTTCACCACCCGGAAGCATGTGACCTTCCGGGGCTTCCGCACCCCGTGACCGCTCCCCCGGCGTGAGCGGTGTCCCCGGCGTGAGCGGCGTCCGCGGTCAGTTCGCGTTGACCAGGTCGTGCGCCGGGACCGTCACGGTCCGCTTCCCCGGCTTGCCGCCGAGGACGACCTTGCGCAGGGCGCTGTTGTTGTCGAGGTTGGTCTCCTTCAGGCGCTTGGCCGGGTTGGCCAGGACCTGGATGTAGTAGGTGCCGTTGGGCACGTCCGTGATGTCGAAGGACTGCCCCGGCAGGTCCTGGGTGTAGGTGTCGCCGGAGCCGACGTCCAGGACCTCGCGGACGGAGATCGAGTTCTCCTGGCCGCAGGCGGTGGCCAGGTCGGTGTTGAACGGGTGCCAGTTGGCGTTCTTCACCGTGTAGTCGACGGCGTCGGTGTTGGCCAGGCAGAAGGCCTCCTTGCCGCTGCGGACCGCCTCCTTCTTGTCGGCCTTCAGGAGCCGGTAGCTGGCGAAGTCGGTGAAGTGCCAGTGGACGTGGCCGGGGCGCGGGTCCCACTCCATGGTGCCGGTCGGGGTGTAGCCGACCTGCTTGCCCTTGGCGTCGTAGAAGTACTGGTAGGCGTCCATCTTCGCCTTGCCCGGCGAGCGGAAGCCGTCCACGACGAGCTGGGCCGGTCCGGCGTTCCACACGTTGGCGCTGAAGGCCAGGTAGTCCTTGCCGGGGACGTTCTCCGTGCCGTCGCTGATGGTGATGCCGTACGCGGGCAGCGAGCGCAGGTCGGGCTTGGGGACGTCCGGGACGGAGGCCTTGCCGGTGGGCCGCTTGGCCGCCGGCGTGAGGGCGGGCGCCTTGCGCGAGCCGTCGGTCTGCCCGGTGGCGTCGCCGGTCCGCGCCCCGGCCGCGTCGGTGCCCCGCGCCCCGGCGAGCGCGGCCTGCTGCTGCTTCTTCAGCGCCCACGGCAGGGCCGGCGGGGCGGCCTTCAGCGGTCCGTGGCCCACGTTGTACGAGGGGGTGGCGCCGCTGGTCTCGGGCGCGCCGGCCTGGGCGGGCTTCACCGGGCCGTGGTGCCCGGCGTGCGCGTCGGGGGCTTGGTGGGCGGCTCCGTGCCCGGCGTGCTCCCCGGCCGTGCCGTGCCCGGCGTGCCCTCCGGCCGTACCGTGTCCGGCGTGCTCCCCGGCGGCGGCCGACCGGGCGGCGGAGACGCCGTTGCCGTCCTCCCAGCTGCGCTCCTGGACGGTGACCTTCACCGTGGCGGGCTTGTCGGCGATGCCGAAGAGGTCGCGGTACTTCTTGGCGACGCCGACCTTGGCCGTGTACGTGCCGGCGGCGAGCTTCACCGGCTGGGTGTAGGAACCGGCGTAGGTGTTGGCGGCCCACCCCTTCTCGACGCCCCACACGGAGCCGAGGGTGAAGGGGTTGGTGGGGCAGCTCTCCGGATACTTCGAGGTGGCGGGAGCGTCGGGGCGGATCCGGCCGCTGGCGTTGTTCGGACAGAAGCTCTCCGTACGGCTGACGACCTTCTTGCCCGCCTTGTCGGTGAGGGTGATCTCGGCGAAGCCGGGCAGCCCGGAGAAGTCCTTCACGGTGCCCTGGGGCAGCGTCTTGGCCTTGGCCTTGCCGCCCTCGTACACGGTCTGGGTGACGACGACCGGGTCCTTGTAGGACTTCCGGGTCACCTTGAGCTCCAGCGGCGTTCCCTCCGCGGTGAGGTAGGTGCCCAGGTCCAGGTAGACGCCCGGCTCCTCCTTCCAGGAAGTGAGCGTGACGGAGCCGGTCGCCGCGACGAGGCTCAGCTTGGGTCCCGTCGCGGCCGTCGCCCGCTCCGGGGCGGCGGCCATGAATCCGGCCGTCACGGCCATGGCGGCGACGGCCGTGGTGCCGGCGAGCAGCGGACGCCTCAGCCGGGTGGTGCGCGTAGTGGTCATGGTTCCCTCGTTCTCGACGCTGTGGAGAGGCAACGGGCGGCGGTCCTCCGGCCCGGCGGGACAGGACCACTGCCCGGCCGGCGCCACGAGAGGCACTCGCCGCGCCCGTGCGGTGAGAGGAGGGGATCCGGCACCCGGTTGTCCGGGGAGCCGAAATCGGCGGGATGTTGGCCGAATAGCGCCGTCGCGGGAAAAACGGGCGGATCGGCCGCGCCGCGTTAGGGGAAGGGCGCACCGTGACGCGGGGCGCCCTGTCACGCGGGGCGGGTCCGGTACCGGGGGACCCGGGTACCGGAGCGGTCTGGGCGGGCAGGAGGCGGTCCGGGCGCGGGAGCAGGCCTGGTCGGTCGGTGGAGCCCCGGCCCATCAGGGCGGAGAGGCGGCCCGGGCGCGGGGAGGCCCTGGGCGTACGCAAGAGGCGTCCGGACTCGGGAGCGGCCTGGACGCGGAGGGCGGCCCGAGCGTGTGTGCCATCCCTCCTGGCGGAGCCGTCCCGTTCCGGTCGCGCGGAGCGCGCCGGCTCAGCCGCGTGGAGCGGCCCCGTCGCGGGAGGCGGCTTCGTCGCGGGGAGCCGATGCCTCGCGCGCGGCGGCGCGGCGGCCCGCCACCACGTCGGCGACGGCGACGGCGAGCGAGGCGGCGACGAAGGCGATCGAGACGAGGAGGCCGTGGTCGTAGGCGGTGGCCCAGCCGTCCTGGGCGACCTGGCCGAAGAAGACCGAGCCGACCGCGGCGATGCCGATCGCCGAGCCGACCCGCTGGCCGGTCTGCAGGGTGCCGCCCGCGCTGCCCGCGCGCCGCACCGGCACCTCGGAGAGGGTGAGGGTCTGGTTCGGGGCGATCACCAGGCCGCTGCCGAGTCCCGCGAGGAGCAGCGGGGCGAGCATCGCCCAGCCCGCGCCCCTGCCGGGCACCTGGTGCACGGCGAACGCCGTCCCGGCGAGGCCGATCGCCACCATCGCCAGGCCCACCACCACGAGCGGCCGGCCGAAGCGGTCCACGAGCCGGCCGCCGATCCCGGCCGCGATCCCCGAGCCGAGGGCGAAGGGGGTGATGGTGAGCCCGGCCTGGAGCGCGGTGTAGTGCAGTCCGCTCTGGAGGTAGAGCGTGCTGACGAAGAAGATCGAGGTGAAGCCCGCGAAGTAGAGCAGGATGAGCAGCGAGCCGAGCCAGTAGGAGCGGACGCGGAAGAGCTCCAGGTCGATGAGGGGCTCGGCGCCGGACCGGGCGCAGCGGCGTTCCCACCAGACGAAGACGGCGAGCAGGACGGCGGCGAGGGGGACGAGGAGGTACTTGCCGTTCCCGGGCCACTGCTGGGACTGGACGAAGGGCAGCAGCAGGGCGAGCACGGCGGCGCCGAGGAGCAGCACGCCGACCGGGTCGAGGCGGCGGAGCCGTACCGGCTTGGCGTCCGGGGTGTCGGGGAGCAGGCGCCGGGCGAGCAGCAGGCAGACGATCCCGATCGGGAGGTTGACGTAGAAGACCCAGCGCCAGCCCTCCTCGGGGCCCGCCGTCTGGATGAGGAGGCCGCCGAGGAGGGGGCCGACGGCGGTGGAGATGCCGACGACCGTGCCGAACATCCCGAAGGCCCGGCCGCGCTCGCGGCCCCGGAACATCTGCTGGATGAGCGCGGAGATCTGGGGAGAGACGAGGCCGCCGGCCACTCCCTGGGCCAGCCGCGAGATCACCAGCCACGTGCTCGTCTGGGCCGCTCCGCAGGAGGCCGAGGCGAGGGTGAAGAGCGCGAGGCCGACGATGAAGACGCTGCGCCTGCCGCGCGCGTCGCCGAGCCGTCCGGCGGGGATGAGGAAGAGCCCGAAGGCGAGCGCGTAGCCGGAGAGCACCCACTGCAGGTCGGACTCGGGGGTGTCGAGGCCGGAGCGGATCGAGGGCAGCGCGACGTTCACGATCGACACGTCGAGCAGGGTCATGAACCCCGCCACGAGGCAGACGCCGAGCGCCTTCCACCGGTTCGGGTCCGGCGCGTCCTGCTGCCGGTGCGGGGCCTGCGCCGACTCTTGCCCGGTCACGTGTCCTCCTGGTTCCCTCGGGTACGACCGGGTGGGCGGCGCGCGGCACGGACCGCGGGCGCCTCCCGGCCTGCGAAGACCCGGGTACCCGGCGCACGGCTTCCCGATTCCTCCTTTTCACCTCGATCATCCGTTGATGTGGGCAAATGCCCGGGTGTCCGTGCGGGGGCACCCGGGCCGGGAGGCCGTGCGGGGACCGTCAGGCCGCCGTGTCGAAGGTGTAGTGGGGGGTGTGGTCCAGCATGTCGGCCGGGGTCACGTCGTTCCACGGGCGCATGGTGTCGTGGAGGTCCACGACGTTCCGGGTGCCCGCGGCCGGCAGGTAGGCCGAGCCGGGGTGGCGGGCCTGCCAGTCGGCCCACAGCTTGTCGACGAAGGCGTGGTGCAGCCAGAAGACGGGGTCGTTGGGCGAGACCCCGGTGCCCATCTGGCCGCCGACCCAGACGTGGACGCGGTTGTGGAGGTTCACCCCGCGCCAGCCCTCCAGGTGGTTGCGGAAGCCGTCGGAGGCGCTGTTCCAGGGGGCGGTGTCGTAGGTCTCCATGGCGAGGACGGAGTCCACCTCGGCGCGGGTGGGGAGCTGCCGGCCGCCGGCGCCGAGGTCGCGCCGGAGGAAGTCGCGTCCGTCGACCCGGACGGTGATCGGCCAGCGGTTGCCGGCCCGGGCGAAGGGGCCGTCGGTGACCTGGCCGTCGCGGGCGCGTCCGGTGCCGCCGAGGAAGTCGGGCGCCCACAGCGAGGCGCGGGCGGTCCGGTCGGCGGTCCAGTCCCAGTAGGGCAGGGTGACGGTCGGGTCGACGGACTTCAGGGCCGCCTCGAAGTCCAGGAGGAAGCGCCGGTGCCAGGGCAGGAAGGACGGCGAGCGGTGGCCGACGCGGTCGCCGTCGTCGGTGTCGCCCATGATGAAGGCGTTGTGCGTGGTGACGAAGGCGTCGTAGCGCCCGGAGCGCTTGAGCTCCAGGAGGGCGTCGACGAAGCGCCGCTTCTCGTCGGCGGTGAGGGTGGCCTGGTTCTTGCGTACGGTCATGGTGGTGGTGCCTGTTCCTGGATCGGTCAGCCGAGGGCGAGGGGGACGAGCGGGGCGCCGCGCAGTTCGCGGACGGCCGCGCGGGCCAGTTCCCTGGGCGTGGCGACGGGCTCGTAGTGGTTGATCACGCTGATCCAGGTGCCGTCGGCGTTCCGCATGACGTGCAGTTCGCGGCCGTCGACGGTGACGGTGTAGCCGCCGCCGTGGTGTCCCCCGTGGTGACCGCCGCCGTGCGCGGGGCCGCCCCGGATGCGGCGGCCCTGGTAGACCTCGTCGAAGGAGGCCGGGTCGTCGGCTGCGGCGCGGGGCGCCGCGGTCGCGGCCTGCCCCGTGCGGGCGAGGACCGCGACGGCGCCCGCGGCGCCTGCCGCGACGCCGAGAGCCCGGCGGCGGGTGATGCTGGACATGGAAACCCCCAAGTGGTCTGTGCGACCGGGGGTTTGGTCATATGCCCCCGGCAGGGGTCATCAGTACCCGCGAGGAGGGACGCGGCGGAAATCGCCGACGGAGGGTTGGCCGTGAAGTGGTCAACTTGCCACATAAAGTACAGGTTTGAACGGAGTTGATCTTGCTGTTCGCGCACACGGAAGCACCCCTGGGCGAAAATCTTACGGAGAAAGTGATCTTTCCGTGAATGATCTTTCGCCCGGGGGTGCGATGTGTGGCGGAGCCCACGCCCTCGGATTGTCCGGATCCGACCTCAGTCGCGACCGGCCTCAGCCTCGGCCCGCCTTCCTCCGCGCCCGCAGCCACTCCCGGTTCATCGCCGAGATCGACGGCAGCGGGATCCCCTTCGGGCAGGCGGTCGCGCACTCGCCCGTCAGGGTGCAGCCGCCGAAGCCCTCCGCGTCCATCTGGGCGACCATGTCGAGGACCCGGGTCTCGCGCTCCGGGGAGCCCTGCGGCAGGACGTTGAGGTGGTTGACCTTGGCCGAGGTGAAGAGCATGGCCGAGCCGTTGGGGCAGGCCGCCACGCACGCGCCGCAGCCGATGCACTCGGCGTGCTCGAAGGCGAAGTCCGCGTCGGCCTTGGGGACCGGCGTGGCGTGGGCCTCGGGGGCCGCGCCCGTGGGGGCGGTGACGTAGCCGCCGGCCTGGATGACCCGGTCGAAGGCCGAGCGGTCGACGACCAGGTCCTTGACGACCGGGAAGGCGGAGGCGCGCCAGGGCTCGACGTCGATGGTGTCGCCGTCGCGGAAGGAGCGCATGTGGAGCTGGCAGGTCGTGGTGCGCTCCGGGCCGTGCGCGTCGCCGTTGATGACGAGGCTGCACGCGCCGCAGATGCCCTCGCGGCAGTCGTGGTCGAAGGCCACGGGGTCCTCGCCGCGCAGGGTGAGTTCCTCGTTGAGGGTGTCGAGCATCTCCAGGAACGACATGTCGGGGGAGATGTCGTCCACCTCGTAGGTGGCCATGGTGCCGTCGGCGTCGGCGTTCCGCTGGCGCCAGACGCGCAGGTTGAGCTTCATGCGTAGCTCCGCTGGGTGGGGTGGACGTACTCGAAGGTCAGTTCCTCCTTGTGGAGGACGGGTGCGCGGTCGGGGGCGGTGAACTCCCAGGCCGCCGCGTAGGCGAACTCCTCGTCGCGGCGGGCGGCCTCGCCGTCGGGGGTCTGGGACTCCTCGCGGAAGTGGCCGCCGCAGGACTCGGCGCGGTGGAGCGCGTCGAGGCACATCAGCTCGGCGAGCTCCAGGTAGTCGACGATCCGGTTGGCCTTCTCCAGGGACTGGTTGAACTCCTCGCCGGTGCCGGGGACCTTGATCCGGCGCCAGAACTCCTCGCGGATCTCGGGGATGCGGGCGAGGGCCTTGCGCAGTCCCTCGTCGGTGCGGGCCATGCCGCAGAACTCCCACATGAGTTCGCCGAGTTCGCGGTGGAAGGAGTCGGGGGTGCGGTCGCCGTCGACGGCGAGCAGCAGGTTGAGCCGGTCCCCGGTCTCGGCGAGCACCTCGCGGACGGCCGGGTGGTCGTCGGTGACCGGTTCGGCGTGCGGGTGGCGGGCGAGGTAGTCGTTGATGGTGGCGGGCAGGACGAAGTAGCCGTCGGCCAGGCCCTGCATGAGGGCGGAGGCGCCGAGCCGGTTGGCCCCGTGGTCGGAGAAGTTCGCCTCGCCGATGGCGAAGAGGCCGGGGACGGTGGTCTGGAGGTCGTAGTCGACCCAGAGCCCGCCCATCGTGTAGTGCACGGCGGGGTAGATCCGCATGGGGACCTCGTACGGGTTCTCGGCGGTGATCCGCTCGTACATGTCGAAGAGGTTGCCGTACTTCTCCTCGACGGCCCCGCGTCCCATGCGGCGGATGGCGTCGGCGAAGTCGAGGTAGACGCCCTGGCCGCCGGGGCCGACGCCGCGTCCCTCGTCGCAGACGTTCTTGGCGGCGCGGGAGGCGATGTCGCGGGGGACGAGGTTGCCGAAGGAGGGGTAGATCCGCTCCAGGTAGTAGTCGCGCTCGTCCTCGGGGATCTCGGCGGCCGGGCGGGTGTCGCCCTTGGCCCTGGGGACCCAGATGCGTCCGTCGTTGCGCAGCGACTCGCTCATCAGGGTCAGCTTGGACTGGTGGTCGCCGGTGCGCGGGATGCAGGTGGGGTGGATCTGGGTGAAGCAGGGGTTGGCGAAGTACGCGCCGCGCCGGTGGGCCCGCCAGACGGCGGTGGCGTTGGAGTTCATCGCGTTCGTCGACAGGTAGAAGACGTTCCCGTAGCCGCCGGTGGCCAGGACGACGGCGTCGGCGTAGTGGGTGGAGATCGCGCCGGTGATCAGGTCGCGGGCGACGATCCCCCGGGCCCGTCCGTCGACCACGATCAGGTCGAGCATCTCGGTGCGGGCGTGCATCTCGACGTGTCCGGCGGCGATCTGCCGGGACAGGGCCTGGTAGGCGCCGAGGAGGAGCTGCTGGCCGGTCTGGCCCCGGGCGTAGAAGGTGCGGGAGACCTGGACGCCGCCGAAGGAGCGGGTGTCGAGGAGGCCGCCGTACTCGCGGGCGAAGGGGACGCCCTGGGCGACGCACTGGTCGATGATCTCGACGGAGATCTGGGCGAGGCGGTGGACGTTGGACTCGCGGGCGCGGAAGTCGCCGCCCTTGACGGTGTCGTAGAAGAGGCGGTGCACCGAGTCGCCGTCGTTGCGGTAGTTCTTGGCGGCGTTGATGCCGCCCTGGGCGGCGATGGAGTGGGCGCGGCGCGGGGAGTCCTGGAAGCAGAACTGGACGACCTGGTAGCCCTGTTCGGCCAGGGTGGCGCCGGCGGAGCCGCCGGCCAGGCCGGTGCCGACGACGATGATCCGGTGCTTGCGGCGGTTGGCGGGGTTGACCAGCTTGGCCTCGAAGCGGCGGGTGTCCCAGCGCTCGGCGACGGGTCCGGCGGGGGCCTTGGTGTCGGTGATCGGCTCACCGAGGGCGTAGTCGGCGAAGTTCACGGTCAGCTCACCACTCCGGTCATGACGGCGACGGGTACGGAGACGAAGCCCGCGGTCAGGACGATCGCGAGGCCGTTGGCCAGGGCCCGCAGGAGGCGCTCCCGGCGGGCGTTGCCGACGCCCAGGGTCTGGGCGGCGCTCCAGAAGCCGTGGCGGACGTGGAGTCCGACGGCGAGCATGGCGACGAGGTAGATGGCGTTGCCGTACCAGGTGGAGAAGGTGTCGACGACGTTCTGGTAGGGCTTGCCCTCCTCGAAGCCGCCGGTGTGGACGGTGCCGGTGGTCAGGTCGAGGATGTGCCAGACGATGAACAGGGCGAGGATGATCCCGCCCCAGCGCATGGTGCGGGTGGCGTACGAGGCCCGCTTGCGGCGGTGGACGTACGCGGTGGGGCGTGCCTTGATGTCGCGCCGGCTCAGCTGGTACGCGGAGACGGCGTGGGCGCCGACGGCGGCGAGGAGCACGATCCGCACGATCCAGAGGGCCCACTCGTGGTGCAGGAGCGGGGCGCCCATGACGCGCAGCCAGTGGGCGTACTCGTTGAACTCCTCGGGGCCGAAGAAGACCTTGAGGTTTCCGGCGACGTGGGCGACGAGGTAGCCGAGCATGATCAGCCCGCTGACGGCCATGACCGTCTTCTTGCCGAGCGTCGAGGAGAGGAATCCGCGTGACGGTGTGGGGGACGGCGGGCGTCCCGTCGTCCGGTTCCCCGTGGGTGCCAGAGCCATGCCGTCGAGGCTAGGGTCGGAGGACCCGAGAGGTCCAAGACATGGTCCGGCTGATCTCGATAGGCTTTTCCTATGTGTATCGCCTAGGCTGGGGTCATGCAGTTCCAGCAGCTCCTCTACTTCGTGGCCGTGGCCGAGACCCGGCACTTCACCCGGGCCGCCGAGCGCGTCCACGTCTCGCAGCCCTCGCTCTCCCAGCAGATCAAGGCCCTGGAGCAGGAGCTGGGCGCGGAGCTGTTCAGCCGGGCCCGGGGGAACATCACGCTCACCGACGCCGGGGAGGCCCTGCTGCCGCTGGCCCGCCGGATCCTCGCGGACACGGAGACGGCCCGTCTGGAGGTGCAGGAGCTGGCCCAGCTCAAGCGGGGCCGGGTGCGGCTCGGCGCGACCCCGAGCCTGTGCACGGGGCTCCTGCCGGACGTGCTGCGGTCCTTCCACGACCTGCACCCGGGGATCGAGCTCCTGATCGAGGAGAGCGGCTCGCACGACCTGGTGCGGGAGCTGGCGCGCGGGGCGCTCGACCTGGCCCTCGTGGTGCTGCCGCTGCCGACCCCGTCCCCCGCCCTGACCACGATCGAGCTGCTCCGGGAGGACCTGGTGGTGGTCTCCGCCGCCTCGGAGCCGGCGCCCCGGCGCCCGGTGCGGATCAGGGACCTGCGCGACCAGCCGCTCGTGATGTTCCGGCACGGCTACGACCTGCGGGAGCTGACGGTGGCGGCCTGCCGGGCGGAGGGCTTCGAGCCGGCGTTCACCGTCGAGGGCGGGGAGCTGGACGCGGTGCTCGGTTTCGTACGGGCCGGGCTCGGGCTCGCGGTGGTCCCGGCGATGGTCGCCGCGCGGGCCGGCCGCGACCTGCGGGTGACGGCCCTCGCCCGGCCGGGCCTGCGCCGCACCATCGCGCTGGCCCACCGGAGCGACGTGGCGCCGCCGAGGGCCGCGCGGGAGCTCCAGCGGGTCCTGCTGGCCTCCCGGAAGGTGCGGCCGGGGGGCCCGAGGGGGGCGGGGCCCGGAAGCGCGCCCGCCTGAGCGCGCGGCGCCGGCCGCCCGGCCGCGTCACGGCTCCCCCGTCACGCCTCCCCCGTCATACCCGCCTCCGTCACGCCTCCCCCGTCCTACCCGCCTCCGTCACGCCGTCCCCGTCACACCGCGTCCGTCACGCCTTCTCCGTCACACCGCGTCCGCCAGGAGCAGCGAGTGGATGCGGTCCGGGGCGCCGGGGCGGGCGTAGTACCAGCCCTGCGCCGTGTCGCAGCCGAGTTCCCGGAGCTGGCGCGCCTGCGCCCCCGTCTCCACGCCCTCGACGGTGACCGCGAGCTCCAGGCTGTGGGCGAGCGAGACGATCCCCTCGACGATCTTCAGGTCGACCGGGTCGACCGGGTGCTGCTGCATCCCCCGGGTGAAGGAACGGTCCAGCTTGAGGACGCTCACCGGCAGCCGCCGCAGGTTGGCCAGGTTCGAGTAGCCGGTGCCGAAGTCGTCGAGCGCGATGTCGACACCCATCTCGGCGAGCTGCCGCAGCGGCTTCAGGAGGCCCTCGTCGGCGCCGATCAGGGCCGACTCGGTCACCTCCAGGCAGAGCGCGCCCGGGTCGAGCCCGGAGCGCTCCAGGACGTCGACGGTGTCGGCGACCAGGCGCGGGTGGTGGAGCTGCGTCGGGGAGAGGTTGACGTTGATGCGGAGCGGGCCGCCGTCGGCGTGCCGGGTCTGCCAGAAGCGGGCCTGGCGCACGGCCTCCTGGAGCACCCAGCGGCCGAGCGGCACGATCAGGCCGGTGTCCTCGGCGAGCGGGATGAAGCGGTCGGGCCCGAGCACCCCGTGCTGCGGGTGGCACCAGCGGACGAGCGCCTCCGCGCCGTGCACGCTGCCGTCGCCGAGGTGGACGAGCGGCTGGTACTCGATGAAGAACTCGCCGCGTTCCAGGGCGGCCGGCAGGGCCGTGGTGAGGCCGTGCCGGGTGATGGCGCGGGCGTCGGCCTCGGGGTCGGCGAGCTCGAAGCGGTTGCCGCCCGCCGACTTGGCCCGGTACATGGTGATGTCGGCGCTGCGCAGCACCTCGGCCGGGGTCCGCTCCCCCGCCGGGCCCTCGACGACGCCGAGGCTGCCGCGCACGGTCAGCTCGCGGCCGTCGATCCGCAGCGGGGTGGCGAGGGCGGCGAGGATGCGGTCGGCGAGGTCGGTGACGTCGCGCTCGCCGCCGGAGCCGGTGGTGAGGGCCACGAACTCGTCGCCGCCGAGCCGGGCCACCATCTCGTTGGCCCCGGTGACGCAGCTCTGGAGCCGGTCCGCGACCTCGACGAGCAGCCGGTCGCCGGTGGAGTGGCCGAGGCTGTCGTTGATGACCTTGAAGCCGTCGAGGTCGAGGTAGCAGAGGCCGAAGCGGGCGTTGTCGCCGGGGGCGAGCGCCTTCTCCAGGCGCTCGAAGAACAGGGTCCGGTTGGGCAGTCCGGTGAGGGCGTCGTGGGTGGCCTCGTACCGCAGGCGCAGGTGGAGCAGGCGCCGCTCGGTGGTGTCCTCCAGGAGGGCCAGCTGGTACTGGGGGCGGCCGTCGGCGTCCCGGAGGAGCGAGACGGTGAGGTTGGTCCACAGAACCGTTCCGTCACCCCGGTAGTACGGCTTCTCGACCCGGTAGTGCTCCCGCTCGCCGCGGACCAGCTCCTCGTACAGCCTCCAGACGTGCGGCCCGTCCTCCGGGTGGACCCACTCGCTGACCTTGCGGCTGCGCAGCCGGCCCTCCATCCCGCCGAACATGCGGGTGAGGGTCTCGTTGACCTCCAGGAGGTTGCCGTCGAGGTCGGCGATGCCGATGCCGATGGCCGCCCCGTCGAAGACCGCGCGGAAGCGGCTCTCGGTGGCGTGCAGGGCGATCTCGGCGGCGGTGCGGGCGGCGAGCGCGGAGCGGGCGATGGCCTCCTGCTCGGCGAGGGTCCGCTCGCGCAGGGCCTGGGCGTAGCCGGCGGCCATGGCGTGCTGGAGCCGGGCGCAGCGGGCCCGCAGCTCCTCGGCCGGCAGGTCCGACTCCGTACCGCAGTAGAGCACCAGGTACGAGTCGACGACGCCGAGGCTGCGGCCGAGCGCGTCCGGGTCGGTGCAGTGGGCGGCGACCAGGGCCGCTCCGGCGCGCTGGGCGGGGGTCGTGTCGAAGGGCCGGGCGTGCAGGGCGTCGCACAGGGTGCGGGCCAGCGGCAGCAGGTGCACCTCGAACTCGGCCCGGGTGAGCGACGTGGCGGTCACCGGGAAGATCGCGCGGCTCCAGATGGTGACGAACCGCCTGAGTCTGTCCTCCGGGCCATCGGCCTCGGCGCCGGAACCGGCCGGCTGGGACGGGACCTTCACGCCTTGCGCCCCACCCCTGCGATGCCGGAGAAGGTGTGCGGATCCTCCTCCTCGACCGGGCTCTCCGGCCGCCAGACGGGCATCGGGACGAGACCGGGCTCGACCAGCTCCGTGCCCTCGAAGAAGCGGGCGATCTCCGCGCCCGACCGCATCACCAGGGGGTTGCGGATGTTCCGGTAGACCCCGACGGTGCCGCCGGCCTGCTCCTCCAGGGCCGGGATGCCCTCGTACGAGGCGTGGGTGAGGATCAGGAAGCTGCCGGGCGCGAGGGCGTCGATCAGCTCGGCGACCGCCTCGTACGGGCGGTCGTGGTCCTCCAGGAAGTGGAGCACGGCGACGAGGAGGAGGGCCACCGGCCGTTCCAGGTCGAGGAGTCGGGTCACCTCGGGGCTGTGCAGGATGTCGGCCGGCTTGCGCAGGTCGGCGGAGACGACGGCGGCGTTCTCCTGGCCCTCCAGGACGGCGCGGCTGTGGGCGACGGCGACCGGGTCGTGGTCGACGTAGACGACCCGCGCGGCCGGGTCGGCGGCACGGGCGACCTCGTGCACGTTGCCGAAGGTGGGTATGCCGGAGCCTATGTCCAGGAACTGGGTGACGTCGTTGTCAACCGCGTGGCGGACGGCGCGCCGCATGAACGCCCGGTTCGCCTGCATGATCTTGGGCAGGCCGGGCATGAACTCCATGGCCCTGCGGGCCGCTTCCCGGTCGACTTCGAAGTTGTGCGAGCCGCCCAGGTAGAAGTCGTACATTCGGGACACGCTCGGCACCGAAATGTCGATACCCGGCGGAGCCCAGGCGGGACGCTCCATCATTGTCTCCAACAAGTCGCCGTGGGATACGGCCATGTGTTCGCGGCCGGTGTTCGAGGTGAGGCTACTGATCGCCCGCCGGGAGGGCGAGTAGAAACGGAAATTCGCGGTCCGTTCTTGGTCACACGCCATTGGCACGTGCTTCCGGAACGCCGACTTCACGCCTTCGGACCGTGCATTTTCACGTGCAGGTGATCGTGCGTCGGTTCCCGTCCCGCTTCCGGACGCGCCCGCGTGAGGGCTCCGACCCCTTTCCCGGCTGGGGTGTTGCCGTGATCGGGGTCCTGCCGCCGGTGCAGGATGCCTCGTCGACCGCGATGTCCGACAGGGCGACAACCGGACAGTTCTTCTTCCGGCGGCCGGATCGGTTCCCGTCGGGAATCGCGAGGTGCGCGATACCGGGACGTGGCGCCGAATCCGCCTACTGTCCGATAGAACGTCAAGTCGGCGCATCTGGAGATCCCCTCCATCCGGCGAATCCACCGGGATTCCGCCCCGGCGCACGCCTCCCGCGATCAAGCTCGACGGCGTGTCTCTGTACGGATCACTCCTCGCGCGGCCGTTGGCGGCCCTGGCCCTGGTGTGGCTGCTCGCCGCCCCCGCGCCCGCCTCCGCCGACGCCTGCGCCCACGCCGTGACCGGGCCCGGCGGCGCGCACCTCGCGGTGGCGTCGGCCGGGTCGGGCCCGTGCCCACATCCGCACCCGCACCCGCACCCGCACCCGCACCCGCACGAACCGAAGCCCACCCCGACGCCGACTCCCCCACCGACGCCCACGCCCACCCCCACGCCGCCCGCGTGCCCGTCCCCCACGCCGTCCCCCACACCCACGCCCACGCCTACTCCGACGGCCACCCCGTCCGCGCCGCCGCCCCGGCCCACTCCCACGCCGCCGCCTCCACCCGCCCCGAAACCGCCCGCCCCGAAGCCGCCCCCGCCCGTGACGACGCCGCCTCCGCCCGTACGGACGACCCCGCCCCCGCCTCCCGTAAGGACACCGGCCCCTCCCGTACGGAAGCCGCCGCCCCGGGCCGCCCCGCCGGCGTCGCGTCCCGCGCCGGAGCGCACGCCGGAGCCCGAGCCGACGTCCGCCGCCGCTCCCCCGCCCCCGGTCACCGTGCGGCCCGAACCCCCGTCCCCCGCCCCCGTCGCCCTCCCCCACTACCGGCCCGCCACGCGGCCCCAGCCGAAGGGCGGCACGTCCGTCCTCACCACGACGCTGGTGATCATCGCCCCGGCGGTCCTCGCGACCGCGATCCTGCGCTCCCGCTCCCGCTGATCCCGCGCTCCCCGATCCCCTGATCCCACCGGAGGAATCCGTGTCCGAATGGCTCGTTCTGTCGCTCGCGATGGCGGCGGCCTGTGCCGTCGTGCTCACCATCGTCGTCATCAACCACCGCCGGATCCCCGACGACGACGACCCCAGCGAGACCCCGGACGTCATCGAGTACATGACGATGATGATCGGCGTGATCTACGCCATCGTCCTCGGCCTGGCCATCGCCGGCGTCTGGGAGGCCCGGGGGGCCGCCCAGGAGACCGTGCGGCAGGAGGCCCAGGCGCTGCACGAGATCTCGGCCCGCGCCGAGGTGTATCCGCAGGAGGTCCGCGCCCGCATCCGCGCCGACGTCGACGCGTACGTCTCCTACGTGGTCGACGACGAGTGGAAGCACATGTCCGAGACCGGGGAGCTGAGCGAGGAGGGCACCGCGCTCCTGGAGAAGGTGCGGCGGAGCGTCACCGACTACCGGCCGGCGAACGACTTCGAGGGGCAGGCGTACCAGCCGCTCGTGGACCAGGTGGCCGCCGTCGACGACGCCCGGAACGCCCGCGGGCAGAACGCGGGCGAGACCATGCCCGGGGTGGTGTGGTTCGGGCTGATCGTCGGCGCCCTGGTGACGGTCGGCCTGATCTTCACGCTCCAGATCCGCAGGACCGGGCGGGAGCTGCTGCTCGCCGGGCTCTTCAGCGTGCTCATCGCCTTCCTGCTCTTCCTCATCTGGGACTTCGACGCGCCGTACGGCCGGGGCATGTCCGCCACCGCCACGCCGTTCACCGATCTGTTCCCGCAGGTCACCGAGTGAGAAGCGCCACCGGAGTGGGCCGCACGGGGGACACGCGTGACCCGTTCGCACCTCTGGGATCGCGGGCGTGGTAGCCCGCTCCTAGCGTTTCGGGCATCGAGGTGCACGCAGGCCCTTCGCGGGAACCCCCTTCCGCGGCTGCCCCTCGGGACCCGGAGGATTCACCATGCGCGCGATACGTGCCGCATCCACTGCCCTCTTGGGGGTGGCCGCCTTCGCCCTGGCCGCCCCCTCCGCCGTCGCGACGGAGGGTGCCCCGGCACCCAACCCGCGGGCGAGGGGCGCCAAGGCCCCGGGCGACTTCGTCGTTTCGCCCTCGGTCGTCTCCCCCGGCGGCCGGGTGGCCCTGAGCGCCCCCGGCTGCGCCAGCACGGCGACGGCCGCGGCCGGTGTCTTCGACACCGCCGTCATCGCCCCGGGGGCGACGGCGACCGCCACCGTGGACCTGGACGTGCGGCCCGGCAGCGTCTACACGGTCGCGTTCAACTGCACGGGCGGCGTCCAGGGCACCGTCGACCTCACGATCAGCGGCGGTGCCACGGCCACTCCCACGGCCACCGCCACCGCCGGCCCGACGATCAGCTCCACGATCCTCACCACCCCGCGGGGCGTCCAGGGCGGCCTCGGCGGCTCGGTGGACGACGGGGCAGGACCCGTCGAACTGGCCGCGGGCGGGGCCCTCGTCGTGGCCGCCGCGGGTGGCGTCCTCTACGTGGTGCGCCGCCGCGCCGCCGCGTCCCGGCGCCACTGAGGGGGCGGCGTGGCGCGGACCCCGTCGGTACGCGGGCGTTCCCTTCCCGGACGCCCGTCGCCCCCGGATCCTGACGAGGATCCGGGGGCGACGGGCACGGGGGGCCGACCGGGAGGTTCGGCCGGTCAGATCCCCGCGCCGGTCACACGGCGACGGCGGGCGACGAAGAGACCGCCGCCGAGGGCCGCCGCGGCGACGAGGCTGCCGCCGATGGCCATCTCGGTGGAGCTGGGAGCCAGCGAGCCGCCGAGGCCGCCCTGCGCGCCACGGCCCGGGAGGACCCGGAACGACTGCGTGACCACGGAGGAGTTGCCGTTGCAGCGGACGGCCAGGTTGTAGTTGCCCGGGGTGGCGTGGTTGTAGACGCGGGCGACGGCGGTGGAGACGCCGTTGTTGTTGCCCGAGAGGGTGGCCTCCGGGAAGGCGTTGGACGTGACCGTGCCGCCGCGGTTGCAGCCCCGCGCGGTGATCGTGAGCGTCGAACCGGGGTGGACGTCGAAGGGGTTGACGGTGACGTCGGTCGGGCCGCCGTTGCCGCCGCCGTTCCCTCCGCTGTTGCCGCCGCCGAGGACGGTGCTCGGGCCGTGGTTGGCGGCGGCGAGGGGGGCCGCGAGCCCGACCGCCGCGATCGCGGTGGCGGTCACCGCCAGAGTGCGTGCAGCACGCATGGTTGAACCTCCAGTGGAAGACGCCCCAAAGCGGTGCTCCGGGAGTTTCGACGAGTACGCCTTCCATGACGAACCATCACCACTCGTGACGGACCACGCATGTCGGCACTGGGCCACTCCGGTGAGGCGACACGCCGGGGAAAGGGACGCCGGACGTGCCGTACGCGCAGGTCAGAGCCTTCCAGGGTGCTTATCTGACGATTACTCGGATGGGTCAGCCCGGCGTCACCCGCCTGTCGGCCCTCCGTCACCCGTCCGCCGCCGGGCCACGCGGTTCCGCCGGCCCGTCCACCGCTCCCGCCCACCGTTCCCGCACCGTCCGTCCGGCGGCCTCCGCGACCCCGCTCCGACGCACTGCGCGGACCCGTCCCGACGCCCGTCCGGGGGCGGCCCCCACCCGTTCGGACCGTCCGGCGCGACGGACCGGTGGACCGCCCTTACCGTTCTGACGACGCCACGAAGGGAGAACCATGCCCCCGAAGGACTTCCGCGTCTCCGAGCGCAGGAGACTCCAACCCTGGGGTGTCCTGGCCCTCGCCATGCTGTCCGGGCTCGCGATGATGCGCAACGGGGTGGACGTCACCTCCGGGCCGCCGCAACCCGCGGCGGCGGCCCGGCCTGCGGCGCTCCCGACCGCCCCGGCGGCCCCCTCCTCGGCCACGGGCCTGGAGCCGCTGCCCTTCGCCCCGGCCTCCCGGATCAAGATCCCGGCGATCCGGGTCGCGGCCCCGATCATGGACGTGGGCCTGGACGCGGACGGCTGGGTGGCGGCGCCCCCGCCCCAGGACGCCAATCTCGCCGGCTGGTACCAGAACGGCATCTCCCCCGGCCAGCGGGGGACTTCGGTCGTCGTCGGCCACGTCGACAACACCCAGGGCCCGGCGGTCTTCTACGGCCTCGGCTCCCTGGAGAAGGGCCAGCACATCGAGGTCGAGCGGTACGACGGCCGGGTCGCGGTCTTCGAGATCTACGGCGTCGAGGTGTACGCGAAGGACAACTTCCCCGGCGTGCAGGTCTACGCCGACACGGGCCAGCCGGAGCTGCGGGTCATCACCTGCGGCGGCGGGTACACACGCGCGCGGGGGTACGACGGGAACGTCGTCGTCTACGCCCGGATGGTCGGCTCCCGCTGAACCGGCGTCACCCGATCCGACATCATCGGAGGAGGCCCGGCACCTGGGGTGCCGGGCCTCCTCCGTGACGGGCGGTCAGCGCCGGGGAACGGTGATGTGGTACCCGGCGTCGAGGAGCGCGGGCAGGTAGCGGCGGAGCGCGGCCACGCTCTGGGAGCGGTCGCCGCCCGCGTCGTGGTTGAGGACGACGACGCCGGGGGCCGCGCCGTCCAGGACGCGGCGGACGATGGAGTCGGTGCCGGGCTCCTTCCAGTCCAGGGTGTCGACGGTCCAGGCGAGCGGCTCCATGCCGAGCTCGGCGCCGATCTCGAAGGAGTGCCGGTTCCAGGCCCCGTAGGGGGCGCGGTACCAGAGCGGGGCCGCGCCGAGGGCCCGCTCGACGACCTCGCTGGTGGAGCCCAGTTCGTCGCGGATGCGGGAGGGCCGCAGCTTGGGGATCAGGGGGTGGGACCAGGAGTGGTTGCCGACGACGTGGCCCTCGGCGGCCATCCGCCGCAGCAGGTCCTGGTTCTCGACGGCCATCTCGCCGCAGACGAAGAACATCGCCCGGCAGTCGTGGCGGCGCAGGGTGTCGAGGATGCCGGGGGTGTAGCGGGGATCGGGTCCGTCGTCGAAGGTCAGCACCATCGAGCGGCCGGCCCCGGCCACGCTGAGGAAAGGCCGCTGCCGCACGGGCGGCAGCGCGCGCCGGTGCGCCGGGGGCGCGTCGGCCGCCATCGGCCGGAGGCGGTACGCGTTCGGGTTCAGCCGGGCGGCCTTCGCCCCCGGACCGGCGGCCGGACCCGCGGCCCCCGGCCCCGCCCCGGTCTCCGGGGTGTGCCGGGGCACGGGGGCGGCGCCGGTGGCCCGGTCGGGCGCGGCAAGCCGGTCGGCGGCGAGGACTCCGACGGTGGCGGTGGCGCCGAGCGCGGCGGCGAGGCGCAGCACCGCTCGACGCCCGCTGGGCATCTGATCCTTTTTCATGACCAATGGTTCGTACGGATGAGGGTCCGTGCGGCTCAGCGACACCGGCCGCCCGTCCGAAAGCACCCGTTGGGCGGATCACCCCGAAGGGCGGCCGAGCGGCAGGGCCACCGGTTCGTCAGCTCGGCGGCTCGGCGGCCGGTGAGGGCGCGCCGCCGGCCCGCCGGTCGCCGTGGTGCCCCGACCGGTGCCCCTCCCCCGTACCGTCTACTTGCCCATCACGAGGCCGTCCGCGCCCGCGCCCCGGCTGAGCACCACCTGCCGGATCGTGTCGCGGATCGCGGCCAGGCGCGGGTCCGCGCCGGTGTCGGCGCCGAGGTTGACCACCCGGCCGCGCCCGGTGTCGAACCACTGGGGGACGAACTCGGCCCGGGTGACCTCCCAGCGGCCGCCCGCCGTCCGGGGCGGGGCGAAGGTGAAGCGGCCGATGCTGCCCTGGTTGCCGCGCGGGTCGTGGACGCCCTGGTGGTTGATCATGTCGCCGGCGATCTGGTCGCCCATCCCGTAGACCACCCAGGTGCCGTTGACCTTCTCGTAGGCCTGCGGGACGTGGGCGTGGGTGCCGAGGACCAGATCGATGTCAGGGCGCCCGCCGGTGTGCGAGGCGGTGAGCGTCCGGCCGAGGGAGAGCTGCCGCTCGTCCGGCTCGGTCTGCCACTCGGTGCCCCAGTGGACGCTGACCACGACCACGTCGGCACCGGCCGCGCGGGCCGCGCGCGCGTCGGCGACCACCCGCCGCTCGTCGAGCAGCTTGACCGCCCAGGGCCGCCCCTTCGGGAGCGGGTAGCCGTTGGTGTCGTAGGTGTAGGCGAGCTGGGCGACGGTGGCGCCGCCCGCCTTCATCAGGGCGGGGCGCGCCGCCTCCTCGGCCGTGCGGGCCGATCCGGCGTGGCGGATGCCCGCCTCGTCCAGGGCGTCGAGAGTCCGGCCGAGGCCCGCCGCCCCGTCGTCGAGGGTGTGGTTGGAGGCGGTGGAGCAGGAGTCGTACCCGGTCTCCTTGAGTCCGGCGGCGACCTCGGGCGGGGACTTGAAGGCGGGGTAGCCGGTGTAGGGCCCGCCCTTCTTCCCGTACACGGTCTCCATGTGGCAGAGGGCGAGGTCGGCGCCGGAGACGACGGACTTCACGCCGGAGAGCATGGGCCGGAAGTCGTAGCCGTCGCCCCCGGCGTCCTCGGCCGCCTTGCGGATGACGGAGTCGTGCGGGAGGACGTCCCCGGAGGCCACCAGGGTGAATCCGGCGGGCGCGGAGGCCGCGCCGGGGGCGGCGGAGGGGACGACGGACCCGGGGGCGGTGGCTTTGGGGGCGGCGGTCTTCGGGGTGGCGGCGCCGACGTCCGGACCGTTCCCGCCGGCGCAGCCGGTCGCCGCCGCGAGCAGGAGGGCGGCGAGGGCCGCCGTCCCCGCGGGCCTGGTGCGTGAGGTCATGTGCGGCACTCCACCCGAATCATGTGATGAACATCTGTTCTGACGAATTGATCCCGTGGGAAAGCCGCAGTCAAGGGTCGAGGCCGCACCGCGCCACGAACCCCGCTGAAACGGACGCAGCGACTCCGACCGACCGTTCGCCGTACCATTCGCCGCTCGGTGCGACCGTTCGTCGCAGACCGATGTCCGTTCCCTGTCCCTCGCCGTCCGGATGCGTTCGTATACGGGCCGACGACGAGCCGCGGGAGAGGTGGGCAGCATGACGACGGCGACGACCGACGAACGGACCCTGGAGGAGTTGCAGCGGGACCACGGCCCCGCGCTGCTCTCCTTCCTGCTCGGCCTCACCTACGGGGACCGGCAGCGGGCCGAGGACCTCGCCCAGGAGACCCTCGTACGGGCCTGGCAGCACCCCGAGGCCTTCGACGGCCCCTACGACTCCATGCGCCCCTGGCTCTTCACCGTGGCCCGCCGCCTGGCCATCGACGCCCGCCGCTCGCGCCTCGCCCGGCCCGCCGAGGTCGGCGACGGCGTCCTCGCCGTGACGCCCGACCCGGCCGACGCCACCGCGTCCGCCGAGGCCGCGCTCGACGTGCGGGCGGCCGTCCGGGGGCTGAGCCCCGAGCACCGGGCGGTGCTCGTCCGGCTCTACTTCCACGGGCTCACCGTCAACGAGGCCGCCGTGGAGCTCGGCATCCCCGCCGGGACCGTCAAGTCCCGCTCCCACTACGCCCTGCGGCAGCTCGGCCGGTCCCTGCCCGGCTACCGGCCGCGCCGGGGCCTCGCGCTGTCGCCGGGACGCTGATCCCGGCTCCGGTACGCCTCCGGTGTCCCCCGCGTCACCCTCGGCACCGGAATCCCACCCGTACCGATCCGGCCGGAAAACGTATCCGAAACCACTCGGGCGAGTTGAGCAAAGCGGGACCCGCGGGCGCCCCGTACGGAGGAGGCTCTCCCCGGGCCCCGTTGTCCGGGCCCCTCACACGGCCCCTCACGCGCGGTCATGTCCGGGAGAAGGTGGGAGCGTTGCGGCCCGAGAGCACGAACGGCGCCGGCGGCACGAGCGGCGGCGGCCTCGCCGTCCCGATGGCCTGGCTGTGCGCCGAGTACCTGGCCGACGAGGTGCTGCGGGCCGCCGCGCTCGTGGCGCCCGGCTCGCTGGAGTACCGGGCGGGGCTCCAGGCCCTGACCCTCACCGTCCACCTCGCGGAGGACCCGGACCGGCCGCCCGCCGGCCGGATCGACGAGTGGCTGCGGCACACGGCGTACGACCGCCCCTGGCCGCCCTGGGTCGAGGAGCGGCTCGCCGAGCGGCGGGCGGGCGGCGGCGAGGGGCCCGACCTGGCGCTCGCGGAGACCGCGTGGCGGCGGCTGCGGGAGACCTGGATCCGCGCCGCCGACCTCGACGGCCGGGCGGACGGCGACGCGGGGTGCCCGGTCGACGAGGCCGAGCAGATCTGGCTGCCCGCCTGGAAGCTGGGCCTGCCGCTCGCGCACCTCTCGCTGCACCTGCGCTGACCGGGACGCCCGGCCCGGTGCTCACGGGGGTGAAGGGTGCACCCCGGGGCGGTACTTGGGGATCCGTACCGTCACCTTCATCCCGGCGCCGACGCCCGTCTCGATGACGAGGCCGTACTCCGTCCCGTACACCTGGCGCAGCCGCTCGTCCACGTTGGAGAGGCCGATGCCGGCGCCCGCCGGGTGCTCCCCGCGCAGGACGGCGCGCAGCAGCTCCGGGTCCATGCCGATGCCGTCGTCCTCGACGGTCACCACGGCCTCGGCGCCCGCGTCCCGGGCGGCGATGACGACCCGGCAGCCCTTCTCGCGGTCCTGGAGGCCGTGCTTGACCGCGTTCTCCACCAGCGGCTGGAGGCAGAGGAACGGCAGGGCCACCGGCAGCACCTCGGGAGCGATCTGGAGGGTCACCTTGAGCCGGTCCCCGAAGCGCGCCCCGGCGAGCGCCAAGTACTGCTCGATGGAGCGCAGTTCGTCGGCGAGCTGGGCGAACTCGCCGTGCCTGCGGAAGGAGTAGCGGGTGAAGTCCGCGAACTCCAGGAGGAGTTCCCTGGCGCGCTCGGGGTCGGTGCGGACGAACGAGGCGATGGCGGCCAGGGAGTTGAAGATGAAGTGCGGGGATATCTGGGCGCGCAGGGCCCTGATCTCCGCCTCCACGATCCGGGTGCGCGAGCGGTCGAGCTCGGCCAGCTCCAGCTGGACGGAGACCCAGCGGGCCACCTCGGTCGCGGCCCGCACCAGGACGGCGGACTCCCGCGAGCCGTAGGCGACGAGCGCGCCGAGGACCCCGTCCTCGCCGGTGAGCGGGGCGATCACCGCCCAGCGCAGTGGGCAGGCCGGGTCGGCGCAGCCGGAGTCGGCGGAGCGGCTGCGGCCGGTCTCCAGGGTCTCGGCGGCCTGCGCGGGGACGTGCGCGCGGTGGTGGTCCTCGCCGGGGCCGTCCCAGGCGAGGACCGCGCCCCGGTCGGTGAGGCAGAGGGCCTCGGTGCCGAGCAGCGAGCGGAGCGTGCGGGCGGCCCTGCGGGCGGTCTCCTCGGTGAGTCCGGCGCGCAGCGGGGGCGCGGCGAGCGAGGCGGTGTGCAGGGTGTGGAAGGTGGCCCGCTCGACGGGCGTGCCGAGGTCGGGGTCGGCGTCCCGGCCCCCGCGCCGGGCGGCGAACCGGCCGAGGACGAAGCCTGCGGCGAGCAGCACGGCCCCGGCGGCGGCCGCGGCGGCGAGGGCGATGCCGCTCATCGGCGCGCTCCGGAGCGGGAGCCGGGGCGGGTCTCGGTACGGGCGTCCGGGCGGCTGTCCTGGGCGGGTACGGCTCCGGTGATTTCCTCCGGGAGGTGGAGGCGGGCGAGGAGCGCCGGGGTGCCGGGCGGGATCCGGCGGGGGGTGGCGAGGGAGACGAGGACCATGGTGAGGAAGCCGAGCGGGACCGACCAGACGGCGGGCCAGGCCATCAGGGTGTGCGGCCAGCCGCCGGGGGCGAGTCCGGCCCGGGTGGCCATGACGGCGGCGAGGGCGGAGCCGCCGCCGAGCAGGAGTCCGGCCATCGCGCCGGGCGGGGTGAGCCGCCGCCACCAGATGCCGAGGACGAGCAGCGGGCAGAAGGAGGAGGCCGAGACCGCGAAGGCGAGGCCGACGGCGTCGGCGACCGGCACCTTGGAGGCGACCACCCCGACGCCGAGCGGGACGGCGGTGGCGAGCAGGGTCGCGAGCCGGAAGTGCCGGACGCCCCGGGAGGGCAGCACGTCCTGGGTGAGGACCCCGGCGACGGACATGGTGAGCCCGGAGGCGGTGGAGAGGAAGGCGGCGAAGGCCCCGCCCGCGAGGAGCGCCCCGAGCAGGTCGCCGGGGAGCCCGCCGAGGATCCGGTCGGGCAGGACGAGGACGGCGGCGTCGGCGGAGCCGGTGAGGGCGAGCTCGGGGGCGTAGATCCGGCCGAGGAAGCCGTACAGCGGCGGGAGGAGGTAGAAGGCTCCGACGAGCCCGAGGACGACGAGGGTGGTGCGGCGGGCGGCGCGGCCGTGCGGGCTGGTGTAGAAGCGGACGGCGACGTGCGGCAGGCCCATGGTGCCGAGGAAGGTCGCGAGGATCAGTCCGTACGTGGCGTACAGCTGGTGTCCGTCGCGCCCGCCGGCCAGCGGCTGGGACCAGCCGAGGGGGTCGGTGCCGCCGGCCAGCCGCTCGGGCAGGGGCGCGCCGGGGGCGAAGGCGAGCGTGGTGCCGCCGAGGACGTGGTGGGTGCCGGGGCCGAGGGTGACGGTCCGCTCGGTGTACGGGACGGAGTCGACGCGGCCGGTGACGGTGACGGTCAGCGGGGCGTCGAGCCCGATCCGTACCGTGTCGGCGACCCGGACGACGGTGTGGCCGCGCAGCACGGCGGGGGCGTCGAAGCGGGCGCGGGGCGCCCCGTCCCCGTGCCAGGCGGCGAGCAGGAAGAGGACGGGCACGAGCAGGGCGGTCAGCTTCAGCCAGTACTGGAAGGCCTGGACGAAGGTGATGCTGCGCATCCCGCCGGCGGCGACCGTCCCCGTGACGACGAGGGCGACGAGCAGGCCGCCGACCCAGTCGGGGGCGCCGGTGAGGATCTCCAGGGTGAGCCCGGCGCCCTGGAGCTGCGGCAGCAGGTAGAGCCAGCCGATGCCGACGACGAAGAGGCTGGCGAGCCGCCGGGCCCGCCGGGATTCGAGGCGGGCCTCGGCGAAGTCGGAGAGGGTGTACGCGCCGGAGCGGCGCAGCGGGGCGGCGACGAGGACGAGCAGGACGAGGTAGCCGGCGGTGTAGCCGACCGGGTACCAGAGCATGGCGGGGCCCTGGACGAGGACGAGTCCGGCGATGCCGAGGAAGGAGGCGGCGGAGAGGTACTCGCCGCTGATGGCGGCGGCGTTGAGGCCGGGCCGGACGGTCCGCGAGGCGACGTAGAAGTCGGAGGTGGTGCGGGAGATCCGCAGGCCGAGGGCGCCGATGAGGACGGTGGCGAGGACGACGGCGGTGACGGCGACGACCGCGTGGGTCTGGTTCACGCGGTCGTCCGCGCGGCGGGGCTCATCGCTCGACGAGGCCGGTGAAGTCGCGTTCGTTGCGCTCGGCGCGGCGGACGTACCAGTGGGCGATGCCCCAGACGACCGGGTACACGCCGACGCCGAGGGTGATCCAGACCAGGGCCTCGGGGGCGGGCAGCGCGAGGACGAGCGGGAGGGAGCCGACGAGCAGGGCGAGCGCGCCGAGGGCGGTGAGGGCGGCGCGGAGCTGGCTGCGCATCAGGGAGCGGACGTAGGTGTGGCCGAGGGTGGTCTGCTCGTCGATCTCGGAGCGGGCCGGGGGGTGGACGGGGCGCCGCCCGGCGGGGCCCGGGGCGTCGCCGGCACCGTGGGCGGAGGCGTAGGTGACGGTCTCGCGCCGGGGTCTGCGCGGCGGGTGGTGCTCGGACGTCGGTGTCCGTTCCGGCATCTCTCTCGACCTCGGACGGTTCTTTCGGGACGGTGCGCGGGCGGGGTGCCGCCCGGGACGCGTGGAGTCTACGCAGCGGGGCCGGAGGGCGGTAGACCTGCGGCGACGGAGGTGTGGGGGTACGGGGGTGTGGGGGTACGGGGTCAGCCGCCGGCCCGGCGCATCAGGAGGTCGCGGAGCTGGCGGGCGTGGCGGCGGCTGACCGCGAGGTCGGTGTCGCCGACCCGGACCGAGGTGGCGCCGCCGTCGAGCCGCAGTTCGTCGATCCGGGCGAGGGCCACGAGGTGGCTGCGGTGGATGCGGACGAAGCCCCGGTCCGCCCAGCGCTCCTCCAGGGCGGAGAGCGGGATGCGGACGAGATGGCTGCCCTGGTCGGTGTGGAGGCGGGCGTAGTCGCCGTGGGCCTCGACGTAGGCGATGTCGTCGACGGGGACGAAGCGGGTGACGCCGCCGAGTTCGACGGGGATCTGCTCGGGCGCGGCGGCGGGGGCGGGCGCGGCGGTGGCGTGGACCAGCTCGTGGACGCGGCGGACGGCTTCGGCGAGGCGCTCGCGGCGCACCGGCTTGAGGACGTAGTCGACGGCCTTCAGGTCGAAGGCCTGGAGGGCGAAGCCCTCGTGCGCGGTGACGAAGACGACGAGCGGGGGGCGGGCGAAGCCGGCGAGGAGCCGGGCGACGTCGAGGCCGGTGAGGCCGGGCATGTGGATGTCGAGGAAGACGACGTCGACGGCGTCCTCGCCGTCGGGTCCCGACTCCAGGGCGCGGCCGATCCTGCGCAGCGCGGCCGTCGCGTCGCCCGCGCCCTCGGCGGTGCGGACGCGCGGGTCGGCGCGCAGCAGGTAGAGCAGTTCCCCGAGGGCGGGCTCCTCGTCGTCGACGGCCAGTACGCGCACCATGCGGCGGAGTGTAGTGCGCGGCCGTCCGGGCGGCGGGGGCGGCGGGGGTCGCTATTTGAGCAGGCGCGAGAGGCGGCGGTCGGCGAGCGTCCTGCCGCCGGTCTGGCAGGTGGGGCAGTACTGGAGGGAGGAGTCGCTGAAGGAGACCTCGCGGACGGTGTCGCCGCAGACGGGGCAGGGCGCGCCGGTGCGGCCGTGGACGCGCAGGCCGCTCTTCTTCTCGGACTTGAGCTTTCCGGCGGCGAGGCCCCGGGAGCGCTCGACGGCCTCGCGGAGGGTGGCGCGCATCGCCGCGTACAGGGCGGCGGTCTCCTCGGGGGTGAGGTTCCCGGTGGGTTTGAAGGGGGACATGCGGGCGGCGTGGAGGATCTCGTCGCTGTAGGCGTTGCCGATGCCGGCGATGAGCCGCTGGTCGCGCAGGGCGCCCTTGATCTGCCGCCGTTCGCCGGCGAGGAGGGCGGCGAACTCCCCGGGGCCGAAGTCCTCGGCGAGCGGGTCGGGGCCGAGCCGGGCGACGCCGGGCACCTCGTGGGGATCGTGGACGAGGTGGACGGAGAGGCGTTTGGTGGTGCCGAACTCGGTGAGGTCGAAGCCGTCGCCGCCGGTGAGGGCGGCGCGCAGGGCCAGCGGGCCCCGGCCGGGTTTCGGCGGTCCGGAGGGCAGCGGGTCCTGCCAGCGGAGCCAGCCCGTGCGGGCCAGGTGGATCAGGAGGTGGAGCTCGCCCGCCGCGCCGGTGGTGGTGAGGTCGAGGTACTTGCCGTGCCGGCCGACCGCGGTGACCTCGGCGCCCTCGACGGTGCCGAGGGGCGGGTCGTACGTCTTGAGGACGCTGATCGCGACGGGCAGGACGCGGGCGATCTCCTTGCCGACCAGGTGCGCGTCGAGGAAGGCGCGCAGGGCTTCCACTTCCGGGAGTTCGGGCATGGTCCCAGCCTGCCGCACGGGTGGGCGGGGCGCACCGGGTTCACGGCTCCCGGCGCGTCACGCGCCGGGTCCGTCCTCCCGTTCCGGCGGGTCGAGGAGGTCGAGTTCGGCGCCGAGGGCGTCGGCGAGGGCGTCGAGGTCGGGGACGGCCGCGCCGTCGGCGACGAGGCCGATGTGGACCCGGCCGTCGTACGGGGACATGGCGACGGCGAGGGACTGGCCCCGGGCGAGCGGGGCCATGGGGAAGAGCGCGCGGAGCGGGGCGCCGCCGAGGGAGAGCGCGGAGCGGGGCAGCGGGACCTGGGTGACCAGGAGGTCGAAGAGGAGGCGGGCGGCGCCGGAGGCGAAGGGGGCGCCGAAGCGGTGGGCGAGCGGGGGGAGCTGGTCGGCGAGGAGGGCGACGGCCCCGGCGCCCCGGAAGGGGCCCGCCGCCTTGTTGCGGTCCATGGCGCGCCGGACGGCGGCGAGCCGGGCGGCCGGGTCGGGTTCGGTGACGGGCAGGTCGAGGAGGTAGCCGGAGAGGCTGTTGCCGGGGCCGGGCGGGGCGCCGGGGCGGCGGCGCGAGACGGGGACGAGGGCCCGGGGGTCGGCGCCGGGCAGCGGCAGGCCGCGCCCGTCGAACCAGCGGCGCAGGGCTCCGGCGACGACGGCCAGGAGGACGTCGTTGGCGGTGCCGCCGGTGGTGCGGCGGACCCGGTGGACGCGGTCCAGGGACAGGGTGGCGGTGGCGATCCGGCGGGTGCCGCTGGAGTGGGCGGCGAGGGCCGCGGTGGGGCGTCCGTCGAGGCGGCTGGCGCGGACGACGGAGGCGCCGACCTCGACGGCCCGGCCGAGGTCGCCGAGACGGTCCCGGGCGATGCCGAGGAGGCGTCCGGGGCCGGGGAGCCCGGAGGACGGGGAGCGCGGGGGCAGGGGGCGGGAGCGGCGCGCGGGGCGGCGGCCGGCGGCGATCTCGTCGAAGATCCCGGCGCCGATGGCGACGGCCCTCATGCCGTCGGCGAGGGCGTGGTGGAGCTTGACGAGGACGGCGAAGGAGCCGTCGGGGGCGCCGCTGAGCAGGTACATCTCCCAGGGCGGCAGGCCCCGCTCGACGGGGCGCTCCATGAGTTCGGCGGCGAGCCGGGTGGTCTCGGCGGGGAAGTCGGCGCCGGGGAGGGCGATCTCGCGGACGTGGCGGCGCACGTCGAAGTCGGGGTCGGCGCTCCAGGCGGCGCCGCCGACGGGGATCAGGACGTCGCGGACGCGCATCCGGAGCCGGGGGACGGCGGCGGCGCGGCGGGCGAGCAGCTCCAGGACGTCGGCCGTCTCGGCGCCGGGGGGCGCGGGCAGGGGGCCGAAGTGGGCGAGGGCACCGAGGTGCAGGGGGTGGGCGGTGGATTCCAGGTGCCAGAAGGCCAGGTCCAGCGGGGCCAGGAGCTCGGTGGTCACGGGTGTCCTCACGTCCTGCGCGGAGAGGCGGAAGACCGCAGTCAATCGCGCACCGACAGTTACGGTCAAGTGCGGTCAGTTAACGCTCCGTAAATACCCTCGGTCGCATGGTTTCCGGGAAACATCCTCAGTTCTCCGGAGCGACGTTCTCGGGAGCGACGTTTCCCGGGCCGTCGTTTCCCTGTACGGCGCTCTCCGGGCCGACGTTCTCCACGACGAACTCGCACCACACGCACTTGCCGCCGCCCCGCGACTCCACTCCCCACGCGTCGGAGAGCTGGTCGACCAGGAGCAGGCCCCGGCCGGACACGCCCGCCTCCCCCGCCTCGCGGCGCCGGGGCAGGGCGCTGGACCGGTCCTCGACCTCCACCCGGAGCCGCCGTACGGGTCCGGGGAGGACCCGCAGGGTCACGATCGCCCCGCCGTCGGTGTGCATCAGGGCGTTGGTCATCAGTTCGTCGGCGACCAGCTCGATCTCGTCGGCGCGCTCCCCCGCGCCCCAGGCCCGGACGGCGGCCCTGATCATGTGGCGGGCCGAGCTGAGGGCCTCCGGGTCGCTCTGGGCCACGTGCTGCTGGAAGCGGCCGGCCCCCGGGACGGCGTACGTGCCGTGGCGGCGCAGCAGCAGGATCGCGACGTCGTCCTCGCCGCCCCGCTCGGCGACCACGTCGCACAGGTGGTCGGCGAGTTCCTGGAGGTCGGCGGGGCCGCGCCGGACCAGGGAGGAGAGCCACTGGAGGCCCTCGTCGAGGTCGGCGCCGGGTTTCTCCACGAGGCCGTCGGTGTAGAGCAGCAGGGTCTGCCCGGAGTCCAGTTCGAGGGTGGTGACGGGGTAGTCGAGGCGGCCGAACTCCGCGGAGAGCCCGAGCGGGAGGCCGCCCTCCACGGGCAGTCTGCGGCACCGGCCGTCGGGCTCCCTGAGCAGCGGGTCGACGTGGCCGGCGCGGACCAGCTGGACGACTCCGGTGCGGAGGTCGACCTCCGCGTACGTGCAGGTGGCGAAGCGCTCGGTGTCGAGTTCGTGGAGGAAGACGGAGGCCCGTGCCATCACCGTGGCCGGGGTGTGGCCCTCGGCGGCGTAGGCGCGCAGCACGATCCGGAGCTGGCCCATGACGGCCGCGGCGTGGGTGTCGTGGCCCTGTACGTCGCCGATGACGGCGCCGACCCGTCCGCCGGGCAGCGCGATGACGTCGTACCAGTCGCCGCCGATGTCCCGGCCGAGGCGGGCCGAGCGGTAGCGGACGGCCGTCTGGGCGCCGGGCACCTCCGGGATCCGGCGCGGCAGCATGGCCTGCTGGAGCCCTTCGGCGAGGTCGTGCTCCTGCTCGTACAGCATGGCCCGCTGGAGGCTCTGGGCGATGCTGCTGCTGAGGGCGACGAGCAGGGTCCGTTCGTCCTCGCTGAAGCCGGTCCGGTCGCTGTAGAGCAGTCCGAGCGCGCCGATCGGGCGGGCCTGGGCGATGAGCGGCAGATAGGCGGCGGCGGTGATGCCGAGTCCGCTGATGTGCGGCCAGAGCACCGGGTAGGAGTCGGAGAAGTCGTGGGCCGAGTCGATGAACCGGGGGCGCAGGGTGCGGATCACCTCGCTCATCGGGTACGGCTCGTCCACGCGGGTGAAGCGGGTGCCGGGCACGAAGGCGCCCTCGGGGCCCTCGGCGACCAGATGGATGCGGCCCGCCTCCAGGAGGCCCATGACGAGGCTGGCGGCGCCGAAGTGTTCGAGGGCCTGGGAGTCGTTGAGGAGGTCGATGACGTCCTTCACGGTCCGGGCGTGGGCGAGGGCGGCGGTGGTGCCCTCGACGACTCCGGCGCGCTTGCGGCGCCCCTCGTCGAGGCCGAGCCGGGCGGCGGACTCGGTGAGTTCGTGGGTGGCGTCGCGCAGGACGCCGACGATGCGCACGGGGCGGCCGGTGCCGTCGCGGTGGACGATCCCCTGGGTGTGGGTCCACTGGTGGCGGCCGTCGCGGCGGCGGATGCGGAAGTACGCGCCGTACTGGTCGCTGCCGTCCTTGAGCGCCTGCGCCACCAGGGCGTCGAGGCGGCTGGCCTCGTCCGGCAGGACCCGGGTGCCCAGCCCCTCGGGGCGTCCGTCGTACTCCGCGCGGTCCATGTCGAAGACGGCGAGGGCGGCGTCGTCCATCTCCATCGTCCCGGCGAGCAGGTCCCAGTCGAAGCCGCCCATGCGGAAGGCGAAGCCGTACTCGGACAGGATCGGGGTCCCGTCCGGCGGCCCCTCCGGCGCACGGCGGACCGGGCCGTTCGCCTCCCCGCCCGCGTTGCCCGCGCTCATGGGGCCACGCTAGGCGCAGCCCCGGCCGTGCGCACCACGAAGATCCGCTCCACCCGTCGCATTCAGCCCTCGAAGGCCTCGAAGGTCTCGGGCTGGTCCGGCACCGCCTCGGGAGGGAAGAGCTCCTCGGGCGGCAGTTCCCCGTCCGGCGGGGCGGGCGGCTCGTCGGAGGGCTCGTCGAACGGGTCGGGGAGGGGCTCGGTGCTGGGGTCGGGATACGGGTCGGGGTCCGGTTCGGTGTACGGGTCGGGGGCGGGTCCGGTCGGGTCCTCGGGGGCCGGCGGGTCCTGGGACGGCGGTACGGGCTCGGGCGAGGCGGGGCGGTCGGGGGTGCTGGGGGCGGGCGTGGCCGACCCGGAGCCCTCCAGGGTGCACGCGTCGGGGTCGCAGGACGGCTCCACGGCGGGCTTCCGGTCCTCCTCGCCGTCGCTGCCCGTGCGGCGCTCGATCCAGGTGCGGTCGGTGGCGTTGACGATGACCAGGCTGGTGACGACGGTGCCGGTCGGACGGACGACGACCACGTGGTCGGGGTCGAAGGCGTCCCAGGGGACGCCCACGTGGACGCCGCCCCGGCCCGCGGCGGGGGCGCGGAGCGGGTTGCCGCCGGCGCAGCGGACGCGGGGGGAGCCGTACTGGTCGACGAGGACGGCCGTGCCGGTCTGCAGGACGGCCTGGTGGGCGGCGGCCCGGCCGCCCCGGTAGCCGTGGCCGGTGACGCGGACGTCCACGCGCAGGGCGACCGGGGTGAGGCCGCGCAGCCAGTCGGCGACGCCGGCCTCGGGGACGCCGGCGGCCTCGGCGAAGGCGCGCGCCTTCTTCGCGTCCCCGGTGAGGAGGGAGACCTGCCGTTCGACGTCGCAGCTGCCGACGGCGCGGGTGCCGCCGTAGAGGCCGGGGGTGGAGCCGGTGACCTCGCGGACCTGCCGTCCCTCGGGGACCTCGGCCGGTTCGGAGGGGCGGGTGGTGTTGCGGACGGTGGAGGCGGTGAAGGGGTCGGGCCCCGGGGCGGCGGCCGACTGGAGCAGGACGTCCTGGGCGGGCGCCGCGAGGGGCAGCCCCGCACTCCCGGCGCCGGTCCCGCCGGAGGAGCACCCGGCGAGCGCCAGGACGGAGACGACCGCGGCGCCGGCGATCAGGGCGCCGTCGCGGAGACGGCTCTCCTCCCGGAGGGCCGTGGGGGTCCGCCGCGTCCGGCGAAGGGGTGAGCGCACCTGGTACTCCCGACTTTCTCTCCCCCGGGCCCGGGGCCCGGTTCCGGCCAGTCCCTCATGTCTGTCGCAGCGCGCGGGCACCCGCAAGCGGAGGAGGGCCGACCGGGTCACCCGCCGAGGAGCCCCACTTGAACACGTTCAAGAAAAGCCCTACGCTCGAACCACTGATTGAACGCGTTCAAATGGGGGTGGTGACATGACCGCGCTGTCGATCCTGGTGGCCTCGGTCGTGACGATCGGGATGTTCTGGGTGGTCCCGACGGGCCTCGCGCTCCTCGACGGCCCCCGGCCTCCCGGCCTGGACCGGCTCCGGCGCGCCTGGCCGCTGCTCGCCGTCCCCGGGGCGCTCTCCCTCTGGCTGCCCCGCTCCGGCCTCTCGGCCGGGCTCGCCGCTGTCTACGCCCTCGCCACCCTGGCGCTCGCCTGCCAGGCACCGGCCCGGCTGGCGCTGACCCGCTCGCTCCGGCCGCGCGAGGTCGCCGTCCTGACCGCCCTGGCCTCTCCCTCGGTCGCCGGCCTGGCGCTCGTCGCGGAGCGGGCCTCGTACCCGCTCCTCGGCTTCGACCTGGACCTCCTGGCGCTCACCGTCCCGCACTTCCACTTCGCGGGCTTCGCCGCCGCCCTGGTCGCCGGGCTGGTCTGCCGCGCCGCCGAGGACGGCCCCACCGCCCGCTTCGCCGCGCTCAGCGTCCCCGCCGGCACCCTGCTCGTCCTGATCGGCTACTTCGTCGACGACTGGGCCGAGCTGGCCGGCGCCGTCGTCCTCACCGCCGGCATGGCGGCGGTCGCCGTCCTGACGCTGCGCGAGCGCCGCGCGCTCGCCGCCGACGGCCCCACCCGCGCCCTGCTCGCCGTCTCGGCCCTGGTCCTCGTCGCCACCATGCTGCTCGCCCTGAACTGGGCGCTCGGCGAGGCCACCGGCCTTCCGCACCTCGACCTGACCTGGATGGCCGCGACCCACGGCCTGGGCAACGCCCTCGGCTTCGCCGTCTGCGCCCTGCTCGCCCGCCGCCGCCTGCACGCCGACGGCGTCCCCACCGCCCCCGCCGTCCCCGCCCACCCGCGAACGGAGACCCCGGCATGACCCGCCTCCTGAAGGACCTCTCCCGGCCCGACCGCCGCCGCGAAGGCGGCCCGACCTACCGCGAGGTCGGCGCCACCCGCACCCCCGACGCGCTCCCCGAGGGCTACCACCACCTGCGGTACGACACGGTCGTCGGCCACGGCCGGGCCGCCTTCGCGGCGGCGGGCACCGCCGTCACCTCCTGGCGGATGCACCGCGCCTCCGGGGCGCGCCTCCACGCGGACGCCGACCGCGCGGGCCCCGGCGTCCGCGTGGAGGTGTCGGCGGGCGTCGGCCCGCTCCGGCTCGCCGTCCCCTGCGCGGTGATCTGGACGGCGTACGAGAAGGACCGCACCGGCTTCGCGTACGGCACCCTGGCCGGTCACCCGGAGCGCGGCGAGGAGTCCTTCCTCGTGACCCTCGAACCCGACGGCACCGTCCGGTTCACGGTCACCGCCTTCAGCCGTCCGGCCGTCTGGTACACCCGGCTCGCCGGTCCCCTGGTCCCGGTCCTCCAGCGCGCGTACGCCCGGATGCTCGGCCGGACCCTGCGGCGCCTCGTCAGGACGTGACCCCGGGCCGATACTGGAGGCGATGGAGTGGTTCACGGCGCCCGACCTCTGGACGGCCCGGATCGTCTTCCAGCGCGGCCTGGCCGGGCTGTACTGCGTGGCGTTCCTGTCGGCCGCCCTGCAGTTCCGGGCGCTGATCGGGGAGCGCGGAATGCTCCCGGTGCCGGAGTACGTGCGCCTGACCCGGCCGCGCCACACGCCCTCGCTCTTCCACTGGCGCTACTCCGACCGCCTGTTCGCGACCGTCTCCTGGACCGGCGCCGCCCTGGCGCTCGCGCTCGTGGCGGGCGCCGGGGACGCCGTGCCGCTGCCGGTCTCGATGCTCCTGTGGCTGGTGCTCTGGGCGCTCTACCTGTCGATCGTGAACGTCGGCCAGACCTGGTACGCCTTCGGCTGGGAGTCGCTGCTCCTGGAGGCCGGGTTCCTGGCCGTCTTCCTCGGCAACGACGACACGGGACCGCCCGTCCTGGTGCTCCTGCTGCTGCGCTGGCTGCTCTTCCGGGTCGAGTTCGGGGCGGGGCTCATCAAGATCCGCGGCGACCGCTGCTGGCGGGACCTGACCTGTCTGTACCACCACCACGAGACCCAGCCGATGCCCGGGCCGCTGAGCTGGTTCTTCCACCACCTCCCCCGCCCGCTGCACAAGGCGGAGGCGGCGGCCAACCACGTCGTCCAGCTCGTCGTGCCGTTCTTCCTCTTCGCCCCGCAGCCGGTGGCCACGGTCGCGGCGGGACTGATGGTGGTCACCCAGCTGTGGCTGGTGCTCTCGGGCAACTTCGCCTGGCTGAACTGGATCACCATCGTGCTCGCCCTCTCCGCCGTGGACGCCTCCCCGCTCACCGGCGACCGCCCGCGGCCGGACCCGCCGCTCTGGTACGTCGTCCTGGTCGTCGCGGTGACCGCCCTCGTCCTGGTCCGCAGCTACCGCCCGGTGCGCAACCTGCTCTCCCGGCACCAGGCGATGAACCGCTCGTACGACCCGTTCCACCTGGTCAACAGCTACGGCGCGTTCGGCACGGTCGGCCGGGTCCGGGACGAGATCGTGGTCGAGGGCACCGACGACCCGGCGCCGCACGAGGGCACCGTCTGGCGCGAGTACGGCTTCAAGGGCAAGCCCGGCGACCCGCGCCGGATGCCGCGCCAGTTCGCCCCGTACCATCTGCGGCTCGACTGGCTGATGTGGTTCGCGGCGCTCTCCCCCGGGTACGCGCGCGCGTGGTTCGGGCCCTTCGTGGAGCGGCTGCTCGACGGCGACCGGGACACCCTGCGGCTGCTCGCCCACAACCCGTTCCCGGACGCGCCGCCGGTCCACGTCCGCGCCCGGCTGTACCGGTACCGCTGCACGACCTGGCGCGAGCTGCGCGCGACCGGGGCCTGGTGGCACCGGACGCCGCTGCGGGAGTACCTGCCGCCCACCCGGCTGCGGAAGCCCCCGGGCGGGCCCTGAGGACGTGCCGGTGCCCCGGCCGGAGAGAGGTTCGGCCGGGGCACCGGGGGGAATTCACCCAGGGGCGTCGGTTCAGTCGATGCCCGGCAGGATGTGGGGCTCGGCGAGGTCTTCCTCGTAGCCCGCGAGCCGGATCGGGGCCGAGCGCGCCCAGACCTCCAGGCTTCCCAGCTCGCCCTTCCGGCGCGGCCGCTCGGTGGATTCGGTCGGTCGCGGTTCCTGCTTGGTCAGTTCGGGTGTCACCGCGCACTCCTTCGTGTCGCGTACCTGTGGGACAAGTGCCGTGCGGTCGCGGTGGCGCCGTTCGTCGGGCGGGAGCGCGGCCTTGGTGGCGGGCCAGTCCCGGGCCGGCCGTGGGGAAGGTGTGTCCCTTTGGTGGCCGACCGTGGACATCAGACTAACCAAATGAGCGCCTGCGCGCTCTACCGGGCTCGGAAGTGTGACGCGTTCGGGTGAAACAAGCCGAAAGAGCGCCCCACCCGGCCGGTGAGGCGCTCTTGCGGAAAAGCCGGAGAAGAGACCGGGTTACCAGTTGGCGGGGGCGTAGTCCTTGAGGAACACGCCGTACAGGTCCTCGCCCGCCTCGCCGCGCACGACCGGGTCGTAGACCCGGGCCGCGCCGTCGACCAGGTCGAGCGGGGCGTGGAAGCCGGCCTCGGCGAGGCGCAGCTTGTCGAAGTGCGGACGCTCGTCGGTGATCCAGCCGGTGTCGACCGAGGTCATGAGGATGCCGTCGGTCTCGAACATCTCCTGGCCGCTGGTCCGCGTCACCATGTTCATCGCGGCCTTCGCCGCGTTGGTGTTCGGGTGCCCGGCGCCCTTGTAGCCGCGGCTGAAGACGCCCTCCATCGCGGAGACGTTCACGACGTAGGCCCGCCCGCTGGCCGCCTTGCGCGCGGCCTCGGCCATCACCGGCCGCAACTTGCTGATCAGGATGAACGGCGCCGTGTAGTTGCACAGCTGCGTCTCCAGGAGCTCCACCGGGGAGATCTGCTCGATGCTCTGCACCCAGGTGTTGCTCTCGACGACGTCCGGCAGGAGGCCGCCCGCGTCGATGGCGGTGCCGTCGAGGTGCCGGGCGATGCTGGCGTTGCCCGCGACCAGGGCGAGGTCCGCGACCTTCTGGGCCTCCAGGCCGCTCGTGCCGAGGGGCAGCGCGGCGAGGCCGTCCACCGCGCCCGAGTTGAAGGCGCCGATGACGTCGTGGGCGGGCAGCTCGCCGGCGGGCAGCGGGGCGCCCTCGCCCTCGACCAGGGCGGCGTACGCGGAGGGCAGCCGGCGCACGGTCTGGGTCGCGTTGTTGATGAGGACGTCCAGCGGACCGGCCTCGGTCACGCGGTCCGCGAGGGCCACGGCCTGGGCCGGGTCGCGCAGGTCGATGCCGACGACCTCCAGGCGGTGCAGCCAGTCCGCGGAGTCCTCCATCGCCTTGAAGCGGCGGATGGCGTCCTTGGGGAAGCGGGTGGTGATCGTGGTGTGGGCGCCGTCGCGCAGCAGCCGCAGCGCGATGTACATGCCGATCTTGGCGCGGCCGCCGGTGAGCAGCGCGCGCTTGCCGGTGAGGTCGGCGCGGGCCTCGCGCTTGGCCCGGTTCTCGGCGGCGCACCTCTGGCAGAGCTGGTGGTAGAAGTAGTCGACCTCGACGAACCGCGTCTTGCAGACGTAGCACGAGCGGGGGCGCTGGAGTATCCCCGCGATCCGGCCCTCCTCCGTGACGGAGGTGGGCAGGATGCCCTCGGTCTCGTCGTCGATGCGCTGCGCGGAGCCGGTGGCCGTGGCCTCGGTGACCGCCTTGTCGTTGGCGGTCTTGGCGGCCCGGCGCTCCTGGCGGCGGCGCTGCTTCACGGTCCGGTAGATCCCGGCGGTGGCGCGCCGGACGAGGATCGCGTCCGGGTGGTCGACCTCCAGCTTGTCGAGCTCGTCGAGGACGCCGAGGCAGACGGCCAGGCGCTCGGGGTCGATGCCCGGCCCGTGGTCCTGGGTTTCTTCGGTCACCGTCATGGCCTTCGGGTTCCTCGTTCGCTCGTGCGTCGCCGCTCTCGGAGTGTCGCCGCTCTCGGGCTCTCGCCCTCGTCGGGCTGTCACCGTCGTCGGGCCTTCGAAAGGGCGAGTTTACGGAGCGGGGGGCCGCGCCTCCAAACCCGTTCGGGGGGCGTGGTCGAAGACACAGTCGCCGCACAGTCCGCCGCCGGGGCAGCGGTAGTAGAGGCAGCAGCTGGCGCGGCGCAGCCGGGGTCCCCGGACCGTACCGGCGAGGTCGGGGTGGTCGAGGAGCTCCGCGACCAGGGCGGCGGCCCGGTCGGCCGCGTCGGGCCTGCCGTGGGCGCGGGCCCAGCGGGTCAGTTCGCGCAGGGCGCCGGCGAGGGCGGAGCCCGCGTTGCCCCAGAGCAGCCGGGGCGATATCCGGCCGTCGCGGCGCAGGGCCGCGTGGAGCGGGACGAGGTGGGTCTCCTGGACGGCCGTGCGGAGCTCGGCGGCGGTGCCGGGGCGGGTCGCGGAGCCGGCCCACCACAGGTCGTCGGGCGAGGTCAGCGCCCCGTCCCAGTACAGCTCGGCGGGGTCCTGGTCCGGGAAGCGGCCGTACAGCGCGGCGGGGCCGAGGGCGGTGGACCAGAGCCGGGCCGCGAGCCCCAGGTGGGCGACGGAGGCGCCGACCCGCCGCTCGGGGGCGCCGAGCCGGGCGGCGACCCGGTCCACGCGCGCGGTGAGGGGCCCGTCCTCGCCCGCGTAGATCCGGGCGAGCGGCAGGTGGGCGCCGCCGGTCTCCGGCGGGGTGGTCCGCAGGGCGAAGAACCCGCCCACCGATCCGCTCTCGACGAGATCCATCCGGCCCCTCACGCTCCTGCCTCGTGCCGTCGTCCGCCCGGGTCCCGGTTCCGGGCCGGCGCCCACGGTAGCGCCCCGGGCGGGGGCCGGAGGACCGCTTCGCACCGGTTCCGACCTGCGTGGGCGTACAACCCGGGACGTACGCGGGTCGCCCGTACTGCGGAAGGGGTACGCGGGAAGAGGTCCTCCGGTACGACGACGCGAACGGCCGGGGAGGAGGATCGTGGAAGGCATGAGTCCCCTCATGCTGTCCGTCGTCCTGGCCCTGGTCTCCGCGGTGGCCTACGCGGCCGCGGCGATCGTCCAGGAGCGGGTCGCGGCCTCCGCCGCCGGTCCGCGCTACGCACCGCTGCGCCGCCCGGCCTGGTGGGGTGCCGTGCTGCTCAACGGGGTCGGGGCGGCCCTGCACGTCGCGGCCCTCGCGTACGGGCCGCTCAGCCTGGTCCAGCCGCTGGGCGCGCTCACGATCGTGTTCGCGCTGCCCATGGCGGCCCTCTTCGTCGGCCGGGGGGCCGGGCGGCGGGCCTGGCACGGGGCCCTGATGGCCACGGCGGGCCTCGCGGGCCTGCTGAGCCTCACGACCGGCGCCGACGCGCGGTCCCTGGGCGACGGGCAGCGGTGGCTGCTCACCGGGGCCGCCTTCGGCGCGGTGGGCCTGCTCTTCGGGTGCGCGCGCCTGGTGGGGCGGTCGCCGCTGCGCAGCGTGGTCCTGGCGACGGCGGCGGGCGTCTCCTTCGGCGCCGCGTCGGTGTTCACCAAGGCGGTGGCCGGGGAGTGGACGCCGGAGGCGCCGCTGGCCGAGTGGACGGCGCTCCTGGTGCTCTCGGTGTTCGCCGTGGCCGGGCTGCTGCTCTCGCAGGCCTCGTACCGGGGCGCGGGGCTCGCCGCCCCGCTCGCCACCCTCACCGTGGTCAATCCGGTGGTCGCCGCGGCGGTGGGCGTGACGCTGTTCGGCGAGGGCTTCCGCTACGGCGCGGCGGGCACCGTGGCCGCGCTGATCTGCGGCGCGGTCGCCGCGGGCGGTCTGGTGGAGCTCACGCTCGACCGGATGGCGCCCGTGCCGGAGGCACCGGCCCCTCCCCCGGCGGGGAAGGGGCCGAGGGGGTCAGACGGAGACCCCGCGCGCCCTGAGATAGGCCAGGGGGTCGATGTCGGAGCCGTATCCGGGACCCGTCCGGACCTCGAAGTGGAGATGCGGTCCAGAGCTGTTGCCGGTCGAGCCTGAGCGGGCGATGCGCTGCCCGGCGCCCACCCGCTGGCCCTCGCGGACGGTGAGGGCGGAGAGGTGCGCGTACTGGCTGTAGCGGCCGTCGTCGTGGCGGAGGACGATCTGGTAGCCGTACGCGCCCGCCCAGCCGGCCGAGACGATCCGGCCGGCGGCCACGGCCTTGACCGAGGTGCCGGTGGGGACGGGGAAGTCGACGCCCGTGTGGTAGCCGCTGGACCAGGAGGAGCCGGGCTTGCCGTAGCGGGTGCCGGTGTTCGCGGCGACGGGGGCGGAGTAGCGGACCTCCGGCGCGGCGGCCGGGCGCGGCTTGGTCGCGGCGGGCCGGGAGGCGGGTTTGGCGGCCGGCTTGGCGACGGTTTCGGAGACGGGCTTGGTGACGGGTTTCGCGGCCGGCCGGGTCGCGGGCTTGACGGCGGGCCGGGGAGCGGTGGCCTTGGCGGGCGTCCGCACGGGCGGGGCGGTCTTCGCGGGCGGGTCGGCCTTCGGGGGCCGGACGGTCCGTACCGGCGCGGGGACCTTCCCGGCCGCGCCGACCTTGCCGACCGTCTCCGGCTTCCCGGCCTTCGCGGGCTGCTCGGCCTTCGCCGGCCGCTCGGGCTTCTTCGGTGCGGTGATGCGCAGGGTGAGGCGCTGGCCGGGGAGGATGAGGTCGGGGTCGTCGCCGACGACGGGCCGGTTCGTGTCGTACAGCCGCTGCCAGCCGCCCCGGACGTTCTCCTCGCGGGCGATCTTCGACAGGGAGTCGCCGGGCGTCACCGTGTACATCTCGCGCACGGTGGGCACGGTGGTCGGGCTCGCGCTCCGCGCCGGCCGCTCCGGTAAGGCGCGCTGTCCGGGCAGGGAGGCCGTGCGCGGCTGGTTCCCGCCGGACGGCTTCGCCGCCGTGGCGGCCCGGGTGGAGGCCTCGGGCGCCTCGCCGCCCCGGGCGAGGCCCGCGCGGGGGCCGCAGGAGGGCCAGGCGCCGGGGCCCTGTCCCTTCAGGACGCGCTCGGCGACGAGGATCTGCTGGTCCTTGGAGGCGAGGTCGGCGCGGGGCGCGTAGTACGTGCCGCCGTACTCCTCCCAGGTGGACTGGGTGAACTGGAGGCCGCCGAAGTAGCCGTTCCCGGTATTGATGCGCCAGTTGGAGGAGGATTCGCAGGCCGCGACCTTCTCCCAGACGTTCAGCGAGGCGGCCTGCACGGTGCCCGCCCCGATGAGCGGCAGCGCCATTCCGGCGCCTCCCGCCGTGATGGTGAGCGAGGCGCGGTTGACGCGGCTCGGCTGGTGACGGCGGTGACGTCCGCGTACGGCCATGGGCCCCCCTAGAACACAGCGACAGCCGCCAAGTTAGGGGTGGCACACGCTCCGTGACAAGCGGTTCACGGAATCCGGGCCCTCTTCCGTCACCTCCGCGCGGGCGCCGGGCCTCCTCCGGCGGGTCCCGGCTGGGGCTGGGGCTCGGGTTCCGGCACGGGTCCGCCGGGCTGCGGGGCCGGGCTCGGCCCGGGATCCGGAGGGGCCGGGACCGGGCTGGGGCTCGGCGGGGGCACGGGGTTGGGCGCGGGCACGGGGGGCGGGATGGGCGACGGGGGCAGCGGGTCGGGGGCGGGGTGGGTCATCACGGGCCTCTCGCTCGTCGGGTTCCTCGCTTCCCAGGGTGGCCCGGCGGGCCGTCCGGCGCCCGCCGGACGGGTCCCCGGGGGTCAGCCCCGGCCCACCGCCCTCGCGGCCGCCGCGAGTCCGGGGCGGGGGCTGGAGAGGACGGGCATCGGGGTGGAGGTCCGTTCGGCGGCGTCGGCCATGGACGCCTGGGCGAGGACGACGACGCAGCCCTCCGTGACGGGCGCCCGGTCCACGGCCGCCGCGACGGCGTCGAGGTACCCCTCCCGGTCCCCCGCCTCGAACCGCTCCCAGGCCCCTTCCACCACCGCCGTACTGATGAGGCGGGGGTGCGGTCCCGATTCCTCCGCGAGGAGGGCGAGGGTGGGCTCCAGGGTGGAGCGCAGGGCGGCCACCACGACGACGTGGCGGGCCCGGGCGGCCTCGGCGGCCATCGGCCGGTCCACCCGGAGCACGGGCACGCCGAGGGAGGCCGCCGCGTCCTCGGCCACCCCGCCGAGGGTGGAGCAGGTGCACAGGACGGCGTCGGCGCCGTCCGCGACGGCCCCGGCGAGCACGGCGGCCACGGCCCCGGCGACGGCACCGGGGCCCTCCTCCCGGGCCCGTACGAGCAGTTCCTCGTCGACGAGGTGGCGCAGGGCGAGCCCGGGGTGGTGGCGGTCGCGCAGGGCGTCGAAGACGGGGACGTGGACCGGCGAGGTGTGCAGCAGGGCCAGGGTGCCGGCGGGGGTCACCACAGGCTCGGCGTGGCCCTGAGCCGGCCCTCCGCCGCGCGGACCACCTCGTCCGGCGGGACGGGCGCCTCGTCCGGGTGGCGCTCGGCCCACCGCGCGGCGTACGAGCAGAGGGGCACGACGGGCACGCCCTCGCGGGCGGCGGTCGCGTAGAGCTCGCGCACGAGCGCCCCGGCGATCCCCTTCCCCTCGTGCTCCGGCTCGACGACGGTGTGGACCGCCACCAGGGCGTGGGGCTCGGCGTCGAGGACGAAGTAGACGACGACACCGACGGGGGCGTCCTCCTCGAACGCCTCCAGACGTCCCTTCGCCCGGTCGTCCCGGATCTGCGGCTCGGCCATGCGGTGTGCTCCTCGGGTCGTACTCAGCCGTGGGCGGGCACGGCGTGCGGCGCGCGCACCGTGTCGCTGCCGGGGACGGGCGCGGACGCGTCGGCCCCCAGTTCCACGATGCGGTTGTCGCCGTCGACGTGCACGACGCGCGGCACGAACGTCCGCGCCTCCGCGTCCTCGACCTGCGCGTAACTGATGAGGATGACGAGGTCACCGGGGTGCACGAGGTGCGCGGCGGCCCCGTTGATGCCGATGACCCCGGATCCCCGCTCGCCCTCGATGACGTACGTCTCCAGCCGGGCGCCGTTGTCGATGTCGACGATGTGCACCAGCTCACCGGGGAGCAGGTCGGCCGCCTCCATCAACTCCGCGTCGACGGTGACCGAACCGACGTAGTGCAGATCGGCTTGGGTGACGGTGGCGCGGTGGATCTTGGACTTGAACAGAGTGCGCAGCACTTGGGACTCCTCCGAGACGGCTCCCTGCCTGCTTCGTGCAGGTCAAGGGCGGCCACGACTCTACACCGGCACGTGCCGTCCGAGGGTTGTGAGGAACATCGCTCCGGCCCGGCGAGACGGCTCCCCCTGGGCTTTCGCACCGCTGGCGACGCCTGTTCGGGCAGTCCTCCGAGAACGCGTCGGGCACCGGTGTCGCTCCGGTTCGTGGAGCGCGGTTCCTTCGGCCATCAGCCGATCGACCACCCGGAAGCCTGCGTGCTTGCGTGCGCCTCTCCGTCCACTCCGACGTGGCGCTCGCCGGGAAGGCGGGAGCCACCGTGGTTCGAAGCAACCTTCCGGAACGTCCTTCGCACCCTCGCCCGGGCCACGACCCTGTCGTGACGCGGTGCGGGACGAGGGCCGGTGGTCGTGACTCCTTCCCCGGCCTCGCCGACGAAGGCCACCGCGTTGCGGACCCCTACAAGTCGCTGCGGTCCGGTGAGCTCGGCAGCGGCTTCGCCCTCACCCCTCGTACCCCTTCTGGGGCCGGATCGTGGAGGAGCCGGGCGAAGGGAACGAGGAGCAGACCGCCCGACGCCAGAACATGGGCCTGCTCGACAAGCAGCCCCGGTAGTTCCCCCAGCGGGGTGTGGATCATCGGACAGTGGGTTGGTACACCGCCGAGCGCGCCACCCACGATCGTCAAGAACTCCCTCCGCGCTTCCCGGAAGGGCGGAACCGGCGCGGACGGTGCTCAGGAGTGGTAGAGGACCCGGACCAGAATCGTGGCGTCCGGGAGGCTGTCGAGGTAGGCGTTGAAGCGAACGTTGTACGGGTGAGAGCTGCCGTCCGACCAGCGACCGTCGACGGTGAGGAGAGCGAAGGTCGGCAGAACGCCCGCCTCCGCCTGTTCCACGAAGGCGGCACGGTCCTCTCCGAACCAGGGCACCGGGTCGAAGCCGAACCGCTCCTCGAGAGCGGGAGCCTGCCGAAGCGCGCTGATCACGGGCTGGTCCCTGAAGTCCTCCACCATCCGTTCCTGCGTGTATGCGGGGTCTTCGGCCGCCCTCCTGGCGAAGTGCGCGTACGGCAGACCAGACGGGAAGCCGGCGGCGAAGGCGTGCCAGGCGCCCCACTCCTCCCCCGCCTCCCGTGCGGCCGCCGCACGGCCCGTGTCGAGGTCGAGCAGGCCCTTCGGCCCGCCGTCGCACAGCGAACGGGGACGCGGGGACACATCGTCGCCCCGGATGATCAGCGGATCATCCTCACAGCCGCCCCGCACCGTGAAGTCCCAGCCGTGCGCGTCGATGAACCAGTGGTCCCACTCCCCCTGCCATTCCTCGTCCGATTTGCCGATCTGCGCGTCGTACTCGAACGGGGCCATCGCCGTCGCGAGCGCCGCACGCAACTCGCCCGGCTCGCACGGCGGCAGGCAGACGGTGACGACTTGCTCGCTCATGGTCCTTCTCATCAGTCCGTTCGGATCAGGCGGTGTTCATGCCTCTTCGGTTTGCCTCGTCGTAGGGGCGCCCCGAGGAGGCAATTCGGAGGGCGCCCACGGTGAGCGGTCCTGTGATGTCCACGGCCGCCCCGACGTTGCCCATCAAGCGTCCTCTCTTTCCGCACTCTTGGAACCAGAGAAGACCCTATGCGTGCCGAGGCTCGGACGATATTGTCAGGGTGCCGGGCAGGCCGGTCCGGGACCCGATCTCCCGGGGGCTCAAAGGCAGTCGCGGGGCGACTGGTGGGTACTCCGGCGGACCGGTGACGGCCGAAGAGGCGGAGCGACCGGCGACGAGCAGGCCGGTGGCGCCGGCGATCAGCCACGGTCGGTGTCGGCGGCGGAGCGGGACGCGCCGCACCGGCCGCCGCCAAGAGGAGGTGCGAAACTGTCCTCCCCGGTGACGCGCCGAAAGCCGGAAACATGGCCGAGCGTGCCCCTCTCCAGCTCCAGGTCCTCATCGGCAACAGCCAGTGCCTCCGTCACGTAGCCGAGAGACGGAATGACGACCGTTCCCCGAACGCATTCGAGTTCCTGGACTCCCTCGGCGTAGGTGTCCCGCAGGATGGCCCTCAGAACCCGGAAGGTGTTCGCCTGGTTCCCTCGGCCAACGCCATCGCTCTCCACCTCGTCCAGGAACCGCTCTGTCACCATCGGCGTGACCGAGTTCGGCTTCCGCGCTCCCAGCCACGGAACGATGTGCACGTTGATCGAGCCGTCGACGTGCCAGCCGATGGAGTAATGCGTCAGCTGACCCGGCTCGCGGCGGGCCGCCACCATCGACGGCGCCGTGGCCTTCTTCTCCACACGCAGCTGTGTGAGGCGCTCGATTGCCTCGTCCCGCGCGCCATGACCGGACTCCTCGCACTGCCTGAGCGGGTGGGCTTGGCCCAGCCGCAGTCCTTGAGGAAGGACCCTGTACCACGGGCGAGCTGTCGAGCCATGTACGCGCCACCCGTGTGCTCGGGCACTACCCCCGGAGTCGCGGTCGTCACGGCCATGACGGAAGACGGCCCGGTCGGCATGGCCGTCGGCACCTTCACGTCTATCTCGCTGGATCCGCCGCTGGTGGGCTTCTTCCCCGACCGCGACTCCTCCACCTGGGCGAGGATCCGCACTGCGGGCGCCTTCTGCGCCAACGTCCTCGGCGAGGACCACCAGGACGTCTGTCGGGTCTTTGCCTCCCGCGGCGTCGACCGCTTCGGCGCCGTCGACCGGGTGCCCGGACCAACCAGCTCCCCCGTGCTGACCGACGCGATCGCCTGGGCCGACTGCGCACTCGTCGATGACCACCCGGTCGGCGACCACCGGCTCGCCGTCGGGCGCGTCACCGGCCTCTCCCTGCACGACGGCGAGCACGCCCGGCGCCCCTCGTCTTCCACTACGGACTGGACCCTGCACTACAACAAGACGGGCGAGGGACATCCCGTCGTCCTCCTTCACGGCAGCGGGCCCGGCGCCACCGGCTGGAGCAACTTCTCCCCCAATATCCCGGCCCTCGCCAAGCGGTACCGGGTGATCGCCGTGGACATGCCCGGCTGGGGCGCGTCCGACACCGTCACGGCGGGGAACGCGACCACGCCGCCGCGGCGGTTCAGCTCCTGGGCGCCCTCGGCATCGAGAAGGCCGCCTTCGTCGGCAACTCCATGGGCGGCATGACCGCACTGCGCCTGGCCGCCCTCCACCCCGACCGCTTCTCCCACCTCGTCACCATGGGCGCTCCGGCCGGCAGGGGCGGCCCCGGGCTGTTCGGCCTCGGCGACGGTCCCAGTGAGGGAATCAAGATCCTCATCCCCGGTTACGCCGACCCGTCCGAGGCCACCATGGCCGAGCTGGTCGACGTCATGACCTTCCACACCGGCCCGGACCGCGAGGCACTGGCCCACGCTCGGGCCGCCGCCCGGTCACGGCCCGCCCACCTGAAGAACTTCCTGGAGCACCTCCGGCGGACCAGGCAGCTCGGCAGCTCGGCCACCGACGCGGAGATCGCCCGGATCACCGCGCCCGGCCTGATCGTCCACGGCCGCGACGACCGAGTGGTGCACTTCGAGAACTCCCTGCGCCTGGTCTCCACGATCCGCGACTCCCCCGGTGCTCTTCAACCGCTGCGGTCACTAGGCCCAACTGGAGCACCCCGCCGAGTTCAACCGACTGGTCGCCGAGTTCATCGCCCACCACTGATCACCACCGATACCCCCACGACCGAGGTTTCCACTCCATGCACGAGGTGAACGAACCCATCGAGGAACTCGCCGCCCGGTTCGAGCAGCAGGCCCTCTAGGACGACGAAGCCGGCCGACTGACGGACGAGACCGTGGCGCTCATGCGCTCCGCCGGTGTCGTACGACTTTTGCAGCCGCGCGAGTTCGGCAGTTACGAGGCGACACCCGGTGAGTTCTACCGGACGGTAACGGCGCTGGCCGCCCGCAATCCGACCCCCAGTTGGGGGCGGCGTGGTCGGCATCCACCCCTGGGAGCCAGCCTTCTCCGACCCGAGGCTCCAGCGGGAGCTCTGGGGAGAGAACGGCGAGAAGGCGGACACCTGGATCTCCTCGCCGTACGCGCCCAACGGCCGGGCCAGGAAGGTGGACGGCGGCTTCCTCCTCTCCGGGCGCTGGCCCTTCGGCTCCGGCAGCGACCACTGCGACTGGGCCGTCCTGGGCGGCATCGTCACCATGCCCCGGGCATGCGGCACTTCGTCCTGCCCCGCGCGGACTACGAGATCCTGCCCGACAGTTGTCGGGTCGTCGGCCTCGCCGGCACCGGCAGCAAGGACACCGTCGTCGAGGACGCCTCCGTCCCGGACCACCGCGCCCTGAACGCCCATGAGGTCAGTGAAGGCATCCTCACCGAGCGCAACCGGCCCGGGAACCCGTTGTACACGATGCCGTTCGGCGTCATGTTCTCCAGCGCGATCAGCGCCGTCACCCTCGGCATCGCCGAGGGCGCGCTCGCCGCGTTCCTGGCCTACACCCGTCAGCGCATCACCATCGTCGGCAGCCGCGCCGCCGAGGACCCGCACCAGCTCACCGGTCCGGGAGAAGCCGCGGCCGACCTGGACGCCAGCCGCACCCACCTGCTGGCCACTACGGACCGGATGTACGAGGACGTCCTCACGGGCCGGGCCATCGGCATCGAGGCCCGGACCGAGGCCCGGCGCAACCAGGTCCGCGCCTCCCGCCGCGCGACCGACGTCGTCGACGCCCTCTTCCGCCGCGCCGGCGGGGGCTCCCTCCGCCTCGACCAACCCCTCCAGCGCCACTGGCGCGACGTCCACGCCGCGATGAACCACCTGTGCAACGTCGCCGACAGCGTCTACGAGGGCTGGTCCCGCGACCAGTTCGGTCTGCCGGTCGGCATCCGCGTCCTGGTCTGCCCCCTCCACCGAACACTCCTACCGCGACCTACCGCACCGGTGGCGGCGGGAGTCCCGGCACGACCCCGGCCCCGCCCCTGGCCGGGGTCGTTGTCATTACCCGGACAGCACGGACACCGCAAGCCGCACCGATCGACGGCAGCGTCAGGACACGGGACGAAACAATGCCAGCCGGTGTAAGCCGTTCCCATGACGGCTCCTGGCGACCTGTACCGGGCGGACCTTGAACCGGGTTTCACCAAAGCTCGCACCTATGCCCTCACGGGCAGCGCGGGGAACACGACCACCGAGCCGTCCTTATTGCGAGCGATGTCGATCGCCACGTCTGTCATACGGCTATTGACCGTGACGCCATCGCCCAGCTGGTGAATCCGGTGTGCCGCGCGCATCAGACGATCGACTTCCCCGGTCGTGAAGACGGGCCGCAAACCGTTCGGACGTGCCAGCTCCAGCGCCGCCAGGCGTACCAGGACGTCGGCGATGTCCGACTCCAGTTCATCGAGGCGCTGCTGGTCGCGCTTGAGTACGCGGGTGAAGTTCTCGAACAAGTTGCCAGGGTTGCTCTGCGCGTGCTCGACGGCCTGGAGGACGTTGACACGTCGTTTCAGCGCGATGGCCAGGGCAGCGAGTTCGAGGTGGGCACGGAACGTACCACCATGGTCGTCCACGCCGGGGAACGCCCCGGTCAGCGTCCCGATCTCGACGGGCTGGCCGTCGGGCAGCTTGTCGAGTGCGTTCTGCCACCGGGCAAGGCGGTGGTCGGCATGGCCCAGTGCCGTATTGATGGCGTGCACTGCCGAGTCGAGTCCCATCGAGAGACCGAGCTTGCCTTGATCGAGCAGGATGGCGGTTGCTTTGTCGATGGCATCACGGCAGCCGTCAAGTTCACTCCGCTCGTCTTCGATCTTCTGCTCGCGCAGTTGCTCCAGCAGTTCCGTGATGTGCTCGATGGCCTCCTGACGCTTGGCATCGGCATGTGCACTCACCCCGACCGCCACGGCCATGAGCATGAGCGGCGCGGCTACGGTAAGCGCAGCGCTGCCGCCAACCGCGATGCCGGCTGTCGCACCTGCTCCACCGGCTGCGCCCGCTGTGGCTACTTTGTTGACGGGCACGAACGTTGCACCGGCGACGATTCCGGTCGAGTTCACGAGTGCGCCGTGGATGCCGCCAGCCACCTCCTTCGACGCCATCGGGCGAACGATGCCCTGACCGAACTGTGCGGCGACCTTCGCCGGAACCACCATGCGATACAGTCCTTCGCCGGCAGTGGCCGCCGAGGAACTCCGTGCCGACTGCGTGACGAGCTGCGACAGGTGTTGCGCCAGGGGACTCACGGCATCGAGCGAAATGCCTCGGACACGGTCAAGCTGATCGGGCAGCGGGTGCATCTCAAGTGTGGCGATCGGCTCGTCGGCAAGGACAGCCAGCACATTGCGCAGCTCAGCCAAGCGCTCAGCCGTCATCGGCCCGTCTCCGGTCACTGCGGGCACCCGGACGTCACTGGTTGCCAGTGTCCACACCGGCACGGTTGTCTTCTTGCGATAGTCGATCATCGTCTCCCCTGTTTCCCCGCACCGGCCTACGGCTGACATCCGGCGAGAACAGTGGACCCACGTCCTCCCCGATCACAGTACCCAGACGTCACTCGGCACAACGGCTCGTCCCGGACATCTATGCTGCGGTCCGCTCACCGCCGGTCATGGTGAAAGGCGACGAAACCGGGGGCGCCGACTCAGTGAGCTCTTTCCAAGATGCCGGTGATGACAGCGAGTTGGACGGGCCTGCGCAACGGCGAAGCTCCTGGTAGACGGGTTCTCGACCAAGATCACCCGTGTCTGCCAGGAGCTTCGCGTGCTTGTCTATCCGTCGGCGATTGATCTGTCCAGCCGCACTCTGCGGTTCCTGACCGGGCGACTGAAGGCCAGGCGGCAGGAGATCGGTACGCGTTGGCGGCGCCTTCCCGCCTCGCGACAGGCCATGCTTGCCCTGGCTCACCTGCGATGCGGTGACACCTACGCCCAGCCGGCCGCCGGGTTCGGCGTCGGGATCGCGACCGTCTACCGCTACATACGCGAAGCCGCCGAGGCCCTGGCAAGCCTTGTGCCGTCCCTGGCCGGGGCGATGCGGACGATCCGGGAGAAGGCGTTCGTCATCCTCGACGGCACCCTGCTGCCGATCGACCGCATCACCGCCGACACCCCCTATTACTCCGGGAAGCACAAGCGCCATGGCATGAACGTGCAGGTCCTCACCGATCCGTTCGGACGGCTGCTCTGGGTCTCGCCGACTCTGCCCGGCTCGACTCACGACCTGACCGCCGCGCGACACCACGGGATCGTCGAAGCCCTCGCCGAAGCAGGCCTCAGATGCTGGGCGGACAAGGCGTCCCAAGGCGCCGGCAACTCCGTCCGCGTACCGTTTCGGGGCCGGCGCCTCAAGCGGTGGAAGCGCCGCCACAACATCACCCACGCCAAGATCCGCTGCCTCGGCGAGCAGGCCAGCACCACCCGCATCACAGCAATCGTCCAGGCCGTCCTCGTCCTTCACCACGCGACAGCGTGAGGTTGGAAAAGGCTCAGTGTCCGCTTGGCGCCAGGCCCCGCGACTCCGCGCCACCAGCCCGTGTTTACGCTTCTCCAACACTTTCCGCGGCGGCTTGGCCGTGCCACCGCTCTCCGTCGGCAGACGGTATCCACCGGGCCTCAGCAGCCAGGCAAGTGACGGTGGTTTTGACGGGGATGCTGCGCGGTGGCGCCCTCACCCCTCATAGGAGGTCTTCAATTGGAGCGCGAGTCCGATCTCGTTGTCACTCAGGAGCTCAATGCGGTGACAAGGGTCTAAGTATGCCGAGACGCTGCAGTTCAACGATGTGCTCTGCTGTACGCCGCGGTGCTTCACCGCCGGTCACCAGCACGCCCGCCTCGATGTTGCGTCGAGCAGCGGACTCGGTCAGATTGGCACTGCCGAGCAGGAGAGTGCGACGGTCGGCAACAGCCAGCTTGGCGTGTTGGCGCGAACGGCCCCGTTCGGCCGGGCCTCGTGCCCAGACCCACAGCAGCAGGCCGGGCACGGCCGCAAACGCTTCGGCAGGCTCTCTCCCCGAGAGCAGACCGCCCGCACCGGCCAGTGTCTCGACCACCACGTGTGTCCGGACTCCTCTCTCCGCGGCCTCTGCCAAGGCCTTCGTCAGGGCGGGGTAGGGACGGGCCGCGTACGTCATCGCCAGCAGTTCGTGCTGGGCCTCGTTGATGACCTCGACCAGTACCTGGGCTGTGGCCCGCACCGGTACCGCCGGTGTCGAAGGACCGCTCCACACGGTGCGGACACGAACCGTGTCCCTGGCCTGCCGCCGGGCGGCGACATAGCCGCGCACGTAGGCGGCCGCCTCGAAGGCGGGCACCGACTCCGACTCCATGGCGTCGTGCAGCGCTGCGAGGGCCTCAGTGGCTCCGGGTGTCCCCAGTTCGGTCAGGATCCGTTCTCTGGTGCGCCCCTGGGCGAGCAGGCCGGCCAGGTCCTTGCTGCGAGAGAGGCCGAGGACCGTAATGGCGGCCTCGGTAGCTCCTTCGAACGCAGGTCGACTCACGGCAGCAGACCGACGGGGGTCAGCACCGGATCCTTGTCCCCGGTAAGCGGAACGAGGAACCGACGGTCCAGGAAGCGGTTTCCGCGTTCGCATGTCGTCTCCGACACGAACAGACAGACATGGCACGCCGCTCCGTGAAGGAAGTCGGCCGGGTCCTGCGGCAGACGCTCGGCGCAGAGGGGGTCGGCCGAACAGTGGCAGGCGCCGGTCAGGGCACGACGCACGATCCGGTCGAACTCCCGTTCTTCGGCCAGGGACACCAGGCCCCCCAGAGTGCCCTCGGAGTCCGGGACGGCAGTGTAGATGAGGATGCCCGTCCTCGGATTCTGTTCGTCCCCCGCGTAGATCCGCTCGGCGAGCGAGGCGGAGTTGTAGCCGCACTCCAGGGCGATGGTGCGGATCAGCAGGTGGGAGAGGGTGTGCAGAGCGATGTATCGTGCTCCGGGCCAGCCATGGTAAGGGTCGAAGTCACTGGTCTTGCGGTCCGACTTCCGGTTGGCGCGGAACCGCGCGTACGCCTGTCTGTGCGCCTCCATCTGCGGCGACTTCTCCATGCGTGCGGTCCACTCGGCCATCAGACCGTCCCGCACGCGCAGGAAGACTCCCTCACCGCGCACCTCGCTGGCGGGTACCCAGTTCCGAACCCCGCGGGACAGCTCGACGCGCGTGGCGATCTCCGGTGATTCGGGGTCGGGCGCGTCGAGCCGGGTGAATCCGATCAGTGCCCGCGCCTCACGCAGCCGCTCGACCTGCCTGATGTCGGCGAAGAGCTCGTTCAGACGGGTCGGCACGGTCACCGGCCGGAGTGCGAAATCATCGCTGGGAGCGAGAACGGGGCCGGAGAGCGCGTCCCATTCGGGTCCGAAGAGGTCGGCCTGGACGTCGGGAGCGGAGGGAGCCGGACCCGCGGTCCCCTGCTTGCGTGCCGTGATCGCCGCGACTACCGCATCGGCGTCGAAGTCCTTGAGGAAGGTGAACTTGGGCATGCGCGCCATGAAGTCGAATTGCCCTCGGTCCTCGATCAGTTCGAGGTCAGGCCAGTGGTCGTCCAGGAGTTTGTCGATGTCTCCGCCCTGCGCCTTGGGCAGTGCGAGGGCGCTGAGGGTGAGCGGGAACCACTGGTTGGACGCACCCGCCACCATCAGGACCGGCTCCTGGTCGCAGCCGTTCGTCTCGTAGACCCCGAGATGCGGATGTCGCCCGCGGCACCGGGGCAGGTTGCTTCGGCCTCGTTCGCCCATGGCTTCGCGGATGTTGCGCTTCACACCGCAGGCGACGCATTCGATGGTGACGTTGGCGGCCTGGTTGCCGCCGTGGTCCTTCATCCGGAGCTTCGGACGCGGGGTCTTGGCGCAGGACTGCCCCCGGTGCACGTACGGGGTGTACGGGAATTCGTCGAGATGGCCGACGGTGCACACGAGGGTGAAACGGGCCGCCACGGCCAGCGGCTTGCCTCGCTTGCAGTCGTGGACGAACTTCGCCTCGTGCGGCGTCCGTGGGTTGGCATTGACGAAGGTGAACTCGCCCGAGTCGATCGCGGCCAGCACATTGCACGCGGTGCAGCGCAGCCACTGCGGGAATGGCGTGACGGGCACTCCGATCCCTTGTGCCGCCCAGCCCTTCGGGTCCGTGTCGGCGCCTTCCAGCCAGGGTGCGGCACGCAACTGCTCGATCTGGCCGCGCCCGTAGCGCTGGAGCGACCGGTTGACGGCGGCGCGCAGCCGAGGTTCGTCGATGTCGTAGTCGGTGACGCCGGAGTGGCTCCAGGAGTCGATTCCCCGGATCAGGACGGAGAAGTTGGGCAGGTCGACGAGGGCGCCGACTCCGGCGGTGAACATGAGGTGGCTGGGCCGTACGGCGCCGACCCTGCGGTTGCTGCCCTGGCTGCTCATCGTTGTGCCTTCCTGACCGGGTCGGGCGTGACGGGCCCGTACTCGTCGCTGTCCACGGTGTTCGCGGTGTCCGGGTCGGAGTCGGGGCCGGCCCCGGAAGCACCGAACGTCCAGTCGGGTCCGTCACCCGAGGGTTCTTCCAGGAAGGCACCGCCGCCGGGGAGGAGCAGGTTGATCTCGTTCTCCGTCTCGCGCATCGACATGCCGACGGTCAGTTCGGTCCACCGGGATCCGTCCGCTCGCCGCAGCAGGCCGTTCACGACGGTCGTCTTGTGCTTCTCCTTGCGGTAGGCAAGGGCCGAGCTGTTCTCGTCGCGTTTACGGCGCCATTCGTCCTTGAGCCGGTCCAGTCGTTCGCCGAGGTATTCGCGGGCCCGGTCGCCTCCCACTCGTTCCGCTCGGTCGAGAAGCCGCCGTTCGACGTCCTGGGCGAGCGGTCCGTCGAGGTCGACGTGGTGGGCATCGAGGTTGCGGGAGGATTCGTAGGTCGCGTGGCGCAGCGCGGCCACATAGGTGGCGGCTACACCGCGGTCGAGCGCGCGGCGCGTGTACGGAGTGACGGACAGGGCTTCCACCTGGCGGTAGAACGTCGCGTGGTAGTGCTCGAAGTCCTCGTAGTGGGCGAGGTCGCGGGGGCGCGACCAGTTGTAGAGGGTCACCACCAGGCCCGGGCGGGCGGCGTCGCGACCGACTCGCGAGGACGCCTGGATGTACTCGGCGGTGCTCTTGGGCTGGCCCACGACAAGCATCAGGCCGAAGCGGGAGACGTCGACGCCCACCTGCAGCATGGAGGTGGCGAGGACGACGTCGACGGCCTGTCGCGCGATCGGCGTCATGGACGCACGGGGTTCACGCTTGTCCTTCATGGCGGCGGCGTATTCGCGCAGGAAGGCCCGCCTGCGCTCCGAGGTGTCCCGCTCGGGATCGAACTCGGTCTCCAGCCGTTTCAGGGCCGCGCCGATGTCCGACGAGGAGATGCGTGAGGTCAGTTCCTGGATGCCGAGCATCCCCGCTCTGCTGACGATGCGGTCGGACAGCGTGTCCTGACCTTTGCGGCTGCCGTTGGACCGTACCCGGGTGGTGATGTCGTCGTCCATGTACCGACGCATGCCGGCGAGTTCGCGGGTCGCGTTGAAGTAGCCCACGAGGGTCATGTACGGGTCCGCCGGCCTGCCGTGGTCGTCGAAGAGCTGCTGCGCCGCGAGCAGCAGGATCTCCGCGACGCGGATCTCGGCGGCCTTGAGACGAGTGCCGTGCGCACAGACACCGAGGTAGCGGCGGCCAGGGTTCTCACGGCTGAGTTCCACCTGCCGGGAGAAGAAGGTGTCGCCGACGTCGAGCACCTGGGGAGGGAAGACGGCGACCTTGCGGCCGAAGACCCCGCGCACCTGGTCGGTGGCCCGCTTGGTGGTCGCGGTGGAGGCGACGATCTTGGGGCCGACTTCGTGCCGTCCTCCGTGCGCGTCGGTGAAGCTCCACGTGCACAGCTGGTCGACAGCCGCCTCGAAGAGGCCCACGGTGGTGCCGAGGGCTCCGGAGATCAGGTGAAGCTCGTCCTGGATGATCAGGTCCGGGGGCCGCAGGCGGGTGACGGGCTGGGCGTTGACGCCCGGCAGGTCGCCCCTGGCGTTGTGGCGGCCACCGCAGCCGGTCTTGGCGTCCAGGTCGTCGTGGCGGTAGCCGTGGCGGGGGCACAGCTCGGTGACCCTGCCGAACAACAGACCGGAGTAACCGTTCCAGGGAAGCTGGGCGAACTTGTCCACCGTCGCGATCAGCAGCGAGGGTGCCAGCCGGTAGATCTCCTCGTCGACGGTGAGCACGGGGATGCCCTCACCGAGCGCTTCGCGACGGGAGAAGGGGCAGCGGTCCTCTCCCTCGCCGCGAGGGCAGTACAGCAGGATTCTACGGCGGCCTTCGTCGTACTCCATGTTCGAGCGGGCGGTCAGCCCACTGCCGCACCAGGGGCAGGTGAGGACTTGCAGGACCCGGGCGTGTTTGTCGCTGGCGTTCTCCTTGGCTTCGGCGATCTGTTCCTTGGCCTCGTCGAACCAGTTCGGTGAGACGGAGGTACCCACCCAGAGCCCGATCCGGAAGGGGGTGGCCCCCCAGCGGCGGTCCTGCGCGAACTCCTCGCGGCGCAGGACTTCGCAGGCGCTCACCAGGGCGGCGGCTCGCTGGAACTGCTGGGCGGTCAGCAGACGCAGGGTGTAGCGCATGAGCACACCGACGCCCGCCTCACCGCTTCGGGCTTCCGCACCCGAGCCCATGGTGCCCTGGAGGCGCCTCAGGGCGAAGGCGTAGGCGGCGAGCCCGAGGTACGCCTCGGTCTTTCCACCACCGGTCGGGAAGAACAGCAGATCGACGAGGGCTTCACGGCCGGTACCACGGTGCGGGTGTCCGGGCTGGGTGAGGGAGTCGAGGTTCAGCAGGACGAAGGCGAGCTGGAAGGGACGCCAGCTGGCCGCTGCCTTGCCCTTGTTGTGCACCTCCTCACAGGCCTCCTGGTAGGAGCGGGGATCGTTCTCACGGCCGGTGCGGGCGGCTGAGACGGCCGTGTTGCGGCGCTGCAGGGCCATGGCCCGGTTGGCGAACCGGAAGGCCTGCAGGGCCGTCTCGTCGGCCACGAGCCGGTCGATGCCGAGGGTGATGCGGTCGCAGACCTCCAGCGCTTGCTCGATCGCGGTCTCGGCCGCTTCTCGCAAGTCCTCGGGGAGTGCGGCGGCGGTGCGACGCTGCTGCTCCAGCCACGTGCCGTACCCGTCGGCCAACGGGGCGAGAGCGGCGCTGAGCTCGTCCCGGCGGTCGGGCACGGCGAGCGCCGCCAGCTCGTCCATGCCCAGCTCCAGCCCCTGGAGGAGGTCCTGATCCTCGAGTGCCGGCGCGGTGGTCGCCCTGACGTCGTACTCGGGAAGCCAGACGGTGGTCAGGCGGTGTGCATTGCGCTCCCCGTCGCGGACGTGCGCGTGAACGGCGACGTTGCGGCCCGTGGCGTGGCTGAGGCTGTCCCGATAGAGCAGACGCAGCCGTCGCTCCTCCGCGTCCTCGGGTGTGTTGTCGTGGCTCGCCGGGTCGAGGGGGTCGTCGATCGGCAGGAAGACGGCCGCCTGGTCGTCGGGAAAGGCGGTGACGTCGATCTCGGTCTGGAAGAGCCAGTGCGCGTCGCGTGCGTCCGCGCTGTCCGGCTGCCTGTTCACCAGCGCCAGTTCCACTATGCGCAGGTCCTCGGCGCCCGTGCGGCCGGTGTGTCGGCGTACCTGCACGTCGAGTACGACGGCGCCGCCGTCGAGCTGAACCGTGCGGTCGGCGCCGTCGGTGACGTCGATGTCCACCAGGCGCTCGACCGGCTCGCGTGACCAGACCCTGCGCGTCGTTCCTCGCCCGGTGGCCTCGTCCGACTGGCTGTAGCGACCCCAGCGGACGGTGACACTGAGCGTGCCGACGGACGCCGGGGCGGTGAAGGACAGTCCCATGGAGGAGGCCCAGATGTGCCCGGCGACCTGGGGGGTCAGCCGGTCCTGCAGATCGCTGTCGTCGCCCTCCTGCTCGTCGCCCGACTCCCCGTCCGCGCCTTGGGCGGCCGCTCGGGCGATCCGGTCCGCGGTCATGTCCTGGGGGCGCGGGCCGAGCATGCCGACCAGGTACCGGTCACGAGGGCCGGAGGAGGCACTCGGCAGCGTTTCCGTCGCACCGTCCCAGGGACCCAGCAGATCCCTGCGGATGTAGTGCACGAGGGCGTCGCGCACCGCGTAGGAGTCCCCTGCACGGAAAGTCTGGGGAACTTCGTCGAGCGGATGCGGAACGGCTGCCTGGGCGGGCTGGGCCGACATGCGGTGGGTCCCTTCGGACAGGGCCGTAGGAGCACGGATGTGCACCGGTGGTATGACAACACGAGAAATATAGACCGTTGACTCAGTTCACACAACGAATACGGGGGTGCCGTCGCTCGCCGTCCCGCCGAGTCTCTAGGCTGGGGCCCGCTCACCACCCGACTCACTGCGCGTACACCGCCCGTCCGCGACCCGAGGACTCCCATGCCCCGTCTCGCCCTCTCCGACGACTTCGTCGCGGATCTGATCTCCCTGCAGAGACCTGTCCAGAAGGAAGTCAACGACACGATCCAGATGTTCCGGAGCCTGACCGTGCCTCAGCTCCATGCCAGCAAGGGAATACATCTGGAGAAGCTCGAGCGGGCGCGCGACCCCCGAATCCGTACGATCCGGGTCACCAAGTTCTACCGGGGCGTTCTCCTCGCCCCGGACGACGGCAGCGAGTTGTTCACCCTCCTCAGAGTGGCGCCCCATGACGAGGCGATCAACTGGGCCTGTAAGCGTGCCTATTCGGTCAACGGCGCCACCGGAGGCCTGGAAGTTCGCAATGTCGAGGCACTCGAGCAGATGGAGAGCTACTTCGAGACGAAGGCGGACCGGACCCCGGCACGGCTCTTCGCGCGCCACTCCGACACCGTGCTTCGGGACCTCGGCATCGACGAGCAGGTCATGCGACTGGCGCGCGTGTGCGTCACCGCCGACGATCTGACGGTCATGGCGCCCCCCATGATGCCTGCCGACCAGTACGAGGTGCTGGAGTACCTGGCCGCCGACTACTCGCCCCAGGACGTCTGGGAGCAGCTGATCGCCCCGCGCGGACAGACGGTGCGCACGGCGGACGACCGACCGGCAGTCACGCTCAGCGAGGCGATCCTCAACACGCCCAACAGCATCGTGGAGGTCACCGGCCCCGGTGAGCTGGAGCGGATCCTCACCGAGGACTTCGTTCGCTGGCGTGTCTTCCTGCATCCCGCCCAGCGCCGGCACGCCTACCACCCGGGCTTCAACGGACCGGCTCAGGTGACGGGCGGCCCCGGCACCGGCAAGACGGTCGTCGCCCTGCACCGGGTGCGGCACCTGTTGCGTACCGGACGCGAGGGCGACCGGGTCCTGCTCACCACCTTCACCAACGCCATGGCGGGCGCCCTGCGGGACAGCCTGGCCCTTCTGCTCGGTGATGCCGACGCGCAGCTGCTCGACCGTGTCGACGTCACGACGGTGGACTCGCTGGCTGCCCGGGTCGTACGGGAAACCAGGGGCAGCTCGCCGAAACCGCTGTCGTCGGCGGCGGAGAAGAGCGCGTGGACGCGTGCCGCCGCGCGCGAGGACCTTCCCTGGTCGGAGCGCTTCCTGTCCCAGGAGTTCCGTAACGTCGTGCTGGCTCAGGGGCTGCGGACGCCCGAGGAGTACCTGAGGTGTGTACGCAGGGGGCGCGGCACCCAGGTGGGACGGGTGCAACGGGCTCGACTGTGGCGGGTCATGGAGCGGTTCACGGAGGATCTGGCATCGCGCGACTCCGCGACGTACACCATGGTGTGCGATCAGGCCGCCCGGCTCCTGGCCGAGCAGGGACCGCGCTACCGTCACGTCGTGGTGGACGAGGCACAGGACCTCCATCCGGCCCAGTGGCGGGTGCTACGAGCCTGCGTGGCCGAGCAGACCGACGACCTGTTCCTCGTCGGCGATCCCCATCAGCGCATCTACGACTCCCGGGTCTCGCTGCGGTCCCTGGGTGTCAACGTGCGCGGACGAACGTCCCGGCTGCGCCTCAACTACCGGAGCACGGAGGAGATTCTGCGCTGGTCTGCTTCCCTCCTGGACGGTCAGCCGGTGGGCCGGCTCGGTGAGGACGACGAGGACGGCGGCGGCCGGGACTCACTACGGGGCTACCGTTCCGAACTGCACGGCCGCGTCCCGGTGGCTCGCGGCCACGGGAATCAGGACGACGAACTGCGCGCGCTGGTGGACCAGATTCGCACATGGGTCGACCAGGACGGTGTGAAGCCGTCCGAGGTGGCGGTGTGCGCCCGGTTCAACACACTGGTCGACGCGGTCATCGCCCGTCTGCGCCGGGAGGGCGTCCCCGCCGTCGCGGTGAAGGACGACCCGGGACCGTCGGTGTCGGGCGTGCGTGTGGCGACGATGCACGCCATGAAGGGGCTGGAGTTCCGCTGTGTGGCCGTCGTCGGCGTGACGTCCAACGTACTGCCGTTCGCTCCGCAGGTGACGCCGGCAGACGAGGACGCCGTACAGCACCGTTCGGATCTCCTGGCCGAGCACTGTCTGCTCTTCGTGGCCTGCACGCGGGCACGTGACGCGCTGGCGATCTCCTGGAGCGGCGAGCGGAGCCGCATGCTGGACCCGGTCACCGACTGAGTCGCACCGGGCCCTGTCCGGCGGACCGAATGACGGGTCCGCGGGACAGGGTCGCCCGCTCAGGGTGCCGTGGCCGCGGTCAGACGCGGATCTCCCGCACGACGACCGTGCGCGCCCTGCCCTGGGACGCGTCGTACGAGATCTCGCGTCCCGCTGGCTGCCAGGACAGCGCGTGGCCGAGCGGGGAGGACGGAGAAACGATGTCCGCCTCCTCGGTGGGCAGTTCGGCGATCGTGTACAGAGTGTCCTCGTCCACCTGGCCGTCGAACTCCAGACGGAGCAGCGCGCCCGGGATCACGACCTCGGGGACGGCCCCTTCCCTCCCGACGCCGACGGCGTCGAGGAAGGTCCGCAGGAAGGCGAGGCGCTTGGCGCGTCGGTCGCGCTGTTCGGCCTGGGTCTTCCTGAGGAAGACCAGCTGGGCCGCGTCCGGTCCCGCGGGGGTCTCGTAGGGAGCGTCGACCGCCGCCTGCAGTTGCTGCACTTCACGCACCAGCCGCTGGAAGGCCGCGGCGGGAATCTCCCGGACCGGCAGGGGACCCTGACCGGTCGGGGCGGACATCACCGGCCTGGCAGGGCCCGCCTGCTGTACGACAGGGGCTGCTTCGGCCTTTCGCGCGGTAGTGGGTTGCCCCCTCTCCGGCGTCACGACACGCGGTTGCGCCGGAGCAGGCGTCGTCTCTCGGGCCTGACCGCCAAGAGACTCGCGCGGGTCCGTGGCCCTGGGCGCGGGCACCGTTCCCAGGGCGGCCGCGGTGGGGGCCGACGCCCGTGTCGTGTCCCGACTCCCGGCCTCATGGCTCGACGGGTCCTGCAGTTCGGACGGCGCACCGTCACCGGCCACGGCAGCACCACCGGCCTCGACCCGGGCGACCGTGCCGGCCCGGGTCACGTGCCCCTCCTCTGCCGCGTCACCGCCGGACGCCGCGGCACCGGCCGTCTCCGGCCCGCCGAGCGCCGCGTCGGCGGCGGTACCGGAATCTTCCGGCTCCCGCCCGACCGGTTCGATGCCCAACCGTTCCAGCTCGGTCCACAGAGGGGCCAGCGCCTGCTCGCGGTCGAGGTGGAAGCGGCTGCCCCGGATCCGGACGAACGTCCAGTCGACACGTTCCAGATCACGCTGTCTGGCAGCCGCGGTGGAGGCGTCCTCGCCCTCGGCGAAGGCGTCCCCGTCGCAGGCGACCGCAAGGCGACGCGTTCCACCCTCGACGACCAGGTCGATCGTATGGCGACCCACCTTGTATGCCGGGCGGACCCGGTGCCCCCGTGCCGTCAGTTCCAGGTACACCTGCTGCTGGAACAGGCTGTCGAACGCTTCGTGCCGGACATCGGGAAGGACCTCCCCCTCGACCGCGACGATGTCCTCCTCCGCGGGGCGGGTGAGGTGATCGAGCCACCGTCGGCGCAGATCGTTCTCGTGGAACTGTTCGGCCCGCGCGCTGTGGAACACCCACACCTGGTCCTGTGCCCGCGAGGCCGCCACGTTGATGCGCTGCTCGTAGGTCTTGCCGTTGAAGCCGCCCGGGACCGCTCCGCCGGCCGTGGTGGCCGAGTTGACGAACGAGACGAACATGACGTGTCGCTCGTCGCCCTGGAAGTCCTCGGCATCCCCGACCCGGATGCGCCGTGCCTCGCGCTGTTCGTAGTCGAGGCGCTCGGCGAGCAGGTTCTCCAGCTCCGTCAGGTGCCCCTTGCTCGCACGGAGACTGACGACGCCCATGGTCTTCCCGTCGTAGGCGGGGTCCTCACAGCAGCGCACGATCGCGTCGACAAGGGCCTCGGCCTCGGCGACGTTGGTCAGCCGGGCGTTGGTACCGACGGCTTCGCCGGTCTCGACGTGCACCGTGCGGACCGGGGGCAGCCGGTCGGCGCCGTACTGCCGCAGGGGCAGCAGGCGACGGTCGTAGCAGAGGTCGTTGGAGAAGGAGATGATCTCCGGCATGCACCGGAAGTGCTCCTTGAGCATGAGCGTGCCGCGGCCCGCCGAGAGCGCTTCCGTGAGGTCGAAGAAGCTGGAGTCGGGTCCGAACAGGCTGCGGACGTCCGGCTCCAGCGTGGTGAGCAGGCGATCCCTGAGGTGGAAGTACTCGTCCTGCTTGAGGCCGACATTGGACGGACTGACCTGCTTGCTGTCGCCGACGACGACCATGCGATCGGCGAGCCAGCTCAGCAGCATGGCCTCCAGGCCGGACTGGCTGGCCTCGTCGACGATGACGACGTCGAACAGGCCCGGCCTGTCCATGGGTACGGTCTCGGCGACCTGGTGCAGAGGCATGATCCAGGCCGGCACCGCCGCCTGTGCTTTGCGCAGAGCGGCCTGCGCGTCGCGCCGATAGCGGTGCTGGTACTTGCCCTTGATACGGCGTGCGGCCTGCTGGTAGGCGCTGAGCGCCCGGGACTGGTCACCGGTGAGCAGCCCGAGGCAGCGGTGCCAGGCACGGGCAGCGGCGAGCCGTGCGAGCATGATGCGGGCCTCGTCGTCGGCCTCCGTCAGCCGCCGGCGCAGAGCTCGCTCGGCCTCGGGGTCGGTCAGCCGCTCCATGCGGTCGCGCCACGCGGACCAGGCCCAGGCCTCGGCGAGCGACGGCAGTCTGCTGTCCCACTCGCTGTCCGCGTGTGTGCTCGAGATACGGTCCGCGAGGGTCGGAAACGCCTCGCGGACACGAGTGAGAGCTACGTCCTGCTCGGCCCGCAGCCGGACGGCCTCGCGCACCTCGGCCAGCTCATCGCTGAAAGCACGATAGCCATCGGGGTCACGGTCGCGGACGGTACCGAGAGCGTGCACCACGGCGGGCGACACACCGGGTCGGTCGCCCCAGGCGCGCAGCAGTTCCTCGGCGTCCGCGATGACCTTGCGTGATTGCTCGGCGGCGCACAGAGTGGCCGACGCGCGCAGCAGGACGCGTACGGCGTTCTCGACCGACGGGTCGTGCCAGGTGGCGACCGCGAGTACCGGGGAGGTGGCCGCGGCGGTCAGCACGTCGGTGCGGGCGGCGACGACCGCGAGCAGCGCGTCCAGCGCCTCCGCGTCCTGTCGCAGTCTCGCGAGGCGCGGCCCGAGTCCCTGCCACGCGGCGACGGGCGTTCCCCACTCGGACTCCACCTGGGCCAGACGCAGTTCCAGTCGGACACGGGCGAGGACGACGGCCGATGTCGGGATGTCCTCCGGCGCCCGGCCGTCGACCCGCACGTTCTCCACGAACGCGCCGACCGTCTTCGCCAGCTTGGAGCGCATGCCGAGGGGGCCGCGCAGCTTCTGTCCCTGGCCGAGACCGTCGTGCAGTGCGGTGACCTGGGCGAGTGCCGTGGCCGGGTCGTACTGTTCCAGACCGCTGACCATGGCCGTACTCAGGACGGCGAGCGAGCCGTCGACGGCGGTCAGGGCTTCGCTGACGGCGGCCCGCCGACTGCGTGCCTGCCAGTCCTGTCCCTCGGTCACTTCCCTGAGGAGCACCGTGGCCCAATCACCGACCGCGGCCGAGAGGGCCGCGGCTCGGGCGCGGGCGGTGGAGAAGGCGTCGAGCGCCGAGGACAACCGCTGTCGTTCCCCCTCACCGAGGCTTCTCACGGCCGTGTCGTACTTCGCGCACAGCGGGTCCTGACGCGCGGCCGCGTGTGCTTCCTCGGCCGACCGTACGATGCGTACGGCCTCCTCGAAGTCGCCGGGTCCCGGCAGGTCGGAGGGGCCGGGCACCTCTGCCGCCAAAGCCTGGTGATGAGGGGTGTACGCACGGGTGGTGTGCAGCAGGCGCAGGGCCTCGTCAGTGCTCAGGGCGGGCTGTTCCTGCGGAACCGGGCCCAGCCAGTCGTACCGTCCCGCCTCTGCGGTGAGGCGCTCGGCAATCTCCTGCAGGCTGCCGCTGTAGTCACCGATCTCCGCCTCGAAGCGGTGGGTCTCCTGCTCCCGCAGCACGGCGAGGTCGCGCAGCATGGCCTGCTGAGCGGTACGGGCCTGGGCGAGCCGCGTCTGAAGGGTACGGATCTGCTTGCCCGAGGCCTTCTCGTCGTAACCCGCGTACTCCCCGAGGATCCGCTGCACGGACGCCTCCAGCTCCCGCTGGGCGGCCGTACCGTCCTCGGTGCGGCTCACGCACAGGTCTCGGACGGAGTCGGGCAGCTTGTCACGCAGCACGCGCAGGGCGCGTGAGGTGTGGCTGGTGATGAGAACCCGCTTACCCTGGGCGAGCAGGTCGGTGACCAGGTTGGCGATGGTGTGCGTCTTGCCGGTGCCGGGCGGTCCCTGGACGACGACGAGCCGATTGGCGCGCAGGCGCTCGGCGATCGTGCGCTGCTCCTCGTTGGCGGGCAGCGCGAAGTACATCTCGTCGCCGTCCTGCGCCGTCTCGTCGCCTTCCGCCGCCGCGAGGTCCGCCGCGGTCAGCACGCCGTCCCGGCCCGCGATGTAACCGAGCAGCGCGGTGGGCGGCGTGCCGGCGTCGATCTGCCGGGCGATGGCCTTGAGCGCGTCCATGGTGGAGCGGCGGCTGCGCTCACGCAGAACGAGCGCGGGAGTGAGCCCCACCTGCGGGACGTCGAGGCTGCGCGGCTTGGCGCGCTCGACGGTCGGCGCGTAACTCCCGGCACTGTGAGCGGCGTTGGTCCAGCTGCGCAGGGCGGTGTGTACGGCATCGAGGTGTTCGGGGTCGGTCACGTCCGAGGCGCCTTCCAGCACTTCGACGATCGACTCGCGCACGGTGCCCGGCACGTGCTGGGCCCCTTCGAGCATGCCTTCTTCGAGTTCCAGGCCCGGGCCGGTGGGGTCGGGTGCGGCGGTGAGCGTACCGGTGGACGGGTCGAGCCGGACGGTGGCGCGGTGAGTGATGAGATGCCGTTCCACCCGCTGTCCGGTAGTCGTCTGCCAGGTGAGCCGGCCCAGCCCGAGTACGAGTTCGTACGCCTCACCGAGGCCTGCGGCGTCCTCATGCATCTTGTGCAGTCGGTCGTACAGCTTGACCAGGGGGTCGATCTCGCGGCGCCGTTCCGCCCAGGTGAGCCATTCCTGCTCCCAGGCGGCGTACAGCTTCTCGATCTTCTCCCGCTGGGGGTGTTCGTCCAGCTCGTGGTAGGTCTTGCCGAGCGGAATGCCCTGGGACCAGTCGGGGAACTCGGGTTCGATCCGCCGACGCAGGTGGGGGGCTCGGGGCTCCTTGAAGTCACGGATCCGTGTCTCGTCCACCCAGGGCGCGAGCAGGGCGTCGGGATGCGGCGCGTCCTGGCGTTCGGGGCGGGCGACGGTCAGCCAGGCCGGGTCGTCCCCCGCGAGAGCTCCGTCGATCATCACCTCGACGCCGTCGTCGTCCGGCAACTCGTCGAACCACACGGCGCCGGCCGCCCCGTCGAGCGTGCGGACGGGGCGGGTCTTCGACTCCTCGGCCTCGGCGAGGAACCGGAAGATCTGCCGGACGCGAGCGGCGTCCAGACCGCCGGCGGAGGCCTCCGCGTCCAGCGATCGGGCGACCGGGCGGCCAGGAGCGGCCGACCGGGCCGGAGCCGCGTCGGGCGCGGCCGGGGCGGTCGTCCGTCGCCGGCCCGTGGCCGAGACGGCGTGGACGGTCCCGGCCAGGGGCTCCGTGGTGTCGTCCAGGTCCGCGAACAGTGACTCCTGCCGCTCACCGAACAGTACGGACTGGTCGAACGCCATCGGCTCAGGGCGTTCAGCGACCATCGCCGCAACGGCCGATGCCGTGCCGAACGTGACGCTCTCCCGGCCGCGGCCCGGAAAGCGGACCTCGATGTCCAGGTCATCGGCGGTACCGGCCGGGATGCTGTAGGCCCACGTGACGGAGACTCTGCGCCCCGCGCGCAGGGTGCCCTCGAGTTCACCGTCGAGCACGTCACTGCTGCGGTCCCGCACCTGGCGGCCCGTCTTGCCGTACGGTCCTCCCCGCACCAGAAGGGTGACGCCGTCGACATCGAGCGGCCCTCCGGTACCGTTGCTCAGGTACAGGGTGCAGCGCACCAGGTCGTCACCCTCCCGGTACCCCTGCCCGCCCTCGGCGTCCGCCGGTACGTAGGGCACGACGTCGTCCACCCGTACGTACAAGCCGTCGTCGTACTGGTAGACAGAACCGACCGGTCGCAGACCTTCGCCCGGCCCGCGCTCATCCTGACTCACTCGCCCACCCCACCACTGCTTCCGAGGACCATCCGGTGGCCCCTCCGGCCATCCCGCCCTGACCACCACGAGCCCGGCGGCATGACGCCCCCACCCCAAGAGCTCGACTGTGAACTGAGCACACAGCATGAGCGTATCAGCAAACCGAGGCCGCCACCCCGCCATGGCGACATCCGCACGGACGGCCACCGAAGAAGGGCCACCCGGGCCTCCGGCCGACTGTCGACGACTTCAAGCCTGGCGCCCTCACCACTCCACACACGAGTGTTGACTTAGTTCACGGGACGCACCAAGCTGTCACCCGACGCCATACGGAAAAGATCAGCAGCTCGGTACACGGACAAGTGAGCGGCTCATCGCCCCGGTTGACGGAAGAGCAGCTCATCCACGACGTCAACGAGTCCGGTCCGGCACCCACCGGCCCCACGGGAGAACGGAATCGTCACCGGTGCGCTCCTGAAACCGGGCGGCCCGCGTCCGGCGCTGCACGACACCATGCTCGACCGGCCCCGGAACCGGTCGAGCCCGCTTCGGGCTCGGCGTATACCGACGCCTCCGATGCGCTCGCGATCCGAGAGGACCAGAACCCCATGAGCAAGGCCGACGACGCCAAGAACCTGATCCAACAGGCCTTCGAGAAGGCGCTGGTCGCCCAGCAGCCGCTGGCGAGGAAAAACGTCGAGCGCCTGCGCCGAGTCCACCCCGACGACACTCCGCAGGAGCTGATCCGTCGGCTGAATCGCTACTATCTCACCGGCATCACCACGTCCGGAGGAGCATCCGGCGTGGCAGGGATCGTGCCCGGCGCCGGGATCCCGACGGCTCTGGCCGACATCATGCTTTTCACCGAGGCGTCAGTGCTCTACACGCTGTCGCTGGCCGAGGTGCACGGCACGCACCCCGAGGACCTTGAGCGACGCAAGCTCCTGGTCCTGACCGTCCTCCTCGGCGACGGAGCGATAAGGGCTCTGGACAAGGCCGTCGGGCGCACCGGCCCGTATTGGGCACGGCGCATCGTCAGCGCGATCCCCATGAGCGCGATCAACCGGGCCAACAAGGTGCTGGGCCCGCGGTTCATCACCAAGTACGGGACCCAGCAGGGGGTCCTGGTGCTGAGCAAGCAGGTGCCGCTCGGCATCGGTGCCGCGCTCGGCGCGGGCGGCAACCACATTCTCGGGCGCCTGACGATCAAGTCCGCACGTGTCATCTTCGGAGAGCCCCCGACGAACTGGGACGGCGATGACCCCCGGGACCATGCGTCCTTTGGCACTGACTCGGGGGATTCGACTCCATAACATCGTGTTCCGGATGGACGGTTCAAGGCGATTCCCGGCGTGCCGCGAGACAGCGGAACGTGAACGGGCTCGATTCACGCCCCTGTCGGGGTGCCGTGTGGAAAGGATGCGCATGCGCGCCCAGGAGATCAGCTTCCTGAAGCTCGCCCAAGGGGACAAGCAGTTCCAGGTGCCGCTCTATCAGCGTACGTACAGCTGGGGCAGGGAACAGCTGGAACGGCTGTGGGAGGACATCGGGGAACTCGTCGACCAGCACCTTGCCGGTGAACCCACCGCGCCGCACTTCCTCGGCTCCGTGGTGCTCGCACCCGGTCAGATCCAGGCGGGCGGAGTGCAGAGATGGCTGGTGGTGGACGGACAGCAGCGGTTGACCACGCTGATGCTGGCGTTCACCGCGCTGCGCGACCACCTGAAGGAGACGGGCGATGCGCGCGGGGTGGACCGGGTGCACCGCCAGATGCTGGTCAACGAGTTCCACGAGGGCGCGGACCACTACCGGTTGCTCCCCACCCAGGCGGACCGGGACGCGTACACCGCCTGTGTGCAGTCCCGGGCGGACGCCGGCGGAGGCGACAACATCGGTGCCGCCTACCGGTTCTTCCGCGGTGCGCTCACCGAAGGCCACGAGGCGGGTGACGAGCAGTGGGCCGCCACGGTCGAGACGGCGCTCAAGGACCTGCTCTCCATCGTGGAGATCACCGCGGAGCCGGGCGACAACGTGTACCGGATCTTCGAGTCGATCAACAACACGGGCGTCGGCCTCAGTCAGAGCGATCTGCTGCGCAACTACGTCTTCATGCTGCTGCCCAAGCGGGGCGAACGGATCTACCAGGAGCTGTGGCTGCCCATGCAGCAGAGCCTCGGTCCGAAGCGCCTCGAACTCCTGGTCTGGCTCGACCTGGTGGTACGCGGCCACTACAAGACGAAGCAGAGCGAGATCTACCGCGAGCAGCAGAAGCGACTCCAGCCCCTGGCCGGCGACGAGGAGGCGCTGCAGCACGAGATCGAGCAACTCTCCGAACGGGCCGGACGGTTCCTGCGGATCGTCGAGCCCACGCGTGAGCGGTCCCCCGCTCTTCGGGTGGCACTCGAGCGTCTGGCCGCGTGGGGCGGCCAGACGCACTACCCACTCACCCTGCACCTGCTGGACCTTCTCGACGCCGGCCGGACGACGCCGGACGACGTGGCGCAGGCCTTGGGCTGCGTCGAGTCCTATCTGGTACGACGCCTGATCTGTCAGACCTCGACGACCGGCCTCAACCGCATCTTCATGGAAGCGCCGAAGGAGCTCGAGACCGACCGACCGGCTTCCGAAGCGGTGAGGCGGTTTCTGTCCGGCCGACGACGGCGTTGGCCGAGCGACGAGGAACTGCGCGAGGCAGTCCGCACCAAGCCGTTCTACTGGGCCGGGCGCCCTCCCCAGCGCGGCTACGTCCTGCGCCGCCTGGAGGAGAGCTACGCCGCCTCCGAGCCCGTGGACTTCGCCAAGGCCTCCCTCAGCGTGGAGCACGTCCTGCCTCAGCGTCCCGCGCCGGCGTGGTTCGACCTGCTCGCCGAGGAGACGGAGCCGAACCAGACTCCGCAGGAGCTGCACGACCTGCTGGTGCACACGCTCGGCAATCTGACGCTGACCGGCGACAACGCCAAGCTCTCCAATCATCCCTTCGAGCGCAAGCAGCAGATCCTCGACTCCAGCGCGCTGCGCATGAACCTCGAGATCTCCTCTGCGCAGCGCTGGGGCAAGACGCAGATCCTGGAACGCGCCGACCGTCTCGCCGACCGCTCCGTGGAACTGTGGCCCGGTCCGATCGGAGGCGTCAGGCCGACCGGCGAGGAATCACCGGCCTGGATCGAGCTGCGGGCCGCCCTGGTGGCGATGCCGAGCGGCACCTGGACGACGTACGGCGACGTCGCGGAGCTGATCGGTAGCCACCCGAAGCCCGTCGGGGCCTATCTCGGCGCTAACACGAACCTTCTCGGTGCCTACCGGGTGCTCACCGTGGAGGGGCGGGTCTCCCCTTCGTTCCGCTGGACGGACGACAGTGATCGTCTGCCGCCGCAGGAGCTGCTGGCGAGTGAGGGGGTACGCTTCGACTCCCTCGGGCGGGCCCACTCCTCCCAGCGCCTGTCCGCCGCCGAGCTTGCCACCCTCCTCGGCAGGGACGTGGCACAGCCCGCCGTCCACGATCCGCTCCCCGAGGGGGAGGACGCGGCGGCGGCCGAGCGGTTCCGTACGCAGCTGCGGGAGAACTGGCCCACCGCGTACGCCGGAGTCGTGGCGACCCTCGACTTCTGGCGTCGCCAGGGCGGCCACGTGACCTACGGCCGGTACGAGGAGACGAGCTGCTTCCCCATGCTGGACCTCGGAACCAGCCGCCGAGCACATCTGATGTGGCCGATCGCCGTCTACCCCGTCAGTGGAACGGTCGAGGTGGTCTTCCAGCACCTGAAGACCCGCCGCCCCTTCGACGACACGGAGCAGCGCCGGGAACTCCTGCACCGCCTGAACAAGATCGAGGGCATCGAGCTGCCCGCAGCGAAGCTGGAGCTGCGCCCCTCCTTCCCGGTCGGTGTCTTCGCGGAGCACGGTGACGAGATCCGTGAAGTACTGGATTGGTTCGTCGGGGTGGCGGCGTTGGATCTGGCACGGAGGAACTGAACGCGTATCGGAATCTTTCGGAGGAAACATCACTCATGCGGTTACTGAACGACCTCACGCTGACCCGGAACACCAGAAGGGTCCCACCGAGGAACGGAACGACTTGCTCCGGAGAAATGTCCCGGACGAGCGCCGTCGAGTGGGGGCTACGTCTCCCGGGTCAGCCCTCCCTGGCGGTGCACGACAACCACTGGGCGAACGGCGAACGCGATCTGGTGCTCCACAAGCCCACGGTCGTCCCCGAGATGCCGGCGGCCCTCTCCAATCTGCACAACCGGCTGCGCACCGGGATAAGCCTCTCCACCAGGCCTGGGGAACTGCGCGTCATGGTGTTCCCCACGTACGTCGACGCGCAGGAGAGGCCACGGGTCAAGAAGTCCCTCACCACATGGGACCTCGCGAACGTCATGGGGCTGCCCCGTCTTGAGGAGCTGACCGCTCGGGAGGGGGTCAGGCTGGAGGCCGCGTTCGACCGACCGGATCTGCCTCCTGTGGATCTGGACGACCCGCAGCACGAGAAACCCCTCCAGCACGCCTTGTTCTTTCCGGCCGCGGACGACGAGACACCGGTGGTCGCCTTCGTCCGCTTCCGGGTCGTGCCCGTTCTGCGGCACATCGGCTGGCTGCCGCCGGACGACGAGTGAGGAGGTGGTTCCCGTGCCGGACCGACCATGCCGAGGAACCGTTCACACGCTCAACGGAAGAACGATCTGCTTCACGGGTCGTGTTCTCGTCGACGGCGAGTGGAGGGTAAGAACGCACTGCGCCGAGCATGCCGGGCAGCGGGGCGCGACTTCCAAGAGCGACTTCTCCCGGAAGGTCACCCTCGTCGTCTACGGCGATCTGGCCAGCAAGGTCGTGATCGACGACAACCGTGCCTACAGCAGCACCCTCGTGGACGCCGAGGCGGAACGCAGCCGGGGACGGCACGTCTGCGTCGTGGATGGAGACGGCTTCTCGAAGCTGCTGCGAGGGCGTCCCGCACCGTGCCTGGAGCTGAGAAAGGCGCGCACGGGACGTGTTCGTCCCGTTCCGGCCGCCACGGCCGAAGCGCGCATTCTCGGCGGTCCCCTCCGTGTGCGGAGGACCGGCCGACGTGCCTCCGGTGATCTCACGCTGGACCTCAGCCGCCTCGACGAGGCGACCGCGGCGCACGAGGCAACGGTCGGAGCGCTCGTCGCACACCTGTACCGCCAGGGCATCGAGGCGTGTACGTACGCTTCCGGCGTCCCGGAATTCGACGCCGGGTGGTCACGCGGTGAAGACGTCTTCGTCGCCGAGGTCAAAAGCCTCACCGGGGCGCGCGAGGACCAGCAGATCCGCTTGGGTGTCGGCCAGGTCCTCGACTACGCCCAGCAGCTCCGGAGCGCGTTTCCGCGCACCGACGTACATCCGGTCCTGGTGCTGGAGAAACGCCCGTCCGCGGCCCGCTGGACCGCACTTGCCGACAGCATCGGCCTACGTCTCGTCTGGGCCCCCGACTTCTCCGGGATCTGACCGGCTCCCCGGCCACCGCGGCATCGACTGCGAGGCACCGTGCCCCGCGCGGAGGGGACACGGTGCCCGCACTTTCCTCTCAGCCGGTCAGAGGCCGGGACGGCCACGAAACGCTCCTGGACCGTGGCCGGGGTTGACCCTCGACCTTGTCGAGGGATCAGAGTTCCGAGTGTGGAGAACGACATGCGCAGCATCGGGGAGATGGCCCGGGCCGGCGGACTGAGCGTCAGCGCGCTCCGGTTCTACGACCGTGCCGGAGTACTGGTCCCCGCTTGGGTGGACCCCGTCAGCGGCTACCGCTGGTACGGACCCGGGCAGTTGGAGGAGGTCCGTCTGCTGGCCCGGTTGCGCCGGGCGGGCATGCCGCTGGCCGACATCAGGCTCGTGCTGGCCGGCTGGGCCGGCGCGGACGGGGACCTGGTGCGCGGTCTCCTCCAGGCGCACCTGCGCCGCCTCGAACGGGGGCTGGCCGATGCCCGCAGTGAGTTCTCCACACTCCGAGCGCTACTCGACCACAGGGAGCACCCCATGACCACGCCCCGCACCACCCTCACCCGACTGTCCGTCCCCCCGCCGGAGCTGGCCGCCGCGCTGGACGCGGTCCGGTTCGCCGCCGGCACCGACACCGAGCTGCCGATGCTCGGCGGGATCCTGTTCGACGTCGAGGGCGAGGAACTTCACCTGGTGGCCACGGACCGCTACCGGATGGCCGTCGCGCGAGCGCGCACGACCGGGCACGCCGGGCCCGGGACACAGGTGGTCGTGCCCCTTCCGCTCGCCGACGCGATGCGGGCTCTGCTGACCGACGAGGGGACCGCCCGGCTCACGGTGGACGGTGACCGCGTCACGCTGGAGACCGACGACCGTCAGACATCCGGCCGGAGCCTCGGCCACGAGTTCCCCGACTACCGCCGTCTGGTCCAGCTCCCGGCCGGCCGCCGGGCCCACGTCGGCACGGCGGCCTTCCGGGAGGCTTTGCAGACCGGCCCGGTCCGTACGAGCGAGGCCCGCGGGCAGGACGGCGAGCCCTACGATCTCAGCGTTCTCCGGGTGACGGAGCAGGGGGCCGTGATCGTGTGCGACGACGGTGACGACGACCGGAACGACGTGGTCGTCAACCGCGATTTCCTGCTGCACGCACTCACCGCTGGAGCGCGGGACGGACTGATCCTCGAACTGGGCGCGCCCACGGCACCGCTCGCGATCCGCCGGCCCGACGACGAGGGCGTCTTCTCGCTCCTGATGCCGGTTCGCCTGGAGGACTAGCGACTGTTCCGGCGAGCGTGCGTCCGGCACGACAGGTGCCGTCCGTAGAACACCTGTCGGGGGCGCACCTCGGCCGATCTCCTGCACGCCCCTGCCCAGGGGGACGGCACTGTCCCATACTTCGCCTGAGGGGTCGGTCCCGGATCTCGTCCGGGGCCGGGGCGATGGGGGGCGATCCATGGCTGACGCACGTCTTCAGTGGCTCCAGGAGGCCGTTTCCGTCTACGGCGCGGAATGCAAACGGAACCTGCTGGGCCCGGGTGACCGCGAGGCGGCCATCCGCACCCCTCTGGAGCAGCTGTTCCGCACGATAGCCGCGCACCACGCCCGCCCCGAGATCGGCTGGTACCCGGAGACCCGCATCCCGCACCTAGGGGTACGGCCCGACTACGCCGTACGAGCCGGCAGGGACGTGACCGGTTACATCGAGGTGAAGCGGCCCGGAAAGAGCATCGACCCGAACTCCTTCACCGGTCACGACAAGCGGCAGTGGGAACGACTGCGTGACCTCCCGAACCTGCTCTACACCAACGGCACCCATTGGCGCGTCTTCCAGTACGGCGTGCAGATCGGTGACGAGGTCACGCTGTCCGGGGCCTTGAAGAGCGCCGGGGAGAAGCTGACGGCCGTCGACCTCGCCGCCTTCGACGCACTGGCGCAGGCCGTGCTCTGCTGGAAGCCTCCGAAGATCCGTCGCGTCTCGGTACTCGTCCAGCACATCGCTCCACTGTGCCGCCTGCTGCGCGAGGCCGTGCGGGAACAACTGCGCGCCGAAGCCGGGCTGAACGCCGCCGACCCGACGGCCGAGCGCCCTTTCACCGGCCTCAGGAGCGACTGGCGTCGGCTGCTCTTCCCCACGGCGGACGACGCGACCTTCGCCGACGGATACGCCCAGACCGTCACCTTCGCGCTGCTCCTCGCCCACACCGAGCACATCCCGGTCACCGACACGAGCTTCCACGAGATCGGCCGCCGCCTCAACGCGGGCCACGCCCTGATGGGCAAAGCCCTCCAACTGCTCACCGACAGCATCAACGAGCGGTTCGAAGTGACCTTGAACCTCCTCTCCCGTACCGTCGCGGCCGTCGACTGGGAGACCATTCGGCAGGGCAACCGTGACGCCTACCTCCACCTCTACGAGTCGTTCCTCTCCGTCTACGACGACGGCCTGCGCCAGCGCAGCGGCTCGTACTACACCCCGCACCAGGTCGTCGAGGAGATGGTCCGATTCGCCGAGGAGGTGCTGCGCACCCGCCTGGGCAAGTCACGCGGCTACGGCGACGAGAGCGTGCACATCGTCGACCCCGCGATGGGCACCGGCACATACCTGCACACCGTCATCGAGCGGGTAGCACGGCAGGCGGCCGAGCGACACGGCGACGCCATGGCACCTGACGCGATCGGCCGGCTCGCCGAGCGACTGTACGGTTTCGAGCTCCAGATGGGCCCGTTCGCCGTCGCCGAACTCCGCGCGGCCGACCTGCTGAAGAAGTACGGCGCCCCACTCCCGCCGGGCGGTCTGAACCTCCACGTCACGGACACGCTCGACGACCCCTACGTCCAGGAGGAGCAACTTGCCTCGACGTACGCGGCCCTCTCCGTGTCACGCGCCCGCGCCAACCACGTCAAGGCCAACGTCCCCGTCACCGTGGTGATCTCCAATCCGCCGTACGACGACAAGGCGGAGAACCGCGGCGGCTGGGTCGAGAAACGGACGAAGGGACAGGGCCGCCCGCCCCTGGACGACTTCCGGTATCCGGGCAACGGCCGTTACGAGCACGCGCTGAAGAACCTGTACGTCTACTTCTGGCGCTGGGCCACCTGGAAGGTCTTCGACGCCCATGCGGAGGACCGACACGGCGTCGTCTGCTTCATCACCCCGTCGGCGTTCGCCACCGGCCCCGCCGGACGGGGCATGCGTGACTATCTGCGCAGGACGTGCGACGAGGGCTGGATCATCAACCTGTCGCCGGAGGGACAGCGTTCGGACGTGTCCACCCGCGTGTTCCCCCATGTCGCCCAGCCGCTGTCGATCTGCGTGTTCGTACGACGGTCGGATCACGACTCCGGCCGCCCGGCGCGCATTCACTACCGGGCACTCCAGGGCAAGCGAGCCGAGAAGTTCGCCCAGCTCCGGGAGGTGGGGCTGGATGACGGGGGGTGGCGGGACACACACGCGCAGGGGGTACGACCGTTCACTCCGGCCACCTTGTCGGGGTGGGATGACTACCCGGCGCTGGAGGACCTGTTCCCATGGGGCAGTCCCGGCAGCAAGGCCAACCGGTCCTGGGTGAGTTCACCGTCGTCGGCGGTTCTCGCGCGGCGCTGGGCACGTGTCGTTGCAGAGGACGACCCCGAGGCCAAATCCGTCCTGTTCAAAGAGACACGAGACCGCCGACTCAGCACGCGGCCGACGAACATACCGGGTTTTCCGCACCCCGACCGAAGCATGGAGAAAGAGAAGGGCACACAACCATCGCTTCTACGGATCTCCCTGCGCAGTTTCGACCGCCAGTGGCTCATCGCCGACAATCGGGTCCTCGACTTCGCGCGGCCCGACTTGTGGGAGTCCTTGCAGCAAGGGCAGATATTCCTCAACCAACAGAGCAGCCACGAGATCAGCAGCGGCCCCGCGCTGGTGGCGACCGCGCTGTTGCCGGACACGCACCACTTCAACGGCCGGGGCGGCAGGGTGCACCCCGTGCTCCATCCCGACGGCGGCGCCAACGCGCCCACGGGGCTGCTCCGGTACCTGGCCGGCGCTCTCGGCATGGAGGTGGAGCCGACCGTACACGACCTCGCCGCCTACGCCGTGGCCGTCGCCGGACACGGGGGCTTCACGGAGCACTTCGCCGAAGAACTGCTCACCCCGGGTGTCCGGTTACCCCTCACCCGCGATCCGGTGCTGTGGAACGAAGCGGTCCGCGTCGGCCGCGAGTTCCTGTGGTCGGCGACCTACGGCGACTTCGGCACCCTTCCGGGCGGGCAGGCACCGGGCCGGGAGAGCGTCACATTTCCCGTAGGGGACCCACGTCAGGTGCGGTACGAGACGGGAATCGGCTCCGCCCTGCCGGAGACGCTCGCCTACGACGCGGAGACCGCCTCCCTGCGTGTGGGTCCGGGCACCTTCACCGGAGTCCCGCCCAAGGTGTGGGCCTACGAAGTGGGCGGGATGAACGTGGTCAAGAAGTGGTTCGGCTACCGGAAGGCCTCCCCCACCAGTCGGAGGACCAGCCCGCTCGACGACCTCCACGTCACGTCGTGGCCGAAGGAGTGGACGGAGGAACTGATCGACCTGCTGTCCGTCCTTAGACGAGTGGTCGACCTCGCCCCCGTACAGCAGGCGCTCACCGCGAAGATCGTGGGTTCGCCGGTCGTCACCGTCGCCGACCTCACTTCGGCGGGCGTGCTCCCGCCGCAGCCCGGGGCCACACGCGCACGGCGCCGTGTCGTCCTGGACTTCGGTCAACCGGACGAGTCATGAGCGGGCGATGCCTGTCTCCCCCGTACGAACGTAGGACCTCGCCTGTTCGAGGGTCCATGTCCCCTCCGCGAGATGTCTCAGAGCGAGTCCGGCGGCACGGGGCTCCGCGCCCGTGGACACGGTGTCGGCGAAGGCCGCCACCGCGCTCAGGCGCGCCGCCAGCTCGTCGCACTCGGCCGCACGCAGGGTCGCGGCTCCCAAGGGAGTGAGCGCGAGGATGTCCGGGACACCGTCCCGGCGCTCCACCAGCCCGGCCCACACCAGAGTGGGCAGAGCATCCCGGATCTCGTCCGCGTCCAGGTCGCGAACGAGATATGCCTCCGGTGCGTCTTCGGGCGCCGGGAGGTCGCACAGATCCAGTTCCTGCAACAGGTGTTGCTGGAGCGGCGAGAGCTGACCGCTGAGAACGAGCATGTCCTCAGTATGCCCCGTGCCGCGTGGGACGGCGGTGGCGACGGCCAGGAGAACGGATCGTCCGTCGCGGGTCCTGTCACACGCGCCGGAGCGGCTCCCGTCCGAGGCCGTTCTTCTCTAACCGCGCGGCGAGGAAGAGGGCACCTCGTACCGCACGAGTGACTTCGCGAAGGGTTCACCACTGCGCCGGGCGTACGTCATCCGTTCGCGGATCTCGCTCAGGGTGCGGGGCGGTATCCGGGCCCGTCGCAACAGCTCTTGTGGATCAGCGGCTGCGCGCAGCGGGGGCAGATCCGCTCCCCGTCCCTAGCGTAGGACTGCTTGTACGAGGCCCGGCAGGGCAGGCAGACGTAGGAGGTCTTCGCGTGGGCCATGCCCAGGAGGGTAGGCGCCACCCGGGCGAAACTCGACGGGTTTTCGGCGTCCGCCGTGTACGCGAAGTGATGCCGGTCTCCGCCGGTGCGGCGTAGGAGGCAACACGGCGCCTGGCCCAGGGACGATCCGCACCAACGCTGCGGGCGTCGGCGCTTCCGGCGGGAACACCGGTCACTTCGGCTTCCTCTCCGGTCGGGCGTCGTCGGCTCCGGGCAGGGGGCGCGCACCCTGCAACGGATTCTTCGCCTTCTTTCCCTGTTGTCGCTGCTGAGCCTTCTCGGCTCGCGCCGGCTGCTTCACGGCCGCGGTCTTCTTCGCGGCCGCGATCCTCATGGCGCGCCGACTCTTCTTCGGCTTCTGCGCCAGTGTCTCCGGCCGACTGTCCAGCCAGCGGCGAGTGGCCGTCATCTCGACGACCAACTCGGTGCGCTGCGGTTCCGGCAACCTCGTCAGCGCCTCCTCCGCCAGCGCCATGAGGGCTGCGGCGTACCTGGGCCTGGGGCCACGCCTCTGCCGCGCGCCGCGCAGGGCATGCCCGATCTCGGTATCGCCGGGAGCCCTGGCGAGGTCCCCCGGCTTCGGCCGGGCCGTGGGCTGCCGAACCGGGCCTCCCTTGACATGGACGATGGTCTGACGCTGAACGGGCTCCGCATTCTGCTGTGCGGCGAGCTGTCCGTCCGCGGTGAGCGACAGCCGCGGCGGGGCCGTGCGGGACGGTACGCCGTACACGGCGAACGCCCGGTCCGCCTCGCGCTGGCACCATCGTCTGAGCACTGCCGCCGTCGCGGGAGCCCCGCAACCGACAGCGGCAGCCACGTCCCCCACGTAGGACGGCGGGTCGCTCTCCCCGGTCCTGATCAGCGCCGACAACAGCGGACTCCCCTCTCTGCCGCAGGCCCGGTCCACGGCGGCCAGCAGACCGACACGGTCCGGGACGGACAATCCGAGCAGGTCGCTTCCGGCGCTTCGGGCCAGTGCCTCCCAGGTGGGCCGGGTCCGAAACCCCGCCGCGCTCACCAGGGCCTCCCTCAGCCCGAGCACCTGCTCCTCGCGGGACCGCCGCACCGGCGCCGCCGTACGCCTGACACCCGTCTCGGCGGCCGGGCTGGGGCCCGAACGCCGTCGCGGCTCCGCTCCCGGGACCCGGAGCCCTTCAGGGGTGATCACGCAGGCGTCGAGGGGCACCCAGTCGGTGCTGCGACGCGGGTCCTCCGCCCTGAGACGGATGCGCCGCACGGCACCCTGCGTCTCGAAGCGGAAGCGGAGCAGGTACCCGTACTCGTCGTACAACTCCTCCATGGTCTCCGGCTGGGCCGTACCCGGGCCGAAGACCCAGTCAAGGGTGGCCGCGTCGCTGGAGAGCCTCCGCCGGGCCTGCTGCCACTCGGCGTGCGCGAGCTTGCTGAACTGGAAGCGCACATGCTGCCTGGCCTCGCCCACCCGAAAGTCGACGGCGTCTCCGGGGCCGGTTCCGAGGTCGCGTGAAGTGGCCCGTCCCTTCAGCCTGTTCCGTCCGGCCCACGCGGCGAGGTCGTCCTTGATGAAGAGGTGGTCCGCGCTGGCCGCGCCGGTGGCCGTACGGTGGCAGGAGGTGTGGGGCCGGTGTGCGAAGTGACAGACCTTGTCACGGTACAGGCGGTCCGACAACTCGTTGCCGCAGCCACCGAGCTGGGTGCCGCACCAGTAGCTGTAGGCGGGATGACGTCGGCGCCAGCGGGTCAGTTCGTCCGCGTCCGTCGGCAGGATGATCGCGCGTCCGGAGTTCCGGCTCCCGATCACCGCGGTCTGTACGAGTCTGCCGTCCGAACCGGTCATGTATGCCCCCGGGGCTGCGCGCCCGGCGAGAGGGCGGACGATGGTTGACCTTCATCAGTATGTGATCCATGTACTGAGTTCACAAGGGGCGAGTACCCGGTTCGGGCATTCGAGCCGCGATCGGGTGGGGAGTGACGTAGGTTCGGCGCTCGTCGGAATCCGAAGCCGGGAGGGCACATGCACAAGGGCACGCTGGAGTACGAGCAGGCGCTGGACGCCGTGATCGAGATCCTGCGTTCGCGGGCACGCCGGGGTGCAACGCCCATCCCGTACGGCGACCTGAGCAGCGAACTGGCACGGCTGGGCCACCATGTCCCCGCCCACGAGGGCCCCATGCCCCACCTCTTGGAGGACGCCTCCGCCCGGGAGAGCCCGGACGGCTCCCTGCCCCTGCTGTCGGCGCTCGTGGTGCTGAAGGACAGCGGCTGGCCGTCCGGCGGCTTCTTCAAGCTGGCGCGACGCGCACCGTACAAGCGGTCGGGCGACGACGTGCTGTTATGGACCCGGGAGATCGAGAAGCTGGCGGAGCATTACGCCGATCGCTGACGGTCCCCTTCGCCGGGGCGAGGCGGGCGTCACGGGCCCGACGGTCTGAGCGGTACCTCTGCCCAGACGGTCTTCGTGTACGCGTCGCGGACCGTGCATCTCCAGCGGCCGGCGCAGGCCTGGACGAGGAGCAGTCCACGGCCCGAGGTCTCGCCGGCGGGTTCCGGGGGCATGGGCGGTGGCAGGCGCTCGGGGCGGGTGTCCGTCACCTCGACGCGGAGGAGGTCGGACAGGAGGAGCAGCGCCAGCCGGAAGTCCCGGCCGGGGAGACTGCCGTGCCGGACCGCGTTGGACGCCAGCTCGGCGGTAACAAGCGCGACGGTACGGGCGGGGTCGGAGTCGTACGGGAGCCCGGTCCACTCGGTGAACTGCTGGACGGCGAGCTGCCGGGCGAGGCGGGCGCCGCGCCTGGTGCTGCTGAAACGCAGGCTCAGTTGGCGGACGGGCACGAGAGGCGACTTGGCCTCTTCGGTGAGCTGATGGCGAGTCACGGGAGCAGCGTGGCGGGGTGGCCACCCCGCCGACCAGGTACGACGGCTGTACGGTCTTCTCGTCGTACGGAGGGGGCGGGAAGGCTGTGGACTTGGTTGTACGGGTCTTGTACGGGCGTTGTACGGGTCCGGCGCGTGACCCGGTTCCCGCGCGTCGTGTTGAGCATGGACCGACGGCGAGTGCGGCCGTGGGCGGGGTGTCGGAGCGGTACGGGAAGGGCGTGGGGCCGTGAGGCCGGTACGGGACGTAGGGGACACGCGGACGGAGCGGGGCGCGAAGGCGAAGGAGGAGGCGGCCGACCGGCCGGGAGCGTGGTCGGCGTACGGGGTGCTGTTGCAGTACCTGCGGAATCGGACCGGGTTGAACCAGCAGCAACTCGGCGACGTCATGGGTTACTCGCTGGAACAGGTGGCCTCGGTCGAGCAGGGACGGCGCCCGGCGAAGGCGGCGTTCACGGTGGCGGCGGAGCGGGCGCTGAAGGCGGGCGGGGTGCTGGACGCGCTCCAGGAGGAGGTGGACCGGGCGAAGTTGCCGAAGTTCTTCAGGAACTTCGCGCTGATCGAGGCGGAGGCGGTGAGCCGGTTCTCGTACGATCCGCTTCTGGTGCCGGGGCTGTTGCAGACGGAGGGGTACGCGCGGGCCTTGTTCGCCGGCCACTGCCCGCCGCTGAGTGACGAGATCATCGACCAGCGCACAGAAGCTCGGCTGAGTCGGCAGAAGCTGTTCACGCGAGCACCGCTCGCCGAGCTGTCCTTCATCATCAACGAGGAGGCGTTGCGCGATCCGGTGGGCAGCCCGGAGGTGATGCGTGAACAGTGGCAGCGGCTGCTGGACGTAGCCGCGTTGCGGAATGTGGAGATCCAGGTCATGCCCGCTCAGCGAGGCTTCCACCCGGGCAGGAACGGCTCGTTCGTGACGGTGGAGACGCACGAGCACAAGCACCTCGGGTACTTCGAGTCCCAGGGCGTCGGGTGCGTCGTCTCAGAGCCCACCGAGGTCAGTACCTTCGCCTTGCGATATGGCAAGCTGCGGTCACAGGCCTTGAACGTCGACGAGTCTGCGCGGCTCATCGAACGGATGCTGGGAGAGACATGAGCATGGAGCGGATGGCCGAGCACGTGAACGGGCTGCGTTGGTTCAAGAGCAGTTACAGCGGATCGGACGGCGGTGACTGCGTAGAGGTGGCCGTCGGCTTGGACGCCGTGTACGTACGTGATTCGAAGGTCGCGGGTGGCGGGCCGGTACTGCGGATCAGCCAAGGCGAGTGGGCGGTGTTCGTGGCCCTCGCGGTGGAGTAGAAGGTACTGATGGGAGCAGCAGGCGAAGCCGGTTCTGGCGGCGCCTGCTCACCCCCCGCAAGACACGCATGCTGTTGCACGGCGGCTTCTGGGCCTCTTCGGTCGGGCATCAGGGTCCGCGCCCGGCAGCGCGCCGACCACTGAGTGGATCTGGTCGTCGGCGACGGCTGCGTAGCCGGCGGTTGTCGCAGGCGAGGCATGGCGCATGAGGCGCTGGGTGAGCAGCAGGTCACGACCGGACGCTCGGTAGACGGCTGTACCGAACCGGTGCCTGAGCTGGTGATACCGCATCCGGATGCCGTGTTTCGCCGCCACGCCGGCGATGGTGCGCGACACGCGTTCAGGGCTCACTCCGCTCCAGAGGCGCCCTTCGCTCGACAGGTTCAACTCACGTACAACAACGGGTGGGACTGGCACCACGTCGGTGCGCCCACCCTTGCCCTGGACGCGCAGAACGACCTCGCCATCCTGAAGGACCGAGATGTCCTCACGTCTGAGCTTGGCAGTCTCGTGCGCCCGCAGTCCGCAGAAGGCTCCCAGAAGCACCCATGCCCGCTGCCTCCCGTCGGTGCGGGCAGTAAGTTTCGTCAACTCTTCCTCGGGCAGCGGGTTGGGGGTTGATCGCGGGGCCGGCGGCTTACGTATACCCGTCACAAGATCCACACCCAGCCATTTCCCGAAGGCTTGCAGGTGATTGAGGTACGTCCGCCTGGACCAGGGCTTGAGTGATCGCGATCCGAAGTAGCTGAGCACATGCTCAACGCTCAGTTCCTCTGCGCTGACGAGCGCGGCTTTGGCGATGGCACTGACACATCGGACTCTGGCGGCAATCGTGTTACTCGAATAGCCGTCAGCCCGCTGCGCAACTATGAACTCGTCAAGAACCATGCAGTGAAGATGTGAAGCGTGGGGACGACTGTAAACATCGAGCGCAAGGACTGTCCACAAATGAGCCACATTTTGTCTTAAATGCATCCTTTTCGGTCACGGCTGGTAGCCAACGCGGGCAAGTCCTTCCAAGGATCGATCGTCCTGGGCAAGGGGTTCCTTCTGACACCGACCCAGGCCGAGGACCTCATCCAGCGGGATCCCCGTAACAAGGACGTGCTCTTCCCCTACCTCAACGGCGAGGACCTCAACTCCCGCCCGGACTGCTCGGCCAGTCGCTGGGTGATCAACTTCCACGACTGGCCGGAGGAGCGGGCGCGCGAGTACCCAGAAGTATTCGCCATCGTGGAACGCGATGTGAAGCCAGAGCGACTGAAGAACAACCGCAAGGTCTACCGGGACTACTGGTGGCAGTACGCCGAGAAGCGTCCCGCCATGCTCAGAGCAATTAAGGAACTGGACCGTGTTTTGGTGGTAGCACTCGTGTCTCGAACCATGATGCCGGTTTCAGTACCAACGGGTCAGGTCTTCTCTCACATGCTCGGAGTGTTTGCCGCATCAGCCTCAGCCCACCTGGCGCTGCTTGACAGCAGCGTCCATTATTTGTGGGCAGTCGCACGCGGATCCAGCCTCAAGGGAGACCTCCGGTATACACCGTCAGATGTCTACGAAACAATGCCACTGCCCGATTGGAGCACCGCCATGGCCACAGCAGGCGCTGACCTTGATCGGATTCGGCGTTGCATCATGACCCAAAGAGGCGTGGGGCTGACCAAGCTCTACGGCCTCGTCCACGATCCGAATGTACTGGACAGCGATATCCGCACCTTGCGAGACGCGCACGTAGAGGTCGACCAGTCCGTATTGCAGGCCTACGATTGGCAGGACCTGGATCTAATTTATGACTTCGATACGACACGCCAGGGTAATCGATTTTGCTTGTCTCGATCAGTTCGAACTGAACTGATCGACAGATTGCTTGAACTGAATTACTCTCAACATGCAAATAAGGGAGATTCTATGCTCTTCTGAGTTATTGGATAATGTCTCACTTGGTGAGTTTATATTCTGCGGCATGATATCTGCTTGCGGGTTAGTTGCCCCGTTGCTTCCGGCGCCCTTGTCCTATCCGCAGGGTGGTGGAACCGCTCTGCGTGACGAGCAGGCTACGTTCGCGACGGCGGTGTCCTGACCGGCGGGTGTACCTGGCAGCATCCGCCGGAGACGTTCGGAGTCTCCCCCGCGACAGCCAGGCCCTCAAGCCTCTGATCCGCGGCATACTCGCCATCCGCTCCCGCCGCGAGCCGCATAGGCGCCGGCCGGTCAAGCTCCGCGCGGACAAGGCGCACTTCTCCGCCGACCACCTCGCGCGGCTCCACGAGTGAGGCGTCGCCCCGCGCATAATCCACCCGGGGGCCAAGTCGGGTGAACTAGTCGGCCGACACTGCCGGAAAACCGAACATTCGATCGATTGATCGTTTGGCTACCATCGCCTCACTGCCCGATACGGGCGAAAGGACTCACACTCCCTCGCCCTCCTCGGCCGCGCAACGGCTCTGACTCACTAAAAAGCTGGCAAAGGTCACCACGCGAGACAAGCGCTAAGTGAAACTCCTAAGGCGGCACATGAGACACAAAAGCGCCGCCGCAACGACCGCGAGTCACCGCGTTGTCCTGTCGTTTCAGCCTGCGGCGACAGGCTGAAAATTTTTCATTAGGCTAGAAGAGCAGACCGTCGGGGCCTCCCGAGGATTCTTGAATGTATTGCTGGTGATTGATCTCCAGAAGTCGGTCCAGGACATCGACGCGCGTACGCATCGAGAATGTGTAGCGGACGCCTTGACGAGTTTCGCGAAAGTCGTACTCCAGAGCGATGTCATTCCATCCGTATGCGCTAGAAACCGCCCCGTCTACTACCTGGTGAAAATTGCGCAGATCCTTGATTTCGGCATCCTTTATGGCGGGATCGTGAACGAGATTATAGAGCTTTGTCAGCCCAATGCCGTATCCTTCCATGACTGAGCGTCTATGCCGCTCTAGTTTGGCTCCTGCCGCCAACAGATCTCCAGTGAGTGACGGCTTCGGAATTGTCTCGTAAATGTCCGAGGGGGCATATCGGAGATCTCCTTTGAGGCTTGACCCTCGGGAAATCGCCCATGAGTAGTGGATTCCGCTATTCAGCCAAGCGAGTTCTTCAGGGCGATCAGTGGCGAATACTACAGTTTGCTCGCTCGTCACCTGGTTGGTGGGTACGAAGAGGGGCAGGCCGGTCTTGCTAACGCGTGCTACCACCAAAACACGGTCTAGGTTACGGATCTTGGAGTAAAGGTCTGGCCTGCCGCGCTCGTACAACCACCACTTCTCTCGGGCATTTTTGCTGTGTGTAACCTTTAGTCGCTCTGGCTTCACATCGCGTTCCACGATGGCGAATACTTCTGGGTACTCGCGCGCCCGCTCCTCCGGCCAGTCGTGGAAGTTGATCACCCAGCGACTGGCCGAGCAGTCCGGGCGGGAGTTGAGGTCCTCGCCGTTGAGGTAGGGGAAGAGCACGTCCTTGTTACGGGGATCCCGCTGGATGAGGTCCTCGGCCTGCTGAGGAGGTAGGACGAACCCCTTACCCAAGACGTAGGAACCGATGTAGGCACCGGGGCGATCACCAGTTACCAGCCGGTATGGCCTGCCCTGCACCCTGGACTGCGGGTCCAGAGATGTCGTGATACCCCGGACCTTCTCGTTGTCCAAGACCCGGGCTGCCTCATCTGCCAACGCCGGCACCGACGTCCAAACCGCGCAGTACTCCAGCGCCGCGGACTTCGACGGCCACCGGGCGCTCTTGATCGCGCGTCGGATCGTGGACTTCGTCTCCAGCTGGTCCAGCCCCACCTCCCGAGTGTCCCCCTGGGCCAGCGTGTTGGTAGCAATGAGGCCTGTCTGTCCTCGCTGGTTGAGGAGTTGATGGGCACGAAGTTCGAAGTAGGCGACCAGGTCGGCGCTACCACGCTTGCCACCAGCAAGGTAGTCGACCATGTACTCGCGGTACGCCTCGCCCATCGTGCCGGTGAGCTTCTGGCCGCCGAGGAACGGCGGGTTGCCGATGATCGCGTCGAAGCCGCCGTGCTCGGTGAACACCTCGGGGAAAGCCAGCGGCCAGTGCACTGGCCTCCGCTCCAGGCTGCCCTCGGGAAGTTCGGAGGAGAGCCAGGTCTGTGCTGTTTCCCGGGCTGACAGGACGGAGGGCGCGGTCGCAGGCACCTGCTCGTCGATGATCCTCTCGACGATGAGCTCCGCCTGCGGGAAGAGGTCCTTCAGGCGCTTGCCGCCCTCCTCGGCGTACCACGGGACCCGGCCCGACGCGCACGTTGCCAACGCGGCACCCGCAAGCAGATCTCCGACAAGACGCAGGCGCGCAGAGTGGCGATTGACATCAGCGAGACGCTCCCGCTTCTGCTGCAGCGCGGGCAGGTCGACGCCCTTGACGGAGGTGATCGCCAGACGCAGCGCCTTGAGCTCCTTGGCCTTCTGTCGCAACACTTCGGCTCGCTCGTCGACCTGCTGGGTCAGCAAGCTGCGCTTCTCTCCCGGCTTGAGGTGCTCCGCACGGATCTGCTCCATGCTGTGCACGCCCAGCAGCGAGTCCCCCGCCACCAGCCTGTCGTCCAGGAACGTGAACGGGCGGCCCGGGTCCATCGACACCAGCCACAGGGACAGCTTGGCCATCTCGACGGCCATCGGGTTGATGTCGACGCCGTACAGGCAGTGCTCGATGATCTGGCGGCGGGCCTCGACCACGACCGGGTCCTGCTCCGCGTCCGCCGCCGTCACCGCTTCCACGGCCCGGCCCGCCCGGTACGCCATCGCGTCCGCGCGGCCCTCGGACTCCCACGCCTCGATCAGTCGGTCCGCCAGATAACGGCAAGCCGCCACCAGGAACGCCGCCGAGCCCATCGCGATGTCCGCGACCTTCAGATCGAGGATCTGATTTGCCGACTTCAGACGCCACTCCCCCGTGTCCGCCGTCTGGAGCGGGCCCGGCTCGTACACCAGCGGCTCCAACGCGTGGAGCACGACCTCCTCCGCCAGGAAGCGGGGGGTGTAGTGCGTGCCCGTGTTCTTGCGGAGGGAGGACTCCGTGACGTACAGCGCGCCGTTCGGGATGACCGTCGGGAGGCCGCGCAGGTCGTCCCGGAGGATGCCGACGAACGGCAGCAGTCGCTCCGCCAGCGCCGGGTCCTTCGTCACCGCGTTCAGCCGGCGCCGGGCCTCCGTCGCGTCCTCCGCCCCCAGAGGGGCGAGCTTCTTCTCCAGCTGGCCCGCCGTCGCCGGGGGCTTCGGGTCCTTCCACTTCTCGTGGACGGACTTCGCGAGCGCCTTCACCGAGCCGCCGGCCTTCGCCGCCAGCGTCTCAAGGTCCCGCAGCGGGACCTCGTGCTCCAGGCCCTCGGGGCCGATCAGGCCCACCATGTGCTCGGTGGCCCTGCGCCCGTCGAACGACAACAGGCCCTCGTATACGTAACCGATCTGCTCGACGTCCAGGGCGCGGAAGCTGAGGGTACGGACCTCGCGAGCCTTGCCCTTGCCGACGCGGACCTCCTGGACCGCCTGGAGCATGTGCAGGACGGTGCGGTCGTCGATCGGGAGGAGCGGGGTGGTGCGCTCCAGCCACTTGTACTTGTCGGGGTCGAAGATCGAGCCGTCGTACGCCGGGAGGTGGAAGCCGGAGCCTGGGTGGTCCACTCCCCCGTGCACGGCGTGGAAGAGGGCGATCAGGCGGTGCCAGGCCGACGTCGTGTGCTCGAGGGACGTCTCGCCCTCCTCGTCCGCCCGCGCCTTCAGCTCGTCGCGCAGGAAGCGGGCCGAGTACGAGCGGGCGTACACCTCGTTGTCGGCGGGGAGCAGGCCCCGCTCCTCCGCGAAGAGGAGGAAGACGATGCGCATCATGACCGCCACCGCACCGCGGTAGACCTCGTCCGCGCCGACGCCGGAGGCGTGCAGGCCCGGGGCCCCGTGCTCGACCGCACGGACGTCCGCGCGCCCTATGGCGTCCACGAGGAGTTCGACGGCCTGGCGGACCTGGACACCCAGCGCCTCGGTGACGTCCTCGCCCGCCGCGAGGCTCGCCTTGAGCAGGCCCACCAGCGTCTCGGCGTCGTCGTACTCGAAGAAGCGGCGGCGGCGCAGGAGCGAGACGAAGGCCCGTACCACGTTCCGCTCGGCGGCCTCGTTCCAGCCGATCGCGTCGAAGACGGCCGTCGTCGTGACACCGCCCAGGGGGGCCCAGACCAGGCACCACCAGCGGCCGTCGGTGACCAGGCCGAGCGGTACGCCGTGGTGGCGCAGGAGGCGGGCCAGGCGGTCGGCGGGGGCCGCGGACCAGTCGCCGCCACCGCCGGCGCGGGCCGTGGGCGCCGTGCCTGCGGCAACTGTCATGCCCAGCAGGCGTACCCGCTTCGCCGCCGACGCCACGTCCGGTTCGGCCGCGAGCTCCGCGCCCGGTTCCACCAGTGCGAAGTCGGGGCGCACCTCGGTGTTGTGCTCCGCGACGCGCAGGGTCAGGCGGTCGAGGCCGTCGTGCTCCGACTCGCCCTGGCGGAAGGCCAACGCGTCGTCCCAGCCCAGCAGGCGGCGCAGGACGTACGCTACCCACTCGTCGCGGTCCGCCCTGGTGTCCGTCTGCCAGTCGGCGTGACGGGCGCGAAGGCGGGCGCGCTCGTCCTTCTCCAGAGCGTCGAGCTGCGGCCAGGCGCGCAGGAGGACGGGCATGGTCAGGAAGGGGCCGGAGACCTCGGTGAGGTCGAGCCACTCCTGGTGCTGCCCGCGGCCGTCGACGGCCTGGGCCTTGGCGGCGGCGGCTGCGGGGCTCATGGCGCGGCGGGGGCTCATCGGCGGGCTTCCTTTGCGGGGATCACGAAGACGACGGCGGCGGGGAAGAGGTGGGAGCGGGGCTCGCGGTAGCGTGCAGCGATGGCGGCGAGTTCGCGTTCGCGTTCGGCGGGGAGGCCTTCGAGGCGTTCCTGCCAGCGGCGGCGGTCGTCCTCGAACTGGCGGCGCTCGTGACCGGTCAGCTCGTGGGTGGACAGCAGGGCGAGCTGTTCGCCCTCGCCGTCGCCCTCCTCCTTGAGTTTGGAGCGCAGGGTGGCCTCGAAACGGTCGAGGGTCCCGGTGATACGGCGTTCCTCCTCCTCCCGGCGGTCGGCGAGCCGGCTCTCCAGCTGCCGGCCGAGTTCGCCTGCACGGGCCTCCAGGGACCGGTAGAGGGGGTCGCGGAGCTTCGGCCAGGTCTCGGTGAGCTCCCGGCGGAGGTGGGGAGCCGCCTCGATGCCCTCGGTCAGCGCCTGGGACAGGACCCTGCCCTGCTCGCCCACCGACTCCCAGCGGCGGAAGCGGCCGGTGTCGCCGAACCAGCCGCCCGCGTACAGCACTTCCTCGTGCAGGCGGGTGCCGTCGGTGCCGACGAGGACGTACCGCGCGTATGCGGAGACCAGGGTCGTGGTCACGGCCGGGTCGTCGGAGACGACGGCGGTGACGCGGTGGAGGTCGATCAGGTCCGCGTTCCAGACGGCGGCGGTCAGCAGGCGCGTGGAGAGGGCCACGAGCGGGTGCTTGAGGTGGGCGAGGACCACGTCGTCCTTGCCCTGGGCTGCCACCGCCGGGGAGAAGGTGAGCGGACGCTGCTCGCCCTCGCGGAGCTTGTGGGCGAGGCCGCGGGTGGCCCTCTCCCAGCTGCCGGACAGGGGCTGTACGTCGAAGAGGTCACCCGGCTCGAAGTCCTCCGCCCGCAGCGTGGACGGCAGCAGCGGCGGCTGGTTGTCCAGAGCCAGCGCGGTGTCCACGACGCGCTTGACGTTGGCCGGGGTGAGGCCGAGGACGCCCACCGTCTCGTCGTACTGATCGGCGAGGCGCTTCGTCTGTGCGGTGACGTTCTGCTCGGGTGCGACCTCGCCGCCCGTGCGGCGGCCCTTGATCGGCCTGGGCTTGGCGTTCTCGATGTCGACCGGTGCGGTGTCGCCGGTCATCCGGCGCTGGACGGCGTCGGCGAGGACGGCGTTGACGGAGCCGAGGTCGTGCTCCATGCGGGCGACCTTCTTGGCGACCCGGGAGAGGAACTCCAGGTCGGCCTCGTAGGAGCCGGCCTGGGCCTGCTGCCAGCCGGAGCCGATGAAGTGGGTGATCTCCGGATCGTACCTCTGGCCCCAGCGGTCGATGCGGCCGATGCGCTGTTCGAGCTTGTTGGGGTTGAAGGGGATGTCGTAGTTGATCAGGCGGTGGCAGTGGTTCTGGAGGTCGATGCCCTCGCCGGCAGCGTCGGTGGCCAGGAGGATGCGGACCTTGCCCTCCGCGCGTGAGGGCTCCGCCTGGAAGCCGAGGCGGATGCGCTCGCGCTCCTCGGTGGACAGGCCGCCGTGCAAGCGCTCGACGCGGCCCCCGTCGGTGAGTTCCTCCTGCTGGAGGAGGTCGTGGAGCCACTTCTGGGTGTCGCGGTATTCGGTGAAGACCACGACCCGTTCGTTGGTCCAGCGCTTTCCGTCGGGGCGGCAGACGGCCTTGAGCTCGGCGATCAGCGCCTCGGCCTTGGAGTCGGGCGCGGCCTCGTGGGTGAGGGCCCAGCGTTCCATCTCCTGGAGCAGGTCCAGTTCCCGGCCGTCCTCCGCCGGTGTGAGCGAGGTGGAGCGGGTCAGGGCGTCGTCCTCCGCGTCGGCCAGGCCCGTGTCGTCGAGGTCGGCGACGAGGTCGGCGAACTCCTCCAGCCAGTCGGGCACGTCGTCGGCGGCGGCGCGGCCGCGGGCGGGGCCGGTGTCCTCCAGGTGGGAGAGGTAGACCTGCACGGTGTGGAGGAACGCGGCCGGGGAGGAGAAGAGGCGCTTCTTGAGGAGCAGCGTCACCAGGTCGGCCGCCCGGCGTCCGCCGCGGGCCTTCGGGGTGAGCTTCCTGCGGCGCTGCTCGGCGAACTCCCCGAGCAGCTGGTGGACCGCGCGCTCCTCGGTGGTGTAGTCGACGGACAGCTCGCGCTGCCTGCGGGTACGGAAGCGGGGCGTGCCGTCGGCGTTGGTGACCGTCGACTTCAGGCGTCGTACGACGGTGTCCCTGAGGGCTTCCTTGTCGGGGTCGACACCGCGCGCGAAACGCTGGTCGTCGATGAGTTCGAGGAGCGCCGTGTACGACTCGGGGTAGCCGTTGTGCGGGGTCGCGGAGAGGAAGAGCCGGTGCTCGAAGTGCGGGACGAGGCGCCGGATCAACTTGGTCTGCTGGGAGTCGACCGCGTACACCTGCTTGGGCGCGGCCGGGGCGACGTGGTGGGCCTCGTCGAGGACGAGCAGGTCGAAGAAGCGCTTGTGCTCACCGTCGGAGCTCTCTTCGGGAGCACCGATGACCTCGTCGAGGAGGCGCTGGGCCTTCTGGCCGCGCAGCCAGGGCAGGGAGACGATGGTGAGCGGATGGACCCGGAAGGGGTTGGCGGCGGTGCCGTGGGTGCGCCGCAGACGGGCGCAGTGCTCGGAGTCGACGACGGTGAACTCCAGGCCGAACTTCTCGGCCATCTCGTCGCGCCACTTGAGGGTGAGGCCGGCCGGGCAGACGACCATGGTGCGGCGGGCCCGGCCGCGCAGCATGAGTTCCTGTACGACGAGGCCGGCCTCGATGGTCTTGCCGAGGCCGACGTCGTCGGCGAGGAGGAGGTTGACGCGGGGCGCGCCGACCGCTCGGGAGACCGGCTCCAGCTGGTACGGCTCGACGGCGACACCGGAGCGGAACGGGGCCTGGAGGGTCCTGGCGTCGGCGGAGGCGACGGCGGACCAGCGGACGGCGTCGAGAAACGCGGCGAGACGGTTCGGGGGGTCGTAGGAGCCGGTGGAGGCATCGGGCAGGGAGCCGGCGGGCAGGACACGGCGACCTGGCTCGACCTCCCAGATCACGGAGAGGGTGTCACCGAAGCGGCCGTCGGCGACGGACTGGAGATGGACCAGAGTCGCGGGGCGCCGGTCCCCCTCGCCGTGGGACGCGGCCGGGGACGGTTCGACGCGGGCGACCACCCAGGACTGACCACGCACCTCGACCAGGTTTCCCTCTTCGGGGAGCGGCTGCGCCCCCGTCCGCTCGGTCTCGCGCTGAGCTGCTGGCGTCATGGGCGCTGTTCCCCTCGGTGTTCACCTGCCGTCGTCCGCAGACAGTGTCTCGTGTCCTGTCTCCCCTCCGGAACGACGTGACGGCAGGCTAACATGAGCCTGATCGTGTGAACAGAGATTACAAACAATCAAGCCGGTGGTGTCGACCGCCAATGGCTCTCAGCCCATGCGGCGCAGTCGCTCCAGCAGTTTCCGGCTCCGTCCGCGCCCGGGGTCGGACTCGGGCAGGACCGCCTCCTCCTCGTCGGCCAGGCGCCGGAGGAGTTCTTCGGCAGCGCGCCTTTCCCCGGTGCGGACCAGCAGGACGGCGATCTCATAGCGGGTGTCAAGGACGGCGGAGTGGCCCGGCCCGAGCAGGCTGCGCTGTTCGGCAAGGACGGACTTCAGCTCGTCGAGGGCCTCACGGGTGCGGCCGAGCGTCCCCGCGCACAGAGCGGCTCCGGCACGGGCGGCGAGCATGTCCGCGCGGTCGAGACCGAAGCCGTCCATCAACTCGCGGTACTCCTCCAAGGCGCGCGCGGGACGTCCCGCGCGGCGCAGGGCGGCCAGTTCGGCCAGTCGCGGGTGGGCGGGCGCGGTCCCGGCCGCGCGAGCCGGTCGGGGCGCCCAGGCCGCGAGCAGACCGGCCACTTCCTCGGCCGAGCCGGGCCGGTCCTCGGGCTTCTTCTCCAGCAGCCGGTCGACCAGCACCCGCAGGCCGTCCGGTACGTCGGGGCAGCGGTCCGCGAGCGGCGGAACGGGGTCGTTGGCGTGCTGGTGGTAGAGCATGAACGGACTGGCGTCCACGAAAGGAGGAGATCCGGTGAGCAGTTCGTACAGAACGCACCCCAACGAGTACAGGTCGCTGGCGGGCACAGTCCGCCCGACAGCCTGCTCGGGCGCCATGTAGACGACCGTGCCGGGAGTGGCGTCGGCAGCGGTGAAACGGGTCTCGCCCGGCTGGGGCTCCAGGGCCGCGGCGACCCCGAAGTCCAGGACCTTGACCTCCCCGTCGGGGGCCAGCATCAGGTTCGACGGCTTCAGGTCGCGATGCACGACCCCCTGGCCATGGGCGTAGGACAGCACCTCGGACACACGCCGGGCCACATCCGCCGCCTGCTCGACACGCAGAGGGCCGTCGTTCTTGAGAACGGCGTCCAAGGTCCGGCCCGGGACGAGATCCATGACCAGATACAGCTCGCCCTCGTGGTTCCCGTGGTCGTGGACGGCGGGAACACCCGGGTGCCGCAGGCGAGCGGTCAGGCGGATCTCGCGCAGGAACCGGCGTTCCAGCATGCTCGGTTCGGCCCCGCGGCCACAGGTCGCGAGGAGCTTGACGGCCACCTCGCGGTCGCGGTCACGGTCATGTGCCGCCCAGACGACGCCCATGCCGCCCCGGCCCAGTTCGTGCGTCAGCTCGTACCGTCCCATGCTCCACCGCATCGCGCCCCCCAGTCCCGGCGCCTGCCGCGCCCACCGCCTCCCGCGGTCGGGAGCCTCACGGCACAGCGGCCGACCGGGGCATTCTGTCATCGGTCACATGGCTCTGGTGCCGCCCGTGACCGGAAAGTGTGGACTACAACGATCAGGATGGCTTCCAGGCCCGGTGACGCCCTCGCTCACAGGAGCGTCGGGCCCTGGGGGACCAGGAAGGGGCGGCGCGGATCCTCCGGAGGAGTCCTCCTGAGGGCCAGCCCGGGATCCGGCTCCGGCAGATGGGGGGCCAGAGCGGCGTAGACCTCGGCCGCCGACGCGGGACGGTCGTCGGGCCGCTTGGCCAGCAGTGCCGTGATCAGGTCCTGGAGATCCCCGGGCACGCGCACCCCCATGTCGGCGACGAGGGGCGGGGCCGAGGCGAGATGACTGGAGGCCAGCAGCGCCGGCTGATCCGCGGGAAAGAGCGTCTCCCCAGTGAGCATGTGGTGCAGCAGGCAGCCCACGGCGTACAGGTCGCTGCGGCCGTCGAGCCGGTCCCGGCCGGCCAGCAGCTCAGGAGAGGCGCAGATGAGGTTGCCGATTCCCTCGCCGGTCGCCGTCAGCCGCGGGTCGGTGTCGCTGAGCAGCTTGACCAGGCCGAAGTCGAGGATCTTCACGACACCGTCGCGGCGGACCATGACGTTCTGGGTCTTGAGGTCGCGATGCACCAGGTCCGCCGCATGGACCGCGGAGAGTCCCGCGCACAGCTGGGCGGCGACGGCGACGGCGGAGGAGACGCCGAACCGGCCGTCCTCCTGCTGGTCGAAGAGGTACTCGAGCGTGGTGCCGTCGATCAGTTCCATCACCAGACAGCAGATGTCGTCCGCGCTCGACGCGTCGAAGACCGTGGCGACGTTCGGGTGATCAAGACGCGCGGCAGCCCGTGTCTCCCTGACGAACCGTGCCAGCGCGGCGTCGCGGCCGCTCGCCACGGCCAGCAGTTCCGTGGCGACGGTCTTCACCGCGACGGGTCGTTCAAGAGGGAGATCCCGCCCCCGCCACACGTGACCCATGACACCTCGGCCCAGTACGGACTCCAGTCGATAGCGGTCATGGATCACCATTCCCGGCGTGGGACTCCACATATCTGCCGACCTCCACATTCCCTACACAACCGAATGGAACGTACACACTGTGAACAAAGTCAATGATGGTAGTAGCCTTCCCCGCATGAACGGCCACTGGGAACGCCGACAAGCCGGCCGCCAAGGACCTCGGAGACTGAACCATGAGCGCCCATGACGCCGTCCCCGTCAGCCTGGCCGAGATCGCTCGGATCGCAGGCGTCGGGCGAGCGGCCGTAAGCAACTGGCGCCGCCGCCACGACTCCTTCCCCACCCGGATCGGAGGCACCGACGTCAGTCCGCAGTTCTCGCTGGCAGAGGTGGAGCTGTGGCTGCGGAACAACGGCAAGCTCAGGGACATCGGCGGCCGGGAACTCCTCTGGCCGCGCTTCGAGGCACTCGGCAGCCGGAACGAGTCCGGGCTGGCCATCGCCGAGGCGGCTCGCCTGATGCGTTCCCCCGAAGCACGGACAGCCCACCCCGACCTCTCCCCTCAAGCCAAGACCCTGGTGAACCGGGCGGCTCGGGTGGGGCGGGAAGAAGGACCGCATGAAACCTTCGAGTTCCTGCTGCAACGATGGCTGGAAACCCATGTCCGACAGCTCAGCACCACGCCGCCACAACTCGCCGCGCTGATGGCCCGGGTCGCTCTCGCCGTCCGTCTCGGCCCTGCACGGGGCCGACTGACCCTCCTCGATCCGGCGAGCGGCACCGGACACCTGGCCGCCGCGGCCCTGCAGGAGTACGACGGCCCCGGGCTGGAGGTACTCGCGTGCGAGCGGGATCCGGCGCTCGCCGCGCTGACCGCCGGTCGACTCTCGTTCCTCACGGAGAAGTACGACATCCGGCCGCGGATCGCCACTGCCGACACCCTGCGGGACGACCCCTTCCCCGGCGCGAAGGCCGACATCGCCCTGTGCAATCCCCCCTTCAACGAACGCGACTGGGGCTACGAGGAACTGGCCACCGACCAGCGCTGGACACACGGTCTACCTCCTCGCACCGAGCCCGAACTGGCCTGGGTGCAGCATCTGCTCACCCACCTCGAGCCGGGCGGGGCCGCCGTGGTCGTCCTTCCACCGGCTGTCGCGTCACGCAAGGCGGGCCGCCGTATCCGCGGCTCACTGCTGCGCACCGGAACACTTCGCGCGGTCGTGTCCCTGCCCCCCGGCAGCGCGCAACCGCACAGTGTGTCACTTCAGTTGTGGATCCTCCGTGCGGCACCGGAGAGTCCTGCGACCGCTCCCCCGAGCCAGCACGTCCTCCTGGTGGACGCCACGCGTTTCGCCAGACCGGGAACGCGCGAACCGAGCCCCGACTGGGGGAGCCTCGGTTCATTCGTCCTGACGTCGATGGCGACCCTCGACCAGGTGGACCAGGAGCCACCGAAGGGCGCCGTACGCGTCCCCCTCCTCGACCTTCTCGACGACGAGGTGGACGTCACTCCGGGGCGCTACACAGCAGTGTCGAACGAGCCGTCCCACGAGGAATTGGTCCGAAAGTGGAACAAGTTCGATTCATTGCTGACCGATCTGGCCGATCACTCGCGACACCTGTCCCGACTCGCTTTCGAGACCGGAACTCCACAGACCACGACGACGGTGGGGGATCTCGTCAAAGCCGGTGCGCTGACGCTGCGCGCCGGCCAGCAGCCGCCGCCGTCGGCCACGACGAGTGACGGGGGCACCGTTCCGCTCCTCACCATCGCCGATCTTCTGCATGACGGCACTCCCAGCGGTGTGGTCCCCACCGGTTCCGCTCCAGCCGTCGCCGAAGAGGGCGATGTCCTGGTCGCCGGAGTGGCTCGGGCCTTCAAGGCATGGGTCCACGAAGGCCCTCCCATAGCCCTGGGCCCTCAGCTCTACCTCCTGCGAGTGGATGCGGAGAAGCTGGAAGCCCACTTCCTCGCCGGCTGCCTGTACGCGCCGACCAATGGCCGCCAGGCAGGCACTCACGCCTCCAGCTCATCCCGGATCGACATCCGGCGTCTCCAGGTGCTCCAACTCCCCCTGGAGAAGCAGACGACGTATGCCGAGACGTTTCGTCGCCTCCGGGCCTTCGAAGAACTGCTCGCCACGGCCGACGGTTCAGGCAAGGGCTTGGTGAGCGACATGAGCGATCGGCTCGCGGCAGGCGGGCTGACCGTCTGACCCCACCGGCAGCGGTGTCACCGCGCCGGGTCGCCAGGACTCACCGGGGGCCTCCAGCAGCAGATCGAGCGCCACCTTCTCGTGCAGGGCGATCCACAGGTCGTTCTCGCCAGGGGTCGGCTTGCGCCCCGCCGTCTCCGCGGTGATGCCGGTGAGGCCGATCTATGGTGTGCCGTACGCCCGCACACGTATCGTAAGGCAGTTTGCAGCCGGACGCTGTCCGGCTCGATGCCGACCCACCCCAGTGGCCCATCCAGTCCGGCAAGAGGACGGAAATCCCGCCGCTTGTCCGGCGTCCCCGCATCCAGTCCTGCCGACCCCGGACGCGCCCCTGTCGTCCCACGACGCCGTCCACGACGTCAGTGTTCGTTGTGGAGGTTCTCCAGGCCCTGTCGTACAAGGGGGGAGGGAAGACCCGGGGCAGTGGGTGCCGGGCTTGGCGGCGACGCGTTCCAGGACCGTGTCGAGGCCGGCGCGGGACTACCAAGCCGTACGGCGGCGGCGCGCTCATGATCGGCTCCGGAGCCGGTCATGAGCGCCTGGGCAATCACGGTGAGGTCGCCGTCGATGGGCCGGGGCCGTGTCAGCAGATCGGTCACTTCATGGTTGGAGTCGTCGATGTCGGCGCTGTGGCACCGGAGCGACCCGACCGTCGGGCAGGGCCAGCAGAGGCGAAGGGCCCGCCGCGGCCGTCGTGCATGCTCCGGCGATCGACCAGTGCGGCTGTCACCCGGGACGGTGGAGCGCCCTCGTCCGCGTCCGCGCTCGTCGTCACCGTCTCCCACCGGGTCGGTGAGCCCATCGTGCCGGCACCGGAATCCTCGCCTTCCAGCAGCAGTCGCCGGTTGTCGTCGACGAACTGCTGCACGAAGGGAATGGAGACGGCCTCGAAGCCAGGTGTCATCTTCAGGGTGGTCACCACCTTCTTGATCTTCTGCGTCGCGCGCGTTTCCGCCGACACGCCGCCGTAGCTGACCAAGCCCACCGGCTTGTACTGCCACTCGGTGTGGGGGAGCCGATCGCGTTCTTCGGTTCGGCTTTGTAGCCGTAGTTGTACTCCGGCATAACGAACACGAAGGCGTCCGCCTTCGCGACCTTGGCGCTCCAGTCGCGGGTGTGCCGATGGGGGGAGCGACCGAGCTTCGTGACGCGCTTCCCGAATGTTAGGGGGGCGCGGGCGCCCTACGGTCGGCGCCGGTCCGTGGAGTGGCCCAGCATCTCGGACATGGCCCGCGTCGAGTTCAGCAGTTCCGCCGAGAGGCGGGTCACGTCCTGTTCCGTGACGCCCCGGGCGGGCATCACGAGGGTGACGACGAGGGGGAAGGACTCGCCGGCCGTGAACACGGGGGCCGCCAGGGAGGTGACGCCGGGGATGACGCCGCCGACGGTGGTGGCCACTCCCTCGCGCAGCACCTCGTCCCGGATCCGGTCGATCCGGTCCCGGGTGGCCGCGTCCAGGGTCTCCGTCTCCAGTTGTCCGCGCAGCACCGGCTCGGTGAGCCGCTCGGGCAGGTGGGCGAGGAACGCCCCTCCCATCGCCGAGTTCAGCAGCGGCATGGTGGCGCCGACGCGGACCGTGATCGGCAGGGCGTGGGCGCCGTACTCCCAGCGCACGACGACGGGGCCGTGGTCGCCCCACACCGCCAGGTTGACCGCGTGCGAGGTACGGTCCCGCAGTCCCGGCAGGTGTTCGCTGACCAGGGCCACCTCGTCCATCCTGCGCAGTGACTCGACACCGAGCCGTCGCATGGCCGGTCCCATGTCGTAGTGCCCGGAGCTGGGCGACTGGGCGACGAGGCCGACGCGGGCGAGGCTGACGAGATAGCGGTGGGCCTTGCTGGGCTGCATTCCGCTGGCGGCGGCTATCTGCGTCAGGCTCATCGGGCCCCGTCCCTCTTCGAGGGCCTGCAGGACGGTCATCGCCAGTTCGACGGATTGGATGCCCTGCCGGGCCGGCGACGCCTCGCCGGCCTCGGAGTCGGAGTCGGAGGGGTGACGTGTCTTCACGGAAGCGATCATAGTGACCGGCCCGACGGCGTCGCCCGGAACCGTGGAGGGCGGCATCAGGCGTCCGCCTCCACCTCCCGGGCGGTCGCGCCGCCGTGGATCGCGTCGAGGAGCTCGGCCGCGAGGCCGGTCACCGCGTCGGGGCCGTCGGCCGTGCCGTACACGTAGAAGTCGGGCCGGACCACGACGGCCGAGCATCCGAGCTCGGCGAACCAGGCGCGGTAGGTGCCGTCCACGTCCCGTACGACGGCCGCAGCCGGGTGTGCCGCGGCCCGCTCGCCGAGGGCGACGACGCGTACGCCGGCCCCGGCGAGGTCGTCGAGCAGCCGGCCGTCCTCCAGCGCGGCCAGGTGGTCTTTGGCGACGAGCAGGTGGAACCCGCCGCCCACAACCTGGTCGAGGCGGTCGCGGCGGGTGCCGTCGTCCACGACGCCCTGCACCGACAGCTGTCCGCGGCCCGCGGCCGCGCCCCGGGTGAACAGGCCCTCGGCCAGGTCCGGGAAGCGCATGGGCTCGGGTGCGGCGGATTCCGCGCGGCGGGCGAGGAGGGTCCGGTCGCGCTCGGCGGCCCGCTCGGGGTCGCGCAGGGTCTGGAGGTGGCCCAGCTCGATGCCCTTCTCCGTCACCGCGCGCACGTGCGGTTCGCGCTCGGCCTGGTACGTGTCGAGGATGCCGTCCGGCGCGGCCCCGCGCAGCACGAGGTCGAGTTTGAACGCGAGGTTCTGCGCGTCGCGGAAGCCCGAGCACATGCCCTGGCCGAGGAAGGGGGGCATCTGGTGGGCCGCGTCGCCCGCGAGCAGGACGCGGCCGCGGCGCCACTCGTGGGCGATGAGGGACCGGAAGGTGTAGGTGGCGACCCGGATGAGGTCGGCGTCGTCGGGGGTGAGGTAGGGGGCGACCCGCTTCCAGACCCGCTGCGGGTCGCTCTCGGTCGCGAAGTCGTCGACCGAGTCGAGCATGAAGCTGAACCGGTGGTGCGCGGGGCCGAGCGAGATGATCGAGGTCGGCCCCAGCGGGTCGCCGAGCTGCAGCGCGTACGGCACTTCGGTCGGGCGGCGGAAGCGGAAGTCGCACACCATCCACGGCTCGGAGAAACCGTAGTCGTCCAGTCCCACGCCGAGCGACGAGCGCACGAAGCTGTTGCCTCCGTCGCATCCCAGGACGTAGCGCGCCTCGACCCTTTGGGGTCCTTCGGGCCCCTCGAAGGTGACCGTGACGCGGTCCGCGGTCTGCTCCAGGGCGACGACGACGCTGTCGTGCCGCACCTCCACCCGGGGCATCGAACGGCACAGGGCGTCCAGCGCCTCTTCGAGGTCGGGCTGGTACATCATGTTCCATTCCGCCCAGCCGCTGCGTCCGGTCTCGGCGAAGGACTGCTCTATCAGCAGGTCGCCGCCGCCGTTGCGCCATTCGTAGGTGGGCTGCACCCGCACCTTGGGCAGCAGCGCCTCCGCCACGCCGAGACGGGCCAGGGTGCGCATGGTCTCGTCGTCGAAGCTGGCCGCCCGCGGCAGGTTGTACAGGCCGGCGTAGCGCTCCAGGACGAGGACCCGGTGACCCGCCCGCCCCAGCAGGGCGGCCGCCACCATGCCCACCGGGCCGTACCCCACCACGACCACGTCCGGCGCGGTCCCGCCCGCGGCCTGACCCATCGCGGCGACATCCGTACCCGTCATCGGGCACCTCCATTTACTCGGACGTTTCAAAGGGTTGACACCGACGGAACGTACGTTTCACCATCGTGGAAGTCAATGCATATAAGTGAAATGCAGAGGGGTCGCGATGCGGACCATCGGTCTGGAAGAACACTTCGTCACACCGGAGCTGGAGAAGTACGGGGCCTCGGCGGCCGCGATCCTCCAGCCGGACAAGTGGCGCGAGGCGTCCCGGCGGCTCCTGGACATCACCGGCGAGCGGCTGGCCGAGATGGACGCGGCGGGTCTGGACGTGCAGGTGCTGTCCCTCAACTCCCCCGGCATCCAGGCCGAGAAGGACGCGGCCACCGCGGTCGCGCAGGCCGCCGCCGTGAACGACCTCCTCGCCGGCGTGATCACCGACCGTCCCGACCGCTTCGCCGGTTTCGCCGCCCTCCCGCTGCAGGACCCGAAGGCCGCCGCCGACGAGCTGGAGCGCGCCGTCTCCGAGCTGGGCATGTGCGGCGCCCTGGTGAACGCGCACACCCAGGGCCGCTACCTCGACGACCCTGAGCTGCGGATCGTGTGGGAGCGCGCCGCCGGCCTGGACGTGCCGCTCTATCTGCACCCGGCCAACGGCGTCGACGTCCCGCACGTCATCAAGGGGCACCCGGAGCTCATCGGCCCGATGTGGAGCTGGGGCTCGGAGACGGCCACCCACTTCCTGCGGTGCGTGTTCGGCGGCGTCTTCGACGACTTCCCCGACGCCAAGATGCTGCTCGGCCACATGGGCGAGGGCCTGCCCTACGTCCTGTGGCGGATGGACTCCCGCTGGGACTACCACAACCACCAGGGCGTCGAGCTGGCCCGGGGCAACCCCTCGGAGTACATCCGGCACAACCTCTACATCACGACCAGCGGCGTGTGCTCGGCCCCGCCCCTGCTGTGCTCGCTGCTGGCCCTGGGGTCGGACCACATCCTCTTCGGCACCGACTACCCCTTCGAGGAGATGGCGGTGGCCACCGAGTTCCTGCGGACGGCCCCGATCAGCGAGGCCGACCGGGAGAAGATCGCCCACGGCAACGCCGAGCGGCTCCTCGGCCTCTGAAGGCCGGTTCGTACCACTCCCCCTTCCCGCTCTTCCTCCCTTTTCCCCTCAGCAAGGAGTCGCCGACATGACCCGAGAGAACACCGCACGGCACTGGATCGACGGCGAGTGGGTCGGTTCCGCCAGGATCTCCGAGAGCATCAACCCGGCCACGGGCGAAGTGATCGGCACGTACGCGGACGCCGACGCGGAGGTGGGGCGGCAGGCCGTCGACGCGGCCCGGCGCGCGTTCGAGGAGGGCGACTGGCGTCTCGACCCGATGCTGCGGTCCACCGCCCTCAGTCACCTCGCCGACGCGTACGCCGCGCGCATGGACGAGGTGATCGACACGCTGTGTCTGGAGAACGGCAAGCTCCGCCGCGAAGCGGGATTCGAGACGCACTTCATCCTGCGCGCGCTGCGCTTCGCGGCGGGACTCGCCGTCCAGCCGCACGGCCGGGTCACCGACACCCAGCCGGGCCGCCAGTCCATGTCGATCCGGCAGCCCGTCGGCGTCGCCGGCATCGTCGTGCCCTGGAACTCGCCCGCCTACCTGTGCATCCGCGCGCTGGCCCCGGCCCTCGCCGCGGGCTGTACGGCCGTGGTGAAGATGCCGGGGCAGGCGGCCCGCACGGCCGCGCTCATGAGCGAGATCCTCGCCTCCGTGCCCGAACTGCCGAACGGCGCGGTGAACGTCGTCGTCGAGTCCGGCTCCGACGTCGCCCGTCTCCTGGTCGAGTCACCGCAGGTGCCCGTCATCAGCTTCACCGGCAGCACCGCCACCGGCCGGCTCATCGCCCAGGGCGCCGCGGCCCGCTTCAAGCGGGTGGGCCTCGAACTGGGCGGCAAGACCCCGCACCTGGTCTTCGCCGACGCCGACATCGAGGCCGCGCTGGCCACGGCCGTCGCGTCGTGCACCGTCTTCGCCGGGCAGTTCTGCATGACGGGCAGCCGGGTCCTGGTCCAGCGGGAGATCGCCGACGAGTTCACCGCCGCCCTCGCCCAGCGCCTGGAGAGCGTGCGTCCGGGTCCGGCCGCCGATCCCGAGAGCCAGATCGGCCCCCTGATCGACAAGGCGGCGGTCGCCCGCGTCGACGCCGCCGTCGAGGCGGCCGTCGCGGCCGGCGCCAAGCCGATCGTCCGCGGCGGTCCGAGCACCCGCCCCGAGCTGGCCGGCGGCGCCTTCTACCACCCGACCCTGCTCGCGGTCACCGACTCCTCGCTCCCCATCGTCCAGGAGGAGACCTTCGGCCCGGTGCAGACCGTCCAGGTCTTCGACACCGAGGAGGAGGCGATCGCCCTCGCCAACGACACCGAGTACGGCCTGAGCGCCTGCGTCTGGAGCCGGGACGCGGACCGTCCGATGCGGGTCGCGCGGCAGCTCGACGCCGGGCTGATCTCCCTCAACAGCTGGGCGAACCTCACGGTCGAGTTCGAGGAGGGCGGCTACAAGTCCAGCGGCGTGGGCCGGCTCGGCGGCCTGGCGTCCGTGGAGGACTTCCTGGAGCACAAGCAGATCACCCAGGACTACGCGCCGCGGCACCACTGACGGGCGCCTCGCCGAAGGAGGGGTGGGCCCGCCCGGCCCGCCCGGCCCACTCCGTCCTGCCGGACGCCCGTCACCGGTCGGACCGTCGCGACCGACGGCGGCCCCGTGCCGGCTTCGGTCCCCTGGTCCACACCGGCCGGGAGGGTACCGAACCGGCTTCCGGCGGAACTCCGAAACCCTTGCTGTTATTACATATAGCGCCTAGGCTCGCAGAGCCCTGACGGCGCCCGGAACACGGTCTCCGAACCCATGGATCCGGGGCGGTCGGCTCGATTCGTGAGCCACGCGCTGTCGTTCGCCGCAGGACGCCCCCCATCCGCGCGGAACGCTGGAACCCACTCCTGGCAGGAGGCCACAGATGGCCAAACAGCGCGACCTTCTGACCTTCGAGGTCGACGGACACAAGATCACGGCACTTGCCGCGGGGCCCGCCGAACCCACCGGCAAACCCCTGATCGCCGCCCTCCACGGCGGCACGTACACGGCGCGGTACTTCGACGTCGCGGGCGCCGCCGAGGGGTCCTTCCTGGACGTCGCCGTCGCACACGGCTATCCGGTGGTGGCCTTCGACCGTCCCGGTTACGGCGGCAGCACCGTGCTGGAACCGGACGCCAACACCTTCGCCCGGCACGCGGAGCTGCTCGACGGCGCCTTGGCGCAGGCCGTCGAACGCCTGGGAGCGGACGGCGTGTTCCTCGTCGGCCACTCGATCGGCGGCATGATCGCCCTGATGATCGCCGCCTCCGAGCCGGACATACCCCTGATCGGCGTCTCGGCGACCGGCATGGGCGCCGTCATCCCGAGCGGCGGAGCGGCCGAGGCCCTCGGCTCCCTCCCGGCGGACGCGACCGTGGACCTGCCCTACGAGGAGCGGGACAAGGTGATGTTCGGTCCCGCCCACACCTTCCGGACGGAGGGGCTGCGCCAGGCACACGGCTCGTACGCGCCGGTTCCCGTAAGGGAGTTGGTCCAGGCGCCGCGGTGGCCGAGGGAGCACCTGCCCGCGCTCGCCCCCAAGGTCCGCGTCCCCGTGCACAACGCGCTCGCCGAGTTCGACGCCCTGTGGAGCAGCGGCGCGGAGAACGTCGCCGCGTTCGCCGCCCTGTTCACCTCGGCGCCGTTCGTGGACGCGAGCGTCGCCCGCGGGACGGGGCACTGCATCGACCACCACACGCTCGGTTTCGCCACGCACCTGCGGCAGCTCGCGTTCGCCGAGGAGTGTGCGCACTGGGCACGGCAGAAGGCCGAGAACGAGAACTGATGCCCTCCGCCGACAACAAGCACCTCCCGCGGCACGTACGGGTCCTCGTCGCCGGCGGCGGACCGGTCGGCCTGGCCGCCGCCGTCGAGCTGTCCCGGCGCGGCGTCGACTGCCTGGTCGTCGAGCCGCGCGCCACCGTGTCCCGCGCACGGCCCCGCTGCAAGACCCTCAACGTGCGCACGATGGAGCACCTGCGCCGCTGGGGCCTGGCCGGGCGGCTGCGCGAGCGCGCCCCGCTACCCGCCTCCTGGTCCCAGGACGTGGTGTTCTGCACCTCGCTGACGGGCCGGGAACTGTCCCGCTTCACCGGCGTCCTGGGGCTGGTCCCGGAGGGCGACCGCTTCCCGGAGACCGGCCAGCAGGCACCGCAGTACGTCCTGGAGGAGGTGCTGCGCGAGGCGGTCGAGGAGCTGGCCCCGGGACGGCTCGTCCTCGGCTCGAAGGTCGTCGGCACGAGCCAGGACGACGACCTGGTGACCGTGACCGTCGAGGACGGCGCCGGCGGGCGCACCGTCGTCACCGCCGACTACGTGATCGGCTGCGACGGTCCGCGCAGCGTCGTACGGGACGGGATCGGCGCCCGTTACGTGGGCGGTGAGGCCCTGCGCCCGAACTTCGGCATGGTCTTCCGGAGCCCCGGCCTGGAGAAGCACGTGGCACACGGGCCGGCGGTGCAGTACTGGGTCGTCAACGCGACGGCCCCGGCGCTGGTCGGACCGCTGGACCGGGCGGACACCTGGTGGGCGATCGCCTTCGGCGTCGACCGGGCGACCGGGGAGCGCGAGGCGCGGCGGATCATCGACGCCGTGGCGGGCCGCCCGGTGGAGGCCGAGGTGCTGTCCACCGACCCGTGGACCGCGCGGATGCAGATCGTCGACCACATGCGCCACGGCCGGATCTTCCTCGCCGGTGACGCCGCGCACCTCAACCCGCCGTTCGGCGGCCACGGGCTCAACACCGGCATCGGGGACGCGGTCGACCTGGGCTGGAAGCTCGCGGCCGTGCTCGCCGGCTGGGGCGGGCCGGACCTGCTCGACAGCTACGAGCGCGAGCGCCGCCCGGTGCAGGAACGCGTCATCCGCGAGGCGACCGCCAACATGCGGGTGCTCTCCACCGAGTTGCTCGCCGACGGCCTCGACGCGGACGACGAGGCGGGCGCCCGGGCCCGGCGGGCCGCGGGCGCGCGGATCCAGGAGACCAAGAAGGCGGAGTTCCACTCCCTCGACCTGGTCCTCGGCCTCCGTATCACCGGCTCGCCGGTCCTCGCCGCCGGACCGGAGGGACGCGAGGGCTCCGCGTGGACCGGGGCCCGGCTCCCCCACCTGTTCCTGGAGGGCGGCCGCTCCCTGTACGACCTGCTCGGCGACGGCCTGACGCTGCTCGCCCTCGGGCAGGACGCGTCGGTGACGGCCGTCGAGGAGGCCGCGCGCCTGCGGGGCGTCCCGCTCGCCGTGGTCCGTCTGCCGGAGCCGGTGGCCGCCGGGTACGCCGAACTGCTGGGCGCCCGCCTCGTCCTGGTCCGCCCGGACCAGGTGGTGGCCTGGCTCGGGGACGAGGCCCCCGAGGATCCCCTCGCCCTCGTCGACACCCTGAGCGGCGGCGCCCGCCGGGACGAGAGGGCGGCGCTCCGCACTTCCTGAGCCTCTCCGCACGCCGTGCGGGAGGAGCTCCCTTCGTTTCCGTCGACGCGAGGGCCGCACGGCCCCGTCGACCGGCGCGTACGCGCGCCGCCCACCAGACCCCGCCCCGGCCGCACCCTGTCCGAGGCACCTGCCTCGCGGCCGGGGCGGACCAGTACCCCGGGGAAGAAGAGGGACCGAGGGTCCGCGCCATCGGCGGCCTCGCCGATGGCGACGGCTCCGGCACGGAGCAACCGGCCGGTCCCGCTTCCCCGCACCGGGAACACGCCCCCTCGGGGAACACCCTCCTCCCGAAAGGAAGGCAGCACGCATGAGCGCTGACCAATGGACCAGACGGCAGATCCTGAACACCGCGGCGGGCACGGCCGCGCTCGCCGGCGCGTCCACGCTGATGGCGCCCGGCACCGCCCAGGCCCACGGCGGCAAGCCCGACCCGCACGGCAGACTGCGGATCATCGCCATCGAGGAAGCCATCATCCTGCCGGGCCTCATCACCCAGGGCACGGCGCTGAACGGCGCGATCCCCTTCAAGCCCGAGGTCACCGCCGAGTGGTTCAAGAGGCTGCCGGACGTCACCCAGTACCGGCTCGCCGACATGGACGCCAACGGCGTCGCCATGCAGGTGCTCTCCCTCACCCCGCCCGGAGTGCAGATGCAGCCCGACGCGGCCGTCGCCGTGCGGGACGCGCAGGTCGCCAACGACGCCCTGGCCGCCGTCGTCGACGCCCACCCCACCCGCTTCGGCGGCCTGGCCGCGCTGCCCCTCCAGGACCCGCGGGCGGCCGTGCGCGAGGCCAGACGTGCCGTACTCGACCTCAAGATGGCCGGGTTCCTGGTCAACGGCCACACCAACGGCCAGTACCTGGACGAGCCGCAGTTCCGGCCGGTGTGGGCCGCGTTGGAGGAACTGGGTGCCGCCCTCTACCTCCACCCCACCCCGGCCCCGGCCGGCGCGTGGGGACTGCTGAAGGACCGTCCCGAGCTGGTCGGCCCCCTCTACAGCTGGGCGGCGGAGACCGGCGGGCACGCCCTCCGGGTCATCCTCGGCGGCGTCTTCGACGACTTCCCCGGGGCCAGGCTCATCGTGGGCCACATGGGCGAGTTCCTGCCGTACCACGCTCCTCGCCTCGACGTGCAGATCAAGAACATCACCACCAAGGTGCCGCTGAAGAGGAAGCCCTCCGAGTACCTCAGGCGGAACATCGCCATCACCACCTCGGGCGTGATGGACGACACCATGCTCCAGGCCGCCATCAAGTCGGTGGGCATCGACAACGTGCTGTTCGCCATCGACTACCCCTTCGAGAAGAGCGAGCAGGCCGTCGGGTTCCTGCGCGGCGCGAACCTGTCCCCCTCCCACCGCCGGAAGATCGCGGGCGGCAACGCCGAGCGCATCCTGAAGCTCTGAGCAGCCCGCCGCCACGCCTCCCCCGCGCCCCGTACCGTGCCCCCACGGTGCGGGGCGTCGTCGGCGGCCGCACCCCCCGCGCCGCCCTTGTCATGCACGCAGTCCACCCCCCAGGGCGTAGTTATAGTTGGTGTCCACCACCGGACGGCCGAAACGAGGAACACACCGTGGCGACACCCCGGGGGGCGGTCCAGCCCATCACGTCGCGGTCCGTGGTGGAGCAGGCCACCGAAGAACTGCGGCGGGCGATCCTGGCCGGCCATCTGGCCCCCGGTACGGAGTACTCGCTGCGCGAGCTGGCCGGGATGCTCGGCATCAGCTTCATCCCCATCCGCGAGGCGCTGCGCAGCCTGGAGAGCGAGGGCCTGGTCATCATGCGGCCGGGCCGCAGCGCCGTCGTCGCCCCGCTCGACCTCGACGACCTGCGCGGCATCTACCGCCTGCGGCGCGCCCTGGAGCCGGAGATCGCCCGGCGTTCGTGCACCCTGCTGACGGACGGGGAGCTGGACCGGCTGGAGTCCCACGCGGCCGACTTCGGCGTCCGGGAGCACGGCATGGCCGACATCTACGACGACCACCACGCCTTCCACCTCGCCCTCCTGGCGCCCGCCGCCACCACGTGGGACATCCGGGTCCTGACCACCCTGTGGCGGGCGGCGGAGCGCTACATCCGCATCGGCTTCGGCCGGCTCGACCCGGACCCCGCCGAGCACGAGCGGCGGGGCAGGGCCCACATGGACCTGGTCGAGGCGTTCCGCACCCGCGACCCGGACACGGTCGGCGCCGCCGTCGAGAAGCACCTCGCCCGCAACGAGAAGATGGCCTTCTCGGCCCTGTCCTGAGCACGGCCGCCCCCTACGGTGTCCGACCCGGATCTTCGGGCGGACACCGTAGGGGGCTTCTCCTCGCGTAAGGCGTGCTCCGCGTCACCGGGCAAGGGGCGTCTCCGTCCCGGAAGGGCCGTCGGCCGGTGCGGGTGCGGACGCACGTCGGCCCGGCCGCAGCAGGCCGATCAGGACCGCGCCCAGGATCGCCGGGACCACGAAGGCGTAGAAGCCGGCCTTGGGCGAACTGATCAGCACGGTGACGGCGGCCAGGTAGCTGGGGCCGACGATGGCGCCGACGCGCCCGACGCCGAGGCTGAAGCCCAGGGCAGTGCCGCGCAGCCGTGCCGGGTGGGCGTGGGCGACGTAGATGTTGACCAGCGCCTGGGTTCCGAGGGCGCCGAAACCGGCGACGGCGGAGACGAGGAGGAGCAGCGGCCGGGGCTGCGGTGTGCTCAGGACGATCATGGCGACGGCGGCGAGGAGGAAACTGACGACCGTGGCGGCCTTCAGCAGCCCGCGGTCCGCGACCAGGGCGGCGCCGAGGGTGCCGATGACGGCGCCCGCGTTGAAGGCGATGGAGAACTCCAGCGAGGAGCCGAGGTCGTACCCGTTGTCGACCATCAGCGTGGGCAGCCAGGTGCTGGCGCCGTAGACGATGACGAGCCCGGCGAACGTGGCCGCCCAGAACAGCAGTGTGGAGCGGCGGTATCGCGGGGCGAGCAACCGGCGCAGGCGGTTGGGGGACTCGTCCGGCTCTGCTTCGGCGGTCTCCGTCCCGGCCTCCGGCAGGGTCTGTGCCGGGTGGTCCCGCACCACGGCGGGCACCAGGCGCCACACCACGGGGATCAGCACCAGGGGAACCGCTCCGAAGAGGAAGAGCGTGCGGAAGTCCCACTCGGGCAGCAGGACGCGGCCGACGACGCCGGTGACGATGCCGCCGACGGCCAGTCCCGTCGTGGCGGTGCCCACCTGGAGGGAGTGCCGGGCGGGATCGGCCGCTTCGCTGACGTACGCGGTGACGAGGGGGATCAGGGCGCCGATGCCCATGCCGGTGAGGAAGCGGGTCGCGCCGAAGAGGGCGAGATCGCCGGCCACGGCGCTCAGCAGCATACTCAGGGAGAGCCAGGCCAGGCTGACCGTCATGGGCAGGCGGCGTCCGTAGAGGTCACCGGCCCACCCGGCGGCGACGGAGCCGAGCGGCATACCGAGTGCCGTGAGGCTGCCCAGCAGGCCCAGTGTCGACTTGGTGACGTCCCAGTCGGGGTGGGACAACAGGGAGGGGCCGACCGCGCCCAGGATGAACAGGTCGTACCCCTCTATGCACAGGATGACGAGCCCGAGGGCCACCGCGGGGCCGGGACGGGGCCTGGTCGGGGGTTTGCCGGGGGTGGGGTTCATGTCCGTACTCCTCAGGAGGGACTGCGCGGGTGGAGAGGCCACGGCGACGCCGATGGGGCGTGGCGGAGGGCCGGAAGTGATCGCGGGGCTGTCCGTCGGCGCCCGGGGCCGGGACGGGAGCGCTCGTCGGTGACCGTGGGTTCCCGCCGCGAGCAGGAGGTGCCGCAGGGGGTTTCCGCTCGGAAGGGTCGCCCGTGGGTGCCGGGACGGTGCGGCACGCGGGACGTCGCGTCGCCGGACGTACCGCGGCGTGGACGCGGGAGCGGCGGGGAGTTGTCCCGTCGTGGTCACGCGTAGGGAACTGGGGGTGATGCTGGAGCCCGTCACGGGCGTGTGTCAATGCCCGCGTCGGACCGAACCCGAACCCGTGCCCCGACGGCAGGGGAAGGGATCCCGATTCGGCGCCGGAGGGTTGTTGTTATCACATATAGCGGCTACGGTCGGTCCGTCTTCCCGGCACCGGCCCCTCCGGCCGGGCGCCGCCACCCGAACTGTCCGCCCGCGCCCGCACGACCGGGACGCCACGGCGGCAGTCGCACCTCCCCGGAACACCGTGCCGACGACGGACCGTCGTCGGCCTTCCGCAGGGGCCGGGGCACGAACGCCGCACTTTCCGCACCCGCTCGGCAGAAAGACACAACGATGTGCATCAACCACACGAACCGGCGTGACTTCATCAAGACGGCCACGGCGGCCGGCATCGCCGTCGCGGGGGTGCCGGCGCTGGCCGCGCCCGCCTCCGCACACGCACGGGAACGGACCGTCCGGCTCGAGAAGATCGCGCTGACGAACGTCAGGGTCTTCGACGGCGACCGGGTGACCTCCCCGCTCACCGTGGTCATCGACAACGGACGCATCGGCATCAGCCCCCTCGGCGCACGTCGGATCGACTGCGGGGGCGCGGTGCTGCTTCCGGGACTGACCGACGCGCACCTCCATCTGCGGGACGTCGACACCCTGCACGCACTGGCCGGTTCCGGTGTGACCACCGCCCTCGACATGGCCTCCTTCCCTCCCTCGCTCGTCGACTCGCTGCGCGGACTGCCCGGCCTGACCGACATCCGCAGCGCGGGCGCGCCGGCGGTGGCACCCGGAAGCCCCCAGAGCCGGATCCCGACCTTCCCCGCGGACGCGGTACTGACCGGCCCCGAACAGGCCGGCCCGTTCGTCCGCTCCCGGATCGCCGAGGGCTCGGACTACATCAAGGTCATCATCGACGAGCCGGGGCTCTCGCCGGAGACCCTCAAGGCGGTGACGACGGCCGCGCACTCCGCCGGCAGGCTCGTCATGGCCCACGCGACCACCACCGCCATGGTGGTGAGGGCGCTGGACGCGAAGGTCGACATGATCCACCACGTGCCGATGGACAGCGCGCTGCCGGCGTCGGTGGCCGCGCGGTACGCCTCGTCCGGCACCGCCGCGGTGCCCACCCTGACTATGATGGAGGGCTTCGGGAAGCTCGGGATACCCGGCATGGACTACGCGGCCGCCGAGGGCAGCGTCGCCGCGCTGCGCCGCGCGGGGGCGCGGATCCTGGCGGGCACGGACGCGAACCTCACTCCGGGGATCCCGGTGCAACCGCCGTACGGCACCGGCCTGCACCACGAGCTGGAGCTCCTGGTCCGCGCGGGGCTCACCCACCGGGAGGCCCTGCGGGCCGCGACGAGCCTGCCCGCCCAGGCGTTCGGCCTGCGTGACCGCGGCGCCGTCCGCGTCGGGACCCGCGCCGACCTCGTCCTGATCGACGGCGACCCGCTCGCCGACATCACCGCGACCCGCGCCGTCCGGCGCGTCTGGGTCGGTGGCGCGGAGTACGTCCCCACCACCGCCTGACCCGATCGCCCGCCACCGTGACCGGCGTCGTCTCCCGGTCGGGAAACGACGCCGGGGTCCGGGCACCGCGCGGTGCGTCCCGGGCCCGGTACGCCTTCGCCGTGGAGCACGGCGAAGATCCACGAGCGCCTCCGGGCGCTTCCCGTACACCCACCCGAGGAACGGCGCCATGACCTTCCCAGTTCCGACCCGTCCCGTGCACCGGCCGAGAGGCGTCACCGCCCTGTTCACCGTCCTCACGCTGACCACCGTCACGGTCACGGGCTGCTCGGCGTCGCCCGGGGGCGAGCGGGCCGAGGACGGCACCGTGCGCGTGGCACTCGTCGACGCGGCACCGCCGAGCCTGCCCCTCCTGGCCGAGAGAAACGGCGACTTCGCCGACCAGGGCCTCGACGTGGAGATCTCCTCGCACCCGAGCACGCGCATCGCGTCCTTCGCCGCCTCTCTCGGCTGGGAGTACGACATCGCCTGGGGCACGCCGGCCGACGTCATCGCCTCCGCCTGGCAGGGGCACGACATCACCGTGATCGCCGGCTCCTACACCGACCGCGACGAGAACCAGCAGGGCCAGATCTACGCCGCCGAGTCGGGCGCGGTCGGCTCCGTGACCGATCTGCGGGGGAAGCAGGTGGCGGTGCCCTCCCTGTCGGGCGCGCTGTTCCTGGCGGTGCTGACCTCCCTGAAGAGGGCGGGCGTGGACCCCGAGGACGTGCGTTTCGTCCAGATGCCCTTCTCCAGCATGATCGGCGAACTCGGTTCCGGCGGGGTCGACGCCGTCGCGACCGTCCAGCCGTACATGGGTGCGGTCGAGGCGGCCGGTCACCGTCCGCTCGGGGACCCGTTCCTGTCGATCGACTCCCCCGCGACCGCCGGCGTGTGGATCGCGAAGCGCACGTGGGCGGAGAGGAATCCGCGGAAGATCTCCTCGTTCGTCGCGGCTCTGAACTCCGCCGACCTCTGGGCGTCGTCCCACGAGGAGGACGTACGGACCTTCTTGTCGTCCGCGCTGGAGGTGCCGGGCGAAGGGGCCGCGGCGGCTCCGCTGCCCGACTGGGACACGTCCGTCACGCCGGAGGCACTGGCGCCCTGGATCGAGGCCATGGCGTCGTCGGGACAGGTCCACGGCTCCGTGCCGAAGGCCGAGGACCTGGTGTGGGCTTCCTCGGAGAAGTGACCGCGTGCCGTGCGGGGGTGGGCGTCGGAGCTCCGGCGCCCACCCCCGCACGGCACTCCGCTTCACCGGGTGAGATCGAGTGCGGCGGCGACGATGCTGTCGGTGTCGATGCGGTGGTGGCGGTAGACCTCGTCCAGGGAGCCGGACTGGCCGAAGCGGGTGACGCCCAGCCTGCGGGTCGGCACCCGGTGGATGGTGGACAGGAAGGCCAGCGTGTGCGGGTGCCCGTCCAGGACGGTGACCAGGGGCGTGGCCCGCTCCGCGGGGAAGACCTGGTCCAGGATCCAGTCGGGCGCGTCGTCGTTGCCGGCGCGGGCGTCCAGGGCCTTGTAGAGCAGGCCGGGGCTGGTCACGCAGATCACGTCGGCCGGGACGCCGAGGTTCTGGAGGCGGTCCGCGGCGGCCAGGGCCTCGGTCACCATGGCGCCCATGGCGGCGATGGTGACCTCGGCTCCGTCCTGGCGACGCAAGGGGTAGGCGCCGGCTACGACTTGGCGGCGACGGCGTTCCCGGGCCGCCGGGTCGGCCGGGACCCGGGCCAGGGTCTGGTCGACGGGGCGGGTGGAGAGCCGCAGGTACGCCGAGCCCCCGTCGGGCCTGCCGAGGCGGGACAGGGCGGCGAGCAGCGTCCACTCGGTGTCGAGGGCGAAGGCGGGCTCCCAGGTCGTGCAGCCGGGCTGCTCGATGCCGAGGGACGGTGTGGTGATGGACTGGTGCGCACCGCCCTCGGGCGCCAGGGTGACGCCGGAGGGAGTGCCCACCAGGATCGACTGGCCGCCGGCGTACATGCCGAAGGACCAGGGTTCCAGGGCACGGTTGACGAAGGGGTCGTACACCACGCCGATGGGCAGCAGCGGCTTCCCCCAGCGGCTCCAGGTCGCGCCCAGCTCGCCGAGCAGACCGACGAGGTTGGTCTCGGCGATGCCCAGCTCGATGTGCTGGCCGGTCGGGCGCTCCCGCCAGTGCAGGATGGTCTCCGCGTCGTCGGCGAACCAGTTCACGCGCTCGACGGGCGCCCAGACGCCGACCTTGTTGACCCAGCCGCCCAGGTTGGTCGACGAGCTGACGTCGGGGCTGACCGTGACCACCCGGCGGGCCGCCTCGGGAGCGCTGCGGGTCAGGTCGAGCAGGGTGCGGCCGAGGGCCGCCTGGGTGGTCGCGATCCCCGCCGGGGTGCGGCCGATGTCCGTGGGGATCGCCGGGGGCGCGGTCGCGGCGACGGCGTCCCGGCGCAGCCGTGCCCCGGTCCGCGCGCAGAGGCGGGCCGCCGCCGAGTCCGGGGCGAAGCCCTCCCACGGGTTGTCGAGGTCGGCGCCCACTTGGTCCGCGAGCTGCCGCATCTGATCCTCCGTCAGCAGCGAGGAGTGGTTCTGCGGGTGGCCCTGCGTGGGCAGGCCGTGGCCCTTGACGGTGTACGCGAAGATCACCGTGGGCCGGTGGTCGTCCACCTCGGACAGTGCGGTGTCAAGAGCGGACAGGTCGTGGCCCCCCAGGTTGCGGACCGACTCCATGAGGGTGGCGTCGTCGACCTCCGCGAGCAGTCGGCCGATCTCCTCGGCTTCGGGGCCGGAGCCGGGCAGCCGGTCGCGCAACTCGTCGACGGGACAGCGCAGCAGCCGCTGGTACTCGGGGTTGGACATGTCGTCGAGGCGGGCCCGCAGGGCGGGTCCCCCGGGGCGCGCGAACAGTTCCTCGAGGAGCGTGCCGTACTTGAGGGTGAGCACCTGCCATCCGGCCGCGGCGAACATGCCGTGCAGGCGGCCGGCGGCGATGTTCGGCACGACGCGGTCGAGGGACTGCCGGTTCAGGTCGACGATCCAGACCAGTTCGCCGAGTTCGGCCACCTGCGGGTCGAGGACCGCCTCCCACACCGCGCCCTCGTCCAGCTCCGCGTCTCCCACCAGGGCGTACTGCCGGCCGGCGAAGCCGCCGTCGGATCTCCCGGCCGCGTAGCGGCGTGCCAGGGCGCCCCAGATGGTCGCGGTGGCGCCGATGCCCACCGAACCGGTGGAGTAGTCGACCGGGTCGGGGTCCTTGGAACGGCTCGGGTAGCTCTGGAGGCCGCCGAAGGCGCGCAGGGTGGACAGGTGGGAGGCGTCCAGCTCGCCGAGCAGGTGGTTGACGGCGTGCAGGACCGGCGAGGCGTGCGGCTTGACCGAGACCCTGTCCTCGGGACGCAGGTGACGGAACCACAGGGCCGTCATGATGGACACCATCGAGGCGCAGGACGCCTGGTGGCCGCCGACCTTGAGTCCCGACGGGTTGGGGCGCACGCGGTTGGCGTGGTGCACGATCGCGCTGGACAGCCACAGCACGCGGTCCTGGACCTCGCGCAGCGCGTCGAGGTCGTCGGCCGCGGGCCGCCGGGGGGCTGCTGGTGCGGTGGTCATGGCGAAACGGTCTCCTCGATCGGCACACCCGGCGCGCGGACGCGCGGCCGGATGCGACTTGGGACGTGTCACGGCGGCGCGGAGGGCGCGCCGGACGTACCCCGGGGCACGTCGGGCCGGCTCACGACCGGACACGGTCGGCGGCGCGGTGCCAGGGGCGGGATCGTTGCGTCGAGGAAACCACCAGGTCAGGATGGTGCACAAGAACTCGCAGAGAAATGACGCAGAATGCCCAATCACTCCTCCCCCCAGCCCCGGAAGGTGCGCACCGTGCCCAACTCCGAGCGGATCGACCCCACCGACGCGCGCCTGCTCCTGGCGCTGACGGCTCATCCCCGGGCCACCACGGTGGCGTTGGCCGAGGCGAGCGGGTTGAGCCGCAACACCGTCCAGGCGCGTCTGGCGGCGCTGGACCGCACGGGTGCCGTGGACTCCTTCGAGCGGCGCGTCGATCCGGCGGCCCTCGGCTATCCGCTGACCGCGTTCGTGACGACCCAGGTCGCGCAGCGCAGGCTGGACGAGGTCGGGCACGAACTCGCGGCGATTCCCGAGGTCCTTCAGGTGCACGGGCTGACCGGGGACACCGACCTGCTGGTCCACGTGGTCGCGACCGACGCCGAGGACCTGTACCGCGTGGCGAGCCGGATCCTCGACATCCCCGGAGTGGAACGCACCAGTACGGCACTCGTCATGCGCCAGCTGGTCGACTACCGAATCGCCCCGCTGCTGCGCCGGTCCGCCGCGCGCTGATCGCGGGCGGCGCGGCAAGCCCCGGCGGGGCCGCGAGGTCCTCCGCCGCTCCAGGTGCTCATCTCCAGGTGCTCATCGCCCTCCTCCCATGGTCTGTTCCGCCGGCATCTCCGAGCGACCCCGCCGGCCGTCCTTCGCGCTTCCGCGGCATCCGCCTCTTGCCCGCGGGTTCGACGGCGCCTACTGTGCAGCCACGCAGCGCCCGAGACGTCCGCGTCGGTGTTCCGACGGTCCTCGGGTGGATCGACGCCGTGGCACGGAGGCGGCAGAGCGCCCTCCGTCCCGCCGCTTCTCCGTCTCCCCCGCCCGAGTGGTCGGCCCCGGCATCCGCAGCCGGTTTCCTCGCGTGTGGACCGAGTACTGAATCGAGGCACCCATGAAAGCCCTCAGTGGAGCGCACCGGATCTGGTCCGGCGCCCGGAGCTTCCCCCAGGACCACCCCGCCCCGCCGACCGCTCCTCGGCTCCGGTCCGTCGGCGGGCGGATCGGCCTGGTCGCGCCGTCACGGAGCCCGGCTCCCAGGGAAGACGGAGTCGATGCGATCGAAGACAGGGACGCGGACGACGCCGACGGGCACGTCTGAGCACCGCCGATCGCCCGTCCAAAGGAAATTCGTCAGCCCGGCTTCTTGCTGTTATCACATATAGCGTCTTACTGTGTGATCGGCGTCGCAGTCGACGGGAGCCGGGCGGGCATCGAGCGGTACCGGCGGGCCCGGCAGCCGGTGTGATTCCGCCGATGGCGCCCGCCACCTGGCCGGCCTGCCGTCGGCCACGAGGCGCACAGCAGCCCGGCTCGACGTCGACAAGAAGATTCCCCCTCGGACCGAGCCGCCGATCCGGCCGCAACCCACCACACGAGGAACACAGGAGCAGCTCCGTGCGCATTGCCAACCTCTCCGGCCGCTTGGCCCTCATCGTGGACGGTCGCGCCGTCGACGTCGAGGAGGCCAGCGACGGCCGCTTCGCCGCGGACCCGCAGGCCGTCTACGAGCGGTGGGAGGAGTTCCGCCGGTGGGCGGCGCAGGCCCGCCTGCCCGAGGGCGTTCCCGTGGATCCCGCCCTCCTGGGCGCTCCCGCGCCCGCCCCGCGACAGATCGTCGCCGCCGGCCTGAACTACCGCGACCACGCGGCCGAATCCGGGTTCGCCCTGCCCGACACGATGCCGCCGGTCTTCACCAAGTTCGCCACCAGCGTCACCGGCCCCGTCACCGAGGTCGTCCTCCCGCCCGGCGGCCACACCGACTGGGAGATCGAACTCGTCGTCGTCATCGGCGTCCGCGCGCACCACGTCGCCGCGGAGACCGCCTGGGACCACGTCGCCGGGCTGACCGTGGGCCAGGACATCTCCGAGCGCATCACGCAACTCGAAGGGCCGTCCCCGCAGTTCAGCCTCGGCAAGTCCTTCCCGGGCTTCGCCCCCACCGGGCCCTGGCTGGTCACGCCGGACGCGTTCGACGACCCCGACGACCTGGGACTGCGCTGCACCGTGAACGGCGAGGAGGTCCAGAAGGGCCGCACTCGCGACCTGATCTTCTCCGTGCCCGAGCTGCTCGCCCGCCTGTCCTCGGTGATGCCCCTGCTGCCCGGCGACCTCGTGTTCACCGGCACCCCGGCCGGCGTCGGCCTGGGCCGTGACCCACAGCGCTGGCTCGCCCCCGGAGACGAGCTGGTCAGCACCATCGAGGGCATCGGCGAACTGCGCCAGCGCTTCGTCGCACAGACCTGACGTCCCGGCGGCCTCGTACTCACGAGGCCGTGCACAGCCACCCGCATGAACCGTCGAACACCGAAAGCGCGGGCACAGGACCGAACCACCGACCGTGAGGACCACCACGGCCGACGCCCGCGGATTCGATCGAGGAGGATCGGATGACCGCCACACCGAAGTTCGCCCACGTCGTGTTCCAGACCAGCAACCCCACCGGTATGCGGGACTGGTACTGCGCCGTCCTCGACGGGCACGTGGTGTTCCAGAACGACACCCTGTGTTTCATCACCTACGACGAGGAGCACCACCGCGTCGCCCTGCTCACCCCGCCGGTCCCCCTGGAGCGCAAGTCGCCCACGACGGCCGCGGCCCATCACGTCGCCTACACCTTCGACCACCTCGACGACCTCCTCGCCCGCTACGAGCTGCTGCGCGACAAGGGCGTCACCCCCGCGGTGTGCATCGCCCACGGCGTCACCACGTCGATGTACTACCAGGACCCGGACGGCGGTTTCGTCGAGATGCAGATCGACAACTTCGCCGACCCGGACGAGGCCACCGGCTACATGAAGGGGCCGGAGTACAGCGCCGACGCCGTCGGCCCCGCCTTCGACCCCGAGGCCATGCTCGACGCCCGCCGCTCCGGGGCGGGCGTCGAGGAACTGATCCACCGGTCCTGGGCCCTGAAGAGCGACCTGCCCGACCCGATGCTCGTCCTCACCGGGGCCGTCTGAGCACGGAACAGGCCGAGAAGTCGGACCAGGGGTGCCGGGACGGGACCGGCACCCCTTCGGCGCGTCGCTGCCCCGGGCACAGTCGCTCCACCCACCCACATCCACCCACATCCACTCACAGGGGAATCCTTGAGCACCTCCGGCCACCACGACGACGCCGACTGCTTCATGTGCGGCCTGGAACGGAACGAAGACGCCAACGTCGTTTTCCGTGACCCTCTTTGGTCAGGGGAAATGGTTCCCGGTTACGACGTGCCCGGCTGGTTCGTCCTGCGGGTCCGTCGGCACGCCGAGCGCATCACCGGGCTCGACGAGGACGAGCTGGCATCGTTCGGCCGCCGCGCGCGCGACCTGGTCGCGGCGATCACCGAGGCGACCGGTGCGCCCGCGACCTACCTGATGGCCTTCGGCGAGAACCATCCGCACTTCCACGCGCTCGTCACGGCTCGCGGTGAGGACGTCCCCGCGGGCCGACGCAGCGGAGACATCCTGCGGCTCCGGGCCGAGCGCACCGACCCGGAGGCCGCCGCCCGACTGGTGCCGGCGGTGCGCCGTGCCTACGCACTCCTCGCCGGCAACGGCGCGCACCCGCTCTCGGTCTGACCACCGAGAAGCACGTGAGGTCCCGGCCGTCGGACGGCCGGGACCTGCTCCGTTCAGGGCCGCCCCGGCCGCGAGGCAGGGCAGCCTCGGACAGGTCGCGGCCGGGGCGGGGTCATGGGCGGGTCCGGAGGACGCGCCGGTCGGTTCCGCCGGCCCGGCGGCTGTCCGGGACACGGGGCCGGCGGAAGCGGGGGCTCACCGTGCCGGAGCGTCCTGGGGGAGGTGGACAGGCGCCGCGGTGGCGGCGGCGACCTGTTCCGGAGTGACGCCGGGTGCCGTCTCCACCAGGACGAGTCCGCGGTCGGTGACGTCGAGGACGGCGAGGTCGGTGATGATCCGGTGGACGCAGGAGCGTCCGGTCAGCGGAAGGGTGCACTCGGGGACGATCTTCGGGCTGCCGTCCCTCGCGGTGTGCTCCATGAGGACGATGACGCGGCGGGCCCCGTGCACGAGGTCCATCGCCCCGCCCATGCCCTTCACCATCTTGCCGGGAATCATCCAGTTGGCGAGGTCGCCCGCCGAGGAGACCTGCATGGCACCGAGGACCGCGGTGTCGATGTGACCGCCGCGGATCATGCCGAAGGACAGCGCGGAGTCGAAGTAGCTCGCCCCCGGCAGTACCGTCACGGTCTCCTTGCCGGCGTTGATCAGGTCCGGGTCCACGGCGTCCTCGGACGGGTAGGGGCCGGTGCCCAGGATGCCGTTCTCCGACTGGAGGACCACGTGCACGCCCTCGGGCACGAAGCCGGGGACGAGGGTGGGCAGTCCGATGCCGAGATTGACGTAGTCGCCGTCTCTCAGTTCGGCCGCCGCCCGGGCGGCCGTCTCGTTCCTGGTCCAGGGCATCAGCCGGACACCGCCTCTCGTGTCGCGGGCACGGAGACCGTACGCCGTTCGATCTGTTTGTCGGCCGCCTGCCGGGGCGTGAGGGCCACGACGCGCTGCACGAACACGCCGGGCAGGTGGATCTCGTCCGGGCCGAGGACGCCGGGTTCGACCAGCTCTTCGACCTCGGCGACGGTCACGCGGCCGGCCATGGCGGCGAGGGGATTGAAGTTGCGGGCGGACTTGTCGAAGACGAGGTTGCCGTGCCGGTCCCCGCGTGCCGCCCGGACCAGGGCGAAGTCGCAGGTGATGGCCTCCTCCAGGACGAAGTCGCGGTCGCCGAAGGCGCGGGTCTCCTTGGCCGGCGAGGCGACGGCGACGCCGCCGCCGGAGTCGTGGCGCCAGGGGATGCCGCCGTCGGCGAGCGGGGTGCCCACGCCCGCGGGGGTGTAGAACGCGGGGATACCGCAGCCTCCGGCGCGCAGGCGTTCGGCGAGGGTGCCCTGGGGGACCAGTTCCACTTCGAGTTCACCGCTGAGGTACTGGCGGGCGAACTCCTTGTTCTCGCCGACGTACGAGCCGGTGACACGGGCGATGCGTCCGGCACCCAGCAGGATGCCGAGGCCGTGGTCGTCGGTGCCGCAGTTGTTGGAGACCACCCTCAGCCCGCCGGCACCCTGCGCGTGCAGGGCCGAGATGAGGGTGCTCGGGATGCCGCACAGGCCGAAACCGCCGACGGCGAGGGAGGCGCCGTCGCCTATGTCGGCCACGGCGTCGGCCGCGGAGGGCGATGTCTTGTCCATGAACGTCCTTGGGGGTCTTCGCGAGGTGCGTTTCGCGCGGGGCGGCTTGTGCGGGGTGCCTTGTGCGAGGCGCCTGTACGGGGCGCCTTGTACGGAGTTCCGCCGAGAGGCGTCCGGGCCCGTGGCAGCGGCAGCGGGCCCGGACGCCAGGCGGTGGCCCGGCTCGTGGCGCCGGGGCACGACGGCGGACGGCCTGTGCGGGGCCCGTACGCCGTGGTCGGTGGTGTTCTCCTGTAGAGGCTGCGCCCGTCCGGGCCGGGGCCCGCCGGTTCAGGTGGTCACCGCTCGCCGGCGGCCCTGAGCGGCTCGGGGACCGGGACCCGCTCGGCGGTCACGCCGGGGCGCCACAACTGTTCGCGCAGCTGCCCGACCAGCTCGCGCAGTCCCCGCGCGTCGGCGGCGGCGCCGAACAGGTAGAAGTCCGGCCGGACCAGGGCGGCGACGTGCCCCCGTTCGCGCAGGTGGGCCAGGTACCCGTCGGACGCGTCCAGGTAGCACCCGGGCGGGGCGTCCTCCGAGTACAGCGGCACGAGGCGCGCGCCGATGCCGGTGAGGAAGTCGCGGTCGGCGGCTTCCAGGGCGTCGAGCGGTCCCGACCCGTCCGTGAGGATCGTGAACCCACCGCCGGTGAGGTCGTCGAGCAGTGCGGTACGGCCCCGGTGGGTGACCTCGTACTGCGGGGTGAGGTGGCCGGTGTCCGGCGCCCGGCTGCCGTCGGGGCCGCGCTGGAGGACGCCGTCGCCCAGGACGGGAGGCGGGGCGGGCGGAAGTGCGTGCCGGGGATCGGCGCCGGCGGCGATCATGCGGGCGTCGCGGGCCGCCGCCTCCTCGGGGTCGAGGACGCAGATGACCCGGCCCAGGGCCATGGACATGCCGATGGCGTGCTGGACGTGCTCGCTGCGCTCGGAGGTGTAGGTGTCGAGGAGCGCGGGGTCGGCCCGGCCGTCGAGGACGAGGTCCAGCTTCCAGGCCAGGTTGACGGCGTCGCGCAGTCCGGAGCACATGCCCTGGCCGGCGAACGGCGGCATCTGGTGGGCGGCGTCACCGGCGAGGATCAGCCGGTCCTCGCGCCAGCGTTCCACCCAGCGGGCCTGGAAGGTGTAGACCGCGTGCCGCTCGATGGTGGTGTTCTCCGGAGTGCGCCCCCAGGGTTCCAGCAGGCGCCAGGCCGCGTCCGGCGTCCTGAGCTCCTCGACGCTCTCGTGCGGCAGCCGCATGAACTCCCAGCGGCGCCGGCCCGGGCCGCCCGAGACGATCGTGGTCGGCCGCCGCGGGTCGCACAGCTGCCAGTTCTTCGGCGACCATGCGGTCCGGTCGTGCGGGAGCGTGTCGACGACCAGCCAGTCGTAGAAGAAGCCGAGGTCGGTGACGGAGGTGGTCATGGTGGAGCGGACGAAGCTGTTGGCCCCGTCGGCACCGACGACGTAACGGGCCAGGACCTCAGCGCCGTCGTCCCCCTGGGTGGTCAACAGGACGGAGTCGTCGCCGGGTCGCAGACCGACGACCTCGCAGCCGCGGCGCACGGTGACCGTGGCCTGGTTCTCGGCGGCTCCGGCGAGGACGGCTTCCAACTGGGGCTGGCTGAAGAAGTTGGCGGTGGGCCAGCCGGAGGGGCCGTTGCCGGACCAGTCGATGCGTACCAGGGGTTCACCGGCCGCGTTGCGCCACTCGTAGTGGTCATGCACCGGATCGGTGACCGCGCGCACCTCCTCCCCCACTCCCCCGGCCTGGAAGATGCGGCCGATCTCGTGGTCGAAGTGCGCGGCGCGCGGCAGGGGGTAGGGATCGGGCCAGCGCTCCAGGGCGACGACGTCGTGTCCGGCCCGGCCCAGGAGCAGGGCCAGCATCTGGCCGACGGGACCGAAGCCGACGATCGCGACGTCGTGCACCTTCGGGGAATCGCCGTGCGTCTTCGGAGGACTACCGCTCACGGCTCTGCCTCGATTCGCTGTGGGTGCCCGTCATCAGGGCGGCGAGGTCCTCGGGGGCGAGGAAGGAGGGCGGGGGCGGCGGACCCCAGTTGAAGAGGCCCTTGGCTCCCTCCAGGACCTCCGGCGTCCACAGCTGGTCGTCGACGACGCAGTCCATGTCGGAGTAGTACTCGCTGAAGTTGCCGGCCGGGTCCTTGAGGTACCAGAAGAAGTTGGAGCCCGCGTGGTGGCGCCCCAGGCCCCAGACGTGCCGCTCGGGGTGGTCCTCCAGCATCGCGGCGGCGCCGCGGCCGACCTCGTCGATGTCGTCCACCTGCCAGGAGGAGTGGTGCAGGAAGGCGACCGGCGCGGCGAGGACCAGGATGTTGTGGTGGTCGGTGGAGCAGCGCAGGAACGCCCCGTGGCCCTTGATGTAGTCCGACGCCTTGAAGCCGAGGCCGTCGCGGAAGAACGCGGTCGTGGCGTCGAAGTCGGTCGTGCCGACGACCGCGTGGCCCAGCTTGCGCGGCCGCACCCGTTCGGTGCGCAGGACGCCGGGCGCCCGTGAGCCGGCGCGCTCGATCCGGCCGGGGCCGTTGTGGACGGGGGCCGCCACCGGGTCCTGGACCACGCGGGGGGCGATCTCCAGGACGGCCCGGACGGCGGTGGTCCTGTCGTACGCGGTGAGCGTCCCCGCCCGGAGGGTGCCCTCGACGCCGAGCCGTTCCAGGCGGGAGGCCGCCGCCGCGAGGTCGTCGGGCGTGTCGACGCCGACGCGGACCTCCACCAGGCGGCGGGTCGGCGCGTGGACGATGCGGAGCTGGCGTCCGGCGTCCCGGGTGGTGAACCAGCCGTCGCCGTCCGGGGTGAGGCCGAAGTCGGTGTAGTAGGCGGCGGTCTCGGTGACGTTGGGGACCCCCACGGTGATGGAGGCCAGACGGTGCAGTGCCATGGGAATTCTCGACTCCTTCGTCCGTCGGTCCGGTCGGTTCAGGCGACGAAGGTCTGCCGCAGTTCGCCGATGCCCTCGACGGAACTGACGAGCACGTCACCGGCGGCGAGGAAGCGCCGGGGGTCGCGTCCGATGCCGACGCCGGCCGGGGTGCCGGTGAAGACGACGTCTCCGGGCAGGAGCGGCAGTACCTCGGACAGCCGGGCGATCAGGGCGGGCACGGAGAAGATCAGGTCGCGGGTGCGCCCCTTCTGGACCTCCTCGCCGTTGACGGCACAGCGCAGTTCGAGGTCGTCGGGGTCGTCGAACTCGTCCGGCGTGACCAGCCAGGGTCCGATGGGAGCGAAGCCGGGGTGGGACTTACCCAAGCTGAACTGGGGAGCGGGTCCGGCCAGTTGGAGTACGCGCTCGGAGATGTCCTGTCCGACCGCGAGACCGGCGACGTGGCTCCAGGCGTCGGCCTCGTGGACGCCCTCGGCACGGCGGCCGATGACGGCGACCAGTTCGACCTCCCAGTCGGTGTCGCCGTCCGCCGGCAGCTTCACCTCGCTGACCGGTCCGGTGATGCTGGTGACGAACTTGGTGAAGACCGGAGGCAGCCCCTCGGGCGCCGCGAAACCGGATTCGGCGGCGTGGTCCCGGTAGTTCAGGCCGATCGCCAGCGTCTGCCGCGGCGCCGGTGCCGGGGAGCCCAGTTCGGCCGGGTCGAGCGCCGTTCCCGCGGGGAGGTCGGCGTCGGCGGCCCAGGACCGGAACTCCTCCCATCGCTCGTAGACGGCCTGCAGGTCGGCGGAGAAGCGGCCGCCGCTGGCCTTCTCGACGTCCACGGCGCGGCCGTCGACGACGAGGGCCAGGCGGCCGGAGAGGTTGGCGATGCGCATGTCGTGTCTCCCTGACAGGGAAGGGAGCGGAGCCCCGGCGCCTCTTCGGCGGGGACGGCCGCTCGGCCGCCGAAGGGATGGCGAGGGCGGCCCGTCGGCTTCGACGGGGTCTCACTCCTTCGTCAGCAATTCAGCATGATGATTACCCTGATATTGCGCCTGGGTATCCACAGCGTCAAGAGGTTCAGGCAAAATGAGCATGACGAATAGGGCGACCGAGGAGACGACGTGAGCGCCACCCCTGACAGAGCCCCGCGGCACGGGGCGCCGACGGCCTCTCCGGTCCGGGGCCGGGCCGGAGCCGAACCGCGCCGGGGCGGGCCCGTCGACGAGGGCCCGCCCTCGGCTCGCGGCGGCCGGGGCCTCGACGCCCCCCACCGGCAGACGCCCTCGGGCCGGGCCGAGCACGCGGCGGAGAAGGTCACGGAGCTGATCGAGAGTGTGCCGCCCGGATCGCGTCTGGGCACCAAGGAGACCCTGCGGACCTTGTGCGGGGTGTCCGTGGGGACGTTCAACGAAGCGCTGCGCCTCCTGCAGGCGCGCGGGCTGGTCACCGTGAAGCCCGGACCGGGCGGCGGCCTGTTCAGCGCCGAGCAGTCTCCCATGGTCCGCCTCGGCAACTCCGTCCTCGCCCTGGACGCGCGGGCGAATGACGTCGCCGACGCCGTGCGCATCCGCGACGCCCTCGACCCGCTCCTGATCGAGGACGCCCTCTGGCACGCCTCACCCGCCGACGTCGCGGGACTGCGTCGCCACATCACCGCCATGGAGCACGCCGTGGAGGCCTCGGATCCCGTGGCCTTCGTGCACGCCAACTGGCGCCTGCACGCCGCCATCGCCGCGATCAGCCCGAACGCGCTGCTCAGCTCGCTGTACACCCATCTGCTCGACCTGATCGAGAGCCACACGCTGACGGTGCTGCCCACCGACGAACAGCCGCTGGGCGAGTACGTCGCACACCGCCACGAACTACACCGCGACCTGGTCGACGCCCTGGACCGGAGGGACCGTGACGAGGCGCTCCGACTGATCCACGAACACAACACCGGCCTCCGGGCCGCCGGAGACCCCGACGCGGGGCACTGACGGATTCGCGAGCCGGGTGGAGCGGTCCACGGACGTGGACCGGGACCCCTCGACCGGTGCGGGCTCCTGGGTCCCACCGGGGCGTGCGCCTGTCGAACCAGCGCGTGATGGACATGGGCGCGTCGTCCAGCACCCGTTCCCAGGCTCCAGTGGCCCGTACCTGGAAGAACCCACCGATCGCGGTCCAGGAACCGGCGAGGTCCTGAACGGACCACGTCCACAGTGACTGGCAGTCGGGATGGGCGATGCCGGTGCGCCGCCTGACGAAGTCGGTGAACCGGGTGACGCGGGGCGTGCGGTCCGGATCGGGGGCCGGCCGCCAGACCGGCTCCGTGGTCGTCGCGGTCGGCGGGACCACCTGGTGCCACATGACCGGCCACCACTACCTCGGCCCGGTCCCCGGCGAACAGCCGGTGTACGCACTCCTGCTGACCGCCGGCGCGCTGCCCACCCGGGCCGGCGCCCCAGGGCATCCGACTGCCGGCCAGGACTCGTCCGGCCGATCACGGGCGGAGCCGGACGACGAGAGCTGCGGTGGTGGAGGTGCCCGGGTGGACGTGGCCGCGCCTGTCGCTTGTCGTAGCGGGTGGCCACCGCCAGGTCACACCAGGGGACACCGGCCCCGTACCCGGTATGGAATCCCGTCGATCGCCTTCGGCTGGTCGTCCTCACCGATCCGCAGGGCCGAGCAACCCGACGTGCTCGGCCGGACGAGTCCTAGTCGGGGATCCCCGGCATACCCCACCAGGCGTTTCTCTCCTGGACGTGGGCTCTCGGACATGCCCTCCGCCATGTCGTGACGGCCGGGGGGCGGCCCGGGCGGCCGAAGAGGAGCCGCTTCCCTCGCAGGCGCAGGCGCAGTTTCGCCGAGTCGACGACGTTGTCGCGGATGACGAGCACCCGAACCACCTGGTGGGGTTCGTGTTCGGTGGTCCGTCCGCCGGCCTGCCGGAGGCGGAGCTTGGCACGGCCGTCGGGCTCCCCGACGACGATCCGCGCCTCGACCAGGCGCCGCCGGTCCCACACCCGGTACGCCGTCTCCGCGAGCACGTAGGCCACAGCCGCGCAGGCCGCCCGGGTGGCGTCGGTATACGCCCACAGCACCAGGACGAAGAGGCCGGCACAACCGGCCGTCACCGCCGTGCGCCGCAGCCGTGAAACACTCCACGTCCTCTTGTCCGCCGCGTCCCAGAGCAGGTCCTCACTGATGGCCATTCCGCCATCATGGGTTCCGCCCGGCGCCCTGAGAAGCCTCACGAACCAAGCCGGGTTCCGGCACGATCCGATACCAAGGCGGATCCTGAACTCGGCTACCTGAAAAGGACGTTCGGCGGTTTGCGTTGTGCCCAACAAGTCCAAGCAACCTCGAGCCGTGACGACCCGCCATGACAAGCGCGGCTACGTCCGCCCCCGCACGGCAACCGCCACATCCCACTTCATCGTGGACTGTGGCGGTCACTCGGATCAACGTTTCGTCCCCTGCCCGTGGGGGGAGTTTCCGGCTTCTCGGAGCAGCGTGGCAGGCTCGTGCCCCATGATCGATGAATTCGCGAAAGCCCACCTGCACGGAAGGCTGCGGCGGGACCGTGAGGCGCTGCTCTGGAAACTCGACGGCTTGTCCGCGTACGACGCCCGCCGGCCCCTGACGGCGACCGGGACCAATCTCCTCGGTCTGGTCAAACACGTGGCCACCGTCGAAGCCAGGTACTTCGGCGAAGTCTTCGGCCGTCCTTCCCCCGAACCGCTGCCCCGGTGGCAGGACTCCGACGGCGGCGACCTGTGGGCGACCGAGAACGAAACCCCCGATGAGATCGCCGAGTTCTACCGGCGCACATGGGAACACTCGGACACGACGATCGACGAACTCACCCCCGACACCCCCGGCCACGTGCCGTGGTGGCCGGAACCTCACGCCGACACGAACCTGTTCGCCGTCATGGTCCACGTCCTCGGCGAGACCACCCGGCACACCGGACACGCCGACATCCTGCGCGAAGGACTCGACGGCCGAACCGGATTGCGCCCCGAACAGGAGAGGCAGATCGACGAGGAAGCCCGCGCGACCCACCGCGCGAAGATCGAACAGGCCGCCAGATCGGCCACCGTGACGTGATGAAGGACAAGGGTGCGCGTTTTCTCGCCATCCCCCGCCGAACGGTCCCCGGAAGAGGCGTTTCGCGTCCCGGTCACGCCCCGTCCGGAGCGAAGAAGGCGGAGAGCGCCGTCGCGACCGCCTTGGCGTCGTTCTCCATCGGGATGTGGCCCGCGTTCGGGACGCGGACGAGTTCGGTGTGGGGCATCTCCTCGGCGAAGCGCTCGGCGTACGCGATGCCCTGGAAGCCGTCGTCCTCTCCCCACACCAGCAGCTTCGGCGTCTCCGAGGCTCGGAGCGCCGGAACCAGGTCGAGGGTGTAGCGGCTGTCGGCCGCGCCGGCCAGTGCCATCCAGGAACGGCCGACGCGGCGGCTGCGCCAGGGGGCGAGGTACTCGGATATCTCCTCCTCGGCGGCCGACCGGCCCAGCGCGGCGGTGACCGCCGTGCGTCGGGCGGCGAGCAGTTCCTCGACGCTCGTGGCGGCCACCACCTCGGGGTCGCGGAACCGCTCCACGCCCGGCACCGGCCACGAGTCGTAGGTCACCGAGTTGACCAGGGCCAGCCGGGCCACCTCGGTGTCCCCGCCGACCGCGAGGTGCTGGGCTACGGCCCCGCCGATGTCGTGGCCCGCCACCCGCAGCGGCTCGTCGGCGCCCACGGCGGCGGCGAAGCGCCGTACCCAGGCAGCGAGCGCCGGTACGGCGGCTGATTCGGCGTCCAGTTCGCCGGCCGACCGGCCGAGGCCGGGCAGGTCGACGGCGAGGGGCCGCAGCCCCGCCGCCGCCAGGTCCGCCAGGACCGGCAGCCACACCCGGCTCCAGTAGGTCCCGTGCAGCAGCAGGACGGGCGGGCGGTCCGCGAGGCCGTCCACCCCGGCGACGGTGAGGTAACTGGCGGGCAGGCCGTCCACATCGACGGACGTGCGGGTGATGGTTGCAGACGACATGTCGCCTCCGGACTCGTGTCCTGAACGTTGGAGGTCACGACCTTCCTGGCCTGAATGTGTCCTCGTCAAATATCGTTGTCGGCATGGAGGCATGGGCCCTTCGGCATAGCTGCTGGTGAGCGGCCGGAGCGCAGGAGAGGCGGGGAAGATGCGGCTGTCGCACTTGCGGGTCCTGCTGGCCGTCGCCGAGCACGGGGGGTTCACCGCCGCGGCGGAGCGGACCGGGATGTCTCAGCCACACGTCAGCCGGTCGATCGCGGCGCTGGAGGCCGATCTGGGCGCGGCGCTGCTGGTGCGGCGCCGCGAGGGCGTCGCCCTCACCGAGGCCGGGCAGCGGGCCGTCTCCCGGGCCCGGGAGACGATCCGGCACTTCGATCTGATCCGCCCGGACGTGGCGGCCGCGGCCGGGCAGGTGGCGGGGCCCCTGCGGCTCGCGAGCCTGCCGAGCGCCACCGGGACGCTGATCGCTCCCTGGCTGCGCACGTTCGGTGACCGTTACCCCCAGGTCGGCGTGCGTCTGCTGGAGGGCTACAGCCCGGAGATACGCGCCTGGCTGGAGAACGGGGCCGCGGAGATAGGCGTGGTGATCCTGCCGGAACCCGGGATGCACACCGTGCCGCTGACGGCGGACAGGATGGTCGCGCTGCTGCCGCGCGGGCACGTGCTCGCCGCGACGGAGACGGTCGCCGTACGGGAACTGGCGCGCGAGCCGTTCGTCCTGACGACCGGCGGGTGCCGGCCGGTCATCCTGGACGGCGTGCGCCGGGCCGGTGCCTCCCTCGACGTCGCCTACGAGGCCGGCGAACTGTCGACCATCATCGCGATGGTGGACACGGGCCTGGGAGTCAGCATCGTGCCCACCCTGGGCCTGCCCGCGGACCTCGGCGACGTCGTCACCCGCTCCCTGGACGCGCCGATCTCTAGGCACCTCGCCCTGGCCGTCCCCTCCCTCGACACCTGCGCTCCGGCCGCCCGGGCGTTCCTGGACCACGTCCTCGTCTCGTGAGGTGCGGTCACGGTGCCGGAACTCCGGTCGCCGCGAGCGTCTGAGGGGCGTAGCAGTCGCATCCCAGGACGGTGGCGGGCGCGGACTTCCGTGCCGGAACCTCGATCAGCGCCGTCATGCTGTCGGTCTCCTTGACGCTGCGCCATTCCCGGCCGCCACCGCCGAGCAGGACGTCGGTGTCCGAGCCCTTCTTGAACCGCACCGTGCCGGTCGCCCCCGTGCCCGAGACGTCGTACTCCCGGACGTAGGTGCAGGCGACCAGGGAGCCGCCGTGCGCCAGGCGGAACACGGGGAGGTCCTCTCCCGTCGTCCGGTAGGACCACGTGCGTTCCAGGTTCTTGTTCGCCCAGCCGTTGAGGTGCCGGACGAGATCGCTGGTGAACGCGCCCTGTGTGAAGCGGGCGTCCTCCGTCCTGCCGTGCGGAGGGGAGAAGCTCAGGAGGTCGGCGAAGCCGTCGCACACGGCACGGTCCGCCGTCGCCGTCGCCGTCGGTGACGACGGCGTGGTGCCGGACGGTCCTCGCTCCAGCTCGGGAAGCTGCTTCGGCCGCAGGCGGACGGTCTTGTCGTCCTGGCTCGCGGAGGCCGTCGGCGCCGCGTTCGAGGGCGACGACGACGCGTCCGAGGGCGACGCGAAGGGCTCCGTCAGGGCCCACGTCTCCGCCGTGGCCTTCCAGGGTTCCCCGGCCTTGGCCCGCGTGAAGTAGAAGAGCAGGGAGGACCGGTCGTCCTCGTTCCCCTTCCGCTTGCTCAGGACCGCGAAGGAGCGGGGGTACGGGCGGTCCGGGTCCACGGCCGGGATCAGGAACCGGGGCCGCGCGAAATGGGTCGCCGTGTCCGTGGTCCCCGCCTTGCGGTGGATGGCGTACGCGGCCAGCGACTCCTTCAGGAGGACTCCGGCCTGCACCTTCCCGATGGCCGAGCCGTCGAGGGAGGCGTCGGCGGCCGCGTTCACGCGGTCGTACTCCTCGAAGACCTTCTCGGCCTCGGCGGACGGGACGACGGGTGCCGACACGGGGGTGGTCCGTGCGGTCCCGTCGCTGCGCGGAGGTTCCGCTTCCGAGGTGCAACCCGCCGTCAGCCCCGCGAGGAGGGCCAGCCCTCCGGCCACCGACCGCCGCACCCCATGACTTCTCACCACGTTCACACTCCCCCGTACGCTCCACCAGAATCGCTCCAGCCTACGGAAGTTGAAACGTGCGGTGCGTCAGACGTCCCCATGTTCGGCTCGTATCAGGGGCCTTGGGACTTCCGCGTCAGCCCGTCGACGTGGGCGTGGGCGTGGGCGTGTGGACGTACCCGGGCGGGTTGTGGGGCGAGAAGGGCCACAGCCGTACCGAGGTGTCGTCGCCTCTCGTGGCCAGTCTTTTCCAGTCGCGGCTGAGGGCGACCGGCACGGAGAGCCGCTCTTCGGAGATCTTCGCCTCTCCGGTGACGGCCCGGGCCTTGGTGGACCACAGGAGCAGCTTCGGGTTTCCGTCGACGTAACCGGTGGTGGCGATCGAGTCGCCGTCCGGACCGGGCATCAGCCAGTCGGTCCTCACCGTGCCGAACGGCGTGGTGGTCGCGTCGGTCCGGTCGCTCAGGCTCAGCCTGTCGCCCCCGCTGAGGACGGCGTTTCCGTCGGGCGTGAACGCCACTGACCACACGCCGTCTTCCGCGACCTTCAGTTCGGTGGGCTTCGAGGCCGCCCCCCGCTCCCACAGCCGGAGCATCCCCTCCTCCCCGCCGATGGCGAGGACCTTTCCGTCGGGGCTGAACGCGAGGGCCGCCACCGCGTCCCAGTCACGGCCCACCGTGCCGACGAGCGTGCCGTCGGAGGTGTTCCAGAGCAGGACGTCGCCGTCGCCGCCGGTCGCGAGGATCCTGCCGTCCGGGCTGAACGCCATCGGGTACGAGATGGGACCACGACGGTCGAGGGTGCGCGTGAGGGTTCGGGTCGCCACGTCCCAGAGGTGCACACGGGGTATGGGGCCGTCGGTGCCGGTGGCCAGGGTCCTGCCGTCCGGGCTGAACAGGACCCTGCGCACCTCGATCGGGTAGTCGTCTTGGGCGGGGTCCGGGGGCATGACGAGGGTGGCGGCCAGGGTGCGGGCCTTCACGTCCCAGAACCGTACGGTGTCGTCCTCGCAGCCCCCGGCGAGGAGGGTGCCGCCGGGGTCGAAGTCCAGGGACAGCACCCGGTTCCGGGCGCCGGTCAGCGCGGTCCACGGCGGAGGCGTCCCGGTCTCGTCCCCGCCGAACCGCTTCACGGCGAGCGCGGACGCTCCCCCCACCGCCGCGAGCGCGGCCAGTCCGCCCAGGAGGACGGCGCGACGGCGTGGGCCGGGCGGGTCCGTGTGACGCGAAGTGTCCGCGAGCGCGCCGGGAACGGCGGACGCCGTGGGCAGGTCGGCGAACCCGTACGCGGCACCGGCGCCAGCACCGGGTGCAGGCGCGGAGGCGGGCACAGATCCGGGTGCGGAGGCGGGTGCGGGTACGAAGGGAGGCGCGGAGGCGCGTACGGGAACGGCGTCCGCGACCACCGTCGGCGTACGCGCGGGCGTCGCGGGCCCTCCGGCCGCGCCCCCGAGGGCCCGCAGCCTCCGTGCGGCGGTCCGGGCGTCGGGGCGTGCCGCCGGGTCCTTGGCCAGGAGTTCGCCGAGCAGTTCCGCCAGCGGCCCGGCGTGCGGGGACGCCGGGACGGGTCGGGTCAGTACGGCCGTGATGACGGCGGTCAGCGTCGGCCCGTCGAAGGGCGGCCGCCCTTCGACGGCCGCGTACAGCGTGGCGCCGAGCGCCCACAGGTCCGCCGGGGCCTCGACGCGGCGGCCTTCCAACTGCTCCGGAGGCATGAACTGCGGCGTGCCGATGACGGTGTGGGTCGCCGTCAGGTGCTGTGCGGCGTCGAGGATCCGGGCGATCCCGAAGTCGGCGATGACCGGCCGGTCCCCGGCGAGGAGGACGTTGTCGGGTTTGAGGTCACGATGGACCACCCCGGCGGCGTGGGCGTACGCGAGGGCGTCCGCGATCGCGACGCCGAGTTCCGCGACGCGCTCCCGGTCGAGGCGCCCCCGGGTCCGGACGAGTTCCCCGAGCGAGGGGCCGGCGACGAACTCCATGACGATCCACGGAACGCCGCGGTGGTGGACGACGTCGTGCACGGCCACCACACCCGGGTGCCGGAGCCGGGCCGCCGCCCGCGCCTCCCGCTCGGTCCGCGCGATCAGCTCGGCCCGCAGGTCCGGTGCCGCGTCGTCCGGCACCAGTACTTCCTTGACCGCCACTTCACGGTCGAGGCGATCGTCGTGGGCGCGCCAGACCCGGCCCATTCCGCCGCGACCGATCGCCTCGACCAGTCGGTAACGCCCACCCACAAGCTCTCCGGCCGCACTCGTCATGCCGATCACCCTAGGGGGTGCCCTGTCGGCCGGGTCGCTCCCGGGCGGCGCTGCCGCATTGTGGGCAGATCGCACCCTCCACCGACACGAAGTGGCCATTGTTTCCTGGTAGTTATCGGCCAATATGAGGTACGGACCGTTCCGCATGTCCCACCATATGGACTAGACCAATATTGATCCTCGTCCTTCCCGACCTGCGGGAGCGCGGAGACGACCTGCGGGGCCCCGGACGAACCGGTGAGGGGCGGACGCTCCCCTCGGCCCGGTTGGTCTAGACGTTTCCCAAAACCCGTCATTACGTTGTTCCACGAACGATCAAGGGAGCTCCCGGTCCCACTGTCGTCCTCACTCCCCCATCCGGAGGAATCTCATGGTCAAGGCTCTGTCCAACCTGGCGGGTCGCGCCCTCTCCCGTGTCCTGCCGCAGGAGACCGCCGCCGCGGCGTGCGCCTGCCCGGCGGGCAGCTCCAGCTGGTGCTCCGGCGAGAACCTGTACCACCGGTTCTGCTGCTCCTGGAACTGTGCGGCCGCGCCGACCTGCACCGTCACCGTCATCTACGGCGGCTGCTGACCCGGTGGTCCACCGGTAGCCCACCGTACGACCCCCGCCGACCGCTCCGGCCGTCGGCGGGGCCCCGGGCCACCGCCCACCGCTTACCGGCGTCCGCGCCGCGGGCCCTCCGCGACACCGGACGAGTGATCGAAGAACGAGGGACGAGGGACATGGAATACCTGCTCTTCGGCGCTCGATGCGCGCTGGCCGTGACCCTTGCGGCCTCGGCGATCGGCAAGCTCCGCGCCCCCGGCGACTTCCGCCGGGCCGTGCGGGACATGGACGTCGTGCCGGACCGGCTGGCCGGACCGGTCGCCGGCCTCGTGCTCGCCGCCGAGACGGCCCTGATCCTCCTCGTCTGGCTGCCCGGACGGCTCGGCGCGGCCGCGTTCGCCGCCGCCGCGCTGCTCCTCGCCGCCTTCACCGCGGTCCTGGTCGTCCTGATCCGTCGCGGCTCCGACGCGTCCTGCGCCTGCTTCGGGCAGTCGCGCACGCCGGTCGGCGCCGCCCATGTCGTCCGCAACGCCGCGCTGTTGACGATCGCCGGCCTCGGGGCCGTCGCGGCGGCCGGGGGCTCCGGCACCGCCCTGCCCCCGGAGCTGCCGGCCGCGCTCGCCGCCGCGCTGGCCGCCGTCGTCACCAGCGCCCTGCTGATCTCCACCGACACCCTGGTCGGCCTGTTCGCCCGCCCCTCCTGAACGGCCGTCACCACCACCCCGGTCACCGCCCTCCGGCAGGCCGCCGGCCGGCCTGCCCGTCACCACGCAGCGCACCGAAGTGAGGCCCCCTTGTCCGCCGCAGCCACCGTCGTCCTCTGCATCAACGCCGTGATCGGCGTACTCAACCTCTTCCTGCTCCTCGCCCTCGCCCGCCGCCTCACCGGAGGCGAGCACGCCGGACACGGTCACGGCGGCGAGGCGGCGGTGACCGTCCCCGAGAACCGCCTCGCCGACGGCTCCCCCGTCCCCGAGTTCCGGGTGACGACCCGCGAGGACGGCACGCTGACCGCCGCGGACCTGACCGGCGCCACCGCCGTCGGCTTCTTCTCCACCACCTGCCGTCCCTGCCGCGAGCAGGCGCCCGGCTTCGCCCGCGTCGCCGCCTCCCTCCCCGGCGGGCGCACCGGCGCCGTGGCCGTGATCACCGGCTCCGGCCCGGTGGCCGAGGACCTGGTGAAGCTGCTCTCCCCCGTGGCCCGGGTCGTCGTCGAGTCCGACGCCGAGAACGACCCCACGCTGCTGCCCGACATCAGCCTGACCTCCGAGGCCTTCGGGATCGTCCGCTGGCCCAGCTACATCGAGGTCGGCGCCGACGGGCGCGTCGCCAACCGGGACTCGTCCACCGAACTGTTCGCGGACTCCGCGCCGCAGACCGTCTGAGGGACACGGTGATCTCCGCCCCGCGTACGAGAGAGCCGGGCCAGTACCGCGAGGCGCTGCGCTCGGCGGTCGCCGCCTGCGCGCTGGCCTGGCGGTCGAGCCCGGGCTCCGTCACCGCGTACACGGCCGTCGGCATCGCCGGTGGACTGCTGCCCACCGCGTCGGCCCTGCTGGTGAGCGGCCTCCTGGACGGGCTCACCCGGCCCGGCTCCGCCCCGCTGCTGTCCCTGGCCCTGCTGCTCGTCGCGGCCACGCTCGGCATCTCGCTGACGGCGCCGCTCGGCGAGTACCTCCGGGGCCAGAGCACGAGGGCGCTGCGCGTACAGGTCCAGGACGAGCTGTTCGAGGGCGTCAACCGGCTCCCCGGAATGCGGCACTTCGAGGACCCCGCCTTCCAGGACCGGCTCCGGCTCGCCCAGCAGGCGGCCGGCAGCGCCCCCGACCTGCTGGTCGGCTCGCTGGTCAGCAGCGTGCAGGCGGCCGTGATGCTGGCGGGCTTCCTCGTCACCGTGACCGTCGTCAACCCCGTGCTCGGGGCCGCCGCCCTGCTCCTCGCCCTGCCCGCCCTGCGGACGCAGCTGGCCGCCGGACGACGGCGGGCGGAGGTGCTGCGCGACACCATGCACAACAGCCGCCGCGAGATGTTCTACGGCAGTCTGCTCACCGACACGGACACGGTGAAGGAGATACGCCTCTACGGTCTGCAGCGCTTCTTCACGGACCGGGCCGCCGCCGAACTGCGCACCGTCGTCCGCGCGGAACGCGCCACCGACCTGCGCAACCTCCGGCAGCGCACGCCCGATCTGGTCCTCGGCGTCGCGATCTTCGGCATCGGACTCCTGTGGGCCGTGCGCGCCGCCCGGCAGGGCGAACTCACCATCGGTGACGTGTCGGTGTTCATCGCCGCCACCGCCGGCATCCAGCGCGGCGTCACCCAGCTCGCCGGTACCGCCGCCACGGCCTTCCAGGCGTCCCTGACCTTCACGTACTTCCGCACCCTGCGCGACGTGCCCGTGGACCTCGCCCTGCCGGACGCGCCGCGCGCCGTCCCCGGGCCGCACGGCCGGATCGAGCTGCGCGACGTGTGGTTCCGCTACACCCCCCGGTCCCCGTGGATCCTCCGGGGAGTCGACCTCACCCTCGGCGCCGGCGAGGTCACCGCGCTCGTCGGAGTCAACGGAACCGGCAAGAGCACCCTGGTCAAGCTGCTGTGCCGGCTGTACGACCCGACGCGCGGCCGGATCCTGTGGAACGGCGTCGACATCCGGGAGTTCGACCCGGCGGCGCTGCGGGACCGGATGGCGGCGGTCTTCCAGGACTACGGACGGTACGACCTCACGGCCGGGGAGAACATCGGGCTCGGCCGGGTCGGCAGCCTGGACAGGGCGGACCTGGTCGCGCGGGCGGCGGGCGACGCGGGCGTCCACGACCGGCTGTCCCGGCTCGGTCAGGGGTACGACACCCTGCTCAGCCGCATCTTCGCCGCCTCCGGGGCCGCGGGCGCCGCCGAGGGCGAACTCCTCTCCGGCGGCGAGTGGCAACGGGTCGCGGTGGCCCGGGCCTTCATGCGCCGGGAGGCCGACGTGATGATCCTGGACGAGCCCAGCTCGGGCCTGGACGCCGCCGCCGAGCAGGAGATCCACGACAGCCTGCGGAGACTGCGCGCGGACGCGACGGTCCTCGTCATCTCCCACCGGCTCAGCACCGTGCGCGACGCGGACCGCATCGTCGTCCTCGACGGCGGGCGGATCACCGAGAGCGGCACCCACGGCGAACTCCTCGCCGCGAACGGCCGGTACGCGCGGTTGTTCCTGCTCCAGGCGGAGGGATACCGGCAACGGCCCGAGGGGGAGGAATCCCCTGCCCGCGCCTGTGTCGCCGACGGAGAGGAGGCCCCTGCCCGCGCCTCCACCGCCGACGGGACGGAGGTCCCTGCCCGCACCTCCGCCGCCGACGGAACGGAGGCTTCCGACCGCGCCGCAGTCGTCGACGGGACGGAGCTCCGGACGGGCGGGGACCCGCTGCGGGCCGCCGAACCCGACGCCACCGTGCGCTGAACCCGACCGACAGCCCCGCCTCCGCGGGCACACAGCAGGAAGGAACCCCGGCCGATGTCCGACCTCACCGCCGCCGCGCTCCCGGTCCTCGCGGTCCTCGGGCTCGCCGCCGGCCTGCTCGCGGCGGCCCGGCGCGCCCTCCTCGTCGTCACCGTGCGCGGAGGCAGCATGACCCCGGCACTCGCTCCCGGCGACCGCATCCTCGTCCTGCGGCGCCCGGCCCGGGGGCTGCGGGACCGTCACATCGTGGTCCTCCGCTCCGACCGCATCCCCGCCGCAGGCCGCGACGACCTCCTGGTCAAGCGGATCGCCGCCGCTCCGGGGGCGCCCGTACCGTCCCGGGCGGGCGGCCGGGGAACCGTCCCCGACGGCCACTTCGTGGTGCTCGGCGACAACCCGGCCCTGAGCACCGACTCCCGCGTGTGGGGCCCCGTACCGGCGGACAGCGTCGTCGGCGTCATGATCGGCCGCGTCGCCCGGGGCGGCCACCGGGGCCCGTGAGTCCGACGGCCGCGGTGGCGTGCGCGCCCGTCGGCGGACCGGGAGGACGGCGGCCCCGTCGGCACGTTGCCCGTGGCGATTCGGGGGTAGCGTCACCGGCATGGACTTTCGTACCACTGTCGAGCGCGCTCAGCGCCTCAAGCAGCTGCACGCCGATCACCAGCCGCTCGTACTGCCGACCGTCTGGGACGTCTGGTCCGCGCGGACGGCGGTCGACGCCGGGTTCCCCGCGCTGACGGTCGGCAGCCATCCGCTCGCCGACTCCCGGGGCGCCGACGACCACGAGGGGCAGACCTTCGAAGAGGTGCTCGCCGCCGTCGGGCCGATCATCGCGGCGGTCGACGTCCCCGTGTCCGTGGACCTGGAGGCCGGGTACGGGCAGAAGCCCGCGGACCTCATCGCCGGACTCGTCGAGGCCGGCGGCGTCGGCCTCAACGTCGAGGACACCGTCCACTCGGACGGCGGACGCGTGCGCGGCACGGAGGAGCACGCGAACTACATCGCCGGTCTGCGCGCGGCGGCCGACGACGCGGGGGTCCCGGTCTGGGTCAACGGACGCACCGACCTCTTCCTGCACGCGGAGGACGCCTCCGGTGTCCTCGACGAGGCGATCGAGCGGCTGCGGGCCCTGGAGCGGGCCGGTGCCGACAGCGTCTACCCGGTGGGCATCCAGGACGACGACGACCTGCTCACGGCGGTGATCGGCGCCGTCACCGTCCCCGTGAACTCCACGGCCCACCCCGTCAAGCACGACCTCGCGCGCTTCCGCCGCCTCGGTGTCGGCCGGATCACCTACGGTCCGCTGCTGCAGTTCGCGATGACGGACGCGATGAAGGACGCGCTCCGCCCCTGGGCGCCCTAGGGCGGCCCCCGGCGGCTGCCGGAACGAAGCGCCCCCTGCCGGAACGGCCGTTCCGGCAGGGGGCGCCACTGTCAGTGCCCGCGCCTAGGGTGCCGTCATGATCACGCTCACCGTCGTCCAGTCATGGACCCGCATCGAGGCCTGGCTCGCGCGGCACGCTCCCGTCAGCCACGGACTGCTCCGGCCGCCGGCCCGCCCGGAGGACGTCGCGGCGGCCGAACTCCGGCTCGGCCTGGCGTTCCCGCCCGACCTGAGGGAGTCGCTGCTGCGTCACGACGGGGTCATGCTCCAGGACGGAACGCCGACGCTGGGCTACTACGGACCGCTGTCCGGGGTCGAGGACATCGTCGCCAGTACCGAGTTCCTGCGGAACGTCGGCGAGGAGGTCGCCGAGGAGGAGACGGACCTCGACGAGGAGGAACGCGACCAGTACGCCTACTGGCCGCACGAGCGGCTGCTGATCACCCTGGGCATCGGCGGGCAGTCCTCCGACGGGCTCTTCGCGGTCACCCGTCCCGGGCCGCACCACGGGCGCATCGGCCGGTACTTCGACGAGAGCTCCCCGTCCTTCACCGAGTGGCCGGGACTGCGGCACGTCCTCGCCGACTTCGCCACGGCCCTGGAGAACGGCACGCCTTTCAACGGACGCGTTCCGCTCGCCTTCGAGGGCCGGCTGATCTGGGAGGACGACAGGTCGGTCGTCCCCGATCCGCTCTCCCCCCTCGCTCTCGCCGCCGGGACCGCCGAGCCGCTGCTCCCGCCCCCGGCCGAGCCGGTCGCGCCGGTCCCGGGGCCCGGCGGATCGTCGCTCGTCCTCACCTTCGGGACCCCCGCCGACCCGCCCCCCGTGCAGCCGGACGTCGTGTTCGTGGCGGGCGTCTCGCCCGAGGAGCTGCTGGACAGGCTGGGCGCGGTGCGCGCGACCACCGGACCGCGCGGCCGGGAGCAGGCGCGGCTGTCCGCCGCCTCGCCCTGGGCGGCGTGCCGCCCGATGGTCCGGGCCGGCCGGTGCGGTGACGGATGGTCGTACGCCACCCAGGAGGGCGGCGACCCCCAGTTCGGCCGCCCGGAGGTGCTGCGCCGGTTGTCCCGGGGGACCCGGGTCGTACGGCTGACGAAGCAGGCGTGCGAGGTGCTCCTCACCGTTGTGGAGGACGGTGAGGAACGGTCCGGGGCGGCCCACCGGGTCGAATCGCCCCGCGAGGACTACGTGACCGGACCCGACGGGCAGCCGCTGCTCGGACCCGGCGGGCAGCAGTGGCAGAGGATCGGCGTCGACCCCTGGCCCGGCTCCACGGCCGCGTACGCCCGGCTGCTGGCCGGCCCGGTGGCGGAGTACGGCATCGTCTGGGATCCGGCGGCGGACGGCGACGAGCCGCTGGCGAGCGCGCTGCTGCTGCCGGTCCTCGACGACCTCCCGCCGGAGCGGCACCCGGTCTCCTCGGTGCGTGACGTCGACCTCGCCGGGCTCGTCGACCGGACGCCCCCGGAGCGGTTGCGCTCCGCGATGGCGGCCCAGCTCGCCCGGCTGGCGTCCGAGACCGGCGCCGACGCCCACCCGGAGATCGCGCGGGCGCTGGAGCGGATCCTCCGGAACGAGCCGGTGGACCTCCCGGCCGACGGGGCCCTCGACCTGCGGATGAGGACCCTCGCGGCGGAGACCCGGGCCGCACGGGGGCTGCTGGACGCGGCCCGGCGCGGAGCGGACCCGGCGCCCGTCACCGGGGCCGACCTCGCCGCGTGGGCCGTACGGGACTCGGCGGCCGGGGCACTGCGCGAGTTCCTGCTGCTGCCCCTGCCGGACGCGGCGGCCACGGTCCTGAACCGGCGGCTGTCCGCGCGCTGGCGCGACGACCTCGCCGCGGACCTGGCCGGCTGACGTACCGCCGTCGAACGGGGGCGGCGGGGGTAAGGGGCGGATGTGGCGTGAAACGCACCGGGCACGGCTGGCGAGTTTCGTGTGTCCGTACATAGGATGCGGCCGTTCCGCTCGTGAGCGGACGACAACTCAATGCCCACGCGATGGGGGAAGCCGGTGCGAATCCGGCGCTGACCTGCAACCGTGAGCGGCGGAGCACCACTTGCCGCGAGTCGGAATGCCCATGGCGTGGGTGAACTGCTTCTCACTGTCATGGTCTGCAGCGCGGAGCCCGGTAACTGCCTCTGGAATCCGACGCGATCGTCCACGACCGCGCGCGGCCCCTTCCTGCGACAAGGCCCGGGAGGCTGTTGCCGACCCCTTGTCGAAGGGATCTGTGCCATGGTCGGCGTCAGACCACCGGTCAAGCTCGCTGCCGTGCTCGGCGTCTGCGGCTCGTTCTTCGCCGTCGGCGCGATCGCCCTCAGCCCCGGCGCCGCCGCCGCTCCGAGGGAGGACGCGGCCGCGGCCGCCGCCCGCTGGCAGGCGGGCGAACTCGACGGCGGCGCGATACCCGGCTTCTCCCCCGGCATGTACGACTGGGGGCTGACCGTCGACACCCTCATCGCCCTCGAGGCGACGGGCGTCGACGAGGCGGCGGCGGACGAGGTCGTCGACACGCTCAAGGCGCACGTCCGCGACTACAACAGCTACGACACCTGGGGAGAGCCCGGCCAGCGGATCTCCGGCGCCACCGCCAAGCTCCTGTACGCGGCCGTGATCTCCGGGGAGGACCCGAGCGCGTTCGGCGCGTACGACCTGCGCCGGGAGACGCTCGACCTCCTCGCCGGCCCGGAGAAAGGGCTGGAGGAGGGCCGGCTGAAGGACAAGGTCGTCGAGGGCGGCGACAGCAGCAACACCTTCGGCCAGTCCCTGGCGGTGCTCGGCCTCGCGCGCAGCGGTGACGTGCCGCAGAGCGCCGTCGACTTCCTGATCGACCAGCAGTGCGCGGCCGGCGGGTTCCGCCTCTACCCCCACGGCTTCGGCGGCGACGGCGTCGAGGTCACCGGCGACTGCGACGCCGAGGGCGACGCCGCGGTGCTCGACCCGGACTCCACCTCCATGGCCGTGCAGGCGCTGCTCGCCGCCGCCGAGGACGGCGCCCCGGGCGCCGCGGAGGCGGCGAAGAAGGGCGGCGACTGGCTGGCGGAGGTGCAGCACGAGGACGGTTCCCTGACCGGTTCGGGGCCGACCTCCTTCCCCAACGCCAACAGCACGGGCCTCGGCGGCCAGGCGCTGGCGGCGACGGGTCACCAGGCGGAGGCCGACAAGGCGGCCGACTGGATCGAGGCCCGCCGGATCACCGCCGCCGACGGGGGTGCCGCCTCGGCGGAGGCCGGCGCCCTCGCCTACGACGACGACGCGCTGGCCGGGGCGCGGGCCGACGGCATCGGCGAGTTCCAGCGCGACCAGTGGCGCCGCTCCACGGCGCAGGCGGTGCTCGCGCTGGCGCAGGTCCCGCTCGCGAAGATCGGCCTCGCGGAACCGGGGCCGGGGCCGGATCCGACCGGCGACCCGACCGGTACGCCGACCGGTACGCCGACCGACGATCCGAGCGGTACGCCGTCGGGCACGCCCAGCGGCACCCCTTCGGGTACACCGAGCGGTACGCCGTCGGGTACAGCGAGCGGCACCCCTTCGGGCACGCCGAGTGGCACCCCTTCGGGCACCCCTTCCGGCACGTCGAGTGACGCACCGTCGGGTACGCCCAGCGGTACGCCCTCGGGCACGTCCGGCACAGGCCCGGGCGGCATCCCGCCGATCGTGACCGGCGACGACCCGAGCGGCGCTCCGCCCTCGCCCGCCCCCACGTACGCGGCCGGCGCGGCCGCGCACGACGTCGCTCCCCAGGGCGGTGGCGGCGGGATCCTGGCCGCGACCGGCAGCAGGGCCGTACTCCTCGGCGGCACCGCGGCCGCGCTGGCCGCGGCGGGCTTCGCCGTGGTGCGCGCCGCCGGGCGCCGCAAGCGGACGTCGGCCTGACGGCCGCCGCGCCCTTCCCCGCGCGACCCCGTTCCGCGCCGCTCACGCGCGCGTGATTCCCCTCGGCTGCGTCGACCGTCGAGCAGCCCCGCACCAGAAGGAAGAACACCCATGACACGATCGACCTGCGGACACGTGCTGAACGCGGCGCGCGCCGCCGTGCTGTCCCTCGCGCTGGTCCTGGGCCTGACGGGCCTGGGCCTGGCCGCCGCGCCCGAGGCCACCGCCCTGAACGGCAAGGGGACGGCCGGACCCTGCCCGACCGCCACCGGCGTCACCGTGGTCGTCGACTTCCAGGAGCTCGGCGGCGGCACGGTCGTCCGCTGCGCCCCCGGCGACCAGGCCACCGGTCTCGCCGCCCTGAAGAACGCGGGCTTCGAGATCGCCGGCACCCAGCGCTGGGGCGAGGCGTTCGTCTGCCGGATCGAGGGCAAGCCCACCGCCGCCACCGAGGCCTGCGTGAACACTCCCCCGGCCTCCGCCTACTGGTCGTACTGGCACGCGCCCAACGGCGGCACCTGGGGCTACAGCCAGTCCGGCGCCTCGGGCCGCAAGCCCGCGCAGGGCAGCTTCGAGGGCTGGTCGTTCTCGCTGAACAAGACCTCCTCGACCAACCCGGCGCCGCGCGTCGCCCCCGTCCGCCCGTAACGGACACCGGGTCCGGCGGACGAGGCGCCCTCCGGAGTGCCTCGTCCGTGCCGGGCAGACCCTAGGCTCGAACCATGCGCATCGTCTCCCTGCTGCCCGCAGCGACCGACATCGTGGCCGAACTCGGTCTGGCCGCCGACCTGGTGGGAAGGACCCACGAGTGCGACTGGCCACCGGAGGACGTGGCCGGGGTGCCGGTGGTGACCTCCGCCGAGTTCTCCTCGGACGACCTGACCAGCCGTGAGATCTCCGCCGCGGTCGGCGGCGCCGCGCACGGCGGCTCCTCGCTCTACACCCTGGACGCCGAAGCGCTCGGCGCCCTCGCGCCCGAGGTCGTGCTCACCCAGGACCTGTGCGACGTGTGCGCGGTCTCGTACGAGGCCGTCTCCCGCGCGGTGCGCGTCCTCGACGGCGGGCCCCGGGTCCTCAGCCTGGAGCCCCGCACCCTCGACGACGTGCTGGACTGCCTGGTCACGGTGGGCGAGCTGCTCGGCGTACGGGAGCGGGCCGAGCGGCGGCGGGCGAACCTGCTCGACCGGCTGGCGGTGGTACGGCGCCTCACGGCGGGGCGGACCCGGCCCCGGGTCGTGGCCGTCGAATGGCTCGACCCGCTGTGGCCCGCCGGGCACTGGGTCCCCGAGCAGATCGACGCCGCCGGGGGCGAGCCGCTCCTCGCGGCGCCGGGCGAGCACACCGGCCCGATGGCCTGGGAGGCCGTCCGCGCCGCCCGCCCCGACGTCCTGCTGGTCCTGCCGTGCGGCTTCCCGCCCGGGCGGACCCTCCGGGAGCGGGAACTGCTCACCTCCCTCCCCGGCTGGGAGGATCTGCCGGCCGTCCGCGCCGGAGCGGTCTGGGTGCTCGACGGACCCGCCCACTTCAACCGGCCCGGTCCCCGCGTGGTGCGCGGGGCGGAGGTCCTGGCGCACGTCCTGCACGGCGTCCGGGCCGGGCCGCCGGTGACGGAGGCCGAGGCCTTCCCACTGGGCTGACCCGCGAAGCCTCCGCGCCCGGCCGGTCCATCCGATCCACGACGTACCCGATTCAAGGAGCAGCACGGCGTTGAGCGACACGACCAGGCACATCACGGTCATCGGCATCGGATCCGGGGATCCCGGACAGCTGACCCTCGCGGCGGTGAGGGCCATGCGCGGGACCGACGTGTTCTTCCTCCTCGACAAGGGGCAGGAGAAGTCCTCCCTCGTCCGGCTCCGGCGGGACATGCTCGACGAGCACGTCACCGGGCCCTACCGGGTCGTCGAGGCGGAGGACCCGTGGCGCGACCGCTCCCTGAACGGGTCCGCCCCGTACGCGGAGGCCGTCCACGACTGGCGCAGGCGGCGCGCCGACGTCTGCGAGCGGCTGATCCGCGACGAGTTGGCCCCCGGGCAGCGCGGGGCGTTCCTGGTGTGGGGCGACCCGTCCCTGTACGACAGCACGCTGGCGATCCTGGAGGACATCACGGCCCGGGGGAACGTGACGTTCGCGTACGAGGTGGTCCCGGGGATCAGCAGCGTCTCCGCCCTCGCCGCACGTCACCGCATCGGCCTGAACCGGGTCGGCCGACCGGTCCGCATCACCCCCGGACGGCGGCTCACCGAGACCGCCGGCAACGAGGACGGCGACATCGTCGTCATGCTCGACGCCCACGAGTCCTTCCGGCACCTCTCCGGCGACTCCACGTGGATCTACTGGGGCGCCTACATCGGCACCCCGGACGAGATCCTGATCTCGGGCCCGCTGTCCGAGGTCGCCGACGAGATCCACCGCGCGCGGACGGAGGCCAGGGAGCAGCACGGCTGGATCATGGACACCTATCTGCTGCGTCCCCGCTCCGGGGACGACACCCCCTAGGGGGTGTCGTGCCGGGACCCTCCCGTGAGGTCGTCCCACAGGGCTCGTTCCCCGGGAGTCGGCGGGAGGTGGGGGCACAGGCGTTCCGGGTGGCCGGGGGGCGGGCCGGTGGAGGGTGGGGGGTCCGGGACGTGGACCCAGAGGTGGCCGAAGGAGATGAGGGACTCCCACAGGCCCCTCAGGCAGCGCAGGGCGAACGGTGGCATCCCCGCACTGTCGGGTGGGGCGCCAAAGCGGGGCCAAAGGCGGAGGCCGCGGGGCCGGTCGGCGGCCGGGCGGGCGGCGGATCGGGGGGCGCGCGGACGGCGGAACAGGGGGCGCGCGGGCGGCGGATCGGCGGCCGCGCGGGCGGTGGGTCAGGGTTCGCGCGGTACGTACGTACTTTCCCCGATGCGTGGACCCCGGTGCGGAGGTGACAGTGAATCACCGCTCTTCACCCACACGCCTGTTCCCCTACTGGACGAGGACTCGATGCGCTACGAACTCCTTGGGCCCCTCCGCGTTCGCCACGCCGGGCGGAGCCATTCGCTGTCCGCCCCGAAGGTGGAGACGACGCTGGCCACCCTGCTGATCGGGAGCGGCCGGGTCATCACCAAGGAACAGCTCGTCACGGAGCTGTGGGGGGACAGACCGCCGCGCAGGGCCTCGGCCGCGGTCCACGTGTACATATCCCAGCTGCGCAAGTTCCTGGCGGTTTCGGGGGCTCCGGAGGGCCGGGCCATCGTCACCCGGCCGCTCGGGTACGAACTGCGGCTGGACGGGGCCGGCTGGGACGTCGAGGAGTTCAAGTCGGCCATGCGGCTCGGCCGCGAGCTGCGGGCGGCCGGACGGCACGAGGAGGCGCTGGAGTGCTTCGAACGGGTCCTGGGGCTGTTCCGGGGCCCGGTGCTCGACGGGATCGCGGAGGGGCCGGTCCTCACCTCGTTCGCGACCTGGGCGGAGGAGGAGCGGCTGCAGAGCCTGGAGCTGTCGGTCGAGGCGCGCACGGCGCTCGGCCGGCACCGCGAGGTGATCGGGCTGCTGAGCACGCTGACCGCGCAGCATCCGCTGCGGGAGTCGTTCTACCGGCAGTTGATGCTGGTGCTGTACCGCTCGGAGCGGCAGGCCGAGGCACTGCAGGTCTACCGCTCGGCGCAGCGGGTGCTGCGGGCCGAGCTGGGGCTCGAACCGCACCGCTCGCTGCGCCGGCTGCACCAGGCGATCCTCACCTCCGACCGGGTGCTCGACCTGCCGACGGCGAGCTGAGGGCGCGCTCGGGCCGCGCTCAGGCCGCGCGTGCCATCAACCGGACCAGTGCGGCACGGGTGTGGACGCCGAGCTTGCTGTAGATCCGGGTGAGGTGGACGTCGACCGTGCGGGGGCTCACGAGGAGCCGGGCGGCGATGTCCCGGGTCTTCAGGCCCTCGCCCGCGAGCTCCGCGACCTGCCGCTCCCGCAGGGTGAGGTCGGCCAGCGCGTCGCCGTCCGGGCCCGTACGGGCGCAGGCCGCCACGGCGGCGGCGCGGGCGAGGTCGCGGGCGCGCATCCCCGCCGCCGTCTCGCCGAGCAGTCCGTACGCCTCGTCGTAGCAGCGCGCGGCCTGCTCCGGGAGCGAGCGCGCCCGCAGGTCGTGGCCCCGGGCCAGCAGGGCGTGGCCGCGCTGTTCGGCCACGTTGACCACGGCCGCGACGGACTCGGCGCGGTGCGCCCACTCGCCGGCCTCGGCGCCGGTGGCCGCGCAGGCCGCCGCGAGGAGTTCGTAGACGCGCGGCGCGAGGATGGCGGGCGGCTCGGGCATCCGCCGGGTGTCGGCCGGGAACAGCAGCGCCAGCGCGCCCGCGCCGTCGCCGGCCGCGAGCGCCGCCTCGGCGTGCAGCAGGGCGACGACGGAGGTCCGGGGCAGGTCGCCGCCCGGCGCGTCCGGCGGGGTGCGGCGCGACCGGAGGGGTCCGGTGTCCCCGAGCCAGGCCCAGGCGGCGGTCGTGACGGCGTCGGCGAGCGTCACGAGGTGGGGGCGGCCGGCGGCGAGGGCGACGGCGCGGGCCTCCTGCGCGGTCTCCAGCGCCTCGGCCATCCGTCCCGTCTGGTAGGTGACGTAGGCGAGGACGTTGAGCAGCGCGGGCAGCAGGGGGACGTCGCCGCGCAGCCGGGCGGCGGCGAGTGCCCGCTCCACGTGGGCCTGCGCGGGGCCGTACCAGCCCATCGCGGACTCGCCGCAGGCGAGGACGAGGAGGTAGCCGGCGAAGGCGTCGGGGGCGTCGTGGGTCCCCGGTTCGAGGCCGTCGAGGAGTTGGGCGCTGGCGTCCAGGGCGCTCTCGGCGGCGTTCAGGTCCCCGGCGAAGACGGTGCTCAGTCCCTGGAGGGCCAGCGCGCCGCCGGCGGTGAGCGGGGTGGCCTCCCCCATGTGCCGGGTCAGCGCCTCCACGTCCGCGCGGGGCGGGAGCTGTCCGGCGAGCACCCACAGGAGCTGGGACTGGACGTGCAGCGCGGCCTCCTGCTCCGGGTTCGCGTGGCGGGCCGAGAGCAGCGGGGTGAGCAGGGCCTGCGCCTCCTCGACCAGGCCCGCGGCGGCCTGGGCGAGGGCGAGCGGGACGGCGGCGGGCACCCGGTCGGCGGCGGGCCGGTCGGCGAACGCCGCGAGGATCTCGCGGGCCACGCAGCGCAGCCGGGTGACGTCGCCCCCGGCCGCCAGGGCGCGGACGACGGGCAGCCACACGTCGCGTCCGACGAGGTCGGGCCCGGATCCGTGCGGCGCGGCCCGCTGGAGGCGCAGGGCGAAGGTCGTCCACCGGGCCGCGCGGGCCGCGCGTCCGGCGGGCAGGGCGTCCTTGGCGGCGGCGACGAGGACGGTCCGGTCCTCGGGGGTGGCGAGGGCGCCGGAGCGCACGACGTGCGGGGCGAGGTCCACCGGCGGGGCGCCGCGGAGGGTGAGGTGGGCGAGGGCGCGGCGGTGCGCGGCCACCCGCCAGCAGGCGTCGGCCTCGGCGTACAGGAAGTCCCGCAGCAGGGTGTCGCGGAAGGCCAGGGTGCCGGGGCGGCGGGCGGTGCGGACGAGGTCGCGGGCTTCGAGGGTGCCGAGGGCACGGCAGACGCCGGTGTGGGGCGACCGGGTGACGGCGGCGATCGATTCGACGTCGAAGGCCTCGCCGAGGACGGCCGCGGCGTGCGCGACGAGGCGTTCCTCCTCGGTCAGGGGGGCGCATTCGGCGAGCAGCCGGGTCTCCAGGTCCCGGCGGACGTCGAGGTGGACGGGGTCGTCGGGTCCGCCGTCGGCGGCGGCGAGGGCGATGAGGCGGAGCGGGTTGCCGCCGCTGCGGGTGTGGAGCCGGCGCAGTCGCGGCGTGTCGGGCGCGGCGCCCAGGAGTTCGGCGCTCTGGGCGGGGGTGAGGGGGCCGAGGCCGACCTCGTCGACGGTGCCGAGTTCCACGCCGTGCCGGACCGCGAGGCGCAGTCCGACGGAGGCCTGGCGCGGGCGGTGGGCGACGACGGTGACGAGCCCGCCGCCCACGGGCCTGCGGATGAGGGTCTCCAGGAGGCGTACGGAGCAGGGGTCGGCCCAGTGGAAGTCGTCGAGGACCAGCAGGAGTCCGCGCGGCGCGGCGGCCACGCAGTCGGCGAGCAGGCCGCGCAGTTCGGCGTAGTACCGGCAGTCGGAGGTGGGTCCGTCGCCGGCCGGGACGGGGGCGTCGGGGTCCCGGGGCGGCCGGGCGAGCCGGTGCAGCAGGCGGGTGATGGCCGGCGGGGGGCCGTCGGCGCCGAGCGCGCCCGGGGAGTCCAGGCCGCCGAGGGCCTCCGTGAACGGTCCGAAGGACGTCGGTTCCCCGGCGTTCGCGACGCAGAGGCCGCGCAGGGTCACGAGGCCTTCGCGCCGGGCGTCCGCGGCGAGGGCGGCGAGCAGGGCCGTCTTGCCCGAGCCGGGGTCGCCGGTGAGCTCCACGACGGTGTCGCGGCCGATCGCGGCCGACCGGACGAGCTGCCTGAGGGCGTCCCGTTCGGTGTGGCGGACGGTGGTGCGGGTGTGTCTCGATTCGGGGGCGGTGACCATGGCGGCCGGTCTCCTTCCGCGGTCTGAACTGCGGTCCGGACGCCCCGCGGGGCGGCTGGAAACCGCGGGGCGGACAGCAGCATAGGAGAGCACGGGGAGGGAGGTTTGTCCCGCAACAAAACCTTCATGCAACTGCGTGGGGGCGGGCCGGCGGGCCGGGAGGGTAAAGTCCCGGCCCGCCGGTGGGCGGTTCACGCCCCGGTTCGCGCCCCGGTTCAGATCGCGGTTCAGGCCTCGGTTCGCTCCTCGGTCCGCTCCTCGGGCGCGGTGGCCGTTTTCCGTGCCCCCGGGCCGTACCAGAAGAGGACGGCGACGAGCAGCGCGAGGACGGTCAGCGCCGAGGCCCAGACGAACACGGAGGAGATCGTGTCGGCGACCACGCCGTTCCCGGCGGTGAAGGGGACGAGCAGCACCGCGAGGCCGACCGAGCCACCGATGGTCAGGGCGGTCTGGAGGACTCCGGCGGTCACTCCGGCGTACTCGGGCGGGGCCGTCGTCAGGATGATCAGGTTGAACGGGATGATGGCCACGCCGACCCCGACGCCGATGAGCACGATCTGCGGCAGGACTCCGGTGACGTACGCGCTGTCGCCGTCGAGCAGGCTCAGCCAGGCCACTCCGGCGAGGACGACGACCAGGCCGCCGATCGCGCGGAGCTTGAGGTCGATCGCGGCGAGGCGCTTGGTGAGGACCTGGGTGGTGAACAGCAGGGCGGCGCCGAAGGGAAGGATGGCGAGGCCGCTCTGCAGGGCGTTCAGGCCGAGCACGTTCTGCAGGTACTGGACCAGGTAGATCAGGTAGCTGGTGAGGACGGCGGCGAGCAGCAGCAGGTTGAGGAAGGATCCGGCGCGCACCCGGTCGGTGAAGATCCGGGCGGGCAGGAGGGGTTCGGCGCTGCGGGTGTCGACGGCGAGCAGCGCGATCCACAGCACGGCGGAGACGGCGAGCGGGACGACGGTCCCGGTGTCGCCCCAGCCCTTCTCGGCGGCGTGCACGAATCCGTACACGAGGGTGGTCACGGCTCCGCCGACGAGGACGGCGCTGGGCAGGCCGAGGGAGCGGCGCCGCGTGGGGCCGTCGTCGGTGCCGAGCGCCTTGACGGCGACGAGCACGAGGGCGAGGCCGACGGGGACGTTGACGAGGAGGCTCCAGCGCCAGTCCCCGACCCAGGTCAGGAGGCCGCCGAGGACCATGCCGGCGGAGGCGCCGAGGCCGGTGACGGTGGAGTAGAGGCCGAAGGCGCGCTGGCGGCGTTCGCCCTCGAAGACGAGGGCGAGGAGGGCGAGTCCGGTCGGTCCGGCGACGGCGGCGCCGGCGCCCTGGAGGGCGCGTCCGACCAGCAGGACCTCCAGGTTGGGAGCGAGGCCGGCGATCAGGGAGGCCGCGACGACGAGCAGGATGCCGCCGAGGAAGACCTTGCGGTGGCCGAGGACGTCGCCGAGCCGGCCGGCCAGGAGCAGCAGGCCGCCGAAGGCGAGGAGGAAGGCGTTGGGCACCCAGGAGGCCGCGGCGACGCCGACGTCGAGGTCCTCCTGGAGGGCGGGCAGGGCGACGTTCACGATGGTGCCGTCGAGCTGGAGCATGAACTCGGCGCCGACGATGGCGGTGAGGGCGAGGCCCCAGGGGGCGCGTGCGGGGGCGGCGTCCTTCGGGATGCCGTCGGGGACGGTTTCTGCGGTCACGGGTGGGTCCTCCACGGTCGGCGACCGTCCGCCGGGATGCGGATCGGGCGGGACGGGTCGGGTGGGACGGGTCGGGTGGGACGGGTCGGGTGGGACGGGTCGGGGCGGGTGAGATGGGTCGCGCGGGGGTGATCGGGCGGTGCGGGTCGGGCCCGTACGGGCCGGGCTGATCGGGCGGTGCAGATCGGACCGATCGGGCAGGGCCGGACTGACGGGGCAGGCTGACGGGGCGGTACGGATCGGAGCGGGCCGGGCCGATAGGGCGGTACGGGTCGGGCCGGGCCGACCGCGCGGGCGGGGCCGCCGGGTCGACCGGGCGGTACGGGTCGAGTGCTGCGGGTCGGATCGAGCGGTACGGGTCGGGCCGGGCCGATCGGCGGTGCGGGGCGGGCGGTACGGGGCGAGCGGTACGGACCGGGCGCGGCGGTGCCGCCCGGAGCGGAACGTCCGGCGGGGTCGCCGGAGTGGTGGAGCCGTCGGTGCGCGGTCGACCGGCTCGGGCTACTATCGTGAGACAGCCTCAGGTTAACTGGCCGCAGTTAACCTGAGGCGACCTCAGGTAGTCAAGTGGAGGCCCCGTGGCAGACAACCCGCCCTACATCGCGCAGCGCCCGAAGCGGGCCGACGGCGCCCGCAACTACGACGCGATCCTGGCCTCGGCGCGCAAGGCCTTCGAGGCGGAGGGCGCCGACGCCTCCCTGGAGGACATCGCCGCCCGGGCCGGCGTCGCGATCGGCACCCTCTACCGGCACTTCCCGACCCGCGCCGCGCTGGTCGAGGCGGCCACCCGGGACGGCCTCGCCGACCTGGTCGCGCGCGCCGAGAGCCTGGCCGGGGACGGCGATCCGCTGGAGGCCCTGGCCGCGTGGATGAGCCGGGCCGTCCGGCACTTCAGCACGTTCCGCGGCCTGGTCGGCATCCTCACCCGGAGCATGTACGACGAGGGCACGCCCTCGCACGCCGCGTGCGCCGCGATGCACAGCGGCGGCGCGGACCTGCTGCGCGCCGCCCAGCGGTCCGGGCAGGTGCGCCCCGACGTCACGCCCGACGAGCTGTTCGACCTGCTCAGCGGGGCGGCCTGGGTGCGGGAGAACGCGCTGCCCGACGGAGCGGACCGCGGCGAGCGGTACCTCCGGCTGGTCCTGGAGGGCATCGTGGCACACCCCGGGGCGGGGTGAGTCCGGGGCGGGCGGCCCCGCCCCGCCCCCTTTAGCGCCGCTTGAGCGGGCCCTCCTAGCGTCGGCGGGAATCGGCACATCCCGCATCTGGAGGGCTCATCGTGGTGCTGCAGGTCCTGTCCGACTGGCTCACGCCGCTGGTCGCCACACCCCCGAAGACCGTCTCCCCGGAGGTCGGCGCACTCCGCGACACCGGAAGGTCCCTGATCCTGCGCGACCTCACCGAGAAGGTCGTCGCGTACGAGTCGAACAACCCGGACCCCACCGGCACCACGCCCACCGAGAAGGACTTCGCCACCGTACGGCTGGAGATCTTCGGCCCCGACGGCACCCGGATCGGGCGGACCGAGGGCGCCGGCCGGATGCTCTACCGCCAGGAGGAGGACGGCCACTTCATCGCGTACTTCGGCGAGGAGATCACGCTCGACGACGGCAACGTCGTCCGGGCGGGCGGGCTCGTCGACGACGCCCGGCTGACCGCCGGCGAGTACGCGACGTTCCCCGCCGTCGTGGTCGGCGGGCCGCTGCGCGGCGCGATCGGCTTCCGGCAGTTCCGTCCCCTGGCCAAGGAGTCGCACACCACGTACGAGTCCTCGATCGTCCTGTACCGGAGGTGACGCGCGCCATGCCACCGGCCTCCGCCGCGCGCCCCGCCGTCCCCCCGGCCGCTCCCCCGGCGCCGCTGCCCACCCGCCGCGTCGGCTCGCTGACGGTGGGCGCCCAGGGGCTCGGCTGCCTGGGCCTGTCCGAGTTCTACGGTCCGGTCGCCCCCGACACCGCGGTCGCCACGATCCGCCGCGCCCTCGACCTGGGCGTCACCCTCCTCGACACCGCCGACGTGTACGGGCACGGCGCGAACGAGGAGCTGGTCGGCCGGGCGGTCGCCGGGCGCCGCGACGAGGCGGTGATCTCCACGAAGTTCGGCGTCGTCCGGCCCGGTCCGGGCGTCGGCACGGGCATCCGGGGCGACGCGGCCCACGTCCGGGAGAGCTGCGAGGCCTCGCTGCGCCGGCTCGGCGTCGACCACATCGACCTGTTCACGCTCACCCGCCTCGACCGGAACGTCCCCGTCGAGGAGACCGTCGGGGCCCTGGCCGAGCTGCAGAAGGCGGGGAAGATACGGGAGTTCGGGCTGAGCGAGGCGGGGCCCCGGACCCTGGAGCGGGCGCACGCCGTCGCCCCGGTGGCCGCGCTGCAGACCGAGTGGTCGCTGTGGTCGCGGGGCATCGAGCGCGAGGTGGTGGAGGTGTGCCGGCGGCTCGGCATCGCGATCGTCCCGTACGCGCCGCTCGGACGCGGGTTCCTGACCGGCACGGTCCGCTCCGCCGACGCGTTCGGCGAGGGCGACTTCCGCGGCTTCGGGCTGCCCCGGTTCACCCGGGACAACCTCGCCGCGAACCTGCCGCTGGCCGACCGGCTGACCGCGCTCGCGGCGGAGTTCGGCACGACGGCGGCCCGGTTGGCGCTGGCCTGGCTGCACCACCGGGGTCCGGACGTCGTCCCCGTCCCCGGGACCGGTGACCCGGAGCACCTGGCGGAGAACGCCTCGGCGGTCGGCCTCCGGCTCACCCCGTCCCAGCTCGCGGCGATCGAGGCGGCGGTCCCGGCGGACGAGGTCCACGGCGCCCGCTGGAACGAGCAGAGCCTGGCGTACGTCGAGGAATGACGGACGGGACGGGTCCCGGGCGTTCCGGGGCGCGCACGGCGAAGCGGGGCGGCCTCCCTGGTCAGGGGGGCCGCCCCGCCGCCTTTCGCGTGGCGCCGTATGCGGTGGTGTCCGTACGGAGCGGCGCCCGTACGGAATGGCGCCCGTACGGAGTGGCGCCCGTGCGCCGCGGCGCCCGCCCGTTACCGGAGGGCCTCCTCGTCCCGCGACAGCGACAGCGCGCGGGACGGGCAGAGGTCCACGGCCAGTTCGAGCTCCTCCAGGAAGTCCTCGCCCGGCTTCTCGTCCACGACCACCACCAGGCCGTCGTCGCCGTGGTCGAAGACCCCGGGGACGGTGACCGCGCAGTGTCCGGCCGCCATGCAGCGGTTCCGGTCGGCGTGCACCCGCATCGTCGTCCCCTCCCTCACCACTCGACCGGCAGGCGGTGCACGCCCTGCATGGTTCCGCCGCTGCGGGACGGGAGTTCGGCGACCGGGGTCGCCGTCCGCAGTCCCGGTATCCGGGCGAAAAGGGTGGTGAAGGCCACCTCCAGCTCCATCCGCGCGAGGTTCTGGCCCAGGCACTGGTGGATGCCGAAGCCGAACGTGAGGTGCTGCCGGGCCGACGCGGCGCCACCGCGGCCGTCGGACCGGTGGATGTCGAAGGCGTACGGGTCCTCGTAGACCGCGGGGTCGCGGTTGGTCATCGAGGAGGAGACCAGTACGCCCTCCCCCGCCCTGATGACCTCGCCGTCGACCTCGATGTCCTCCTTCGCGACCCGGACCCCGGAGACGTCCGTCACCGAGACCATCCGCAGCAGCTCGTCCACGGCCGCCGGCACCGCTTCCGGCGGCGCCGCGCGGAACGCGGCCAGCTGGTCCGGGTGTTCGAGGAGGGTGACCACGCCGAGGGCGATCATCTGCGAGGTCGTGTCGTGGCCGCCGATCAGCAGGGCCAGCGCGATCCGCAGCAGGTCCTCCCGGGTGAGGTCCTCGCCGTCGACCCGGCCGGCGAGCCGGCCGAGCACGCCGTCCCCGCCGCCCGGCGTGCGCTCCTTCGCGGTGATGAGCTCGTCGAGGTAGTCCCACAGCGCCCGGCCCGCGGCCTCGGCGCCCTCGGCGTCCTTCGCCTGGAGCAGGCCCACGGTCTTCTCCTCGAAGAAGGCGTGGTCCTCGTACGGGACGCCGAGGAGCTGGGAGATCACCATCGACGGGATCGGCAGGGCGAAGTCCTCGACCAGGTCCGCGGGCGGCCCCTTGCGGAGGATGTCGTCCACCAGCTTCCCGGCCAGCTCCTCGACCCCGGGGCGCATCTCGCGGACGTGCTTGAGGCTGAAGTCGGGGGCGAGCAGGCGCCGGTGCACGTCGTGGACCGGCGGGTCGAAGCCGATGATGGCGATCGGTTTGAAGATGGGCGCCTCGAAGCGCGGCAGCACCACGGGGAAGTCGTCCCGGGACCGGTCGGCGGAGAGCCTCGGGTCGGCGAGGAGCTTCCGTCCGGTGGCGTGTCCGGTGACCATCCAGAGGGACGAGCCGTCCCACAGGGTCACCCGGTGCAGCGGTCCGCCGCGCCCGAGCTCCTGGTAGCCCGGGGAGGGTTGGTAGGGGCAGGTCCTGTCCTGGGGATAGGAGAGCGCCATACGGGTTCCTTCCGTCGTGTCGGGTCAGTCCGACGCCGCCGGCGCGGTGGGCGCCGCCGGGGTCCTTCCGTCCGCCGCGGCCGACGGCGGGACGGCGTGCGGGACGGCGTGCGGGGCGGGGAGCGGCTTCGGGCGCCCCCAGCGGCGCATTCCCGGTTCCTCCACCAGCCGGTACAGCGCCCAGGCGAGCAGGGTGGTGACGGCGAACAGTGCGGCCAGCAGGGCGGTGGCCGGCACCGCGTCCCAGGTCCGGCCCGCGCCGAGGACCGTGTGGCCGTACACCAGGACCAGGAAGTGCACGAGGTACGAGGCGTACGAGACGGCTCCCAGCCACTGCAGGACGCGTCCCCGGAACGGCGAGAAGCCGCCGCGCACGTCCGCCGTGGCCACCGCCGGGATCAGCAGGGCGAGCGGCGCCACGATCGGCGCGGTGAGGCTGTAGACGCCGGGGAACTGGGAGACCTGGACGGCGAAGCCGAGGACGAGCAGGGCCAGCGCCGGCACCGGACCGAAACGGATCCAGCCGCCGGTGCGGACGATCCGGGCCATGACGATGCCGAGCGTGAAGTCCAGCGCGCGCACCGGCGGGAAGGAGACCAGGAGCCAGTTCTGGGTGAGCGTCATGTCCTGCCCCGGCAGCTTCGGCTCGCCCGGGAGCCAGGCCTGCGCGACGGCGGGCAGCAGCATGATCACCGCGACGACGGCGGCCGCGGCCCACCACAGGCGACGGGCCGGGATGCGCCGGACGAGGGCGTACAGCAGCGGGAACGCGAGGTAGAACAGCAGGTCGCAGGCGAGGGACCAGGTGACCACGTTGAGCGACAGGATGACGTCGAGCCGCGGGTACCAGGTGTGCACCAGGAACAGGCTCGGCAGCAGTTTCACCAGGTCGAGCGTCTGGCCGGCCCAGAGCGCGAGGGCGAGGGCGGCGAACCAGGTGACGACGTGGTTCGGGTAGACCTTGGCGAGCCGGCGGCGCCAGAAGCGGCGGGCCGGCTGCCCCTCCCGCACCGACCAGGTGAGGACGAAGCCGCTGAGGACGAAGAAGAACTCCACCCCGAGCCACCCGATCGCGAAGGCGTAGGGCCGCAGGACCGCCTCGGTCTCCGGATGGTAGAAGCCGAGGACGAAGGAGTGGCAGAGGAAGACCAGGAAGGCCGCGGCGAAGCGCATTCCGGTGAGCGAGGGGAGTCTGGAGGGCTCCGTCGGCTGGGAGGACATGTGTCTCTTCTCGTCGGGGGTTCTCGTGCGGGGGCTCGCGTGGGGGCGCCCGTACGGGGGCTCGTGCGGGGGGCCGTACGGAGGCTCGTGCGGGGGCTCGTGCGACTGGGGGCCGTCGCCGGGTCAGTGCGGGGACGGGCGTTCGGTGACGTCGATGGCCCGCGCCGGGCACAGGTAGGCGGCCTTGCGGGCGCGGTCGTGGTGCTCGGGGGCGGGCTCCGGGGTCAGGAGGACGACGATGCCCTCGTCGTCCTGGTCGAAGACCTCGGGGAGGGTGGCCATGCAGCGGCCGCCGCTGATGCAGGACTCCCGGTCGGCGTGCAGCAGCATGGCGGTCACCACTCGACGGGCAGGGACAGCACGCGCTGCACCGTGCCCGCGCCGAGGATCGGCAGCTCGTCCACGCCGACGGCCAGCCGCATGTCGGGGATGCGGGTGAGCAGCTCCCGGAAGGCGACCTCCAGTTCGAGGCGGGCGAGGTTCTGGCCGAGGCACTGGTGGATGCCGAAGCCGAAGGTGACGTGGTGGGTGTCGGAGCGCAGGACGTCGAACTCGTCGGGCCGCTCGTGGAAGTTCTCGTCGCGGTTGGCGAGGGTCCCGGAGACGAGGACGCCCTCGCCCGCGCGGATGAGGTGGCCGGCGATCTCGATGTCGCCCTTGGCGATCCGGGTGGCGACGAGGTCGGTGGTGGCGATGAAGCGCAGCAGCTCCTCGACGGCGCCGGGCAGCCGGCTGCGGTCCTCGTGGAGCCTGGCGAGCTGGTCGGGGTGTTCGAGGAGGGTGATGAGGCCGAGGGCCAGGGACGAGGAGGTGGTCTCGTGGGCGGCGATGAGGAGGACGAGCGCGATGGAGACGAGCTCCTCGTGGCCGATGTCGCCGGTGAGCACCCGCTCGGTGACGAGCTGTCCGAGCAGGCCGTCCGTGGGGGACTTGATCTGCTCGGTGACCAGGCCGTCGATGTAGTCGACGAGGTTCTGCGCGGCGGTCGCCGACTCCTCCTCGGTGCCCAGCATGACCTTGCCGCTGGCGTCCTGGAAGAACTCGTGGTCCTCGTAGGGGACGCCGAGGTGGCGGCAGATGACGAGGGACGGCAGCGGCACGGCGAGCAGCGGCACCAGGTCCGCCGGCGGGCCGTGGGCGATGATCCGGTCGACGAAGCCGGAGACGATCTTCTCGATCTCCGGCCGCATCCGCCGGACCTGCTTGAGGCTGAAGTGCGGGTTGAGGTAGCGCCGGTAGATGTCGTGCTCCGGCGGGTCCATCGCGATCAGGGCGAGGCTGCGGGCGATGGCGGACCGGAAGCGGGGCGCGACGATGGGGAAGTCGGGGTGGGTGCGCAGCGAGGAGAGGTTCGGGTGGGTGAGGATCTCCCGGGACTCCTTGTAGCCGGTGACCATCCAGGCCTCGCGGCCGTCGAACAGGGTCACCTTGAGGACCGGTCCCGCCTCGCCGATCGCGCGGTATCCGGCGGGCGGCTGGTAGGGGCACGTGCGCGGCTGCGGGTACGGCGGTGCTTCTGCCATTGCCTTCTCGTCCTTCGAACGGGGGCGGAACGCCGGGGTGCGGGTGACGGGGCGGCCCCGTGGACCGGGGCCGGAATCGGGAGGCGCCGGCCTCGGGGCCCCGGGGGGCCGGAGAGCGACCCGGGTGCCGGGGACCGAAGCCGGGGCTGTCGAGCTGTCGAGCCGTCCGGCCCCCGGGACCGGAGCCGCAGGAGCCAGGGCCGTGGGGCCCTGGGGCCGTGAGCCGTGGATCCTGGGACGGTCGGACCGTCGGGGCCGGAGTCGTAGGAGCCGGACGTGTACGGAGCGGACGTGTACGGACCGGACTTGTAGGGACCGGAGCCGTAAGGACCGGAACCGTCGGGATCCGGTCGTCGGGAGGGGTGCCGCCGTGGAGGCTTCGGCACCGTGCACGGTGACGCTATTGAGCCGCGGGACGCCGGGCAAGCGCGGTTAAGCGCCGCTTCAGAACCCCTTTCGTCCGGTGCCGGGCGGACGCGGTACGGCCGCCAGGAGGGCGCGGGTGTAGGGGTGTTCGGGAGCCCGGAGGACCCGCTCGGCCGTACCGGACTCGACGACCCGTCCGTCCTTCATGACGGCGACCCGGTGGCTCAGCCGCCGCACCACGCCCAGGTCGTGCGAGACGAACACGTAGGCCACGCCCAGGCGTTCCTGGACGCGGATCAGGACGTCGAGGACCTGGGCCTGGACGGAGGCGTCGAGGGCGGAGACCGGCTCGTCGCAGACGACGACGTCGGGGCCCGGCGCGAAGGCGCGGGCGATCGCGAGGCGCTGCGCCTGGCCGCCGGACAGGTCGCGGGCCCGGCGGTCCAGGACGTCGGGCCCGAGGTCGACGTGCTCCAGGAGCTCGGCGACGCGGGCCGCGCGGGCCTCCCGGGGGGTGCCGATCGCCCGCAGCGGCTCCTCGAGGAGCTGCCGGGCGGTGTAGCGGGGGTCGAAGGAGCCGAGCGGGTACTGGTGGATCATCTGGACGCGCCGGCGGGCCGCGCGGCGTTCGGCGCGGGTGCGTTCGGTCCAGGTGCGCCCGTCGAGCTCCACGCGGCCCGCGTCGGGCGCGACGACCCCCAGCAGCATCCGGCCCACGGTGGTCTTGCCGGAGCCGGACTCGCCGACGACGCCGAGGGTCTCCCCGGCCCGTACGGTGAGCGACACCCCGTCGACGGCGGTGAGTTCGGGCCGGCCGGGCAGCCGGTAGCGCTTCACCAGCCCCTCGGCGCGCAGCAGGACGGGCCCGGGTTCGGGCGCGGCCCTGGTCTCCTCGCCGGGGACGGCCGCGACCAGGGCCCGGGTGTACGGGTGGCGGGGCGCGGACAGGATCCGCCCGGCGGGGCTCTCCTCGACGAACCGTCCGTCCTTCATGACGTGGACGCGGTCGGCCAGTTCGCCCACGACGCCGAGGTCGTGGCTGATGAGCAGGACGGCGGTGCCGTCGCGGGCGCGGGCGCGCAGCAGCCGGAGGATCTGCTGCTGCACGGTGGCGTCGAGGGCGGTGGTGGGCTCGTCGGCGATGAGCAGGTCGGGGCGGGCGGCGAGCGCGGAGGCGATCAGGGCGCGCTGGCGCAGGCCGCCGGAGAGCTGGTGGGGGTACTGGGCGGCCCGGGCCCGGGGGTCGGGGACGCCCGCCGCTTCGAGCAGCCGTTCCGTCTCGTCCCGGATCCGCGGGGGCGGGACGGTCCGGTGGGTGCGCAGGGGTTCGGCGACCTCCGCGCCGACGCGGCGGAGCGGGTCGAGCGAGCCGAGCGCGTCCTGGAGGACGAAGCCGATGCGCCGGCCGCGCAGCGCGCGCAGCCGGCGGCCGTCGAGTCCGCGCAGGTCGACGCCGTCGAAGGTCAGCGCGGCGGCCCGTACGTCGGCCCCGTCGCCGGCCAGGCCGACGAGGCTGCGGGCCGTGACGCTCTTGCCGGAGCCGGACTCGCCGACGACGGCGACGATCTCCCCCGGCCGTACGGTGAACGACACCCCGCGCACCGCCTCGACCCGGCGGCGGCCGCGGCCGAAGGAGATGGTCAGGTCCTCCACCCGGACCAGCTCGCGCGCGGCCGGTCCTTCGGAGGTCTTCGGGGCCGAGGCCGGTGCCGTGCGGGACTCGGTGCTCATGCGGTGCTCCCGTCGACGGTGCGCTGGAGGTGGCGGCCGACCGTCGTGATCGCGAGGACGGCGAGGGTGATGGCCGCGCCCGGGAAGGCGGCGGGCCACCAGGCGAGGGCGAGGAAGTCGCGGCTGCCGGCCAGCATCGCGCCCCACTCGGCGGTGGGCGGCTGGGGGCCGAGTCCGACGAAGCTCAGGCTGGAGCTGGCGACGATCATCGCGCCGAGGGAGACGGTGGCGAGCGCGAGGACCGGCCCGAGCGCGTTGGGCAGGACATGCCGCAGGACCACCTGGGGGCGGGTCCAGCCGAAGCCGTACGCGGCCTCGACGTACGTACGGCCGCGCAGCGAGATCACCTCGGCGCGGGTGACCCGGGCGAAGCCGGGCAGCGCGCCGACGGCGAGGCCGACGGTGGCGGCGCCCGCGCCGGGGCCGAGGACGGCGACGACGAGGAAGACGAGGAGGAGGCCGGGCACGGAGAGCAGGACGTCGAGGAACCGGCCGATGGCCTGGTCGGCGAAGCGGCCGAGCTGGGCGGCGGCGACGCCGACGAGGGCGCCGCCGACGAGGGCCAGGACGACCGCGCCGACGCCGATGAGCAGCGACGGCCGGGCTCCGTACACGATCCGCGCGTACAGGTCGCGGCCGTTCTGGTCGGTGCCGAGCCAGTGCCCGCCGCCGGGCGGGCGCAGCAGGGCGTCGACGTCGGCCGCGTCGGGGTCGACGGAGGTGAAGAGGCCGGGGAAGGCGGCCATGGCGGTGAGCACGGCGAGGACCGCCACGCCGGTCCAGAGGCCGATGCGGGGACGGGTCACGCGGGCCTCCCGGTGTCGCGGATCCGGGGGTCGACGAGCCACTGGAGGGCGTCGACGAGGAGGTTGACGAGGACGAACACGGCGGCGGCGAGCAGCACGACGGCCATGACGACGGGCATGTCCTTGTTCTGGACCGCCGACAGCACCAGCCGGCCGACGCCCTGCCGGGAGAAGACGATCTCGACGATCACGGCCCCGCCGATCAGAGAGCCCGCGATCCAGCCCAGGAGCGTCGTCGCGGGCAGCAGGGCGTGCCGGAGCACGTGCCGGAGGCGGAGGCCGAGTTCGCCGATGCCGCGGGCGCGGGCGGTCACCACGAAGGGTTCGCCGAGGGCGCGGAGCAGTCCTTCGCGGAGCACCTGGGCAACCACGGCGGTGGGGGCGGCGGCGAGCGCGAGCGTCGGCAGGACCAGTCCGCTCGCGCCGGGCGCGCCGACGGTCGGGAACCAGCCCAGGCCGAAGGAGAAGAAGGTCAGCAGGAGCAGGCCGAGCCAGAACGGCGGCAGGGCGACGACGACGGACTCGGCGGCGGCGAAGAGGCTCCGCACCCAGTGGTGGCGGTGCGCCCCGAGGACGGCGAGGACGACCGAGCCGACGGCGGTGACGAGGAGGGTGGAGCCGATCAGGGTGAGGGTGGCGGGGAGCTGGGAGCCGACGGCCTCCCACACGGGTTGGCGCAGCACGTACGAGTCCCCGAAGTCGCCGCGGAGGATCCGGGCGAGGTGGTCGAGGTACTGGGTGAACAGCGGGTCGTCCAGGTGGTGTTCGGCGATGATCTCGGCGCGGACGCGGGGCGGGACGCTGGACCGGGCGAGCAGCACGTCCACGGTGCTGCCCGGCATGATCCGGAGGACCACGAAGGCGAGGGTGACCGCGCCCCACAGGACGACGACGGCGCCGGCCGCGCGGCCGAGGACGAGCCGGAGGAGGCGGACGGGACGGGCCCGCTCCCGGGCGGTGTCGCCGGGAGCGGGCCCGTCGCCGGTCAGGAGGCCAGCCATGTCGCGTAGAAGCCCGCGGAGCCGTCGGCGGTGAAGCCGGTGCCGCGCACCGCGTCGCGGGTGGCGAGGGTGGAGACGGGCGAGTAGATCGGCAGGACGGCGGCGTCCTCGGTGATCCGCCGCTGCACCTCGCGGTAGATCCGGAACTGTTCCTTCTGGTCGGTGGCGCGCTGTGCGTCGGCGAACAGCTTCTGCACGTCCGGGGCGTCGTAGCGGGCCATGTTGTTGCTGATGCCGCGGGTGGGGGTGGGGATGTTCTCCTTGCTGAACAGGACGCGCAGGACGTCGGGTCCGGGCGAGGAGAAGCTGGTGTCGATGATCTCGTAGTCGCCGGCGAGCAGCCGCTCGACGAAGGTGCCGCCGTCGACGTTCTCCTCGACGAACTCGACGCCGAGCTTCTTGCCGGCGGCCTGGATCTGCACGGCGAGGTTGGTGATGGACGGGTCGGACCACAGGTGCCGGACGCGCAGCCGCTTGCCGTCCTTGGTGCGGTAGCCCTGGGCGTCGCGGGCGGTCCAGCCCGCCCGGTCGAGGAGCCGGCCCGCCTCTTCGGGGTCGTGGGCGTAGGCGGCGGCGAGGGAGGCGTCGTGGCCGGGGGTGGTCGCGGAGAGGGGGCCCTCGGCGGAGGGGTACTGGCCGAAGTGGACGCGCTGGGCGATGGTGGACCAGTCGATGCCGGCGCGCAGCGCCTTGCGGACGGCGGCGTCGGCGAGCGGGCCCTTGGCGGTGTTCGGCCAGTAGCTGTAGTTGGCGCCGGGGAAGCTGGTGCTGTGGAGCGTGAAGCCGGGGGTCTCGCGGAGCCGGCGGGTGCTGGTGGGGTCGAGTCCGGTGGCGGCGTCGACCTGGCCGCTGGTGAGCGCGCCGAAGCGGGAGGCGTTGTCCGGGACGACCTGGACCCGGATGCCGTCGAGGTGGGCCGGGCCGGAGTGGCCGGCGGACTTGGGGGCCCAGGCGTGGTCGGGGTTCCGGGTGTAGTCGATGCCCTTCTGCGCGACGAGTCCGGTGGCGGTGCGGAACGGGCCGGTGCCGACGATCTTCTTGCAGAGCGCGGCGGTGGATCCCTTGAGGCCGGCCGGGGACTCGATGCCGAGGTTGGGCAGCGCGAGGGCGCCGAGGAAGCCGGAGTCGGGCTGTTTCAGGGTGATCTCGACCGTGTGGGGGTCGACGGCCCGGGAGGACTTGTAGGCGGAGATGAGGCTGGAGGCGAGCAGGGACTTGGTCGCGGGGTCGGCGACGTGGTCGAGGTTGGCGACCACGGCCGCCGCGTCGAAGCGGGCGCCGTCGGTGAAGGTGACGTCGTCGCGGAGGGCGAAGGTGTAGGTCCGTCCGTCGGGCGACAGCGTCCAGCTCTTGGCCAGCCAGGGCTCGAAGGCGCCCTTGGGGGTCTGGTGGACCAGGGAGTCCAGGATCGGCCGGGAGAGCAGCCGGGCGGCCTCGGTGGGGCTCTGGTGGGGGTCGAGGCACTCGGGTTCCTTGGCGATGGCGACCCGCAGGGTGCCCCCGTCGCGGGGCGGGCCGCCGGCGGGGCCGCCGCCGGTCCCGGTCTCCGCGGAGCACGCGGTCACCAGTGCCGTCAGGAGGGCGGTCCCCGCCGCCAGGGTGGCGGATCTCTTCGTCCGTGTCCGTGTACCCGAGTGCATACTCGTCGTCCTCATCGCTTGTGCCGTGACGTTCGGTGAGTCACGGTGCACGGCCTGCCTAAAGCCGGTCTGAAAGCGGGCGGAGGACGGGTGCGCGGGGCGGCCGGGGGCGGGCCGGTCAGAGGGAGGCGGCGATCTTCGCGACGAGTTCGTACGAGCGGATCCGGGCCTCGTGGTCGGGGACCTGGGTGAGGACGAAGAGTTCGTCGGCGCGGGTGCGGGCGACGAACTCGGCGAGGCGGGGCGCGACGCGGTCCGGGGAGCCGACGAACTGGGGGTCGACGCGCGAGCGGAGGAAGTCCCGTTCGGCGGAGGTGTAGGTGTGCGCGGCGGCCTCCTCCTCGGTGGGCAGGACGCCCTCCGGGTCGACGGTGCGCATGAGGATCTGGCCGTACACGAAGGCCTCGGCGAGCCGGTGGGCGCGCGCGTCGCTGTCGGCGGCGACCGCTATCACCGCGACGCAGGCGTGCGGTTCGGGGCGGTTCGGGGCGGGCCGGAACGCCTCGCGGTAGGCGTCCAGGGCCTCGGGGGCGCCGCCGCCGACGATGGCGTGGGCGTAGACGTACGGCAGTCCGGCCCGTCCGGCGTGGACGGCGCTGCCGATGCTGGAGCCGACGAGCCAGAACCGGGGCGGGACCTCGGGCTCGGGGACCGCCCGCACGCCCTGGTGGCCTCCGGCGAAGTAGCCGCGCAGCTCGTCGAACTGGGCGTCGAAGCCGAGTCTGCGGGGGTCGCCGAGGCGGGCGGCGGAGGCGGGCGAGCCGCCGGTGGCCCGGCCGAGTCCGAGGTCGACGCGGCCGGGGTAGAGGCTGGCGAGCACGCCGAACTGTTCGGCGACGGCGAGGGCGGAGTGGTTGGGCAGCAGGACCGCTCCGGACCCGACGGTGAGGGTGCGGGTGGCCTGGAGCAGGGGTCCGGCGAGGACGGCGGGGCTGGACGTGGCGAGGGCGGGGGTGCTGTGGTGCTCCGCCACCCAGTAGCGGCGGTAGCCGAAGCCCTCCACCGCCGCGGCCAGGTCGACGGAGCGGCGCAGCGCGTCGCCGGGCGTGTCGCCCCGCCAGACCGGGACCGTGTCGTGCACCGAAATAGCGATTCCCTCGGCCACCGGGTTCTCCTCCTGCTGCTGGGTGGTCACCGGTCTCGCGGACGCGATCCTGAGGCGACCTCATGTTGTCGTCCCGGGCAGTTAAGTCGAGTACGCCTCAGGTTGTCAATGCCGGGGCGCCGGGGGCCGGGAGCAGGTCTTCGGCCACGTCCAGGGCCAGGTGGCCGGGCACCTCGGGCCGCCGGTCGAGGCGGTGCACGAAGACGGTCCCGGCCGAGCCGCCCGTGTCACCGGTTCCGCTCGGGTCGGGGCCGAGCTCCTCGAACCCGTAATGGGCGTAGAGGCCGGCGACCTTGGCGTTCTTCGCGGTCGGCCGGTACGTCCCGCGCACCTCGGCGAACCCGGCCCCGGCGGCCCGGTCCAGGAGCGCCGCCAGGCAGGCCTGTTCGATGCCCCGGGCGAACACCCGGCAGCTGAGCAGCAGGTTCTCGATGTGCAGGACCTTCTCCTCGGCGCGCAGGAACACCGCGCCGACGAGCCCGTTGCTCCCGAACCGGTCCCCCGCCGTCAGCCCGAGGACGGCGGTGTCCGGACCCGCGGCCCCGGCCCGCACCTCCTCGGCCGACAGCCTCCGCGTCGTGAGGTTGAACTGGTTGGTGCGCAGGGTGAGCTGGGACAGCCGGGGGATCTCCGCCGGGGCCGCCGGGGCCAGCCGCACGGTCACGCCGAGCCCGGCGAGGAACTCCTCGGCACCGCCCGCGGCGGACAGGAAGTCCGCCCGCGCCGCCTCCTCGCGGTAGCGGCGGGTGCGGACCCGGTCCTCGGACGTCACCTCCGTCGTCGTGAACCAGCCGTCCGCGAGCAGCCGCGTCACGTGCAGCGCCGGATCGCCGTCCAGCGGAACCACCGTCGTCTCCGGGAGCTCCGCGCCCACCGCCGCGCACTCGCTCGGGTTGTCGTCGGCGAACACCACGCTGTCGCCGCCCAGGTTGAGGCCCTCGGCCAGGGCGCGCAGCGACTCCGGCTTGGGCTGCCAGCCGGCGAGGATCCGTACGAAGTCCTCCTCCCGCACCCGCAGGTCGGGATGGTCGCGGAGGGCCGCCACCACGGCGTCCCGGTCGTTCTTGCTGACCGCCGCGAGGAGCACCCCCTGCGACTGGAGCTGCTTCACGACCCCCTGGACCCGGTGGAAGGCCTCGCCCCGGCGGCCGTGCGCCACCTCGATCCCCTCCACGCCGTCGTCGCCCAGGACGCCGCCCCACAGGGTCTCGTCGAGGTCCACGGCCAGCACCTTCTTCGTCCGGCCGGTCACCGCCCGGACGAGGTGGCCCAGTTCGCGGGCGTACGCGGCGAGGAACGCGTCGGAGAACCGGGCGCCCGCGTACGCGTCGAAGCGGGCGTCGGCGAGCGCGACGGGCTCGCCGAGCAGCGGGTCGACGTCGAGCACGACGACCCGGCCGGACCCCTCGCCGGAACCGAACCCGAGGAGGTCCGCGTTGGCGGTCCGCCAGACCGCGCCGAGCCGCGCGCGGGACGGCAGGTCGAGCAGCTGCGCCTGCTGGTTCCTGGGCAGCGGCAGCGTGTTGAGGACGAGGGTGCCGGAGGAGCGGGCGGCGAACCCGGTCGCCAGCCCCCGCCACAGCGCCAGCTTGCGCCGCAGGGCGTCGTCGACGTCCTCCGCCGTGAACGGCACCGGCACCTCGTCGAAGACGGTCGCGTGGTCCAGGACGCACACGGTCACGTCGGCGGGCTCCGTGTGCAGGGAGCTCGCGGGGTCGCCGAGTTCGTGCACGTACGAGCCGAAGCCGGTGAGCCGCACCTCGGGCAGGAAGCCGTGGCGGGCGAGCTCGGCGAGCAGCGCCGTCCGCAGCGCGTCCAGGGTGCCGCCGCCGGTCAGCGCGACCGTGACGGAGGGCAGCCCGGGGTGGTGGGCGCGGGCCCGCGCCGGGTCGACGCGGGCGAGGAGGCGGGCCGCGCGGGCGAGGTCCGGCCGGTCGAGCGCGGCGAGCAGCGCGGGCACGCGGTCGAAGTGGCGGTCCAGGCCGCCGTCGCGGTGCAGGGCCCGCAGGGCGTCGAGGGCGGCGGACGAGGAGGCGGGTGCGGGGTCGGTCGTCATCGGACGGTCTCCGGGGTGCGGGGGGCGAGCGACGCGAGGAGGTGTGCGGCCAGGTCGTGCGCGGTGCGGTGCTCCAGGACGACGGAGGGGCGGACCTCCGCCCCGGTCTCCCGGTTCAGCCGGGCGGCGATCTCCAGCGAGCCGAAGGAGGTGATGCCGATCCCGGTGAGGTCGGCGGCCGGGTCGACCTCACCGGGCGCGTAGCCGAGGGCCTCTGCGACGGCGTCGAGGACGCGGGCGAGCACGACGCCCTCCCGCTCCTCCTCGGGCACCTCGTCCAGCGCCAGGACGGGCGGCTCCGCCCGCTCGGCGGCGAACGCCGTCGTGTCGGGGACGGGGCCGGGTGCGGGGGCGGGGGCGGTCCGGTGGAGCCAGTACGAGCGGTGCTGGAACGGGTAGACGGGCACGAGCGCCGGGTCGGCGGCCGGTCCCGCGCCGAGCAGCCGGTCCCAGTCGACGCGGACGCCCCGGCAGTGCGCCTGGGCGACGGCCCGGACGACCGAGGCGGCCTCCGCGGCCGGACGGCGGACCAGCGGGATCACGGCGGCCTCGTCCCGCCGGTCGGCGAGGCAGTCGGCGACCAGGCCGGTCATGGTGGTGTCGGGGCCGATCTCGACGAAGGTGTCGACGCCGAGGCCGCGCAGGGCCGTCACGCCGTCGTGGAAGCGGACCGCGTCGCGCACCTGGGCCGACCAGCGGCCCGGCGCGGCGAGTTCGGCGGCGTCGGCGACCTCGCCGGTGCGGTTGGCCACCAGGGGGACCCTCGGCCGCGCGACGGCGAGTCCGGCCGCCGCCGCGTCGACCGCGGCGAGCGCGGGCTCCATGTGCGGGGAGTGGAAGGCGTGGCCGACCTTGAGCGCCTTGGTCCGTACGCCCTCCGCCCGCCAGAGGGCCGCGAGCCGGCGCACGGCGTCGGCGTCGCCGGACACCACGGTGGACCGGGGGCCGTTCACGGCGGCGACGGCCACCGCTCCCCCGGCCCGCGCGAGCGACTCCCGGACCTCGGCCTCGGAGGCCCGGATCGCGACCATCCCGCCGCCGCCGGGGGCGGCCTGCATGGCGCGGGCCCGGGCGACGACGAGCCGGGCGGCGCCGTCCAGGGTCAGGGCGCCGCCGACGTGGGCGGCCGTGAGCTCGCCGATCGAGTGGCCGAGGAGCGCGGCCGGGACCAGCCCGAAGGACTCCGCGAGCCGGGCGAGCGCCGTCTGCACGGCGAACAGCGCCGGCTGGGCGTACTCGGTCCGCTCCAGGAGCGCCGCCCGCGGGCTGCCGGGCGCAGCCAGGACCACGTCCCGCAGGGCGGGTCCCCTGTCCGGGCCCCGGGCCGCGTCGAGGGCGGCGCACACGGCGTCGAAGGCCTCGGCGTACACCGGGAAGCGGTCGAGGAGTCCGGCGCCCATGCCGGGCCGCTGGGTGCCCTGCCCGCTGAACACGAAGGCGATCCGGGGCTCGGGGCCGGCGCTCGTGACGGGCGCGGAGGGGGCCGCGAGCGCGTCGAGCTCCCGGCCGAGTCCGGTCGCGTCGGCGCCCTGGACGGCGGCCCGGTACCGGAAGGGCGTACGGCGGGTGGCCAGCGTCCGCGCGACGGCGCCGAGATCGGTGTCCGGCCGGTCCCGCAGCAGCGCCCGCAGCCGGCCCGCCTGGGCCCGCACCGCCTCGGGCGACCGCCCGGACAGCGCCCAGACGACGTCCGTCCCGAGGGCGCCGGGGTCCGGGGCGGGGGCTTCGGCCGGGGCTCCGGCGGTGGGCTCCGGGGTCGGCGCTTCGGCCGGTGCTCCGGCGGTGGGCTCCGGGGTCGGCGCTTCGGCGGTGGGCTCCGGAGCCGGCGCGTACTCCTCCACGATGACGTGGGCGTTGGTGCCGCTGATGCCGAACGAGGAGACGCCCGCCCGGCGCGGGCGGTCCCCGGCGGCGGGCCAGGGGCGGGCCTCGCTGAGGACGGCCACGCGTCCGGAGGGCCAGTCGACGAACTCGGACCACTCGTCGGCGTGCAGGGTCGCCGGCAGGACGCCGTGCCGCAGGGCCTGGACCGTCTTGATCACTCCGGCCACGCCGGCCGCCGCCTGGGTGTGGCCGAGGTTCGACTTCACCGAGCCGATGTAGAGCGGGGCCGTACGGCCGGGGTCCTCGCCGTACGCGGCGATGAGGGCGGCCGCCTCGATCGGGTCGCCGAGGGCCGTCCCGGTGCCGTGCGCCTCGACCGCGTCGACGGCGGAGGCCGGGATCCCCGCCGCGCGCAGGGCCGCCTCGACGACCTTGCGCTGGGCGGGCCCGCTCGGCGCGGTGAGCCCGTTGCTCGCCCCGTCGGAGTTGACCGCCGAGCCGGGCAGCAGGGCCAGTACGGGATGCCCGTTGCGGCGGGCGTCGGAGAGCCGCTCCAGGACCAGGAGCCCGGCCCCCTCGCCGAAGCCCGTGCCGTCCGCCCCCTTGCCGAAGGCCTTGCAGCGGCCGTCGGCGGCGAGCCCGCCCTGGGCCGCGAAGTCGGTGAAGACCCGGGGCGTCGACATCACGGTCACCCCGCCCGCCAGCGCCAGGTCGCACTCGGCCCGGCGCAGCGACTCGGCGGCCAGGTGCAGGGCGACCAGCGACGACGAGCAGGCGGTGTCGACGGTCAGGGCGGGACCCTCGAAGCCGAAGGTGTGCGCGAGCCGCCCCGAGACGATGCTGGCCGCGTTGCCGGTCATCAGATGGCCCTCGACGTCCGGGGGGACGGTGCCGGGCGGCGGCGCGTACTCCTGGTAGATCGCCCCGGCGAAGACGCCCGTACGGCTGCCGCGCAGGTCGCCCGGCAGGATCCCGGCCCGCTCGAGGGCCTCCCAGGACAGTTCGAGGAGCTGCCGGTGCTGCGGGTCCATCGCCAGGGCCTCCGTGGGGCCGATGCCGAAGAACCCGGGGTCGAAGCCGGCCGCGTCGTCGAGGAAGCCGCCGGCCCGCGCGTGCTCCAGGGCGGCCGGGTCCCAGCCTCGGTCCTTCGGCGGGTCCCCGACGGTGTCCGCGCCCCGCGCGACGACCTCCCAGAGGTCCTCGGGCGAGCGGACCCCGCCGGGATAGCGGCAGGCCATGGAGACCACGGCCACCGGCTCGCGGAACGCGGCGAGCCGCGCCGCGTGCTCGGCCAGTTCCTTCTTGGTCCTGGCGAGTTCCTTCGTCATCCACTGGAGGTACTCGACCAGGGTCTTCTCGTCGGCCATGACTGCGGCCTCCTCTCGTCGGCGGGGTCAGGAACGGAACTCGGAGTCGATGAAGCGGAGCAGCTCCTCCGCCGTCGCCGGGGCGGCGGCCGCGTCCGGGTCCGCCGCCGGTGCGGGGGCCAGCCGGTCCAGGAGGTGGTCGGCGAGCGCCTCGGGCGTCGGGTGGTCGAAGACCAGGGTCGCCGGGAGCCGCAGGCCGGTGGCCCGGCCGAGCCGGTTGCGCAGCTCGACCGCGGTGAGCGAGTCGAAGCCGAGCTCCTTGAAGGTCCGGCCGTCGGCGCCGCCGTCGGCGCCGGGCGCGGACCCGAGGACGGTGGCGATGTGCCGGAACACGGTGTCGGCCACCAGTTCCCGGCGCCGCGCGGGCTCGGCCGCCGCGAGCCGCTCGGGCAGTCCGTCGCCGGCCGGCGCCTCCTCGGCGGCGGCCGTGCCGGTCCTCGGGCGGACCAGCGAGCGCAGCGGCGGCGCGAGTTCCGTCTCCGCCGCGAGCCGGGCCGCGTCGAGCCGTACGGCGGCGAGCGCGGGTTCGCCCGCCTCCAGGGCCGCGTCCAGGAGGGCGAGGCCGTGTGCCGGGGACAGCGGCAGGAGGCCGCCTCGGTCCATCCTGGCCCGGTCGGCGCGGGACAGCGTGCCGGTCATGGCGCTGTCGGACCGCCACAGGCCCCAGGCCACGGAGGTGGCCGGGAGGCCCGCCCGGGCCCTGGCCGTCGCCAGGGCGTCCAGATGGACGTTGGCGGCGGCGTACGCGCCCTGGCCCGCGCTGCCGACGAGGCCGGCCGCCGAGGAGAACAGGACGAACGCGGCGAGGTCGGCGTCCCTCGTGAGCCGGTCCAGGTGCCGGGCGCCGTCGGCCTTGGGCCGCAGCACCGCGTCGAGGCGGGCCGGGTCGAGGGTGCGCAGGGTCGCGTCGTCGAGGACGCCCGCGGCGTGCACGACCGCCGTCAGCGGGTGCGCGGCCGGGATGCCGGCGAGCAGGGCGGCGACCCGCTCCTCGTCGCCGACGTCCGCGGCGACGGAGGTCACCTCGGCGCCGAGGGCGGCGAGTTCGTCGTGCAGGGCGCGGTCCTCCTCGGTGTGCGCGCCGCGCCGGCCCACGAGGAGCAGGTGCCGGGCGCCGTGCCGGGCGGCGAGGTGGCGGGCGACGAGCCGGCCGACGCCGCCGTACGCGCCGGTGACCAGGGTGGTGCCGTCCGGGTCGAGGGGCCTCGGGACGCGCAGCGCCACCTTGCCGGTGTGCCGGGCGAGGCTGAGGTGGCGCAGGGCCCGGGGGGCCTGGGCCACGTCCCACGCGGTCACCGGCAGCGGCGTGAGGACGCCGGTCCGCAGCAGTTCGACGAGGTCGGCGAGCATCTCCCCGATGCGGTCGGGGCCGGCCTCCATGAGGTCGAAGGAGCGGTAGCCGACGCCGTGTTCGGCCCGGACGCGGAAGGCGTCGCGCAGGTCGGTCTTGCCCATCTCGACGAACAGTCCGCCGGGGGCGAGCAGTTCGAGGGAGGCGTCGACGAACTCTCCCGCGAGGGAGTTGAGGACGATGTCGACGCCGCGTCCGCCGGTGGCGGCGCGGACGGCGGGGACGAAGGACAGGTCGCGGGAGTTGCCGATGCGGTCGGCGGGCAGTCCGGCGGCCTCGGCGGCGGGGTGTTTGGCGGGGCTGGCGGTGCCGAAGACGCGCAGGCCCCAGTGGCGGGCGAGCTGGATCGCGGCGCCGCCGACGCCTCCGGCGGCGGAGTGGACGAGCAGCCACTGCCCGGGTTTCGCGTCGGCCAGGTCGCTCAGGGCGTAGTACGCGGTGAGGAAGACGGCGGGCACGGTGGCGGCCCGCGCGAAGTCGATCCCCTCGGGGACCGGGGCGAGCAGCCGGTGGTCGGTGACGGCGACCGGGCCGATGCCGCCGGACACCAGGCCCATGACCCGGTCGCCCGGGGCGAGTCCGACGACGCCGTCGCCCGTTTCGAGGACCACGCCGGCGGCCTCGGTGCCGAGTTCGGCCTCGCCCGGGTACATGCCGAGGGCGAGCATCGCGTCGCGGAAGTTCAGCCCGGCGGCGCGGACGGCGATCCGCACCTCGTGGTGGCCGAGGGGCCGGGCGGGCACCGGGCGGCGCACGAGGTCGTCGGCGGAGCCGCTGCCGCCGGTGGCGAGGCGCCAGTTCCCGTCCCGGTCGGCGGCCGGGGCGAGCACCGGCCGGTGCGGGCGGAGCCGGGGCACCAGGAGTTCCGTGCCGCGCAGCGCGAACTGGTTCTCGTCGCCGGCCAGGACCCTCGGCGGCACGTCCCGGCCGGGACCGTCCGCGTCGACCAGGACGACACGGCCGGGTTCCTCGGTCTGCACGCTGCGGACCAGGCCCCAGACGGCGCCGCCGACCGGGCCCGCGACGCCCTCGCCGGGCACGGCCTCGACGGCGTGCCGGGTCCGTACGACGAGGCGGACGGGGTCCAGGCGGGGTGCGGCGAGTCCGGCCCGCAGGGTGCCGACGAGCGCCTCCAGGGTGCCGCGCAGGGTCTCCGGGCGGTCGTCGCCGGGGTCCGGGACGGGCAGGACGAGGGCCCCGGGCGGCGGGGCGCCCGCGTCGAGCGCCGCCAGTGCGGCGGCGAGGTCGGGGTGCTCCGGCGAGCCGAGCTCCCACACCGCCGGTACGGCGGCGACGGGACCGTCCGTGCCGGGGGCCGTCTCCCAGCCGAGGGCGTACAGGGAGTCCGCCCCGACGGGCTCGGCGACCCGGAAGGCCACGGCGTCGAGGTCCGCCACGGGGGCGCCGTCGGCGTCGGTCAGCGCCACGGACACGGTGTCGCCCTCGCCTCGGCGCAGGTGCGCGCGCACCCGGTCCGGCACGTCGCCGTACCGCCGCAGGCCGCGCCAGCTGAAGGGGAGCCGGACGGCCCCGTCGTCGGGGAAGAGCCCGGCGACGCCCGCGACGTGGAGGGCGGAGTCGAGCAGCGTCGGCGCGATCCGGAACCCCGCCGCCGGGCCGGTCGTGGACAGCTCGGCGTACGCCTCGCCGTCCGACCGCCACGCGGCACGGACGCCGCGGAAGGCGGGGCCGTACTGGTAGCCCTTGAGCGCCAGGTCGTCGTACAGCGCCTCGACGTCGACCGGCTCGGCACCGGCCGGGGGCCAGGGGGCGGGGTGTTCCTCAATGGGGGTCCCGGGGTGCCTCCGGGCGGGTGCGAGGGTCCCGGTCGCGTGGGCGGTCCACGGCGCGCCGAGCGGATCGGCGTCGGCACCGGCCTCGTCGGTCCGGGGGTCGGCGGGCCGGGCGTGCACGGTCAGGGGCCGTACGCCGTCCCGCTCCGGGGGTCCGACGGCCACCTGGATCTCGACCGCGCCGCCGTCGGGCGCGTCCGCCGCGAGCACCAGCGGCTCCCGCAGGACCAGTTCCTCCAGCTGTCCGGCGTCCGTCAGGCCGCCCGCGTACAGGGCGAGTTCGGCGAGGACGGCGCCGGGGACGAGGACCGTGCCGTCCACCGCGTGGTCGTCGAGCCACGGCTGCTCGTGCGGGGAGAGCCGGCCGAGGAGCAGCAGTCCGTCGGTCCCGGCGGTGCGGACCGCGCCGGTGAGCAGCGGGTGGCCGGCCGGGCGGAGGCCGGCGGGCGCCGGTCCGGTCGCGGGCGCGGGGGCGGCCGGGTCGAGCCAGTGCCTCCGCCGGTCGAAGGCGTACGTGGGCAGGGGCGGAAGGCCCGGCGTCCGGGCCCCGGTGTGGGCGGTCCAGTCGACGGGCACGCCCTGGACCCAGGCCTCCGCGACGGAGCGCAGCACCCGGTCGAGGCCGCCCTCGTCCCGGCGGAGCGTGCCGAGCACGGCGGTGGCGTCGCCGCCGGGCGCGGCGTCGAGGACGTCCTGGACGCCGACGCCGAGCACCGGGTGCGGGCTGATCTCGACGAAGACCTCGTGGCCCGCCGCCAGGGCGGCTTCCACGGCCGTCCGCAGCCGCACGGTCTCGCGCAGGTTCCGGTACCAGTAGGCGGGCCGGCCGAACTCGGGGTCGCCGGGTGCGACGGGTTCGCCGGTCACGGTCGAGAAGATCTCGGCCGTGAAGGCGTCGCGGAGCTCCGTCTCCGGGAGCACGGCGAGGAGTTCCGCCTCCAGGGACGCCACCTGGGCGGAGTGCGAGGCGTAGTCGACGTCGATGAGCCGGACGCGGACGCCCTGCTCGTCGAAGGCGCGGCGGACCCGTTCGACCTGCTCCGGTGCGCCCGCGACGACGGTGGAGCGGGGTCCGTTGACGGCGGCGACGCCCGCCGTCGCGCCCGTCGCGTCGAGCACCTTCCGGACCTCGGTCTCGTCGGCGGCCACCGACAGCATCGCGCCGCTGCCCGCGAGGGCGCGCAGGGTCCTGCTGCGCAGGGCGGCGACGGCGGCCGCGTCCGCGAGGGACAGCGCCCCGGCGGTCGGGGCCGCGGCGATCTCGCCCTGCGAGTGTCCTATGACGGCCGCCGGGCGCACCCCGAACGACTCCCACAGCGCGGTGAGTCCGGTCATGGTCGCCCAGAGGACCGGCTGGACGACGTCCACCCGGGTCAGGTCGGCGTCGCCGCGCAGCGCGTCGAGGAGGGACCAGCCGGTGAGCGGGTCGAGGACGGCCGCGGCCTCGGCGATCCGCTCGGCGAACGCGGGCGAGCGGTCCAGGAGTTCGCGGGCCATGCCGGGCCACTGGGCGCCCTGGCCCGGGTAGAGGAAGACCGGGGCGCGGTCGGCGGGGGCGTGGCCGGTGACGGCGTGCGGGGACGGGGTGTCGTCCGCGACGGCGGCCAGTCCGGCGAGGGCCTCGGCGCGGTCCCCGGCGACGACGACCGCGCGGTGCGCGAACGCGCCCCGGGCGCCCGCGAGTTCGGCGGCGACGGCGCGCAGCGCGGTGTCCGGGCGGGCCTCCAGGTGGGCCAGCAGGCGCCGGGCCTCGCCCCTGAGGGCGCCCGCCGACTTCGCGGACAGGACCAGGGTGTACGGGGCGCCGCCGCCCGGCTCGTGGCCGGGTCCGTCCTCCGGGCGGTCCGGCGCGGGGGCCTCCTCGATGACGACGTGCGCGTTGGTGCCGCTCATCCCGAACGCCGAGACGCCGAAGCGGCGCGGTCGTTCGCCCGCGGGCCAGGGGGTGTTCTCGGTGAGCAGGGCCAGTCCGCCCCGCTCCCAGTCGACGTGCCGGGTCGGCGCGTCGACGTGGAGGGTGCGCGGCAGCGTCTCGTGGTGGAGCGCCTGGACCATCTTGATGATCCCGCCGACGCCCGCCGCGGCCTGGGTGTGCCCGATGTTCGACTTGAGCGAGCCGAGCCGGAGCGGGGGCCGGCCGTCCCGGCCCGCGCCGTACGCGTCGAGGAGCGCCTGTGCCTCGACCGGGTCGCCGAGGGTGGTGCCGGTGCCGTGGGCCTCGACGGCGTCGACGTCCGAGGGGGTGAGCCCGGCGTTGCGCAGCGCCTCCTCGATGACCCGCTGCTGGGAGGGGCCGTTCGGGGCGGTGAGGCCGTTGCTGGCGCCGTCCTGGTTGGTGGCGGAGCCCCGGAGCACGGCCAGGACGGGGTGGCCGTTGCGCCGCGCGTCCGACAGCCGCTCCACGAGGAGCAGTCCGACGCCCTCGCTGAAGCCGGTGCCGTCGGCGGCGTCCGCGAAGGCGCGGCAGCGGCCGTCCGGGGAGAGGCCGCGCTGCCGGCTGAACTCGACGAAGGTGGCGGGCGTCGCCATCAGCGTCGCGCCGCCGACGAGCGCGAGGTCGCACTCCCCGGAGCGCAGTCCCTGCGCCGCCAGGTGGAGGGCGACGAGCGAGGAGGAGCAGGCGGTGTCGACGGTGACGGCCGGGCCCTCCAGGCCGTACGTGTACGAGATCCGGCCGGAGGCGACGCTGCCGGCGCTGCCGGTGCCGAGGTAGCCGCCGTGCTCGCGCGGGTCGGCCTGGGCCCGGCCGCCGTACTCGGTGTAGATCAGGCCCACGTACACGCCGGTGCGCGAGCCGCGCAGGCCGGCCGGGTCGATGCCGGCGCGCTGGAACGCCTCCCAGGAGGTCTCCAGGAGGAGGCGCTGCTGGGGGTCGGCGGCCCGGGCCTCGCGCGGGGACATCTCGAAGAAGTCGGCGTCGAAGTCGGCGGCGTCGTGGAGGAAGCCGCCGCGCCGGACGTAGGAGGTGCCGGGGTGGTCGGGGTCGTCGTGGAAGAGGCGGTCCAGGTCCCAGCCCCGGTCCCCGGGGAAGTCCCCGATGGCCTCGCCGCCGCGTTCCAGGAGCTCCCAGAGCGCCTCGGGGCTGTCGGCGCCGCCCGGATAGCGGCAGCTCATGGAGACGATGGCGATCGGGTCGTCGTCGGTCCGCGCGGCGGCACCGGTACGGTTCCGCTCCCGGTCGGCCGGGGCCGCCCCGGCGGCCAGGTACGCGGCGACGGCGCGGGGCGTGGGGTGGTCGAACACGAGGGTGGCGGGAAGGCGGCGCCCGACGACCCTGCCGAGGTGGTCGCGGAGCTGCACGGCCGTCATCGAGTCGATGCCGAGGTCGCGGAACGGCCGGTCGGGGCGGACGTCCCGGGGCGAGTCGTAGCCGAGGATGCCCGCGACCGCCCTGGAGACCGTGGCGAGCAGGTCCGCCGGGTCGGCCGGCCGGTCGGCGGCCGGTCCGGCCGGGTCGACGACGCCCAGGCGGCGGCCCGGCGCGGGGGCGGCGGGCGGGGCCTCGGGCAGGGGGCCGTCCAGGGTGCGCAGCCGGATGGCCCCGACGGTGAGGACGAGGCGTCCGTCGGCGTCGACGGCGGTGGCCGCGAGTTCCTCGGGGCCGCGCCGGGTGACGGCGATCCGGGCCACGGGGGTGCCGGGGGCGTGCACGTGGACGTCGGTCCAGGCGAAGGGGACGGTGACGGCGGTGGTGGCGGCGGCGGTGTCCGCCTCGGCGCCGCCGGTCGTGTCGTCGTTCGTGCCGCCGGTCGTACTGTCGGGCGTGTCCCCGTCCGTGCCACCGGTCGTGTCGTCGTTCGTGCCGCCGGTGGTGAGTCCGGCCAGGAAGGACGCCTGGAGCGCGGCGTCGAGGACGGTCGGGTGGATCGCGTACCCCGGCCCCGGGGTGCCGGGGACGACGTCGGCGACGGCGGTGACGCCGTCCGTGCGGACCGCGCGCACCGAGCGGAGGGCGGGCTCGTAGTGCACGCCCCGCTCGGCGAGGGCCGCGTACCCGGCGGCCGGGTCGACGGGCTCGCCGCCGTCCGGGAACGCGGCGGCGCCCTCCCCTTCCGTCCCGTCCGTGCGCGCGGTGAGCACTCCGGTGGCGTGCAGCAGCCACGGCGCGTCCGGGGCCTCGTCGTCGCGCCGCGCGTGCACGGTGACCGTCGCGTCGCCGTCGTCCTGGGCGTGGACGGACACCTGGAGCCGTACGGGCGCGTCCTCGGGGACGTCGACGGGGGCGAGCAGGGTCAGCTCGCGCACCCGGGGCAGGCCGACGCGCTCCCCCGCCGCGAGGGCGAGTTCGGTCAGCGCGCCGGAGACGAGGAGCGTGCGGTCCCCGAGGCGGTGTCCACGCGTCCAGTTCCGTTCCGTGCCGGTCGCGGGGACGGCGCCAGTGAACAGCACGCCCGTGCCGTCGGCGCGTTCGACGGCGGGGCCGAGCAGCGGGTGGCCGCCGGGGTCGGCCGGGGCGGGCGCGTCCCCGCCGGTGCGGGTGTCGAGCCAGTAGCGGCGCTCCTGGAAGGCGTACGTGGGCAGGGGCACCGTCCGGCCGCCGGTGGCCGGACGGCGGACCTCCGCGCCGGCGACGTACAGCTCGGCGGCGGCGGTGAGCAGTTGGTCGAGGCCTCCGTTGTCGCGGCGGAGCGTCCCGGAGACGTGGACGGGCGCCTCCTCGTCCGGGCGGGCGTCCTCGGCCGTGTCGGTGAGGGCGGCGACGAGCACCGGGTGGGCGCTGACCTCCAGGAAGTGGCGGTGGCCCGCGTCGATCAGCGCGCGCACGGTGGCGTCGAGCAGGACCGGCTCGCGGAGGTTGGCGTACCAGTAGGCGGCGTCGAGCCCGGTGGTGTCGCTCGCCCCGGGCCCGGCCGTCACCGTGGAGTGGAAGGGGACGGTGGAGGCGCGCGGGCGCAGCCCGGCGAACTCGGCCAGGAGGGCGTCCCGCAACGGTTCGACGGCGTGGGAGTGGGAGGCGTAGTCGACCGGGATCGGGCGGGCCCGCAGTCCGTCGTCGCGGGCGGCGGCGACGAACGCCGCGACGGCGTCGGCCTCCCCGGACACGACGGTGGAGCGGGGTCCGTTGACGGCCGCGACGCCGAGGTCCGTACGGTCGCCGACGCGGCGCCGCACATCGTCGGCCGACAGTTCGACGGAGGCCATGGCGCCGGTGCCCGCGAGGGCGAGGAGGGCCTTGCTGCGCCGGGCCACGAGCGCGGCGGCCTCGTCGAGGGAGAGGGCTCCGGCGACGTACGCGGCGGCGATCTCGCCCTGCGAGTGGCCGACGACGGCGGCGGGTTCGACGCCGAGGGCGCGCCAGGCGGCGGCCAGCGACACCATGACCGCGAAGAGGGCGGGCTGGACGACGTCGACGCGGGCGAGCTCGGGGGCGTCGTCCCGGGAGACGACGTCGAGCAGGTCCCAGTCGGTGTGCGGCGCGAGGGCCTCGGCGCAGCGGGTCAGCTCGGTGCGGAACGGCTCGGAGGAGGCGAGGAGGTCGCGGGCCATGCCGGCCCACTGGGAGCCCTGGCCGGGGAACACGAAGACGGGGCGGGCGGCGGCGCGGGCCTCGCCGCGCGCGGTGCGGCGGGAGGGCACGCCGTCCGCGAGGGCCGCGAGTTCGCGGGCGAAGTCGTCCGGGGTGCGGCCGACGGCCACGGCGCGGTGCGGCAGGGCGGCGCGTCCGGAGCGCAGGGTGTGCGCGACGTCGGCCGGGGCGAGTCCGGGGTGGGCGTCGAGGTGGGCGCGCAGCCGGGCGATCTGGTCGTCCAGCGCCCGCTCGGTGTGGCCGGACAGCTCCCAGGCGACGGGCGGGGGCGCGTCCGCCGGATCGGGGACCCCTGGCGCGTCCGCCGCATCGGGGACCCCTGGCTCGGGCGCGGGCGCGGGTTCCGGGGGTGCCTCGATGACGACGTGCGCGTTGGTGCCGCTGATCCCGAAGGAGGACACGGCGGCGCGGCGCGGCCGGTCCCGCTCGGGCCAGGGGCGCTCCTCGGTGAGGAGTTCGACGCCGCTGTCTTCCCAGGCGACGTGCGGGGACGGCGCGTCGACGTGGAGGGTGGCCGGCAGTACGCCGTGCCGCATCGCCTCGGCCATCTTGATGACGCCCCCGATGCCGGCGGCGGCCTGGGTGTGTCCGATGTTGGACTTCAGCGAGCCCAGCCACAGCGGATCGCCGGCCGTGCGCTCGCCGCCGTACACGGCGATCAGCGCGGCGGCCTCGATCGGGTCGCCGAGGCCCGTGCCGGTGCCGTGGCCCTCGACGGCGTCCACGTCGGCCGCGTCGAGCCCCGCGTCGTCGAGCGCGGCCCGGACGACCCGCTGCTGGGCGGAGCCGTTCGGGGCGGAGAGCTGGGTGCTGGCGCCGTCGGAGTTGACGGCGCTGCCGCGCAGCACGGCGACGACGGGGTGGCCCGCGGCGAGCGCGTCGGAGAGCCGTTCGACCAGGACGAGTCCGGCGCCCTCGGCCCAGCCGGTGCCGTCCGCGCCGGCCGCGTACGCCTTGCAGCGGCCGTCCGGGGAGAGGCCGCGCTGTCGGCTGAACTCCACGAAGGTCGCCGGGGTGGCCATCACCGTCGCCCCGCCGGCCAGGGCCATCCGGCAGTCGCCCCGGCGCACCGCCTGGGCGGCGTAGTGCAGGGCGACGAGCGACGAGGAGCAGGCGGTGTCGACGGTGACGGCGGGGCCTTCGAGTCCGAAGGTGTACGCGACCCGGCCGGAGGCGACGCTGCCGGCGCTGCCGGTGCCGATGAACCCCTCGAAGCCCTCGGGGGCGCGGGCGTGGCGGGAGCCGTAGTCGCCGTACATGACGCCGGCGAAGACCCCGATGGACTGACCGGACAGGGAGCGCGGGTCGATGCCCGCGCGTTCGAAGGCCTCCCAGGCGGTCTGGAGCAGCAGTCGCTGCTGCGGGTCGACGGTGAGGGCGTGGCGGGGGCTGATGCCGAACAGTTCGGCGTCGAAGTCCGCGGCGTCGTGGAGGAAGCCGCCCTGGTCGGCGTAGGTGGTGCCCTCCTTGGCCGGGTCGGGGTCGACGAGCCGGTCGAGCGGCCAGCCCCGGTCGCGCGGGAAGGGGCCGATCGCGTCGGTCCGCGACGCGACCAGCCGCCAGAGGTCCTCGGGCGACCGGACGCCTCCGGGGTAGCGGCAGGCCATGCCGACGATCGCCAGGGGTTCGCCGGCGGCCTGCTCGACCTCGTCGAGCCGCGCGCGGGTGCGCAGCAGGTCGGCGGTGGTCCGCCTGAGGTAGTCGCGGAGCTTGTCTTCGTTCGCCATCGATAAACCGCTCTCCGAAGCTCGGTCGGTGCTCAGTCGTTCAGTTCTCGGTCCAGCAGCCCGAAGAGCTCATCATCGGAAGCTGAATCCATTCCAAAGGCGGTCGCCGGGTCGCCGTCGTCCGGGCCGGTGAGGCGGCCCAGGGCGGACTTGAGGGCCCGGACGAGTCCGGCGCGCCGGTCGTCCTCGGTGCCGAGGCCGGACGCCGCGGCCACCCAGCCGCCCAGCGCGTCCGCGTCGAACACCGTCCGTTCCCCGGCGGCGCGTTCCAGCAGGTGGGCGGTGAGGTCCCGGACGGTGGGGTGGTCGAAGAGGACGGTGGCCGGGAGCCGTGTGCCGGCCTCCGTACCGAGCCGGTTGCGCAGCTCGATCGCGGTCAGGGAGTCGAGCCCCAGGTCGAACAGGCCCCGGTCGTCGGGGACGCGGACGCTCCCGGGCAGGCCGAGCACCTCGGTGACGCACGCCCTGACGACGCCGAGGACGAGGACGCGCGCGGCCTCGGGCGCGAGGTCCGCGACCCGTTCGGCGAGCGGGACGACCGCCGGGCCGCGCCCGGCCGCCGTCGTGCGCCGCGCGGGGACGAGGTCGGCGAGCAGCGGGGGCGGGCCTCCGGGCCGGCGCGCGAGGGCCGCCGTGTCGAACCGCGCCGGGACGAGCAGGGCGGGCGCCTTGTCCCCGAGGGCGAGCGCGGCGTCGAGCAGGTCGAGGCCCTCGGCGGTCGACAGGGGGCGGATGCCGAGCCGGTCGATCCTGGCCCGGGCGGCGGTGTCGAGCGAGCCCGCCATCCCGGACGTGTCGTCGGTCTCCCACAGGCCCCAGGCCAGCGAGGTGCCGGGGAGCCCGGCCGAGGTCCGGCGCTGGGCGAGGGCGTCCAGGTGGGCGTTGGCGGCGGCGTAGCCGGCCTGGCCCGCGTTGCCGAGGACGCCGGCGACGGAGGAGAACAGCACGAACGCGGCGAGGGGCAGTCCCTCGGTGGCGCGGTGGAGGTGCGCGGCCGCGTCGGCCTTGGGCCGCAGGACGCGGTCGAGGCGCTCGTCGGTCAGGTTGGCGAGGACGGCGTCGTCGAGCGTGCCCGCCGCGTGGAACACCCCGGTGAGCGGGCGGGCGGGATCGACGCTCGCGACCAGCCGGTCGACCGCCGCCGCGTCGGCGAGGTCGCACGCCTCGGCGCGGACCTCGACGGTCCCGTTCCCGGCGGTGCGCAGTTCCTCGGCGAGGGCGCGCAGGACGGGGTCGGCGTCGCCGCGCCGGCTCGCGAGGAGCAGGCCGCGGACGCCGTGCCGGGCGGCGAGGTGGCGGGCGACGGCCGAGCCGAGGGCGCCGCCCGCCCCGGTGACGAGCACGGTGCCGTCGCCGAACGCGGGCGCGGTGCCCAAGGGCTGGGTGACGGGGGCGAGCCGGGGCCGGTGGGCGGTGCCGCGCCGGAGGGCCGTCTGGTCGGCCCCGGCGGCGATCGCGCGGGGCAGTACGGCGGTGGAGTCGGCGTGGCCGTCGGTGTCGACGAGGGCGATCCGGCCGGGGTGTTCGTGCAGGGCCGAGCGGACGAGCCCCCAGAGCGAGGCCTGGGCGAGTCCGGTGACGGCGTCGGCCGGGTCGGCCGCGACGGCGTCCCGGGTCAGGACGACCAGACGGGTGTGCTCGGGCAGGGCGAGGATCAGCTCGCGCACCGCGCCCAGGTTGGCGCGCACGTCGTCGTGCGCGGCGACGGCGACCACGGTGTCCTCGGTGCCGTCGGGCGCGGCCACCACCGGGAACGGCAGTTCCCCGGCGGCGTCCGGGTCGCCCAGGACGAGGGCGACCGTGCGGTCCGCCGGTCCCTCGGGGTCGAGCGGGACCGGCCGCCAGACGACCTCGTGCAGCGGGACGCCGCCTTCCCGCCGGCCGGCGCCCAGCGCGGACACCGGGACCGGGCGGAGCCGGACCTCGTCGACGCCGAGCACGGGCCGGCCCAGGTCGTCGGTGACGTCCAGGGCGAAGGCCGCGTCGCCGAGGCGGCGGATCCGGGAGCGCAGCGGCCCGGACGGCTCGGCGTACGCGCGGATCCCGTGCCAGCTGTACGGCACGTTCACGGCGTCGCGGTCGTCGCCGTCGGTCCCGTCGGTGCGGCGCGGTTCGTCCGCGATCCACGGGTGGAGGGCGGCGTCGAGCAGGCCCGCGGCGAGGGGGTCGCCGGTGTCCACGTCCGCGTAGAGGGCGTCCCCGTCGGACCACAGGGCGCGCAGCCCACGGAAAGCGGGCCCGTAGTCGTATCCGCGTGCGGCGAACTCCTCGTACACGTCCCCGAGTTCGACGGGTCGCGCGCCGCGTGGTCGGTCGCCGGTCCAGGCTTCCGGGACGGCGTCCCCGGCGTCTCCCGTGCCGAGGAGGGCTTCCGCGTGGAGGGTCCAGGGCGCGTCTCCGGTCCTGGCGTGGACGCGGACGGCGTCCTCGGCCACGGTGACGCGCAGCCGGGTCTCGGTGTCGGGGCCGATGACGAGCGGGGCGTGCAGGGTGAGTTCGGCGAGGCCGTCCGCGTCGTGCCGCCGCGCGAGCCGGGTCAGCAGGTCGACGAGGGCGGCGGCGGGCAGCAGCGGCGAGCCGTGCAGGGCGTGGTCGGCGAGCCACGGCTGCCTGCGGTGCGACAGGACGCCGGTGTACGCGGTCCGGCCGCCGTCGGGGTCGGTGAGCGCGGCGGACAGCAGCGGGTGGCCGGGGTCGTCCGCGCCGATGCCCGTCGCGGTGCCGTCGCCGCCGGCCGGGGGCAGCAGCCACAGGCGTTCCCGGGCGAACGGGTACGTCGGGAGCGGGACGGTCACGGCGTCGGGGCCGAGCAGGGCGCGCCAGTCCCAGGCGACGCCGGCCACGTGGGCGGCGGCCACGAAGGTCCAGAGCGCCGTGAGGTCGTCCTTCCGCCGGTCCAGGGACGGCACGGCCACGGCGGGGCCGAGGTCGGACTGTCCGGCCGCCGCCGTGAGGGCGGCGTCCGGGCCGAGCTCCAGGAAGCGGGTGGCGCCGAGGGCGCGCAGCCGGTCGAGGGCCTCGGCGAAGCGGACGGTGCCGCGCACCTGGTCGGCCCAGTGCGCCGGGGAGCCGAGGACATCGGCCCCGGCCTCGCGCGCGGTGAGCGTGGAGACCACGGTGGCGGCGGGTTCCGTGGCGGCCAGGGCGGCCAGCCGGTCCCGGAGGGCGTCGAGCATCGGCTCCATCCGGGCGGAGTGGAAGGCGTGGCTGACCGTCAGCCGCTTGGTGCGGTGGCCGCGTCCGGCGAGGAGTTCGGTGAGCGCGGTGACGGGTTCGGCGTCGCCGGAGAGGACGACGGAGCCGGGCGCGTTGACGGCGGCGAGGTCCACCCGCAGGCCGGTCTCCGCCAGGGCGGCCTCGACCGTGGCGGGATCCGCCTGGACCGCGGCCATCAGGCCGCCCTCGGGCAGTTCGCCCATGAGCCGGCCCCGGTGGACGACCAGGTGGGCGGCGGCGTCGAGGCTCAGCGCCCCGGCCGCGTGGGCCGCCGCGATCTCGCCGACGGAGTGGCCGGCGACGAGCGGCGCGGCCAGGCCCCAGGAGGCGAGCAGCCGGTACAGGGCGACCTCGACCGCGAACAGGGCGGGCTGGGTGTTCTCCGTACGGTCCAGGTCCAGGTCCAGGTCCGATCCGGGCACGGAGTCGGTGTCGGCGGTGTCGGTGTCGGTGTCGGTGGTGTCCGCACCGGCGGTGTCGGGTCCCGTGACGAGGGCGGCGACGTCGGGGCCGCCCGCGCGGCGCACCGCCTCGGCGGCCTCGTCGAAGGCTCGCGCGTAGGCGGGGAACGCCGCGTGGAGCGCGGTGCCCATGCCGACCCGCTGGCTGCCCTGGCCGGTGAAGAGCAGGGCGGTCTCGCCCCGCACCGGGGTCCCGGTGACGACGAGGGGGAAGCCCGCGGGCTCCGGCTTCGTGCCCGCCGCGAGGTGGTCGAGTCCGGCGAGGAGTTCGGTCAGGTCGCGGCCGAGTACGACGGCCCGGTGCTCGAAGGCGGTCCGGGTGGTCGCCAGGGAGAGCGCCACGTCGGCGGGGCGCGGGGCCGGCCCGTCCAGGACGCGCCGGCGCAGCCGTACGGCCTGTTCCCGCAGCCCCTCCTCGGTGCGGGCGCTGAGCGCCCAGGGCACGACGCGCGGGGCGGCGCCGTCCGCCGGGGCTTCGGCGGCGGGCGGCGGGGCGGGGTCCTCGCCCTGCTCCAGGATCACGTGGGCGTTGGTGCCGCCGATGCCGAACGAGGAGACGGCGGCGCGGCGCGGTCCGTCGCCCCCGGGCCACGGGGTGGAGCGGGTGGGGACCCGTACCTCGCCCTCGGTCCAGTCGACGTGCTCGTTCAGCCGCTCCAGGTGGAGCGTGCCGGGGACCTGGCCGTGCCGCATGGCGAGGACCGACTTGATGATCCCGGCGACGCCTGCCGCGGCCTGCGTGTGGCCGAGGTTGGACTTCACGGAGCCCATGAGGAGGGGGCCGTTCCCGGCGCGTTCGCGGCCGTAGGTGCGCAGGACGGCGCCCGCTTCCACGGGGTCGCCGAGCCGGGTGCCGGTGCCGTGCGCCTCCAGGACGTGGACGTCGCCGGGGCGCAGTCCCGCGGAGGCCAGGGCGCTGCGGATGACGCGCTCCTGGGCGGGGCCGTTGGGGGCGGTGAGCCCGTTGCTGGCGCCGTCCTGGTTGACGGCGGAGCCGCGCAGGACGGCGTGGACGCGGTGGCCGGCGCGGCGGGCGTCCGACAGGCGTTCCAGGACGAGGAGGCCGGCGCCCTCGGCCCAGGCGGTGCCGTCGGCCTCGGCCGAGAAGGGCTTGCAGCGGCCGTCGGGGGCGAGCCCGCGCTGACGGCTGAACTCGACGAAGGTGGCGGGGCTGGCCATCACGGTCGCGCCGCCCGCGAGGGCGAGCGAGCACTCGCCGAGCCGCAGGGCCTGGGCGGCCTGGTGGACGGCGACGAGCGAGGAGGAGCAGGCCGTGTCGACGGTCACCGCGGGCCCCTGGAGGCCCAGGGTGTACGAGACGCGGCCGGAGGCGACGCTGCCCGCGCTGCCGCTGACGAGGTAGCCCTCCAGGTCGGCGGCGGCGCCCCGGTGCTGGTGGACCCGGGCGCCGTAGTCCGCGTACATGACGCCGACGAACACGCCGCTGTCGGTGCCGCGCAGGCTCGCGGGGTCGATGCCCGCGTCCTCGGCCGCCTCCCAGGCGGTCTGGAGCAGCAGGCGTTGCTGCGGGTCGACGGCCAGGGCCTCGCGGTGGCTGATGCCGAAGAACGCGGGGTCGAACTCGGCGGCGTCGTGCAGGAAGCCGCCGTGCCGGGTGGAGGAGGTGCCGGGGTGGTCGGGGTCGGGGTCGAAGAGGTCGGGGTCCCAGCCCCGGTCGTCCGGGAACTCGGTGATGGCGTCGGTGCCGGAGGCGAGCAGCTCCCACAGTTCGGCGGGGGTGCGGACGCCGCCGGGGAAGCGGCAGGCCATGCCGACGATCGCGATGGGGTCGTCGTCCGGGACGGCGGCGGGCACCGGTTCCGGGTCGGCGCCCGGGGCGTCCGGGGCGTCGGCCGGGTCCGTCAGGAGGGCGGTGGCGTGGCCGATCAGGGCGGCCGGTGTGGGGTGGTCGAAGACGACGGTGCCGGGCAGCCGGACGCCGAGGCCGGTGGTGAGCCGGTTGCGCAGTTCGACAGCGGTGAGGGAGTCGAAGCCGAGGTCGGTGAAGGGGCGGTCGGGGTCGAGGGCGGTATCCGGCGCGTGTCCGAGCACCTCGGCGACGGCGTCGAGCACGATCCGGGCCACGCCGGCTCCGGCGGCCCGCGCGCCCGGGTCGGCGTCCCGGGCCTGCGGCCGGGGGGCGGCGGGGAGCGGGCGCGGTCCGGTCGCGCGGGCGTCGAGCGCGGCGGCCGTCACCACGGGCGGGTCCGCGCGCAGGGCGCGGTCGAGCAGCGCGAGCGCGTCGGTGACGGGCAGGGGCCTGATCCCGGCGCGTGCCAGGCGGGTGACGTCCCGTGCGCCGAGGTCCCCGGCGAGGCCGCCGTCGGCGTCCCACAGGCCCCAGTGGACGGTGAGCGCCGTCCGGCCGGCGCGCCGCCGTCCGTGCGCGACGGCGTCGAGCGCGGCGTTGGCGGCGCCGTAGCCGCTCTGGCCCGCGGTGCCGAGGACTCCGGCGACCGATCCGAAGAGCACGAAGGCGTCGAGTCCGGCGTCGCCGGTGAGTTCGTCGAGGTGGCGGGCGGCGAGCGCCTTCGGCGCGAACACGCGGCGCAGCGCCTCGGGGGTGAGCCGTTCGGCGACGGCGTCCTCGGCGATCCCGGCGGTGTGCACGACGGCGGACAGCGGGGCGTCGAGTCCGGCGAGCAGGGCCGCGAGCGCGTCGCGGTCGGCGGTGTCGCAGGCCCGGACCTCGGCCCGCGCGCCGAGCGCGGCCAGTTCGGCGACGGCCGCGTCCGCGTCCGGGTGCTCGGGGCCGCGCCGGGAGACGAGGAGCAGGCTGCGGGCCCCGTAGCGGGTGACCAGGTGGCGGGCGGTGGCCCGGCCGAGCGCCCCGGTCCCTCCCGTGACGAGGACGGTGCCGCCTGCGGCGGTGCGCGGCCAGGGGGCCGGTGCGGCGTCCGGGGCGTCGGGCACGGGCGTCAGGCGGGAAACGTACGGGACGCCGTCGCGGACAGCGGCCTGCGGCAGCCGGGCCGCGACGGCGGCGAGCAGGGCGTCGTCGTGGCTTCCGTCGGTGTCGACCAGGGTGAACCGGCCGGGGTGTTCGGCCTGGGCAGCGCGGACGAGGCCCCATATGGCGGCCGTCCCGGCGCGGGCGGGTTCGCCGTCGGTGACGGCGAGGCCCCGGGTGAGGAGGACCAGCGGGCCCCCGGCGTCCGTGGCGAGCCGCTCGGCGACGGCGGCCCGTGCCGCGTCGGCGGCGGCGAGCGGGTCGTCGCCGTCCGGCGTCGCGCCGACGGCGAGTAGGTCGACGGCAGGCGCGTCGAGGACGAGCACGTCGACGGCGGGCGCGTCGGGAGTGCCGGACGGGACGGGAAGCGGTCCGGCCGGTTCCCACGCCGTCCGGTACAGGTCGGATCCGGTGGGCAGCGGGCGCAGCGTCAGGCGTTCCACGGTGAGGACGGGCCGGCCGTCCGGGGTGGTCAGGTCGAGCCGGTGGGCGCCGGGCCCCACGGGCGTCAGGCGGGCCGTCGCCCGGGAGGCGCCGCGCTCGTGCAGCCGGACGCCGTCGAGGGCGTACGGGACGAGCCGGGGGCCGTCGGGCGCGTGCAGCGGCAGGACGTGCAGGGCCGCGTCGAGCAGCGCCGGGTGGATCCCGAAGGAGCCGGCGGCGCCGTGGAGGGCTGCCGGGAGTTCGGCTTCGGCCCGCAGCGCGCCGGTGGGATCGCGGTGGGCGGCGGCCAGGCCCTGGAAGGCGGGGCCGTAGCCGTAGCCGGCGTCGTCGAGCAGCCGGTAGGTCGCGGCGCGGTCGCCCGTGTCGATCCGCTCTCCGGCGGGCGCGTCCGGGTCGATCCGGTCTCCGGCGGGGACGGGGTCGTCGGTGAGCCGGGCGGTGGCGTACGCGGTCCACGTCCCGTCGGCGGCCCTGGCCCGTACGGTGAGCTCTCCGGCGGCGTCGACGGCGACTTGGAGCGGTGCGTCGGCGGCGGGGTCGAGCTCCAGCGGGGACCGGACGAGGAAGTCGCGGAGCGTGGGCAGGCCGAGGGCGCGGCCGGCCGCCAGGGCGAGTTCGGCGAGCACCGCCGCGGGGACCAGGGTCCGGCCGTCGATCCGGTGCTCGGCCAGCCAAGGCCGCCGCCTCGGTGACAACGAACCGGTGAACAGCGTTCCCCCGTCCGGCAGTTCGACCGCTCCGGCGAGGAGCGGATGCCGGGCGTCGTCGAGGCCGTACGCGTCGGCGCCGCCGTTCTCCTCGGGCGCGTCGAGCCAGTAGCGGCGGGTCTCGAAGGGGTACGAGGGGAGGTCGACGATCCCGGCGCCGGGAAGGTCCGGTACGAGGTCGACGCCGACGCCCGCGACGTGCAGGCGGCCCAGCGCGGCCCGTACGGTGGCGTGCTCGGGGGCGCCGGGGCGCAGCAGGGGCACGGCCACGACGCGGTCCGCCCCGGCTTCCTGGGCGAGGGCGGTCAGGGTGCCGTCGGGGCCGAGTTCCGCGAACCGGGTCACGCCGAGTGCGGTGGCGGTGCGGACGGCGTCGGCGAACCGCACGGGGCGCCGGATCTGGCGCACCCAGTAGTCGGGGGCGGTCAGTTCGAGCGGGTCGGCGGCCTCGCCGGTGACGGTGGAGACGACCGGGATGCGCGGGGCGGAGAAGGAGAGCGCGGTGACGGCGGCGCGGAACTCGTCGAGGACGTCGTCCATGTGCGCCGAGTGGAAGGCGTGGCCGACCTTGAGCCGGGTCGCCTTGCGCCCGGTCTTCTTCCAGTGCCGGACGAGCCGGTCGACGGCGTCGGCGTCGCCGGACAGGACGACGGACTCCGGTCCGTTGACGGCGGCGAGCCCGACCGCGCCGTCCGAGGCGGCGACGAGCCCGGCCGCCTGCTCCTCCGTCGCGGCGAAGGCGGCCATGGCCCCGCCCTCCCGGGCGGACTGCATGAGCCGGCCGCGCGCGGCCACGAGGGCGGCCGCGTCGGGCAGGTCGAGCACTCCGGCGACGTGCGCGGCGGCGAGTTCGCCGACCGAGTGGCCGATGAGGAAGTCCGGTCGCAGGCCGTGGGACTCGGCGAGCCGGAAGAGCGCGACCTCGACGGCGAACAGCGCGGGCTGGGCGTGGCGCGTCTCCCGCAGCGCCTCCCCGTCCCCTCCGGTGACCAGGTCGCGCAGGGCGACGCCGAGCAGCGGGTCGAGGTGGGCGGCGACGGCGTCGAACGCGGCGGCGTACACCGGGGAGGCGGCGAGCAGTTCGGCGCCCATGCCGACGCGCTGGGAGCCCTGCCCGGAGAAGAGGAACGCGAGCCGGCTGTCGGGCTCGGCGCGGCCGGTGACCGCCCCGGGGTGCCGCCGGCCGTCCCGTACGGCCGCGAGCGCGGCCAGGACGTCTCCGTCCGCGTCCACGACGGCCCGGTGGTCGAACCGGGTCCGGCGGGCGAGCGTGTGGACGACGTCGACCGCTCGCGGCGCGGTGTCCCGCGCGAGGACGTCGTGCAGCGCGGCGGCCTGGGCGCGCAGCGCGGTCTCGGTCCGCGCGCTCAGGACGAGCGGCGCGGCGGGGACGGAGTCGGGATCGACCAATCCGGCGTTCTCGGGGGCCTGTTCGAGGATGACGTGGCTGTTGGTGCCGCTGATCCCGAAGGAGGAGACTCCGGCCCGGCGAGGGCGGCCACGATCGGGCCACGCTTCCTGGTTCCCCAGCAGCCGGACCCCAGAGCCTTCCCACTCCACGAACGGCGACGGCTCCTGCGCGTGCAGGGTCTTGGGCAGGACCCCGGCCCGCAACGCCATCACGGTCTTGATCACACCACCCACACCGGCAGCGGCCTGAGCGTGCCCGATGTTGGACTTCAACGACCCCAGCAGCAGGGGAACTTCGCGCTCTCCGCCGTACGCGGAGATCAAGGCCTGCGCCTCGATCGGATCACCCAACCGCGTCCCCGTCCCGTGCGCCTCCACCGCGTCCACGTCCGACGGAGCCAGACCCGCGTCCGCCAGCGCCCGGCCGATCACCTCTTCCTGTGCGCGCCCGTTCGGTGCCGTCAGACCGTTCGACGCACCGTCCTGATTCACCGCCGAACCCGCCACCACGGCGAGCACCCGATGACCCTCGCGCCGCGCCTTCGACAAGCGCTCGACGACGAGGATTCCCGCTCCCTCCGCCCAGCCGGTGCCGTCGGCGTCCGCGCCGAAGGCGCGGCACCGGCCGTCGGCGGACAGGCCGCGCTGCCGGGAGAACTCCACGAAGGTCCCCGGCGTGGCCATGACGGCGACGCCTCCGGCGAGCGCGGTCGAGCACTCGCCGGACCGCACCGCCCGGACCGCCAGGTCCAGCGCCACCAGCGACGACGAGCACGCCGTGTCCACCGTCAGCGCAGGCCCCCGCAGACCGAGCACGTACGCGATCCGGCCCGAGGCCACGCTGGACTGGTTGCCCGCCAGGAGCAGGCCCTCGACGTCCTCGGGGGCCGTGCGCAGACGGGCCGCGTAGTCGTCGTACATGGCGCCGATGAAGACGCCGGTGTCGGAGTCCTTGAGACCGTGCGGATCGATGCCCGCCCGCTCAAGCGCCTCCCAGGTGATCTGGAGCAGCAGCCGCTGCTGCGGGTCGGTGGCCAGCGCCTCGCGCGGGCTCATCCCGAAGAAGTCGGCGTCGAACTCGGCGGCGTCGTACAGGAATCCGCCGCGCCGGGTGTACGTGGTGCCCTTGTGGTCGGGATCGGGGTCGTACAGCTTCTCCAGGTCCCAGCCCCGGTCCTCGGGGAAGCCGCCGGTCGCGTCGACGCCGTCGGCGACCAGGCGCCACAGGTCCTCCGGCGAGGCCACGCCTCCCGGGAACCGGCAGCCCATCCCCACGACAACCACCGGATCGTCCACGTCCCGCTCCCTGACCACGGCCACGGCTTCCGCCGGGGCGTCGGCGGTGAGCGAGTCGTGCAGGTGGCCGGCGAGTCCGGCGATCGTGGGGTACTCGAAGACGACGGTGGCGGGCAGGGCGAGGCCGGTGAGCCGGCCGAGCCGGTTGCGGAGTTCGACGGCGGTCAGCGAGTCGAAGCCGAGGTCCTTGAAGGGCCGGTCCGCTCCGATGCCGTCGCCCTCGTCGTGTCCGAGGACGAGCGCCGCCTGTTCGCGCAGCAGGGCGGTGACCGTGCGCAGCCGCTCGTGGTCCGGGACGGCGGCGAGCCGGTCGGCCCACGCGCCGCCGCCGGTCCCGGCCGTGCGCCGGGCGGCGGCCGCGGGCCTACGGACCAGGGCGCCGAAGACCGGGCGGAGCCGGCCGGCCGCCGCCTCTTCGCGCAGCAGGCCCTCGTCGAGCGGGGAGACGATCGTGTGGGGCCGTTCCGCCGCGAACAGGGCGTCGAGACCGGCCTCGGTCGCGACGGGTCCCACGCCGTACCGGGCGAGCCGGGTCCGGTCGGCGGCGCCGAGGTGCCCGGTCATGGCCCCGGTCTCCTCCCACAGGCCCCACGCGAGGGAGACGGCGGGCAGGCCGAGGGCGCGGCGGTGGGCGGCGAGGGCGTCGAGGAAGGCGTTGCCCGCCGCGTAGTTCGCCTGGCCGGGCACTCCGGCGACGGCCACGGCCGAGGAGAACAGGACGAACGCGTCGAGCGGCAGATCCTCGGTGAGTTCGTGCAGCAGCCAGGCCGCGTCGACCTTGGGCCGCAGCGCGGCGGCCAGCCGCTCGGGGGTGAGTGCGGTGACGGTGGCGTCGGCGAGGACGCCGGCCGTGTGGACGACCGCGCGCAGCGGGCGGTCGGCGGGAACGTCGGCGAGCAGCCGCGCCAGGGCGTCGCGGTCCGTCACGTCGCAGGCGGCGACGGTCGCCCCGGCTCCGGCCGCGCGGAGCTCGGCGGCCAGGTCGGCCGCGCCGGGCGCGTCCGGTCCCGTACGGCTGACCAGCAGCAGGTGCGGGGGGTTCGGCCGCGTCGCGAGCCTCCGGGCGACGAGGGCGCCGAGGGCTCCCGTACCGCCCGTGACGAGCACCGTGCCGGCTCCGTCCCCTGCGGGCGGGGAGGCGGGGGCGAGGTCGTGGACGGCGAGGCGGGGCACGTGGACCCGGCCGTCGCGGAGCGCGGACTCGGGTTCGCCGTGGTCGCCCGCGAGCTGTGCGGCCGGAGCGGGCCCGTCGGTCTCGACGAGCGCGAAACGGCCGGGGTGTTCGGCGGCGGCGGTGCGCAGGAGGCCGCGTACGGGGGCGGCGGCCAGGTCCCCGGTCCTGATCACGACGTGCAGGGGGACCTCGTGCAGGTCCGGTGTGGCGATCCAGTGCTGGAGGAGGGCGAGGACGGCGGCGGTGAGCTCGTGGGCACGGGCGGGGACGGGGACGGGGGTAGGGATGGGGATGGCGCGGGGGTCCGGGTCGGTGCCGTCGGGGGTGCCGGAGCCTTCGGTGCCGGAGCCTTCGGTACTGGTGACGGGGACGAGGACGGCCGTGGGCGGGGTGGCGCGGTGCAGCAGCGCCCCGGTGTCCGGGACGGTCTCCGCGTCGGTGACGAGCGCGGTGTCCCCGAGTCCGGCGAGGACGAGGGGGGTGCCGGTGGCCGGTCCCGCGAGCGGCAGTTCGGGCCAGTCGAGGTGGTGGGCGGTGGCCCCGACCGCCGGGCGGCCGGCGAGTTCGGCGCGGTCGACCGGGCGGAAGGCCAGCGAGGCGATCTCCGCGACCGGGTTCCCGTGCGCGTCGGCCAGGTTGAGGCGGAAGCGGGTCCCGGCGAGCGGTTCGATCCGTACGCGCAGCCGGTCGGCGGTCGCGGCCGCGCCGGTGATCCGCAGTCCTTCGAACGCGAAGGGCAGCAGGGGCCGTTCCGGATCCGTGGCGTGCGTCCCGACGAGCCCGGCGACCACCGGGTGCAGGGCGGCGTCGAGCAGGGCCGGGTGGAGCGCGAAGCCCGCGCCGGGCGCGTCGCCGTCCCCGCCGGACAGGCCGGGGTCGAGTTCGGCGTGGAGCACCCCGTCGGGGGTACGGCGGGCGGCCGCGAGGCCCTGGAAGGCGGGGCCGTAGTCGTAGCCGAGGCGGAACAGGCCGGCGTAGACGTCGTCGAGGGCGACGGGCTCGGCGTCGGCGGGCGGGGACACGGGGACGGCCGGTGTCGCGGCCGGGTCGGCCGCGCGCAGGGTCGCCGAGGCGTGCAGGGTCCACGGGGCGGTGTCGTCGGGCCGCGCGTGCACGGTCAGCTCGCGCGCGCCGGTGGCGTCGGCGGGCGCGACGCGGACCTGGAGTGCCGTGGGGCGGTCCGGAGCGGGGACGAGGGGGGCGCGGACGGTCAGGTCCGCCACCGTCGGCAGGTCCACGGCGGCCCCCGCGTGGAGGGCCAGTTCCGCGAAGGCGGTGCCCGGGACGAGGACGGTGCCGAAGACGCTGTGGTCCGTGAGCCACGGCAGTGCGCGCAGGTCGATCCGGCCGGTGAACAGCGCTGTCCCGTCCGCGAGTTCGACCCGGGCGCCGAGCAGCGGGTGGGTGTCGGCGGTGAGCCCCGGCAGGGTCGCGGCGGCGGGTCCGCCGGTCGGGACGAGCCAGTGGCGGTCGGCGGCGAAGCGGTACGTCAGCGGGAGGTCCGGCGCGGTCGCGGGGACGTCCCAGGCGACGGGCGCGCCGCCGAGGTGCGCGGCGGCCAGGGAGCGCCGGAACGCGTCCGGGCCGCCGTGGTCGCGGCGCAGGGTGCCGCCGGTGAACGCGGCGACGCCGCGCCCGGCGAGGATCTCCTCGACGGCGAAGGTGAGGACGGGGTGCGGGCTGACCTCGACGAAGCGGCGGTGCCCGGAGGCGACCAGGCTGTCGACGGCGTCCTCGAACCGCACGGTCTCGCGCAGGTTCCGGTACCAGTATCCGGCGTCGAGGGCGTCCGTGGCGACGGGGCCTCCGGTCACGGCGGAGTAGAACGCGGTCCCGGCCGTGCCCGGTGTCAGACCGGCCCCGAGCTCCAGCAGGTGGTCGCGCAGCGGCTCGACGTACCGGGTGTGCGAGGCGTAGTCGACGGGGATGCGGCGGGCGCGCACCCCGCGCTCCTCGCACCAGGCCAGGAGGGCGCCGAGGGCGGTGTCGCCGCCGGCGACCACGGTGGCGCGGGGCCCGTTGCGCACGGCGATCTCCAGCTCGTCCGGGTGCTCGGCGAGCACGGGGGCGAGGGCGTCGGCGTCGAGGGCGACGGAGACCATGCCGCTGTCGCCCGCGATGCCGGTCAGGGCGCGGCTGCGCAGGGCGACGAGCTTGGCCGCGTCCGCGAGGGAGAGCGCGCCCGCGACGTACGCGGCGGCGATCTCGCCCTGGGAGTGTCCGACGACGGCGTCGGGCACGACGCCGGCCGACCGCCACAGCCCGGCGAGGGAGACCATGACGGCGAAGAGCACCGGCTGGACGACGTCGACCCGGTCGAGGCCGGGGGCGTCGGGCGCGCCGCGCAGCACGTCGAGCAGGGACCAGTCGGTGTGCGGGGCGAGCGCGTCGGCGCAGGCCTCGATCTCGGCGCGGAACACGGGGCTGGAGTCGAGGAGTTCGCGGGCCATGCCGCTCCATTGGGAGCCCTGCCCGGGGAAGACGAACACGGTCCGGCCCGTGGCCCGTTCGCCGGTGATCAGGGCGTCGTGGACCTCCCCGTCGGCGAGCGCGCGGAGCGCGGCGGCGAGCCGACCCGGGCCGCCGTTGCCGTCCCCGGCCCCGTTTCCGGCTCCGTCCCCGTTTCCGTCTCCGTTTCCGCCTCCGCCGATCGGGATCGCCGCGCCGTGGGCGTGGCGGGCGCGCCGGGCGAGGGCGGCGGCGAGCGCGTGCGCGTCGGTGTCGGGGTGGGCGTGCAGGTGGTCGGCGAGCGCGGCGGCCTGGCGGCGCAACGCGGCCGGGGTGTTGCCGGAGAGCAGGACGGGCGGGGCCGGACGGTCGACGGCGGGACCGGACTCGGCGGGGCCGACGCGTTCGCCGTCTTCCGGGGCCTGTTCGAGGATGACGTGACTGTTGGTGCCGCTGATCCCGAAAGAGGACACACCGGCCCGGCGCGGACGCCCCCGCTCGGGCCACACCACCTCCTCCCCCAGCAGCCGAACCCCGGAGCCCTCCCACTCCACGAACGGCGACGGCTCCTGCGCGTGCAGCGTCCGGGGAAGTACTCCTTCCCGCAACGCCATCACCATCTTGATCACACCGCCCACACCGGCAGCGGCCTGAGCGTGTCCGATGTTGGACTTCAACGACCCCAGCAGCAAAGGAACTTCACGGTCCCTGCCGTACGCGGAGATCAACGCCTGCGCCTCGATCGGATCGCCCAACCGCGTCCCCGTCCCGTGCGCCTCCACCGCGTCCACATCTGCCGGAGCCAGGCCCGCGTCCGCCAGCGCCCGGCCGATCACCTCCTCCTGCGCGCGCCCGTTCGGCGCCGTCAGACCGTTCGACGCACCGTCCTGATTCACCGCCGAACCCGCCACCACCGCGAGCACCCGATGACCCTCGCGCCGCGCCTTCGACAACCGCTCGACGACGAGGACGCCGACGCCCTCCGCCCAGCCGGTGCCGCCGGCTCCGGACGCGAAGGCACGGCACCGGCCGTCCGGTGACAGACCGCGCTGTCGGGAAAACTCCACGAACATCCCGGGCGACGCCATGACGGCGACGCCTCCGGCGAGGGCCGTCGAGCACTCCCCCGAGCGCACCGCCCGGACCGCCAGGTCCAGCGCCACCAGCGACGACGAGCACGCCGTGTCCACCGTCAGCGCCGGGCCCCGCAGACCGAGCACGTACGCGATCCGGCCCGACGCCACGCTGATGGTGGAGCCGGTGAGGAGGTAGCCGTCGGAGCCCGCGCCGCCCTCGTGGAGCCGGGGCGCGTAGTCGGAGGCGGTCGCCCCGATGAAGACGCCGGTGTCGGAGTCCTTGAGACCGTGCGGATCGATGCCCGCCCGCTCCAGGGCCTCCCAGGAGGTCTGGAGCAGCAGCCGCTGCTGCGGGTCGAGGGCGAGCGCCTCGCGCGGGCTGATGCCGAAGAACTCGGCGTCGAACTCGGCGACCGTGTCGAGGAACCCGCCGTGCCGGGTGATGGACGTGCCGGGGCGGTCGGGGTCGTCCGCGAAGAGGGAGTCGAGGTTCCAGCCCCGGTCGGTGGGGAACGGGCCGATGGCGTCGACGCCGTCGGCGACCAGGCGCCACAGGTCCTCCGGCGAGGCCACGCCCCCCGGGAACCGGCAGCCCATCCCCACGATGACCACCGGATCGTCCACGTCCCGCTCCCGGACCACGGCCACGGACTTCTCCGGGGCGTCGGCGCGGAGCAGGTCGAGCAGGGCCTCGGTCGTCGGGTGGGCGAACAGGGTCGCGGCGGGCAGGTCCGTGCCCAGGACGGCGCTGAGCCGGTCGCGGAGCTCGACCAGGCCGAGCGAGTCGATGCCGAGGTCCTTGAAGGTGGCGGTGCGGTCGAGGCGCGCCGGGTCGGCGAAGCCGAGCACGGCGGCGACCTCGTCGACGACCCGCTGTTCGAGCAGGGAGTCGGCGGCGGCTCCGGACGGTGGCGTGGGCGCCGGCTCCGGTACGGGGAGCACCTGTGCGGGGGCCGCGACCTCCGGGCCGACCTCCGGACCGGCGTCGAGCCAGTAACGCTCCCGCTGGAAGGGGTACGTGGGCAGTTCGGGGCGGGGGCCGCCGGGCGGGGCCACGGCGTTCCAGTCCGGGGTGGCCCCGGCGGTGAAGAGCCGTCCGAGGGCGGCGGCGGGCTCGCCGTCCTTGCCGAGGACGGGGACGTACGTCGCCGCGCGGCCGGTGATCTCCCGGCCGAGGGCGCTGAGCGTCGTCCCGGGGCCCGCCTCCAGGAGGACGGTCGCGCCGAGGGCGGTCAGCCGGCGGACGGCCGCGTCGTACCGGACCGGTCTGCGCGCGTGCTCCACCCAGTAGTCGGCGTCCGTGGTGGTGACGAGGTCGCCGGTCACCGTGGAGACGAAGGGGATGCGGGCGGGCCGGAAGTCGATCCCGGCCAGGGTGCGGCGGAACTCGTCCGCCATCGGGTCCATGAGCGGCGAGTGGAAGGCGTGGCTGACGTCGAGCCTGCGGTGGCGCAGGCCGCGTTCGGCCGCGCGCGCGGCGATCTCGTCGAGGGCGGCGGTCTCGCCCGAGAGGACCACCGACGCGGGGCCGTTGACGGCGGCGATCGTGACGGTCCCGGCGGTGTGCGCGAACAGCGCGGCGGCGTCCTCCTCGGTGGCGCCGACCGCGAGCATCCCGCCGCCCTCGGGGAGCGCGTCCATCAGCCTTCCGCGTACGGCGATGAGTTCGGCGGCGTGGCTCAGGTCGAGGACGTCCGCGACGTGCGCGGCGGCGACCTCGCCGATCGAGTGGCCGGCGACGAAGGCGGGTGCGAGGCCCACCGAGGCCAGCCAGCGGAGGGTCGCGACCTCGACGGCGAACAGGGCGGGCTGGGTGAAGGCGGTGCGGCCGAGGAGGGCCGCCTCCTCCGTGCCCGGTTCCGCCCAGATCACGTCCTCGATGCGGCGCGGGAGGTGCGGGGCGAGCGCCTCGGCGGCCTCGTCGAACGCGGCCCGCCAGACCGGGGACTCGGCGTGGGCGCGGCGGCCCATGCCGAGCCGCTGGCTGCCCTGGCCGGGGAAGAGGACGGCCGGGCCCGTGGCGGCGGATCCGGCGTCCGGCGCGGCGGTGGTGCCGGTGACGACGCCCGTGGAGGCGCGTCCGGCGGCGAGCGCGGCGAGCCCGGCGCGGACGTCTCCGGTGACGGCGGCCCGGTGTTCGAAGGCGGTACGGGTGGTGGCGAGGGCACGGGCCAGGCCGGGCGGCACGCCTCCTTCGCGGTCGATCAGCGCGGCGGTCCGGGCGGCCTGTTCGCGCAGCGCGGCCGGGGTGCGGGCGCTGAGCACCAGCGGCAGGACCGGCGCGGCGTCGGACGCCTCCGAGGTGTCGGGCGCCCCCGGGGCAACGGTCCCCCGGGCCTCCGTACCAGTGGCGGCGGGTGCCCCCGTCGGTACGGTCGTCCCGTCGGCCGGTGCCGGTGGTTCGGCGACCACGACGTGGCAGTTGGTGCCGCCCATGCCGAAGGAGCTGACGCCCGCGAGGAGCCGTTCGTCGGCGCGCGGCCAGGCGCCGGGCTCGGTGCGGACGGCGAGGCGCAGCCCGTCCAGGTCGATGTCGGGGTGGGGTTCGGCGTGGTTGAGGGTGGCGGGCAGTTCGCGGCGCGCGACCCCGAGGACCGTCTTGAGCAGTCCCGCGATGCCGGCCGCGCCCTCCAGGTGGCCGATGTTGGTCTTGACCGAGCCGACCTCCAGGACCGGCCGGTCTTCGGCGCCGTCCCGCGCGAGGCCGAGGCCCCGGGCCTCCAGCGGGTCGCCCACGGGGGTCCCGGTGCCGTGGAGTTCGACGTACTGGAGTTCCTCGGGCGCCACCCCGGCGGCGGCGCAGGCGCGCCGGACCACGTCGGCCTGCGCCTCGGGGCTGGGCACGGTGAGGCCGTCGGTCGTGCCGTCGTTGTTGACGGCGCTCCCGAGGAGGACGGCGTGGACGCGGTCGCCGTCCGCGAGGGCGGCGTCGAGCGGTTTGAGCAGGACGAGTCCGGCGCCCTCGCCGCGCACGTAGCCGTTGGCGCGGCGGTCGAAGGTGTAGCAGTGGCCGTCCGGCGAGAGGCCGCCGAAGCGGGCGACGGCCGCGGTGGAGGCGGGGTCCACGATCAGGTTGACGCCGCCGGCGAGGGCGAGCGCCGACTCGCCGCGCCGCAGGCTCTCGCAGGCGAGGTGGACGGCGACGAGGGAGGAGGACTGCGCGGTGTCGACTGCGATGCTGGGTCCGCGCAGCCCGAGCGCGTAGGAGACGCGGTTGGCGAGGATGCCCCGGGTGGTGCCGGTCAGGGTGTGGCGGCCGGGCCCGGTGCGGCGGGCGAGGGCGGCGTACTCGTCGGCGAGCGAGCCGACGAAGACGCCGGTGGCGGTGGAGCGCAGCGCGGCGGGCAGGACGCCGGCGTGTTCCAGGGCCTCCCAGGCCAGTTCGAGGACGAGGCGCTGCTGCGGGTCCATGGCGGTCGCCTCGCGCGGCGAGATGCCGAAGAAGGCGGGGTCGAAGCCGTCGACGGCCTCCAGGTACCCGCCGTACCGGATGCCGGGGTGGCCGCCCGCCAGCTCGGTGACGGAGCCCGGTCCGGACGCCGGTCCCGCGCGGTCCTCGGGCACGTCCCGGACGGCGCTGCGTCCTTCGCGCAGGAGCCGCCAGAAGGCCTCGGGGTCGGGGGCCCCGGGCATCCGGCAGGCCAGGCCGATCACCGCGATCGGGGCGACCGGCCCGGCCGGGGCGGTCGTGGCCCGCGGGGCTTCCTGCGTGTCGTTGCCCTTGCCGCTCAACTACAGCCTCACTCTCGGTCAGGACAGTTCCGCGAGCACCGTGCGTACGGTGTCCGCCACGTCCGTCAGCCGCGGATTCAGATAGAAGTGGTCGCCCGGGAGCACCCGGAGCCGGAAGGGGCCCGTGGTGTGGTCCCGCCAGCGCCGCGCGTCGGCGACCGGCACCAGCGGGTCGCCGTCGCCGACGAGCGCCCGGACGGGGCAGCGCAGGCGGGCGGCGGGATCGGGGACGTAGGACTGGAGCGCCCGGTAGTCGGCGCGCAGCGCGGGCAGGAACAGCTCGCGCAGGTCGGGGTCGTCCAGGACGGTCCGGTCGGTGCCGCCGAGCAGCAGGACCTCCTCGACGAGGGAGTCGTCGCTGCGCAGGATCGCCGGGTCCACGCGGGTCAGGTCCGGGGCGCGGCCGCCGGACGCGAGGAGCGCGGCGGGGGCGGGTCCGGAGCCGCGTTCTCCGAGCAGGGCGGCCTCGAAGGCGACGAGCGAGCCCATGCTGTGCCCGAAGAGGACGAGCGGGGCGGTCCCGTCGCCCGCCGGGGTGCCCGCGACGGCCTCGGCGACGGCCGCGAGCGCGTGCCCGGCGAGCTCCCGGACGTTCTCGGCGGGCGGTTCGGCACGGCGTTCGACCCGCCCGGGGTACTGGACGGCCAGGACCCGGACGGCGGGAGCGAGGGCGCGGGCCAGCGGGGCGAAGAACCCGGCCGACCCGCCGGCGTGCGGGAAGGCCACCAGGCAGGGGGCCCCGGCGTCGGCGGGGGCGTACTGCCGGAGCCAGTCGGCCGCGGTGGCGGTACGCGCGGTGGACGCGGTGGCGGGGGTGCCGGCCGCGGTCGCGGTGGTCGCCGTGCTCCCCGTCGGGCTCATCGCGCCGCCCCCGCGTCCTGCACCGCGTCCCGCGCCGCGTCCCGCGCCGCCGCGAGGGCCGCCGCGAGGCGTTCCGTGATCGCCGGGTCGGCGTCCGGTCGCATCTCCTGGACGGCGAGCAGGCTCCACGCCTTCGTCTCGGCGAGGTGGGCGGGGGCCCCGTGCACGTCGTCGTGTTCCAGGAGCCGCAGGTCGGCGATGTTCCGGCGGAGCCGTTCGGCGTCGGCGGGCGGCACGATCTCGTCCCGGCGGGCCGCCACCGCCGCGAACGGGACGGCGAGGGAGCGGAGTTCGTCGTCGGTGAGGGCCCAGTCCCGCAGGTGCGCGTAGACCGTGTCGGAGGGGACGCCGGCGAGGTGGGCGAGCGTGTCGCGGGTGACCCGGGGGACGGTCCGCTGCCAGTCGGGGTCGGTGAAGAAGTCGTGGACGGGGGTGCCGTTGCCGACGATGCCGCGGATCCGGGGGTCGGCCAGGGCGGCCCGGACGGCGAGGTGGCCGCTGAAGCTGAGGGCCAGCAGATAGGTGCGGGAGACGTCGGCGCGGTCCGCGAGCGCGTCGAGGATCGCGCCGAACAGGCGGGCGCTGTCGCGCTCGTAGCGCAGGGGGTTCTCGCCGACGCCGGGCAGTTCGGCGACGGCGGCGGCGAGGCCGAGGGAGGCGAGCTGCGGCAGCAGCGGCCCCCATTGCTCCTTGGTGCTGACGATCCCGCCGGTCACGACGAGCAGCGGGCGGGGGCGGGCCGGGTCGAGGCCGGCGGTCCAGATCCGGACGGGGACGCCGTCGACGTCGACCGTCCCGGCCTCGATGCCGGTCTCCTCGGCCTTGCGCCAGCGGTCGAAGGCGTCGACGGAGCGCGCCAGGGCGCGGGCCCGGCCGGGGCCGTCCACGAACGGGAAGCGGCCCAGGACGTAGTACTGTCCGGCGGCCAGGGTCCGTCCGGCCGCGTCCAGTTCGTCGCCGGCGCGGATCCACTCGTACGCCCAGGAGCCGGGGGCGTCGCCGGCGTCGGTGGTGATCCGGTCCAGGAGCGGGGCGTAGTGGTCGGCGGGGAGGTTCTGGGAGACGGCGTGGGCGACGACGAAGCGTTTGAGCTCGTCCAGGTCGTTGCCGCGGCCGGGGCCTGCGGTGGTGTCGGTCATGCGGGGTACGCCTCCAGCGCGTCCTTGATCTCGGTGAGGACGTCGGCGGCCTCGGCGCCGTCGATGACCCGGTGGTCGAAGGTGAGGGAGAGCCGCAGGACCGGTGCGACGACGACCGCTCCGTCGCGGACGACCGGCCGGTCGGCGATGCGGCCGACGCCGAGGGTGACGGTGGTGCCGCCGACGGAGTGGAATCCGTCGACGGCCCGGTGGCCGAGCGAGGTGACGCTGAACGTGCCGGTGATCTCCGGGCGGCGTTCCAGCAGTCCGGCGGCGGCCCGGAACCGGTCGAGGGCCTCCTTCCAGGGCAGGGCGCCCAGGGCCCGGACGGGGGCGAACCGTTCGGCGGTGTCGGGGTCGTCGGCGAGCGCGCGGTCGAGGTGCTCCTGGATCGCGTCGAGGCCGGCGTCCTCCAGGCGGGGGATCACCGTGGCGAGGACGACGCGGCGGCCGCCCAGGGTCCGGTCGAGGGTGACCTTGGCGCTGACGGTGTCGTAGGTGGCGACGGTCGGGTCGAGCCGTCCCTGGATCGCGGCGTTGGCGTCGGGGTGCGCGCGGAGCACTCCGGCGGCGGCGTGCACGACGTGGGCGACGACCGAGCGGCGCGCACCGGCATCGCGGGCACGGCGGCGGGCGGCGACGATCGCGGTGGCGTCCACCTCGGTGTCGAGGTGGACCGGGGAGAAGTCCCTGATCTGGTCGAGGAAGAAGAGGGTGTGCCGCCGCTGGGCGGGGAAGGGACGGCCGGTCACCGGGTGGCCGTCTCGTGGACGGCGGCCAGGCTGCCCGCGTCGAGGAAGTCCGGCAGGGACAGCTGTCTGCCCGTCTCCTTCTCCAGGAGGACGAGCAGGGACAGCAGGTGTACGGAGTCCCAGCCGGTCAACGCGTCGAGGGGGAGGTCGAGTTCGGCTTCGGTGACGTCGATGCCGATCTCGTCGCGGACCAGTTCGGCGAACTCCTGGCGGTCCAGGGGGCGGCCGGGTGCGGCACTCATGTCAGATGTTCCCGTTCAGTTCCAGGGCGAGGCCCGAGCGGATCCACTTGCTGGACTCGATGGCCACGGCGACGGCCCGCGACGGGGCGTCCATCGCGTCGAGGAGCCGCTCCAGCTGGAAGAAGAGCAGGGCGTTGCCGTTGTTGCCGGTGTCGCCGACGCAGCTGATCTCCTCGGCCAGCGGGAAGTCGAGCCGTTTGACGATCCGGTCGGTCATGGTGACGGACAGCTGCGGGGGCAGCAGGTAGTCGACGTCCTCGCGCTCCCAGCCGAGGTCGTCGAGGATCTCGTCGGCCGCCTCGACGGCGAGTTCGGGGACCAGTTCCTCGATGGCCTTGTAGTCCTCGCCCGCGGGTGGCTGGGGGCTGTCGCGGTCGGCGAGTCCGTACCAGCGGAGCACCTGGCCCGGTTCCCGGTCGAGGCCGGACAGCCGGGTCAGGACGGTGCGGACGGCCGGGGAGTCGTCGTGGCCGGGTTCGGTGGTGAGGACGGCCGCGCCGGCGCCGTCGCCGAAGAGGACGTAGTTGACGAGTTCCTCCGGCGGCAGGGCGCCGAGGTCCGCGGTCACGTCGTAGTGCTTGGCGATGACGTCGCCGCCGATGACGAGGGCCGTGCGGTGGCGGCCTGCGGCGAGCAGCGAGGTCGCCACGTCGAAGGTCTGCACGGCGCCCGAGCAGCCGGACTGGAGCTGGAAGGTGGGGATGCCGTCGATGCGGAGCCGGTCGGCGACGACGTTGACGGTCGCGGGCATCAGGGTGTCGGGGGTGGCGGAGCCGAGGATGACGAGGTCGACGTCGTCCGGGGACAGTCCGGCGCGGTCGAGCGCGGTCGCGGCGGCGGTCGTGGCGAGGTCGGCGAGCGATTCCCGGGGTTCGCCCGTCGCGAGGTCGAGGGCGAGGTGACGGGTGCGGGTGCCGATGAAGGCGTCGACCCACTGCTGCCAGAGCCGGTCCATTCCGAAGCGTGCGGCCAGCGCCTCGGTGTCGACGGGGGAGCCCGGCAGGGCGGTCCCCGCGGACAGCACACGCACCGTACGGTCCAGGTCCACCACGTGAAGTCCTCCTCTCGCGTTGCGTCCGGCCTTCTGTCCGGCTTGCGTGGGGACGCTAGGCGCGCGTTCTAAAGCAGCCCTGAACCACCGGCGGGGGGAGGGAGGCGCCTTCAGCGGCGCTTCAGCGGGGCCGCCGAGCCTGGCCGGATGACGGACACCGGATCCACGGCCGCGCCCGGGCGGCCGGACGCGCACGCGTCCCGCTGCGCCCCTCCCCTCCCCCGGCGCGGACGCGACCGGTCCGCCCCGGCCGCGTCGCGCTCCCTCGGTACGACGGGGTGATCGAGCGGCTGCTGCCGCCGGGGGTGGCGTCGGCGGAGGCGTACGGCGATCCGCCGGAGGCGCTGCTGTTCCCCGCCGAGGAGGCGCTGGTCCGCCGGGCCTCGGAGGGTCGCAGGCGCGAGTTCGCCACGGTACGGCTGTGCGCCCGGCGGGCCCTCGCCGAGCTGGGCGTCGCTCCCGTGCCGCTGCTGCCGGGCGAGCGGGGCGCGCCGCGCTGGCCGGAGCGGGTCGTGGGGAGCATGACCCACTGCGAGGGCTACCGTGCGGCGGCCGTCGCGCGGCGGGCCCCGGAGGTGCTGTCCGTCGGCATCGACGCGGAGCCGCACCGGGCGCTTCCGCCGGACGTTCTGGAGTCGATCGCGCTGCCCCCGGAGCTGCGCCGCGTCGAGGGCCTCGCGCGCACGGCCCCCCACGTGCACTGGGACCGGCTGCTGTTCAGCGCGAAGGAGAGCGTCTACAAGGCGTGGTTCCCGCTGACGCGGACCCGTCTCGGCTTCGACGAGGCGGACATCGCCCTCGACCTCTCGGGGTCGTTCCGGGCGGTACTGCTCCGGGGCCCCGGCCCGTCGGAGTTCGCCGGCCGGTGGCTGGTGGCCGACGGGCTGCTGGCCACGGCGGTCACGTACCGGGCCTGACGATGTCCCGGAAGGTCCTCACGCCGTCCGGAGGCCGGGCCGGGCGTGGCCGCGCAGGGCGGCCTCGTAGACCTCGTCGGGGTCGAGCCGGCGCAGTTCCTCGGCGATGAGCTCCGCGGTGGAGCGGACCTTGAGGGCAAGGACGCGGTGGGGCTGGCCGGGGATGGAGAGGCGGGCCACCGGGCCCTCGGGCCGGTCGATGAGGATCTCGCCGTCCGGGGTGCCCATGCGGACGGCGGTGACGACGGGGCCGTCGGTGACGACCCGGTCGACGGGGACGCCGAGCCGGACCTCGAACCAGCGGGCGAGGAGTTCGGCGCTGGGGTTCTCCGCCTCGCTCTCGACGGCGGCGGAGGTGACGTCGAGCGGCGCCTGGTCGAGCGCGGCGGCCAGCATGGAGCGCCAGGGGGTGAGCCGCGTCCAGGCGAGGTCCGTGTCGCCGGGGGCGTACGAGGCGGCGCGGGTCTCCAGGACGGAGAGCGGGTCCTCCACCGCGTACGCGTCGGTGATGCGGCGCTGGGCGAGTGCGCCGAGCGGGTCCTCGGAGGGGACCTCGGGGGCGTCGACGGGCCACCAGACCACGACGGGCGCGTCCGGCAGGAGCAGGGGCAGGACCACGGACTCGGCGCGGGCGCAGAGTTCGCCGTGGAGCCGGAGGACGACCGTCTCGCCCGAACCGGCGTCGCTGCCGAGCCGGACCTCGGCGTCGAGCCGGGTCTCGTGCCGCTCGCGGGGGGAGCGGGCGTGGCGCTTGATGACCACGAGGATGCGGGAGGGGTGCTCCCGGGAGGCCTCGCCGGCCGCCTTGACGGCGTCGTAGGCGTTCTCCTCGTCGGTGACGACGACGAGGGTGAGCACGGCGCCGACGGCGGGGGTGCCGACGTCCCTGCGGCCCTTCAGGATCGCCTTGTTGATCCTGCTGGAATTGGTGTCCGTCAGATCGATCTTCATGCGCGGCGCCCGTCCCTTCCTCTCCCGCGAGCCTAACCCTCCCGCGCGGCGAACGCGTGCGGGTCCCCGCCGGCCCCCTCTAGGGCTGCTCGGGGTCCGGCCCGGGAGCCGCCTGGTCCTGGGCGCGGCGGCCGACGACGGCGGCCGCGGCGAGCGCGGTGCCGAGGAAGGCGACGGCCACCACCCAGCGCCGGTCGAGGACGTGCCCGGTGAGGTGGTCCAGGGAGTACCGCCCGGCGCCCGTGACGCCGATCGCGGCGGCGGTGAAGCCGAGGAAGGCGGGGTATTCGTAGCCGCCGCCCTGGGCGAAGAAGCCGGCCGGGGCGTGCACCGAGACGGCCCCCGCCATGGCGCCGGCCGCGGCCGCGCCGGCGGCCGGGGTGGCGAGGCCGAGGGCGAGGAGGGCGCCGCCGCCGGCCTCGCCGAGACCGGCGGCGATGGCGCTCTGCCGGCCCGGGGAGAAGCCCATGGCCTCCATCGCCTTGGTGGTGCCCTCGACGCCTCCGCCGCCGAACCAGCCGAAGAGCTTCTGCGTGCCGTGCGCGGCGAGCACGGCTCCGGTGCCGACCCTCAGTACGAGCAGCCCGAGGTCGCGTCGGTTGGGGTGGCCCATGGGTTCTCCAGGTGCGGGAGGGGGGAGGCGTACGCCGTCCACTGTCGTCCCCTGCTGGGGAGCACGCCGCCCGGGCCCGGGATCCGTACTCCATAAGAGTCACCTTTTGCGGCTTTTGTCGGGTGTTGTTTTAGTGAGAGGGCTGTCGCCGTCCCGGGACCGTCGCGAACCGTCCCCGGGGGCGACCCGAGGGAAGTGGGTGCGCATGACCGCCGAGTCCACCGAGACCGCAGCCCTGCGGGAGAGGGTCCGGGCCCTGATGCCCCGGGCGAAGGAGGACCTGACCGAGCTGGTGGCGATGCGTTCCGTCGCCGACCCCCGCCAGTTCCCTCCCGAGGAGTGCGCGAAGACCGCCGACTTCCTCGTCCGGGCCTTCACCGAGGCCGGGCTGAAGGACATGCGGCGGGTGACGACCCCGGACGGCACGGACGCGGTGGTGGGGCACGCGCCGGGCCCCGAGGGCGCGCCCACCGTCCTGCTGTACTGCCACTACGACGTGCAGCCGCCGCTCGACGACGCCGCCTGGCGCACCCCGCCCTTCGAGCTCACCGAGCGCGACGGGCGCTGGTACGGCCGCGGCGCCGCCGACTGCAAGGGCAACATCGCCATGCACCTGACGGCGCTGCGCGCGCTCGGCGGGCCGGAAGGGCGGGGCTTCCCCGTGCACCTCAAGTTCGTGGCGGAGGGCTCGGAGGAGCAGGGGACGGGCGGTCTGGAGAAGCTCGTCCCGCTCCAGCCGGACCTGTTCGCCGCCGACGCGCTCCTGATCTGCGACACCGGCAACTTCGCGCTCGGCCTGCCCACCGCGACCACCTCGCTGCGCGGGCTCACCAACGTCGTGGTGACCGTCTCCACCCTCAAGGGGGAGATGCACTCCGGCATGTTCGGCGGCCCGGCGCCCGACGCGCTGGCCGCCCTCGTCCGGATGCTCGACGGCCTGCGCGACGAGCACGGCAACACGGCGGTCACGGGCCTCGCGGGCGACGGCACCTGGCAGGGCGTCGACTACCCGGCCGAGCGGTTCCGCGCCGACGCCGGCGTCCTGGACGGGGTGTCCCTCGTCGGTACGGGCTCGGTCGCCGACGAGCTGTGGGCCCGGCCCGCCGTCACCGTCCTCGGCATCGACTGCCCGCCGGTCGTGGGCTCCTCGGCGGCGGTGCAGGCGAAGGTACGGGCCAGGGTCAGCCTGCGGGTCCCGCCGGGGATCGACGCGGACGACGCCCTGCGCGCCCTGACCGACCACCTGACCTCGACCGCCCCGTGGGGCGCCCGGGTGGAGGTGGAGCCGGAGAGCGCGGGCCAGCCCTTCCGGGCGCGCACCGACGGGCCCGCCTACCGGGCCCTGGCGACGGCGTTCCGCGAGGCGTACGGGAAGGACGTGGTGCAGGCGGGGCAGGGCGGGTCGATCCCGCTGTGCAACGTGCTCGCCGCGCACTTCCCGGACGCCGAGATCGCGCTCGTCGGCGTCGAGGAGCCGGGCTGTCTCATCCACGCGCCCAACGAGAGCGTGGACCCCTCGGAGATCGAGCACATGGCGCTGACCGAGGCGCTCTTCCTCAGCCGCTACGCCACTCCCCTCTGAACCCCACCGGCCGCACCTCCCCAGCGAACAGAACGGTTTCCGTCCCATGACACAGACTCACGACCGGTCCCACGAACGACCCCAGGACCGGGACGTACCGGCCGGTCCCCTCGGCGCGCTGGCGGGCGCCGCCTGGCAGGCCCTCCTCCTCGCCGGCGTCGCGGCCCTGGTCCTGGGCGTCCTCGTCCTGGTCTGGCCGGGCGCCTCGCTGGTCGTGGCCGGCGTGCTCTTCGGCCTGTACCTGCTGTTCAGCGGTGTGCTGCAACTGGTCGCCGCCTTCGGCACCCATGTGAGCACCGCGCTGCGGGTGATGGCCTTCATCAGCGGCGCCCTCTCGATCCTGCTCGGCCTGCTCTGCTTCCGGGGCGCGATGCAGTCGATCCTGCTGCTCGCGCTCTGGATCGGCATCGGCTGGCTCTTCCGGGGCATCACCCAGACCGTGGCGGCGGCCTCCGACCCGGCGATGCCGGCGCGCGGCTGGCAGGTCTTCCTCGGCATCGTCAGCGCGCTGGCCGGAGTGGTCCTCATCGTGTCCCCGCTGGAGTCGGCGGCGGTGCTGACGCTCCTCGGCGGCATCTGGCTGGTCGCCGTCGGCGCCGTCGAGATCGTCACCGCCCTCCAGGTGCGCTCGCGCGCCAAGAACCTGCCGCCGGGGGCCTGAACGGAGGGCCACGCGCCCCGGCCGCCGCCTTCCGGCGATCCTCGCCGTCCTTCCGCCGTCCTTCCGCCGTCCGTCCGGTCTCCGGGCGGGCGGCGGACGTCGTTGACGCGTGCGCTACATTTTGCCGGTCCTTGACCACCGATCCCCCGCGATCGTGAACCCTCCGGAGCCCGCATCCCATGAGCGACATCGTCAACGGCCTCGGCCGGACCAGTGCCTACGGCGCCCTCGGCGTGGTCCTGCTGATCCTCGGCATCGTGCTCGTGGACCTGCTGACCCCCGGCAAGCTCGGGCGGCAGATCTGGGAGGACCGCAACCGCAACGCCGCGATCCTGCTCAGCTCGGCGCTCCTCGGCATCGGCGGCATCGTCTTCACCTCGATCTGGACGACGTACGACGACTTCGGCAAGGGCCTCCTCTCGACCGCCGCATTCGGCCTCCTCGGCCTGGTGATGATGGCGGTGGCGTTCCTCGTCGTCGACCTGGTCACGCCGGGCAAGCTGGGCGCCACCCTCGTCGACCCCGAGCCGCACCCGGCGGTCTGGGTGACCGCCTCCTGCAACATCGCGGTCTCGGCGATCGTCTCCGCCTCGATCGCCTGAGCCCCGGCCCGGCTCAGGCCTCCCCCGGCTCCACCTCCAGGAAGCGGCGTCCGCGCGGCCCCTTGTAGAGGAGGGCGTCCCAGCCGAGCCGGGCCAGGACGGGGACGCACGCGCCGAGGGCCTCCGCCTCCTCCCGGGCGGCGCCCGCGCCCGGCGGCCCCAGCCACTCGACCACGGCCGTGCCGGGCCGCTCCCCCGCCCGGACCCGGTAGCCGGTGGAGCCGCGTGCCCCGGAGGCGTCCACGGACGAGGGCGTGATCCCTCCGGCCTCCAGGGCCAGGGCCACCGCCCGGACCGGCCGCCGCAGCTCCCAGTCGGCGGGCGCCCCCTCGGGGTCCCCGCTCCGGCTTCGGGTCAGCCGTCTGATCTGGAGCAGCCCGTCGAGGGCCCTCCGGACCTCCCGGGAGCGCTGCTCGGCGTCGGCCGGGAGCAGGGGCGGCCCGTCGCCCGTGGCCGGCTCGAAGACGCCCCCGGCGTCCCCGGCGCTCCCCTCCCCGGTTCCCCGTACCGTCACAGCAGTCGCCGGATGTCGCCGCGGACCCGGTAGAAGCCGCCCGCGGCGGGGTGCAGGGCGTCGACCACGTACCGCGCGCCGGGCTCGCGGATCGCGCGCGGGAACTGCACGTTCCACGAGGAGTCGTAGCCCCCCGAGACGACCCGCACCCGGGTCCGGCCCGACTCGTTCACGCACTCCACGACCACCGCGCCGGCCGGGGCGTCGCTGACGACGGCCACGGCGGTGGCGGTCGTGGCCGGCTCGTACACCGGCATCGCGGCGGCGAGCTTGACGTCCCGGGCGACCGGGACCGTGCCCTGCTGGGCGGCCGCGATCGCCGCCTCGCTCGCGTCCACGCAGACCAGCGAGCCGTCGGTGGTCACCAGGTAGAGCCGCTCGTCCCGGTACTGCATCGAGAGCGCCGAGCCGCCTCCCGTGCCGAGCTTCCACAGCCGGGTGCCGTCCTCCGCGAAGCAGTAGACGGAGGAGGACGAGTCGCCCGCGAAGACGAACCGGCCGCCGGGCGAGGTGGCGCAGGAGTACACCGCGCTGTCGCAGGAGTACACCGCCTCCACCCGTCCGTCCTTCTTCGCGAGCCGCTGCACCTTCTTGCGGCCCGTGCCCGCGTAGACCGCGGTGTCCTCCTGCCAGCCGAAGAGGACCGTGCCGTCGGTGGCCGTGTGCCACAGCTCGCCGCCGCCGTCCGGCGCGTGGGCCGCGACGCCGCGCGTGTCCCCGTAGTAGACGGCGTCGCCGTCGGCGCGGACCATCCAGGCGTGCTCGCCCCGGCCCCCGCGCGCCCACTGGTGCTCGTCCTCGTGGTCGATGACGGTGAGCCGGCCGGAGCGGTCGGCGACGTTCAGGACGCCCTCGTGGATGTCGAGCCAGAAGATGTCGACGTCGGTGGCGATGTCGTAGGCGGCGAAGGGGAGCTTGGACGACAGGTCGTACACCTTGCCGTCGTCGCAGCCCGCGTAGATCCAGAAGTCGTCGGCGACCAGGCACTTGACGCCGTCCGGCAGGCTGAAGCGGGCCTGCACCTCGCCGGTGCGGTCGAGCGTGAAGACGTCCCCCGCCTGGTTGCCCACCCAGCAGCGCTCCTCGTCGACGTGGATGCCGAAGGCGGCCGAGCCGGTCCGGAAGCGCCAGAGCACCGGGGCGACGGCCCGCGCGGTGGAGGGCGCCGAAACCACGGCGCGGCGCGTCACCGAGCGGGCGGCGCGCGCTCCGCGCACCGCGGGGGCGTAGCCCTTGCGGACCTTCTCCCCTATCTTCTTCGCGGCGGCGGCCTGGGCCTTCTGCGCGGTCGGGAACGTGGAGCGCTGCGTCTGCCCGTCGGTGCCGATCCGGCCGTAGCGAACCGACACCGCGAGGTCCTCGACGGTCACTTCGTAGAACTTGTGGGCACCGCCGCCGTCCTGCGACAGCTCCAGATAGGTCGTCGTCATGGGAAGAACGTTAGGGGTGACCACTGACAACGCCCCCGTCCGGGTCGGCGGCGCCGTCAGTTCGCCCGGTCGCCCGCCGTCACGGCATGGGCCAGCGGGTCGGCCAGGACGTCGCGGAGGACGAGGGCCGCCGCGCCCCGGGCCGCGTCGGTGGCGGTGGAGGCGGGGCGCAGCCGGCCCGCGTCCGGGGTCCAGAGGCCCGAGACGACGCGGTCGGCGAGCTCCTCCGCCAGGGCGGGCGTCAGCCAGGGCATCAAGCGCGGGTAGATGCCGCCCAGGACGACGGCCTCGGGGTCCAGGAGGTTCACGGCGCCCGACAGGGCGCGTCCGAGCATCCGGCCCGCCCGCGCGAGGGCGTCGAGGGCGCGCGGTTCGCCCGCTCCGGCGCGGCGCGCCAGGTCGGGGACGCCGGCCGCCCCGGCCGAGGCGAGGAGGGCGGCCTGCCCCGCGTACTGCTCCAGGCAGCCGCGCGAGCCGCAGCGGCAGCGGGGCCCTTCGGCGTCGACGACCGTGTGGCCGATCTCGCCCGCGAACCCGTGCGCGCCGCGCAGGAGTTCGCCGTGGACGACGATCGCGCCGCCGACGCCGATCTCCCCCGTCAGGTGCAGGAAGGTGCGGACCTCGCCGAGGGAGCCGAACCACAGCTCGGCGAGGGCGGCCGAGTTGGCCTCGTTGTCGGAGGCGACGGGAAGTCCGGCGGTGGCGGGGCGCAGGGCGGCGAGGGCCTCGGCGAAGAGGCGTTCGGCGGGGACGTCGTTCCAGCCGAGGTTGGGGGCCTGCCGGACGGTTCCGCCGGAGACGAGTCCGGGCAGGGCGAGGCCGGCCCCCGCCGGGACGAGGCCGAGGCCGGCCGCTTCGGCCAGGGCCCCGGCGGCGATGCGGGCGGCCCGGGCCAGGACCTCGCCCGGGCCGGCCGCGCGGTTGTCGAGGTGCTCGGTGCGCCGGACGCGGTCGGTGCCGGTCAGGTCGACGACGCAGGCGGTGACGTAGGCGACGTTGATCTCGACGCCGAGTCCGGCGGGGCCGGTGTCGGCCGGTTTGAGGACGGTGCCGGGCCGTCCCGCCTGCCCGCTGAAGGTCTTGCCCGACTCCCTGAGGAGCCCGAGGTCGAGGAGCTGCTCGACGAGGGAGGAGACGGCGGGCCGGGTGAGTCCGACGCGTGCCGCGACGGCGGCCCGGGTGGTCTCGCCGGCCTCGTGGACGGTCCGCAGCACGAGGCTCAGGTTGTGCCGGCGCACTCCCGACTTGTCGGCCTTGGGTTCCGTGGGCTGGTTCATGGTGAGCGAGAGCCTAGTCGTCCCTTTCGTTCACACGACAACGGCGTCCGACGACGGCGCCCGGCCCCGGCGTCCACACGCCCCCGAAGCCCCGCGCCCCTCCCCGACTCCCCCAAACAGTTCGGTGACCGAACTGTTCTCCGCTAGGCTCCGGCCATGACGCTTCCGCGCGACTACCGCGGCCAGACCTGTGCCCTCGCCCGCTCGATGGAGATCGTCGGCGAGCGCTGGACGCTGCTGATCCTGCGCGACGCCTTCTACGGGGTCCGCAGGTTCGGCGAGTTCGCCGCGCACCTGGGCGTGCCCCGGGCCGTCCTCACCGACCGGCTCGCCACCCTCACCGGGGCGGGGGTCCTGGAGCGCCGCCCCGAGCCGGGGACGGGCCGCCGCGAGGCGTACGGGCTGACGCCCAAGGGCGTCGCCCTCTGGCCGGCCGTCCGGGCGCTCACCGCCTGGGGCGAGGAGTTCCACCCGGCTCCGGGCGGCCCCCGGCGCCTCTTCCGGCACGCCGGGGACGGGGCCCCGCTCGACCAGGACGGGCGCTGCGCGGAGTGCGGGGCGTCCGTACCGGCCGAGGACGTCCTGGTGGCTCCCGGCCCCGGGCTCGCCCCCGCGGACCCCGGCGACGACCCGGTGACGGCGGCGCTCGCGCGGCCCCACCGGCTGCTCACCCCCCTGATCACCCACGCGCCCGCGGGGCGCCCCACGAGAGGTTCGCGACGATGAGGATCCTGGTCGTCGGCGCCGGTGCCACCGGTGGCTACTTCGGCGCCCTGCTGGCCCGGGCCGGCGAGGACGTCACCTTCCTGGTCCGGCCCGCCCGGGCCGCCGCGCTGCGCGAGCGCGGGCTGCGGGTCGTCGGACGGGACGAGGAGTGGACCCTGGAGCCCCGTCTCGTCACGGCGGACCGGCTGGACCGCACGTACGACCTCGTCCTGCTCTCGGTGAAGTCCACCGGCCTGGAGCGGGCGACGGTGGACCTGGCGCCGGCCGTCGGTCCGGACACCGCGATCGTGCCGCTCCTCAACGGCTTCGCGCACCTGGACGCCCTCAACGCCCGCTTCGGCCCGGCCGCCGTCCTCGGCGGCGTGGCGAAGGTGGTCACCACCCTCGACGACCGGGGGGACATCCGCCGGCTCGCTCCCCTGGCCCACCTCGCCTTCGGCGAGCAGGACGGCACGGTCTCCGCGCGCGTGGAGCGGATCCGGGCGGTCCTGGAGGGGGCGGGGATCGACGCGCCGGTACCGGGGAACGTCCTGACGGCGATGTGGCACAAGTGGGTGTTCATCACCACCTTCGGCGCCGTGACGAGCCTGATGCGCGGCACGGTCGGAGAGGTGTACGACGCGCCCGGCGGCCCCGCCCTGGGCCCGGCCCTGCTCGACGAGACGGCGGCGGTCGCCGGGGCGGCCGGGCACCCCGTACCGGAGGAGGAGCGGGCGGCGACACTGGCCGTGGTCTCCGCGTCCGGTTCGCCGATGGTCCCCTCCCTCTACCGCGACCTGACGTCGGGCCACCCCACGGAGGTCGAACACCTCTTCGGCGACCTGACGACCCGGGCCCGCACCCTCGGCGTACCGACCCCCCTCCTCGACCTGGCGACCCTGCACTTGCGCGTCCACCAGCGCCGGGTCGCGGCGGGGGCGCCGGGGGAACCGCCGGAGACCGGCCGGTTGTCAGCGGTCCCTTCTACCGTGGGCACATGAAGATCACTGAGCGGGTCCTGGCGGAAGCCTGGCGGCGGGCGCTCTCGGGGTACGTCCTGTTCGACGGGGTGGGGCTGCCGCCGGTGGCGCACTCGGAGGAGGAGCTGAAGGGGATGGGGGGCGGCGGCCTGTGCCTGCTGCTGGAGGAGGACGGTACGGTGCACGGCCGTCACGGCCCTCACCGGGAGGTCTTCGTCGCCCGGGACCTCGGACAGGCCCTTTATCTGATCGCCGAGACCGTGGCGGTCGGGCTCGGCGGCGGTCCCGAGGAGGTCGCCGAGGCGCTGGAGCGGGTCGATCCGGGGTGGGGCAGACGGTTTCGCGGCGGCGGCCCGGACGACACGGAGGAGGCCGGGGCGTGCGGGCGCGACCCGCTGGAGGGGCTCGCCTGGGTGGCCGGGTCCTGGCGCGAGCAGGATCCGTACACGACGCTCGCCTTCTTCCGCGCGGCGCCCGGGCGGACCGTGGACGCCGAGCGGCTGGCCCTGCTGTACGGGGCCGATCCCGCGCAGGTCGCGGCCGGTACGCGCCTGAAGGACCTGCCGGCCGTGGACGACGGCTGGTCCTACGCGGACCGCCAGTGGGAGAGCTGCTGTTTCGGGGAGGCGGGCGGGTGGACGTTCCTGCTGCACCACGACACGCCACCGGAGGCCTTCGCCGACGAGGAGGCGTACGCGGCGCTCGGAATCGAGGAGAGCGTGTGGCTGACCGCCACCTCCGCGAAGGCGATGTACAGCTTCACCTATCTGCGGAACGACCGCCACGTCGCCGACGACGACGGCATGTGGGAGCTGAACTGGTACGAGCGCGGCCACGCCCCCCACGTGCGCGGCGGCGAACTGGACTTCCTCAACCGGGCCGTGCGCCGCGCCGAACTGGACCACCCCGAACTGACCGACCCGTTCGAGCTGTACTTCCACGCCCTGGAGGACTCCCTCGGCCTGCGCCTGCCCCGCCGGGACTTCACGGAGGGGGAGGTGCGGGCCGCGTACTGGGCCGGTGAGGCGTGGTGAGGGCGGCGCTGAGCGGTGTGACCGCGGAGCCTCGGCACCCTCGGTCTCACCGTCCCGCCACGGCCCGCCTCTCCTGACTTCACAGCGCCGCCATCCTCATCTGATCGGCGAGATGACCCGGACGAAGCTGCCCGGGTCAACCCGAGATGCCCGCGCGGGCCCGTTCGGATGAACGCGGGATGCGCACGGCATGGCTCCGTGCCACTGGTGGGGCGTGTCGGTGGACTGCGAGCGGTTCGGTGGGCGTTTTGCTGCCGATCCCGTCCGATGGGCCCGGTAGCGGGCTGGTCATCCGTCCCAAGGGGAGATGCAGTGGCTGACACGATCAGGATCGGAATCGCGGGCCCGAAGACCGGCCCGGTGGCCCAGTACGGCGACATGCAGTTCCTCGGGGCCAGGCAGGCCGTCAAAGACATCAACGCCAGGGGCGGCGTCGGCGGCAAGATGCTGGAGGTCAAGGAGTACGACGACGCGGCCGATCCGAAGCAGGCCGTCGCGGTGGCCAACAGGGTCGTCAACGACGGCGTGAGGTTCCTGATCGGCCACGTCGCCTCATTGGCCACCCAGCCGGCCTCGGACGTCTACGAGGACGAGGGCGTCCTCATGATCACGCCCGCGGCCACCTCCCCGGAGATCACCGACCGCGGCTATCGGCTCGTCTTCCGCACGATCGGCCTCGACAGCGAGCAGGGTCCGGTGGCCGGCGACTACATCGCCGACCACGCCAGGCCGAAGACCGTCGCGGTCCTCCACGACAAACAGCGGTACGGCGAGGGCCTGGCCGCCTCCGTCAAGCGGACGCTGGAGCGCAAGGGCGTGGAGGTCGCCGTCTTCGAGGGCGTCAACGCCGGGGACAAGGACTTCTCCTCCCTCGTCCAGAAGCTGAAGGCCAACGGCGTCGACTTCGTCCACTGGGGCGGCTGCCACCCCGAGCTCGGCCAGATCCTGCCCCAGGCCCGGGAGAGCGGAGTGAAGGCCCGGTTCATGGCAGGGGAGGCGTGCGCCAACGACTCCCTCTCGCAGATCGCCCAGGCCGTCGAGGCGGCCGGCTCCGAGGACCCCGAAAGGGTCGCGAAGGCCCTCCACGAGGGCACCTTCAAGACCCGGACCGGCACCCTGGGCTTCGACGGGAAGGGTGACCTCAAGGACTTCCGCTTCATGGTCCACGAGTGGCACTTCGGCAGGCCGAAGACGGAGGTCTCCCCCCAGTAGAAGTCGTCTTCCGCCGACCCGGGTGCCCCGCGAACGATTCGAGCGCGAGGCACCCGCCGCCCACACCGCCGAAGGCGCCCGCTGGTGCCGGGAAAAGAACAACGCCCCGGCAGCACCGCCCCGACGAGGACCCGGCGGGCCGACCGTCACCGGCGTCTCGATCAGGCTCCGGCTCCGCCCGCGGTCTCCGCCGGATCCAGGGCCTGTCCGATGGGTCAAGAACGGGGACGCCCGTTCAGGCCGCCATGAGGCGCTTTAATGCCCAAGTGGTGAACTGGGCGCGGATGCACGACTGCTACGGGGATGTCGATCGACTCCCCGCGCTTCTGGAACAGGTGGAGCTCGAGGACGACGCCGAAGCGTGGAAGGAGCTGGAATACCGGCTGGTCCTCGAACACGACCTCGTCTTCCCCGCCGGTTTCGCCGCTCTGCCGCGTCTGATGCGTCTCGCCTCCAGGAGTGCGCGGGCGCGTGGACTGGCGGGAACGATCCTGCGACGCGTGGCAGGACACCATGGCTGCGATGATCTGCTGGCGAACTGCGCCGACGAGATCTCCGGGTTCCGCGAGTTGCTGGACCGGCATCTGCGATCGCGGCCGGTCGACTACCTCGCGGCCTTCCTCGATTCGCTCGCGGCCATGGAGGAGTACCACTGGAGTGCCGTCCTGGGGGACTTCACGGACGACTTCTACCACCTGGCGTGCCCCCACTGCGCCGTGGAAGTGACGATCGCCATCGGGGATCACGGGCGCTATTCAGCGATCCGGGACTGGAACCTGGGCGACGTGGACCGCCGTGACCTCCGGCCGGTGCCCTCCGAGGCACTCTCCGGTACCGGCCGGTGGATGTACGAGACGGCCGTCCGCGACGGGCGCGAGGCACTCGCTGACGGAATCGCCCACCTCTTCGGCAAGGCTGAATGCCCGCGCTGTGCCAGTGTGTTCGACATCGCGGCCGAGTACACATCCGCCAACCGACCCGTCCTGCGATAGGCCGGGGTGGATCGGAAGCAGGCGAGAAGGGGCTCAGGAGCAGAGCGAGCCGGATCGCGGTGACGGTCACCGTGCCGTGGAAGACGTCAGCCCGTTTGCCGAATCGAGTGGCCGCGGCACGGAAGCCCTTGAGGGCGTTGCTCGTGCGCTCGACCTCGTTCCTGCGGGCATACCGGGCCCGGTCGAAGCCGATCGGGTCGTCCGCCCTGGTTACCGCCCTTCGGGCAAGCCCTGGAGGCGGGCGGGCAGTCCGGCGGGGACGGAAGGGCCGGGAGGCTTGCCCGAAGGACTGTCCCGCCGGAGCTGGCGGGGGCAGCGGCGGGCATGTTCCATGGGCGGTGCCGCTTCGTGGAAGGAATCACCCCGTTGCCCCCGTATGAACGCCCCGTCGGCCGCGCCGCCGACAGGCACGCCCCGGCCCCCCGGACGCCCCTTCCCTCCAGCCGGACCGGTGTCCTCGGCCTCCAGCGCTCGGTGGGGAACGCCGCCGTGCTGCACATGCTCCAGCGGAGCGGACACGCGTATGCCCAGCCCTCCGTTCAGCGCCAGGTGCAGGGGGAGGAGCAGCACCGGCACGGTGCCGGGTGCGGGCACCGGGAAGACGTACAGCGGTCCGCCGCGGCTCCTGGGGGGCCGCAGATCCAGCGGCTCGTCTATGACTCCGTGGACAACGGCGCGGACGAGGAGCTGTTCCTGGACAACGAGGCGGAGGCTCGCGCGCATTACGCGGGCCGGGGCGTTCCCCAGGAGGTGGTGGACCGGCTGGCGACGCTGGCGGCGGACGAAGACCAGTTCCTGACGCAGGACGAGGCGATGACGATGTCGCGGAACGCCGTCACCGGAGCGATCAATGTCATCACCCCGCAGGAGGCCGGCTTCCTGGTCGGTCTCGCGGGGGACCGCGTGGGTGGTGTGTCGGCCTACGACCCGGACATGACGCTTGGGGCGCAGGGGATCCTCGACACCATCTCGCGGAGGGAGGGGCTCGCCGCCGGGTCGGTGGTGGCGAACAGGGATTCCATCACCGGGTTCGGCCATCACCGGTCGCACACCGACATCTTCGTGCCGCACCCGGGCCCCTGGATCCACCTGGCGCCGCCCGACGACCTCGCCACCTGTCTGGAACATGTGATGGGGCCGTCGAGCCATGCCTCCGTGCTGACCGACAACGAGCCCACCCAGGGGTTCGGACAGGCGCTCATCACCAACATCGACGCGATCAACGCGGCCCATGCCGGCGATCCGGGCTACGTCCCCCTGACCTACACCGTGACCGAGGAGAACGCGCAGGAGGGCCAGCCGGTCGACCTGGGGATCCGGTCCCCCGTCCCGTACAACACCGTCCACCGGCCTCAGTACCGGGTGATCCGGGTCTCCCGCGCCTGAGCGGCGGCACGGGAGACGGGTCCGCCACCATGATCCGCCGGACAGGCCCTAGGAGCCGGTCGTGCCGTCGAGCATCTCGCGCAGGATGTCCAGGTGGCCGTTGTGGCGGGCGGTCTCCTCGGTGAGGTGGAGGAGGATCCAGCGCAGGTCGACGTGGAGGCCGTTGCGGATGGTTCTTCGGGACCGCTCGTCCAGGTCGTTCCCGGCGACCAGGTCGCGGTAGCGGGCGCTCTGTTCGGCGTATTCGTCGAGCAGTTGCGTGAGCGGGAAGTCGACGGCGATCCGCATCTCGCGGTCGGGGTCCTCCTCCGTCATGGGGGCCCGGTCCTCCTCGCCGAGGAAGACCACGTGGAACCAGTAGTACTCGACCCAGCGGAGATGGTTGATCACTCCGCTCATGGTCATCAGCGGTGAACCCGGCAGGAGCGCCTTGCGGGCGTTCTCCTCGGAGACGCCTTCGCACTTGGCACGGGCGGTGTCCCGTGCGTAGTCGAGAAACGTGGTGAGCTGGGTGCGCTCGTCCCACGCGGGCGGTGTGTCGTCGATTCTTGTCATCGCGCGCAGCGTCCCCGATCACCGCGACCGGTGTCGAGGGATTTGACGACGAGCCCGGCCTGCCCCACTCGGATTCTCGCCCGGTAGGACGCTGCGGCGGGTGCGGCACCCGTTCGCCGACCGTGCCGGCATGAGCGCGGCCCTGCGGAAGCCGGTGAACGCCGCCTTCGCCGTCCGGCCGCACACGGAACCGGGCGGGGTTTCCGTCTAGCGCCGGTGGTCGCCCCGGCGGTGGTAGGCGTCGCTGCTGGTCGGCAGGTAGTTGTGGACGGACCAGGAGTTGAAGGAGACCCGGTCGGTCTTGGCCTGGCGCAGGGCCTCTTCTTCCTGGCGCAGGCCTTCGACCGGGTCCGCCCCGCCTCCGCCCCGGCGGAGCACGACGGTGAACGCCAGCGCTCCGGCCCCGATGATGACCCCGAACAGGATGAGCAGAGCGATCATGTGTTCCTCCCCCGTGGTTACCGGCAGGGTAACCACGGGGGTCACGACCCGGCCAGGGTGCGGCGGTGAAGTGGATCAAGTCCGCTCCGCTTCCGCCCCCTTGCTCCCGTGACTCCCCGTCAGCTCAGCAGGGCCGGTGTCGCGGCCGTCAGGACACCGGCGATCCGGTCCCAGGCCTCCTCGTCGCGGGGCAGCGGGGGCAGGTCCCGTCCGGTGCCCGTGCCCCACGCGGCGGCCAGGGCGACGGGGTCGGAGCTGGTGACGGCGCCCGCCGCGAGGGCGGCCGCGCCGAGGGCGACGAGTTCGGCGGCGGCGGGGACGACCAGGGGGCGGCCGGAGAGCCTGCGGACGGTGTCGGTCCAGGCCCGGCCGCGCGCGCCGCCCCCGATCAGGCGCAGCGGCCGGTCCCGTACGTCCGGCGCGGCCGGGTCGAGGCCGCAGGCGGCGAGGAGTCCGTCGAGGGCGCGCAGGACGGTGAAGGCGGCGCCCTCGTAGGCGGCGCCGAGGACCGCCCGGGGGTCCGTGCCGTGCCGGAGGCCGGTGACGAGTCCGGCGGCGTGCGGGAGGTCGGGGGTGCGTTCGCCGTCGAGGTACGGCAGGACGACGACCTCTCCGCCGGGCGCGGCGTCCTCCCGGTCCAGGCCCAGGAGCGCGGCGAACCGGTCGACGGCGAGGGTGCAGTTGAGCGTGCAGCCGAGCGGGAGGTACGTGCCGTCGGTGGCGGCGAAGCCGGCGAGCCCGGGGGCGGCGGGGCGGACGCGGGTCGCGGCGAAGACCGTGCCGGAGGTGCCGAGGCTGACCACGGGGTGGTCGAGCAGGCCCGCGCCGCCGAGGCCGAGCCCGACGGCGGCGGCCATGTTGTCGCCGGTCCCGGCGGCGACGGCGACGGTGCGGGGCAGGCCGAGGGCCTCGGCGGCGGCCGGGGCGAGGGGGCCCGCACGGGTGGCGCCGGTGGGCGCGAGGGCGGGCAGCAGGGCCGGGTCGAGGCCGATGAGGTCGAGGACCTCCGGGTCGTACGCGCCGGTGGCCGTCCCGTACCAGCAGGTTCCGGAGGCGTCCCCGGGGTCGGTCACGGCGATGCCCGAGAGGCGCTCGGTGAGGTGGTCGTGCGGGAGGCGGACGCCGGTGACGGCGTCGGCCCGCTCGGGCTCGTGCTCGCGCAGCCACTGCCACTTGGCGGCGGTCATGGAGGCGACGGGGACGGACCCGGTCCGGGCCGGCCAGGCCTCCGGGCCGCCGAGGCGCGCGGCGAGGGCGGCGGCCTGGGGCGCGGAGCGGGTGTCGTTCCAGAGCAGCGCGGGGCGCAGGGGCCGCCCGCCGGCGCCGAGGGCGACGAGGCCGTGCTGCTGGCCCGCGACCGCGATGCCGGTGACGGAGGCGGCGGGGACGCCCGCGTCCCGTACGGCCGAGCGGACGGCGGTGACGAGCGCGGTCCACCACTCCCCCGGGTCGCTCTCGCGCGCCCCGGCGGTCCCGGTGACGGTGTGCGGCGCGCGGCCGACGGCGAGGAGCGCGCCGGTGTCGGCGTCGACGGCGACGGCCTTGGTGGACTGCGTGGAGCTGTCCACGCCGATCACGACGGAGCGGCTCGCGGGCACGCCCTCACCTCGTCTCGGTCTCGTCTCCCGGCGGTCGTCCCCGGAGACCGTCTCCAGGGGCGGGGTCTGGCGCGGCGGCGCCCCGTCCCTTATTAGTTATCTCAGAAAACAAATCCGGTGGCCAGTCCCCGGACCGCGCACGAGAGAAGGACACACCATGCCGGAGCGCTTCTCCCCGACCCCCGCGGACCGCTTCACCTTCGGTCTCTGGACCGTCGGCTGGCAGGGCCGCGACCCCTTCGGCGAGGCCACGCGGCCCGCCCTCGACCCCGTGGAGGCCGTCGAGCGGCTCGCCGCCCTCGGCGCGTACGGCGTCACCTTCCACGACGACGACCTGATCCCCTTCGGCGCGCCGGAGGCCGAGCGCGACGCGATCGTGAAGCGCTTCCGGGACGCCCTGGACCGCACGGGGCTCGCGGTGCCGATGGCCACCACGAACCTCTTCGCGCACCCCGTCTTCAAGGACGGCGCCTTCACCGCCAACGACCGGGACGTGCGCCGCTTCGCCCTGCGCAAGACCCTCCGCAACATCGACCTCGCCGTCGAGCTTGGCGCGACGGTCTACGTGGCGTGGGGCGGCCGGGAGGGCGCGGAGTCCGGCGCGGCCAAGGACGTGCGGGTCGCGCTCGACCGGATGAAGGAGGCCTTCGACCTGCTCGGCCAGTACGTCACCGAGCAGGGCTACGACCTGCGCTTCGCGATCGAGCCCAAGCCGAACGAGCCGCGCGGCGACATCCTGCTGCCCACGATCGGGCACGCGCTCGCCTTCATCGAGCGCTTGGAGCGCCCGGACCTGGTCGGCGTGAACCCGGAGACCGGGCACGAGCAGATGGCGGGGCTCAACTTCCCGCACGGCATCGCGCAGGCGCTGTGGGCGGGCAAGCTGTTCCACATCGACCTCAACGGCCAGTCGGGCATCAAGTACGACCAGGACTTCCGGTTCGGCGCGGGCGATCTGCGCCAGGCGTTCTGGCTGGTGGACCTCCTGGAGACGGCCGGGTACGGGGGCCCGCGCCACTTCGACTTCAAGCCGGTGCGCACGGACGGCGCCGACGGGGTCTGGGAGTCGGCGAAGAACTGTATGCGCAACTACCTGATCCTGAGGGAGCGCGCGGCCGCCTTCCGCGCCGACCCGGACGTCACGGCCGCGCTCGACGCCTCCCGGCTGCCCGAGCTCGCCGTGCCCACGGCCGCCGACGGTCTCGCCGGGCTGCTCGCCGACCCCACGGCGTACGAGACGTTCGACGCGGACGCGGCGGCGGCGCGCTCGATGGCCTTCGAGCGCCTGGACCAGCTGGCCCTGGAGCACCTGCTGAACGTGCGTTGAGAACGGGCGGACAGCCGGGTGCCCGGCCGCGTCCCCTGCGAGACTACGGACCGTGCCGGTCCCGCGTCCGCCCGGGACGCGGCCACCGCCCGAACCGGACCGTCCCCGAGGAACCGTGATGCGCGTCGCCCTCTTCGTCACCTGCGTCAACGACGCCGTCTTCCCGTCGACGGGCGTGGCCACGGTCCGGCTGCTCGAACGGCTCGGCGTGGAGGTCGACTTCCCGGCCGCGCAGACCTGCTGCGGGCAGCCGCAGTTCAACACCGGCTACCGCGCGGAGACCGTGCCCCTCGTACGGCGCACGGTGCGGGCCTTCGAAGGGTACGACCACGTCGTCGTCCCGTCCGGCTCGTGCGCGGCCATGGTCCGGCACCACTACGGCGCGTTCGGCGCGGAGGTGCCGGGAGCGGCGGACCTGGCGCCGCGCGTGTACGAGCTGACGGAGTTCCTGGTGGACGTGCTCGGCGTGACGGACGTCGGCGCGTACTTCCCGCACCGGGTGACGTACCACCCCTCCTGCCACGGGCTGCGCCTGCTCGGTCTGGGGGACCGGCCGCGCCGGCTGCTCGGCGCCGTCAAGGAGCTGGACCTCGTGGAGCTGCCGGGCGCGGAGGAGTGCTGCGGCTTCGGCGGCACCTTCGCGGTGAAGAACCCCGACGTCTCGGCGGCCATGGGCGCCGACAAGATCGCGAACGCCCTGGCCACGGGCGCGGGGGTGCTGTGCGGCGCGGACAACTCCTGTCTGCTGCACCTGGGCGGGATGCTGAGCAGACGGGAGGCGCCGCTGCGCGCGCTGCACCTGGCGGAGATCCTGGCGAGCACGGAAGAGGAGCCCTGGCGATGAGCGACCACAAGAGGACGTCCGCACCGGCCCCGGCCTTCGTCGGGATGCCGGCCTTCCCGGAGGCGGCGCGGAAGGCGGTCGGCGACACGACCCTGCGAACCAACCTCCGGCACGCCACCCGCACGATCCGGGACAAGCGGGCGCGGGCGGTGGCCGAACTTGACGACTGGGCCGCCCTGCGCGAGGCGGGCAAGCGGATCAAGGACGAGACGCTCCGTCACCTCGACACGCACCTGCTCCGGTTGGAGGAGGCGGTGACGGCGGCGGGCGGCACCGTGCACTGGGCGGAGGACGCGGCCGAGGCGAACCGGATCGTCACCGACCTCGTACGGGCCACCGGCGAGCGCGAGGTCGTCAAGGTCAAGTCGATGGCCACGCAGGAGATCGGCCTCAACGAGCACCTGGAGGCCGAGGGGATCGCCGCGTACGAGACCGACCTCGCGGAGCTGATCGTGCAGCTCGGCGAGGACCGGCCCTCCCACATCCTGGTCCCGGCCATCCACCGCAACCGGGGCGAGATCCGCGACATCTTCCGCGAACGGATGGCGAGGTGGGGACGCCCCGCGCCGGAGGGACTGAGCGACGCCCCGGCCGAGCTCGCGGAGGCGGCCCGGCTGCACCTGCGGGAGAAGTTCCTGCGGGCCAAGGTGGGGATCTCGGGGGCGAACTTCATGGTCGCCGAGACCGGCACCCTGGTCGTGGTGGAGTCCGAGGGCAACGGCCGCATGTGCCTCACCCTGCCCGAGACCCTGATCTCGGTCGTCGGCATCGAGAAGGTGGTGCCGACCTGGCGGGACCTGGAGGTCTTCCTCCAGACCCTGCCCCGCTCCTCGACGGCCGAGCGGATGAACCCGTACACGTCGACGTGGACCGGCACCACCGACGGCGACGGCCCCGACGCCTTCCACCTCGTCCTGCTCGACAACGGCCGCACCACCGCCCTCGCCGACAAGGTCGGACGCCAGGCCCTGCGCTGCATCCGCTGCTCGGCCTGTCTGAACGTCTGCCCGGTGTACGAGCGGGCCGGCGGGCACGCGTACGGCTCGGTCTACCCCGGGCCCATCGGCGCGATCCTCACCCCGCAGCTCCGGGGCACGGCGAGCGCGGTCGACGCCTCCCTGCCGTACGCCTCCTCGCTCTGCGGCGCCTGCTACGAGGTGTGCCCGGTCGCCATCGACATCCCCGAGGTCCTGGTCCACCTGCGGGGGAAGGTCGCGGACCAGGGCGGCCACCGGCTGGAGAGGGCCGCGGTCAAGGCCTCCGCCTGGGTACTGGACCACCCGGGCGTGCTGGCCGCCGGGGAGCGCCTCGCCTCCCGCACCCGCGCGCTGCACCCCCGGCGGGCGCCGGGGCCGGGGGCCCGCCGGTGGACCGAGAGCCGGGACCTGCCGGAGATGCCCGCCGAACCGTTCCGCGACTGGTGGAGGAAGAACCGCACATGACCGACTCACGCGCGCGCGTGCTCGCCCGGATCCGCGCCGCCGTCGCGGACGCGCCCGAGCCGCCCGCCGTCGCCCGCGACTACCGGACGAGCCACACCGCCGAGGACCCGGCGGGGCTCCTGGACCTGCTCCACGAGAACCTCGCCGACTACCGGGCCCACGTCCACCGCACCGCGCCGGACGGCCTGGCGGAGCTGATCGCCCTGATCCTGGAGGAGCGCGGCGCCCGCAGCGTCGTCGTTCCGCCCGGGCTGCCCGCCGGGTGGCTCGCCGCCACGGAGGCCGTCCGGCGGACCGACGAGCCCCGGCTGACCCCGTACGAGCTGGACGGCGTCGACGCCGTGGTGACGGGGTGCGCGGTGGCGGTCGCCGAGACCGGCACGCTCGTCCTCGACGGCGGTCCCGGGCAGGGCCGCCGCGCCCTCACCCTCGTCCCCGACCTGCACCTGTGCGTGGTCCGGGCCCCGGAGCAGGTCGTCGCCTCGGTCCCCCTGGCGCTCCCCCGGCTCGCCCCGGCACAGCCGCTGACCTGGATCTCGGGCCCGTCCGCGACGAGCGACATCGAGCTCGACCGGGTCGAGGGCGTGCACGGTCCCCGGACCCTGGAGGTCATCCTGGTGACGGACGCCTGACGGGCCCGGCCGGTCCGCGTTTTCCCCCTCCTCGCCAAGTCGCCGTGTCAGCACGGAACTTCGGGGTACCCGGGTGGAGGGCCGGTCCACCTCCGGATCAGCTCTCAAGGTGAGCGTCCCGAAGGAGTGGAACATGACGACGCAGTACGACAACCGTCCGACCGGTCAGCAGGCCCGCGGGACGACCGGCAACGTGATGAGCATCATCGCGATCGTGCTGGGCGTGATCTCGCTGGTCTTCTTCCCCATCGTGTTCGGCGTGATCGGCGTGATCCTCGCCGTCGTCGCCAAGTTCGTCCGGCACGAGCGGCTCGCCACCGTCGCCCTCGTGGTCAGCACCGCGGGCCTGGTCGGCGGCCTGGTCCTCGGCGCCGTCGTCGCGAGCGCGTGAAGCGCGTGACCTGACGGGCCGAGAACCCGCGCCGAAACCGTCCCGGCCGGTGGTCGCACCCCCATACGAGTGGGGTACGACCACCGGCCGGGACGGTTTCGCGTCCGTACGGCCCTCCGTACGGCCCGGTGGCCGGGCGCGCCGGGTCAGCCGAGCAGGTCGGGCGCGCGCAGCACCTCGGGCGGGACGCCCCAGGCGTCGACCAGGTCGACGGCGAGGGGGCGGACCTTGCGGCAGAGGTCGTTCACCTCGCGGGTGATGGCCTTGGAGCGCTGGACGGTGAGCCGGCCGTGCTCCATGAACCAGGCCCGGTCCTCCTCGATCGCCGAGAGGGCGAACAGGTCGCAGAGCAGGCCGAGCGCGTCCTTGTTGCCGCCCTCCGGCATCGCCCGCACCCTGTCGACGAACGCTTCGAGGACCAGCCGTTCGACGTGGGCGCGGGCGAGCGCGATGACGTGGTCCTGGACGTACGAGAAGACGGCGCCGGGATCGCGCTTCTGGTCGATGCCGCGCTTGAGCCGCCGGGCCACGCCGGCGAGCATGTGCTCCTCGCGGTAGCGGACCATGGCCAGCTGGTACTCCGGGTCGAGCAGCCCGGCCTCCCGGTCCCACTCGTCGCCGCCGGGCAGCAGGTCCCGCACCCGTTCGAGCAGCTTGTGGGCCGAGGTCCGCTCCATGACCGTCTCGACGGCGAGGCCGGTGACGTAGCGGACCGTGCCGAGCTGGTCGAGGTCCTCGAACTCGCTCGCGTGGTCGGTGAGCAGGCCCTTGGCGACGAGCTGGAGCAGGACGTGGTTGTCGCCCTCGAAGGTGGTGAAGACGTCGCTGTCGGCCTTGAGGGCGGCGAACCGGTTGACGGCGAGGTAACCGGCGCCGCCGCACGCCTCGCGGCACTCCTGGACGGTCCGGGTGGCGTGCCAGGTGCCGAGCGCCTTGGTTCCGGCGGCCCGCGACTCCAGGCGCCGCCGGGCCTGCGGGTCGTCCTCGGCGCCGGAGAAGACCTCGTGCAGCCGGGTCCGTACGACGTCCTGCGCGAAGTGCAGCGCGTAGGTGCGCGCGACGAGGGGCAGCAGCCGGCGCTGGTGGAGGCCGTAGTCCAGGAGGAGCTGCTCCTCCTCGCCCGGGGACGCGTCGAACTGCCTGCGGCGCACGGCGTACTTCACGGCGATCGTCAGGGCGACCTTGGCGACGTTGACCCCGGCGCCGCCGACGCTGACCCGGCCCTGCACCAGCGTGCCGAGCATGGTGAAGAAGCGCCGGTTGGGGTTCTCGATCGGGCTCGTGTAGACGCCCTCGGGGCTGACGTCGGCGAACCGGTTGAGCAGCGCCTCGCGCGGCACCCGTACGCCGTCGAACCGGATGCGGCCGTTGTCGACGCCGTTGAGGCCCATCTTGCGCCCGTCGTCCTCGAGCCGGACGCCGGGCGCGGCCTCGCCGCCGACCCGGACGGGCACGACGAAGGCGTGCACGCCCTCGGAGGTGCCGCCCACCTCCAGCTGGGCGAAGACGACGGCGAGCTCGGCGTGACGGGCCGCGTTGCCGATGTAGTCCTTGCGCGCCCCGTCGTCGGGGGTGGTGATGACGAACTCCTGGCTCTCGGCGTCGTACCTGGCGACGGTGGCGAGCGCCTGGACGTTGGAGCCGTGACCGGTCTCGGTCATCGCGAAGGACCCCATCAGGCGGCCGGTGATCAGGTCCGGCAGGTGGGCCGCGTGGTGGCGCTCGGTGCCCAGGTGGAGGATCGCGCCGCCGAAGAGCCCGAACTGCACGCCGGTCTTCACGAGGACCGACAGGTCGCCGAAGGCCAGCGTCTCGAACGCGGCGATCGAGGCCCCAACGTCACCGCCCCCGCCGTACTCGGTGGGGAAGCCCATGCCGGTCTGTCCCGTCGCGGCCATGCCGACCACGATCTCGCGCACCCGCTCGCGGAATGCGTCGATGCCGAGCTCCTCGGCCTCTTCGAGGACGGAGGCGTACGTCACCAGGTTGGTCCGGACGAGGTCGCGGATCGCGGCGTACTCGCCGTCGAGCAGCCCGGCCAGCGCCCGGACGTCGATCTCGGGCTGCGCGTAGCCGCTCTCGGAGGGGGATGCGTTGTCGGTGGCCATGTCCCTTCGCTACCCCGACCCGGGACGATCAAGCGGTGCGGCCGGGTGTCCGGGCCGCTCAGGACTCCTCGGCCGCCGCGTCCCCGGGGGTCCTCGCGGTGCGGCGCCTGCGGTGGAGCACCACGCCGCCGGCCACGAGGAACAGGGCGGCGACCGCGGCGACCCCGAGGGCCGTCCGCTCGGCGAACAGCCTCCCCAGGACTTCGAGCGCCCCGACCCCGACGGTCGCGTAGAGCAGCGCCCAGGCCGCTCCCCCCACGAAGAGGGCGGGGAGGTAGCGCGGCAGGGGCATCCGCATACTGCCCGCGAGGAAGTTGGCGGCGGTCTGGAAACCGACGGTCAGGAAGGAGACGGCCACCACCGGCGCGCCCCACCGCTGGATCGCGCGTTCCGCGCGCAGGAACTTGGCCGAGGAGATCCGGCCGCCGAACCGGCTGCGCCGGGCACCGGCACCGGCGAGCCACCCGACGGCGAACGTCCCTCCGGCCCGGAGGAGGACGATGGCGTACAGGGCGGCGGCCGTGAGCGCGATCTTATCCACGGGGCTCCGTCCCGGACGCCGGGCCGGGGCGCCCGGCCTCCGTCACCCGTTCCGGAAGGCCCGCACCAGCGGGTCCGCGACGGGCGCACGCCCGGTCTCCGTCTCTCACCTGAGATCCGCCTATGCCCGTTCCGTCCTCTGCGTTCCCGCCATGACGGCCCGGGATCCGGGTCTGGCGCGAGCCGGGCCCGCCCGGCACAGCTCAGGTTAACCGAACGCTCGTGCGCCGGGTACACGGCCCGGTCGCCGGAGCGGGAGGACCCGCGATCGGCGGGCGGGCGGGGCGGGGGCATGGTTCGCGTCCGGCCGGGCAGCCGCACGGACACACCGGGCCGCCGCCACGCGGGCGGGGGCCCGCGCAGAGGATGACCAGTCGACCACAGGGAGTCGCCGTGACCGTTCGGATCGGGGTCGAGGAGGAGTTTCACGTGATCGACGCCGAAAGCGGAGAGCTCGTGCCACGGGCGGACTCCGTGCTCCGCAGGCTGGCCCGGCACGGTGACGTCTTCACCGGGGAGCTGTCCCAGTCCGTCGTGGAGTCCAACAGCGAGGTGCACTCCTCCCTCGACACCCTCTTCGCGGACCTGTCCGCGTCCCGGCGGCTGCTCGACGGGGCCGCCTCTGCCCAGGGTCTGGCGATCGCCGCGGCGGGCACCGCGCCGCTGGCCCGGCTCGGCACCGTCCCGCCGGGGTCCGACCCGCGCTACCGGCGCATGACCGGGGAGTACCGGCGGCTCGCGGACGAGCAGCTGATCTGCGGGGCCCACGTCCACGTGGACGTGCCCGACCGGGACACCGCCGTACGCGCGATGTGCGCCGTCGCCCCCTGGCTGCCGCCGCTGCTCGCGCTCTCGGCGAGCTCGCCGTACTGGCTGGGCGCCGACACCGGCTACGCGAGCTGGCGGACCATGGTCTGGCAGCGCTGGCCCACCTCCGGCCCGCCCGGGTGCTTCCCCGGCGCGGCGGAGTACGACCGGGCGGTGGACGGGCTGGTCGGCTCGGGGGTCATCAGCGATCCCGGGATGATCTACTACGACGTCCGTCCCTCGGCGCACCTGCGGACGCTGGAGCTGCGCGTCGGCGACGCCTCGCCGCGCGTCGAGACGGTGGTGCTGATCGCGGCGCTCTTCCGCGCCCTCGTGGTGGACGCGTGCGGGCGGATCGCCTCCACCAGCGACGCCGGGTGCGACGGCCGGCACGAGTGGCTGCGGGCCGCGACCTGGCGGGCGGCCCGGTCGGGCCTGGAGGGCGACCTGGTCGACCCCGTCACCCGGCTCGCCGCACCGGCCGCCGCGGTCGTGCACGGCATGGTCCGGCGGCTGCGGCCGACGCTGGAGGAGTACGGGGACTGGGACACCGTGCGGACCCTCGCGGAGGAGGCCCTGGCCCAGGGCAGCGCGGCGCACCGCCTGCGCCGGAGGGCGGCGGAGGAGGACCTCCTCGCGGGGGTGGACCTCGTCCTGGCGGAGACCCGGGGAGAGCACCGGGCGGTGCCGGAGGGCCGCGCCGGGCGGCGCCCCGCCGTACGCCCGGACCCTCGGTCGGGCCGTACGGCGGCGGGCGCCGCGTAGGCCGCCGTCCCGGTGGCGTGCGTCCCCCCGCACGCCACCGGGACGGGTGTCACGTCAGGGCAGGACCCACTTCTGGTTGGCGCCGGTGTGGCAGGTCCACAGGTGGACGGCCGTCCCGTCGTTCCACACGCCTCCCGAGGCGTCCAGGCACTTGCCCGACTGCGGGTTGCGGAGCGTGCCGTCGGCCTGGGGCGTCCACTTCTGCGCGCCCGTGCCGTTGCAGGTCCACAGCTGCACCTTCGTGCCGTCGGCCGAGCCGCCGCCCGACACGTCCAGGCACTTGCCGAGGACCTTCACCGTGCCGTCGCCGGGGAGCGTCCACTTCTGCGCGCCGGTGCCGTTGCAGGTCCACAGCTGGACCTTCGTGCCGTCGGCGGTCTGGGAGTTGTCGACGTCCAGGCACTTGCCGTTGACGCCCCTGACCTCGCCGGTGCGCGGTCCGGGCTGGCTTCCGCTCTGCTTGATCCGGATGTTGCGGAAGGAGACGTCGTCCCCGGCCCCGTGGTTCTGGAGGCCGATGTGTCCCTGGCGCAGGCTGCGGACCGGGTCGGTGTTGGTGAAGTCGTTGATCTTGCGGCCGTTGAGGAAGATCTCCAGGCGCTCGCCGGTGACGCGGAGTTCGTACGTGTTCCACTCGCCCGGCGGGTTGAGCGCGGCGTCGCGCGCGGCGATGTCGGCGGACCGGTAGCCGTAGACGGCGCCGGTGGTGCGGTCGGCCGCGTCGGTGGCGTCGATCTGGATCTCGTAGCCGTTGTTCACCGCGGTCCACGGGTCGTCGGAGGCCGGGAAGCCGATGAACACGCCGGAGTTGTCGTCCCCGGCGGCCTTCCAGTCGAGCTTCAGGGAGTAGTCGCCGACGAATTCCTTGCCCGCGTACCACAGCAGGCCCATGCCGCCCTGGGAGGTGAGGGTGCCGTCCGCGAGGGCGAACCCGCCCGGTCCGGCCTGGCGCCAGCCGGTGGTGGACGAGCCGTCGAACAGGGAGGTGTAGCCGGTCTCCGGGCGGCAGTCGGCCTCGGTCATGCCGGCGGCCCAGCGGATGCCGCCCAGCAGGTGGCGGCGGAAGGCGGGTTCGGCGTACGACTCGTCGGTGTGGCCGCCTCCGGTGTAGAAGGCCCGGCCGCCCTCGTAGCCCTTGCACCAGGCGATCGGGTGGTCGCCGGACATGTTCCCGCCCGAGTAGCTGGACTCGTCCAGTGCGGCGAGGACGCGGGCGGTGGCGCGCGGGTTGGTGCGGTAGTTGTACCACTCGTCGGTGCGCTGCCAGGTGCCGCCCAGGTGGGCGGTGGCGTCATGTGCCCGGTCCTCCACCTTGACGGTGGCGGACTGGACGGCCGGGTGCGAGTGGAAGAGGGCTCCGGCGAGTCCTTCGTAGAAGGGCCAGTCGTATTCGGTGTCGGCGGCGGCGTGGATGCCGACGTATCCGCCGCCGCCCCGGACGTACTGCTCGAACGCGGTCTGCTGGCCGGCGTTCAGCACGTCGCCTGTGGTCGACAGGAAGACGACGGCCTTGTACTGGCCGAGGTTGCCGGTCGTGAAGGCCTGGGCGTCCTCGGTGGCGTCGACGGTGAAGTTGTTCGCCGTGCCGAGGCCGCGCAGTGCCTCGATGCCGTCGTCGATCGAGGAGTGCCGGAAGCCGGCCGTCTTGGAGAAGACGAGGACCTTGTAGGCCGGGTCCGCCGCGGCGCGCGCCTCGGCGGCGGCGCCGGTCGTGACGGCCGGGACGGCGGAGTGGCCCGGGGGCGCGGCCTGGGCCGCGGCCTGGGGGGTCAGGCAGAGCGCGGCGCCGGCCAGCAGGCCGAGAACCGCTTTCAGGGGGGTGCGCATGGAACGGTCGCCTCCTTCGTCTGTGGGGCTACGGAGCAGCGGGGCTACGGCAGGGTCCACTTCTGGTTGGTTCCGGTGTGGCAGGTCCACAGGTGGACCGCCGTCCCGTCGTTCCACACGCCTCCCGAGGCGTCCAGGCACTTGCCCGACTGCGGGTTGCGCACGGTGCCGTCGGCCTGGGGCGTCCAGTTCTGGGCGCCCGTGCCGTTGCAGGTCCACAGCTGGACCTTCGTGCCGTCGGCCGAGCCGCCGCCCGACACGTCCAGGCACTTGCCGAGGGCCCTCAGCGTGCCGTCGCCGGGGAGCGTCCAGTTCTGGGCGGTGCTGCCGTTGCAGGTCCAGAGCTGGATCTTCGTGCCGTCGGCGGTGCCGGCGTTGTCGACGTCCAGGCACTTGGCGTTCACGCCCTTCACCGGGCCCGAGCGGGCCGCGCCGGAGGTCGTGAGGGAGAACTCGTCCACGTCGAACAGCGATCCGGCGCCGCCCTTGAAGACGAGGTACAGGGTGGTGGACCCGGCCGGACGGCCGGTGAGCGCGGTGCTCACGTCCCGGAAGGTCTCCCAGCCGCCGGTGACGGGCACGGCGACCGTGCCGAGCACGGTGCCGGTCGGGGAGCCCGCGCGCACCTCGATGGTGCCGCCCGCGCCGCCCGAGGAGATCCGGGCCGTGAACCGGTCCGCGTTCGCCAGGGCGTAGGGCCGGAAGGCGATCCAGTCGCCGTTGTCGATGTAGCCGACGGTCCTGCCGCCGTGCGCGGGTGCGTGGGTGGTGATCTGGACTCCCGAGGCCTCGCCGTAGTGCTCGGCCTGGCGGTGGCTGGGCTGGGTGACGTGCTGGTCGTGGGTGGTCAGCGCGGGCTGGCCGTTCGCGCCCTTGTCGGTGTACTCGGCGTCGACGACGCCGAAGATGTTGGCGTTGGGGTCGTGCTCCCCGTCGGCCAGGGTCCGCAGGGTGCCCGTGCAGCCGGTGGCCGAGGTCTGCGGGTGTCCGTGGCTGTCGTGCCCGACGATGAAGGTGACCTTCACCCTGGAGCAGTCGATCGTGCCGTCCTCGGGGTCGGTCACCGTCACCTTGAAGGGGATCGCCGCGCCGAAGTCGTAGACGCTCCCGTCGGCGGGCAGGTCGAGGCGGACCGTGGGCGCCGTGTTCCCGACGGTGATCCGCACCGAGGCGGTCGCCGACTTCCCGGTGCTGTCGGTGACCTTGAGGGTGGCCGTGTACTGGCCGTCGGCGGTGTACGTGTGGGAGGGGTTGGCGGCGGTGGAGGTGGAGCCGTCGCCGAAGGTCCAGGCGTACGTCAGGGCGTCGCCGTCGGGGTCGGAGCTGCCCGCCGAGGAGAACGGGACGGCCAGCGGCGCCCGGCCGGAGGTGACGTCCGCCCGGGCCTGGGCGACCGGGGCGCGGCCGCCCGTGACGTGCTCGATCCGGTAGAGGGCGGAGTTCGCGTCGCCGTTGAAGTACCCGGTGCCGTAGTCGAGGACGTAGAGGGCGCCGTCGGGCCCGAAGGCCATGTCCATCACCTGGGTGCCGCTCCAGGGGAAGGGGTTGATCGACTGCACGGTGCCGTCTCCGGCGGCCTCGATCCGCTTGATCCACCGGCGGCCGAACTCGCCGGCGAAGAAGTCGCCGTCGTACTCCTGGGGGAACTTCACCTCGGAGGTCGAGGCGGCGTCGTAGCGGTAGACGGGTCCGCCCATGGGCGACTCGGAGCCGCCGCCGAACTCGGGGACGGAGGAGCCGTTGTACGGGATCCAGGCGGGCTGGGCGGGCGGCAGGTCGGTGAGGCCGGTGTTGCGCGGGGAGGTGTTCTTGGGGGCGGCGCAGGTGAACGCGGCGCCCGAGGCGCCGGTGGCGAAGTCGTAGTCCGTGTAGGGGCTGTTGTTGCCCGTGCAGTACGGCCAGCCGAAGTTGCCGGCCTTGGTGATCCGGTTGAACTCGACCTGGCCCTCCGGTCCCCGGGCGGGGTTCGCGGTGCCGGAGTCGGGGCCGTAGTCGCCGAGGTAGACGGTGCCGGTGGCCTTGTCGACGCTCATCCGGAAGGGGTTGCGGAAGCCCATCGCGTAGATCTCGGGGCGGGTCTTCGCGGTGCCGGGCGGGAAGAGGTTGCCGGTGGGGATCGTGTACGTGCCGTCGGCGTTCACCTTGATCCGCAGGACCTTGCCGCGCAGGTCGTTGGTGTTGCCGGACGAACGCTGGGCGTCGTAGGCGGGGTTGCGGTTCGCCCGCTCGTCGATCGGGGTGAAGCCGTCCGAGGCGAAGGGGTTGCTGTCGTCGCCGGTGGACAGGTAGAGGTTGCCGGCCGCGTCGAAGTCGATGTCGCCGCCGACGTGGCAGCACAGGCCGCGGGAGGCGGGCACGTCCAGGATCTTCTTCTCGCTGGCGGGGTCCAGGGTGCCGTCGGTCCTCAGGACGAACCGGGACAGCCGGTTGACCCCGTCGTACGGGGCGAAGTCGGCGGCCGTGCCGTCGGCGGGGGCGTCTCCGCCGGGGGTGGTGAGCTTGGGCGCGTAGTAGAGGTAGACGTACCGGTTGGACGAGAAGCCGGGGTCCGCCGCGACGCCCTGGAGTCCCTCCTCGTCGTGGCTGTACACCTCCACCTTGCCCGCCACGGTGGTGGTGCCCGCGGCGTCGGTCAACCGGAGGGTGCCGTCGCGCGAGGTGTGCAGGACCGAGCGGTCCGGGAGCACGGCCAGGGTCATGGGCTCGCCCGTCTCGGCCACGCCCTTGGCGAGCGTGACCTGCTGGAACTCGGGGGCGGCCGCGACCGTGGCCTCGGCCGTGGTCCCGGTCCCGGCCGTGGTCCCGGCGTCGTGGTTCCGGTGCGCGGGCGCGGAGTTGGCCGGGGACACCGGCAGGAGAAGGCCGAGGGCGCAGGCCACGGCGGTCAGCAAGAAGCGGGCGCGTCCGCGCCCGGGCGTTCTCATGCGCACAGAGGTCTCCCGACAGGGGTGGGGGTGGGGGTGGTGGCAGCCTCAGCGTGCTGCCGAGGGACTACGGGCGTGCGCCGTCACGCCGTAGGGACCGGCCCGCAGCTCATGACCGGTTCATTTCAAGGAAGTTAGCGGGCTTTGTCGAAGTCCGTAACCCGCTGCGCGCGAGTTTCCGGCACTTTTTCCCTGCACGGGACAAAGTCCTCGTCACCGGGGAGCGGGAGCCGGTGGCCGTGGCCGTCCGGCCGGGGAGAGGCGCCCGTTCGACCTGAGGAAGGGGCGGCGATCACGTCCGCCCGCCCGGCGAAAGGGGCGGTGATCGTGCCCGTCCGTCCGGCGAAAGGGGCGGTGATCGCACCCGTCCGTCCGGCGAAAAGGGCGGTGATCACCGCAGCCCGGTCACTTTATGCGGGTCGAGGACAAAGTATGGACGGTGTCGGGAGAAGTCCCTACTGTGTCCGACGCGACGGTGCGGTCCCGTTCGAATCCGCCCGCAGCGCCTCCGAGTCCGGGGCGACGGCGCGTCCCGGCAGCGATGGATCCCCCACTTGCCCGATCGAGCCCTTCGCGTCCCGAAGGGCCGTCAGGAGGTCACGTGCATCCACGGCTGTACTCCCCACGATCGGCCGGCCGCCTGGCCGGAACGCTCCTCGCCTCGTTACTGACCGCCGCCCTGTCGGTCTCCCCGGCCTCTCCGGCCTCCCCGACCGCTCCCCCCTCCCCCACCTCACCGGCCGCACCGGACACGCGGGCCCCCGCGGACGATCCCTACGGCGCGAACAGGCCCGCCCGCGTGAAGGGCTCGGCCGTGCCGGCCGGTTCCACGCTCAAGGGCCGGTCCGCCGCCGAACTCCCGCCGCAGACGCCCGGGGTGACGCTCCGCGTCTTCGACGTACAGGTCCCGCTGAACAACCTCTGCGTGCTGAAGCCGGGGCAGACCCCCAACATCGACAAGCTGATGCCGGTGGTCGACTGGTCCACGCCGGCCGACTTCGGCCTGGAGACCCACTTCGTCACCCATGTCGTCGGCAACATCGTCGTCCCGCAGACGGGGAGCTACACCCTCCGCCTCGCCAGCGACGACGGCTCCCGCCTCCTGATCGACGACCAAGTGGTGATCAACCACGACGGCCTGCACGGTCCCGATCCCAAGGACGCGACCGTGAACCTGACGGCGGGCTCCCACGCGCTGCGCATCGAGCACTTCGAGCGCGACGGCGGCCAGCAGATCACGCTGTCCTGGAAGCCGCCGGGCGCCGCCGGGTTCGGTGTCGTACCGAACTCGGCCCTGAGCACGGACGCCGACGTCGTCCGCGTGACCGCACCGGGCCGCAAGGAGTGCGAGGGCATCGCGGACACGCCGGGCGACGGCCTGCCGCTCACCGGCGTGCACCCGAACTACACCCTCACCGACCTCCGCCCCAAGGGCTTCGAGCCGCAGGTCTCCGCGATGGACTGGCTGCCGGACGGCCGGCTGGCCGTGACCACCTGGGGCGGCAGCAACAACACCACGGGCGAGGTCTACCTGCTCGGCAATGTTACGGGGAACACCGGCCCCGACAAGGTGACGGTGAAGAAGGTGGCCTCGGGCCTGAAGGAGCCGATGGGCATCAAACACGTCGACGGCAAGCTCTACGTCTCCCAGAAGCACGAGCTGACCGAGCTGAACGACACCAACGGCGACGAGGTCACCGACCAGTACCGGCGGGTCGCGACCTGGCCCTTCGGCGGCAACTTCCACGAGTTCGCCTTCGGGCTCCTGTACAAGGACGGGTTCTTCTACCTGAACCTGTCGGTCTCCATCAACTACGGCGGGGCAACCACGAACCCGCAGCCGGCGCCGAACCGCGGGACCACCGTCAAGGTGAACCGGCAGACCGGCGAGATCGCGTACGTGGCCGGCGGCCTGCGCACCCCGAACGGCATCGGCTGGGGCCCCGAGGGCGGCATCTTCGTCACCGACAACCAGGGCGGCTGGCTGCCCTCGTCGAAGCTGGTGCACATCAAGCAGGACCGTTTCTTCAACCACTACATGAACCCGGCCGGCCCCTTCGACTCCCGGCCGGTGACCAAACCGGTGCTCTGGCTCCCGCAGAACGAGATAGCCAACTCCCCCAGCACCCCGCTCCAGCTGACCGACGGACCGTTCGCCGGGCAGATGCTGTTCGGAGACGTGACGTACGGCGGTGTGCAGCGCGGCTTCCTGGAGAAGGTCGGCGGCGAGTACCAGGGCGCGGTCTTCCGCCTCACCCAGGGCCTGGAGGCGGGCGTGACCCGGATCAGCGTCGGCCCCGACGGGGCGCTGTACGCGGGCGGGCTCGGCGCGGGCGGCAACTGGGGCCAGGAGGGCAAGCTCGCCTTCGGCCTGCAGAAGCTGTCCCCGAACGGCGCCAACGCCTTCGACATCCGCGCCATGCGGGCCGTACCGGGCGGCTTCGCCCTGGAGTACACCCAGCCGCTGTCGACGCAGACGGCCACCGATCTGGCCAAGCGCTACACGATCAAGCAGTGGCGTTACGCGCCGACCGCCGACTACGGCGGCCCGAAGATCGGCGAGGAGACGCTCACCGCGCAGTCGGCCACCCTCTCCGCCGACCGGAAGACGGTCACCCTGGCCATCCCTGGCCTCAAGGCCGACCGGGTGGTGCACGTCCGCTCGCCGCGCCCCTTCAGCTCGGCCACCGGGGAGACCCTGTGGAGCACCGAGGCCTGGTACACCCTCAACCGGCTGGCCGGCGGGGTGCCCACGGGAGAGATCCGAGGGCTCGGCAACAAGTGCCTGGACGTCGACAACTCCCAGACCGCGGACGGCACGAAGATCCAGACGTGGGGCTGCAACGACACCGGGGCCCAGCGGTGGACGGTGTCCGGGGACGGCGCACTGAAGGTGCTCGGCAAGTGCCTGGACGTCTCCAACGGCGGTTCGGCGGACGGCACGAAGGTCCAGCTGTGGACCTGCAACGGATCGGGCGCCCAGACCTGGCAGGCCCAGGCCGACGGCAGTCTGCGCAATCCGCAGTCCGCCAAGTGCCTGGACGTCGCGGGCGGGGCCACGACGGACGGGACGAAGGTCCAGCTGTGGACCTGCAACGGGACGAGCGCCCAGAAGTGGGCCCTTCCCTAGGGACCCTTCCCTGAGGTGACAACGGGGTGCGTGCGGGCCGTACGCCATGGCGTACGGCCCGCACGCACCCTCTCTTTGTCCTGCGGGTGGGAAAAGTCGAAGTGGAACTGTGCGCAAGTTCTTCCCCTTCCGGTGGAGCACTGCTACGTTCCCCTCGAAAGCGAAGCGAGAACGAGGAGAGGAGGGGGACATGAGGCGCATGACGGCCCGGCCCGCGAACGCGCATCAGGCCCGCCTGCTCCGGCTGCTGCGCGACGGCGGCCCCAACTCGCGTGCCCAGCTCGGCGATCAGGTCGACCTCTCCCGCTCCAAGCTCGCGGTCGAGGTGGACCGGCTCCTGGAGACGGGCCTCGTCGTCGCGGACGGACTCGCCGCCTCCCGGGGCGGACGCCGCTCGCACAACATCCGGCTCGCTCCCGAACTCCGCTTCCTGGGCGTCGACATCGGCGCGACGTCGATCGACGTCGCGGTGACCAACGCCGAACTGGAGGTCCTGGGACACCTCAACCACTCCATGGACGTGCGCGAGGGCCCCGTCGCGGTCTTCGAGCAGGTCCTGTCGATGGTCGCCAAGCTCAAGGCGTCGGGCCTGACGGACGGGCTCGACGGCGCGGGCATCGGCGTGCCGGGCCCCGTCCGCTTCCCCGAGGGCGTCCCGGTGGCACCGCCGATCATGCCCGGATGGGACGGGTTCCCCGTCCGGGAGGCGCTCAGCCAGGACCTGGGATGCCCCGTGATGGTCGACAACGACGCCAACCTGATGGCCATGGGAGAGCAGCACGCGGGCGTCGCCCGGTCCGTGGGCGACTTCCTGTACGTCAAGATCGGCACCGGCATCGGCTGTGGGATCGTCGTCGGCGGAGAGGTCCACCGCGGTACGACGGGAAGCGCCGGCGACATCGGGCACATCCAGGTCGATCCGGAGGGCCGGGCCTGCGGGTGCGGCAACCGGGGATGCCTGGAGGCCCACTTCGGCGGCGCCGCGCTCGCCCGCGACGCCGAGGACGCGGCGCGCGAGGGACGTTCGGTCGCCCTGGCCGCCCGGCTCGAGGCCGCCGGCGCGCTGACGGCGGCGGACGTCTCCGCGGCCGCCGCGGCGGGGGACGCCGCGGCCCTGGATCTGATCCGGGCGGGCGGTGACCGGGTCGGCCAGGTCATCGCCGGTCTGGTGAGCTTCTTCAACCCGGGGATGGTCGTGATCGGGGGCGGGGTGACGGGACTCGGGCACACGCTCCTCGCGAGCGTGCGGACCCAGGTGTACCGGCGCTCCCTCCCGCTCGCGACCAGGAACCTGCCCATCGTCCTGGGCGAGCTCGGCTCGACCGCCGGCGTGACCGGCGCGGCCCGGCTCATCAGCGACCACCTGTTCTCGCCGGCCTGATCCGGACCGGCGGGCACCGCGAGGTGCCGAGCACGACGGCACCGCGAGGTGTCCGGCACACCGGCGCCGTGAGGCGCCGAGTACGACGGCGCCACGAGGTGCCGAGCACCTGAGCACCGCCCGGTGCCGCCCGGGCACCCCCGTACGACCCGCCGCACGCGCGTCCCGTACCGCTCCGTACCACCCGCACGCCCCGCACCGTTCGTAGCACCCGTACGCCCCGCACTACTCGTACGCCCGCACCTCTCGTACCACCCGTACGCCCGCACCCGTTCGTACTCCTCGTACGCCCCGCGCCACCCGTACGCCCCCCATCGCCGCGGCCCCGTAGCGCCGTCGGAACATCCGGTCACGCCCCCGCCCTCGCGTCCGCCCTGCCCGCTCACGGCCCGCAACAGCCGAGGAATCGTCATGGCACCAGAACCGCCCCTGCTCACCATGTCCGGCATCACCAAGTCGTTCCCAGGAGTCCGCGCCCTCGACGGCGTGGACCTGGAGGTCCGGGCCGGAGAGGTCCACTGCGTCCTCGGCCAGAACGGCGCCGGCAAGTCCACCCTGATCAAGGTCCTCGCCGGCGCCCACCAGCCGGACGGCGGCACGATCACCTGGTGCGGACGCGACGTGACGCCGGGCTCCCCGATCGCGGCCATGCGCCTCGGCATCGCCACCATCTACCAGGAACTCGACCTGGTCGAAGGGCTGTCCGTCGCCGAGAACGTCTTCCTCGGCCACGAGCCCACCTCCGCGGGTTTCGTCGTCCGCGCGCGGACCGCCCGCGCCGCCACCGCGCGCCTCCTGGCACGCCTCGGCCACGGCGAGATCGACCCCGCGCGCCGGGCCGGCGAACTCTCCGCCGCCCAGCGGCAGATCGTCTCCATGGCCCGCGCCCTCTCGCACGACGTGCGCCTCATCGTCATGGACGAGCCGTCCGCCGCCCTCGACCCGGAAGAGGTCGACAACCTGTTCCGGACCGTCGGCGACCTGACCGCCGACGGGGTCGCCGTCGTCTACATCTCCCACCGGCTCGAGGAGATCCGCCGGATCGGGGACCGGGTCACCGTCATCAAGGACGGCCGGACCGTCGCGGGCGGACTGCCCGCGAAGACCACCTCGACCGACGAGGTCGTCACGCTGATGACCGGCCGCAGCGTCGAGTACGTCTTCCCCGAGCGGCCCGCGCCGACGGCGGCCGCCCCGGCCGAACCCGTCCTGCGCGTCGAAGGCCTGTGCCGGGAGGGGGAGTTCACCTCGCTCGACCTGGAGCTGCGCCCCGGCGAGATCGTCGGTCTCGCCGGGCTCGTCGGATCGGGGCGCTCCGAGATCCTGGAGACGGTCTACGGCGCGCGCAGGCCGACCGGCGGGCGCGTCCTCGTCGACGGGGTCCCCCTGCGGCCCGGCAGCGTCCGCGCGGCCGTCCGCGCCGGGATCGGCCTCGCCCCCGAGGAGCGCAAGGCGCAGGGCCTGCTGCCGATGGAGTCCGTCACCCGCAACGTCTCCGTCTCCTCCCTCGGCCGCTTCTCGCGCGGCGGCTGGCTCGACCGGCGGCGGGAGCGGGAGGACGCCCGGCGGGCGACCCGCGAGCTGTCCCTGCGGCCCGACGACCCCGACGCCCGGATCCGGACCCTGTCCGGCGGCAACCAGCAGAAGGCGGTGCTCGCCCGCTGGCTCCTGCGCGGCTGCAAGGTGCTGCTCCTCGACGAACCGACCCGCGGGGTCGACGTCGGCGCCCGCGCCGAGCTGTACGCGGTCGTCCGGCGGCTCGCCGACGAGGGCCTCGCGGTCCTCCTCGTGTCCAGCGAGGTGCCCGAGGTGCTGGGGCTCGCCGACCGCGTGCTCGTGCTGCGCGAGGGGACCGTCGTCCACACCGCCGACGCCCGGGAACTCGACGAGCACCGCGTGCTCGACCTCGTGATGGAAGGAAGCCCGACGGCATGACACAGTCGACCACTCCGGCGGGGCAGGACGCGCCGGTCACCCCCTTCGCTCCCCCGCCGGGCGGGAAGACCGCGGCGCGCCGGCCCCTGGGCCTCCGCCCGGACGTCCGCAACCTGTCCCTGCTCGGCGTCCTGGCCGCCCTGCTGGTCGTCGGGGGCGTCACCAGGCCCGACGAGTTCCTGGCCGCGAGCAACCTCCAACTCGTCCTGACCCAGGCGTCGGTCATCGGCGTCGTCACCGTCGGCATGACCTTCGTCATCACCAGCGGCGGCATCGACCTGTCGGTCGGGGCCATCGTGGCGCTGGCGTCCGTCTGGGCCACCACGGTGGCGACCCAGGAGTACGGTTTCGCCGGCATCCTCTTCACGGCGGTGGTCGTCGGCCTGGGCTGCGGCCTCGTGAACGGCCTCCTCGTCGCGTACGGCGGGATGGTCCCCTTCATCGCGACCCTCGCGATGTTCGCCTCCGCGCGCGGCCTCGCCCTCCAGATCACCGAGGGCAGGACCCAGATCGTCACCGTCGAATCCGTCCTGGACCTGGGCCTCCCCGACGCCTACGTCCTCGGGATCCCGCCGCTCGTCCTCGTCTTCGCCGCCGTCACCGTCGTGGGCTGGCTCCTCTTCAACCGCACCACGTTCGGCCGGCGGACGGTGGCCGTGGGCGGCAACGCGGAGGCCGCCCGGCTCGCCGGCATCGACGTGCGCCGCCAGCGCCTCCAGCTCTACCTGCTCTCCGGGCTGTGCTGCGGCATCGCCGCCTTCCTGCTGATCGTGCTCGCCGGCTCCGGCCAGAACACCAACGGCAACCTGTACGAGCTCGACGCCATCGCCGCCGCGATCATCGGCGGCACCCTCCTCAGCGGCGGCCGGGGCACCATCGTCGGCTCCGTCCTCGGTGTCCTCGTCTTCACCACGATCACCAACATCTTCGCCCTGAACAACCTGGAGAGCGCCGTCCAGCAGATCGCCAAGGGCGCGATCATCGTCGCCGCCGTCCTCGTGCAGCACCGCGCCGCCCGCGACGCCTGACGCCCCGACACCTCCCCCTCTTCTCCTCTTCTCTCCTCTCCCCTCCCCTCCCCGACATCCGCTCGAAGGGATCCACCGCCATGCCGGAAACCAGCCGCAGACACCTCCTCCTCGGCGGCGCCGCCGTCTCCGCCGGGGCCCTCCTCACCGCCTGCACCAGCAACGAGCCCAAGAACGCGACGCCCGCCGGGAGCGCCGCGCCCGCCGCCGACGACAGGCCCGGCACCCCCGTCACCATCGGGTTCGCCGGCCCGCAGGCCGACCACGGCTGGCTCAACGCCATCAACGAGAACGCGAAGCGGCGCGCGGCGAAGTACTCCGACGTCACCCTGGAGATCACCGAGGGCTCCAACGACACCGCCGCCCAGATCGGCCAGGTCCAGACCCTCATCAACAAGAAGGTCGACGTCCTGGTCGTCCTACCGGCCGACGGCAAGGCCCTCACCCAGGTCGGCCTCCAGGCCATGAAGGCGGGCATCCCCGTCGTCAACCTCGACCGGATCTTCGCCTCCCCGCAGGCCTACCGCTGCTGGATCGGCGGCGACAACTACGGCATGGGCCTCAACGCCGGCCGCTTCATCGGCGAGCGGCTCAAGGACAAGCCGAACGCCACCGTCGTCGAACTCGCCGGCATGGACAGCCTGGAGCTCACCAAGCAGCGCACCCAGGGCTTCGACGACGCCCTGAAGAACTATCCGAACATCCGCAAGGTCGCCCGCCAGGCCGCCGACTTCACCGTCGAGTCCGGGCAGGCCAAGATGGCCCAACTCCTCCAGGCCCAGCAGAAGTTCGACGCCCTGTGGAACCACGACGACGACCAGGGCGTGGGCGCGCTGCGCGCCATCGCCCAGGCCGGCCGCAAGGACTTCCTGATGGTCGGCGGCGCCGGGGCCAAGTCCGCCATGGACGCCATCAAGGCCGACTCCGGTGTCCTCAAGGCCACCGTCCTCTACCCGCCGACCATGGCCGCCTCCGCGATCGACCTCGCCCGCGCCCTCGGCCAGAAGAAGGGGATCGGCGGCATGTCCGAGCTGGAGATCCCCGCCTCGATCACCCTCTACTCCGCCGTCGTCACCAAGGACAACGTCGACGACTACCTGCCCACCGGCTTCAACTGACCGGCGCGAGCGCCGTCCGGCGGACCACCGGCGGTCCGCCGGCCCTCCGGCCCCGTCCGGGCGGGGCCCGCTTCCGGCGCGCCACGGAACCGACGTCTCCACCGGCCGTGGCCGGTGCCTGCGAGAGGACACCAATGGAACAGAGGGACAGCGAGAGGGTCCCGCCGACGCTCGGCATCGGCCTGATCGGTTACGCGTTCATGGGCGCGGCCCACTCCCAGGGCTGGCGCACGGTCGGCCGTGCCTTCGACCTGCCGCTGCGGCCGGTGCTCGCCGCGGTGGCCGGCCGGGACGCCGGCGCCGTCCGGGCCGCCGCCCGCCAGCACGGCTGGGCCGCCGCCGAGACCGACTGGCGCGCCCTGATCGCCCGCGACGACGTCCACCTCGTCGACGTCTGCACCCCGGGCGACAGCCACGCGGAGATCGCCGTCGCCGCCCTGGAGGCCGGGAAGCACGTGCTGTGCGAGAAGCCGCTCGCGAACTCGGTGGCCGAGGCCGAGGCGATGGCGGCCGCCGCCGCGCGGGCCGGGGAGCGCGGCCAGGTGGCCATGGTCGGCTTCAACTACCGCCGGGTGCCGGCCCTGGCGCACGCCCGCCGGCTCGTCGCGGAGGGCCGGCTCGGCGCGCTGCGGCACGTGCGCCTCAGCTATCTCCAGGACTGGCTCGTCGACCCCGACTTCCCGCTGACCTGGCGCCTGGAGCGCGAGCACGCCGGGTCGGGGGCCCTCGGCGACCTGGGGGCGCACATCGTGGACCTCGCCCAGTACCTGGCGGGAGAGCCGCTGGTCGGGGTGTCGGCGCAGCTGGAGACGTTCGTCCGGGAGCGGCCCCTCCTCGTCGGGATGTCGGCCGGACCGCACGCGTCCGGTGGCGCGGGGCACGGTCCCGTCACGGTCGACGACGCGGCCGTCTTCACCGGGCGGCTCGCCTCCGGGGCGCTCGCGACGTTCGAGGCGAGCCGGATGGCGCCCGGCCGCAAGAACGCGCTGCGCCTGGAGATCAACGGCGAGCGGGGCTCCCTCGCCTTCGACCTGGAGCGGCTCAACGAGCTGTCCTTCCACGACCACACCGAGCCCGCCGTCACGGCCGGCTTCCGCCGCATCCTCGTCACCGAGCCCGGCCACCCCTATCTGGAGGGCTGGTGGCCGCCCGGCCACACGCTCGGCTACGAGCACACCTTCGCCCACCAGGCCCGCGACCTGGTGACGGCCATCGCCACGGGGACGGCTCCCGCGCCGTCGTTCGCGGACGGCCTCCAGGTCCAGCGGGTGCTGGCCGCCGTGGAGGAGAGCGCGGCGAAGAACGCCGTGTACACCCCCGTATCCCGCTAGGAGGACCGGACCGTGCCACGACCCTTCACGCTCTTCACCGGCCAGTGGGCCGACCTGCCCCTGGAGGAGGTCTGCCGGCTCGCCCGCGACTTCGGTTACGACGGCCTCGAACTTGCCTGCTGGGGCGACCACTTCGAGGTGGACAGGGCCCTCGCCGACCCGGCGTACGTCAAGGGCAGGCGGGAACTGCTCGACGCGTACGGCCTGAAGTGCTGGGCGGTCTCCAACCACCTGGTGGGGCAGGCCGTCTGCGACGACCCGATCGACGAGCGCCACCGGGCGATCGTGCCCGGCCGGATCTGGGGCGACGGCGACGCCGAGGGGGTGCGGCGGCGGGCGGCCCGCGAGCTGGCGGACACCGCGCGGGCCGCGGCGGCGCTCGGCGTCGACACCGTCGTCGGCTTCACCGGCTCCTCCATCTGGCACCTGGTCGCGATGTTCCCGCCGGTCCCCGAGCGGATGGTGGAGCGCGGCTTCGAGGACTTCGCTGAGCGCTGGAACCCGATCCTCGACGTCTTCGACGCCGAGGGCGTGCGCTTCGCCCACGAGGTGCACCCCAGCGAGATCGCCTACGACTACTGGACCACCCAGCGGGCCCTGGAGGCGATCGGCCGGCGCCCCGCCTTCGGCCTGAACTTCGACCCGAGCCACTTCGTGTGGCAGGACCTCGACCCGGTCGGCTTCCTGTGGGACTTCCGCGACCGGATCTACCACGTGGACTGCAAGGAGGCCCGCAAGCGGCTCGACGGCCGCAACGGGCGCCTCGGCTCCCACCTTCCCTGGGGCGATCCCCGGCGCGGCTGGGACTTCGTCTCCGCCGGGCACGGCGACGTGCCCTGGGAGGACGTCTTCCGGATGCTCCGCTCGATCGGCTACGCCGGGCCCGTCTCCGTGGAGTGGGAGGACGCGGGCATGGACCGGCTCACGGGCGCCCCCGAGGCCCTCTCCTTCCTCAAGCGGTACGACTTCGACCCCCCGGCCGCCTCCTTCGACGCGGCCTTCTCCGGCCCGTGAACCGCGAGCGCCGGGAGCCGGAGGGCGGGCCCGCACGGAGGGGCCGTCCATGAGCCGGCGGCGGGCGGGGAGGCGTCGTACCCCCCGCCCGCCGTCTTCCCCACGCACGACGAGACCCGTACAGAGACCGATGACGAGACCCGGATCCACACGGCAGGGAGGCGGACAGTGCAGCCAGTGCAGCACGGGAACGCGACGGGGAGACCGGTCCACGACCGGCGGACACGCACCGGGGTCTGGTTCGCGGGGGCGCGCGGATCGGTGGCGACCACCGCCGTCGCCGGGTGCGCGGCCGTCGCCGCGGGACTGTACCCACCGACCGGCATGGTCACCGAGACGCCGCCGTTCGCGGGGGCGGGGCTGCCCCCGCTGGGCTCGCTCGTCTTCGGCGGTCACGACACCGCCGACTGTCCCCTGCCGAAACGCGCCGAGGACCTCACCGGGGCCGGTGTGCTGCCCGCCGGTCTCGCCCGGGCCGTCCACGCCGAACTGGCCTCGGCCGACGGGGAGATACGGCCGGGCGGACCGCTCCCCGGGGACACCCGCACCGACGAGGAGCTGATCACCGGCTTCGCCGGCGACCTGGCCGCCTTCCGTGCGCGGCACGCGCTGGCGCGGGTCGTCGTCGTCAACGTCTCCTCCACCGAGCCGCTGCCGGAGCCGGACGCCACGCGTCTGCCGCCCAGCTCCCTGTACGCCGCCGCCGCGCTGCGCGCCGGCTGTCCGTACGTCAACTTCACGCCCTCGACCGGGCTGCGGGCCCCCGCTCTCGCGGCCGCCGCCGAAGCGAGCGGCCTCCCGCACGCGGGCCGTGACGGCAAGACGGGCCAGACGCTCCTGCGGTCCGTCCTCGCCCCGATGTTCGTCCAGCGGGCGCTGACCGTACGGGCGTGGTCCGGGAGCAACCTGCTGGGCGGCGGGGACGGGGCGGCCCTGGCCGACCCGGCGGCGGCCGCCGCCAAGAACGCCGGGAAGGAACGCGTCCTCGCCGAGACGCTCGGTGCGGGCGTCGAGGGCGAGGTCCACATCGACGACGTCCCCGCGCTCGGCGAGTGGAAGACCGCCTGGGACCACATCGCCTTCGACGGCTTCCTCGGCTCCCGGACGATCCTCCAGACGATCTGGCAGGGCTGCGACTCGGCCCTCGCCGCCCCTCTGGTCCTGGACCTGGCGCGGCTCGTCGCCCGGGCGCACGAGGCGGGCCTCACCGGGCCCCGCCCCGAGCTCGGCTTCTACTTCAAGGACCCCGACGGCGGCCCGGCCGGGCTGTCCGAACAGTTCGGCGCGCTCCTCTCCTTCGCCGACCGACTCCGGGAGGCCGGATGACCCGCTCCCCGTCCCTCCCCGCCGGGGAGAGGCTGAGGGCCTGGAGCGAGCTCCTGCGCGTCTCGGCCCTGCTCAGCGTCCCGGGCGACGCCCTCGCGGGGGCCGCCGCCGTGGGCGCGCGGCCCGGCAGGGGCACCGCCTGGGCTCTCGGCTCCTCGCTGTGCCTCTACGAGGCGGGCATGGCGCTCAACGACTGGGCGGACCGGCACGAGGACGCCGCCGAGCGCCCCCACCGCCCCGTCCCCTCCGGCCGGGTGAGCCCCGGGGCGGCCCTGGGCGCGGCCGGGGTGCTCACCGCCGCCGGACTCGCCCTCGCGGCCCGCGCCGGACGTCCCCCGCTGGCGGTCGCCACGGCCCTGGCCGCGACGGTCTGGGCATACGACCTCCGCCTCAAGCACACGGCCGCCGGCCCGGCCGCCATGGCCACGGCCCGCGGCCTGGACCTCCTCCTCGGCGCCACGGCGACGGTGTCGGCGACCGGGAGGGGGACGGGGGGCTCCTCCCGCCCCACCCGCCGTACGGCCGACGGGACCGGGGGTGCCTCTCGCCGTACGGTCGCCCCACCGCTCGCCGCCTCGCCCCTCGCCGCCCTCCCCTCGGCCGCGGTGCTCGCGGCGCACACCTACGCCGTCACCGCCGTGTCCCGGCACGAGGTCCAGGGCGGTTCCACGGTCGCGCCCCTGGGCGCGCTCGCCGCCGCCACGGTCCTCGGCGCCCTCACCGCCTCGCGCCGCCCGGACCCGTACCACCAGGGACCGCACCACCACGGTCCGCACCACCCGGATCCGGCCCACCCGGCCCCGTACCGCCCCGGCGCGGGAAGGCGGCCACCGGGCGCGTCTCGCCGTTCCACGGTGCGGCGCGTCACCCCGCTCCTCGCCGCCGTCTACGTCCGCACCGCCGCCCGTCCCCTCCTCCACGCGGCCCTGAACCCGTCCCCGCTCCTCACCGGGCGGGCCGTCGGCGGCGGCATCCGGGCGATGATCCCCCTGCAGGCCGCCCTCATGTCCCGCTCCGGAGCGACCGCCGGGGGGCTCGCCCTGCTGGGCCTCGTCCCCCTGACCCGCCGTCTCGCACGAAAGGTCAGCCCCACGTGAACGGACCCCCCACGACCCCCCTCCGCTACGGCTACGGGACCAACGGACTGGCCGACCTCCGGCTCGACGACGCCCTGGCCCTCCTCGCCGACCTCGGCTACGACGGCGTCGGCCTCACCCTCGACCACATGCACCTCGACCCCCTCGTCCCCGACCTGGCCGCCCGCACCGCGCGCGTGGCGCACCGGCTGGGCGAGCTCGGCCTCTCCGTGACCGTCGAGACCGGCGCCCGCTACGTCCTGGACCCCCGGCGCAAACACGGCCCCTCGCTCCTCGACCCCGACCCGGACGACCGCGCCGTCCGCGTCGGGCTGCTCGTCACGGCGGTGCGGGCCGCCGCGGACCTCGGTGCCCACGCCGTGCACTGCTTCAGCGGCACCGCCCCGCCCGGCACCGACCCGGACACCGCGTGGAAACGCCTCGCGGAAGCGCTCGGGCCGGTCGTCGAGGCCGCCGGCACCGCGGGCGTCCCCCTCGCGATCGAGCCCGAGCCGGGCCACCTCCTGGCCACGCTGGACGACTTCCACCGGCTGCGCGCCGCCCTGGGGGACCCCGCGCCCCTCGGTCTCACCCTCGACATCGGGCACTGCCAGTGCCTGGAGCCGCTGCCGCCCGCCGACTGCGTCCGCGCCGCCGCGCCCTGGCTGCGCCACGTCCAGATCGAGGACATGAGGCGCGGCGTCCACGAGCACCTGCCGTTCGGCGACGGCGAGATCGACTTCCCGCCGGTGCTCGACGCCCTGGCCTCCACCGGGTACCGGGGACTCACCGTGGTCGAACTGCCGCGCCACTCCCACGCGGGCCCCGAACTCGCCCGCGCCTCCCTCGCCTTCCTCCGCTCCCTGACCCCGGAAGGAGGCCCGGCCACGTGACCGCCGTCCCCTCCCCCGGCGCCCCGGCCGTCTCGCGCGCCGCCCTCGACGCGCGACTCACCGACACGGCCCGCGCGTGGCTGGCCGACGCCCTGGCGGAAGCCGCCCGTACGGACCCGGCCGGGGTCCCGGACGCCGTCCCCGCCTGGGAGCTGCGCTTCGCCGCCGCCGGACGCCACTGCGGGCACGAGCACGCCGACGCCGTCCGCGTCCTCCTCCTCACCGAGGCCCGCCCCGGCCAGGAGGCCCTCGACCGCCTCTACCAGCGGGGCAGCGCCGCCGAACGCCGCGCCGTGCTCCACGCCCTGCCCCACCTCGTGGACGGCCCCGAGGCGCTGCCGCTCGTCGCCGACGCGCTGCGCACCCACGACACCCGGCTCGTCGCCGCGGCCGTCGGCCCCTACGCGGCCGCCCACCTCGACCAGCACTCCTGGCGGCACGCCGTCCTGAAGTGCCTCTTCGTCCACGTCCCCGTCGACGCGGTCGCGGGGCTGCGGCGCCGTGCCCGCGGCGACGCCACGCTCGCCCTCATGCTCACCGACCACGCCGCCGAGCGCACCGCCGCCGGCCGCGACGTCCCCCACGACCTGGAGCGCGTGCTCGCCCTGACGGTCCAGGCGCGTCCGTAGCCCGAGGAGTCCCGATGCGCATCTTCGACCCCCACGTCCACATGACCTCCCGCACCACCGACGACTACGAGGCCATGTACGCCGCCGGTGTCCGCGCCCTGGTCGAGCCGTCCTTCTGGCTCGGCCAGCCGCGCACCTCCCCGGCCAGTTTCCTCGACTACTTCGACGCCCTCCTGGGGTGGGAGCCCTATCGGGCCGCCCAGTACGGCATCGCCCACCACTGCGCCCTGGCGCTCAACCCCAAGGAGGCCAACGACCCCCGCTGCGCCCCCGTCCTGGACGTCCTGCCCCGCTACCTCGTCAAGGACTCCGTCGTCGCCGTCGGCGAGATCGGCTACGACTCCATGACGCCCGCCGAGGACACCGCCCTGGCCGCGCAGCTCCAGCTCGCCGCCGACCACGGCCTGCCGGCGCTGGTCCACACGCCCCACCGGGACAAGCTCGCCGGGCTGCGCCGCACGGTCGACGTGGTCCGCGAGTCCGCCCTCCCTCCCGAGCGGGTCCTCCTCGACCACCTCAACGAGACGACGGTCCGGGAGGCCGCGGAGAGCGGCTGCTGGCTCGGTTTCTCCGTCTATCCGGACACCAAGATGGACGAGGACCGGACGGTCGCGGTCCTGAAGGAGCACGGCACCGAGAGGGTCCTGGTCAACTCGGCGGCGGACTGGGGCAAGAGCGATCCGCTGAAGACCCGCCGGGTCGGCGAGGCGATGCTCGCCGCCGGGTTCGACGAGGACGACGTCGACCGGGTGCTGTGGCGCAACCCGGTCGCCTTCTACGGGCTCAGCGGCCGCCTCCGGCTCGACGTCCCGCCGCCGAAGGGGCTGCACGAGGGCAACTCCGTTCTCCGCGGCGGGGAATGAGGAGGTACGGCGATGCGCTTCCGACACCCCGACGGGTCCGTCGTCCACCTGTCGTACTGCACCAACGTCCACCCGGCCGAGACCCTCGACGGCGTCCTCGCGCAGCTCCGCGATCACTGCGAGCCCGTCCGCCGGCGGCTGGGGCGCGACCGGCTCGGCATCGGCCTGTGGCTGGCGAGGGCGGCGTCCCGCTCCCTGACGGACGACCCGGCGGCGCTGCGCGCCCTGCGGGCCGAGCTGGACCGCCGGGGCCTGGAGGTCGTCACCCTCAACGGCTTCCCGTACGAGGGCTTCGGCCTGGACGAGGTCAAGTACCGGGTGTACCGGCCGGACTGGACCGAGCCCGAGCGCCTGGCGTACACGACCGATCTGGCCCGTCTCCTCGCCGCCCTGCTGCCCGCCGACGTCACCGAGGGGACGATCTCCACGCTGCCGCTCGCGTGGCGCCGGGGGTTCGGCCCGTCCGGACGGACGGCCGCGCGGGACGCCCTGGCCGTCCTCGCCGAACGCCTCGACGTGTTGGAGGAGTTGACGGGCAAGTCGATCCGGGTGGCCCTCGAACCCGAACCCGGCTGCGCCGTGGAGACCACCGCCGACGCCATCGGCCCCCTCACGGCGGTCGGCGCGCCGCACCGCGTCGGCGTCTGCGTGGACACCTGCCACCTGGCCACCTCCTTCGAGGACCCGGCCGGCGCGCTGTCCGCCCTGGACGCGGCGGGCGTCACCGTCCCCAAGGCCCAGCTGTCCGCCGCCCTGCACGCCGAGCACCCGCACCTGCCCGCCGTGCGCGAGGCGCTGGCGGCCTTCGCCGAGCCCCGGTTCCTCCACCAGACCCGTACCGTCGCCGACGGCGGGCTGCGCGGCACCGACGACCTCGGCGAGGCCCTCGCGGGAGGCTCCCTCCCCCGTACGGGTCCCTGGCGCTCCCACTTCCATGTCCCCCTGCACGCGCGGCCCGCGCCGCCGCTGGCCTCCACGCTCCCGGTGGTCGCGGACGCCCTGGCCCTCCTGGTGGGCGGCCCCGTCCCCCGGACGCGCCACCTGGAGGTCGAGACCTACACCTGGCAGGCGCTCCCGCCCGAACTGCGGCCCCTCACCCGGGCCCGGCTCGCGGACGGCATCGCCGCCGAACTCTCCCTGGCACGCGACCTCCTGACCGACCTCGGCCTCAAGGAACTGCCATGACCGACACGACCGACGCCGCCCCCTCCCCCGCACCCGCATCCGCCCCCGCTACCGTCCCCCCGCGCCCCACCCCGCTCCTCGTCCTGGACGTCGTCGGCCTCACCCCCCGGCTCCTGGAGCACATGCCGAACCTGAGGGCGCTCGCCGCCGCCGGTTCCCGGGCGCCGCTCGCGACCGTCCTGCCGGCCGTCACCTGCGCCGCCCAGACCACCTTCCTGACCGGCACCCTCCCGTCGGAGCACGGCGTCGTCGGCAACGGCTGGTACTTCCGGGACCTCGGCGACGTCCTGCTGTGGCGCCAGCACAACGGCCTGGTCTCCGGCGACCGGCTCTGGGACGCCGCCCGCCGCGCCCACCCCGGCTACACCGTCGCCAACATCTGCTGGTGGTACGCCATGGGCGCGGACACCGACGTCACCGTCACCCCCCGCCCGGTCTACTACGCGGACGGCCGCAAGGAACCCGACTGCTACACCCGTCCGCCCGCCCTCCACGACGAACTCACCGAGAGGTTCGGCACCTTCCCGCTCTTCCACTTCTGGGGCCCGGGGGCCGACATCGTCTCCAGCCGGTGGATCGCCGAGGCCACCCGGCACGTCATGCGCACCCGCGATCCCGACCTCACCCTCTGCTACCTCCCGCACCTGGACTACGACCTCCAGCGCTACGGCCCCGACGACCCGCGCTCCCACCGGGCCGCCGCCGAGCTCGACGCCGTCGTCGGCCCGCTCCTGGCGGACGCCCGGGCCGGGGGCCGCACGGTCGTGGCCCTCTCCGAGTACGGCATCACCCGGGTGGAGCGGCCCGTCGACATCAACCGCGCGCTGCGCCGGGCCGGCCTGCTGGAGGTGCACGTCCAGGACGGCATGGAGTACCTGGACCCCATGACGTCCCGGGCCTTCGCGGTGGCCGACCACCAGGTCGCCCACGTCTACGTCCGGCGTCCCGCCGACCTCCCGGCGGTCCGGGAGGCGCTCGCGGACCTGCCGGGGCTCGCGCGGCTCCTCGACGACGAGGGCAAGAAGGAGCACGGGCTCGACCATCCGCGCTCGGGGGAGCTGGTCGCCCTCGCCGAACCCGACGCCTGGTTCACGTACTACTACTGGCTCGACGACGCCCGCGCGCCCGACTTCGCCCAGCTGGTCGAGATCCACCGCAAGCCCGGCTACGACCCCGCCGAACTCCTCATGGACCCGGCCGACCCGTACGTGCGGATCAGGGCGGCCAGGGAGATCGCCCGGAAGAAGCTCGGGATGCGCTACCGGCTCGCGGTCGTCCCCCTCGACCCCTCCCCCCTCCGCGGCAGCCACGGCCTCCTCCCCACGATCGAGGACGAGGGCCCGCTCCTCCTGTGCTCCCTCCCGGGCGCCGTGGACGGCCGCGTCGAGGCCACGGACGTGAAGGCCCTGCTCCTGCGCCTGGCGGGGCTGGAGACGGGCGCGGTCACTCCGCCCTCGCCCTGAGCCGGGGCGGCCCGCCGCTTTCGTACGGCCCGCCGGGGGCGCGAAGGGCTCAGTGGGGGTGGTGGGTTCCGCGCCGCCAGACGTCGGTGACGGCCCGGATGGAGGTGATGTCGTCGGTGGGGTCGCCGTCGACGAGGAGCAGGTCGGCGCGGAGGCCGGGGGCGACGCGTCCCCGGTCGGGGAGGCCGAAGTACAGGGCCGGGAGGCGGGTGGCGGCCGCGAGGGCCTCGGCCGGGCCGAGGCCGGCGCGGACGAGGAGTTCCAGTTCCCGGTGCATTCCGGCGCCGTGCGGGGGTGCGAAGGGGGTGGCGTCGGTGCCGGCGAGGAGGGGGACCCCGGCCGCGTGCAGGGTCGCGGCGACCTGTTCCGCGTGGGGCAGCAGCGTCTTCCGTCCGGCGTCGAGGACCTCGGCGTAGGCGAGGGTGGTGACGACGAAGGTGCCCTGCGCCGCCGCGCGGGCGGCCAGTTCCTCCGTGCTCGGGTCGCCGGGGCGGGCGGCCCACCACACGTGGGCGAGTCCGTCGGCGCCCGCGTCGAGCGCGGCGGCGGCCTCGGCGGCGGTCGCCGCGTGCGCGACGACCCGCAGGCCGGCACCGTGGGCCTCCTCGACCAGGGCGGCGGCGGTGGCACGGTCCAGCACCGGCAGTGACGTGTCCGCGGTGGTCCCGTCGTCGATGACGATCTTCAGGTAGTCGCTGCCCTCGGCGACGCGGGCGGCCACGAAGGCCTCGGCCTCGGCGGGGCGCGTGAGGGTGTCGAAGGGGCCGACCGCGTCCCCGAACTCCTCCGGCATGTGCGCCATCAGCTGGGAGGGGTGGCCGCCCGGGGCGGTGGCGAGGACGCCCGCGCTGCGCAGGTCCGCCACGTCGTCGCGCTCCGCGGCCAGCCGCCGCTGGCGGCGGAGGTTGGCGGGCAGGCAGAACATGTCCAGTTCGGTGGTCACCCCGTGGCGCAGGGCTTCGGCGAGGCTGCCGTCGAACACGTGGGTGTGGGCGTCGATCAGTCCCGGCAGCAGGGTGCGGCCCGTGCCGTCGATCCCGGTGTCCGCCCGAGGGGGCGCGTCGGTGCGGACGGCGGTGATGCGCTCGCCCTCGACGAGGACGTGGGCGCGCTCATGCGTACGGGTTCCGTCGAAGACGCGTACGTCGTGGATGAGTGTGCGGGCAGGGGTGTGCACGGCAGGCCTCCTGACGGCGAAGTGGTTCGCCAGAAGATAGTAAGCCAGCTAACTATCTTCTGGAATAGGATTCCGGCCATGAGCGAGGACGACGTGGACCGCATCGCGGCCGACTGGCAGCGCGAGCGCCCCGACCTGGACGTACGGGCCCTGGCCGTGGTGGGCCGGCTCCTCTTCGTCGCGGAGAACCGCCTCGCCCCCGCCGGAGCACGGGCCGTGGAGGCGCACGGCATCAACAAGGCCGACTTCGACGTACTGGCGACGCTGCGCAGGCAGGGCGCGCCCTACGGCCTCATCCCCTCCGTCCTGTCGGCGGAGCTGATGATGTCCCGGGCGGGCATGACCAAGCGCCTGGACCGGCTGGAGACCGCCGGGCTGGTCCGGCGCGTCCTCGACCCCCAGGACCGCCGCAGCTTCCGGGTCTCCCTCACCACCGAGGGCCTCGCCGTCGCCGACGCCGCCCTGACCGACCTCGTCGAGACCCTCGCGGACCTCTCCTCCGGCCTGACCCCGGACCAGCTCCGCCACCTCGACGAGGCCTTGCGCGCCTTGATCGGGAGTACCGACCGGGAGGTCGGGGGCGCCGAGCACGCGGCGGAGTGAGGGACCGGCCCTCCGGCGGTGTCCGCGCCCTTCGGATCCCGGAGGGCCGCCCTTCCCGCGACCGGCGGACAATGGGCTCTCCAAGAGGATCCGGCAGCGGAGACCGGAGCCGGATCGGGCTCCGGGCGGACGGCCGGTACGACGACCGTGCCGTGGCCGCCGCCCGGCTCCGCCCGGGGCACGATCCGCCGGACAGAACCCCGGGAGGGGAAGCGTGACCGAGACCAGCGACACCCGATCCGCCGCCGGTGAAGCGCCAGGAGCTTCACCGGGCCGGCTGCAGCGCCTGATGCGCTACGTCCCCCTGATCGCCCCCGTCCTGCTGTGGGCCGTGCCGTGCTGGGTGCTCCTGCACGCCGGTCAGCACTGGCCGTTCCCCGTCGCGCCGGTCGGCACCGCGCTGTTCGTCCTCGGTCTGGTCGTCATGCCGCTCGCGATGACGCGCGGCCACGGCCGGCGTCAGCGGGACCGGGCGGCGATCGTCGGGGACACGCTGCTGGGCGGCGCCTGGGTGCTGTTCACCTGGTCCGTCCTGCTCGGCCTCCTGCTGCGGCCCGCCCTGGCCGTGGCCGGGGTCGGCGACGGACAGGACCGGGCGCGCACCGTCACCTGGGCCGTCCTCGGCACGACCGCCGTCCTGCTCGCCTGGGGGTACGCCGAGGCCCGGCGCGTGCCGCGCGTGCGCCGGATCGACGTACCGCTCCCCCGCCTGGGGGCCGGGCTGGACGGCACCCGGGTCGTCCTGATCACCGACACCCACTACGGCCCGCTCGACCGCGCCCGCTGGTCGGCACGGGTCTGCGAGACGGTGAACGCCCTGGAGGCCGACCTGGTCTGCCACACCGGCGACATCGCGGACGGCACGGCCGAGCGCCGCCGCGCCCAGGCCGAGCCGCTCGGCACCGTGCGGGCGACCCGGGCCCGGGTCTACGTCACCGGCAACCACGAGTACTACAGCGAGGCCCAGGGCTGGGTCGACCTGATGGACGAGCTGGGCTGGGAGCCGCTGCGCAACCGCCACCTGCTGCTCGAACGCGGCGGCGACACCCTCGTGGTCGCCGGTGTGGACGACGTCACCGCCGAGTCCTCCGGCCTCGCGGGCCACCGCGCCCACCTCGCCGGGGCCCTGGACGGCGCCGACCCCGGCCTCCCCGTCCTCCTCCTCGCCCACCAGCCGAAGTTCGTGGACCGCGCGGCGGAACACGGCATCGACCTCCAGCTCTCCGGCCACACCCACGGCGGCCAGATCTGGCCCTTCCACCACCTGGTCCGCCTCGACCAGCCGGCCCTCGCGGGCCTCACCCACCACGGCCCCCGCACCCTCCTCTACACCAGCCGCGGCACCGGCTTCTGGGGCCCGCCCTTCCGCGTCTTCGCCCCCAGCGAGATCACTCTGCTCGTCCTGCGCTCCCCGCAGGCTCCGCGGGCTCCGCGAGCGGAGTGACCGCCGAGGTCCTCCCCCGCACCGGCCGTGCCGACAGCGCGGCGGAGCGGGCCCTTCTCACCGGGCCCCGGCGGCCGCCCGGGGCGCGTCCGCCTCGGCCCGCTCCATCCACGCGTCGAGCTGTTCGCGGGTGGTGCGGGGATCGGCGACCAGTGCGCCCAGGTCGTCGCCCTCGACGACGGTGGTCGCCACGGCCGGACAGCGGCGGCAGCCGTCCACGCCGACCTGCGCCCACCACTTGCAGTGGGCGCGCAGATGGCACCGCGGCACGTTCCGGTTCTCGTCCGCCGGCGTGACCGCCACCCGCTCCACCAAGGTGCAGTCGTTGCCCCTGCGGTGCAGACAGTTGCTGACGCAGTGCGACGCGAAGCGCAGCACCCGGGTCGGCTCGACGTCCTTCGGGACGACCGGCAGGACGTCCCTGGCCGGCACCGGGTCGGCGAGGTACACGACCTCCCCGTCCTGCCCGGAGCGGACGCCCAGCACCACCGCCTCCGGTGCGGCGGGGCTGCCGCTCGGGCACCAGGTCCTGCTCGTTCCGGAACGTTCCGCGGTGCTCATCTCGGTCTCCTCGTCGGTCCGGCCGCTACACGATCTGTCCGGCGCAGGCCGGAAGGCAGGCGGCGGCGAGGCGCTCCTGCGCGACGGCCTCGGTGAGGTGCGCCCCCAACTGCGCCGAGCTGATCTGCTGGGGCTTGGGCGACGACGGCTGCGCGGACGCGGTGCCCCCTCCGCCGAGGAGAAGCGCGGCAGCGGCGGCGGCCGCCGCGGCACCGCCGACGGCGGAACGACCCGAGTACGTCATGACGAAACCTCCTGGATTGACCTGTGGAAACGGGATGTACGAGGAAGGTAGGGCGCCTCCGGGACCACCGGCGGCAGTTCCGGCGGCGGCCCGGCGGCGGCTTCGGGCGCGTGCGGGGCTCGCCCGGGCGGGGTCGTACGCGAAGGTCCGGTCACCGGCGTACGTCTCCCGGCGGCATCCGGCGGGGTTTCCGGTCGCGGGATCCGGGAGGAGCGCTTTTGCTGGACGGGCGGCGGGTGCTTCGTCGCGCGCGAGTTCCCCGACGACGCCGGTGCGGTGGACCGGAGCGGCCGTCAGGAGGCCGGGAAGGAGCCGAGGCCCTCATGAATCCGCTGCCGGGACGTGCCGGGAGCCGGCCCGCGGGTCCGCGCCGCGCGCGTTCGTTCCTGCCGCTGCTGCGGTCGACGGTCGTGTCGGCGGCGGCCACCGTCGGCTACTACCTGCTCCCCTTCGACAAGGACCTCGACCGGCACACCGTCGTGGTGCTCGCCCTGGGCCTGACGGCGCTCGGCGTGCTGCTGGCCCTGCAGGCGGTCGGCATCGTCCGTTCGCCCCACCCCAGGCTGCGCGCCGTCGAGGCCCTGACCACCGCGATCCCCCTCTTCCTGCTGCTGTTCGCGGCCACCTACTTCCTGTACGCGCGGCAGCAGGGAGGGCAGCCCTTCTCCGAACCGCTCAGCAGGAACGACGCCCTGTACTTCACGGTGACCGTCTTCGCCACCGTCGGCTTCGGCGACATCGCGCCCGTGTCGCAGGCGGCCCGCGTGCTGACCACGTGCCAGATGGTGGCCGATCTCGTCCTGGTGGGCCTGGTCGCGAAGGTCCTGGTCGGGGCGGTCCGCATGGGAGTGGAGCGGCAGCGGTCCGCCACGGCGCCCGAGCGGCCCGAGCCGTGACGCCCGTACAGCCCGTACAGCCGGCTCCGCCCGTACAGCCGGCCCTGCCCGTACAGCCGACCCCGCCCGCTCCGTCCGCTCCGGAAGGACGGAATCCATGACCGCGCCGCACACGCTTCCGGCCTCCTCGCCGGAGCCCGAGGAGCGCTCGGAGGCCGACCGGCTGCGGGACCTCCTGCGGACCCCCGCGTACCTCAAGGCACTGGTCTTCAGCGCTCTGGTCGGCGTCCCCGTCTCGCTGGCCGCCTTCTGGTTCCTCGTCGGGCTGCACCAGCTGGAGCACGTGCTGTGGGCGGACCTGCCGAAGGCGCTCGGCCTGGGGACTCCTCCGGCCTGGTGGCCGCTGCCGCTGCTCGCCGTCGCCGGAGTCGTCGTGGGCCTCGTGGTGACCCGGCTGCCCGGCGCGGGCGGCCACGTCCCCGCCGACGGGCTGCGGGCCGGAGGGTCCTCGGCGGACGCCCTGCCGGGGGTGGTCGTCGCCGCGGTCGCGAGCCTGCCGTTCGGTGCCGTCCTCGGCCCCGAGGCGCCTCTGATCGCGCTCGGCGGCGGTCTGGCCCTGCTCTTCCGGGGGCTCGTCCGCGCCCCGGCCACCCCGCAGAGCACCGCGCTCCTGGGCGCGGCCGGTGCGGCGGCGGCCATCGCCGCGATCTTCGGCAATCCCCTCGTCGCCGCCGTGCTCCTGATCGAGGTGGCGGGCGTGGGCGGGCCGCGGCTGTTCGTCGTCATGCTTCCCGCGCTGCTGTCCAGCGGCGTCGGGGCCGTGGTGTTCACGGGCTTCGGACGCTGGACCGGTCTCGAGACGGGCGGTCTCACGGCCCGCTTCCCCACCGCTCCCCCGCGGCTGGACGCCGGGGACGTGGTGTGGTCGGTCGTGCTGGCGGCGGGGATCGGCGCGCTGGTGCACCTGGTGCTCGTCGGCGGCCGGCTGACCGCCGCCTTCGTGGCGGCCTCCCCCTTCGTACGGACGGTGGTCTGCGCCGTCGGCGCCGGGGGCTGCGCCGCCCTCTACGCGGTCGCCACGGGGCGCAGCCCCGCCGAGGTCGCCTCGTCGGGTCAGGCCACGCTGGTCGGACTCGCCGCCGACCCCCACGCCTGGAGCGTGGGCGCGCTGCTCGCCGTCCTGCTGTTCAAGGGCGCCGCGTACGCGCTCTGTCTGGGCGGTCTGCGCGGCGGCCTTGTGTTCCCCGTGCTCTTCCTGGGCGCGGCCGTGGGCGTGCTGCTCGCGCCGCTGCCCGGTCTCGGGGTGATCCCCGGCGCCGCCGCGGGCATGGCCGCGGCGACGGCCGCCGCCCTGCGGCTCCCGGTCAGCAGCGTGGTCCTGATCGTCCTGGTGCTCGGCAACTCCGAGACGATCCCGGTGGTGATCCTGGCGGCCGTGACGTCCTTCGTCGTCGCGGAACTGCTCCCTCCGGGCCCGTCGCCGAAGAAGGCCACCGGCGGTCCCGTACGGGTGCCGGGGGCGTAGGGGCCGGTGCGGGGGCGGCGGTGGCCACCGCACCGGCGGTCGTGCGGGGTGTCAGCGGACGGGCTGCTGCTGGGTGACGCAGTGGATGCCGCCGCCGCCCGTGCCGAGGCGGTCGATGTTCAGCTGCTCGATCACGCGGTCCGGGTAGAGGCCGGCCAGGGTCGCCTTCGCGGCCGCGTCCGCCCGCTGGTCGCCGAAGTGGGCGCTGATGACGGCGTCGTTGCAGAGGTAGAAGTTGGCGTAGGAGGCGAGGAAGTCCGGGTGGGCGGAGCGGATCTTGTCGTAGTCCGGGCCCTGGAGGCGCATCGTGTCCATCGGGACGCCGTCGGCGGACGTCGAGGCGGACAGGACGGCGTACTGCTGACGTGCGTCGCGGGCGTAGGCGTCGTTGTCGGACGCGAGGGGCAGCTGGACGAGGGCCTCGCCGGGGGCGAGGAAGCGGGACGTGGCGTCGACGTGGTCGTCGGTGATGTCCTGGCCCCGGACGCCGTCGAACCAGATGACCTTGGAGGCGCCGTACGCCGCCAGCATGGCCGACTCCACCTGGCGTTCGGTCATTCCGGGGTTGCGGTTGCGGTTCACGAGGCTGCTGCGGGTGGCCATGAGGGTGCCGGCGCCGTCCTGTTCGACGGCGCCGCCCTCGCCGACGAGACCGGCGTAGGTGATCGGTACGCCGACGTAGGAGGCGATCCGTCCGGCGACGAGCTTGTCCTTCGCGTGGGCCTGCTTGTTGCCCCAGCCGTTGAAGTTGAGGCCGACGGCGTCGAGGCCGCCCCGGCCGTCGGTCCGGAAGACGGGCCCGGTGTCGCGCATCCAGCAGTCGTCGACGGGAATGGAGCCGATGACGGTGACCGAGGAGCCGCACAGCGAGCGGGCCCTGGCGGCGCTGCCGGAGTTGGCGCACATGACGACCGGCTCGTACTTCGCGATCGTGCGGGCGATCAGGGCGATGTCCGCCTGCACTCCGCTCAGCCTGTTGGACCAGATCGCGGTGCTGTCGGGCCAGGCCATCCACGTACGGGTGTGGCGGACGTCCTCCACCGGGACGCGGAAGGCGCTCGCGGCCGCGTCGGCCCTGTTCGGGAGGGTCGTCGCGAGGGCGGCGCCGACGGCGGTCGCTCCGGCGGCGGCGAGGAATCCCCGTCTGTTCAGGGCTCCGCGCGAGGGGCGGTGTGTGGGGTGATCGTTCATGGTGACCTCCTGTTTCGGCGAGCGCTCGCGGGCGGGTCGCGGGCGAGCGACGTGGACCCGGGCGGGCCGGGTCGTCAGAGCGCCCGGCGGGCGGCGGCGATCGCCCGGGGATCCCAGCCGGGGCGGGGCACGGACTCCAGCAGGAGCCGCGTGTAGGGGTGCCGTGGCGCGGCGAGCACCTCGGCGGTGGGGCCGGCCTCGACGACGGCGCCCCGGCGCATGACGACGATCTCGTCGGTGACGCACCGGACCACGCCGAGGTCGTGGGTGATGAACAGGTAGCCGACCCGGGTCTCCTCGCGGATGTCGGCGAGCAGGTTGAGGATCTGTGCCTGTACGGACACGTCGAGGGCGGCGACCGCCTCGTCCAGGACGAGGACGGCCGGTTCGACGGCGAGGGCGCGGGCGATGGCGACGCGCTGGCGCTGGCCGCCGGAGAGCTGTCGCGGCCGGGCGTCGGCGGCGCGGGTCCCCAGGCCGACCTGGTCGAGGAGTTCCCGGACGCGCCGGTCGTGGTCGGTTCCGGGGAAGTGCAGGCGGAGGGTTTCGCGCAGGACGCCTTCGACGCTGGTCCGGGGGTCGAGGGAGAGGTACGGGTCCTGGAAGACCATCTGGACCTCGCGGGCGCGGGCCAGGCGCCGGGCCCGGCCCCGGCTCCGCGTGTCGCGGGCCCGGCCCCGTACCCGGACCTCGCCCGCGTCGACCCGTTCCAGGCCGACGACGATCCGGGCGGTGGTGGTCTTGCCGGAGCCCGATTCGCCGACGATGCCCAGGGAGCCGCCTTCGGGGAGGGTGAACGACACGTCGTCCACGGCGCGGACGCCGCCGAAGGCGCGGTGGAGTCCGACGGCCTCCAGCACGTTCTCAGGCATCGGCGTGGCTCCCTTCGAGCAGGTCGCCGTGGTGGCAGGCGGCGCGGTGGAGCGGCTGTCCGGGGGCGGGGCTCGGGTCGGGGGCGCTCAGGTCGCAGATCTCGGTGGCCAGCGGGCAGCGGGCGGCGAACGGGCAGCCGGTGAGTTCCCGGCGCAGGTCCGGGGGTTGGCCGTGGATGGCGGTGAGCCTGCCCCGGGGGGCTTCCGGGCGGGGGGTGGAGGCGAGCAGTGCCGAGGTGTAGGGGTGCCGGGGGCGGGCGAAGAGGGCTTCGGCGGGCCCGCTCTCCGCGATCCGGCCGGCGTACATGACGTAGACGCGGTCGCTGATGGCGGCGGCGAGGTCGAGGTCGTGGGTGACGAAGAGGAGGCCGGTGCCGAAGCGTTCGCGCAGTTCCGCGAGGAGGGCGACGACCTCGGCCTGGGTGGTGACGTCGAGCGCGGTGGTCGGTTCGTCGGCGAGGAGGAGGGCGGGGTCGCCCATCAGGGAGGCCGCGATCATGACGCGTTGCAACATGCCGCCGGAGACCTGGCCGGGGTACTTGCGCAGCGCGGAGGCGTCCAGGCCGACCGCTTCGAGGAGTTCGACGGCCCGTGCGGTGGCTTCCGTACCGCCCATGGTCCGGGTGAGGGTCACGCTCTCGGTGAGGAAGTCGCCGATGCGGCGCAGCGGGTTGAGGGCGGCGCGCGGGTCCTGGAAGATCATGGACACCGTGCCGGTGCGCAGGGCCCTCAGTTCCCCGGCGTTCATGGTGAGCACGTCCCGCCCGTGGACGCGGACGGCGCCTTGGACCGCGGCTCCGGGCGGCAGGAGGCCCAGGGCGCTGCGGGAGGTGAGGCTCTTGCCGGAGCCGGACTCGCCGACGAGGGCGACGGTCTCACCGGCGGCGACGTACAGGTCGACGCCGTCGAGCACCGGGCGGGCCGTGCCGGGCAGGGTGACGCGGAGGCCCCGGATGTCGAGTGTGTTCATCGGTCTCTCCTGGCGACGCGGTCGGCCCAGCGTTCTCCGACCACGTTGAAGGCGACGACGGTCAGCACGATGAGGAGGCAGGGCAGGATCGCGGACAGCGGGTAGCCGTGCTGGACGGCGGTCTGGCCGTCGAAGACCATGCGGCCCCAGTCGGGGGTGAGCGCGGGCACGCCGAGGCCGAGGAAGGACAGTCCGGCGAGGTCCATGAGCGCGTAGCCGAAGTTGATGGTGGACTGGGCGAGGACGACGGGCGCGATGTTGGGCAGGACGTGGCGCAGGCAGATCTGGAGGGCCGAGTGGCCCTGGACCCGGTAGGCGCTGACGTACGGGCGTTCGCGTTCGGCCAGGACCAGGGAGCGGGTGAGCCGGCTGACGTACGGCAGGTAGGCGAGGGAGAGCGCGAGGACGGGGGCGAGCAGGCCTTCGCCGTACACCGAGATGATCAGGATCGCCAGCAACATGCCGGGGAACGCGAAGACCAGCTCGGTGCTGCGGGACAGGACGGAGTCCAGCCATCCGCCGCGCCAGGCGGCCGCGGTGCCGACGGCGACTCCGGCGAGGGTGGAGAGGACCACGACTCCGAGGGGCCCGAGGAGTGAGGTGCGGGCTCCGAGGAGCAGCCGGGAGAGGGTGTCGCGCCCGGCCGCGTCCATCCCGAGCGGGTGCTCGGCGGAGGGGCCGGCCAGGGCGTCGCCGAGGTCGACCGCGTTGGGGTCGTGGGGCGCCGCCCAGGGTGCGAGGAGGGCGGCGGCGGTGACGAGCACGACCAGGCCGAGGCAGGTCAGGTACAGCGGGGACCGGGTCGCGCGGATCCTGGAGAGGCCGGGCCGGCGGGTGAGGACGGCGGTCATGGGGAGGAACTCCTCGATCCGAGGGCGACGCGCGGGTCGACCAGGGGCAGGACGAGGTCGACGATCAGGTTCACCGCCATGAACAGGGCCACGACGACGAGGGAGATGGCCTGGACGGTCGGGAAGTCCTTGGTGGTGGTGGACAGTTCCAGGAGCTGGCCGACGCCTCCGACGCTGAAGGCGGTCTCGACGAGGATCGTGCAGACAAGCAGGGTGGAGACGATCAGTCCGCCGGTGGTCAGGACGGTGCCGAGCGAGTTGCGGAAGACGTGACGGCGGACGACCCGCCCCTCGGGAACGCCCCGGCTGCGGGCGACCGTGACGTGTTCGCCGTCGAGCGCTTCGCGCATGGCGGAGCGGGTGACGCGGGCGAGCATCCCGATCAGGTAGAGCGCGAGGGCGATCGCGGGCAGCGTCAGGTGCCGGATCCTGTCCAGGAGGCCGTCTCCGGCTCCGCTGCTGGGGAACCAGCCCAGTTCGACCGCGAACAGCGCCTGGAGGAGCACGGCCGCGACGAAGGACGGGGTGCCGACGGCGAGCGTGGTCCCGACCAGGATCGCGGAGTCGGCGGCTCCGCCGCGTACGGCGCCGATCCAGCCCAGTGCCAGACCGACCACCACGACCACGACCAGCGCCATCGCGACGAGCAGCAGGGTGGTGGGGAGGCGGTCGGCCAGGAGCCGGGAGACGTCGGTGCGGTAGGTGAGGGAGCGTCCGAAGTCCCCCTGGACGACGTCGCCGAGCCAGTGGAGGTAGCGGACGAGGAACGGATCGTCCAGGTGGTAGCGGGTGTTGATCGCGGCGAGGGCCTCCGGCGAGGCGGACCGTCCCGAGAGCAGGAAGGCGGCCGGGCTGCCCGGGGCGAGGTACATGGCGCCGAAGACCACGAACGAGGCGGCGAGCAGGGTGGCCGTCATCTCCGCGACGCGGCGTACGGCGAATCTCGTGAAGTTCACCGCGCGGCCCCCACGCCGGCGGCCCACGGGTAGTACATGTAGGCGATGGTGGCGGGGGCTCCGGTGATCCTCTTGTTGAGGAAGAGGGCGGTGGGCCATTCGGCGACCGGGATCCACAGCAGTTGCCGTGCGGCGTGCTTCTGCAGCTCGGCCTCGATCCTCATGCGCTGTTCGGGCCGGTAGTCGGAGGTGGCCCGGTCGACGAGGGTGTCGTAGTGCCGGTCGCTGTAGCCGGCGAAGTTCAGGTACGCGCCGGTCTTGAAGTTCGTCAGCAGGTCGAGCGGGTCGGTGATCGAGTCGTAGTAGGTGAGCGGGAACATGTCGATGCCCTCGCGTGCCCGGGGATCGGTGAACAGGGCGGTGAAGGCGTTGGGGGCGATGGTCTTGAGGCGGATGTCGAGGCCGATCCGGGTGCCGGCGGCCTGGACCGCGGTGGCCAGGAGGGAGACGTCCTGGCCGATGGCGCTGGTGGCGACGGTCAGGGTCTTGCCCGTGGCGCCGGCCTCCTCGATCAGCGCTTTCGCCTTCCGGAGGTCCGGCTCGGTGGACGGCAGCGACGCGAAGGCGGCCCGCCGGGTCTCCTCCGAGGCGCTCGCCCAGGCGGCGCGGGTGGTGAGGGATCCGGTGGCGGTGCCCGCGCCGCCGAGGCCGGCCTTCACGAATCCGGACCGGTCCAGGGCCAGGGACAGCGCGCGGCGTACGCGGACGTCGCCGAGCGGGCCCCGCATGTTCGTGATGGTGACGTTGACCGTGCTCAGGCCCTCTCCGAAGTACAGCGTGCCCACGCCGCTGTCGCGCAGGCGGCCGTAGCTCTCGGTGGGGATGAGGTAGCCGCCGTCGGCCTCGCCGCTGAGCAGGGCGTTGGTGCGGGCCGAGGGGTCGGTGAGGATCCGGAAGACGGCCTTCTTCGCCTTGGCCCGGGTCCCCCAGTAGCCGTCGAAGCGGTCGAGCTCGATCGACTGGCCCTTGCTCCACGTGCCCAGTTCGAAGGGGCCGGTGCAGGCGAGGCCGCCGGTGGTGCCGTAGTCCCCGCCCGCCGCCTCGACGCCGGCCTTGGAGGCGATCACGCCCGCGGTGGTGGCCATGTACTGGGGGAACTGGGAGTCGGGCTTCTTCAGGTCGACCGTGATCTGGAGCGGGCCGGTCTTGCGTATGGAGGTGACGTTCTGGAAGGTCTGGGCCCAGGCGGCGGCGTTGTCCGGGTCCCGCTGCCGGTTCAGGCTGTGGACCGCGTCGTCGGCGGTCATCGTCCCGCCGTCGTGGAAGCGCACGCCGGGGCGCAGGTCGTAGACCCAGCTGGTGGGGGTGGGGTTGGTCGCCCGGCGGGCCAGGCCCGGTTCGAGGGTGAGTTCCGGCGTCCAGCGCATGAGGCTCTCGCACACGTTGGACAGGATCGTGTTCTGCGGGTAGTCGAAGGCCACCGTGTAGTCGAGGGTGGGGGGTTCGGCGTACACGGCCCAGGTGAAGGAGTCGATCTCGCCGCGGGCCGGGGGCGTGGTGGTGGAGAGTGCGACCTCCTTTCCGGTGAGGCCCGCGTCCTTGGGCGGGCCGGAGCAGGCCGCGAGGGCGGCGAGGGAGGTCAGGACGGCCGTCGTCGCGGCGATCCGTCGGCGTCCGCCCGGGGGGCGCCGCCCGCCGGGAGGCAGGGGTGGGGTCATCGTCGCGCTCTCTTTCCGTGAGGGGTGCGGCGGGGGAAGGCCGTGGGAGCGGCCCTCCCGGAGCGGTCCGGTGTCGGTTCAGGCGGGGAGGGCGGTGGCGGCGGGACGTGCGGTGGCGTTGGGGAGGACGGTGGCGGCGGGGAGGGCCGTGGTGGTCGCGGCGGGGATCTGCTGGGTGATGCAGTGGATTCCGCCGCCGCCGAAGGCGATCGCGGGCGTCCGCACCCCGACGACCTTCCGTCCGGGGTATGCCGCGGCGATGACCGCGAGGGCGTCCTCGTCCTGGGGCAGGCCGGCCACCGGGACGACGACGCCGCCGTTGGCCACGTAGTAGTTCAGGTAGGACACCTCGACCTCGCCGCCGGCGATGCCGACGAACGCGGTCTGCGGGACGTCGACGATCTCGAACCGCCGGCCGCGGGCGTCGGTGGTGGCCTCCAGGACCGCGCGGTTGGCCCGCATACGGGCGTGGTCGGGGTGATCGGGGTCGTCGGGCAGGGAGACGACGACCTTGCCGGGGGCGGCGAAGGCGCAGACGCCGTCGACGTGCCCGTCGGTCTCCGTGTCGAGGAGGCCTCCGTACGGGAGCCAGACCACCTTCTCGACGCCGAGCCGGGCCTTCAGCTCCGCCTCGATCCCGCTCCGGTCCCTTCCCGGGTTCCGGTTGGGGTGCAGCAGGCACTGCTCGGTGGTGATGAGCGTGCCTTCGCCGTCGACCGTGATCGCCCCGCCCTCCAGGATCATGTCGGAGGGGACGCGCTCGACCCCGAGGTGCTCCAGGAGGAGGGCGGCGACCCGGTCGTCGGAGTCGTACGGGTGGTGCTTGCGGCCCCAGGCGTTGAAGCGGAAGTCCACTCCGGCGCGGTTGCCGTCGCCGTCGAGCACGAAGAGCGGGGCGGAGTCACGGAACCAGGAGTCGTCCTGGGCGATCTCCACCACCGCGACCTGCGGGCCGCACCGCTTCGCGGCCTCCTCGCCGTGGCCGGGCGGCGCGACCATGGTCACCGGCTCGAACGCGGCGACGGCCCGGGCGACGTTCGCGTACTCCTCCTTGGCGTCGTCGAGCACGACGCCCCACAGGTCCTCGCGGACGGGCCAGGCCATCAGACATCCCTCGTGCTCGGACCATTCGGCGGGCATACGGAACGCAGTCATCACGGGTCTCTCTTCGTCGCGCCAGAAGCACCCGTCGGCAGTGGCCGGCTCGATCCGGCCGAAGCTCGGGAACGGGTACGCGGTGTGGACAGAATCCTGCCCTCGACTGAAAATTCAGTCAAGAGTCGTGGTGGCGAGATTTCTCCTGCCTGACCGGTAGGTTTCGGGTACTGATGGGCGTTTCGGGTGGAAAGAAAAGGCCGCCCTCCCGGTGGAGTGAACCGGGAGGGCGGCCTTGGCGGTGCGATTATTGAAATTATGGTCAGCTTGTGCGCCGACTGGTGGGTGCGCACCCGTTCGGCGCGGGCCGGGCCGGGCCGGGTCGGCCGGTCGGATCAGATCAGGCCGGTCGGTCGGTCGGTCGGTCGGATCAGGTCAGGTCAGGTCAGGTCACTGGGACGCGTCCGGGCGGCCCAGGCGTTCGACCTCGGCGTCGATGGCCTCGGTCATCAGGGTCCGGGCGTGGGAGATGCGGAGCGTGCCGCTGAGCCAGCGCATACTCAGCCCTTCCAGGAGGGCGGTGAGCCGTTCGGCGGAGGCGGCGAGGGCGGCGGCAGGGGCCGTCGGCCGGACGGCGCCCAGCAGGGCCGCCACCTCCTGGATCCAGACCAGGGTGGCGCGTGCCAGGTCTTCGCGCAGGACCTCGTCGAAGACGGCGCTGGCCCGCAACTCGCCCCAGGCACTGCTGTTCTCCCGGACCTCGGTGGTGTCCTGGAGTTCCAGCAGGAGCGTCTGGTCCAGCTCCTCCCGGGGGCTGAGCGGCTCGGCGTCCGGGTCGCGGTGGGTGGTGTAGCGCTCGGCGCGGTCGTTGATGAACTCCAGCGTCTTGAGCAGGATCCCGGTGCGGTCCTTGAAGTGGTAGTAGATCAGCGCGGTGGACACGCCCGCCTCGGCGGCCAGTTCCTCCACGCGCAGGCCACGGACCCCGCGCCGGGCGATCACCCGGGCTGCGGCTTCGAGAATCTGAGTGCTGCGAGACGCCATGGCCCGAACCATACCGGGCCCCTCCCGCCCACGGGATCACGGCCCTGACCAGTGACGGAGGAGGTCCGGCCCGTCGGGCACACGGCCTTCGCGGCGTCCCGCGCCGGTCGCGCGGGGCCGTGCGACGGAGGCGCGGAAGCCGCTATTTCCGTTGGTAGCGCGCGAAGGACGCGGTGACCGGCCCGCCGGGACGGGCCTCCAGGAGACGTACGACGACGAGGTCCAGCCCGTCGGGGCTGCGGACGCAGAAGGGGCGCTCGTCGGCCAGGTCCGCATAGGCGACCCTGGTGACCGGCCCCGTCTCGATGCCCCGCACGCAGTCGGCCGGGCCGAGCTCGTACCCCGTCGAAACGAAGGCGTCGCCGTCCTCGGGGAGTACGAACTCCGCCGCGTCGCGCGCCAGGTACCAGGCGGCCGTGTCCGCCGGGACGACCTTCCCGGTCTTCAGGTCGAATTCGTACGTGGCGTCGGGCGAGGTCAGCTCGACCTCGTCGCCGAGCGCGTACGAGGACGCCGGGACCGGACCCCCGCCCGACCCGTCCGGCTCCCGGAAGGGGGCGAGCAGCTGGACGGCACCGCCGAGGACGGCGAGGACCGCGCACGCCGCCAGGAGCATCGGGACCGGACGGCGCCCGCCCCTCCTCCTCGCCGCCCGACGCGGGGACGGAACGGCCGGGGCGCCGGGGCCGGGGCCGGCAGGAGGAGAAGGGGGTTCCGGGGCGGTGAGGGTGGCCTGCGCGTACACCGGTACCGGTACTGGTACTGGTACTGGTACCGGCCCTGATCCCGACCCCGACCCCGGTCCCGGCTCCCCTCCCGGCCCCGGCCGCTCCGCCCGCTCCGTCCGCCCCGCCACCTCCCCGCCGATCGACCGGGGCAGCCAACCGTCGGTGAACTCCGGCCGGGGCCCCACCAGCGGGTGGGCGTGGACGGCCGCGATCAGGTCCGCCGTCCCGGGGCGCTCCTCCGGCCGCTTGGCCAGGCACCGGGCGACGAGGTCCCGCAGGTCGTGGGGCACGCGCGCGAGGTCGGGCCGCTCGTGGACCACGCGGTAGAGCGCCGCCGACTCCGGCCCCGCGCCGAAGGGGAGTTCCCCGCTCGACACGTACGCGAGGAGCGCGCCGAGCGCGAAGACGTCGGTCGCGGGCGACACGGGCCGCCCCAGCGCCTGCTCGGGCGCCATGAACGCCGCGGTCCCGATGCGCAGCCCCGTGCCGGTCAGCGCGCCGGCGTCGGCCGCACGCGCGATGCCGAAGTCGATGACGCGGGGCCCGTCCTCGGCGATGAGCACATTGGCCGGCTTGAGGTCGCGGTGCACGACACCGGCCCGGTGGATCGCGTCCAGGGCCTCGGCGATGCCGGCCGCGAGGAGCAGCACGGTGCGCACCGGGAGCGGGCCGTGGCGCTGAACCGCCTGCTGCAGGGAAGGACCGGGGACGTAGGCGGTGGCGAGCCACGGGGTCGGGGCGTCGACGCCCGAGTCGACCACCTGGGCGGTGAAGAGACCGTGGATGCGCCGCGCGCTGGCCACCTCCCGGGCGAAGCGCTGCCGGAACCCGGGATCGCCGGCGAAGTCCTCCCGCACGACCTTCAGCGCGATCGGGCGGCCGCCGGGGGTGTGGGCCAGGTACACCACGCCCATGCCGCCCGAGCCGAGCCGGGCGTGGAGTCTGTAGCCGCCGATCTCGTGGGGGTCGTCGGCCGACAGCGCCGTGGGGGCGGGCCGGGCACCGGAAGGCTGAGCGGACATGTGAGGGCTCTTTCGACGGGGCGGAACGGCTGACGCGGGCGGTCGGCCGGATCCGCGCACAGCGACTCTAACTAAAGATTCAGTCAATATGCGAGACTGTCGGTTCAGACCGCTCCAGGAGGGGAACGCGTGGCGACCGACCGCAGAAGGGCCATCTTGGAAGGCGCCGCCCGGGTCATAGCCCGGCACGGGGTGCGCGGACTGCGCATGGAGACGCTGGCGGCCGAGGCCGGGGTGTCCACCGCGCTGATCTACTACCACTTCAAGGACCGGGCCGGCACCCTGCGCCACACCCTGGAGTTCATCAGCGACCGGGCCGACCGGTACACGTGCGAGGGGGACGACGACCCCGGCACCCGCGACGCCCGGCAGGAGCTGGAGCAGTCGCTCCTCCTGGAGTTCCAGGACGTCCCCGAGGTCCGCGAGAACAGCATCGCGTGGGGGGAGCTGCGGGCCAGCGCGATCTTCGAGCCCGAACTGCGCGGAGACCTAGCCAGGGCCACCCTGACGTGGATCCACGACGTCGCGGACCTGCTGGGACGCGTGCGGCCCACGGCCCCGGCACCGGCCCTCACGGCCTCCGCGGAAAGGCTCACCGGCCTCCTGGAGGGGCTCAGCACCCGCTGGCTGAGCGGCGTCCTGCCCCTGCCCCACGCCCACAATCTGGTGAGGGAGGCCGTCTCCGTCGAGATCGAGCGCCTGGGCCGCTGACGACGGACGAGCCGTCCACCCATCGGCGGGCGGATGACGGCATCGAGTTTGACTGAATTATCAGTCAGTGTCAGAGTGGCGACACGAAGGCCGCACTCACCCTCGCGGTAGAGGCGATTTCCGGGGGACCGGATGCACCCTGTTCCTCGGGGCAGCGAGTGAACCCGCCTCCGGCGACGGGCCGCGCTCCACCTCCCCGTCCCGCACGACGCCCGCCGTCACCGGACGCCTCGCCGCACACGTCCACGATCGGAGACCCCGATGTCCGACTTCCTCTCCTCCCGCCGCTCGGCTCTGCGAGCGATCCTCGGAGTCGGCGCGTTCGCCTTCGGCGCCGCGGCCTGCGGACCCGGCGATCCCGGCGGCCCTGGCGGGTCGGCCGGCTCCTCCCCCACGCCCACGAGCCGTGCCGGCCGGGCGAGAGAGGGCCGCCGTCTGGGCGCCGAGTGGGAGAGCCACGCCCGTACCTTCATGTCCTGGCCCGCCCTGGAGTCCGTCTGGGAGGACGACCTCCCCTCCGTACGGCAGGACATCGCGCGCGTCGCACGGGCCATCGCGGAGTACGAGTACGTCGTGATGATGGCGCGGCCGGACCAGCGGGCCGCGGCCCAGAAGCAGTGCGGTTCCGGCGTCGAGGTCATTCCACTGCCCGTCGACGACCTGTGGGCCCGCGACACCGTCCCCGTGTTCGTCGAGGAGGAGGGGGAGGTCGTCGGCGTCGACTTCCACTTCAACGGCTGGGGCGACAAGCAGGTGCACACGAACGACGGCCGGGTCGGCCGGGCCCTGCTGACGAAGTACGGGATCCCCCGCGTCGAGGCGCCCCTCGTCGCCGAGGGCGGCTCGTTCGAGACGGACGGCGAGGGAACCCTGCTGATCACCGAGAGCTCGATCGTCAACGACAACCGCAACCCCGGCAAGAGCCGCGACCGGATCGAGGCCGAGCTCAAGGAGCTCCTGGGCATGGAGAAGGTGATCTGGCTGAAGGGCGTGCGCGGCGAGGACATCACCGACGCCCACGTCGACAGTCTCGTACGGTTCACGGCCCCCGGCGTGATCCTGCTGGACCGGGCCTTCCCGGGGACGCCCCCCGACTCCTGGTCCCGCTCCTCGGACCAGGCCATGTCCGTGCTGGGCGAGGCGACCGACGCGCGGGGCCGCCCCTTCGAGGTCATCGACCTCCCGCAGCCCGATCCCGACCGGATCACCGGCTACAGCGACGACTTCCTGTCCACCTACGCGAACTTCTACATCGGCAACGACGCGGTCTACGTGCCCAGGTTCGGCGACAGGAAGGCCGACGACCGGGCGCGGGGCATCCTGCGGGAGCACTTCCCCAAGCGGGACGTCGTGCAGGTGAACATCGACACCATCGCCACCGGCGGCGGCGGGATCCACTGCGCCACCCACGACCAGCCCGGCAAGCCGGTCGACTGAGCACGAGCCGAGGAGCCCTCCGTGTCCGCCGTCCGACGCCGCGAACCGCGCCGAACGAGACTTCTCCCCGCCACACCGGCCTGCCTCGCGGTCGTGGCGGCCGTCGCCCTGGGCACCTGGCTCCAGTTCGGCGAGCGCCAGGCCCTGGACAGCACGTACGGCGCAGGCAGCACCGCTCCCGACCGCGTGGACGTCGACGCCTCGATCCAGTGCGTCGACGCCGCCGGCCGGGAGCCGGTCCTGCGCGTCCTCGCCACCCCGCGAGGAGACCTCGCGGAGGCCGGCGGCCCCTCCCCCACCGAGGACCTCACGCTCCAGACCTCGACCTCCACCCGGGGCGACCTGCCCACCCCTTGAGGTGCCGGAGGCCCCGGCCCGTACGCGGGCCGTGTGCTCAGCGCGGTGTGTTGGCGTCGCCCCTGAACGGACCTCCGTGCCCTGGCACGATCAGGTCCGCGGCGGCCAGCACCCGGAGTCGGGAGGCGCGCAGCAGTGCGCGGTCGGGGGCCACGGGGTCGTCCGCCGGGCCGTTCGCGTGCCACCACAGGTCACCGGCGAAGGCGACCACGCCCGACTCCGTGCCCGCCAGCAGGGTGATGTCCTCGGCGCTGTGGCCCGGAGTGCGGATCAGCCGCAGCGACGGGGTGAGTTCGTGCCCCTCCGCGTCCCGGTTCCGCCAGCCGTCGCCGGAGTACTCCACCTTGTGGTCGTGCACCCGGGCCCGCCCGAACAGGCCCGCGTTCATGGTGTTGTCCGGGTGGTGGTGGCTGAGCACCACGTCGGTGATGTCGTCGGGGCCGAGCCCCAGCTCCGCGAGCGGGGCGAGGATCAGGTCGCGGCTCGCCACCATGCCCGGGTCGAAGACCACGTGCCGGCCGGCGTCGGCGACGTAGGAGACGGTGGCGGCGACCCCGGGGCCGGTGGAGCCGACGTATCCGGTGGTCAGGATCGTGTACACGGCGCTGCGGCCGAGCGGTGCGTCTGTCATGCCCTCCATGTTTTCCGGCCGGAGGTCCGTTCACGAGTGGCACATCTGCCGCTGATCGCAGGATCAGTGCCACACTGCGCGCATGGCTCCCTTCGCGACCGTCGCCGCGTACGCCCCGCCCGGTGTCGGGATGCTCGCCGTCGGCATCGTCGCCGAGGTCTTCGGCCCGCACGGCGAGGCGCTGCCCGGCTTCGACTTCGCCCTGTGCGCCGAACGGCCCGGTCCCGTCCCCACCGACCTCGGGGTGCCGCTCGCCGTCACGCACGGCCTGGACCGGCTCGCCTCGGCCGATCTGGTGATCGCCCTGCCGTGGGCCGGCTTCCGCACGCCGCCCGCCCCCGCCGTGCTCGACGCGCTGTCGGCCGCGCACGGGCGCGGCGCGCTGGTCGTGGCCCACTGTGTCGGGACCTTCGCGCTCGCCGCCGCCGGGCTGCTCGACGGCCGGCGGGCCACCACCCACTGGCGGTTCGCCGACCTGCTCGCCCGCCGCCACCCCGACGTCACCGTCGAGCCCGACGCCCTCTACGTCGACGAAGGACGCGTCGTCACGGGCGCGGGAGCCGCCGCCGGCTTCGACCTCTGCCTGCACCTGCTGCGGCGGGAGCACGGAGCCGCGATGGCCAACGCGGTCGCCCGGGACATGGTGCTGCCCTCCCACCGCGACGGCGGGCAGGCGCAGTACCTGGCCGCCCCCGTCCCCGAGGGCTGCCGCGACGAGCGCCTCTCCGAAGTCCTCGCGTGGGCCCGCGAGAACCTCGACCAGCCCCTTCCCGTCGCGGAACTGGCCCGGCGCGCCCTGATGAGCAAACGGTCCTTCGCCCGCCGCTTCGCCGCCGCGACCGGCACCACTCCCCACGCCTGGCTGCGGAACCTGCGGCTGAGCGGCGCCGAGGAGCTCCTGGAGACCACGGACCTGCCGGTCGAGGAGATCGCCCGCCGCGTCGGCTACGGAAGCGCGACCGTCCTGCGCGAACAGTTCGTGCGCCGCCGGGGAGTGCCGCCCCGCGCCTACCGCCGCGCCTTCACCAACACGCCGTGACGAAGCGGATGTGAGGGGGCCGGTTCGAAGCCCCTCCGCGGACGCCCGCCCCGAACGCTCCGCCAGCCCCGGCCACTCCGCCCGCTCCGGCCACTCCCACTGCCGCAGTGCTTCGTGGCGCGCCCGGGTACCCCGTACCCCCCTTGAACAAAATCCATAGCCGGTAAACATCTGTCGACGAGCGAGTCGGATCGCCGCCCGGGGTCCACTTCGGCCATGGCGCGTCCCCCTCTCTTGCGCGGTCTTCGACCACCCGCCGGAACGGGCGTACGAGGCTGCCGCCGCGCGACGGAACCCCCTTCGCCCACCTGGGGTTTCCCGCCGTACGGGCCGAGTCGCCGCACCACGACACCCCGCCGCGACCCCGATCGGCGGGAACCGTCACGGCTTTCCTGAAGAGAACCTTCCGGCCGATTTCCGGTCCGAATCGATCAACAAACCTGTCCAGAAAGGAACTTGGTGACACCTCTCACAAGCCGGGACACCCGTGTTTACCGCCGTAGGCGTGAGGTAGGCGACCCTTCGCAGTCACCGACCGGTCATTACGGGATCAGGTCGATCATTTTCCTGAATGGGGAGAACATGCCGAACGGGATACTCCGGGTGGCCGGTCACGTGCCGTCCCGCGTGGTGGACAACAGCAGGATCAGCGACTGGGCGGGGACCGACGAGGACTGGATCGAGGAGCGCACCGGCATCCGCGAACGCCGTTACGCGGACGGGGAGTCGGCGACGTCCGACCTCGCCGCGGCGGCGGCCTCCCGGTTATTGGGCACGCGGTACGGGCCCCACGACATCGACGCCCTGATCGTCGCGACCACCACCCCCGACCAGCCGCAGCCGGCCACCGCCGTCTTCGTCCTGGAGCGGCTCGGCCTCGGCGCCCTGCCCGCCTTCGACCTGAACGCCGTCTGCTCCGGCTTCCTCTACGCCCTGGACGTGGCGGACTCGCTGCTGTGCGCCCACGCCGACTGGCGCAACGTCCTGGTGATCGGGGCCGACACCTACTCGACGATCATGGACCGGACGGACCGCAGGACCGTCAGCCTCTTCGGCGACGGCGCGGGGGCCGTGCTGGTGGGGCGTGTTCCCGACGGCTACGGCATCCACGCCAGCTCCCTGCTCGCGGACGGGACGACCACCGACCACGTACGGGTCGAGGGCGGCGGCTCGCGGCGGCCGGCCGCCACCCTCCGGGACCCCGGCGCCCACCACTTCCGCATGAACGGACGGGCCGTCAAGGACTGGGCCGTCCAGCACGTGCCCAAGGCCGTGCACCAGGCGCTGGACGAGTCCGGCGTGGGCCTCGGCGACATCGACCGCGCCGTCTTCCACCAGGGCAACCTGCGGCTGGTGGAGACCCTCGCCGACACGCTGGGCATCGACTCCCGCAAGGTCGCGGTCACCGCCGACCGCTACGGCAACACCGCCGCCGCCTCCATCCCGCTCACCCTCAGCGAGAGCCACCGCGCCGCGCCCCTGCACCGGGGCGAGCGCGTCCTGATGGCCTCCGTCGGCGGCGGCATGACGGCCGCCGCGTCCGTCATGACCTGGTACTGAGCCGCTTCACGACCCGGTACCGAACCGCTTCACGACCCGGTACCGAGCCCCGTCCGGCCGTACCGCCGCACGGTGGCCCCACCGTCCACCCCGCACCCCACACACCGCGTACACCACGCACACCACGCACACCACCAGGAGACACCCATGCTTCCCACCGTCAGCCACGGGGCCGGCGTCCACGTCTACGACACCGAGGGCCGGGAGTACCTCGACGGCTGCTCCGGGGCGATCAACACCAACCTCGGCCACGGGCTCCCCGAGATCACCTCCCGGATGCACCGGCAGCTCGACGCCATCGCCTTCGCCTACCGGACCCAGTTCACCTCCGAGCCGCTGGAACGGCTCTCCGCCCTCCTGACCGAGCTCGCCCCCGGCACCCTCGGCAACCCGGTGTACGGCAACTCGGGCTCCGAGGCCGTCGAGGCCGCCCTGCGCCTGACGACCCTGTTCCACTCCGAGGCCCACCGGCCCTTCAAGTGCACGGTGCTGACCGAGGAGCCCAGCTACCACGGGATGACCGCCGGAGCGCTCGGCGCCTCCGGGCACCCGGCCCGCAGGCACGGCCTCACCCCGCTCCTCGCGAACCAGGCCACCGTCGCCAAGGTGCGCCCCCGGCAGGGCGACATGCGCGCGGACGTCGAGCAGTGGGAGCGGGCGATCGAGGAGGTGCAGCCGCAGAACCTGGCCGCGGTGATCGTCGAGCCCGTCGGCGGCGCGTCCTCCGGAGCCGTACCGTGCGACCCGGCCGTCCTCAGGAGGCTGCGGGAACTCGCCGACGAGCACGGCTTCCTGCTGATCGCCGACGAGGTCATGACCGGCCTCGGCAGGACCGGCACGTGGTTCGGCTGCGACCACGCCGGGATCGTCCCCGACGTGCTGGTGCTCGGGAAGGGCGTGACGGCCGGATACGCGCCGCTGTCCGCCGTCCTGGTCCGCGACGAGATCGCCGCCGCCTTCGACCGGCCGCTGGGATCGGTGGTGTTCGGGCACACGATGGCCGGCGCGCCGCTCGCCGCCGCCGCGGGCCTGGCGACCGTGGAGTACCTGAAGGAGCACGACGTCCCCGCCCTCGCCGCCCGCTCCGGCCGCCGTCTGCGCACCCTCCTGGAGGGCCTGGTCGACCGCCACCCCGTGGTGCGCGACGTCCGCGGCCGCGGCCTGCAGCTCGCCCTCGGCCTGCACGCCACCCCCGGCCGGTCCCCCGGGACCGCCCACGACCTGGTCCTGGCGGCGCGCGAACACGGCCTGCTGCTGTACCCCGCCGGGGTGAACGCCCTGACGGAATCCGTACTGGTGGCACCGCCGCTGAACAGCACGGAGGCCGAGCTGGAGGAGCTGGCGGTCCGTCTGGACCACAGCCTCACCGCCCTCACCCCGGTCCCCGCCGACCGGGTCGACGCACTCGTCGCCGCCCACTGACCCGCCCCCTCGCACCGAAAGGCAGACCATGCTCCAGCACTTCACCGACCCGGCCCTGCGCACGCGCTACGCGGACCTGGCCGCCTCCACCGTCGCCAAGCGCGCCGACGGCTGCAGGGCCGAGGGCGTCCTGGACCGGGAGTCCTGGCAGGAGGTGAGCGACGCCGGCGTGTGGCGGCTGGCCGTGGACCGGGAGTGGGGCGGCGACGGCGGCACCTGGTGGGACTTCACCGCGGCCTTCGAGGGCGTCGCGGCGGGCGGCCGCGACCTCGGCTTCTCCCTGTCCATGGTGGCGCAGGCGGGCCTCATCCGTTCCCTGCTCACCTACGGCAGCGACGACCAGAAGGGGTACTGGCTGCCCCGGCTGCTGTCCGGGGAGGTCGGGGCCACCGCCCTGACGGAGACCACCGGCGGTTCCGACGTCACCCGGATCAGGACGGCCGCCACCCGCGACGGCGAGGTCTACCGGCTGAACGGGCACAAGGACCACATCACCAACGGCCCCGTCGCCGACATGGCCCTGGTCCTGGGCCGCGTGCCCGAGCAGGGCGCCCGGGACATCACCCTCTTCATGGTCGACCTCCACGACGAGGGCGTCAGCCAGGGCCCCGTGGAGCGGATGATCGGCAACCAGACCAGCCCGACCGGGCCCATCGGCTTCGACAACGTGCGGGTCGACGCCCGGAACCTCGTCGGCGAGATCGGCGGGGGCATCGAGGCGATCTACAACACCATCGCCCTCGACCGGCTGCTGTACGGGGTCCTCGCCGCGGCCTACCTCGATCCCCACCTGGACGAGGTGCTCGCGTACGCGCGCCGCCGCCAGGCCTTCAAGCAGCCGATCGCGGACCACCAGTACGTGCAGGGCCGGATCACCGACGCCAAGTTCGCCATCGAGGCGACCCGTTACGTCTCCTACGGGGCCCTGGACGCCCTGCTGAGCGGCGACCCGCAGGCGTCCCTGCTGTGCTCCATCGCCAAGTACCACGCCGGCGAGACGCTCCGGATCGGCACCGAGACCGCGCTGCGCGTCTACGGCCACCTCGGCTACATGGACGGTCCCGCCGCGCACGCCCTCCAGGACGCCCTGGGCACCCTCATCGCCGGCGGCACCGCGGAGATGCAGCGCAAGAACGTCTTCAACCAGATGCGGGCCCTCGCGCAGGCCTCCTGACCGCTCCCCCACCGACCGAAAGTCCGCCGCCCGACCGAAAGGCAGTCATGTCCGACACCACCACGTCACCGCGTCCCGTGCTCGACTCCCTCGTCGGCTCCTCGGCCACCCGCCACCACGTGGTCGGGCCCCGCGACTCCGCCACCGCCTGGGAGAACGACGTGGACGTCCTCGCCACCCCCGTGCTGCTGTGGCTCGGCGAGGTCACCGCCATGGACGTCCTGCGGGAGGAGATCACCGCGCCCTGGATGACCCTGGGCCTGAACCACGACTCCGCGCACGTGGCGCCGACGCCCGTCGGCGAGGAGATCACCGTCACCGCCACGCTGACCGAGGTCGACGGCAAGATCCTCACCTTCGCCGTGGAGGCGCGGGACAGCCGCGCCGTCATCCTCCGCGGCGTGCACGGGCGGGCCGTCGTCAACCGCGACTCGTTCGTGCGGAAGCTCGCCGAACGCGCCTGACCCCGCCCCGCCGTCCCCGGGGGCCGCGCCCGGCGCGGCCCCCCTCGTGCGCGGGAACGCGCGCGCCGGAACTCGTACGAAAGGACCTTCCGTGCCCCAGCTCGTCCTCGGCAACGTCACGAGCGAGTACATGTTCGCCAGCCCGCTCACCTCGTTCGGGCCCAAGGAGGCCCACAAGCAGCACGCCGTCTCCACCCGTACGGCCTGGCTGCTGGAGGACGGCGACGCGATGCTCGCGCACCGGCGGCCGACGCCCGACTTCCTGGACTACCTCGTCCCGTCGCTCGGCCTCGACCGCTCCGCGCTGACCTTCCTCACCCCCGACGGGCCGGACGAGGGCGTGTTCCTCGACGCGCGCACCGCCCTGGCCGAACCGCTGGTGGAGCGCCTGCGGGAGACCGTGGGACCGGACTGGACGCTGACGCCCTACCTGTACGACCGGACCGTCGCCGACCTCGCGGGCCGGCTCGGTCTGCGCGGCGCGGGTCCCGCGTTCTTCGCGCAGGGCGGCAGCGACTTCTTCAACAGCAAGTCCTTCTTCCGGGCCTGGGCGACCGGCACGGGCGTCCCGGTCGCCCGGGGGGAGGTCTGCCGCAGCCGGGGGGCCACCGCGCGGGCCGTGCGCGACCTGCTGCACCACACCGGCAGCGTGATCGTGAAACAGGACTTCAGCGCCAGCGGATACGGCAACGTCCTGTTCACCGTCGACGCCGGGGTCCCCGCCATCGGGGCCTCCGCGAAGCACGTCGTCGGGCCGCTCTCCGGGCTCCGGGAGATCGAGGCGGCGCTCGCCGACTCCTTCCCCGTGGTGGCGGAGGTCCGCGACTTCCCCACGGGCCTGCGCCCGAGCGAGGCCGTCGTCGAGGTCTACCACCCCCACAGCCGCACCCTCTACAGCGAGCTGTTCCTTCCCGACCCGCCCGGCGAGCCCGTCCTCCTCGACCACGGGGACATGCGCATGGAGCCGGTCTGGAACGGCTTCGCCATCCCCCCGGTGGCCCTGGACCCCGCGGTGGAACGGCGGATGCTGGAGGCGTCGCTGGCGATGGCGCGGACGATCCGGCAGCTCGGCCACCGCGGCTACCTGAACTGCGACTCCATCGTCACTCCCGAGGGCGAGGTCCTGTTCAGCGAGGTGAACGCGCGCATCGGCGGCTGCACCCACGTGCACGCGGCGGCCCGGCGGCTCCTCGGCGACGACTACCTGGACGCGTACACGGTGCTCACCCGCAACGACCTGCCGGTCCGGGACTTCGCCAAGCTCGCCCTGGCGATCGAGCGCGACCCCCGGCTGGCCCCGGACGGCGAGAGCGGCGCCGTCGTCCTCGTCGACGACAGCCCGTACACCCGTACGGTGGAGTACCTGGTCTACGACCGGGGTCCGGGGGCGGCCGAGGAGACGGAGCGGCTGCTGCGACAGGTCGCCTCGACCCTCTGACGGCCTCCGGGTCCTACGGGATTCCACGGAGGTTCCACGGGGGTTCTACGGAGGTGGGGGCGCCGGCCGGGCCGGTGTCCTCACCCCGCCTCCACGGCGGTCGTCCGCCGCTTCTGGGTCTCGCGCATCCGCTTGACCTTGGCGATGCTGCCGCAGGCCCGGCCGCTCTCGCCCGCGTACATGCTGCACCAGGTGCGCGTGTTGTTCCGCGACTGGTCGTAGAAGACCCAGCGGCAGTCGGGACAGGCCCTGAGCCGGCGCCAGCGCTCGGCGAGCACCAGTCCGGCCGCCTGGCGCAGGACGACGTCGACGGGGGCGGCCGGTCCTTCGAGCCGCAGTTCGCCCTCGCCGATGCGGACCGTCTGCGGTCGCCGGGCGAGCCATTCGTCGAGGCGTCGCGTGCCGCGCTCGCCCACGTCCTCCCGCAGGTCGTCGCGGAGCCGGAGCAGGTCCGCCAGTTCGTCGGTACGCGGACGCGGCAGCTGCGGCAGCGCCCGCGCCCAGTCGTCCGGGGACGCGGCGAGGTCCGGGAGGTTCTCCGTCTCCTGCCGCGTGTCGTTGGGGATCACCCAGGTGTTGAGGAAGGCCCTCATGTCCTCCACCTGCGGTCCGGCCACCGTCGTTCCCGTCCGATTTCCCATGCGTAAATCATAGCCGGTAAACAAGGTTTGACACCCGGGCGAACGGTTACCGGTAAAAACTATGAGTGGTAACACAGCGCCGGTCACGCGACCCACCCCGACCTACCGCGACGTGTTGTGCCGCGAGGGCGGCACCGCCTGGTACGTCGCCATGGGGCTGATCCGGGCACCCGTCGCCATGGCCCCCCTGGCCCTGGTCTTCCTGGGCCACAGCACGGGCTCGTTCTCCGCGGGCGGCGTCCTGGCGGCCTCGCACGCGCTCGGCGAGGCCGTCGGGGCCCCCTTCATGGGACGCGGCTTCGACCGGCGGCCCTTCCTGGGACAGCTCCGCTTCGCCCTGCTCGCCGAGGCGCTCGTCTTCGCCGCCATCGCCGTCCTGGCGGGCCACACGTCCCTGGTCCTCCTGGTGGCCATGGCCTTCGCCGCCGGAGCGGTGGCCGCGGGCGTCCCCGGCGGGATGCGCGCGCAGCTGTCCGGCACCACCCCGGAACACCTCCGGCACACCGCGCTCGGCCTGGAGAGCGCGCTGAACCAGGCCGTCTGGGCCGCCGGCCCGGTGCTGGCCTCGCTGGTGTCCACCCAGGCGTCGCCCCGGACCGCGCTCCTCCTCATGGCCGTCGTCTCGGCGGCCCCCCTGGCCTTCGCCGGACGCATCCGGCACGCCGCTCCCGACGTACGGGAGAACGCCCCCGAGCCCGCGGGGACGCTGAGCGTCGTCAGGATGGCCTGGCCCACCGTGCTGCTCGCCGCGGCCATCATGTTCCTGGTCGGCGCCATGGACGTGGCCCTGCCGGCCCGCCTGGAGTCGACGGGCCAGGAGCTGGCGCTGACCGGCGTCATCACGGGGGCGTTCGCCGTGGCGAGCATCGCCGCCGGGCTGGTCTACGGGCGGCGCACCTGGCCGGGCTCCCCCGGGACGCAGACCCTCTTCCTGCTGCCGGCCATGACGGCGGCGCTGACGCTGTGCGCCGTCACCGGCCGGCTCTGGGCGTTCTTCGCCGCGTTCCTGCTCGGCGGCCTCTTCTACAGCCCGCTCATGATCATCCGGAACCTGGCCCTGCAGAACCGCCTCCCGCAGAACGTGTGGGCCACGGGCTTCTCCCTCCTGTACGCGGCGGGCGGCCTCGGCTACGGCGCGGCCGCCCTCCTGACGGCCGGCCTCGTCAAGGCCACCACCCCGGTCGTCACCATCGTCGTCTGCACGGCGCTGACCACCGTGATCGGCCTGGTCGCGGGTATCGGGGAACGCCGGGGAACCGCACCGGCCGAGCGGTCCGGGGCACGGACCCCGGCCGCGCCGACGTCCTCCTGAGCGGCGGACCGGACGCCCCGGCTCCCGCCCGGGGCGCGACGGCGGCGACGTACGCTGGGACCTGCGGCCCGCCCGGAGTCACCCGACGTCCGGTCCCGGGGCGGCGGGGCGAGAGCTCCGGCCAGTACGGCCGACACGATCGAGGAGACTGTGAGGCGAGTCGAGGGAGCGACCGGTACGGACCCGGAGAACTGGTCCGCCGGCCTGCACCGCCTGTGGCAAGCCGCGCAGGACGCCCAGGACGTCACGGACATGGCCCGGCACGTCTACACGCTGATGCTGGCGGAGCGGGCCGTGGTCGCCGTCGCGGGAAGCCGGTGGGACGGCCTCGGGCTGCGGTACGTACGGCGGCTCACGGCCGACGGCGGCGAGTCGGCGGCCACCACCACCCCCCGCCCCGGCACGGTGCGGACCGTCCCCTCCCGGGTGCCCGCCGGGGGCGAGGAGGACGCCGCGAACCGCGCGCCGGTGCACCTGTACGAGCACGACCTCACGGTGGACGACGAGGAGTTCGCGCCCGAGGCGGCCCTGCTGACCGAGGCGGGGGCACGGTGGGCCCTGGAGGCCCGCTTCTCGCTCGGGGACGACGACTGGGCGTCCTTCTCGCTGGGCCTGAGCCGCCGGGAGGACGCCGACCCCCTCCTGCCGACGCGGCTGCTCCAGCTGAGCGAGGTCCTGGTGGCCGGCAACCGGCGGGTCCTGGAGCACAGGGCCGCGGAGCGCCGCCGGGTGGAGGAGGCGTTCCTGGCCGAGGCGTCCCTGCAGATGGACGCCAGCCTCGACGCGCGGGAGACGCTGGAGCGCGTCGCCCGGCTCGCCGTCCCGGCGGTGGCGGAGGCCTGCGTGGTGCACCTGTGCCGGCCGGGCGACCGGCTGTCCCCGGTGGCCGCCGTGCACGTGGCGGCGGCCGTACAGCCCTGGCTGCGCGGGGTGGCCTCGGACGACCCGTGGCTGGACGGGGCCCTGCGGGCCGCGGCGGGCCTGCCGCACGGCACCCTGCTCTCCGGCGAGGCCCTGGGAACGTCCGCGTTCGGCCCGCACGGCGAGGGGCCGGGCCGGGCGGTGCGGGCCCTGAGCATCAGCCCGCTGCGGGCCCGGGGGAAGCTCCTCGGCACGCTGACGTTCGTCTATCACCGTCCCGAGCCGGAGATCGTCGACCTGCGGGTGCTGGACGACCTGGCCCGCAGAGCCGCCCTCGCCATCGACACCACCACCGCCTACGAGCAGCGCCGCCGCAACACCGAGCAGCTCCAGCGGCACCTGCTGCCGGGCACGCTGCCCGACTGGCCGGGCGTCGGGCTGACCGCGGCGTACGAGGTGGCCGACGACTCCCTGGAGGTCGGCGGCGACTTCTACGACGCCGTGGTGCGCCGGGACGGGGCGCTGGCCCTCTTCGTCGGGGACGTGTGCGGCCGGGGCGCCGAGGCCGCGGCCCTCGCCGGCCTGGCCCGGCACACCCTGCGCGTCCTGCTGGAGGACAAGGCGCCGCCCGGCGAGGCGCTGAACCGCCTCAACAGCGTGCTGACCGGCCAGCAGGCCGCGCGGTTCGTCACCGCGTTCGTCGGCGTGCTCACCCCGGCCGGCGACGGCTACACCGTCGAAGTGGCCTCGGCCGGGCATCCGCGTCCGCTGATCCGCCGCGCGGACGGGCGGGTCGAGGAGGTCCGGGCGTCCGGGCTGCTGCTGGGGGTCGTGCCGGACGCCCTGTACGAGCCGGGGGCGACCGTACTGGAGCCGGGCGACGCGCTGGTGATGTTCACCGACGGCCTCTCGGAGGCGCGCTCGGCGGACGGGACGATGTTCGAGGACGTACTGCCCGAGGCGGTCGGGGAGTGCTGCCGCGACGGGAGCGACGCCGCCGGGCTGATCGCCCGCGCGGCCGCCTTCCGCGCCCTGGGCGACGACGACACCGCTGTACTGGTCGCCCGGGTGGCGGAGGAACGCGTGGAGGACGCACCATGAGCCGGATGCCGGAGACGACGGACGAGCGGCGCCCGGCCCCCGACCGGATCCTGGTCGTGGAGGACAGTCCGGAGGACGCCGAGGCGATCGAGCGCGCGCTGCGCCGCACCCACCCGGACCTGGAGCTGGAGTTCACCGACCGGGGAGAGGGCCTGGTGGACGCGCTGCTCGCGCGCGAGGACCTGCCCGGCCTGATCCTGCTGGACCTCAACATGCCGGGGGTCGGCGGGCACGCGGTCCTCGAGCGGATCCGCTCCCGGCCGGAGCTGGGCGCGGTGACGGTGGTGGTCTTCACCTCCTCCACCGCCCCCGCCGAGGTCGACGCCTGCTACGCGGCGGGGGCGGACAGCTACGTCTACAAGCCGGTCAACTTCGCGCTCTTCCAGACCGTGCTGAAGGGTGCCGTCGACTACTGGCGTCAGGCCGGGTCCGGGTCGGGCGACCCGAGCGTGAAGTAGAACGCCGTCCCGCCGCCGGGGACGGCCTCCAGCCAGATGCGGCCCCCGTGCCGTTCGACGATCCGCTTGACCAGGGCGAGGCCCACCCCCGTACCGCCGCCGTGCTCGGTCGGCCCGTGGAGGCGGCGGAACAGGTCGAAGACCTCGTCCCGCCGGTCCGCGGGGATGCCGATGCCGTTGTCCCGGACGACGACGACCTGCTCGGGTCCGGCGGGGGTGCCGGGGTCGTCCGCGTCCGCGCCGCGCGCCTGCGGGTCGCCCCCGGCGGGCGGGACCGGGCGGCGCTCCACGGTGACCTCGACCCGGCGCTCCCCGTCCCGCCGGGCGTACTTGGCCGCGTTGACGAGCAGGTTGACCAGGATCTCGTCCAGCCGGTCGGGGTCGGCCCACACCCGGGGCAGCGTGCCCCGGACCACGGCCACCCCCTGCTCGGCCAGCCGGGGCCCGGCCACCTCCAGGGCCGCGTCCAGGGCGACGGCGAGCTCCACTTCGCGCACCCGCAGCCCGGCGCGGCCGAGCCGGGCGTAGTGCAGCAGCGAGTTGAGCAGCTCGTCCATGCGTCCGGCGAGCCGCTGCATGGTCCGCAGCCGGCGCAGCGTGACCTCGTCGAGCTCCTCCCCGGCGTCCTCCATGGCGAACGTCGCCGCGTTGGAGATGCCGCGCAGCGGCTCCTTGAGGTCGTGGGCGGCGGCGTGGGCGAAGGAGTCGAGGTCGACGTTGCGCATCCGCAGCTCGTCGTTGATCGCGTCCAGGACCTCGGCGTGCCGCAGGACCAGGCCCGTGAGGAGCCGCCACAGCTCCTTGGCCACCGCCCGGTCACGGACGGTCCAGGGCAGGCTCCGGCCGCGCACGGTGGCCCGGAAGACGGCGCCGGAGCCGCGCGGCGTCAGCCGCTCGCCGTGCGGCCCGACCCGTACCGGCAGCGAGGGGTCGGCGGCCCACTGCCGGGGCATCGGCCGCTCCGGGCGGCGCCAGGCGATGTACTCCCCCGCCCCGGACAGCGGCACCATCAGCACCCCGGCGGGCCGTCCGCCCGGCCCTCCCTCCGCCCCTCCGTCCGGCCCTCCCTCCGTCCTTCCCTCCGGTCCTCCGTCCGCCGCCTCCGCGCCGTCTCCCGGTCCGTCCTCCTCGGCCAGCCGGTCGGTGCACCACGGCTCGCCCGGCGTGAGCCCGCGCGCCCGCGTCTCCAGGGCCCGGAGCAGGCCGGGCGCGAACGCCTCGCCCGCGCCCAGGGTGCGCTCGGCCCGCCGGAGCACCACCCCGTCCGCGTCGAGCAGCTCCATGAGCGGGCCGCCGGCGCCGCCGAGGCCCTCCTCCAGGCGTTCCCGTTCGAGCGCCTCGGCCACCGCGGCGGACCGTGCGGTGGACTCCAGGTGCGCGTCCGCCCGCTCGCGTTCCTCGATCGCGGACAGCTGCAACGAGAACGCGGCGCCGAACATCTCGCACGCCGAGCGGACTTCGGGGGTGATCCGCGCGGGCTCCGCCCCGTGGCAGGCGATCAGCCCCCACAGCCGGCCTCCGCGCAGCACCGACACCGACATGGAGGAGCGCACGCCGATGTTGCGCAGGTACTCCAGGTGGAATCCGGAGACGGTGCGCAGGGCGGCCTGCGACAGGTCCAGGGGCGCGCCGGTGGCCTCCCGCACGGGAGGGTGCAGTCCGACGGCGACGTCGTCCACGTCCCCGATGACCCGGATCCAGTTCTCCCGGTACAGCCGCCGGGCCTGGGGCGGGATGTCGGTCGCCGGGAACCACAGCCCCAGCCAGGGCTCCCAGTCCTCCCGCACGTCCTCGGCGACCACCTCGCCCGGGCCGTCCTCGCCGTCGAAGCGGTAGGCGACCACCCGGTCGAACCCGGTCAGCGCCCGCACCTCGCGCACCGCCACCCGGCAGCAGTCCTCGACGTCCTCCGCCGACCGCAGCCGGGCCAGCGCCCGGCGCACCCCCTGGTAGAACCCGCGCGCTTCGGCGCCGCCGGCGCCGCGCGGCTCGAACTCCATGATCAGCAGCCCGTCCCTGCGATGGGCGGACACGTCGAAGCTCCGGCCCGGGGCCGTCACGTCGTCCGACAGGGCGAGCGCGGCCGGCACCCCTCCCTCGTCACCGGCCGCCTCCACCGCCTCCTCGAAGAGGGCGGCGGACACCAGGCGCGTCACCGGCCCGCCGACGAGGTCCTCCGCCTCCACGCCGAGCAGGGGTCCCGTGTTGCGCGCGGCGACCTCGACCACACCGGTCTCCGGGTCGACCGCCACCAGCGAACCGGAGGACTGCACGCTCCCGAGCAGATGGATCGGCTCGCGCACGCACCGCGTGAGGTCGAAGCCCCCTCCCGAGGCCCCTTCGGCCTCCCGCGCCCGCCGCGACAGCCATGGCTGCTCCACTGCCTCACCACTCTCCCCGGACCCGACCGGCACCTCCGACCCGTCCCGGCCCCATCCTCTCCCGCCGACCGGAGCCGTGGGCGACGCCATGTCGGGGGTCAGCGGTTCGATGCCGCGCTTCCACAGCAGGCGGCGGTACTTGCCGAAGGGGATCGGCGGCCGCGCCCGGGGCCATCCCGGTCGCCCCGGGTCATCCCAGGAAGCTCAACCGCACCTGACGGTCGGGGTTGTCCTTGTTGGTGTCCACCAGGCACACCGACTGCCACGTCCCGAGGGCCAGTTCGCCGTCGATCACGGGGAGGGTCGCGTGGGGCGGGACGAGGGCCGGGAGGACGTGGTCGCGGCCGTGGCCGGGGCTTCCGTGGCGGTGTTGCCAGCGTTCGTCGGCGGGGAGGAGGCGGTGGAGGGCGGAGAGGAGGTCGTCGTCGCTGCCCGCGCCCGTTTCGATCAGGGCGATGCCCGTGGTGGCGTGGGGGGCGAAGACGTTGAGGAGGCCGTCCCGGCCCTGGGCCACGTCCGCCAGGAAGGCGGCGCATTCCCGGGTCAGGTCGTGGACCGTCTCGGAGGATCCGGTGGTGACGGCCAGGGTGCGGGTTTCGAATCCGTGGGTCATGGCTCCATGGTGGCCGACATGGTGGTTCCTCCGGGTTCTCCACGCGGGCCGCCCGGGATCGGTCTCCCCGTTATCCGAAGCCGCCCCGGAGGGTGGTCCGGCCGCCGTCCGGGGCCGTCAGGGTGACGCCGTACGTGTCGGACGAGGCGTCCCGTACCCCTTCGGGGTGGTTGTACTGGGCCGCGAAGACGTGCGGGCCCGGCGGCAGGGCGCGGCCCTCCTTCAGGGTCCAGCGGTAGACCAGGGCGCCGGGTTCCTCGGTCACCGTCACCGTGAAGTCCCCGGCGGGGCGGGTGCGCCAGTGGCCGGTGCTCACGACGCCGGCGGTACGGGCGATCCGCAGTTCGACGACGAGGCCCGTGACGGGCGACCCGGTCGTCACGCCGAGGTCGCTCTGCGCCCACCAGCTGTTGCTGCCGGGATTGATCGTGGCGGTCGCCCGGGCCGCCGGGCCGGGGGCCGGCAAGGGGGCGGTGGCCGGGGTCGCCGGGCGGTCCGGTGGCGCCGTCGCCATGGTTCCGGCCAGGCCCACCGCCCCCGCGACCGCCGCGGTCACCGCCGCCACCGCCGCCCAGCGGCGGCCGGACCAACGGGCCCGGGGACGCGGCCGGGCCCCGGGGGCGGGCGCGGCGAGGCCGCGTTCCACCCGGGCCAGGATCCGGGCGCGGTCGGGCCGGTGGGCGAGGGCCGCCTCGCGCAGCTCGTGGCGGAGCCGTGTGTCGTCCATCAGCGCCTTCCCGCGGTGAGTTCGGTCGCGGCCCGGTCGCCGAGCAGCCGCTGGAGGTGCGCCATGCCCTTGGCGGTCTGGCTCTTGACCGTACCGACCGAGACGCCGAGCGCCAGGGCCGTGTCGCGCTCGGAGAGGTCGAAGGCGTGCCGGAGGACGACGCAGGCGCGCTTGCGGAACGGCAGGGCGCGCAGCGCGGTCCGGACGTCGAGGACGGCGGGGACGTCCGGGTCCTCGGTGTGCTCGGGGCGCCGGTCCCAGAACGCGGTGATCCTGCGCCGCTCGCGCACGGTGCTCCGGATCCGGGTGCGGACGAGGTGGGCGACGACGCCCCGGGCGTAGGCGGCGGGGTGGTCGGCGGCGCGGACCCGGTCCCAGCGGTGCCACAGGGCGAGCATCGCGTCGGCCGCCAGGTCGTCGGCGGCGTCGGTCTCGCCCGTCAACAGGTACGCCAGGCGCGCGAGTTCGGCGTAGTGGCGCTCGAAGAAGACCCGGAACTCGGCCTCGGCGGCATCGCCCCCGGTGTCCGTCACGGCCACGGACGTTCCCGAGGGGCGTGGAGGGGGGTGACCACGTACGCGCTCCTGGACGGTTCCTGGTGTCACGGGCTGCCGCCCGACGGTTCGGGTCCCGACCCTAGGCGGCGGCGCGACGGGCTGTCCAGGCAGGTCGGGGGCGTGCTCGTTCTCTTGGTTCGCGGTGGGGAGTTCGGCGCGGGGTCGGTTCCCCTCGCCCGTCGTCGGCGCTACGGTCCGCCCGGCCCGGTGGGAGCGATTCCGTCCGGTCGGCACGCCGTCAGGCGCGTGCCCTCGCCGCGAGGACCCGCACATGCGACAGCCCGCACCTCTCGTACCTCTCGTACCTCTCTTACGTGTTCCGCGTCCGCCACGCGGGCGGCACCACCCGGCGCCGCAGCGGCCCGCGCGGTAGCGCCCCGCGCCCGAAGCCCCTCAAGAGGATTCCCGTACCACCAGCTCCGTCGGCAGTACGTGCCGACGGAGCCCGGCCGGCTCCTCCCGACCCTCAGCGCCCTCGGCGCCCTCAGCGATCCCCCGGATCAGCATCCGCGCCATCGTGCGGCCCATCTCCTCGATCGGCTGGCGCACGCTGGTCAGCGGCGGGTCCATCAGCCGTGCCACCGGCGAGTCGTCGACCCCGACGAGGGCCACGTCCTCGGGCACCCGGCGGCCCGCCTCCCGCAGGGCCCCGCGCGCCCCGGCCGCCATCACGTCGGAGGCGGCGAAGACCGCGTCCAGGTCCGGTCTGCGGTCGAGCAGCAGCCGCATCGCCCGCCGGCCGCCCTCCTCGGTGAAGTCGCCCGCCGAGACCAGCTCCTCGTCGGGCGCGAGACCGGCCTCCGTGAGCCCGGCCCGATAGCCGCCGAGCCGGGCGCGCGCCACGTACATGTCGAGCGGCCCGGTGACGGTCGCGATCCGGCTCCGGCCGCGCCCCACCAGGTGGGCGACGGCCGCCCGCCCCGCCCCGATGTTGTCGGAGTCCACGTACGGCACGGGTTCGGCCTCCGTGCGGCGTCCGTTCATGACGACCGGCAGGCCCAGCTCCCCGATCCGGTCGGGCAGGGGGTCGTCGCCGTGGACGGAGGCGAGCAGCACCCCGTCGACGCGCTGGGCCGCGAGGTACTGCTCGAAGCGCTGCCGCTCCTGCTCGGTGCGGACCAGGGTGAGCAGCAACTGCTTGTCGGAGTCGGCCAGTTCGGCGCTGACGCCCCGGATGAGGTCGAGGAAGTAGGGCTCCGCGAAGAGCCGGGCCTCGGCCTCGGGGATGACGAGCGCGATCGCGTCGGTGCGGCTGCCGGCCAGGGCGCGGGCGGCCTGGTTGGGCACGTAGCCGAGCTCCGCGACGGCCCGGGCGACGGCCGTCCTGGTCCGTTCGCTGACCCGGGGCGAACCGTTGATGACCCGGGAGACCGTGCCCCGGCCGACCCCGGCCCTGGCCGCGACCTGTTCCAGGGTGGGTCTGCCGCTCTGCCGTCCGTTCACGCCCCCACCGGCTCCCTTCGTGGGCAGAAGTGCTGTTCACGCGGCCCCCGTGCATTTGGGAGCGCTCCCACATTAGATCATCCGCGCCCCTCCGTGCCACGAGGCGCACCCCGGAGATCGTTCAGGAGGTGACGTCACGGGGGCGCCGGGAAGGCGCGAAACCCCCGGAAAACCTTCCGGTAACGAATCCGCCTTCATGTCTTGACACTTGAGCCCGGCAGGCAGCAACCTTCCGACAACGACGTGGGAGCGCTCCCATACGAGAGGCGCACACCCCGTGACGGGTCCCGGTCGGCCGCCGCCGAGCCGCGTTCAGCCGGCCGGACCCCTTGGCGCACAACGAGCACCACCTTTGGACGAGGAGAGTGGAATGCGCACTTCCAGCAGCAGACGCGGGCGCCGCACGGCGATCGCGGCGGTCGCCGCCGCCCTGACCGGCACGACCCTGCTCACCGGCTGCGGCAGCGACGATGACGACGGCGCCGAGAGCGGCGGCACGATCACGCTGCGGGTCGGGACCTTCGGTTCCTTCGGCTACGACGACAAGACCGGCGCCAAGCTCTACGCCGAGTACGAGAAGACCCACCCCGGCATCAAGATCGAGGAGTCGAACGTCGCCGACGGGCAGAAGTACTGGGACACGCTGAAGCTGCGCCTCTCCCGCAACAGCGGACTCGCGGACGTCCAGGCGATCGAGGTCGGCTACATCGCCGAGGCGACCGGCTCCACCATGGCGGACAAGTGGGTCGACCTGGGCAAGGAGGGCGGCGCGAAGCTCGACGCCTTCCTCGACTGGAAGGTGAAGCAGGCGACCACCGCCGACGGCAGCGTGATCGGCCTCGGCACCGACATCGGCCCCATGGCCGTCTGCTACAACAAGGACCTCTTCGCCAAGGCCGGGCTGCCCACCGACCGCGACGCCGTCGGGAAGCTGTGGGCCGGGGACTGGTCCACGTTCCTGGAGGTCGGCAAGACCTATCAGAAGAGCGCGCCCGCCGGGACCGCCTTCCACGACTCGGCGAGCGGCCTCTTCAACGCGGTCGTCTCCAGCGACCCGGTGCAGTACGCCGACGCGAACGGCAAGCTCGACTGGGAGAACAGCCCCGGCGTGAAGAAGGCCTGGGACACCGCCGTCGCGGCGGCGCGGGGCGGACTCACCGCCAAACTGCGCCAGTTCGACGAGAAGGGCACCTGGAACGCGGCCTTCAAGAACTCGAAGTTCGCCACCGTCGCCTGCCCGAGCTGGATGACCGGCATCATCAAGGACCAGGCCGGACCGGCCAACCAGGGCAAGTGGGACATCGCCGCGCCGCCGGTGGCCGGCAACTGGGGCGGCGCCTTCCTCGCCGTGCCGAAGTCCGGGAAGCACGTCAAGGAGGCGGCCGAGCTCGCCGCCTGGCTGACCGCCCCGGAGCAGCACGCCAAGGTGTTCGCGGTGAACGGCAACATCCCCTCGTCCAAGGACACGCTCACCTCGGTCGCCGTCCAGGAGGCGAAGCTGCCGTACTTCGGCGACGCCCCGGTCGGCAAGATCTTCTCCAGTGCCGCTGTCAAGATCACGCCCGCCGGCATCAGCCGCTGGGACGGCCAGGTGAAGACCTTCCTCACCGACAACGGCATCCTCGACATCGAGCAGCGCGGCACCGACCCGGCCAAGGCCTGGGAGAACGTCAAGAAGCTGGTCGACGACAAGATCGACCAGTAGCGGGGGCCGCGTGCCGGTCCGCCGCCGCCTGCCGGGCGGCGGACCGGCACCGTCCGCACCGGCGCACGCATCGACCTGGAAGGACGCCCCCGTGGCCACCTCCGTCCGGACGCGGTCCGACGGCTCCCCGCCGCCCGCCGCCCCGACCTCCTCCCCCGGCCCGCGCGGCCGCCGCCCCGCCCCCGGCGGCTGGCGCAGCACCCTCTACCGCTGGGACCTGAAGGCGGTCCCGTACGTCTTCGTCGCCCCCTTCTTCCTCACCTTCGCCGCCTTCGGCCTCTTCCCGCTGATCTACACGGGCTGGCTCTCCCTCCACCGGGTGGAGCTCGGCGGCGGTGCGCAGTGGAAGGGCCTGGAGAACTACAGCGACCTGGCGACCAGCGAGTTCTTCTGGAACGCGCTCTTCAACACCTTCACCATCGGCGTCGTCTCGACCGTCCCGCAGCTGCTCATGGCCCTGGGCCTGGCGCACCTGCTGAACTACAAGCTCCGGGGCCGCGGCTTCTTCCGGGTCGCGATCCTCGCCCCGTACGCCACCTCGATCGCGGCGGCGACCCTGGTCTTCGCCCAGCTGTTCAACACCGACTACGGGATGATCAACAGCCTCCTGGAGTGGACCGGCATCGGCCCGGTCGACTGGGAGGCCTCCAAGTGGCCCGCGCAGATCGCCATCTCGACGATCGTGACCTGGCGCTGGACCGGCTACAACGCGCTGATCTACCTGGCCGCCATGCAGGCCGTGCCGCAGGACCTGTACGAGGCGGCGTCCCTGGACGGGGCCTCGCGCTGGCGCCAGTTCCTCAGCGTCACCATCCCCTCCATCCGGCCCACCGTCCTCTTCACCATCGTGGTCTCCACCATCGGCGCCACCCAGCTCTTCGGCGAGCCGATGCTCTACGGCGGCAGCGTCGGCATCAGCGGCGGCAGCGGCAACCAGTTCCAGACACTGAGCCTGCTGATGTACGAGAAGGGGTGGGTCACCGGCGCCCTCGGGCAGGCCTCGGCCATCGCCTGGGTGATGCTGCTGCTCCTGCTGCTCGTCGGCGGCGTCCAGGCGCTCGTCGCCCGCCACAACCGCAAGAAGCTTGGGGGCTGACCCATGGCGCGCACACTCGACACGCCCAGGCCGACGGACCCGGCCGCCGGAAGGTCCGCGCCCGGCCGGCGCTTCCGCCGGGCGGCCGGAAAGCAGCACCACGCCGGACCGCTGACGTACGTCCTGCTCGCCCTCGCCGCGGTGGTCTCCCTCTTCCCGCTGTACTGGAACCTGGTGGCCGCCTCGCACACCGGCGAGCGGGTCGTGGAGGCCCCGGCGCCGCTGCTGCCCGGCCCCCGCCTCTTCGACAACCTCACCTTCGCCTGGAACCAGGTCGACATGGGCGAGGCCCTGGTCAACACGACGATCGTGGCGAGCCTGGTGGCCGTGTCCACCGTCCTCTTCTCCACGCTCGCCGGCTTCGCCTTCGCCAAGCTCCCCTTCCGGGGACGGACGATGCTGCTCTCGCTGGTGGTCGCCACGATGACGATCCCGCCGCAGCTCAGCGTCATCCCGCTCTACCGGATCGTCACGGACCTCGGCTGGGTCGATCAGCTCCAGTCGGTCGTCCTGCCCTCGCTCGTCGCCGCCTTCGGCGTCTTCTTCATGCGCCAGTTCCTCGTCGAGGCGCTGCCCGTGGAGCTGGTGGAGGCGGCCCGGATGGACGGCGCGCACAGCCTCCGGGTGATCTGGCACGTGGTCTTCCCGGTGGCCCGGCCCGCGATGGCGGTGCTCGGCATGTTGGTCTTCGTCCAGTCGTGGAACGACTTCTTCTGGCCGTTCATCGCGCTCACCCCGGACGGCAACCCCACCCTCCAGGTGGCGCTCGCCGGGCTCGGCGCGGGCAACCACAGCGTGGACCACGCCATCGTGCTGACCGGCGCCCTGATCTCCACCGTGCCGCTGCTGCTCGTCTTCGCCTTCCTCGGCAAGCACATCGTGGGCGGCATCACGGCCGGCGCCGTCAAGAGCTGACCGGCCCCTCCCCCACCACCACGTACCGATCCCGCACCAGCGTTGGGAGTTCCCTCCTATGACCGCGTCCGACACCCGGCCGCTCACCGCCGTCCGTTCGTTCCCGCCCGGCTTCCTCTGGGGCGCGGCCACCGCCGCGTACCAGATCGAGGGAGCGGCGGCGGAGGACGGCCGCACCCCGTCCATCTGGGACACCTTCTCGCACACCCCGGGCAGGGTCTTCGAGGGCCACACCGGCGACGTGGCCGTGGACCACTACCACCGGTTCCGCGAGGACGTCGCCCTGATGTCCGAACTGGGCCTGAACGCCTACCGGTTCTCCGTCTCCTGGTCCCGGGTGCAGCCCACCGGGCGCGGCCCCGCCGTGCAGAAGGGCCTGGACTTCTACCGGGCGCTCGTGGACGAGCTGCTGGCCGCCGGGATCGAGCCGGCCCTGACGCTCTACCACTGGGACCTGCCGCAGGAGCTGGAGGACGCGGGCGGCTGGCCGGAGCGGTCGACCGCCGAGCGGTTCGCCGAGTACGCGGGGATCGTCGCGGACGCCGTCGGCGACCGGGTCTCCCGCTGGACCACGCTCAACGAGCCCTGGTGCAGCGCCTTCCTGGGGTACGGCTCCGGGGTGCACGCGCCGGGCCGCACCGAGCCGGTGGCCGCCCTGCGCGCGGCCCACCACCTCAACCTGGGGCACGGGCTCGCGGTCCAGGCGCTGCGGGCCGCGCTGCCGGCGGGCCGTCCGCGGCAGCTCTCCGTCTCGCTCAACCTGCACGAGGTGCGGCCGCTGACCGGTTCCGCCGGGGACCTGGACGCGGTCCGCCGCATCGACGCCGTCGGCAACCGGATCTGGCTGGGTCCGATGCTGGAGGGTGCCTACCCCGAGGACCTGCTCGCCGACACCGCGCACCTCACCGACTGGTCCTTCGTACGGGACGGGGACGCGGCGACGGCGAAGCAGCCGCTGGACCTGCTGGCGGTCAACTACTACGCGCCGACCCTGGTGTCGGAGGTAGCGGAGGGCGCCGAGAAGCCGCAGGACGACGGGCACGGCGACAGCCCGCACTCCCCGTGGCCGGGGGCGGACCGGGTCGCGTTCCACCGGGCGCCGGGCGAGCGGACGGCGATGGGCTGGCCGGTCGACGCGGGCGCGCTGTACGACCTGCTGAAGCGGGTGTCCGCCGCGTACCCCGGCCTTCCGCTGGTGATCAGCGAGAACGGGGCGGCGTACGAGGACGTGGTCGGCCCGGACGGCTCGGTGCACGACCCGGAGCGGGCCGCCTACGTGCACGCGCACCTGGAGGCGGTGCACCGGGCGCTCGCGGACGGCGTGGACGTGCGCGGCTACTTCCTCTGGTCGCTGCTCGACAACTTCGAGTGGGCGTACGGCTACGCGAAGCGGTTCGGGGCGGTCCGGGTCGACTACGACACCCTGGAGCGGACGCCGAAGTCGAGCGCCCGCTGGTACGCGCGGGTGGCGCGGTCGGGCGAGTTGACGGCGCCGGACGCGGGCTGAGACGGGAACGGAAGCGGAGGGCCGTGCCGGGGTTCCGGCACGGCCCTCCGGGTCTTCCGGCCGGGTGTCAGATGTCGATCACCCGGTAGCCGATGACGTAGACGCCGCCGGAGCCCTCGACGGTGCGCCACTGGGTCTCGGCGCCGACCTCGGTGCCGGTGACCAGGGTGGCGCCGAGCTTGTCGTCCCCGCCGAAGGAGTCCTGGTCCCACAGGGTCAGGGTGCGGGCCTGCTGCTTGCCCAGGATGAGGGCCGCGTTGCCGTTGCCGTCGGCCATGGAGCGGACGTAACCGGTGCCCATGGTCTGGTACTTGAGGCCGCCGCCGGGCCAGACCTTGACGGCGTTGCCGTTGGCGTCGGTGATCTTGAGGTAGGCCTCGTCGTGGTCGCCCTCGCTGTTCTTCTGGCAGTGCAGCTCGACGAGTTCGATCTTCACGTAGTCGATCGGCTCGGCGTGCGCGGTGCCGGCGAAGGCCCCGAGGGTGCCGAGTCCGAGCAGGGCGGTGGCGGTCAGTCGGGCGGCTCGGTTCTTGCGCATGTGGTGTCCCCCCACACATCGGGTCACGGGTGTGACGTGGTGTCCGGTCCGCCGTTCCCGGCGGTCCCGGTGTGCCGTTTCCCCCCGGCACGACATCCACTGTGCCCGGCGCCCCCGTCTCGGTTCTACGCGCGTTCCACTGGACGGAACGGGGGCTGCCTGAGACCTCTTCGGGGGCTGCCGACGGCCTTCTCACGGTACGAGGGCGGCCGACGGGAGCGGTCCGCGCCGGCCCGCCCCGGCGAGCGCCCGGGTGATTGCGGCTCCGGCCCCGGCGACGGCGTGGGCGAGCCCGTCGAGCCGGCGGCCCGCCGGGACCAAGGCGGCGAGGGCCGCGACCGTACGTCCGTCCGGGGCGCGGACCGGCAGCGAGGCGCAGCACACCCCTTCCATCACGTCCTCCCGGTCGAGGACGGCGCCGCCCTTCAGGGGTCCGCGCAGGGCCTTTCCTGCGGCCGTGTCGAGCCGGAACGCGAGGCCGTTCCGTACGGGCAGGAGGGGTTCCAGGTCTCCCGGCACCGAGCCGACCGTGAGGGCCGTCTCCTCGCGCAGGACGACGAGGACCACGCTCGCGCCGGTGGCGGTCCGGAGCCGCTGGAGCGGCAGCCGGGCGGCGGGCCGGAGGCCGGGGTGCGGTTCCCAGGCCTGGCCGAGGCGGTAGAGCTGCGGGCCGACCCGGTAGCGGTTGCCGGTCCGCTCGACGGCGCCGACGCCGACCAGTTGGTCGAGCAGCCGGTGGACGCTGCCCTTGGGCACCCCGCAGGCGAGGGCCAGTTCGGTCACCCCGGCCTCGTCGCCGTTCCGGCGGAGGGCGTCGAGCAGGGCGAAGGCCCCTTCGAGCACGCCGCGCCCGCGTTCCCGCCGGTCCGGGGCGGTGCCCCGTCCGGCGCCGCCGGGTCCCCGGCCCGTGGCAGCGCCCGTATCCGTACTCCTCCCCGTATCCGTACCCGTGTCCGCACCCGTGCTCGTCCCCGTGTTCAATGAGTCCCCCTCACGTCGCACGCCCGGCCGTGGTCCCCCGACGGCACGGCTCCGGGCACGGTTCCTACGATGCCGCAGACCGGACGTTCCGGCGAAGGGGCTCGAACCGCGCGTCGTGGTGCGAACACGCCGTTCCCGGCGTCCCCCTTCCGCGGTGTGCGCCGGGAACGCTCTAAGGTGTGCGCTCATGAGAGACGCTCACCCGCCCGCCTCCCGGACGCGCCGGCGCCGGATCGCCGCCCTCGCCGCCGGGGCCGTCGCCGCGGCGGGGCTCACGACCGCGTTCATCGGTTTCGCCCCGGCCTCGCGGTCCGAGCCCCGGCCGGTGGCTTCGGACGCCGGGGCGTCGTCGAGCCCCTGGATCCGTCCCGCCGGGGCGCCCCTGACGGTGTTCGCCCACCGGGGGGCCTCCTCCGCAGCGCCCGAGAACACGCTGGTCTCCGACGAGGTCGCCCGGCGCGGCGGGGCGAAGTGGATCGAGAACGACGTCCAGCCGAGCAAGGACGGCGTGCCGTACATCCTGCACGACGCGACCGTCGACCGGACGACGGACGGGACGGGGGCGGTCCGGTCGCTGTCCTCCGAGCAGCTGGACGCCCTGGACGCCGGTTCCTGGTTCGCCCCGGCCTACGCGGGGGCCCGCGTCCCGACCCTGGCCGCCCAGCTGGCGGACCTGCGGGAGCGCGGCGGGAACCTGCTCCTGGAGATCAAGGGCCGGCACAGCCGCGCCGAGGTGGCGCGGATCGTGCGGGAGGTCCGGGACCAGGACATGGCGGCCCGGGTCTTCGTCCAGAGCTTCGACGTCACCGCCCTGCGGTACGTGCGCGAGCTGGCGCCCGAGCTGCCGCTGGGGCTGCTGCGGGACACGGTGGACGCCGATCCGGTCGCGCTCTCCGGGGAGCTGGGGCTCTCCGCGTACAACGTCTCGCACGTCGCCCTGGAACGGCGGCCCGAGGTGGTCGGGGCGCTGCACGCGGCGGGCGTGGCGGTGAACGTCTGGACGGTCGACGCCCCCGCCCGCTGGAAGACGATGGACGCCCTCGGCGTGGACGGCATCATCACCAACCGGCCCGCCGAGCTGGCGGGCTGGACGGCGGGACGGAGCGCGGGCTAGGACCCTGCCGGGCGCCGCTGCGCGTCTCGACGCAGACGTACCGGCCCGCGCGGCGGCGGCCGCCCGGTAGCGGCGGGTGCCCCGGCAGTGGTTGCGGGCCGCGTCGGTGGCGACGCCGAGCAGCCGGGGGGGGCGGAGCGATCCGCCGCCGGGGTCGTCCTTGTTCCGGAGCCGCCACGCCTCCAGGAGGGTCGCCGCCATGACGTCCTCGGCGACCGACCGGTCGTCCGTCAGCCGGAAGGCGTGCCGGTGTCCGGGGAGCGGCCGTCCAGTTCGGCCAGGAGGTCCGGGTTGACGACGCGCAGGATCGTGGCGATCCGGTCGGGGTCGGCGGCGGGCCAGAGGACGGCGCGGGCCGCGCGGTACTTGGCGGCGAGCCGTTCCCGCTGGTCGGGCGGGAGCGCGGCGGACCGGTCGGTGCGGCTGTTGTGCGCGTTGTCGGCGATCTTGACGAGGGTGGCGTCGGGGTCGGCCGTGATCCGCCGGATCTTCTCCTCGTAGGTGAGGTCCGGCCGGTTGGTGACGGCTTCGACGAGGTCGACGACCCGGTCGGGGATTCCGGCGGCGCGGAGCCCTTCCGCCGTCCACGCGGTGTCCTCGACGACGTCGTGCAGCAGTCCGGCCATGGCCAGGTGGGTGCCGAGGGGTGCCAGGCCGGCCGCGACCGCGCGGACGTGTGCGACGTACGGGACGCCGGTCTTGTCGACCTGTCCGGCGTGCGCGCGGTCGGCCAGTGCGTCCACCTCGGCGAGAGTCTTCATGCCCCCATCATCGCGGGGTGCGGCGGGCGGTGCCCCGGCGGGCCGCCGTTCCCCCCTCCCCCACGACACATGTTTGTCACACAGGAACGGGAATGCCGGTGCGGGAAGGGCCCGTTGGCGGGTGCATGACTCTCGGCGTAACGCTCAGCTCGACTTCCCGTCAGCTTCCGATCGACGACACGGTGCGGCTCGCGCGGGAGGCGCGCGACGCCGGCCTGCACTCCGCGTGGTTCGGCCAGTCCTTCGCGTACGACTCGCCCTCGCTCGCCGCGATCGTCGGGCGCGAGGTGCCCGGCCTCCAGGTGGGGACGGCCGCGATCCCGGTCTTCGGCCGGCATCCGCTGGTGGTCTCGGCGCAGGCGCAGACGGCGCAGGCCGCCACCGGCGGCCGCTACCACCTCGGGCTCGCCCTCGGCACCCGTCATCTGACCGAGACCGGTTTCGGCATCCCGTACGAGCGGCCCATCGCGCTGCTCAGGGAGTTCCTGACCGCCCTGCGTCCGCTCCTGGAGACGGGCAGTGCCGACTTCCACGGGGAGCTCCTGACAGCCACGACCCCGTACTCGGCGTCGGTGCCGGGCGCCGAGCCGCCGGTGCCGGTCCTGGTCGCCGCCATGGGGCCGCAGGCGCTGCGGGTGAGCGGTGAACTCGCGGACGGCGTCCTGCCGTTCCTGGCGGGTCCCCGGGCGCTCGCCGAGCACGTCGTCCCGGCGGTGAACGCCGCCGCCGAGGCCGCGGGCCGTCCCGCGCCCCGGGTCGTGGCCCTGGTGCCGGGCGTGGTCACCTCCGACGCGGACGCCGTGCGGGAGGCCTCGGCCGAGGCCCTCGCGCTCTACGAGCGGATCCCCTCCTACCAGCGGGTGATCGAGCTCTCGGGGGCGGAACGGGCCGCCGACCTGGCCCTGATCGGCGACGAGGAGACCGTGGCCGCGGGGATACGGCGCTACCGCGAGGCGGGGGCGACGGAGGTGGTGTTCACCGCGACGGACGTGAACGGCGAGGACGACCGGCGCCGCACCTGGAAGCTGCTCGGGGAGCTGTCCGGCTCCTAGGGGGTGCCCTTCGGGGTCGGCCGTTCCGGTTCGCCCTCGCCCTCGGTGTCCAGGTGGGGCAGGATCCGGTCGAGGCGGTCGGGGATCCACCAGGCGTGTCTGCCCAGGAGGGTCATCACGGCGGGGACGAGGAGCAGCCGGACCACGGTCGCGTCGATGAGGACGCTGGCGGCGAGGCCGAGGCCGAGCATCTTGACGACGATGTTGTCGGAGACGACGAAGGCCGCGAAGACGCTGACCATGATGAGCGCGGCGCAGGTGATGACCCGGGCGGTGATCTCCAGGGCGTGGGCGACCGCCGCCTCGGGGTCGCCGGTGCGCAGCCAGGCCTCGCGGACGCGGGACAGCAGGAAGATCTCGTAGTCCATGCTGAGGCCGAAGACGATGGCGAACATCATCATCGGGACGTAGCTCTCGATGGGCACCTTGCCGGAGACGCCGAGCGCGGGTCCGCCCCAGCCCCACTGGAAGACGGCGACGACCACGCCGTACGAGGCGGCGATGGAGAGGACGTTGAGGACGGCGGCCTTGAGCGCGACGAGGAGGCCCCTGAAGACGATCAGGATGACGAGGAAGGCGAGGCCGACGACGACGGCGATGATCAGCGGGAGCCGGCTGGAGACGAGGTCGAGGAAGTCGACCTGGGCGGCCGTGGTGCCGGTGACGTAGGTCTTCGCCTCCGTTCCGGCGACCGCCTGCGGCAGGACGTCGTCGACGAGGTGGTCGGTGAGTTCGGTGGTCCGCTCGTCCTGCGGGGAGGCCACCGAGTAGGCGGTTCCGACGAGGACCTGGCCGTCGGAGGTGGGCTGGAGGGGGGTGATGGAGGCGGCGTCCGGGACGTCGGTGAGGGACTGCTGGAGTTTGGTGGCGAGGGCCGAGCGGTCGTCGGCGGGGACGGCCGACTGGTCGACGACGAGGGTCAGGGGGCCGTTGGCGCCGGGGCCGAAGGCCGTGGCGACGAGGTCGTAGGCGCGCCGGTCCGTGAAGGACTTCGGGTCGGCTCCGTCGCCGATGTGGCCGAGCTGGATGAAGAGCAGGGGGAAGGCCAGGACGAGGAGGGCCAGGACGCCGCCGGTCAGGAACCACCAGGGGCGCCGTTCCACCCGTTGGGCGTAGCGGTGCCAGGTTCCGTGGGCGGGCTCCCCGGGTTCGGCGTCGGTCTCCGCGACGGGCTTGCGGACGTGGTAGCGGTCGATGCGGTGGCCGACGAGTCCGAGGAGGGCGGGGACGAGGGTGAGCGCGGCGAGCACGGCGGTGACGACCGTGAAGGCGGCGGCGAGGCCGAGTTTGCCGATGAAGGTGACGCCGGAGACCCACAGGCCGGACAGGGCGATGACGACGGTGCAGCCGGAGACCAGGACGGCGCGGCCGCTGGTGGTGGTCGCGAGGCCCGCCGAGTCGGCGGGATCGTGGCCGTTCATGAGGTTCTGGCGGTGCCGGGTGATGAGGAAGAGCGCGTAGTCGATGCCGACGCCGAGGCCGATCATGGTGGCGAGGGTGGGCGAGACGGTGCCGAAGGTGAAGGCGGCGGCCACGAGGCCGAGGAGGGCGAGGCCGCAGACGGCCCCGAGGAGCGCCGTGAGGAGGGGCAGGACGGCGGCGATCAGGCTGCCGAAGCCGATGAGGAGGACCACGATCGCGACGGCGAAGCCGATGGCCTCGCTGGTGCGGTCGTCGGCGGCGGGGCGGGCCAGCTCGCCGAGGGTGCCGCCGTACTCGACGGTGACGCCGGCGTCCCGGAGCGGCTGGACGGCGGTGTCGACGCCGTTCAGGTAGTCGGTGCCGAGGGTGGAGGGCGGCACGCTGAAGCGCACGGTGATGTAGGCGGTCTTGCCGTCGGTGGAGAGCGGTCCGGTGTCGGGGGTTCCGGCGGGGGTGGTGGGCGGGGTGGTGCCCGGCGGCGGCAGCGGGTTCTGGGCGCCGAGGACGTCGGGCAGCTTCTCCAGGGCGGCGACGGTCGAGTTGACGGCGGACGCCTCGTCGGTGAGGGGGCCCGAGGGCCGGTTCAGGACGATCTGGGCGCCGTAGCCGCCGGCCGCGGGGTCGTGTGCCTCCAGGACGTCGAGGCCTTGTGCCGACTGGACTCCGGGGAGGTCGAAGTCGTCGGAGTACTGACCGCCGACGGCCCGGTCGACGAGTTGGAGGCCCACCATGGCGGCCAGCCAGAGCGCGATGACGACGACGAAGTGGCGGGCGCACCAGTGACCGGTCCGGTACAGGGCGCCCTTCGGCGGTGGCGGTCGGTCCTTGGCCGGGCTTCCTGCGTTCATGGCATGGCCGTGTCCCGGTAGGGGATCCCCGAGCGGTTCCGGCGCCGGCGACGTACGGGCCGACCCGTCCATTCTTCGTCCACGGCCGTGCTTCGGCATCTCGGCGGGGCGCGGGCCCCGGGCCGGGGCCGTTCAGGTGAGCAGGCGGTTGGGGTGGGAGGAGCGGCGGGCGGCGGCGAGCAGGGCGTGGATGCGGGGGCCGGCCTCGTCGATGTCGGTGACGGGGGTGGGGAAGGGCAGCCGGGCGTCCTGGTGGCCGGTGGGGTGTTCGAGGCGCAGGGTGATGCCGTAGCGGTCCAGGGCGACGGGGAGGGCGCGGATCATGTCCCGCTCGGGGCGCGGCCGGACGAGGCGGAGCAGCAGGGGGACGAGCTCGGCGTGGTCGTCGACCAGGTGGGTGAGCATGGCCGCCTCGCAGGTGGCCATCGGGTCGGGCTCGGTCGCCTGAAGTTCGTCGAGCGCGACGAAGGTGCGGCCGTCGGCGTCCTCCAGGAGGGCCTGGCCGAACTCCATGCAGGTGCTCCGGGTCGCCTCGGACTCGTAGGGGGCGTCGAGGAGGCCGGTGAGGGTGACGCGGGCGCGGAGGCGGTCGCGGACCGGGGTGGGGGCGATGTCGGTGAGTTCGAGGCGCACGGGGAGGCGTGCGGTCCGTCCGGTGGGGCAGTCCTCGGAGGGGTCGTGCAGGTGGATGTGGCCCATCGGACCCGTGCCGTCCAGCCGGTGCACCTCCTGCTCGCCCCCGTCGGTGACGACGGTCATGGAGTGGGCCGCGGTCAGGATCGAGCGCACGCGTTCGGCGGGGGTGGGACGGGTGGCACGGGTGCTGAAGGGGCGCATGGTGGTTCTCCCGGGGCAGGGGACGGAAAGGCCGGAGCTCGATACTTAGGCAAGCCTAACCTAACCCATCATGGCGAAGAGAAGAAGGTCACAGTCGTGCGCTCTCCTGATCCTTTAGAGATCTCCCCTAGCATCCGAACATGACGGTCCTGCCTGACGACGGGCTCTCCCTGGCGTCCGAATTCCCAGACGCGCCACATGAGCAGTGGCACAACCTCGTGGCGGGCGTCCTGCGCAAATCGGGCAAGGAGGTCTCCGGCGCCGAAGCCGAGGACGCCCTGTCCACCCTGCTGGAGGACGGCCTCGACACGCGCCCGCTGTACACCGCGCGCGACGCCGCGCCCGACCCCGGCCTGCCCGGTTTCGCACCCTTCGTGCGCGGCGGCCGGGCCGAGGGCAACACCGCCGGCGGCTGGGACGTGCGCCAGCGCCACCTGGCCGCCGACAACGCCGCGGTCCTCTCCGACCTGGAGAACGGCGTCACCTCACTCTGGCTGGGCGTCGGCGGCACGGGCATCCCGGTCGACGCCCTCGACCGGACCCTCGCCGGTGTCTACCTCGATCTCGCGCCCGTCGTCCTCGACGCGGGCGAGGAGACGGCGGCCGCCGCCGAGCGCCTCTTCCGGCTGTACGAGGAGCGGGGCGTCGCCCCGGACGCGGCCCGGGGCAACCTGGGCGCGGACCCGCTGGGCCACGAGGCCCGCACCGGCCGGCAGGCGTACGACCTGGCCTCCGTCGCCGGACTCGCGCGCCGCTGCGCCGACGGGTACCCGGGCCTGCGGGCCCTGACCGTGGACGCCCTGCCGTACCACGAGGCCGGCGGCTCGGCCGCGCAGGAGCTGGGCTGCTCCCTCGCGACGGGCGTGGCCTACCTGCGCGGACTCACCGGGGCCGGGCTGAGCGTCACGGAGGCGCTCGGGCAGCTCGAGTTCCGCTACGCGGCCACCGCCGACCAGTTCCTGACGATCGCCAAGCTCCGCGCGGCGCGCCGGCTCTGGGCCCGGGTGGCCGAGGCCTCCGGCGCCCCGGAGGCGGGCGCGCAGCGCCAGCACGCGGTGACCTCGCCGGTGATGATGACCCGCCGCGACCCGTGGGTGAACATGCTGCGGACCACGATCGCCACCCTCGCCGCCGGGGTCGGCGGCGCGGAGAGCGTCACCGTGCTCTCCTTCGACGACGCGCTCGGCCTGCCGGACGCGTTCGCCCGCCGCATCGCCCGCAACACCTCCACCGTCCTCATCGAGGAGTCCCACCTCGCCCGGGTCATCGACCCGGCCGGCGGCTCCTGGTACGTGGAGCGGCTCACCGACGAACTGGCCCACGCCGCCTGGGAGTTCTTCCGCGCGATCGAGCGGGAGGGCGGCCAGGAGGCGGCCCTGCGCTCCGGCTTCACCGGCGAGCGCCTGGCCGAGACCTGGGCCGCCCGGAGCAAGAAGCTCGCCACCCGCCGCGAACCGATCACCGGCGTCAGCGAGTTCCCGCACCTCGCCGAGAAGCCCGTCGAGCGCGCCCCCGCGCCCGAGCCGCCCTCCGGCGGACTGCCCCGCGTCCGGCGCGACGAGGCGTACGAGGCGCTGCGCGCCCGCTCCGACGCCCACCTCGCGGCGACCGGCGCCCGGCCCCGGGTCTACCTGGCCGCGCTCGGCCCGGCGGCCGCGCACTCGGCCCGGCTGACGTTCGCCGCCAACCTCTTCCAGGCGGGCGGCATCGAGCCGGTCACCGAGGGCACGTTCGAGGAGAGCGGCGCCCCCGAGGCCTGCCTCTGCTCCAGCGACGCGCTGTACGAGGAGCGGGCGGAGGCCACCGCGGCCGAGCTGCGCGCGGCGGGGGCCGGGCACGTGTTCCTCGCCGGCCGTCCGAAGCAGTACTCCGGCGTCGACTCGTACCTCTTCGCGGGCTGTGACGCCGTCGCCCTGCTCTCCACCGCCCTCGACCGCATGGGAGTGTCCCGATGACCATCCCCGACTTCTCCGGGATCGAACTCGGGGTCCCCACCGCCGGCGGCGGCCCCGACGAGTGGCGCACCGGCGTCAAGAAGGCGACGGGCGGCGACGACCTGCTCTGGGAGACCCCGGAGGGCATCGGCGTCAAGCCGCTGTACACCGGGCAGGACCTGGAGGGCCTCGACTTCCTGGACACGCGTCCGGGCATGGCGCCGTACCTGCGCGGCCCGTACCCGACGATGTACGTCAACCAGCCCTGGACGATCCGCCAGTACGCGGGCTTCTCCACCGCCGAGGAGTCCAACGCCTTCTACCGGCGCAACCTGGCGGCCGGGCAGAAGGGCCTGTCGGTCGCCTTCGACCTGCCGACCCACCGCGGCTACGACAGCGATCACCCGCGCGTCACCGGCGACGTCGGCATGGCGGGCGTCGCCATCGACTCGATCTACGACATGCGACAGCTGTTCGACGGGATCCCGCTGGACAGGATGACCGTGTCGATGACGATGAACGGCGCGGTCCTTCCGGTCCTCGCGCTCTACATCGTGGCCGCCGAGGAGCAGGGCGTACCGCCCGAGAAGCTGGCCGGGACCATCCAGAACGACATCCTCAAGGAGTTCATGGTCCGCAACACGTACATCTACCCGCCCGGCCCGTCGATGCGGATCATCTCCGACATCTTCGCGTACACCTCGCAGCGGATGCCGCGCTACAACTCGATCTCCATCTCGGGCTACCACATCCAGGAGGCGGGCGCGACGGCCGACCTGGAGCTGGCGTACACGCTCGCGGACGGCGTCGAGTACATCCGCGCGGGCCGCGAGGCCGGGCTCGACGTGGACGCGTTCGCACCGCGCCTGTCGTTCTTCTGGGCGATCGGCATGAACTTCTTCATGGAGGTCGCCAAGCTGCGCGCGGCCCGCCTCCTGTGGGCCAAGCTGGTCAAGCAGTTCGACCCCAAGAACACCAAGTCCCTCTCGCTGCGCACCCATTCGCAGACCTCGGGCTGGTCGCTGACCGCGCAGGACGTGTTCAACAACGTCACCCGCACCTGCGTGGAGGCGATGGCCGCGACCCAGGGCCACACCCAGTCGCTGCACACCAACGCGCTCGACGAGGCGCTCGCCCTGCCGACCGACTTCTCGGCGCGCATCGCCCGCAACACCCAGCTCCTGCTCCAGCAGGAGTCGGGCACCTGCCGGGTCATCGACCCGTGGGGCGGCAGCGCGTACGTCGAGCGGCTGACCTACGACCTCGCGCGCCGCGCCTGGCAGCACATCCAGGAGGTCGAGGGCGCCGGCGGCATGGCGAAGGCCATCGACGCGGGCATCCCCAAGCTGCGCGTGGAGGAGGCCGCGGCCCGCACCCAGGCCCGGATCGACTCCGGCCGGCAGCCGGTGATCGGCGTCAACAAGTACCGGGTGGAGACCGACGAGCAGATCGACGTGCTCAAGGTCGACAACTCCTCGGTGCGCGCCCAGCAGATCGCCAAGCTGCGCCGGCTGCGCGAGGAGCGCAACGAGACCGCCTGCCGGGACGCGCTCGACGCGCTCACCCGCGCGGCGGGCGGCGAGGGCAACCTCCTCGAACTGGCCGTGAACGCGGCCCGTGCGAAGGCCACCGTCGGCGAGATCTCGGACGCCCTGGAGAAGGTGTACGGGCGCCACGCGGGCCAGATCCGTACCATCTCCGGTGTGTACCGCAACGAAGCAGGGGAGTCCCCCTCCGTGGAGCGCACCCGGACCCTGGTCGACGCCTTCGGCGAGGCCGAGGGGCGGCGCCCGCGCATCCTGGTCGCCAAGATGGGCCAGGACGGCCACGACCGCGGCCAGAAGGTGATCGCCACGGCCTTCGCCGACCTGGGCTTCGACGTGGACGTCGGCCCGCTGTTCCAGACCCCGGCCGAGGTCGCCCGCCAGGCCGTCGAGGCGGACGTGCACATCGTCGGGGTCTCCTCGCTGGCCGCCGGTCACCTCACCCTCGTGCCGGCGCTCCGGGAGGAGCTGGCGGCGGAGGGCCGCGAGGACATCATGATCGTGGTCGGCGGGGTGATTCCCCCGCAGGACGTGGCGACGCTCCTGGAGATGGGCGCGGCGGCGGTCTTCCCGCCCGGCACCGTCATCCCGGACGCGGCCCACGACCTGGTGACGCGCCTGGCGGCCGGACTCGGGCACGACCTGTGATCGGACTCGACACGTACGTGAAGGGGGTGCTCGACGGGAAGCGCGCGCTGATCGCCCGGGCGATCACCCTCGTCGAGTCCACCCGGCCCCAGCACCGGGCCCTCGCCCAGGAACTCCTCACCGAGCTGCTGCCGCACAGCGGCCGGGCGGTGCGGATCGGGATCAGCGGGGTGCCCGGGGTCGGCAAGTCGACCTTCATCGACGCGTTCGGGACGATGCTGACCGGGCTCGGCCACCGGGTGGCGGTCCTCGCCGTCGACCCGTCGTCGAGCCGTACGGGCGGCTCCATCCTCGGCGACAAGACGCGGATGGAGCGGCTCGCCGTCGACCCGGCGGCGTTCGTCCGCCCCTCCCCCACCGCCGGCACGCTCGGCGGGGTCGCGAAGGCGACCCGGGAGTCGATCGTCGTCATGGAGGCGGCCGGGTACGACGTGGTCCTGGTGGAGACGGTGGGCGTCGGGCAGTCGGAGACGGCCGTCGCCAACATGGTCGACTCCTTCCTGCTGCTCACCCTGGCCCGCACCGGCGACCAGCTCCAGGGCATCAAGAAGGGCGTCCTGGAACTGGCCGACGTGGTCGCCGTCAACAAGGCGGACGGCCCGCACGAGCGCGACGCGCGGGCCGCCGCGCGCGAACTGGCGGGCGCGCTGCGGCTGATGCACGGCGCCGACGCGTTCTGGACGCCGCCGGTGCTCAGTTGCAGCGCCCGGGAGTCCTCGGGCCTCGACGAGGTGTGGGGCCGCCTGGAGCGGCACCGCGCCCTGCTCGACTCGACCGGCCGCCTCACGGCCAAGCGGCAGGACCAGCAGGTCGACTGGACCTGGACCATGGTCCGCGACGAACTCCTCGACCGGCTGCGCACGAACCCGGCGGTCCAGGAGCTCGCGCCCCTGCTCGAACGGCAGGTCAGGGACGGCGAGTTGACCGCGACGCTGGCGGCGGAGCGGGTCCTGAGGGCGTTCGGTCAGCACGACGGTTAGACGTCGCCGGGGGCGACGGGACCGTAGGAGGTCGGTCCCGTCGCCCCCGGCGGGTTCGTGCGCCCCGGCCCGGTTCAGACCCGGTCGGCCGCGATCAGGACGTACTGGAAGGAGCCGTCCTTGTACGACTCGATGAAGGCCTCCTCGATGCCGGTGACCAGGGACGACGTGGCCCGCAGCTCCCAGTAGGGCAGGGTCGCCGGGGTCAGGTCGACGACGGCCTGCGGGACGAGCCGGTTGTCGGCCATCGCGCGCAGGTACTCGCGGCGGGAGTGGATGTTGCACTCGAAGTGCGCGTTGATCTGCGAGACCCACTTCGACGGCTGGCCGTACTTCGGGTTCCAGCAGCCGGTGACGGTGACGTACCGGCCGCCGATCTTCAGGAACCGGGAGTGCTCGGCGAAGAGGTCGTCCAGGTCGACGTACATGCTCGACTCGTTGTTCCACGAGGCGGTGACGGAGCCCTTCTCGAAGGGGGTGTCGAGCATGTTGCAGACGCGGGCGCGGACGTGGTCCTCGATGCCCAGTTCCCTGGCGCGCCGGTTGCCGAACTCGGCCTGCGCGGAGGAGAGGGTGACGCCCTCGACCTTGCAGCCGAAGCGCTGGTGGGCCATGACGCTCGAACCGCCCCGGCCGCAGCCGGCGTCGACGAGCGTGTCCCCGGGCCCGACGTCCCCGAGGTGGTCGAGGAGGACGTCGGTCTGCGCCGACTCCAGGCGGTGCAGCTCGGCGACGAGCCTCTTCTCGTACGCGGCGTCCTGCGGGTCCCCGAGGGCGGCGTGGTCGACGTCGCCGACGCCGTAGTGGTGGTGGTAGAGCCCGTCGACGTCGCCGAGGCGCAGGTTCACGGGCCGGGCCTCGGCGTTCCAGTAGCGCGCGATGTCGCCCTGGTAGGGGGTCGCGGGGCCGGGGACGAACGCGGCGGTGGTGGTGTCGGTGCTGGTCACTGAGGTTTCCGTTTCTTACCAGAAGTCGGGCAGGCTGTAGCGGTAGGTGTTGGTCCGGTGCCAGTGGTGGTTGCCGTCGACCCACACGGCGACGCCGCGCAGGAAGCGCAGCACGCTCGGGACGGGGCAGGCGACGGCCAGGGCGGCCGCCTCGGCCTCGAAGTCGCGCATGAGGTCGTTGTGGACCTCGATCGCCTTCAGGTACGCGTCCTTCTCGGAGAGGGACTCGCGCTCGGCGAGCACCACGGGCAGGTTCAGGTGGCGGCCGGGACTCGCGAGTTCCTTGGTGTACGAGTACAGGTCGTTGACGATGGTGCTGGCGTTGCCGGCGAGCGCCAGGACCCGCTGCATGTCCGGCCGGGCGTGCAGGTCGGCGGGGAGTTCGTAGCCGCCGACGGTGTCGGTGATGGTGGGGCAGGGGCGGAAGTTGTTGAACTGCCGCATCGCGAGGTACTCCCACACCTCCGGCAGGTGGTCCGTCTCGGCCCAGGCGGCCTCGGCGAGGTATCCGAGGTGCAGCCGGGCCATGTCGTGCCGGTAGCGGTCGGCCTGGGAGGGGGTGGCCTGCCGGACGAAGTACTCCATGGCGGAGCGGTACGCGCGCCGGGGGGCGTCCGCGTGGAGCGACTCCGCCCACTGCGGCTGGTAGTCCGCCGTCGTGTGCAGCGGGTCGAGGGCGGTGTGGGCGAGGAGGAGGCGGCCGCCGAGGCCGACGGGGGAACCGCCGTGGTCCTCGCAGTAGCAGTCGTCGACCGCGTTCTCGGCGACCATCAGCCGGGTGGCGACCATCAGGTGGTCGACGGTCGGGGCGTCGGGGTGGCAGGCGACCATGTAGCGGCCGACGAGGAAGCCGTCGAACTGTCCTTCCCAGTCGTCGGGGAACAGGTCGACCTCGTCCACCGCCCACTCCTTGATCCGGCGGCTGACCTCCGCCACGCGCGCGGGGTCGGGCTCCGGCACCGGGTGGAAGTAGAGGCCGGGGATCGGACGGCCCTCCGCGTGCTCCTCCGGCGGTTCTTCTGCCGCAGGAGGTGCGGGGGGGTCCGCGCGCGGGACCAGGGAGAGGCCCGCCGTGCCCAGGCCGCTGGGGCCGCGCAGGATCCGTTCGAGGTCGGGCCGGGGCGGGACGGCCGGGACGGCCTCGGGAGCGGCGGGGGCGGCGGGGGCGGTCGGCAGGGTGAGGGCGTGGGAGGCGGCGGTGGGCAGGCCCGACCGCAGGGGGGAAGGCCCGGGTTCGGGCATCCGTGACTCCTTGGAGGGGTGGGCGGACCGCCCGTTTCCGGGCGCGCCCGCCCGGCCCGGGGACTCCGGGCCGTGCTGAACGGGATGTGCTGAGGGGGGTGTGCTGAAGGGGATGTGCTGAACGGGGCCGGGGTCGTCCGGGCGCTAGCGCCTGCGGGCGATCTGTACGTTCTCCAGGACGCCGAGCGCGTTGGGCACCAGGACGGCGGCGGAGTAGTAGGTGGTGACCAGGTAGGAGGCGATCGCCTTCTCGTCGAGGCCCGTGAAGCGGACCGAGAGGCCCGGTTCGTACTCCTCCGGCAGGCCGGTCTGGCGCAGGCCGACGACGCCCTGGTTGTCCTCGCCGAGGCGCATGGCGAGGATCGAGCTGGTCTGCTCCGCGCTGACGGGGATCTTGTCGCAGGGCAGGATCGGGACCCCGCGCCAGGCCTGGACCCGCTCTCCTTCGAGGTCGACGTGGTCCGGGTAGATGCCCCGGGCGTTGAGCTCGCGTCCGATCGCCGCGATCGTCCGGGGGTGGGCGAGGAAGAGCTTGGTGCCCCGGCGGCGGCAGAGCAGTTCGTCGAGGTCGTCCGGGGTGGGCGGGCCGGAGTGCGGCTGGATCCGCTGCTTGAAGTCGGCGTTGTGGAGCAGGCCGAACTCCCGGTTGTTGATCAGCTCGTGCTCCTGGCGCTCGCGCAGCGCCTCGACGGTGAGCCGGAGCTGTTCCTCGGTCTGGTGCATCGGGCCGTTGTAGAGGTCGGCGACGCGGGTGTGGACCTTGAGGACGGTCTGGGCGACGGAGAGTTCGTACTCGCGCGGCGCGGGCTCGTAGTCGACGAAGGCGCCCGGAAGCGGGACCTCGCCCGTGTGCCCGGACGACATCGGGATCGCGGCCTCGCCGTACTTGTTCCGCGGCAGGTGCGCCCGGGCGCCGAACTCCCGTACGTGCTCCTGGAGTCCGGGGGACGAGTCCCGTACGGCGGCGAAGTCGGCGCGGGAGAGGGTGAGCAGGGTGCCGGAGGTCTCGGCGGTGGCGGTGCGGTCCCAGGCGGCGTCGGCGTCGAGGAGGGCGCCCTCGCCGAAGTGGTCGCCGTCGGCGAGGACGGCGACGGGGTCCTCGCCGCCGTACTTGCCGGCGGAGGTCTGGCCGATCCGGCCGTGGGCGATCAGGTGGATCCCCTCGGCGGGCTCGCCGCGCCGGACCAGCACCTCTCCGGGACGGAAGTCGCGCTGGACGCAGCGGGCGGCGAGCGCGGTGAGGACCTGCTCGTCGTCGAAGCCGCGCAGCAGGGCCAGTTCGCCGAGTTCGCGCGGGATGACGCGGACGCGGGCGCCGTCCTGGACGAACTCGACGCGGCCGTCGCCGACGGTGTGGCTGAGGCGGCGGTTCACCCGGTAGGCGCCGCCCTTGACGTCCACCCAGGGGAGCATCCGCAGCAGCCAGCGGGAGGTGATCTCCTGCATCTGCGGGGCGGACTTGGCCGTGTGGGCGAGCCTGCGGGCGGCCGAGGTGCTGAGACTGGACTGCCTGGGCGGCTCGGGCCGCACGTCCGGGCGGTCGTCAACGGTCATCGGGCGAGCTCTCTTCCACGAAGGCGGTGACCGGCGCCTGGGCGCGGCACATCGCCGAAAGGAGAAACGGGGTGCGAAGACCCGGCGGTTCGCCCGGATCCGGGGGAACAGTAACGGCCGTCGCACCCGCCTCGCCCCATGAGAACGGGGCCTTTACCTCCATGCAGTGATCTTGATCCGAACGGGGTTTACCGACCCGAACACAGGTTTTCGCGCCATCTGTTCGCGTGTCGGCCAATGGTCGGGGTCAGCGTCCCAGCTGGGCGTCCAGCCACTGGAGGACCTCGGGGGTGACCGGGTCGGCGAGGTCGGCGAACTCCTCGTGCTTCTTCAGGAACTTCGCCACGTACGGGCAGACGGGGACGAAGCGCAGGCCGGAGGCGCGCACGTCGTCGAGGGCCCGCTCGACGAGGATCCCGGCCAGGCCCTGCCCGGCGTAGGCGTCGTCGACCTCGGTGTGGAAGAAGACCCGCCGGTCGTCGCGGTCGCGGTAGGCCGTCAGGCCGGCGCGCTCGCCGTCGACGAGGATCTCGTAGCGGTGCCGGGCGTCCACCCGGCGCACGTCGGGGGAGGAGGCCTGCTGGGTCATGGGGATGCCTTTCGGACGACGGGGGGAGAGCGGGGCGGCGGCCGGATTCGAACGTCCGCGCCGCGCGGGGCCGACGATATCCGCGCGACCGGGGCCGGGACTCAGCGGTACGCGCCGAGCGCGTCGTTCATGCGGGCGAGGACGCGGACGGCGGCGCGCAGGTCGTCGGGGTCGACGAGCGGCAGGACGCCCTCGCGCTCCCGGTCGAACGCCACGTCGCCGCGCCGCACCAGGTCGGTGCCGGCCGGGGTGAGGCGGACCGCGTTCTCGCGGCGGCTGTGCGGGGAGGGCCGGACCTCCACGAGACCGGCGGAGACGGCGTGGTCGATCTGGCGGCTGACGGTGCCCTTGGTCAGGCCGAGCCGGTCGGCGACCTGCTGCTGGTTGAGCGTCCCGGGGTGGGCGTCGATGACGGAGAGCACGAGGAACTGCGCCAGGGAGATGCCCAACTCCTTTTGGAACAGGGCCTCTCCGTTGCGGTCCATCAGTCCCGCGACCCGGCGGGTGAGGTACCAGAAGGTGGCCAGGTCGTCGGGGAGCGGCGGCTGGTTGTCCATGGGGTCAGGGTAGCCCATACGTTTGACAGACAACCGTTTGGACTGCAACCGTTGCCTTCGAAACGGTCCTTCGTCCTCCGGGAGTCCCCGTGCGCGTCCTGCTGGTCCTCGACCACCCCTACACCCTCGCCTCGGCCGACAACGTGCCGCACCGGCGCAGCTTCACCGCCGCCGTCGCCGCGGCCGCCGTCCGGGGCGCCACCGCGGCCGGACACGAGGTGGACGTCATCGACCTGGCCGCCGACGGGTTCTCGCCCGCGATGACCCGGGAGGACCTCGTCGCCTGGCGGCAGGGCGCCGTGGCCGACCCCTTGGTGGGCGACTACCAGCGGCGGCTGCTGGCCGCCGACCACCTGGTGTTCGCCTTCCCGGTGTGGTGGGAGGCGATGCCGGCGGCCACCAAGGGCTTCCTCGACCGGGTGCTCACCAAGGGTGTGGTCTTCGCCGAACGGCCCGGCGCCCGGGGCAATCCCTTCCACAACCTGATGCCGCGCCTCGGCGGGGTCACCGTCCTGTCCGTCATGACCACCCCGGACAAGGCCTACCGCTGGTGGTACCGCGACCCGCTGACCAAGATCCTCTTCAAGGGCACCTTCGGCAAGATCGGCGTCCGGAACCTGCGGTGGATCAACTTCGACCGCGTCGCGGGGAGGACCCCGGAGCAGCGCGGGCGGCTGCTCGCCGACACCGAGAGGCGGTTCGCCGCCCTCGCCCCGGGCCGGGGAGCGGCCCCCACCCGCAAGGGCTCGCCCACCCGCGGGGGTCCGCTCACCCGCAGCGGTACGTGAAGGTCCCCTCGGCCGTGCGGGCGGCGGGCGACGTGATCACCAGGCGCGCCACGGCCCGGTGGGTGCCGGGTCCGTGGAAGGTCCAGAGGAGGTGGAGCCGGGCCTCCTCCTGTCCCCGGGCCAGGGTCTCGCGCAGGGGCGCCGACCGGGTGCCGTCGCTGCGTTCCCAGTGGTACGTCAGGGTGCCGGGCCGGCCGTCGGTGCGCACGACGCCCACGACGTCCGCCGTGCCGTCGCAGCCGAGCGGCCCGGGAGCGGCGACCGCGACGTCCCGCACCGCCGCCCGGGGGCCGTACTCCCGCCACGCGAGGAAGGCCAGGACGGCGACGAGGACCAGCGCGGCGAGCGCGTGGCGGCGCGGCCGCCGGGGGCGGGCCGGGCGCGGCGGCGGGGTGCCGGGCAGGGTGCCGTGCCAGATCTCGACCGCCGTGGGGGTGTTCCCGGCGCGGTGGGCGGCGGCCGCGGTCACCCCCGGTCCGAAGCGCAGGACGTCGCCCTCCCGCCGGTCGGGCTCCGGGTCGGGGCCCTGGAACCAGTGGCTGCCGAGTGCGGTGGCGCTGTAGTCGTCGTCGTTCACGCGATCACGCACCGTCGGACGAAGACCTGCTGGAGGGAGCCGCCGTTTCCGGCGGCCGGGTCGGTGGTCGCGCGCGCTCCCCAGTAGCAGCCGGAGCCCCGGAAGGAGTGCGGGAGCGTGAGGACGTAGTGGGTGTCCCCCTCGCGCCGGAAGGTCTCGGAGCCGTCCGGCGCGCCGGGCGACCCCTTCTCGTCGCCGGTGGACCACTCGACGAGGAGCGTCACCGGTCCCGTGCCGTCGGTCGTGATCTCGACGGTGGCCTCGGCGGTCACGGGCCCGGTCTGCCGCAGGCTCGTGACGGAGACGGCCGTCACGGAGACGGGCGGCGTCGTCGGGGGCGTGGTCGGCGGGGTGGTGGGGGGCGTGGTCGGCGGCGTCGACGGAGGTTCCGGGGTCGGAGGGGTCGGGGCGGTCGGATCGGTGGGGGCGGTGGGAGTGGCCGGGACCGTGGAGGTGGGCGTCGCGGTCGGTGTGCCGTCCGTCGGGGAGGGCGTGTCCGAGGTGACGGAGGGTTCGGGATCCGTCGGCGTGGGCGCGGGTGTGGACGTGGCCCCGGAGGAAGGAGTGGGGGACGTAAGCGGATCCGGCGGGGGCGCGGTCGACGCGGTGTCCGTCGTCGCGAAGGCCTGTGCGGCCCGGTCTCCGTCCGGCTCCCCTCCCCCGGCCCGTGCGGCGAGGGCGAGCAGCAGGGCCAGGACGAGCGCGGCCGCCCCGGCGGGCAGGCCTCGGGGGAAGCGGCGGCGGGGTCGCGGCGCGGGCGGCCGGGGCAGGGTGGTCGTGGCGAGCGCGGTCGTGCCCTGGGCCGTACCTCCGGAGGAGGGGAAGAGCAGCGGCAGGAGCGCGGCGAGGGCCGCGAGGCGGCCCCGGCCCCGCTCCTCCCAGTCCGGGCCGTACGCGGCCGTGGCGGCCGACTCCAGTTCGCCGACGAACGCGTCCGCGTTCTCGGGGCGTTCGTGCGGGGCCTTGGCGAGGCCCCGGCGGATGAGCGGGCGCAGCGGCTCCGGAGCCTCCGCGTCGGGGACGGGCGCCTCCAGGTGCTGGAGGGCGAGTTCGGCGAAGTTGTCGCCGGTGAAGGGCTTGCGCCCGGTCAGGCACTCGAAGAAGGTCGCGGTCGCCGCGTAGACGTCGGCCGCCGGGGAGGCGGGGGCGCCGTTCCACTGCTCGGGTGCCATGTAGGCGGGCGTCCCGGCGACACCGGGGCTGCTGTCGCGGCCGGTCGCGATGCCGAAGTCGACCAGCTTGGACGAGCCGTCGGCGGCGACCAGGACGTTCTCGGGCTTGTAGTCGCGGTGCACGACGCCCGCCCGGTGGGCGGCGGCCAGGCCCAGGAGCGACCCCTTGAGCACCACGAGGGCGGCCTCGGGGCCGGTCGAGCCCTCCCGGGCGAGGAGGGCGCGCAGCGCGACGCCGTCCACCAGTTCCATCACGATGGCCGCGCCCTCCGGCGCCTCGACGTACTCGTAGAACCCCACGACGTACGGGGTGTCCAGGGCGCCGAGCAGCCGGGCCTCGGACCGGAAGGCGCGGACGAACGCCCGGTCCGAGCGGAGCCGCTCCCCCAGGTACTTCACGGCCACCGGCGTTCCGGTCGCGTCGTGCGCGGCCAGCACCACGCGACCGCTGGCACCCGCCCCCAGTTCCCGGGTCTCCGTGTACCCCGGGACCACCCATGCGCTCATCCCCGTCCCCTCCCCGGCGCCGTGGCGACCCTCCTCCACAGGGACAGTTTCTCGCCACGGCCGGTTCCGGGGAGGGGGAAACGAGGAAAGGAGCGGTGGTTCCGGAGGGGGTCAGCCCGTCAGGGCGAACCGCTGGGCGGCCGAACCGTCGCAGTCCCGCTGGGACAGCCGGGCTCCGTCGGCGGTCGAGGCGTTGTCGACGGCGAGGCACTTGGCGCTGTGGCGGGCGACGAAGCGGTACTGGCCGGCGGTGCCGGTGGCCTCGGGGCGCCACTGCTGGTTGGTGCCGCCCACGTAGCTCCACAGGTGGACCCTGACGCCCGCGGCGGTGGCGCCGGAGCCGCCGTCGACGTCCCAGACGCGGGAGTTGAACTGGTTGACGACCTGGTAGTGGCCGTCGCTCGTGGGGCGGAACTGCCACTTCTGGTTGGCGCCCGTGCCGCAGCTCCACTGCTGGAGGGCGGTCCCGTCGGCGGTGCCCCAGTCGGCGGCGTCCAGGCAGGCGCCGCTGTGGGCGTTCGCGACGCGGTACCAGGCAGCCGGGTCGACCGGACCGCCGGGAGCGCTGCCGCCGCCGGTCCAGACGACGGTCGCCACGGCACCGGCCGGGAGGGTGTACGCGAGGGTCTTGCCGCCCTCGGTCAGGGAGAAGCGCTGGGCGCTCCCCGCGGTGTTGACGACGTAGGCGGCGAAGGAGCCGTCGGGGTTCTGGAAGGCGACGTTCCGCACGCCTCCGGCACCCTGGCTGGTGGAGCCGATCCGGGTGGCGCCGGGCTTGACGAACTTGGTGACGTGGCCGAGGACGTAGTACTCGGCGTTGCGGGTGACGGTGCCGTTCGCGATCTCGACGACGCCGTTGCAGCGGGTGGTGCAGTGGCCCTGGTGGGGGCCGCCGTTCCGGTCGAGCGCGAGGTTCCAGTTGACGACGGTCTCGCCGCCGTTGCGCATGTTCTGCACGACGAGGTTCTCGGCGTGCCAGCGCAGGGTGTCGCCGAAGGTGGCGGCCGGGTCGGCGCTGTCGGTGCCGGAACACTCGGTGAAGAAGACCCGCTTCCCGGCGTCGACGACCTGCTGCTGGGCGGCGGGGGCCCCGCCGTAGCAGTGGAAGGCCGCCCCGATGACGCGCTGGATCCCCTGTGTGGCGGCGAAGACCTCCAGGGGGTAGTTCGGGTGGTCCCAGTTGTGGTCGTAGGCGAGGACGTTGGTCGGCAGCCCGGCGGCGGTGAGGGTCCGGTCGAGGACCTTGAGGAACGCGGCCTGTTCGGCCGAGGTCATCGCCATGGAGGGGTAACTGGTCGCGAACTCGGGCTCGTTCTGGACCGTGAGGTCGGTGAGCGCGATGCCCTGCTGCCCGTACGCCTTGATCGCCTTGACCAGGTAGTCGGCGTACGCCTGGTACTGGTCGGTCCTCAGGCCGCCGCCGTTGAGCGAGTTGCCGGTCTTCATCCAGGCGGGCGGCGACCAGGGCGAACCCATGAAGCGGATCGAGGGGTTGAGGGCGGTCGCCTGCTTGACGACCGGGATGATCTTCTCCTGGTCGCGGGCGATCGAGAAGGAGCCCTTGGTGTCCTCGTACGTGTAGAAGCCGCCGGAGTTGAAGTCGGTGCTGCCCAGGGGCTGGCGGAGGTAGTTCAGTCCGATGCCCTCGCTCGGGGAGAAGAGCGACTTCATCAGGTCGGCCCGCTTGTCGGCGGGCAGGCCCTGGACGAGGTGGGCGGAGGCCTCGGTGACGGAGGCGCCGGCGCCGGTGAACCGCTGTCCCCTGCTGCCGGCGTCGACGCGGATGTCGACGGGCTGGACCGTGCCGGTGAAGGGGACGGTCTCGGCGGCGAGCTTCCTGGTTCCGTCCGGGGTGGTGACCCAGACCTGGGCGGTGGGGTCGGCGGCCTGGGCGCTGCCGGTGCCGGAGGCGCCGAGACAGGCGACGGCGAGGACGAGTGCGGCGCCCGCTGCGCGGGCCCGTGCGGTCGTTCGGTGGGACACGGTGCGGCTCTCCTTCGGTGGGGATGACCTGACACGAGGGGGTGGTGCGTCCGTGCGGAACGTGGCCCACCGCGCCCGGTGAACGGCGGGGCGGGGAGCGTCAGTCGAGGTCGGTATCCGGGTCCGGGCCGAGGCCGAGGCCCAGGTCCAGGTCCAGGTCCAGGTCCAGGTCCAGGTCCAGGTCCAGGTCGAGTGTCAGTCGCAGGTCGCGGCTGGAGCGGCCGACGCGCAAGCGGCGGCGTCCGGCGGGCGGGCGCCAGGCGCGGTGCCGCTCGTCCCAGGTCTGGAAGATCCGCCGGGGCAGGGTCAGGACGACCGTCGCGGTGCCGCCCGCCGGGACCTCGGCGACGGCGAACCCCGCCAGGACGCGGACGGGCTCGCCGGGCTCGCCGTCGGGGGCCTCCAGGTACGCCTGGACGACCTCCCGTCCGGTCCGGGGGCCGGTGTTGGTGAGGGTCACCGCGATCCGGGGCCCGTCCCCGCCCGCGAGGACGGGGGAACCGGCGGGGGCGGAGGGTTCGCGGGCCTCGGCGCGGTCGTAGGACCAGGTGGTCCAGCCGAGTCCGTGGCCGAAGGGGAAGGCGGGCTCGGTCCCGGCGCGGTCGTAGCCGCGGTGGCCGATGTGGAGCCCTTCGCGGTAGTCGAGGACGCCGTCGGCGGGGAGGGCGTCGGGGACCGGGACGTCCCCGGCGCGGGCGGGCAGGGTCCACGGCAGGCGGCCGGAGGGTTCGGCCCGGCCGAACAGGACGTCGGCGAGGGCGTGTCCCGCCTCCTGGCCGGGCAGCCACGCCCAGAGCAGGGCGGGGACCTCGTCGGCCCAGGGCAGCAGGACCGGCGCTCCGGCGTTGACGACCACCACGGTACGGGGGTTGGCCGCGGCGACGGCGCGCACGAGCCGGTGCTGCTGCGGGGTCAGCTCCAGGTCGGGGCGGTCCCAGCCCTCGGACTCGACCTCCTCGTTGGTGCCGACGACCACCACGGCGACGTCGGCCGCGCGGGCCGCCGCGACGGCCTCGGCGATCTCGTCGTCGACGCCCGGGCCGGGCGGCCGGTGGCGTACGTGGGCGGTGACGAAGCGGCCGTAGGAGTCGGCGTCGACGACCCGGAGGTCGATCCTGAGGTCCAGGTGGACGGGGTCGGCGTCCACGCGGACGGTGTGGCGGTGGGTCGCCGGGTGGTTGTGGCTCGACTCCAGGATCAGTTCGACGCCCCGGTCGTCCTCGCCGGTGTGGACGGGCGCGCCGTCGAGGGCGACCGTGAAGCGTCCGGCGCAGCCGAACTCCAGGAGGTGGTCGCCCGGTTCGGCGAGGGTGACGCGGCCGGTGAGGACCACGTCGGCGGTTCCGTCCGGTACGCCGAAGGCCCCCCAGTCGCCGGTGCGACGGACCTCCTCGCCCAGCGGCGTGCCGTTCCCGTCCAGGTACACGGCGCGCATCCCGGTGAGGAGGGCGGGGTCGACGAAGGGGGCGTGCCGCCGGGACGAGCCGCCGCGGTGCACGGTCAGCGCGACCCCGTCCGGCAGGGCGGCCCGCAGCCCCTCGGCGTACCCGACCGTGCGGACGGCGGGGACGTAGGCGCTGCCGCCGCCCTGGAGGTAGGGCTCGACGGCGTTCGGCCCGATCAGCGCCACGCTGCCCAGCCGGTGCGCGTCCAGGGGCAGCAGGGCCCGCTCGTCGCGCAGCAGGACGGTGCCCCGGGTGAGGACCTCGCGCAGTACGGCGAAGTCCGCCTCGCCGACCGGTGCGGGCGCGGGCGCGGCCGGGAGCGGCGGGGGCTGCCCGCCGGGCGTCCAGGGCTCGGTCAGCTTGCCGACGCGGGCGGCGAGCCGCATCAGCCGCAGGACCTTGTCGTCGACGACCGCCTCGTCCACCTCGCCGCAGCGGACGGCCTCGACGAGGGCGTCGCCCCAGGGTCCTTCGGGGCCGGGCATCACCAGGTCGAGGCCGGCGAGGGCGGTGGCGGCGGTCGTCCGGGTGGCGGCCCAGTCGCTGATCACGACCCCGTCGTAGCCCCACTCGTCCTTCAGCACGCCCCGCAGGATCCGCCGGTGTTCGAGGACCGGCGCCGACTCGGTGCCGTCGTCCAGGCCCGAGTACGCGCCCATCACGCTCCACGGTCCGGTCTCGGCGAGGATCCGCTCGAACGGGGCGAGGTAGACCTCGCGGAGGGTACGGGGGTCGATCCTGGCGCGGTAGCGGGTCCGGTCCGTCTCGGAGTCGTTCGCGACGAAGTGCTTCAGGCAGGCGGCGACGCCCTCGTCCTGGAGGCCCCGCACGAGCGCGGCGCCGAGCGCGCCGGACAGGAGGGGGTCCTCCGAGAGGCACTCGAAGTGGCGGCCGGCGACCGGGGTGCGCTGGAGGTTGACCAGCGGGGCCAGGACGACGTCCACGTTCTTCCGGCGGGCCTCGGCGGCGAAGACGCGTCCGAGGCGCTCGGCGAGCTCCGTGTCCCAGGTGGCTCCGGTGGCGCTCGGGGCGGGGGCGAGGAGGCCCGTTTCGCCGGGCACGTCGCCGGTCCCCCGGACGCCCTGCGGTCCGTCGGACGTGGTCACGGGGTGGAGTCCGAGGCGCGGCTCGCCGTGCAGCGTCCACAGGGACGCCCCGGTCAGCAGCCGCACCTTGGCCGTCAGGTCGAGGTCCCCGATCAGCGCGGCCCAGCGGCTCTCGTCCGCCGCCTCCGGCCGGGCCGGGGAGGCGGGAAGTGCGGGCGACGGGGCAGACATGGGCTTCCCTCCGGCCGTGACGACGGCAGGTCGTCGTGACGACGGCGTGTGGCGGTGGCGGCGTGCGGTGGCGACGACGGCGTGTGGTGGTGACGAGGGGGACGCGTCGTGATGACGGCCACATGAAAGCACACCCGCTAAGTACTTAGTAAGTGATGCGGCCCACACGCCTCCGGGGACGCCTATGCTGACGCGCGTGAGCAACCACCCGGTAGGCAAGACGAAGCGTCCGCCCCGTACGCCCCGCAGCGCGGAGGCCAAGCAGCGCCGGCAGGACATCCTGCACATCGCGATGGACACGTTCGCCGCCCGCGGCTACCACAACGCGCCGCTCCAGGCGATCGCCGACCGCGCCGGTCTCACCCAGGCCGGGGTCCTGCACTACTTCCGGACCAAGGCCCAGCTGCTCACCAGCGTCCTGGAGCTCCGCGACCAGTCCGACATCGAGCAGCTCGGGCCCGACCGGCCGCGCGGGACGGAGTTCCTGCGCCACCTCGTCGACACCGCCGCCCGCAACGCCGAGCGCGAGGGCATCGTGCGCCTGTACGCGGTGCTCTCGGCCGAGTCGGTCACCGACAACCACCCCGCGCAGTCCTACTTCCGCGACCGCTACACCGGGCTGCGCGCCTTCGTGGCCGACGCGCTGCGCGAGGCGGGCGGCCTCGCCGCCGACGACGTCCGCGTCGAGCCGGCCGCGAGCGCGATCATCGCCGTCATGGACGGCCTCCAGGTCCAGTGGCTCCTCGACCCCGACTCGGTGGACATGGCCGTGTCGACCGAACTCGCCCTGGACTCCCTGCTCACCGCGCTCGCGCCGGACCGCTTCCCCTCCGGGGGGTGAGCGGGTCCGGCCGCGACGGGCGTCAGCGGCTCGCGTACGGCAGGAGGGCCATCTCGCGGGCGTTCTTGATCGCGGCGGCGAGGGCCCGCTGCTGCTGGGCGGTCACCCGGGTGACGCGCCGGCTGCGGATCTTGCCCCGGTCGGAGAGGAACCTGCGCAGCAGGTCGGTGTCCTTGTAGTCGATGTACGTGATCCCGGCCGCGTCCAGCGGGTTGGGGCGGGACTTGGCGGGCTTGCGGGGCTCGGGGCGTCGGGCCACGGGGGTTTCTCCTTCGGTGGGCGTGTCGTGCGTGTCGTACGGCGGGGTCAGGCGGCGTCGAGAAGCGGGGCGAAGGCCGCGGGCAGGCGCTTCCAGGCCTCCGGCCCCGACGCGTACTCCGCGTCGGTCAGCAGGCAGGAGTCGAGGAGCCGTTCGAGGCCGTCCCGGTCGAGGCCGGGCGAGGTGAAGACGAGGTGCTGGCAGCAGTCGCCGTGCTCGGCGTGCCAGTCGAGCGCGGCGGCCGCCCGGCACACGGGCGGGACCATCTCCCAGGCCGCGTCCGGCAGCGAGGCGAGCCAGGGCCCGGCGCTCTCCACGCACAGCGCCCCGCCGGCCGCGTCCCAGGCGAGCAGCGTGTCCGGGCGGTCGGCGAGCCAGAACCGGCCCCGGCTGCGGGCCGCCGCGCAGCACAGGTCCTCCAGGGCCTGGTAGAGGCGCTCGGGGTGGAACGGCCGCCGCCGGTGCCAGACGAAGGTGGTCACGCCGGCCTCGTCGGCGTCCTGGGGCAGGAGCGCGCACGCGGGGTGCTGGGCGGCCGCCGCGGCCTCGACGTCGAAGCCCGCGAACGCGGCCCGGGCGAGGTCGGCCGAGGCGGCCGGCACGCGGCGGGCGGTGGGGTGCAGCTGGGCGAGGAGCGCGTGGTCCTCGTCGTCCGCCTCCGCGCTGTCGACCACGGCGAGGACGGGGGCGTACTCCAGCTGGCGGGCCCAGGTGTCGCCGACGGTCCGCCGGTCGGTGGGGGCGGCGGCGAGCCCCGCCTCCGCGAGGTCGTCGCCGTTGGCGAGGTAGGGCAGGACGAGCGCCGGGTCCACGGCGGTGATCACGCCCGTCACGGCCAGACGGTCCCCGCCGTGTCCGGCGATCACCTCGGCCATGGCCTTGGGCTCGACCGAGTCCCACAGCTCGACCACCGCGAGACGGGTGAGGCCGTCGTCCGCGAGGCGTTCCAGCTCGGGGACGAGGTCCTCGCGCAGCGCGCAGCACGCGCAGTCGTTGACCAGCGGCGTCTCGCCCCGGGAGACGGGCCCCGAGGCGTCCCGGACGAGCCGGAGCACGGTGCCGTCGGGAGCCGAGGCGAGGTCGTGGTGGAGCGCCACGCTCCCCGGGACGGCCCGCAGGAGGCGGTCGACGACCTCCTTCCGGGCCTCCGCGTGGAGTCCGGCGACGATCACGACGGGGAGTTCGCGCACGTGCTCCATCAGCGGGCTCCGTAACGGCGCTCGAAGCGCTCGACGCGACCGGCGGTGTCGAGGACGCGGGCGGTGCCGGTGTAGAAGGGGTGGCTCGCCGAGGAGATCTCGACGTCGACGAGCGGGTAGGTGTTCCCGTCCTCCCAGTCGACGGTCTTGTCGCTGGTGATGGTGGAGCGGGTGAGGAAGGCGGTGCCGGAGGCGGAGTCGCGGAAGACGACGGGGCCGTAGGCGGGGTGGATGCCGGGCTTCATGGCCGGGGCCTTTCAGTGCTGGGGGACGGGGGTGGGCTCAGCGCTCTTCGCGGAAGTCGACGTGCCGGCGGGCGACGGGGTCGTACTTGCGCAGCACCATGCGGTCGGGGTCGTTGCGGCGGTTCTTGCGGGTCACATAGGTGAACCCGGTGCCCGCGGTGGAGCGGAGCTTGATGACGGGGCGGATCTCGTTGCGTGCCATGGGGCTAGTATATGACAACGGTTTTCATTATCGAAAACCGTCCAGCCACGACCCCGCCCCCGAGAGGTGACCCACCGATGTCCGCCCACTGCCAACTGACCGGCGCCAAGCCGGGATTCGGCAACACGATCTCCCACTCGCACCGGCGCAGCTCGCGCCGCTTCGACCCGAACATCCAGCGCAAGCGCTACTGGCTGCCCAGCGAGGGGCGCCACGTCCGCCTCACCCTGAGCGCCAGGGCGATCAAGACGGTGGACGCGATCGGCGTCGAGGCGGCCGTGGCCCGGATCCGGGCGCGGGGAGGGAAGGTCTGATGGCGAAGAAGAGCAAGATCGCACGGAACGAGCACCGCAAGGAGGTCGTCGAGCGGTACGCCGCCCGGCGGGCCGAGCTCAAGGAGATCATCCGCCGCCCGTCCACCGCCCCGGCGGAACGGGAGGCCGCACAGGCCGAGTTGCGCCGGCAGCCGCGCGACGCCAGCGCCACCCGGGTGCGGAACCGTGACAGCGTGGACGGGCGCCCCCGGGGCTACCTGCGCACGTTCGGCCTCTCCCGCGTACGAACCCGGCAGCAGGCGCACGCGGGCTTCCTGCCCGGGGTGACCAAGTCGTCCTGGTAGCCGCCGATGCCGGCCCGGCCGCGCCGTTCCGCGCGGCCGGGCCGGTCGGGAGGCATTGATTTGAAAATGGCACCCATTTCCACCTAGCCTCTTCCCCGCCCCTTTCTCCCCCCTCACTCCCTTCTCGCCCTCACTCCAGGAGCCGACCATGGCCGTTCCCAAGCGCAAGACCTCCCGCAGCAACACCCGCCACCGCCGGGCCCAGTGGAAGGCGACCGCCTCGCAGCTCGTGCCGGTCACGATCGACGGGACCGTCCACCGGGTCCCCCAGCGGCTGCTGAAGGCGTACGAGCGCGGTCTGCTCCGCCCCGAGGGCTGAGCGCGCGGTCGCTCGCGGGGGCTCTTGTGGGTGGCTTCCCGCCGGTGGAACGATGCCACGGCACCGGATCGCCCGACTGGAGGGACCCCCGTGACCGACGAGCAGCGACGACCGCCCGCCGCAGCCGTGTTCGACGCGCTGGGAGCGTCGTACGAGAAGGCGTTCGCAGGCTCCGGGGCGCACCGGCGCTCGCTGGAGTGGCTGCTCGGGCGGCTCGCGCCCGGCAGCCGCGTGCTGGACGTGGGCAGCGGCACGGGCCGGCCCACCGCCGAGGCGCTCGCGGGCGCCGGGCACGAGGTGCTGGGCGTCGACGTCTCCCCCGTCATGGTCGAGCTGGCGACCCGGCAGGTGCCGGCCGCCTCCTTCCGGTGCGCCGACGTCCGCGAACTGCCGCTCGACGACGCCTCGTTCGACGCGGTCTGCGTGTACTTCTCCCTGCTCCAGCTGGACCGGCGTGAGCAAGCGGATACGGTGCGGCGGCTGGTCCGGGCGCTGCGGCCGGGCGGTCATCTGGTCCTGGCCACCGTGCCGCTGGACGTGGAGGGCGTGGACGCCGTCTTCATGGGGCAGCCCGTGCGCGTGACCAGCTTCGCCGCTGCGGACCTCGCCGCCGTCGCCGAGGAGGCCGGTCTCGACGTGCTGGAGCGCGAGGAGACGCTGTTCACTCCGGCCCACCCGGACGCCGGACCGGAGCCGCACGTCTTCCTGCACTGCCGCCGGGCCGCCGCCTAGGTTCTGCGTCCGGCCCCGATCCGCCGGACGGGCCGCAGGAGCCGGTGGAGCCGTACGCGGTCAGGTGTCCCGGCCCGCGTCGGGGCCGTCGTGGGTGGCGGCGCCGGAGTCGTCGAGCACGTCCCGCTTGTGGTCCTTGCCCTGGTCCAGGCCCGCGACGACCGGGTGGTTGAGGTCGAAGGCCGGGGACTCGGAGCGGATGCGCGGGAGGGTGACGAAGTTGTGCCGGGGCGGCGGGCAGGAGGTGACCCACTCCAGGGAGCGCCCGAAGCCCCACGGGTCGTCGACCGTGACGCGCGGGGCGGTCTTGGCGGTCACCCAGACGTTGTAGAAGAACGGCAGGGTGGACGCCCCGAGCAGGAACGCGCTGATGGAGGAGACCGTGTTCAGGGCGGTGAACCCGTCGGCCGACAGGTAGTCGGCGTAACGCCTCGGCATTCCTTCGGCACCGAGCCAGTGCTGGACGAGGAAAGTGCCGTGGAAACCGACGAAAAGGGTCCAGAAATGGACCTTGCCCAGGCGCTCGTCGAGCATCTTCCCGGTCATCTTGGGCCACCAGAAGTAGAAGCCGGCGAACATCGCGAAGACGACCGTGCCGAAGACCACGTAATGGAAGTGGGCGACGACGAAATAGCTGTCCGTGACGTGGAAGTCCATCGGCGGCGAGGCGAGGATGATGCCGGTCAGACCGCCGAACAGGAAGGTGACCAGGAAGCCGATCGACCACAGCATGGGCGTCTCGAAGGAGAGCGACCCGTTCCACATCGTGCCGATCCAGTTGAAGAACTTCACCCCGGTCGGGACCGCGATGAGGAAGGTCATGAAGGAGAAGAACGGCAGCAGCACCGCCCCGGTGGCGAACATGTGGTGCGCCCACACCATCACCGAGAGGCCGGCGATCGCGATGGTGGCGCCGACGAGCCCCACGTAACCGAAGATCGGCTTCCGGGAGAAGACCGGGAAGATCTCGGTGACGATGCCGAAGAACGGCAGCGCGATGATGTAGACCTCGGGGTGCCCGAAGAACCAGAAGAGGTGCTGCCACAAAAGCGCCCCGCCGTTGGCCGGGTCGAAGACGTGGGACCCGAACCGGCGGTCCGCCTCCAGGGCGAACAGGGCGGCGGCCAGGACGGGGAAGGCGAAGAGGACGAGCACCGAGGTCAGCAGGACGTTCCAGGTGAAGATCGACATCCGGAACATCGTCATGCCGGGTGCGCGCATCCCGATGATCGTGGTGATGAAGTTGACCGCGCCGAGGATCGTGCCGAAGCCGGCGAGCGCGAGCCCCATGATCCACAGGTCGCCGCCCACGTAGGGCGTGTGTTCCGCGCCGCTGAGGGGCGTGTAGGCGGTCCAGCCGAAGTCCGCGGTGCCCTGGGGGGTGAGGATTCCCGCGAAGACGATGACGCCGCCGAAGAGGAAGAGCCAGTACGAGAACATGTTGAGGCGGGGGAAGGCGACGTCGGGCGAGCCGATCTGCAGGGGCATGATCGCGTTGGCGAAACCGGCGAAGGTGGGGGTGGCGAACAGCAGCAGCATCACCGTCCCGTGCAGGGTGAAGATCTGGTTGTACTGCTCGGGCGAGACGATCTGCAGCCCCGGCCGCGCCAGCTCGGCCCGGAGCACGAGGGCCAGCAGGCCTCCCAGCAGGAAGAACACGAACGACGTGATCAGGTAGAGGTGCCCGATCTTCTTGTGGTCGGTCGTCGTCAGCCAGTCCACGACGGCCTTCCCCCGGCTCTTCCCCTTCACGGGGGCGAGGGCGGGCGGCTCCGTGGAGACGGTCATGGGAACTCCTGCGGGGGCTCGGGCGAATGCACGCGGCAGGGCGACCGTAGACCAGCTTTTTCCGCAAACCGATCACATGCGGACGTGTGGGCGAAATCGTTTCATCGCACGAGCCATGACCTGCGGCATTCGTCCACCCGGGAGAAAAAGCACCCGCACGGCGGGCACGGATCCGTCGCGCGTGCCGGACGGTTTCCGCCGCGCGGTTCGGGGCACACGCGCGGAACGGAACGTGTGTTCCCCGTACGGAACTTCAGAACTACAGAGCTTCAGAACTACAGGGCTTCAGGACTTCGGAACGAGGAGACGGTCGATGCGGATGGCGCACCCCCTGGTGCTGGAGAGCCTCGTCGAGCAGTACGGGGTGCTGCGGGGCCTGTACGCCGAGAGCCGCTCGGCCGAGGCCCGGCGGCAGATCGAGGACCTCACCCACACCCTGTGCGCGTCCACCGGCGCCCGCGACATCGACGCCGCCCTCGCCGCCGCCCGTCGCCAACTGGCCCGCGCCCGCTCCGAGAGCGACTTCGCGCTCGTCGGCTGAGCGCGCGGCCGGGCGGCTCCCGTTCAGGCCTTGCGGGCCAGCAGGTGGATCTCCTGGAACTGCCGCCGGTCGGTCGGCTCCGGCTGGCGGACCGTCCGGGCCGTCTCGGCGAGTCCGTGCGCGCGCAGCAGCGCGGAGAGGTGGTCGGGCCACCACCGGTGGGCCGGTGCGACCGCGTGGTCGAAGACCTGCGTCGGGTGTGCGGGGCCCTCGCTCCCCGAGAAGGCGATCAGGAGGTGGCCGCCGGGTGCCAGTACCCGGTGGAACTCCGCCAGGACGGGCGGGAGTTCGTCCGGCGGGAGGTGGATGACGGACCACCGCGAGAGCACGCCGTCCAGCGTGCCGTCGGCGATGTCGAGGGCCTCCATCGAGCCCACCTCGAACCGCAGGTGCGGATGGGCCCGCCGGGCCAGTTCGATCATCGCGGGAGAGGCGTCGACCCCGAACGCCGACAGCCCCAGGCCGTCCAGGTGGGCGGTGACGTAGCCGGGCCCACAGCCCAGGTCCGCGACCCGGCCGCCCCCGGCCGCGCGTACGACCTCGGCGAAGACGGCCAGGGCCGCACGGTCCAGGGGGCGGTCCCGCAGGGTGTCGCGGAACATCTCCTCGTACGTGGAGGCGACGGCGTCGTAGGCCTCGCGGACGGCGCCGGGAGCATCGTGTTCGACCATGCCCGCGACAGTAGCCCGGGGTGACGGCCGAAGGCCTCCCGGGCCCGGCGCGGGCGTCCTTCCGCCGCGCCGGGCCGGGAAGCCCTCCCCTCGTCCGCCGTCGTGCCTCAGAGGGCGCCGACGATGTCCTCCACCCGGGCCTTCGCGTCGCCGAAGAGCATCGAGGTGTTCTCCTTGAAGAAGAGCGGGTTCTGCACGCCCGCGTAGCCGGAGGCCATCGAGCGCTTGAACACGATGACCTTGCCGGCCTCCCAGACGGTGAGGACCGGCATTCCCGCGATCGGGCTGCTCGGGTCCTCGGCCCCGGCCGGGTTGACCGTGTCGTTGGCGCCGATCACGAGGACGACGTCGGTCGCGGCGAAGTCGTCGTTGATCTCGTCCATTTCGAGGACGATGTCGTACGGCACCTTGGCCTCGGCGAGGAGCACGTTCATGTGGCCGGGCAGGCGGCCGGCGACCGGATGGATGCCGAACCGCACGTCGACGCCCTTGGCGCGCAGCTTCGAGGTGAGCTCCGCGACCGGGTACTGGGCCTGGGCGACGGCCATGCCGTACCCGGGCGTGATGACCACGGACCGGGCCGAGCCGAGCAGTTCGGCGGCGCTCTCGGCGGTGATCTCGGTGTGCTCGCCGTAGTCGACGTCCGAGCCCGACGGCGCCTCGATGCCGAAGCCTCCGGCGATGACCGAGAAGAAGGAGCGGTTCATCGCCTTGCACATGATGTAGCTGAGGTAGGCGCCAGACGAACCGACGAGGGCGCCGGTGATGATCAGCAGGTCGTTGCCGAGCAGGAAGCCCGAGGCGGCCGCGGCCCAGCCGGAGTAGCTGTTGAGCATCGAGACCACGACCGGCATGTCGCCGCCGCCGATCGAGGCCACCAGGTGCCAGCCGAGGGCGAGCGCCAGGACCGTCACGACGACGAGCAGCCACAGCTCCGGGGTGATCACGAACCACACCGTCAGGGCGACGAACAGGGCGAGGGAGCCGAGGTTCAGGGCGTTCTTGCCCGGGAGCACCAGCGGCTTGGAGTCGATCTTCGCGGAGAGCTTCAGGTACGCCACGACGGAGCCGGTGAAGGTCACCGCGCCGATGAACAGGCCGATGAACACCTCGGCGTGGTGGATGCCGAGCGTGCCGAGCGCGTCCAGGGCCTTCGCCTCGTGGCCGTCCGGGTCGTGCTCGACGTTCAGGAAGCCGTTCCAGCTGACCAGGACGGCGGCCAGACCGACGAAGGAGTGCAGCAGCGCGATCAGCTCGGGCATCCCGGTCATCTCGACGCCGCGGGCCCGCTGGAGGCCGATCAGGGCGCCGACCAGCATCGCGACGCCCATCAGGCCGAGGCCCGCGGTGCTGACGTCGCCGTCCACCGCGAGCACGACCGTCGCGACGAGCGCGACGCCCATGCCGAGCATCCCGAACGCGTTGCCGAGCCGTGCCGTCTCGTGCTTGGAGAGTCCTGCCAGCGCCAGGATGAACAGCAGCGCGGCAACGAGGTACGCCGCCTGTGCGGCAATGGTCGCAGACATGTCAGCTCCGGTTGAACATGGCGAGCATACGACGCGTCACCGCGAAGCCGCCGAAGACGTTGATACTGGCCAGGAGGATCGCCACGGACGACAGCACCGTGACCGCCGTGCTGGTGTGGCCGATCTGCAGGAGCGCGCCGACGACGATGATCCCGGAGATCGCGTTCGTCACCGACATCAGCGGGGTGTGCAGGGCGTGGTGCACGTGGCCGATGACGTAATAGCCGATCACGATCGCGAGCACGAAGACCGTCACGTGGGGCAGCAGCGCCGCCGGCGCGAACGCGGCGGCGAGGAAGAGGGCGAGGGCGCCGAGGGTGACGCCGCCGAACTTCTGCCCCGCCGTCATCGGCGGCTTCTTCGGCGCGGGTTCCACCGGGGCGGCGGGCGCGGGGGCCGGGGCGGCCGAGACCTGGACCGGCGGGGGCGGCCAGGCCGACTCGCCCTCGCGCACGACGGTGATCGAGCGCTGGACCGGGTCGTCCCAGTCGAGGACGAGGCGGGCGTCCTTGTCCGGGGTCATCAGCTTCAGCAGGTTCACCAGGTTCGTGCCGTACAACTGTGAGGCCTGCGCGGGCAGTCGGCCCGCGAGGTCGGTGTAGCCGATGATCGTCACGCCGTTCCCGGTGACGGTCCGCTCGCCCTTCACGGTGCCCTCGACGTTGCCGCCGTTGGCGGCCGCCATGTCGACGATCACCGAACCCGGCTTCATGGCCGCCACCATCTCGGCGGTGATCAGCGTCGGCGCGGGGCGGCCGGGGATCAGCGCGGTGGTGATGACGATGTCGACGTCGCGGCACTGGGCGGCGTAGAGCTCGGCCTCGCGCGCCTTGTAGTCGTCGCCCATCTCCTTGGCGTAGCCGGTCTTCGAGACCTCGGTCTCGGGGGACTCGATCGACAGGTACTCGCCGCCGAGGGAGCGGACCTGGTCGGCCACCTCCGGCCGGGGGTCGGTGGCGCGGACGATCGCGCCGAGCGAGCCCGAGGCGCCGATCGCCGCCAGTCCCGCGACGCCGGCGCCCGCGATCAGCACCTTCGCCGGGGGCACCTTGCCCGCCGCGGTCACCTGGCCGGTGAAGAAGCGGCCGAACTCGTGCGCCGCCTCGATGACGGCCCGGTAGCCGGCGATGTTCGCCATCGAGGACAGCACGTCCATGGACTGCGCGCGGCTGATGCGCGGCACGGCGTCCATCGACAGGGCGGTGAAGGGGCGGCGGCCCAGGTCCTCGACCATCGCCGGGTCGAAGGCGGGGGCGAACAGGGCGATCACCGTGGCCTCCGGCCGGACCCGGTCGAGCTGGTCCGGGGCCGGGGCGTTGACCCCCAGCACCACGTCCGCCGCCACCGCGTCGCCGACGGTCGCACCGGCGGCCTCGTAGGCGCCGTCGGTGAAACCGGCCGCGACGCCCGCGCCGGGGTCGACGACCACGCCGTACCCCAGCTTGCGGATCTGTTCGACCGTGGCCGGCGTGGCCGAAACGCGACTTTCACCTGCCCGCGCTTCCTTGAGGACTCCGACAATCACGAGTGTTCTCCGTTCGCTGCTCTGGCCGTCAACGGCGTGTTCCGACTCGATCAGAAGTGCGCCCTCGACGCTCCGGAGCACGCCGCTCAGCTTGGCCGCCCGGAGCTCTCCTTGAACAGCGTCCACGGGTGAGGCACACGCAACACTTGACGGACCGGCTCCCGTACCCCAAGGGACGGCGCGCGTACGGGAACGGCGACCGCCGGATGCCGCGCGGCGGTCGCCTCCGGCGCCTCAGCCGATACGGGCTCCCTCGCCGCCGACCCGGACGCGCGGGTCGCCCGCGCGCAGCGTCACCGTGAGCTCGCCGGGGCGGCCCATGTCCTCGCCCTGGCGCAGGGTGAGGACGGCGTCCTCGGGGACCAGGCCGAGTTCACGGGCGTAGGCGCCGAACGCGGCGGCCGCGGCGCCGGTCGCGGGGTCCTCGACGACGCCGCCGACGGGGAACGGGTCGCGGACGTGGAAGACGGTGGCCGACTCCCGCCACACCAGCTGGACCGTGGTCAGGTCCAGGCGCCGCATCAGGGCTTCGAGGCGCGCGAAGTCGTAGGCGAGGTCCGCGAGGCGGGCGCGCGTGGCCGCCCCCAGGACGAGGTGGCGGGCGCCGGCGAAGGCGACGCGGGGCGGGAAGGCCGGGTCGAGGTCGGCGGCCGGCCAGCCGAGCGCGGCGAGCGCCTCCGCGAGGTCGGCGCCGTCGATCTCCTCGACGTGCGGCTCGACGCTGGTGAGCGTGGCCCGGAGCGTCCCGCCCTCCCGGACGACCTCCACCGGCACGGTGCCGGCGGGCGTGGCGAAGACCAGCTTCCCGGGGCCCGTGCGCTCGGCGAGCGCGACGGCGGTCGCGACGGTGGCGTGCCCGCAGAACGGCACCTCGGCCCTGGGGCTGAAGTAACGGATGGCGTACGCCCGTTCCTCCCCGCCGCCGAGGCCCTCCGGGGGCGCGGTGAGGAAGGCGGTCTCCGAGTATCCGAGGTCGGCGGCGACGGCCAGCATGGCGTCGTCGTCCAGGCCGGTGGCGTCCAGGACGACACCGGCGGGGTTTCCGCCGCCGGGTGCGCTGGAGAAGGCGGTGTAGCGCAGCACCTCGGGCCGCGGCGTATCGGTCGTCATGATCGTGGCAACTCCGGTGGGGACCGGGGCTATTCCTGGGGGTGGGCGGGGGCTATTCCTGAGGGCGGGCGGGGGGCAGCCCGTGCTCCTTCTCAGCCGCCGCTGAGCGGGGACGCCCACGCGGGATCGTGTCGGGATCTCCTCGCGAGGTGGGCGAGCAGGTGGTCCGCCGTGGCGGAGGCGGTGTGCGCGGGCGCGCCGACCTCGGTCAGGGCGGCGGCGACCCGCGCCGAGGCCTCTTCCGGTATGTCCGGGTCGGTGAGGAGGGGGAGGAGCAGGAGGAGGCGGGACGGGGTGTCCCGAACGCCTTCGGCCGGTTCGGAGGCTTCGGCCGGTTCAGGCGCTTCGGGCGCTTCAGGTGCTTCGGCCGGTTCAGCCGCTTCGATCGCTTCGGTCGCTTCGGCCGCGGAGGAGGCCCCGTCGGCGATGCCGGTCAGTTCGCGCCACGTCAGCCCGGCGCCCGTGAAGTACGCGTCCCAGCGGGCGATCCGCCGGGCGCCGCTCCCGTCCGGGTCGGTGAGGAGGTAGTCGGTGCCGTGGTCGCCGACCAGGTTGCGGTAGACCACCACGGCTCCGGGGCCGGTCCCGGCGGGCACCCGGAACACCGGCCAGTGCCCGGGATCGAAGAGGACCTCGGACAGGGCGTCGGCATCGGCGCCGTCGTCGCCGAACCACTCCGGATCCGGCCGCTCGGCGCAGTCCCCGTCAGCGCACAGCACCGGAAGGTGGTTCGACCAGAAGCCCGGACGGTCGAGGAGTGGTTCGCCCGCCGTCAACGGGCCGTCGTCGTATCCCTCGATCAGCATCCCCCGATCCTGCCACCGGCCACCGACACGACCCCTCCTTGCTCTTTCGTCACCACTGGTGTCACCATTGGTTCGAAATAATGGAGCGAGAGTGGAGGACGGCATGGGGCTCAACGCGCGAGGGCTCGGGGGCGCGGCGGTCGCGGGGGCGGGCCTGGCGGCAGGGGCGGTGTGGCTGTGGCGCAACCAGGGGGCGGTGGCCACCGGGCGGCCGGTCAACGAGTGGACGTTCACGCACATGTCGGCCCTGATGCCCACGGACACCGTGCCCCGTTCCCCCCGGCCGAGGCCGTTCGTCCGGCGCGTACGGACCCTGGAGTGCTCCTACGAGTTCGACGGGCGGCGCACCCTGGAGGACCTCCACCGCCGCACCCACACGACCGGGTTCGCCGTGGTCCACCGGGGCGTCCTGGTCCACGAGAGCTACCCCGGCCGCTTCGCCTCGCCCGGCGCGCGGTTCCAGCTGTTCTCCCTGACGAAGTCGGTGACGTCGATGCTGGTGGGCATCGCCCTGGAGGAGGGCGCCCTCTCCCTGGACGACCAGGTGGTCTCCCACCTCCCCGAGCTGGCCGGTTCCGCCTACGACGGGGCGACGGTCGGGCACCTCCTCGACATGTGCAGCGGCGCCGGCGGCGTCGAGGACTACACCGACCCCGACGCGCCGATCGGCCGCTTCGAACGGGCGGTGACCGGGGGCGGGTCGATCCTGGACGTCCTGCGCTCGCTGCCGCGCGCCGCCGAGCCCGGGACCGCGTTCAACTACTCCACCCTGGACACCCAGGTACTGGGCCAGGTGCTGGAGGCGGCGACGGGCACGCCGCTGGCCCGCTACGCGGCCCGGCGCCTGTGGGATCCGGTCGGGGCGGAGAGCGACGCGTACTACTTCCTGACCCGGGGGCGTCCGCGCACCGCGCTCGGCGGCGGCTCGTTCAACGCGACGGTCCGGGACCTGGCACGGCTCGGGGTGCTGATGGCGCACGGCGGGGTCTGGGACGGACGGCAGGTCGTACCGGCGGCGTGGGCCGAGCGCAGCCGGGGGGCGGGGCTGCCGCACCTGGAGGTCGGGGCCCTCGGCTGCGACCTGCCCGCCCACTACGGGTACGCGAACCAGTGGTGGACGCTGGGCGGGGAGCACCGGGCCTTCACCGGCCTGGGCATCCACGGCCAGTTCCTCTGGGTCGATCCCGTCGCGGACGTGGTGGTGGTGAAGACCAGCGCCTGGCCGACGGCCGACGATCCGGAGCGGGACGCCGAGACGGTGGCCGCGCTCACCGCGCTCACGGCCCGGCTGGCCCAGGACGGCTGAACGGACCGGAGAAGCCCTGGTGGCGGCCGGTAGGATGGCGGCCATGACGGAATCCACAGGGCGGGACGCGCCCCCGGGGAAAGCCCGCCGTGGCCGTCCGCCCACCACCGCCCTGAACCAGAAGCGGATCCTGGACACCGCCCTCGCCCTGGTGGAGCGCGAGGGCCCCGACGCGTTGACGCTCCGCCGCCTCGGCGCCGAGCTGGGCGCGAACCACACCGCGGTGCTCCGGCACTTCTCCGGCAAGGACGAGATCCTGCTCGGCCTCGCGGACCGGCTGGTCGAAGAGGCCCTCGACGGCTTCGCGCCGGCGGACGACTGGCGGCGGACGCTGGAGACGCTGGCGCGCCGGATGCGCGCGGCCTGCCTCGCCCACCCCCAGGTCGCCCTCCTCTCCACCACCCGGGTGTCCCGGCGCGCCGCGGAGTTCCGGGGCGCGGACGTGGTCGTCGGCGCGCTCCGCGCGGCGGGCTTCGGCGAGCGGGACGCGGCCCGCTACTACCGTTCCCTGGTCGACACGGCCCTCGCGCTCTCCTCGTACGAGGCGGCCGCGGCCGCGCTCGACGGCCGCTCCAGGGAGGGCGACAGGATGGCCTGGCGCCGGGAGTACCTCGCCGTCCCGCCGGCGCTCCACCCCCATCTGGCCGCCGTCGCCCCCCACTTGGCCGAGGCCGACGACGACGACCAGTTCGAGACGACCCTCGGGCTGCTCCTCGACGCGATCGCCGCGCGCGCGGACGCGGCCTGACGGGGCCGCCGGGATCACTCCTGCGGCGTGACCGGCGGCGTCTCGTCGACGGTGTCCCCCTCCAGCAGGTCGTACAGCTTGTCGGCCGACGGCAGGGGGGCGGTGCGGCTGGTCAGTTCCGCGGGCGCGGTCATGGCCGTACCCGCGGCGAAGGCGCCGGTGAACAGTGCGGTTGCGATGAGCTTCTTCACGGTTTCTGTATCTGTAGCGACGGTGGCGGGACGCCACGCCGAGGTGCGGAACCCACCCGGTGAGCCACCCCGAAGCGGAGTCGCAGATACGTTCCTGCGAAGGGAATCGCGGTGGCTCGGGCGAGCATCGGTCGGTTGTGATCGGTTTCGGAATTCCAGACTCCCCAACGACCCCGCCCACCGAAGGGAACGCCCCGTTCGGGTGATCTCACCGGATCCGCTCCCGCGACGCGGCCGGACGACGGGCCGGGGGTCCTGCTCCCCCGGACCTCAGGTCGTCTCCGGCTCCCCCGGCACCTCGGATCGTCTGCGGCTCCCCCGGGATCTCAGGTCGTCTGCGGCCCCATCAGCCGGACCAGCAGGTCGTCGAGGCTGACCAGTCCGGTGAGGGTCCCGTCCTCGTCGCGCACGACGGCGAGGGAGGAGCGGCGGCGGCGCAGTTGCTCGACGGCCTCGGAGACCGTGGTGGCGGTGGTCAGCTCGGGTACGGGGCGGGCGAGGTCGCGGGCGGTGAGGTCCCGGCCGCGGGTGCGGGCGACCAGGGCGTCGCGGGCGTGGACCGAGCCGAGGAACCGGTCGCCGTCGCGGACCAGGAGGCGCGAGCGGCCCGCTTCGGAGGCCCGGGCCAGGAGGGCGTCGAGGTCGGCGTCGGCCGGGACCGTGACGATGTCGGCGGTCGGGGTCCGCAGGCCCGCCACCGGCGTCTGGGGCTCGGTCAGCGAGCGGGTGATGAGCTGGGAGTCGGTCTTGTTGATCAGTCCCAGCCGTTCGGACTCCACGACGAGGTGGGTGAGCTGTTCGCGGTTGTGGACGGCGGTCAGTTCGTCGCGGGGCTGGACGCGGCACAGCCGCACGAGCGCGTTGCTGACCTTGTTCAGGAGCCGGATCAGCGGGCGCACGGTCTTGACCAGGGCCCTGAAGGGCGGGGCGAGGAGCATGGCCGAGCGCTCCGGGCGGGCGATGGCCCAGGACTTGGGGGCCATCTCGCCGACGGCCATGTGGAGGAAGACCACGACGATCATGGCCACGGCGAAGGAGATCCCGTAGCTGAGGCTCGCGGGCAGGCCCAGCCCGACCAGCAGCGGGTCGAGTTCGTGGGAGACGGCCGGTTTGGAGATCGCGCCGAGGCCGAGGGTGCACAGGGTGATGCCGAGCTGGGCTCCGGCGAGCATCAGGGACAGTTCGCGCATACCGGCGAGCGCCGCCCTGGCGCCGCGCCGTCCCTCGGCGACGGCCTTCTCGATGCGGTGGCGCTTGGCGGCGACGAGGGCGAACTCGGCGGCGACGAAGAATCCGCTGCCGATCAGCAGCAGGACGGTGACGAAGAGTGCCATGGGGAAGCTCATGTCCGGGCCTCCTCGGCCTGCTCGGCGCGGACCTTCTCGATGCGGACGCGCTCGGGGACGTGGCGGTCGAGGCCGAGGACCTCGATCCGCACGTCGTCGACGGTGAGCCGGTCCCCGATGGTCGGGAAGCGGCCGAGGCGGTCGATGATCAGGCCGGCCACGGTGTCGTAGTCGTCCTCCTCGGGCAGGGCGATGCCGGTGGCCTGTTCGATCTCGTCGAGGCGCCGGCCCGCGTCCACCCGCCACCCCTCGCCGTCCCGGGCGGCGACGGCGACGATCCTGTCGTTCTCGTCGGCGATGTCGCCGACGAGTTCTTCGGCGATGTCCTCGTAGGTCACGATGCCGGCGACGCCGCCGTGTTCGTCGAGGACGACGGCGAACTCGTCGTCGCGCTCGCGCATCTGCGCCACCGCCCTCGGCAGCGGCAGCGTGTCGGGCAGCAGGAGCGGGCGGCGGGCGGCCTCGCCCGCGGTGGTGGTGTCGAAGGCGGCCCCGGGCAGGCGCATCAGCTCGTTCACGCCCAGGACGCCGGTGATGTCGTCGGGGTGGTCGCCGAGGACCGGGTAGTTGGAGTGGCCGTGCCCGGCGATCAGCTCCACGGCTTCGGTGAGGGTGGCGTCCTTGCGTACGAAGACGGCGTCGGCGCGCGGCACCATGACCTCGGCCATGGTGCGTTCGGAGAACTCCAGGGCGTGGTCGAGCAGCTCGGCGGTGGCGGGCGGCAGCTCGCCCTGTTCGTGGGACTCGCCGATCAAATGGCTCAGCTCCTCCAGCGTCGCGCCGTGGTGCAGCTCCTCGACCGGCTCGATGCCGACCTTGCGCAGCAGCTTGTTGGCGGCGCCGTCGAAGACGCGGACGACCGGGCCGACGACCTTCAAGTAGAGGAGGGTGGAGGGGGCCAGCGACTTGGCCAGTCGCTCGGGCACCGCCAGTGCCAGGTTCTTGGGCGCGAGTTCGCCCAGGACCATCTGCAGGACGGTGGCCAGGGCGAAGGCGAGGACGACGGAGATCGCGGAGACCGCGCCGGCGGACAGGCCCGTGCCCTCCAGAAGGGGCCTGAGGAGGGCGGAGACGGACGGTTCGGCGAGGAAGCCGACGACCAGGCCGGTGACGGTGATGCCGAGCTGCGCGCCCGACAGCATGAACGAGAGGCGTTCGAGGACCTTCAGCGCGCGGGCCGCCCGCCTGTCCCCCGCTTCGGCCTCCCGGGCGAGCGCGAGGCGGTCGGCGGCGACGTAGGCGAACTCCTGGGCGACGAAGTAGCCGGTACCGGCCGTCAGCACGAGGACGGCCAGCAGGCCGAGAGCGGCGTTCATCGGCCACCGCCCCCGGGCACGTGGGGGCGGGTCGTTCTGGCGGACAAGAAGGTGCTCCTTCTGGGGACGGTGGTCGGAACCCGAGTATCCGCGGGTACGTGACGGGGGCGCGGGATCACACGGCGGCGGGGCCGACGAGTTCCCCCGGGACGCCCTCCGTCGTCACGTGGCCCGGGACGACGTCGTCCGTCGCGGGTCGCTCGCTCCTTCTCGCTCCGGAGGGGGAGGCGATCATGGAAGCGCACAGACCTCTACGTAACTGTAGAGGAGAGGCGAACGGGCATCGAGGGCCGGGGGACGTCCACCGGGGCGACCGGCTCGACGGTGGGCCGTACGGCCTTCGTCACCACGTGATCATTTTCGGACTTTCTGGCCGGAGGTCCACGAGGAGCACCCTCGTCGAGGTGTCCACCCTCTACGCTTCTACAGCACTGTAGAAAGTTCGGGGACGGGGCGCCCGCGTGTCGGCGGGCGGGTCCTTCCCGTGCCCATTCGTTTCCCCCGGGAGGGTGTCATGGCTTCGATCGACCTGGACAAGGTGCTGGACAAGGCGTGGGCGGACAAGAGCCTGCCCGAGATCCTCGCGGCCCCGGTCGCCGCGCTCAAGGGCGTGTCCGACCGGGACGGCGAACTGCTGCGGGAGGCCTTCGGGGTCGAGACGGTCTCCGACCTCGCGGAGCTGAAGTACGCGCGCTGGGCGCAGGCGCTCGCCGCGCTCGCCACCACCAAGTAGCCCTGCCACCGCCAAGCAGCCCTACCACCCCTGAGTAGCCCGCCACCGCCGAGTGGTCCGGCCCCGTTCCGCCCGGCACCCCCTGCCACTCGGGGGTGCCGCCGCGGTCCGGTGCCCGCCCGCTCCCGTACCGCCTTCGAGGTGCCACCATGCCCAGGAACGAGGACGAGCACGCGTACGGGTCCGCCCTTCTCGTCGGCGGTCCGGCCGACGGCGTGCGCATAGAGGTGCGAGGGTCCCCCGACGTGATCCAGGTGACCGTGCCGTGCCGGGTCGAAACCCCCGGCAGCGAGGTGCGAGCGGCCGCCGTCTACGTCTACCGCCGGGAATCCGGCGGGTCCGCGAGCCCGCGCTACGGCTTCGACCCGGCGAGCCCCTGAGGGCGGCAGCCCGTACGCCCGGATCCGGTCAGGCCCGGTCCGTCAGCTCTTCCGCGAACACCTGGGAGAGGGGCTGCGGCCCCACGTACTGCTGGCAGTTGCACTGTCCGGCCTCGTAGCGCAGGGGCTTCTTTTCCTCGTCCCAGGCGGTCGGCACCTCGACCCGCTCGTGGCACCGGCCCTGCTTGTCGTGCTTGGCGAGGTGGTGCGTGCATCCGCACACGGGCTCCGGCGACCTGTGCGCCGCCTCGATCGCCAGCCGCTCCTGCTTGGCGGCCTCCAGCAGTTCCATCCTGCGCTCGTGCCGGTGCTTCAGCGCGGTGCGGATGTTGTCCGCCGCCCACGCGAAGCCGCCGGTCCAGAAGAGTATGAGAACCACCCAGATCCAGTTCATCCGCTTCCCCTTCCCCGTTCCCACGGATTCCAGGATAGGACGAGGACCCCGAGGACCCCGAGCCGCGAACGCGCCGGGTTCCCCGCCGACGGAAGCACGACCGGCCCGTCTCCGGGTTTCCCCGGGTCAGCGCACCCGTCCGCGCGGCTTCAGAGGAGTCGCGGGCAGTTCCGGGGCGGGCAGGCGGGTCCCGGGGTAGCCGGTGACCTCGCCGAAGCGGTCGGAGGCGGCCGCCCAGTCCTCCCGGGCCCGCCGGATCTCCTCGTCCGTGCGGGCGACGAAGTTCCACCACATGACGATCTCCTCCTCGAACGGCGGGCCGCCGAGGAGGACCGTGCGGGCCGGAGCGTCCGATGTGTTCGTCAGGGTGAGGGCGGTGGAGCCCGGGGCGGTGTAGCCCAGTTCGGCCGGGTGCAGGAGGGTGTCGGAGAGGCGGACCTCTCCTTCGTCGACGAGCAGGCCGTGTTCGAAGGCGGGGTCCGTGGCGAGCGTGACGGTCGCCCCCGGGTCGAGGAGGAGTTCGGCGCCGAGCAGGGGGGTGAACGTCCGTACCGGGGAGGTCTCGCCGGCCAGGGAGCCGAGGAAGACCCTGACGTCCGCCCCGTCGAGGCGGACGGTCCCCGGCGCGTAGTGCTGGAAGTCGCGGGCCGCGTCCCGGTGCTCCCCGGGGAGGGCGACCCACAGCTGTACGCCGTGCAGGAGCGTGGTGCGGGCGGTGGAGACCTCCGAGTGGCTGATGCCGCGGCCGCCCGTCATGAGGTTGAGCTCGCCGGGCCGTACGAGGGCGTGGCTGCCCAGGCTGTCGCGGTGCTCGATCTCCCCGCCGAACAGCCAGCTCACGGTCTGCAGACCGATGTGCGGGTGCGGGGCCACGTCCATGCCGCCGGACTCCGCGACGTCGTCGGGGCCGTAGTGGTCGGCGAAGCACCAGGCCCCGATGAGGGTGCGGGCCCGCTGCGGGAGCGTGCGCCGTACGGTCATCGCCCGCGGGCCGCCCAGGGGGACGTCCCGCGCGGACAGCACCTCGACCCCGAAGGGCCCGGGCCCCGTCTCCGTCTTCCCGCTCATCCTCGACCCCTTCGGAAGCTTATAGTTTCATTTTAAACAATCATGGGCGATGATAGCTTCCACGGCCGCCGAGATCCCGGAGATCCCGAAGATCCCGGAGATCCCCGAGAAGGAGTGCGCAGTGAGCGACACGGCAGGAGCCCCCGCCGCCGGGCGGATCCACCTCGACAAGCAGAGCCCCCAGGCCTATCACGCCCTGGTCCGGACGGCCGAGGCGGTGCGGGCGACGGCCGCCGACGCCGGGCTCGACCGGCGCCTGGTCGAACTCGTCAACCTCCGGGTGTCCCAGATCAACGGCTGCGCCTCCTGCCTCGACGTGCACACCCGGGCCGCCCTGCGCGCCGGCGAGACGACCCGCCGCCTCGGCGTGCTCGCCGCCTGGCGGGAGACCGAGCTCTTCACGGCGCGCGAGCGCGCGGCGCTGGCCCTGGCCGAGGCCACCACCCACCCCGCCGACGCCCTCGCGCAGAAGGGCGCCTACGCCGACGCCCGCCTGGCCCTCACCGACGACGAGGTCTCCGCCGTGCTCTGGGTGGCGATCACCATCAACGCCTTCAACCGCGTGTCGATCCTGAGCAAGCACCCCGTACGGGACGCCTCCCCCGAGGCCTGAGCGACGGGGCACCCCTTAGGGTCGACGGTCGGCGGACGACCGCGCGGATCCGCGGTGTGACCGGGCTCACGCGCTTCCCTCGGAAACCGTGTAGACCGTCGAGGCCGTGCCAGGCGTATGCCCGGTGAAGCGAGAGACCCGGGAGTTGCCGTTGACCGTCGAAGAGTTCGAAGCGTTCTACGTCCAGTCGGTCGGGCGGCTCACCGGACAGCTCTACGTCATGCTCGGCGATCTGCAGGAGGCTGAAGACGTTGTCCAGGAGGCGTTCATCAAGGGCTGGAACCGGCGGCGCCAGCTGGACCGCGACAGCGGACCGGAGGCGTGGATCCGCACGGTCGCCTGGCGCCTCGCCGTGAGCCGCTGGCGCTTCCGGAGGCGTACGGCCGACGCCTGGAGCCGGCGGGCGGCCCCGGCCGACACCGCCGGGCCGGGACCGGAGCACGTCGTCCTGGTCGACGCCCTGCGCACCCTCCCCGCCCAGCAGCGGCGCACCGTCACCCTGCACTACCTGTGCGACCTCACCGTCGAGCAGATCGCGGGCGAGACCGGGCTGTCCGCCAGCACCGTCAAGACCCACCTCGGCCGGGGGCGCACCGCCCTCGCCGACCGGCTCAAGGACACCGAGCAGGAGGCCGGATCCCGGTGAACGATCACTCCGACCCCTCCCTGAGGGCCCTCTTCCGGGCCGCCGCCGACCACGGCAGCCGGGAGGCCACGACGCCCCCGGTCGCCCAGGTCGTCGCACGGGGCAGGCGGGCCCACCGGCGCCGACTGGCCCTCGCCACGGCCACGGCGGGCGTCGCCGCCGTCCTCGGCGTGGCGACGGCCGCCACGCTCGCCCCCGGCCCCGCCGGTCCCGTCCTGCCCGCGACCAGTCCCTCCGTACCCCTGCCCGGCCCCAGCTCCACCGACCTCCCCGGGCCTCCGCCCCGGGAGACGGAGGGCGCCACTCCGCCGCACCCCGGCAGCACGACGGAAGGCCGGCGGACCCACCCGCCGACGACTCCCGGCGGCTCGGCGACCACGTCCCCCGGCGGCTCGGGCACGACGACGGCACCGGTGGGGACCGAACCGGCGACGACGGCACCGGCGACCGCGACGACGACGGCAACGACGCAGGGCTGACCCGCCCGCCCCCGCCCCCGCCCCCTCGCCTTCCCTTCCCCCTTTCTCGCGCGCTCGTACCCGCTCACCCCCGTGCCGCCCTCGCCGCCCCACGGGTGTGACCGTGCGTACCCATGCCCTCACGGAGAGACCTCACCCATGCCGATTTCGGCACCGCCCTCCCCCCGGCGCGCCCCCGTACGGGGCGCCTCCGCCGTGCGCCCGGTCCCCCCGGAAGTCCCCTCCCGGGCCGCGCCGCCCCGGCTCCGCCCCGCCGACCGCGAGGTCCTGTGGCTGTACCTGATGACGCGGGTGGCCGTGTGGACGACCGCGTACTGCACCCGCTGGCTGTTCCCGGCGTCCGGTGACGCCCGGGTGCCCGCGCCGGTCCTCTCGTCCTTCGAGCACTGGGACTGGGGGCACTTCCTGAACATAGCCAGGGACGGCTACTTCCCCGGAGGGCCGGGCCCCGGGGACAACCGGGAGGCGTTCTTCCCCGGACTCCCCCTGGTCCTGCGCGCCGTGCACGTCCTCGTGCCGCACTGGACCGTCGCCGGGCTCCTCGTCTCCCTCGTCGCCGGGGCCGTCGCCGCCGTGGCCCTCGCCCGGATCGCCGAGCTCCACCTGCCCGGTTCCGGCGCGGGCCGCCGCGCCGCCCTGTTCCTCCTGCTGTCGCCCTGCGCGGTCTTCCTGGCCGCCGGGTACAGCGAGGCCCTCTTCCTGGCCCTCGCCCTGCCGGCCTGGCTCGCGGCCCGGCGGCAGCGGTGGCTCCTCGCCTCGGTGCTCGCCGCCGGCGCCACCACCGTCCGCGTCAGCGGCCTCTTCCTCGCCGCCGCGCTCGTCGTCCTCTTCCTGACGACGCGGCGGGACGAGGGGGCGGGCCGGAAGCGCGATGCCGCCTGGCTCGTCCTCCCCGGGCTGCCCGCGCTCCTCTACTTCCGCTACCTGTACGGGCGGACCGGCGACCCCATGGCGTGGAAGCACGCGCAGGAGCGCGGCTGGTACCGCCACTTCCGCGCCCCCTGGGAGGCCTGGTCGCAGACCTGGCACGAGGCCTTCGACCGTACCCAGGCCACCGGTTACGCGGCCCAGTTCCAGGCTGACCTGCTCGCCATGACCCTCGGTGTGGTGCTGCTCGCCGTCCTCGTCGTGCGGCGCCGCTGGCCGGAGGCCGTGTACGTGGCGCTGACGCTGTGGGCGCTCGGCACCTCGTACTGGTACATGTCCGTGGCCCGCAGCACCCTCCTGTGGTGGCCGCTGTGGGTCGGGCTCGCGGTCTGGAGCGTGCGCCGGCGGTGGGTCGCGCTCGCGTACCTCTGTCTGGTCGCGCCGCTGAGCACCGTCCTGGCGATCACGTTCATGTCGGGACGCTGGGCGGGCTGACGGCCGGGGAGCGGCCGTGCCGCACGTGGTCGCGCAGGGTGGCGAGGGAGACCTCCTCCAGGCTCTCCGCGAAGACCCGCCCCGGTCCCGGCTCCACCGGGAGCAGGGAGGGGACGACCAGGACGACGCAGCCCGCCGCGTCGGCCGAGGCGGTTCCGTCCGGCGAGTCCTCGACGGCCACGCAGGATCCGACCGGAACTCCCAGGCGGTGGGCGGCCGTTCGGTACGGGTCGGGGTGCGGCTTCGTCCGGGCGGTGTCGTCGGCCGAGAGGGTGAAGGCGAACGGGACGCGGGCGAGCGCGCCGCCGGTCACCGCGTCGACCACCGACCGGGGAGAGGCGCTGACCAGAGCGAACGGCACGCCTGCGGCCTCCAGTTCGGCGAGCAGCCGTCCGGCGCCCGGGCGCAGCGGGGCGCCCGCGTCGACGCGCCGCCGGAACGCGGTGGTGAGCGCGGAGGCGACCCCGGCCGTGCCCGACGTGCCCGACGTGCCCGTGGCCCGTACGAGGTGGGCGGCGGTGTCCTCGACGGCGCGGCCGACGACCTCGGGGGCGTCGGCGGCCGTCAGGCGGTGGCCGAGCCGGGCGGCGACCTCCTCGACGGCGTCCCACCAGAGGGTCTCGGTGTCGACGAGGGTGCCGTCCATGTCGAAGAGGACCGCGGCGAGTTCACTCACCGGCCGTCTCCCGGGCCACGACGAGGGCCGGGTGGTGGACCACGCCGAGGGCGACGCGTACGTCCGGGGCGAGCGCGCCGGCGTCCCGCGACGGCAGGTCGGCCTTGACCGGCGCGCCGGCGCGGTCGAGGTGGACGCGGGTGACCGGGCCGAGGAAGGAGGTGGAGACCACCGTCGCGTCGCCGTCGGGGGCCTCGGTCACGGTGAGGTTCTCGGGGCGGACGAGGACGTCGACCCCGGGTCCTTTCGGCGCCTCGCCGTCGACGGGCAGCCGGACGCCCGCGACCTCCACGAGCCCGGGGCCCGCGAGGCGGCCCGGCAGCCGGTTCATGGTGCCGATGAACGAGGCGACGAACGCGGTCGCGGGGCGCCGGTACAACTCGGCCGGGGTCGCGCACTGTTCGAGGCGTCCGGCGTTGAGGACGGCGACGCGGTCCGCCATGGACAGCGCCTCCTCCTGGTCGTGGGTGACGAAGACCGTGGTGATGCCGAGGTCGAGCTGGAGCCGCCGGATCTCCTCGCGGAGGCTGAGGCGGACCTTGGCGTCGAGCGCGGAGAGCGGTTCGTCCAGGAGCAGGACGCGGGGGCGCAGGGCGAGGGCGCGGGCCAGGGCCACGCGCTGCTGCTGGCCGCCCGACATCTGGTGCGGGTAGCGGTCGCCGTGCTGCGGCAGGCCCACCAGGTCGAGGAGTTCGGCGGCGCGGGCGTGCCGCTCGGCCGCCCCGGCCTTCCGTACGCGCAGGCCGAAGGCGACGTTGTCGCGGGCGGTGAGGTGGGGGAAGAGGCTGTACGACTGGAAGACCATCCCGGCGTCGCGGCGGTTGGCCGGGACGTGGGTGATGTCGGCGCCGTCGACGAGGACCTCGCCCGCGTCGGGCCGCTCGAAGCCGGCGAGGACGCGCAGGGCGGTGGTCTTGCCGCAGCCCGACGGGCCGAGGAGGGCGAGGAGTTCGCCCGGTTCCACGGTCAGGTCGAGTCCGTCGAGGGCGGTGGTGGGGCCGAACGAGCGGCGCAGGCCGCGGAATTCGACGCGGGCGCCGGTGACGGGGGCGGTCCCCGTCCGTTCCGCTGTTGCTGAGGTCATGGCGGGTCAGGACTCCTTGGGGGCGGTACGGCGAGCGGGGCGGGGGCCGGTCGGCGCCGTTCCCGCCCGGGACAGGACGAGCAGCAGGACCCAGGTGACGAGCAGGCTGAGCAGGGAGACGGCCACCGACATCCGGGCCTGGGCGCCGGAGACGGAGACGATCCACACCGCGAACGGCCGGAAGCCGAGCAGCGAGGCGACGGTGAACTCGCCGAGCACCAGGGCCAGGGTGAGGAACGCGGCACCCGCGAGCGAGGGCCGCAGGTTGGGCAGGATCACGCGGACCAGTACGTACGTCCGGCCCGCCCCGCAGTTGCGGGCGGCCTCGACGAGGGTCGGGACGTCGACGGCGCGCAGTCCGGCGTCGAGGGAGCGGTACACGAACGGCAGGGCCATGACGGTGTACGCGAGGACCAGGACGACGGGGAAGTCCTCGTTCTGGACGGCGAGGAACGTCTGGTAGAGCGGGGTCCGCGCGAGGTGGTCGGGGCCCCAGCGCAGGACCGTGGTGATGCCGGTGACCAGGGCGATCGGCGGCACCACGAGCGGCAGGGTGCACAGCACCTCGATCACCGGGCGCAGCCGGGGCGCGCCGAGCCGCACGGCCACCAGGGCGGGCACGGCGAGCAGCAGGGACAGCGCGATCGTGGCGGCGGCGAGGCCGAGGGAGAGCGTCAGGCTGCTCAGGAAGCCCTCGGCGCCGAGGAGTTCGGTGTACGCGGCGAAGGAGACGCCCTGGCCGGGGGTGTGGACCGTGAACACGAACGAGGCGATCAGCGGGACCAGGAAGTACGCGCCGCCGAGGCCGAGGACGAGTCCGCGCCACACCCGGGGGCGGGGGCGGGCGTTCCGTGCGGGAGCGGCGGGCCGGGCCGTCCGCGCCCCGGTGTCCGGCGCGGTGTCCGGTGCGGTGGGGGTCATCGCAGCCATCGGGCGCTCCTGCGCTGGAGGGGGAGGTAGAGGGCCATGACGAGTCCGGCGACGAGGACCATGTCGAGGCCGAGGGCGAGGGCGACGTTCTCCTGGCCGACCAGGACGTTCCCGGAGAGCGCGTCGGCGATCTTCAGGGTGACCAGGGGGACGGAGCCGCCGACGAGCGCGGCGGCCGTCGCGTGGGCGGCGAAGGCGCTGCCGAAGAGCAGGACGAACCCGCCGAGCAGCGAGGGCGCGAGGACCGGGAGGCCGACGTGGCGCCAGTACTGCCACCCGCCGGCACCCGCGTTCCGCGCGGCCTCGCGCCACTGGGGCCGCAGGCCGTCGAGGGCGGGGGCGATGACCAGGACCATCAGCGGGATCAGGAAGTACAGGTAGACGACGGTGAGGCCGGTGAACGAGTACAGGTTCCAGCCGAGGGAGGTGAGGTCGGCCAGCTGGGTGACGACGCCGGAGATGCCGAGGGTCGCGATGAACGCGAACGCGAGCGGAACGCCGCCGAAGTTGGCGAGGACGCCGGAGGCGGTGAGGACCGCTCCGCGCAGGGCCCGGGAGCGGGAGGTGACGACGGCCTGGGCGATGAGGACGCCGAGGACGGAGCCGAGGAGCGCGGTGAGGGCGGAGAGCTGCACGCTGCCGATCAGGGAGCCGAGGTAGGGGCCCTGGAGGGAGCGGGCCAGGTGCTCGCCGGTCGGGGCGGTGGCTCCGGTGGCCGGGTCGGTGCGGGTCACGGCCCCGTACAGCAGGGCGCCGAGCGGGAGCCCGAAGCACAGGGCGGTGAAGGCGATCAGCGGGAGGGCGGCGAGCCAGGGGCGGGGGCCGCGCCGCCGGCGGCGCGGGCCGCCGGCGGCTCCCGTGGCGGGAGCGGCCTCCGTCGTGGAGGCGGTTCCCGTGGTGGGGGTGGAGGAGGCGGAGGACATCAGGAGACGGCCTTGTCCCACTTCTCGGCGAGGGTGGCCTTGGCCTTGTCGAGTTCGGCGGAGGCCGGGAAGGAGGGGGTGCCCTCGACCTTCGGCAGCTTGGCGACGAACGTCTTGTCGGCGGTGCCGTCGGCGGTCATGGCCGGGAGCAGGACGGGGCGGGCGTACCCCTTGAGCCAGAGGTTCTGGCCCTCGGCGCCGTAGAGGAACTCCATCCACAGGCGGGCGGCCGCCGGGTGCGGGGCGTCCTTGTTGATCGCCTGGGAGTAGTACTGGGCGTAGACGCCGTCGGTGGGGACGGCGACCTTCCAGTCGACGCCCTTGGACCGGAACTGGTCGGCGTAGCCGGCGTTGAGGTAGTCCCAGTCGATGCTGATGGGCGTCTCGCCCTTCTCGACGGTGGCCGGGGTGGACTCGACGGGGATGAAGTTGCCGCGCTTCTTCAGCTCGCCGAAGAAGTCGATGCCGGGCTGGATGTCGGCGAAGGAGCCCTTGTTGGCGAGGGCGGCCGCGTAGACGCCGCCGAAGGCCGAGCCGGACTTGGTCGGGTTGCCGTTGAGGGCGACCTTGCCCTTGTACTCGGGCTTGAGGAGGTCGGCGAAGGTCGTCGGGCAGTTCGGGATCCGCTTGGCGTCGCAGCCGATGGAGACGTAGCCGCCGTAGTCGTTGTACCAGCGGCCGGCCTCGTCCTTCTGGCCCGCCGGGATCTTGTCCCAGGCCGCGACCTTGTACGGGGCGAAGAGGCCCTCCTCAGCGCCGCTGCGGGCGAAGGCGATGCCCAGGTCGAGGACGTCGGGGGCGCGCTTCTGGCCCTTGCGGGACTTGACGGCGGCGATCTCGTCGGCGCTGGAGGCGTCCGGGTTCTCGCTCTCGACCTCGATCCCGTACTTCGTCTCGAAGGCCTTGATCAGCTCGCCGTAGTTGGCCCAGTCCGGCGGCAGCGCGATGACGTGGAGCGCGCCCTCCTTCTTGGCCGCCGCGACGAGGGCGTCCAGGCCGCCGAAGTCCTCGGCGGAGGCCGCGGTGGCGGCCTTCGCGCCGTCGCCCTTCGCTCCGGCCTCGCCCTCGGGGGCGGCGCCGCAGGCGGTGACGGTGGTGAGGACGACGGCGCCGAGCAGGACGGCGGCACCGCGGACGGGGGTTCTGCGCACGGGTTCTCCCAGGAGCGAGGCGGAAACTTGTCTGGACAAGACGCCCCCAGTTCGCCCGGACGTCCTGTCCGGCGGGTGAACGGCGCGTGACGGGTCCCCCACGCCTTCCGGAAGAGCCGGTGGTGGACAATCGCAGGTGGGAGCGGTGGAGTTGGGATGCTCCGGCGGGGCCTTCCCCCGCCCTTGCCTCGGGTTAGGGTGGGCGGGGAACAGCGCGCGCCGTGACCGGGTGTGCGCGGTCACGTGCGAGAAGGGGGACGCCGTGCCGGTGCTCTACGTGGAGATCGCCGAGGGACTCCGCCGCTCGATCCTCAGCGGCGAGTACCCCGTCGGCGCCCGTCTGCCGTCCGAGAGCGACCTCGCCGTCCGCTGGTCCGCCTCGCGCGGCACCGTGCGCCAGGCCGTCGCCCTCCTCACCTCGGAGGGGCTGATCGGCTCCCGCCAGGGCGCCCGCCGCATCGTGCTCCGCCGCGAGCGCCGGCACAGCTTCGCCGAGTTGCACAGCTTCGCCCAGTGGGCGCGGGCCATGGGCTACCGGGCGACGAGCCGCTTCCTGCACCGCGAGCGGCGCCCCGCCACCCCGGAGGAGGCGCGCCGGCTGGTCCTGCCGGAGGGGGCCGGGGTCCTGGACGTGCTGCGGCTGCGGTACCTGGACGGGGAGCCGGTGATGGTGGAGCGCACCGCGTACGCGGCCTGGGTCGCCCCCGCCGTGGAGGCGCTGCCGGTCGACTGCGCCTCGATCATGGACAGCATGGCGGAGGAGGCCGGGATCGTCGCCCACTACGGCGAGCACCTGATCGACGCCGTGCCCGCGGGCAGCGACGACGCCCGGCTGCTCCGCGTGCGCCGGGGCAGCCCCCTCCTGCGCCAGCGCCACCTCACCAGCAATCCGGACGGCCGTCCCATCGAGTGGACCGAGGACCGCTACCGGGCGGGGAGCGTCACCTTCAACGTGAGCAATTCCGTCGGTACGGCCCCGCTGGTCCGGGACCCGGGCGCGCTCCTCATGTGAGGCCCCCCTCAGCCGTGGCGCGGGGCCCGCAGCAGGTTCCTCGGGTCCGCCGCCCGGTCGATCGCGGACTCGACGGCGGCGACCCGGTCGGCGAGCAGCCCGAGGGCGGCGACCGCGCGGGCGAGGGGGTCGTCCTCGGAGCCGCCGAGCGCCCGCGCGCGGACGTACGCGGCGCTCACCTCGGCCCAGCGCGCGGCCTGTTCGGGGGTGAGCGTGCCCCGGAGTTCGGCGAGGCGGAGGAGGTTGGCCTCGGCCTCGGTGGTGAGGGTCTGGGCCTCGGCGGTGTAGTGGTCGTCGATCACGGCGGCCAGCTCGGCGTCGTTCATGGCGGGCGAGATCCGGGCCGCGATCTTGTTCATGGTGCGGTAGGAGCCCTGGAGCCGGAACGGCGGCGCGGTGCGGGCCGCGTCGCTGCGGGCGGCGGAGGCGATGTACTCCTCGTTGACGGCGAGGACCGTCTCGCGGGCCGTGAGGAGCCGGCCGAGGACGGCGAGGATCCGCTCCAGCTCGGCCGGGGCGTACGGGTGGACGAGCCGGTCGCGGCGCGCGGTCGGGTCGCCGGACGCGATCCGGACGAGCAGCTCCAGGTCGGCCCGGTCGCGTCCGGCGAGCGGGGCGAGGGCCGGGTGGGAGGTGAGGGCGTTCTCGACGAAGCTGAGCGCGAAGACGTCCTCCTTGCCGGTCAGGACGTCGCCGAGGTTCCACACGTCGGCCCGGTTGGCGAGCATGTCGGGCACCCGGAAGGCCTGCCCGGACTCGGTGTACGGGTTGCCGGCCATGCAGACGGCGAAGCGCTTGCCCCGCAGGTCGTGCCCGTTCAGGGTGCGGGTGGCGTCGCAGAGCGGGATGAACTTCTGGAGGAACTCCGGCGAGGTGTGCTGGATGTCGTCCACGTACAGCAGGACGTTGTTGGCGGCGGACAGCGCGAAGGCGATCTTCTCCAGCTCCCGGCGGGCGGTGGCGTCGGGCGCCTCGGCGGGGTCGAGGGAGGTGGTGCGCTGCCCGAGGGCCGGTCCGTCGACCTTGACGAGGAGCAGGCCGAGGCGGTCCGCGACGTACTCGATCAGGGTGGTCTTGCCGTAGCCGGGCGGGGAGAGGAGCAGCAGCAGGCCGTGGGAGTCGCTGCGCTTGGCGTCCCCGGCGGCGCCGAGCTGCTTGGCGAGGTTGTCGCCGACGAGCGGCAGGTAGACCTCGTCCACGAGCCGGTTGCGGACGAAGGAGGACATGACCCGGGGGCGGTACTCGTCCACGCGGAGCCGGGCCCGCTCGGCCGCGACCAGCCGCGTCCTGCGCTCCTGGTAGGCGCGGAAGGCGGGCACGTCGCCGGTGGCGAACTCCCGTGTCCTGGTGAGGAACTCGTCCAGCCGCAGGTCGAGCGAGCGGTTCCGTACGCGGGGGTGGGCGCCCAGGAGTCCGGTGACCGTCGCGGTGGTCGGGGCGTCGACCTCGTACCGTGCGAGTCCGGGGCAGAGTTCGACGGCGACGGCCTCGGTGAGCGCTCCCCCGTCGAGCACGTCCCCGTCGAGCGGTTCGCCGGAGGCGGAGGCGTAGGCGGTGAGCCAGGCCTCGACCAGCTGGCGCCGCGCGCCGAGGTCCGCGAGCCCGGCGAGGGCGTCGTCGTACGCGGAACCGCCCACGGTGCGGCGGAACTTGTCGAGCAGGGTGCGGGAAGCCGCCGAGACGGCGAAGCCGGACGGGGCGGCGGCGAGTTCCTCGATCAGGTACTCGGCGGCCACCGGGTCCCCGATCTCCCCGGCCAGTTCGTCGCGCAGCCCGTCGACGGCCGACGCGGCGCCGAAGAGGTCGCGGGCGCGGGTCAGCGAGACCGCCCGCCGGGTCCACTGCTCGCGGGCCTCGTCGTCGGCGGTGTGGGCCCAGAAGAGCTGGGCGGCGGCCCGCGCCGCCGCCGGGTAGCGCAGCGGTCCGGCCCCCTCGCGGAGGGCGAGCAGCGTCTCCAGGATCGCCGCCGCGTCGTGGTCGTGGACCCCGCGCTCGTACCCCTCGTCGTAGGCGGCCCCGGCGGCGGACCGGGTCAGCGCGGGCAGGTCGGCGTCCGCGAGGCCGCCCGCGCCGTGCTCCGCGAGCAGCCGGGCGGCCAGGTGCTCGGCCCGGTAGACGGCGGGCGACTCGGAGGGCAGGGTCCGGTCCCAGAACGGGCGGGTGGCGGCGAAGTCCGGGTCGGTGACGGGCGTGCGGTGGTCGGTCCCGGTGAGGGCGAGGGCGAGGGTGTCCCCGTACGGCACGAGGGTCAGTTCGGGCGCCTGCCGGTTGACGGCGAACCGGTGGCGGCCGAGGCGGAGGGTGTCGCCGCCGTCGGAGAACAGCTCGGTGCGGTCGCGCAGCGCGCGCCCGGCCTCCTGGCGGGCGGCGCCGAGCCGCCCCTCCAGCTCCTCGGCCCGTACCTGGTCGCCGAGTTCGCGCAGTTCGGCGGCGGTGCGCCGGACCTTGGCGACCATCGGGTCGGAGGCGAAGTACGTGTGCACCTCGTCCGGTCCGGTCAGGGTGGCGGCCCGGCGGGCGATCGTCTCCAGGACGCGGTCGGCCGATCCGGCGAGGCGCTCGGCGCGGCGGGCGCGGGCGTCCTGGAGGGACTGCTTGCGGGCGGTGAAGGCGTCGTGGATCTCGGTGCGCCGCTCGGCGATGTCGTCGAGGAAGCCGTCGTGCTCGGCGAAGCGGGACTCCAGGTTCTCCAGCTGGAGGAGCAGGAGGCCGAGCTGGTCGTCGCAGTGGTCGGGGGTGTCGGCGGCGGCGAGCGCGCCCGTGACGGCCTGGCCGAGCAGGGCGAACTCGGCGGCGAACTCCGCCCGGCCCTCCCGGTCGAGGAGTTCGGCGCGGCGGGCGGCGAGGACGGCGCGGGCGCGGTTGAGGACGCCCAGGACGTCGGCGACCCGGCCCAGGATCGCGGTGCGGACGGTGGCGTCGCCGATGTCGAGCCCGGCGATGATCTCGCTGAGGGTCCGCAGGCCGGTGGTGCGGCCGTCGATCAGCTCCGCGACCGGGCCCGTCTCCGCGACGGTGGCGACCTCCCCGGCCTCGGCGGCGAGCCGCTCCGCCTCGGCGTGCGGGCCGGCGAAGGCGTCCTCGCCCCGGAGGAAGGCGACGGCCCGCCGGCCGGCCGCGGCGATGTCGGACTCGACGTCCGCCGCGAGGGCGTCGACGGCGTCCACGTCGGCGTACCGCATCTCCTTCAGGGTGATCAAGTGACCCTGGGTCTGCCGGAGTTCGGTGATGCGGGAGATCCACTCCTCCGCCGTGGCGGGCGCCTCGCCGCGGACGCGCCGGACGAGCCGGGCGATCCGCTCGGTGGCCCCGGCGAGGGCGTCGGCGGCCTGCCGGGTGAGGGTGGTGACGGTGGCGAACTCGTCGAGGACCTGCCCGGCGGTGGCCCGGAGTTCGGTCAGCGGGGTGCGCAGGTCCCCGGTCTCCGGGTCGCCCAGCCAGTGGTGGACGTCGGCGGCCCGCTCGCAGGCGGCGACGAGCGCCTCGTACACCTCGCCGGCGGGGGTGAGTTCGGTGGCCTGCCGGGCGATCGACAGGCAGTCGGAGACGCCCCGGACGAGGTCCGCGTTGCCGATGCGGGCCAGCGGGTCGTCGCTCACGGGAGCCACGTGCGTGTCGGAGACGTACGGCGTCTTCCAGACCTGCACGGGGTGGACCCGGCCGGGCTCGCCGGACTCGCCGCGCAGGACGACCATCGTCCCGTCGTCGAGCAGCGCGTGTCCCCGGCAGGCGAGCGGGGTGGCGATCTCCTTGCGGATCAGGTTGTACGGCAGGAGGAGGCCCCGGCCCTCGGCCTCGGCGTGGAAGGCGAAGAGGAGGTCCTCGCCGTTGGGCGAGCGGACCGCCCGGTCGAAGGCGAGGCCGGAGGTGTCGGTGTCGAAGGTCTTCACGGCCCCGGAGGAGAGGCAGTAGCCGCCGGGGAAGACGACGCCCTCGTCGTCGGGCAGCCGCAGACAGGCCTGCCCGATGCCGTCGAGCCGGACGACGCTCCCGGTCAGCGCGTTGAAGACGAGGTACCGGACGGCGTCTTCCTTGTACGGGCGGACCCGGATCAGGGTCAGGGCGCCGACGACGGCGTGGGCGACCTCGGCGTCGGCGAGGGACTGCAGCGGCTCGTCGACCGGCTCCGTGTGGATGCCGTCGGCGGTCTCGGGGTCGTTCTCCGTCTTGACGGTGAGCGCCCCGCCGGTCGTGGAGACGTAGAGGCGTCCGCCGAGCGAGATGTGCGGGTGGCGCCCGGAGACGTGGTCGTCCCGGGTGCTCTCCGTCCAGTCGAGGTCGTGCGCGGGCGGGAGGACGTGGTCGCGCTCGCCCCGGGCGTCGAGGAAGCGCGCCCCGCCGGACGGTTCGAGGGCCCAGCGCAGCACCCGCAGGTCGTCGGCCTTCTCCCCGGTCCGGAAGACGGCGAGGAGCCGGTCCTCCACGCGCCGCAGCCGGAGCAGTCGAGCGCCCCGGAAGTAGCGGTGCAGCGCGGCGAACTCGCGGAGGAAGCCGGGGTCGTCCAGGAGGCCGGGGACCGCGTCCCCGGGGAGCTGGTTCAGGTCCCGGTCGTGCAGGGTGAGGACGTCGGCCACCGCCGGTCCCTCGCCGCCCGTGGCGACCGCGCGGCCGCCGAAGAGCAGGACGCCGTCCCCGACGGCGGCGACGTCGAGGAGCGTCCCGGGGCGTTCGGTGCGGACCCGGTCGGTGCCGGTGAGGGCGAGTCCGCCGGAGCCGAAGGCGGCGGTACGGGCGGTGTTGAGCGCCTCGGCGCGCCGGGCCAGTTCCCCGGCCTGCGCGGTGAGGCGGTCGCGGAGCACCGCGTACGTGTCCTGGTCGATTCCGCCGCTCATTCCTGTGCTCCCTTGTACCGTAGTGACTGCGGGTCCGGTGCCGGCCACTCCCCCGTTCGCCGGCACCGGACCCGTGCTGACCACCCCCCCGTGGGCGGTCAGTCCTTGGCCGCGCCGTTCAGCGCGGCGGTCTCGACCGGCGCGGACGGCGTCGGCAGGTGGCCGTCGAGCGCGCCGGACTTCATGAGCTTCGCGAGCAGCGCCGAGACGCTGAGGTCGCGCACGTCGGAGCTGGAGAGCGAGCCGAGCACATTCGTCAGGTCCTCGGTGAAGGGCTGCGAGCCGTCCAGCCACGGGCCCGCGAGGGCCTGCGCGGTCCGCGAGCTGCCGACGAAGCCGTCGACGGACTTGCCGAGCGAGACGGACTGCACGAGCCGGTCGAGGAAGACGGACTCGCCCCCGACGATGTTGATGTCGGCGTTCTCCAGGCCGGTGGCGAGGACGGTGGCCTGCGCCTCCGCGACCTGCCGCTGCACGTCGAGGCCGGCGAGCCGGACCTCCTTCTCGGCCTCCAGGCGGAGGCGGTACTCCTCGTGGGTGCGGGACGCCTCGTCGAGGGCGGCCATCGCCGCCGCCTTCTCGGTCAGGCCCGCGGCCTCGGCCTTCAGCTTCTCGCCGATCGCGGTGGCCTCGGCGAGGGCCTTCTCGCGGGCGCCCTCGGCCTCCGCGAGCGCCTTCTCCCGGGCACCGGCGGCCTCGGCGCGCAGCCGGGCCTCGGTGGCCTCGGCCTCCGCGCGGCCCGCCTTCTCGATGACGTCGGCCTCCTTGTCCCGGACCTGGACCGCCGCGAGCCCCTCGGCTGCGGCCTCGGCCTGGACGCCCTCGGCGAGACGGATCTTGGCGCGGGCGTCCATGTCGGCGGCCTTGTTGCGGGCCTCGGCGAGGGTGAGTTCCTCGGCGGCCCGGTGCACGGCGGCCTGCTCGGCGGCCTCCGCGGCCTTGATGTCCTTGACCAGCCGCTCCTGGGCCTCGGCCTCGGCGGCGATGACGATCGCCTGACGGTTGCGCTCGGCCTCCTCGACCGCCCGCAGCCGCTTGATGGACTCCTCCTGCTCGGCGACCGTGCGGTCCACCGCGACCCGCTCGCGGATCACCTCGGCGATGTCCCGGCGCTCCGCCTCGACCTCCTTCTCGGCGGAGATGCGGGTCAGTTCGGTCTCCCGGTCGCGGGCGATGACCTCCAGGAGGCGGTCCTTCTCGATCCGCTCGTTCTCGACGGCGATGACCCGCTCGCGGTTCTTCTGCGCGACCGCGACCTCGCGGGCCTGGTTCTCGCGCTGGACGCCGAGCTGCTCCTCGGTCTTCAGGAAGGCGCTCTGCGCCCGCAGCCGCTCCTCCTCCACCACCCGGGCGGTCTCGGCCTCCTCGCGGGCCCGTACGGTGTCGATCTCGCGCTTCTGCTTGATCTCGGCGTCGGCCTGGCGCCGCTCCAGCTCCAGGATGGCCTCGCGGGCGTCGACGTTCTGCCGGGTGATCTCCTTCTGCTCGTGCTGGCGGAACTCGTTGGTGCGCACGTTCTCGGCGGCGGTCAGCTCGGTGATCTTGCGGATGCCCTGGGCGTCGAGGATGTTGCCGGGGTCGAGCTGGCCCAGCGGTGTCTGCTCCAGGTAGTCGATGGCCGCGTCCTCCAGGCTGTAGCCGTTGAGGTCGATGCCGATGATCTCGATGATCCGGAAGCGCAGTTCCTCGCGCTTGGTGTAGAGGTCGGTGAAGTCGAGCTGCTTGCCGACGGTCTTGAGGGCCTCGGAGAACTTGGCGTTGAACAGCTCCTGGAGGGTGTCCTTGTCGCTGGCGCGGGCGGTGCCGATGGCCTGGGCGACCCGGATGACGTCCTCGGCGGTCTTGTTGACGCGGACGAAGAAGGAGATCCGGATGTCGGCGCGGATGTTGTCCCGGCAGATCAGGCCGTCGCGGCCGGTGCGGGAGATCTCGATGGTCTTGACCGAGATGTCCATGACCTCGGCCTTGTGCAGCACGGGCAGGACGACCTGTCCGGTGAAGGTGACGTCGACCTTCCGCATCTTCGAGACGATCAGCGCCTTGCCCTGTTCCACCTTGCGGAACAGTCTGCCGACCACGAGGACGAGAACGAGGACGAAGAGCAGGACGACGGCGACGAGCACGCCGATGCCCAGGGTGATGGCATCCATGGAAAACCCCGTGTGTAGGAAGGAGAGGGGAGAGCAGGGCGGCGTCGCGTCCGCGCCGCGGGCCGGTGGGGGGCCGCGACGGGGCCGCCCCGCGCGGGCGCTGTCGCCCGCCGGCCGTGGAGGAGCCGTGCCCGGGGACCGGAGTCCTCCCGGGACGGCTACGGTTCGTCGGGGAAGAGCTTCGCCGTGCGCCGCGCGAGGCCGCGGCACGCCGGCGCGACCGGGAGACGGTCGCCGGACGGGAAGCGGAAGCCGGCCGGAAAGCGTTCGTGGGCCGGGAAACCGGCACGGACGAGGAGATCGGTACGGACCGGGGAACCGGCACCGGACGGGAAGCGGGCACCGGTCGGGGACTCACTCATCGTGTTTCCCTCCCCCTCGGTGCGCGGCTGTCGTTGCCCGTCCACGGCGTCCCGCCGGTGGACGTGCTCTCCGTGGAACCATCGTGGCATGGCCATCTACTTGTTCGCATTGCCGGTTTCCGGCAATCTTGACGCATCCTTGATGCCGGTGGCCGCCCCTGGGCGGTGCCCGGCCGCGACCGGGCCGGTGCGTCGAGGGGGTTCGAGTGAGGCAGAAGGGGCGGGGAGTCCGATGGTGGAACGGGTGATGTCCGAGGAGTATCTGGAGGGGTACGCGGAGATCCTGGCGGGGGCCTCGGCGACGGGCCGGCGGCTGACCCGCGACGAGCTGGAGACGCTGCGGGACCGCGGCGAGCGGGCCGCCGAGGCGGGGGTCGGGCTGCGCGCCCTGATACGGGCGCACCTCTCGGCCGCCGGGGAGCTGCGGACGGACCTGCCGCGCGCCTCCGTCGACCACCTCCTCGCCGCCGTCGAGCAGGCGGTGGACGCCTTCGCGGAGGGGCACGAGCGGGCGGGGCTCCTGGCCGTGCGTCAGGAGGAGGCGTCACGACGCGAGTTCATCGACGACCTGCTGTACGGGCGGAGCGACCTGGGGCGCCTCGCCCAGCGCGCCGAGCGCTTCGGCCTGCTGCTCGCCCACGCGCACGCGGTGGCCGTGGCGCAGGGCAGGGAGCCGTACGAGGACGGGGCGTCCGTCACCCGGACCGTCGAGACGGCCCTCACGGCCCGGTTCGGCCGGCGGCGCATCCTGATCACCACGAAGGAGGGACGCCTCGTCTGCGTCGCCCCGGCGGACCAGCAGGAGGTGCTGTCCTTCTTCGCGAAGCAGGCGTACGCGGCGACCGACGGCGGCCAGGTCGCCCTCGGGCGCGCCCACTCGGGGCCGGGCGGTGTCGTCCACTCGTACGAGGAGGCCCTGAACGCGCTCGACCTGGCGGCCCGGCTCGACCTGAACGACCCGGTCCTGCGCGCCGCCGACCTGCTCGTCTATCCGGTCCTCACCCGTGACCGCCAGGCCATGGCCGACCTGGTGGTCAGCGTCCTGGGCCCGCTCCAGGAGGCGCGGGGCGGCGCCCGGCCGCTGATCGACACGCTCTCGGCGTACTTCGACACCGGCTGCGTCGCCGCCGAGACGGCCCGGCGGCTCTCCCTGAGCGTCCGGGCCGTGACCTACCGGCTCGACCGCGTCCACCGCCTCACGGGCGCCGACCCCGGCGACCCGGCCCAGCGCTACACCCTCCAGACCGCCGTCATCGGCGCCCGCCTGCTGGGCTGGCCGGGTCAGGAGCTGTGACGGCGGCTCCCGGGCCCGGGTCCGGGAGCGGCGGGTTCACCGCCCCCGGTCGGCGGACGTGCGGGAGCGTTCGAGGAGTTCGGCGAGGCCGGCGCGGGTCGCCGCGATGACGACGCGGTCCTCGGGGCGCAGGACGTAGCCGGAGTGGAGGTCCCACAGGAGGCCCGGCGGGGCGTCGGGGTCGTGGGCGGCGGTGAGGTCGGGGCGGCGGGCCTGGGGGGCGGTGGTGTCGAGGGCGAGGACGCGCCAGGCGCCGGGCCGGAAGGCCTCCTGGACCGTGCGCCCCTCCCACTGCGGCTGCCCGGCGACGTCGAGCGCGGCGAAGAGCAGCACCCGGCGTTCGACGGGGATGGCGCCGAGGATCTGGCGGCCCATCATGGCGGTGGCGAAGGCGGGCGCGGCCAGGGTGGACACGCTGCGGCTGCGGGTGAGGGCCTCGGGGTGGGCGGCGCGCAGGGTGCGGTAGACGGCGGTGGCGAAGTCGTCGTCGTACAGGCGCAGGGCGACGAGCAGCTCCGGGGCGAGTGTGCGCGCGTACAGCGCGGCCTCCAGGTTGGTGGTGTCGGCGCTGGTGAGGGCGAGGAGCGCGTGCGCGCGGTGCACCTTGGCCGCTTCCAGGACGCCCTCCTGGGTGACGTCGCCGAGGACGACGGGGACGCGCAGGCTCCGGGCGAGCGCGACGCCCCGGGCGTCGGGGTCGTCCTCCACGCACACCACCGGGATGTCGAGCTCGCGGAGCCGGGCCAGGACACGGGTGCCGATCTTGCCGAGACCGAGCAGGACGACGTGCCCGGCGAGTCCGCGCGGCGGCCGGCGCAGCGCGGCGGCGCTGCGGTAGGCGCCGAACGCCTCCAGGGCACCGGCGACGAGCAGGGGCAGCAGGGCGAGGCCGACGAAACCGGTGAGGAGCTGGAGGATCTGGCGGGGGGCGGAGTCGTCGACGGCGGGTTCGGCGATCGCGAACAGGTCGAGCAGGGTGATGTAGACGGCGTGCAGCGGGGAGTCGTCGGTGATGACCGAGGAGACGACGGCCAGGACGGTGACGGCCGCGACGACGCCCGCGAGGGCCCAGCGCAGCCGGCGCGAGAGGAGTTCCTTGAGCGAGGCCCCCCGGCTCGTGCGCCTGCGGGGCGTGACCGGCTCGTGGGTGACGGCCTCCAGGACGATGGTGCCGCGCCCGGTGGCGGCCCGTACGGCGGCGTCGTCGGGGAGCAGCTGGGGGGCGTGCGGGCCGCTGCGGTCGGAGCCCTCGGCGCCGGCCGGGTCGCTGGTGGTGGAGGACAGCAGGGCGAGGGTCGCGAGGCCGGGCGCGGCCACGTCCCCGGGGCGGCCGGGCAGCCGCTCGGCGGCGCGCAGCAGCAGTCCGTCGGCCTGGACGATCTTGCGGGTCCCGGCGACGGCGGTGGCGGCGAGCGCCGGGGCGGTGGTGTCGGCGTCGGAGAGGACGATCGTCGAGGCGTCGTGCCGGCCCCGGTCGTTCTCGGGGAGCGTGAGGTCGGTGGCCTGGTCGAGCAGTTCGGCCATGCGCCGGCCGAGGTTGCGGTTGTACATCCTGAGGACCAGCCGGATCCTCGGGTTGAGGCGCCGGGCGAGGAACGCGGCCCGCATGTTGGCCTCGTCGTCCTCGTAGAGGAGGGCGAGGGCCGAGGCCCGTGCCACGCCGACCTCCGACAGGGTCCGGTCGTCGGGCAGGGCGGCGGTCACCTCCCGCACCCCCGCGCCCGGCGCGGCCTCCACGACCTCGCCCGGCGGTCCGCCGGGCCGCCCGACCGCCGCGCTCATCCGGCCGAACAGCGCCGAGGCCCGGGAGAGGCTCGTCGGTTGGCTCGCCGCTCCCTCGAAACCGAGCGGCGGCGGTACGACCAGGGTGACGGACTGCCGGTACACGTCGGCGAGTTCGGCGGCGATCCGGTGCGCGAGCGCGTCGTCCCCGCACACGACCATGTGCCCGCCGGTGTGCAGCCGCCCGTTCGCCTGAGGCACTACGGTCATGGTTCCCCCCTCGGATGCCAGGGTCCGGAACCGGCGCCGTTCCCGACGGCCCCTCATGATCGCTCCGGCGCGGGCCGGTCCATGGTGCCACGCGGCGGTACGGGGGTTCACTGCCGGATCCCGGAAGTCTTCCCGGCCGCCGGCTGCCGCCTCCCGCTCCCCCGCGCGGGCGGGGCCCTCCGGGCCCGGCCGCGCGTGTCACTCCGGATCGTTCCGGATGCCCCGCGCGGCGCTCCCGCGGCTACCTTGTCGACCGCGTCCGCCGGGCCGGCCGGTTCGCGGACCGCAGTCCGTAACTACCGGGTTGGGATTCGCAGTTCGGGGAGCAGTGTTGTCGACGACCGCCACCACGGACCGGCCGACGGCCGCCGTGCTCGGGCCCCGGGAGCGCGAGGTGCTCTCCGCGGTCGGCTGCGGCCTGCGGGACGACGAGATCGCCGCCGCCCTCGCCGTGCCGGAGGACGCCGTGGCCGAACACCTCGCGCGGATCCTGGTGAAGCTCGGTCTGCGCGACCGGGCCGCCGCCATCGTCCACGCCTTCGACTGCGGTCTGGCCGTCCCCGGCCGCGGCCCCCGCGCCCGGCGGGCGGAGCGGGTGCCGGGGGCCGCCGTCCGCCGGGCGGCCGGACCGGAGGTGCGGATCTCCGTGCTCGGGCCGGTGCGGGCGTGGCGGGACGGGCGGCCGCTGCCCCTGGGCCACCTCCGCCAGCAGGCCGTCCTGGCGGCGCTGGCGCTGAGCGCGGGGCGGACGGTCAGCCGACGGGTGCTGCTCGACGGGGTGTGGGGGACGGAACCGCCGGTCGCGAACGTGGTGCCGGTGTACGTCTACCGGCTGCGCAAGGCCCTGTGTGCCGGGGACGGCCCGGACCGGGTCATCGAGTACGACCGGCGCGGCTACCGGCTGGCCCCCGGCGCGGTGGACGTGGACGCGGCGCGCCTGGAGGAGCTGATCGCCCGCGTCGGGGCGGCGGAGCGGGCGGACGCCCCGGACGAGGTGGTCCGCCTGTGCTCCCTGGCCCTCGGGCTGTTCCGGGGGGAGCCCCTGGAGGGCCTGCCCGGTCCGCTGGCCGAGCTGGAGCGGCTGCGGCTCGGCGAGCGCAGGACCGCCGTCGTCCAGCGGAAGCTGGAGTGCCAGCTGCGCCTGGGGCAGTACTCCGAGACGATCGCCGAGCTGTTCGCCCTGTCGGCGGCCCGCCCCCTGGACGAGCCGGTGGCGGCGATGCTGATGCGCGCGCTGCACCGGACGGGCCGGCAGGCCGACGCGCTGGCCGTGTTCGACGGCGTCCGCCGCCGGCTCGCCGAGGAGCTGGGGGTTCCGCCGAGCCCGCTGCTGCGGCGGACGCACCGGAGGATCCTGCGCGGGGACGAGGCCGGTCCCGTCACCGGGCGGTGACGGGACCGGCCCGTACGGGTCAGGAGGCGAAGGACCGCTCCAGACGGGGGATCAGGTCCCGGAGGTCCTCCTCCCAGCAGCCCGCGTTGTGGTTGCCGTCGCACCGGGTGCCCCAGCCGGAGCCGTCGCCGTAGTTGACGTAGTAGTACGGCATTCCGAGGGCGTCCAGCCGGGCCTTGACGTTCTTGGCCGCGCCCGCGACCCAGAACTCCAGGGTGCCGATCGAACCGCCGCCGTCACCCGTGTAGATGGAGATCCCGATCCCGGCGAGCTTGTCCATGTGCTGCTGCGGGTCCACCTGGTTCCACCGCCAGTCGGCGTTGAACACCGGGTAGGGCGAGCCGAACGCGGCGTCGCTGTCCACGCCCGGCTTGTACGGCGAGTCGTTCGGGTCGCAGAACCCGGACGCCGAGGCGCAGACCGCGCCCTGGGCGTCGATGAGGGAGGCGACGACCGCGAACCGCAGGTCCATGGACCTGGCCGACAGGTCGATGTCTCCCGACAGGGACGCGGTCTGGCTGAACAGGTCGGGCCGGACCTGGGCGTAGTGGAAGGCGCCGAACCCGCCCATGGAGACCCCGGCGACGGCCCTGCCCTTCTTGGTGGCGACCGTTCGCAGGTTGGCGTCGATGAACGGGATGACCTGCTTGAGGTGGAAGTTCTCCCAGTTCTGGGCGCCGGCCGCGGTCTTCTGGTTGAGCCAGTTGGCGTACCAGCCCCGGGCGCCGCCGTCCGGAATGACGGTGATCATCCGATCGGACATGCGCAGCGCCGGATAGTTCTGCCCGACCGGGTCGTCGGGCGAGCCGTGCAGGAAGTAGAGCACGGGGTAGCGCCGGGTCGGGTCGTCGTAGTACCCGCTCGGCAGGATGATCTTGATGTGCTGCTCGCCGGCCACCTCGGGCGTGGTGACCGTGAGGTGGAAGTCGCGGGCGGTGCCCACGGGCGGGGCGGCCTGGGTGAGGCCGAACCCGTCCTCCAGCTTCGGCGGGACGGTGGGCTCGGCGGCCCGCGCCGTCCCCGCCGGGGCGAGGACGGCCACGGCCGCGACCATCCACGCCACGGCGGTCCTCCACCAGTGCGACGCCCTGTGCGACGTCCTGCGCGATGTCCCCCTGGGGGATGTGCTGCGCGGTGTCCCGTGCGGTGTTCTTGTCATGGCGTTCCCTTTCGTGAGGGTGCGGAGCGGTTTCAGTCCAGGACCTTGATCCGCAGTTCCGGCGAGGCCGCGATCTGCTCCTCGGTGAACCGCCCGGTGACCCATCCGCTCGCCGCGAACAGCCTGGTCTGGTCGGCGTGGTGCGGCGAGGTCGGGTCGGCCGACTGGGAGTAGGCCGTGACGGAGTACGCCTCGGGCGGACCGTCTGCGGTGAACCGCACCTGCTGGACGAAACTGGATCCGAAGGTGACGTCGAACTTCCCGTCGACCCGTCCGGGAGTGATGACGTTCAGCACGCCCAGCTCGCCGAGCGAGCCGTGGATCGGGATCTGCTCGCCGGCGCGGGTGATCCGCTGGACGTCCGACAGCTGCGCGTTCAGCGGGACGCCCGCCTTGCGCAGCGCGAGTACGGCCCGGGCGAGGGCGTCGCGGACGGCGGAGTTCCCGGAGTCCAGCGAATTCGGCGTGTGCACCGGGCTCTTCGGGTCGAAGGGGACCTTCCACGGCAGGTCCCCGAGCTTCTTCCCGCCGCTCAGGTACGCCCAGTAGTGCGCGAACAGCCAGGATCCCCGGCTGTCCGCCGTGAAGTCGTGGCTCTTCCAGGCGGCGAGGACCGGGCACGCCTCCCGGACGTCGACCAGGTTGCCGTCCACCAGGACGAGTCCGAAGGGGACGTCCCGGCAGGCCTTCACCGTGGCGTCGAGGGTGAGGTCGGCGGCCCTGCTGTTGTCGGAGAAGAGCAGTCGCCCCATGGTCTCCGGCGTGAAGCCCCGGCCCGGGAGGCCGTCGGTGCCGTCGATCCGCTTCCGCGCGGTCAGGATCAGTTCCTGGGTGCGCAGCGACCGGGGCGCCGCCGTGTCGCCCATCACCCGGGGGTAGGACAGGGGCTGTTCGGGGTGGGCCAGCCAGGGGCTGTCGTTGGCGTTGCCCACGAAGTCGGACCGGATCAGGCGCGGCTGCGCGTGCGGGTCGAGGAGGCCCGGCGCGGCCGCGTCGGGGTCGTCGGGCCAGTCGCAGGCGCTGCGCTTGCCGTCGAGGATGGAGACCGGCGGGGCGTTCGACCCGGGGACCGTCTGGTGGAAGAGGAGCTTCCCGGTCTCGGTGAGGCACGCCCGCGCGTGCTCGTCGGTGATGTTCGGTACGGCCTGGATGTTCGCGTACAGCGCGTTGCCCCCGCGGTCGGCGGCGACCGTGTTGAAGAAGGGGACGCCCTGGGTGGTCTCCAGGACGTCCACCACGTCGTGGACGTCCCGGGCCCGGTCGAGGCCGAACCAGGTGTTCAGCGCCCGCAGGTTGTCCCTGTTCGGGTCGCGCACCACGTGCGCGCTGACCACCCAGGGCAGCGGGTAGCCCATGATCGAGTTCGTGACCGGCCCGTAGCGGGTGGACCACAGGGTCCGGGTGACCTTGCCGAGCGAGCCGTCCGCGTTCCGCACGTCGACGGAGACCCGCTGCGAGGTCATCTTCTCCCAGGCGCCGTCGACCAGGTACGTGGTCGGGTTCAGCGGGTCGACCTGCACGTCGAAGAGGCCGAAGGGGGCCACCGTGGCGACGGTGTGGCTCCAGGCGACGTCGTCGTTGTGCCCGATGTTCACGGCGGGCAGCCCGAGCAGACTGGCGCCGGAGACGTTGAGCTTCCCCGGGATCGTCAGGTGGCTCTGCCACATCCGGTTCTTGCCCTGCCAGGGGAAGTGGGGGTTGGCGAGCAGCATCGCGGTGCCGCCTGAGACGCCCTGCGAGCCGACCGCGAGCGCGTTGCTGCCCATGCTGTCCCGGCGGTTGGCCTCCAGGGCGGCCCGGATGCCCTTCGCGACCTCCTCGGGCTTCGCCGGCTTCACCGGCTTCGAGGGCTTCGCCTGGCCCGCGTTCCCGGCGGACGCGGACGCCGCCGACGCGCCCGGGGGCACGGCGTTCACCTGTCCGTCGAGGAGGGCGTCGGCTCCGCCCATGATGATCTCGGCGTGGGCGTGCCGGTAGACGTCCAGCTCCGTGATCGGCCGCACCCAGGCCGCTCCCTTGCAGGCCGGGTCGGTGATGCCGGACGCGCCCGTCTCCGCCAGGTACCGGTTGTACCCCCGGACGTAGCCGCGCACGGTCTCCCGGACCTCCGGCTCCGGCCCGTCGGGCGCGGGCAGGTCGAGCAGCCGCTCCACCACGCGGTCGTCCTTGAGGCGCTGGAAGTACAGGTCGCTGTTGAGGTTGGTGGTGGTGTCCTGGTTCTGCCCGGGGCTCGCCCTGCCGTCGGGGCCCAGGTACCGGGACCGCTGGGCGTCGACCATCAGATAGGTGTCGGCCAGGACGCAGACGTTGTCCTTGGCCGCGGCGTACCCGTAACCCGTTCCCAGCCCCTCCCAGTCCGAGGCGATGATGTGCGGGATCCCGTACTCGGTGTAGCGGATCGTCGGCCGGTCCGGTCCGGCGGCGGGCGTCGCGGCGGCCGGTGTTCCGGTGGAGGCCGTCGTGCTCGTCACCGCCAGCGCGGCCATGACCGCGACCGGCAGTCTCGCTCTGGTTCTCCTGCGTGGCACGGAGGCGTCCTTCCCTGGGGTACTGGCCTTCGCCCGGACGCGGCCACGCTAGGGAGGACCGATGAAATCCCGATGACGCCACCGCGTCTCGGCGCACCGGGGCAGCGCCGGGCGGTCCTTCGTGCGGACGGCGGGGAGCCAGGCGCCGGACGGTTCGGAGCCGTACGGGAGGCGGACGCGGAACCACCGGGTGGACCGCAGGTCCTCCTCGTCGACGACGGGCTCCCCGTCGGGCACCTGGCAGTCGGCCGTGAGGAGGTCGCCGTGCCACACCCGGGTCGGGACGACGTTGTCCGCGGTGTACGGGCTCCGGGGGTCGACCGCCAGGCCGAGGCTGCACTGCGGGTCCCGGTCGGTCCGGTCCTGGCAGCCCCGCTCCGCGTTGAAGACCCGGACCGTGCCGTACGGCGTGGCCGCGCCGCCCTGCGGTGCGGGGGCGCCGCCCCGGACGGCGTCCGACCAGAGGGTCGCGCCGGCGGTTCCGCAGAGCGCGGCGGCGAGGACGACGGCACGGGTCCTCCGGCCGCGCGGCCGTCCCGCCGCCGCCTCCCGTTCCTCCGGCCGGGCGGCGGCGCGGGCGAGCAGGCTCTCGGCCGTGTGCGGGGCGCGGGCCGCGTGGGTCGGGGCGAGGCAGTCGGTGACGAACGCGCGCCAGAACGGGGGCAGGGCGTGGCTCGTCCGGAGGGGCGCGCGCCCCTCGCCGTACGCCTGGACGGCGGCGCCCCGTGCGACGGGCGTGGCCCCGGGGAACGGCGGGACGCCGGAGGCGAACAGCTCGTGGACGACGATGCCGAGGGCCCAGACGTCGGCGCTGGGCCGGATCCGGACGCCGAGCTCTCCGAGGGGCGCCCGCCAGCGCTCGGGCGGGAGGTAGTCGAGGGTCCCCATCGGGGGCACGTGGCCGTGGGTGCCGGTCAGTTCGGTGGCGAGGCCGAAGTCCGAGAGCTTCACGGAGCCGTCCCCGCCGAGGAGGACGTTCTCCGGCTTGAGGTCGGCGTGGACCCAGCCCGACCGGTGGAGGTGGGCGAGCCCTTCGCAGATGCCCTCGACGATCCGGCCTCGATCGGCCTCGGGCACTCCCGCGTCGATGAGGTCGCGGAGGCTGCGCTCGGCCCGCTCCATGACGAGCACGATCGCGCCGTCCAGGGAGGGGCGGTCCGGCGCGGAGAGGACGAAGGAGTCCAGGAGGCCGATCAGCCGGGGGTGTCCGGCCCTGCGGCCGAGTTCGACCTCGCGGCGCGCGGACTCCACGATCCCCCGGGCCTGACGCGGCGCGAGCCCGGCGGTCGGCATGATCTTGAGGGCGACGTCCGCCCCGCTGGTACGGGAGGCCCCGTCGGTACGGGAAGCCACGTCGGTACGGGAGGCCCCGTCGGGCCGGGAAGTCACGTCGGTACGGGAAGTCACGTCGGTACGGGAAGCCACGTCGGTGCGAAAGGCCATGTCGGCGCGGGAGGCCCCGTCGGCCCGGTCCTCGGGGCCGCCGGCCGGACGGCCCGCGTAGACCGTGGCCCAGCCGCCGGATCCGATCGGTTCGACGACCTCCCACCGCCCCACCCGGTGGCCGGGCGGGAGCAGGTCCGTACCGTCGCGTCCCGTGGTGCCGTCCACGGCGTGCGGCGGTGTCATCGCGCGGTCTGCCGCTCCCGCCCGCCGGCCCCGGTCACGGGCGGCAGCAGCGCGAGGTGTTCCTCCCGTACGAGCCCGAACCTGAGGGCGAGCCCGACGATCTCCTCCCGTTTGCCGTTGCGGCGTTCGCCCTTGCCCGGGTCGTGGGCGCCGGGGACCTCGATGCGCAGCTTCTCCTCGGCGAGGTAGTCGATGTGCGAGCTGATCGCCCGGGCGGTCAGGGCGGCGTGGGCGGGATGGGCCCTGAGCCGCTCGGCGATGCTGGGGGTGGTGGGGACCGCCACGCGGGACTGGTCGCGCAGGCGCGGCTCGCAGAGCGCGACGAGGACGAGGAAGTAGGTGGCGGTCTCGTCCAGGGAGTACGCGGTGACCGTGCGGCTTCCCCAGGGGCCGTCCACGGCCTCGGGGTCGAGGTAGACGTGGTCCGGTGCGAACACCTGGAAGGAGACGGGGGTTTCGCCCCGGGCGGGCAGGACGACCCGGGCGAACTCGAAGGGGACGGGCGCCCCGACCCGCCGGGGCGGGACCCTGAGGTACTCGCCCGCGCCCTCCGGGTTCTCCACCAAGTAGCTGTGGCTGGTGCTGTGGTTCGTCAGCTGCCAGTGGTCGTCGGTCACGCGGATCTCCCCGGCGAGCCGGGAGACCGCCGCGTCGGCCAGGCGGAGTTCGACGGGGACGGCCGGGGAGCCGCGCCCGAAGCGGGCGACCTCGCCCGGGCCGAGCCGCAGCGTCACCGCGCCGGTGCGCCGTTCGTCGCCGTCGGCGCCCCCGACGCCCTGCGGCAGATGGACGACTACGCCGCTCACCGTTCCCCCCGTTCCCCGTCCCGGTTGTCGGACGAGCGGAACGATACCCACCCGTCCGGGCGGTTCACCGCCGTGCTTCGGCCACTTCGGCCGGGACTCGACGTTCGGGTTCCACGGCCGTCCGGCGGGCGGGCGAGGGGGTGTTCCGGGGCGCGGGGCCGTCCCGGCCGCGTTGTGACGCGGGACACCACGACTCCCCCGCCGAAACGGTCATGAGAGCTTTTTTCCGGTTCCCGGAACGGCGGAAGGTGGCGTTCCGGTGTCTGCGGGGAGACGGGCCCCGGCGAGAGGGACCCCGACCCGGGGCGGACACAAGGTGGGAAAGGTCACTGCCCCGGACGGCGGCGGAGGCCGGTCCTTCACGGTCTCCGCCCCGCCGGTCCCCCTTTCTCCCGCACCTCTCTTGGCGCGATCCGAGCGGCCCGGCCGGAGACCGGAGCGGCGGGGGTCAGCCGGAAGGGGTTCCGGACACGAGCGGCGCGACCGGGCGGTCGCCGAACGCGCTCCACGGGCGCCAGCCGCCGCTGGGCCGTTCCTGCACCCGGGTGCGGACCAGTCCGTCGGTGGTGACGGCGAGGACGTGGATCCGTCCGGTGGCGTCGACCGCGGCCGTGGGCGTGGCGGCGAGCCGGAGACCGGGCTCGCCGAACTCCCGGGCGGGGTCCCAGGGTCCGCCGGGGCCGGTCTGCCAGCGGTGTACGAGCCGGGCGCCGCCGGGGGCCAGGGAGAAGGCTTCGAGGCGCCCGTCGGCGTTGACGGCGAGCGCGGGGGCGGCGGCGCTCCAGCCGAAGAGCGGGAGCCACTCGTCCCAGCCGCCGCTCGGCACGGTCTGGCGCCGGGCGAAGGTTCCCGCGCCCGAGGGTCCGACGGCGGTGACGGTGAGCCGCCCGCCGCCGTCCCTCGCCGCGCGCGGTGCGGTCCCTGCGACGGTGCCGAACCGGTGCCACGCGGCGGTCCAGGCCCCGCCGGGGCCCTCCTGCCACCGGTGCCGGATCCCGGAGCCGCCGGGTTCGAGGGCGAAGACCTCCAGGCGCCCGTCGGCGTTGACGGCCACCGAGGGAGGCGCGCCCACGGCCCCGCAGAAGCCCGGCTCCCACGGGTCCCAGTCGGGCGACCCGGGCGTCCGCTGCCGGCGCCGGGCGACGGAGGCGCCGCCGGGGCTCGGCGCGAAGACCTCCAGACGGCCGGCGGCGTCACGGGCGACGGCGGGGGCGGCGCCCGCCGGGCCGCCGAACTCCTCCCAGCCGTACCAGCCGCCGTCGGGCCGCTGGACCCGGTGGTGCAGGTTCGCTCCTCCCGGCGCGAGCGAGAACACCTCCAGGCGGCCGTCCGCGTTCCGGCCCAGGGTGGGGACCGCTCCGGCCGGGCCGCCGAAGGCCTCCCAGCCCGACCAGGTGTCGGCGGCCGGGTCGAGCTGGACGCGCCGGAGCATCGAGCGGTCGGCGGCGGCGAGCGCGAACACCGTGAGGCGGCCGGAGGCGTCGAGGGCGGCCACCGGGTTGTCCGGGCTCTGCCAGGGCGGCGGGGTGTCCCGCCACTCCAGGGGCGCCACGTACAGCCCCTGCCGGAACCAGCCGGCGGCACTGGCGTACCAGGTGTCCCCGTCGGCGACCACCTCGACGGCGTGGCCGGCCACGTGGCCCGCGTACCCCGTGACGTCGAAGCGGTGGGGGTCGCGGGACGCCAGGACGTCGGTCCCCTCGTAGCCTCCCCTGGGGCCGAGGAACAGGTAGTACCAGCCGTCGCGCGCGACGACGTACGGCGACTCGGTGACCGAGACGGTGGCGTCCGTGCTCGCGTCGGCGAAGGCCACGCCCGGCGCGCTCCAGCGGACGAGGTCGGCGGACCTGCGGTGGGCCACGACGTGGTGGCCGCCCGGGCCCGAGAGCTCGGTGTAGTACATGGTCCAGGCGTCGCCGGTCCGCAGCACCATCGGGTCGCGCGCGACGAGGCCCCGGAAGAGCGGTCCGGACGGCTCGCGGGTCCAGGTGAACAGGTCGGTGGAGGTGGCGAGGTTGATCGCCGCGCCGCTCGCGCCGCCGGCGGCGTAGAACATCCAGAACCTGCCGTCCGCCTCGATGACGTGCGGCGCCCACAGGTGTTCCTCGCCGTGGTACGACGGGTCGACGGTGAGGGCGTCGGCGTGGGTGGTCCAGGGCCCGTACGGGGTGGGGGCGGAGGCGTGGGCGAAGGAGGTCTCCGCCGCGCTGTCCGGGGACTCGCCGCGCGGGGCGCTGTTCCCGACGATGCTGAACAGGTGCCAGCGGCCGCGCGCCCTGATCAGCGTGTGGTCGTTGAGGTAGCGCGGACCGGCGGCGGTGGAGGGGTCGTACACGTGCGTGAAGGGGCCCGCGCCGATCCACCTCGGGGCCGGGACGGTCCCCGCTATCGCGGCGGTCGCGCCGGCTCCGAGGAGGGGGAGGGCTCCCGCCGCCGCGGTGCCCCGCAACAGGTTCCGTCTGCTGATCGGTCGCATGTACGTCTCCGGAAAGGGGCCCGAGGCCGGCCGTGCGGGGGGCTCGGCCGGCCTCGGGCCGTGAGGGTGGGGGCGGGTCAGTCGAGGGCGGGCCCCGCGGTGTTGTTCACCCAGGCCCAGTCGGACCAACTGGCGAACCCGGTCTGCCACTTGTGGTAGACGCCCGCGCGGCTGGTACCGAAGACCTCGATCCGGCCGTCCGCGTTGGTGGCGGCGACGACCTCGGTGCCGCCGGTGCCGAAGGTCTCCCACGGGCCGTAGGGAGCGTTGACCCCGGTCTGCCAGATGTGCGCGGCCGTACTGCCGTTGATCGCGAACACCTCGACGCGCCCGTCCGGGGTGCGCTCGCTGCTGAGCCGCGAGTCGGCGGGCCCGCCGGTCGGCTCCCATGCGGACCAACTCGTGGCGCTCGTCTGGTACTTGTGGAAGACCCCGACGGGTCCGGAGGCGAACACCTCGATCCGGCCGTCGGCGTTGTGGTCCACGGTCACGTCCTTGCCGCCGCCGCCGAAGTCCTCCCACCGCGACCAGCCGCCGCTCGGCGCCGTCTGGTACTGGTGCTGGAAGGTGTTCCCGTTGATCGCGAAGACCTCCAGGCGTCCGTCCTTGGCCTTCTCCATCTCCACCTGGCTGTCGGCGGGGCCGCCACCGGTCGGCTCCCAGTCCGACCAGCCACCGTTCGGCGCCTTCTGGTACTTGTGGAACAGCCCCACCGGACCTGAAGCGAACACCTCGATCCGACCGTCCGCGTTGACCCCGGCGGCCACGTCCTTGCCACCGCCACCGAAGGACTCCCAACCCGACCAGCCACCCGACGGGGCCACCTGGTAGCGGTGCTGGAAGGTGTTCCCGTTGAGCGCCAGCAGCTCCAGGCGCCCGTCCGCGTTCGGCGCGATCGCCAACTCCGCGTTGCCGGGACCGCCGAGGGGCTCCCACGCGGACCAGGCGCCGTTCGCCTCGACCTGCCAGGCGTGGTGGATCCCGTCGGCTCCGGCCGCGAACACCTCCAGACGCCCGTCCGCCGACCGCGCCGACACCACACGGCCCGACTCCGCCGGGTAGACCAGGGGCTTGGGGCCGGGTTCGCCGGGACGGCCGAGGCGGTCCACCGCCGACCGCGCCTCGCCCAGGTGTCGCTTGTGCGCGCCCTGGTTGTAGGTGGACCAGGGCTGCCAGTTCGTACCGCCGGAGGAGATGCGGAAGGCCTCGTCGGCGTTGCACTGGGCGTCGTACGCGCAGGCGTCGCCGACCTCGGAGTGCCAGTAGTCGTTGATCTGCCACAGGCCCCGGTCGGTGGAGGGGGGCGTGTTGTTCTGGACGTTGGACGCCGACGGGTTGCAGCTGGACTCCGCGAGGGCGACGGCGACGGCGGTCACCAGGCTGTCGCCCCGGAAGCCGGCGTTGTACCCGACCTGGGCGCACAGGTCGCTCGGGGCGGCGTGGGCGGGCGAGGCCCCGACGAGGACGCCGGCGGCGACGAGCAGGGACGTCAGGACCGAGAGAGCGAACCGGTGCGGGGCGCGGCGTCGGGGTGGCGTGGTGCTCGTCGGCGAGAAGCGCTGGACGCTGGTCACCTGCTGTCTCCTTCGGTGTCGTGGTGCGTGGGGTGGGCGTGGCGGGTCAGTCGAGGGCGGGGCCCGCGGTGTTGTTCACCCAGGCCCAGTCGGACCAACTGGCGAACCCGGTCTGCCACTTGTGGTAGACGCCCGCGCGGCTGGTACCGAAGACCTCGATCCGGCCGTCGGCGTTTCCGGCCGCCGTGATCTCCGTACCGCCGGTGCCGAAGGTCTCCCACCCGCCGTACGGCGCGTTGACCCCGGTCTGCCAGATGTGCGCGGCCGTACTGCCATTGATCGCGAACACCTCGACACGTCCGTCCGGGGTGCGCTCACTGGTGAGCTGCGCATCCGCCGGTCCGCCGGTAGGCTCCCAGTCCGACCAACTCGTGGCGTTTTTCTGATACTTGTGGAAGACGCCCACGGGCCCGGAGGCGAACACCTCGATCCGGCCGTCGGCGTTGTGGTCCACGGTTACGTCCTTGCCACCGCCACCGAAGGACTCCCAACCCGACCAGCCGCCGCTCGGCGCCGTCTGGTACTGGTGCTGGAAGGTGCTCCCGTTGAGCGCGAAGACCTCAAGACGCCCGTCGGGCGACTTCCCCATCTCCACCCGGCTGTCGGCGGGACCACCGCCGGTCGGCTCCCAGTCCGACCAACCGCCGTTCGGCGCCTTCTGATACTTGTGGAACAGCCCCACCGGACCCGAGGCGAACACCTCGATCCGACCGTCGGCATTGACCCCGGCGGCCACGTCCTTCCCGCCCCCGCCGAAGCCCTCCCAGCCCGACCAGCCACCCGACGGGGCCAGCTGGTAGCGGTGCTGGAAGGTGTTGCCGTTGAGCGCCAGCAGCTCCAGGCGACCGTCCGCGTTCGGCGCGATCGCCAACTCCGCGTTGCCCGGGCCGCCGAGGGACTCCCAGGCCGACCAGGAACCGTTCCGTTCCGTCTGCCAGGCGTGGTGGATCCCGTCGGCTCCGGCCGCGAACACCTCCAGACGCCCGTCCGCCGACCGCGCCGACACCACACGGCCCGACTCCGCCGGGTACACGAGCGGCTTGGGGCGCGGACCGCTGCCCGGGAGGCAGGGCAGGGTGATGCCGCCCTGCGCGAGGTAGATCTCGGGGTCGATGCCGTACGAGGTGGAGGCGTTCGCCCAGATCCGCAGGTGGAGGTGGGGGCCGGTCGAGTTGCCCTCCTGGCCCATCAGCGCGATCTGCTGGCCGGCCACGACGCGGTCGCCGACGGAGACGTCCCGCCGGTACATGTGCCCGTACTCGGAGATCTTCCCGTCGGGGTGCAGGACGCGGATCCATTGGCCGTAGTCCGATGTGTAACCGGAGATGGTCACCTCTCCGTCGCCCACGGCGTAGATCGGCGTTCCGACGGCGTTGGCGATGTCGACGCCGTTGTGGCCGCTGTGGAAGGGCTGGCTCACCATGCCGGCGGCCGGGCACGCCGAAGCGGACACGGCGGCCGCCGCCCGGGGCGCGGCCGGGGCGGCGGCGGCCGGAACCGCCAGTGCGGGCAGCAGCGCGGCCGCCAGGACGAGGACGCGGCTCAGCACGCGTCGGGAAAGACCGGGGAATCCGGAGGGACCGGGAGACACGGAACGCTCCTCACCTTGGGGGGTCTGGCTTCGCATCGGGACGGGCGGCCCGCTGCCGGGGTGTCGTGCGGAGGACGCGGAAGACGCGGAGGGTCCGGAGGGCGCGGAGGACAACGAGGACTCCGCTCACGCCTTGCGGAGACGGGCGATGACGCCGTCGATGTCCCGGCGCATCATGTCGTGGCGGATGAAGTGGCCGCCCGACGGCTCGTGCCACTCGTGCGGGATTCCCGCGTTCCCGAGGAGGGAACGGAACTCCCGCTGCCCGGCCAGGACATGGGTCTCGTTGGCGGTGTCGAACCAGTTCACCGGGTCGGGGCTGGTGCCGGCGACCAGGAAGACGCGCTTGTGGCGGTAGCTCTCGATCCGCTGGACGGGGTTGTCGGCGTTGACCCGGGCCTCGTCCCAGAACGGTGCTCCGTAGACCGTGCCGCCGCCCAGTTCCAGGGCAGCGGAGGTGGCGTTGGCCCAGTGGACCACCATGCCGTTGTCGCGGCGGAGGCTGGCCGGGCCGGAGTGGGCGCTGACGGAGGCGAAGTGCCCGTAGTACTTGGCGGCGTACTTCAGCGCCCCGAAGCCGCCCATCGAGAAGCCGGACACGGCACGGCCGTCGTACTCGGCGTAGGTGCGGAAGTTCGCGTCGATCCACGGGATCAGCTGCGCGATGTGGAAGTGCTCCCAGTTCCGCGGGCCGACGTTGGAGCTCACGGGGTTGGAGTACCAGCCGGTCCGGCCGCCGTCGGGCATGACGACGATGATCGGCTTGCCCGCGGTCCAGGCGCGGACGCCCTCGCGGTCGAAGGTGATGAAGTCCTGTTCGCCGCCGTGGAGGAGGTAGAGCACCGGGTAGCGACGGCCGCTGCCGTGGTAGCCGTCGGGCAGGAGGACGTTGACGGCGGGGTTCCAGCCGATCGCGCTGGTGGCGAACCGGTAGTACCACATGCGGTGGTCGGTCTCGCCGCGCTCCACGATGCGCAGCCCGAAGCCGTCTCCGACGGCGGAGGCCGGTCCGGCCGCGGCCAGGACGCCCGCGCCGCCCAGGGCCGCCGCGGCCGAGAGGCCGCCCGCGGCCCTGAGGAGGTTCCTTCGGGAAGGGTGCTGTGCGCTCAACGTGACCTCCGGGTCGGAAAGCGTGGGAAGGCGCCCGGCGCGGCGGAGAGCACCGTTCCGCCACCGGACCGCGCGGACCCGGCGGCCGGGCCGTGTGGCCGGGCGGTCTGGAACGTAGCAACGGGGTGGCGTCCGGGAGACCCCGGAAGGTTACGGACTGACAGCCGGGGGCGCGTGGGTTAGGGGGCCCTACCGGACGGGCCGGACACCGCGCACCCGGCGTGACACCCCTACGGGGTGTACGCCTCGGGCCCATGGCGGAGGATCCGGCGTTCCCGGTGGCCCGGAGGGGGCGCCGCTGCCGACCGGGGTCGAGGTGTCCGGCGTACGGGGGCGGGACGCGGTGCGCGGGGGACGGGCGGACGGGCGGACGGGCGGACGGGCGGACGGGCGGACGGGCGGACGGGATACGCGTACGGGCGCGGCCGTGGGTACGGGTACGGCCGTGGGTACGGGTACGGGTACGGGCGCGACCATGGGCACGGCGCGACCGTGAGTACGGGTACGACCGGTCTTCGCGCCCCGCGCGGGAACGGCAGGGCGGCCGCATTCCGCCGCGTGCCGCCCGGGGTAGCATTCCACCGGCCGATCCACCAGCGGCCCACCACCGGTCGGGCGTGCCGGCCGGCCCGGTGCCGGGTCGGTCGCCCCGTGCCCCGCAGGAGGCTCCCTCGTGACCACATCCCCGAGAACGGAGCGGCTGGTCCTCGGCTGCATGGGGCTCGGCGGCCCCTGGGACGCCGAGTCGTACGCGGCCGCCGACGTCGAGGCCGCGGAGAGGGCCGTCGAGGCCGCGCTGGACAGCGGGATCACCACCTTCGACCACGCCGACATCTACGGGCAGGGCAAGGCCGAGGCGGTCTTCGGCGAGGTCCTGTCCCGGCACCCCTCGCTCCGCGCGCGCATGAGCATCCAGTCGAAGTGCGGCATCGTGCTCTCCCGCGGCGACCGGCCGGGCCTGTACGACCTGCGGGGCTCGTCGATCCGGCGGAGGGTCGAGGAGAGCCTGACCCGGCTGCGCACCGACGTACTGGACACGCTCCTGCTGCACCGTCCCGACCCGCTCGCGGACCCCGAGGACGTGGCGGAGGCCCTGCACTCGCTGCACGCGCAGGGGCTCGTCCGCCGGTTCGGCGTCTCCAACATGAACGCCCCGCAGATCGCCCGCCTCCAGGCCCACCTCTCGCTGCCGCTGGCGGTGAACCAGCTGGAGATGAGCCTGGCCAGGCGCGACTGGCTGGAGGACGGGGTCCTCGTCAACACCCCGGCCTCGGCCGCCAACGGCTTCCCCGCCGGCACCGTCGAGCACTGCCTGGCCCACGGCGTCGGCCTCCAGGCGTGGGCGCCGCTCGCCCAGGGGCGCTTCACCGGGCGGCAGGAGACCAAGGAGGAGCACGCCACCGCCGATCTGGTGGCCCGGCTGGCCGAGGCCAAGGGCACGACCCCGGAGACGATCGTCCTGTGGTGGCTCCGGCGGCACCCGGCCCGCATCGTCCCCGTCATCGGGACCACCAGCCCCGCCCGCATCAAGGCCTGCCGGGACGCCGCCACCGCCGAACCGCGCCTCACCCACGAGGAGTGGTACGAGCTCTGGATCACGGCGCGCGGCACGCCCCTCCCCTAGGGGCCGTTACAGGGGTGCGCCGCTCGTCAGCCGGCGCGCCGAGAGCCGGCCGGTGTGCCCGTGCGGGGCGCGGCGCGGCTCGGGGACTTCGGTGTGGAGGATCTCGGACCGGAGGATCTCGGACTGGAGGCGCTGGAGTTCCGCCGAGGGCTCCAGGCCCAGTTCGCTCCTGAGGATGTGGTAGAGGCTCTGGTAGGCCTGCAGGGCCTCGCCGCGGCGGCCGGCGCGGTGCAGGGCGGAGATGAGCTGGCCGTGGAACCACTCGTGCAGCGGGTGGTCGTTGACGAGGGCGCGCAGTTCCGGGAGGAACTCGCGGGAGCGGCCGAGGCGCAGCTCGGTCTCCACGCGTAGCTCCAGGGCGTGGATGCGCAGTTCCTGGAGGTGGGCGATGCGTCCGGTCAGGACCGCGTTGACGGAGAGGTTGCTGAGGACGGGGCCGCGCCACAGCCGCTGGACGTCGGCGAGGAACTCGGCGGCGCGCTCGGGGTGTCCGTCCGTGAGGGCCGACCGGGCCTGGCGGACGCGCCGTTCGAAGACGAGGGCGTCGACCTGGTCCTCCCCGATGTCGAGGAGGTAGCCGGGCGCCCGGGTCGTCAGGAGTTCGTCGGCGAGGGGCAGCACGTCCTTGAGCAGTCGGCGCGCGTGGTAGATGTGCGTCTGCAGCGTCCTGAGCGCTCCCGCCGGTGCCTGTTCGCCCCAGAGCTCGCGGGCCAGGGTGTCCGTGGCCACGGCCGTGCGGGGCTGAAGGGCGAGCACGGCGAGCATCTGACAGATCTTGGGCGCGCGCGGCGCGTGGGAACGGCCGTCATCGGTCACGATCTCGAAGGGGCCGATGAGGTTGAACTGCACGGTGCACGCTCCCGTTCCGGCATGTGGCCGCCTGTATCGGTGTGCTGCGGTGTCCTTGTCGACCCTAGGGACCATGGGGGCCCGGGGTCTCGGAATGGCAAAGAGAGTGTCAAGTTACCGGACGGTAGTCCCGTCACTTTCCGTCACCTCGGTGGGCATGCGCGGCGGCGACCTGATGGGCGATGGAGGCGAGGGTGATGTGCCGGTGCCAGCCGGCGAAGGAACGGCCCGCGAAATCGGTGACCCCGACCCGGAGGGAGACGTCCGCGAAGTCGCGCGCGACGACGGTCGGCAGCCGCATCAGGCGCACCAGCGCGGGCAGTTCGGCCGGGTCGGCGTTCGTCAGCCACAGCCCGCTCCCGGCCGGGCCGTTGAGCCACTCCCCCACCAGCAGGAGTTCCCTCCCGCGCGCGCGGGGCTGCGCGACGGGCACGACCACCACGGTCGCCGGCCCGCCGGCCGCGTCGATCCTCCGGCGCAGGCGCGGCAGCGCGGCGGCCAGCTCCCCGGCGGTCCGGTCCCGGTCGCCGAACCGGGGTAACTTCGCCCGGTTCAGGCGCAGGGGGGTGTCCCCGTGGACGCGCACCAGGAAGCGCCCGCCGCCGGAGGCGAGCCGGCCGGCGAGCGCGGAACCGTCGATCCCCTCGGCGTCCACGACGACCGGACCGCGGGGCACGCCCTCGAATCTGCCCAGGTCGGCGACGGTCTCGCGGAGGAAGTCCTCCAGCGTTCCGGAGGAGGCGCCGGGGGGTATGCCGACGCGCCGCCGCAGCGGTTCCTCCAGCCAGCGGCCGGAGAGCCGCAGCCGCCAGTCGACCGGCACCGCGTACCGGCTCCCGGCCAGCCACATCCCGACCGCCTGCTGGCCGTAGAGCCCCCGGTCCTGCGGATCGGCGCCTATCGAGTGCGGTCCCGCCTTGGGGATCACGGTCGGCCTGATCACCCACGCCTCGGGGGCGAGCGTGCGGTGCACGTGCCCGGCCAGGGCGTCGCGCACGGGCATCCAGTCCCAGGGGGAGGCGCTGATGAAGTGGTGCACGCTCTGCTGCGCGGAGCCGCCGCCGAACTGCTGGGCGATGTTGCGGAGCGTCTTGCGGCCCGGCTGCGCGAGCAGTCCCCGTACGTACCACCCCGCCTTGCGCCGCTGCTCGGCGCGGGGGAGCGAGCCGAACAGCACCTCGCCGAGACCCGCCTCCAGAGCGGGAGGGGGTGAACTGCCGTCCTGTGCGCGGGCGTCGGGCGGAGCGTGCCGGTTCAAGTTTCCCCCATGATGTGTGACGGACCGGTGTACGGGCCCTGGGAGTCCCGGTCGGCACGGACCGAAACCGGACGTCGGTCCTCTTTCGGTGAGCGGGTGTCGGCCGCACGCCGGGACCACCTCGCAGGGAAACACGCGTCGGACCGGCCCGCCCCCGCCCGTTCCGCGCGCACGGTGGATCGGGATCGCATGACGACGGACCGGCCCGACTCCCCGGGATCGAGGGCCAAGACGGTCGGAAACAGTACAGGCAGCAGGTTACGGCGGCGAGCGGGCGCGCGCCGGTAGTCCGGGGCCGCTGTTCCCCTCAGGCGGAGCGGTCGAGCGACCGGCCGGGCGAGGGGAGCGGAGCGCGATCGTCCGCGCGCGCGTCGGCGAGCAGACGCTCGGCCCGGTACGGGGAGGTCTCCAGCTTCGCCAGGACGCCGGGGGAGGCGACGTTGGGCAGCATCATCGCGTAGAGGGCGGAGATCTCCCGGGAGAGGTCGCCGTCGGGGAGCGCCTCGGTGACGAGCTGGACGCCCGTCCAGGCGCCGACGAACAGCCGGGCGGTCTCGGCGGGGTCGACGTGGGGCAGGAGCTCGCCGCGCTCGGCGGCCTCGGCGAGCAGCTCGGTCCCGAGGGTGATCCAGTCGGGCCACCTGGTTCCGAAGAGGGCCCGGGCCCGGGGGTCGACCGACAGCCGGACCGAGGCGCTGAGCAGGGGTTCCTTGGGCAGCCGGTGGGCCAGCAGCAGCCCCAGGTCCACCCACTCCTGCAGCTTGAACCGCTGCGGCACGGCGCCCTCGGTCGTCACTGCCTCGTCCAGGACCGCCCGCGCCAGCTGCTCCTTGGAGGTGAAGTGGAAGTACAGCCCGCCGCGCGTGAGTTGGATGCGCTCGATGAGGCCGCCGACGGTCGTGGCGTCGTAACCGAGCTCGTCGAACATCTCCGCCGCGGTCTCGAGGATGATCCTCCGCGTGCGGATGGCCCGCTCCTGTCTCGCCACGCCCAGCCTCCAATTGACACTTTCTTTGCCCGCGCTTGAACTCTCGTTGACCCACCCCGTAAAACCGAACGGAGGGCCGGTACTTTACAGCCACAACACATGACAGCGCTCACAGGACAGACCCAAGGGGGGGCCTTGCCCGCAGTCTCTGTTGCCCGTCAGCCGTCGGACGGATCCGGTTCCGAAGCCGGTGGCACCACCGGCCCGCCGGAAATCCTCGGCCGTTACACCCACTTGACGGACCCCGGGTCGATCCTGGTGTCCGGCTGGAACCGCTCCGGGGAGAACTCCCTGGCCCTGACCGTCCACTGGCCGCCCGTCACCGGGGAGCGGCCGTACGACCCGCGCGTCCTCGCCCAGACCGTCCGGCAGAGCGGCCTGGTCGTCGCCCACGCGGAGTACGGCGTCCCGCTCGACCACCAGACCGTGCTGAGCTTCCTGGACTTCACGATCCCGGACCGGCTCCCCCCGGGCGGAGGGAAGGCCGCGCGGCTGGACGTCGACGTGCTCGTCTCCCCCGCCGGGGACACCGGACGGGCCCGGCGGTCCCTGCGCATGTGCTTCCTGCTGCGCCACGAGGGCGTCACGATCGCCCGGGCCGACTCGGAGTTCGGCTGGATACCTCCCCGGGTCTACCGGCGCCTCAGGGGAGACCGGATGCCGGCGGTCTGGGGGGCCTGGGAGCTTCCCGAGCCCCTGGATCCCGCGCGCGTGGGGCGGACCGGCTCCGGCGGTGTGCTCCTCTCCCCCACCGGCGAGCCGAACCGGTGGCGGCTGCGCAACGACGTGTCCGACACGGCCCTGTTCGACCATCCCGTCGACCACGTCCCCGGTCTGGTCCTCGTCGAGGCGGCCGACCAGGCGGCGCACGCGGTCCTGGGGCCCCGGGCGTTCCGGGCCGGCGAGATCGCGACGCGCTACTTCCGGTACGTGGACTTCGACCGGCCGTGTCTGATCGAGGCCCGGACGCTGCCCGCCGAGCCGGGCCGGTTCGCCCTCGCGGTCGACGGGACCCAGGACGCCGAAGTCGCCTTCTCCACCGTCCTGCGCGGCCCCGCGGACTGACGGGCCCGGGTCCGCCGTACGGCGGGTGCGCGGGCGGACCGCGGTGCGCGGGCGGCGGGCCTTCTCCTCCCGTCCGTCCGCGCACCCCCGGGTCACTTGTTGACGAAGCCGCCGTCCACCGGCATCACCGTGCCGGTCAGGAACGGACAGCGATCGCTGAGGAGCCACGCCACCGCCTGCGCGATCTCCTCCGGCTCGGCCGTACGGCCCTGCGGCGTCAGCGAGTTGGCGACCTCCTCCAGGCCCGGGTTGCGTCCGAACCAGTCGCGGGTGATCTCGCTGCGCGTGGTCCCGGGCGCCACCGCGTTCACCCGGATGCCCTGCTGGGCGTACTCGTCGGCGGCCGCCCGGGTCAGACCGATCACCGCGTGCTTGGAGGCGATGTACGGGGCGGCCGTGGGGATCGCGACCAGGCCCCCGACGCTGCTGTTGTTGACGATGGACCCGCCGCCGCCCTCCAGCATCGCCGCCAGCTCGTGGCGCAGGCAGTTGAACACCCCCCGGACGTTGGTGTCCATGATCGACTCGTAGACCTCGTCCGGCATCAGGTGCAGCGGAGTGCGGTCCCCGCCTATGCCGGCATTGTTGAACGCCCCGTCCAGGCGGCCGTACGCGGAGACCGCGAAGTCCACCGCCTTCCCGGCGTCCCCGGCGGCGGTGACGTCCGCGACGACGTACGACGCCCTGGCTCCCCCGGCGTTCAGTTCCTCGGTGAGAGCCGCGAGGCGGTCCTCCCTCCGTGCCGCGAGGACGACCGCCGCCCCCTCCTGGGCGCAGGCCCGTGCCGTCGCCGCGCCGATACCACTGCTCGCCCCCGTGATCAGGACGACCTTCCCGGACAAGAGATCACTCGACATGGCGGAAGTCTTTCAGCTCGTCCTCCCCGGGGCATGGCTTTGCCGCGACGGCGGCCCGGGCCGCGATGTCCTCCAGCAGCACCGCCTGCCGCAGGACGTCCGGGTCGGGCGCCCCGCCCGTGCGCACCGCGCGCGCGAACGCCCCGACGGCGCGGGCGACCTGGTCCTCGGCGGCGAGGCGGACCTCCGTGACCTCGCCGCCGCGCTCCAGGCGGAGCACCGGGGCGTGGTCGGCCGGGGGCGTGAAGGCCCTCCCGACGGTGAGGCGCCCCTCGGTGCCCGCGTAGGCGTACGTGTTGCGGTAGGCGTCGTCGAGGCCGAAGGCGAGCTGGGCGCTCACCCCCTCGGGGGTGTGGAGCAGGGCCGTGCCCCCGGTGTCGACGTCCAGCCGGGCGTCCCGGACGGCGACCGCGCCCGCGACCCGCAGGTCGCCGCCGAGGGCGAGGAGGGCGGCGCGGACCGGGTAGACGCCGGTGTCGGACAGCGCTCCCCCGCCGAGGTCGGCGCGGTAGCGGATGTCGTCCTCGGCCCGCCGGGGGACGGTGAACTCCGCCCGGAAGGAGCGGAGTTCACCGATGGCGCCGGAGGCGACGAGTTCCCGTGCCCGGGCGTGCTGGGAGTGGTGGGGGAAGAGGACGTTCTCGACCAGGGCGAGGCCCCTGGAGCGGGCCAGGTCCAGGAGTTCGGCCGTCTCGCCCGCGGTGGTGGCGAGGGGCTTCTCCGCGAGCACGTGCTTGCCGGCGAGCAGCGCCGCCCGCACCCAGCGGGCGTGGAGGGCGGCGGGCAGGGGGACGTACACCGCTTCGACGTCGTCGTCCTCCAGGGCGGCGGCGTAGCCGTGCAGGGCGCGGCAGCGGTGGGCCCCGGCCAGCGCGCGGGCCCGGTCGGGGTCGCGGCTGGCGATCGCGGTGAGGGCGACGTCCTCGCGGGCGGCGAACGCGGGGATCATCCGCCGCCGGGCGAAGTCGGCGGAGCCGAGGACCGCGATCCGTACGGGTGGGGTCACAGCCGCACCGCGCCGGTGTTGAGGAGCGCGAGCAGGGTGCGCGCCTGGACGTTCACGTAGTGGCTGTGCCGCACCAGCCACCGCAGCTGGCCGGGGGTCACCCAGGCGTATCCGGGCGGGGCGTCCAGGGGGGCCTCGTCCTCGTCGGCGTCCAGGAAGAGGTAGCGGCTCTCGGCGTTGAGGAAGCGGCCGCCCTCCTCCGAGTGGAGCACGTCGTACCGTACGCGCGCCGGGTCCGCCGACAGGACGAGGTCCAGGAACGGGGGCCGGTCGTCGCCCGTGCGGTCCGCGTGGTTGGCGGCGGTGTGCTGGACGGTGGGGGCCAGCTCGATCCGGTCGAGGAAGCCGCCTTCGAGCTTGGCGTGCGCCAGGAGGTGGGGGACGCCTCCGAAGCCGCGGGTGACGAAGGCGGTGTGGCCGGTGCCGCGCGGCTCGAACAGGGGCTGCGACCAGCCGCGCACCTCGCGGTTGCCGGCCTCGACGGAGACCGCGACCACGCGGAAGTACCGGCCCTTCGCGTGGTCGAGGGACCACGCGCCGCGCACCCAGTCCCTGACCTCCCCCAGCGGGATGCGCTCCGCGCGCACGTCGGGTGCGGAGCGCCGGGCGGTGAACCAGGAGAGCAGGGCCGTGTCGGGCAGGACCGCGCCGGGCTCGTCGGAGGCGACGGGGGCGCAGGCCAGGACGGTGCGGGCGTCCATGTTCACCACGTTGTCGCGGCGCAGGAGTTCGCCGATCTGGCCGAGGGTGAGCCAGCAGAAGTCGTCGTCCACCGGGACGTCCTCGTCCGTCTCGACGATCATGTTGCGGTTGGCCTTGCGGAAGAACCAGGCGCCGTGCTCGGACTGGAGGACGTCCGCGAGGACCCGGCCGCGGCCGGGGGCCGTGAAGTGGTCGAGGTACTTCACGTCCGCGCCCCGGTGGACCTTGGTGTAGTTGCTGCGGGTGGCCTGCACGGTCGGGGAGAGCTGGAGCAGGTTGCGGTTGCCCGGCTCCATCTTGGCCTGCATGAGGAAGTGCAGGACCCCGTCGAACTCCTTGGCCAGGATGCCCAGGATGCCGACCTCGGGCTGTTTGATGATCGGCTGCTGCCAGTGCCGGAAGGGGCCGGTGTCGGTCTCGACGGAGAGTCCCTCGACGGTGAAGAACCGGCCGCTGTGGTGGCCGAGGTTGCCGGTGGCGGGGTCGAACGACCAGCCGTCCAGGTCCGCGAACGCGATGCGCCGCACCCGGAAGTGGTGGGCGCGCCTGCGGCCGTCGAGCCAGTCGTCGACGTCCGCCGTCCGCAGCGCGGCCCCCTCGCCGGTGGCGTCGGCCGAGCGGGCCAGCCTCGCGGCGACCGTCTCGTCGTGCCGCGGGCGCAGGCCCGGGGGGAGGGTGCTCATCCGCGGGCCTCCACGAACTCCCTGACCGTGGTGATCACGTAGTCGAGCATCGGTTCGGTGAGCCCCGGGTAGACCCCGATCCAGAAGGTGTTCTCGGTGACGACGTCGGAGTTGGCGAGGTCGCCGACGACCCGGTGGGGGCGGTCCAGGTAGGCGGGGTGGCGGGTGAGGTTGCCGGCGAAGAGCCTGCGGGTGCCGATCTTGCGCTCTTCGAGGTGGTGGACGAGTTCGGCCCGGCTGAAGGGGGCGTCGGCGTCCACGGTGATCACGAACCCGAACCAGCTGGGGTCGCTGCCGGGGGTGGGTTCGGGCAGCAGCAGGTGGGGGACGCCGTCGAGCCCTTCGCGCAGCCGCCGCCAGTTGCGCTTGCGGGCGTCGACGAAGCCGTCGAGCTTGTCCAGCTGGGAGAGGCCGAGGGCGGCCTGGAGGTCGGTGGCCTTCAGGTTGTAACCGACGTGGGAGAAGATGTACTTGTGGTCGTAGCCCTCCGGGAGGGTGCCCATCTGGTACTCGAACCGCTTGAAGCAGGTGTTGTTCTTACCCGGTTCGCACCAGCAGTCCCGGCCCCAGTCGCGCAGCGACTCGACGATCCGGGCGAGCTTCAGGTCGGAGGTCAGGACGCAGCCGCCCTCGCCCATGGTGAGGTGGTGGGCGGGGTAGAAGCTGACGGTCGTGACGTGCCCGAAGGTGCCGGTGAGCTGCCCCCGGTAGGTGGAGCCCACCCCGTCGCAGTTGTCCTCGACGAAGAACAGGTCGTGCTCGGCGGCGAGTTGGGCGATCTCGGCGGCTTCGAAGGGATTGCCGAGGGCGTGCGCGATCATGATGGCGCGGGTCTTGGGGCCGATGGCCTCCGCGACGCGGTCCGCCGTGGTGTTGTAGGTGCCCAGCTCCACGTCCACGAAGACGGGGACGAGGCCGTTCTGCACGATCGGGTTCACGGTCGTGGGGAAGCCCGCCGCGACGGTGATCACCTCGTCTCCCGGGCGCAGGCGGCGGTCCTCGTAGAGGTGCGAGGTGTACGCCGAGAGCGCCAGGAGGTTGGCGGAGGAGCCCGAGTTCGTGAGGTGGGCCTTGCGGCGGTGCAGCCGGCGGGCGAAGGCCGACTCGAACTTCCGGGAGCTGGGGCCCGCCGCGATCCGCAGGTCGAGGGCGGCCTCGACGAGGGCGACCCGGTCGTCGGCGTCCAGGACGGCGCCGGAGGGCCAGATCTCCGTGACGCCGGGCACGAATCCGCCGGTGTCCTGCCGGTCGAGGTGGTACTTGCGCACCTCGTCCAGGACCAGCGCCTTGTGGTCCGTCATCGTTCGCTCCTCAGTCACGGGCCCGCTCCTCGGACGCCTTCCACCACTGCCCGTTGTCCCGGTACCAGGCGACGGTCTCGGCCAGGCCCTCGGCGAAGTCGACGCCCGGCGCGTATCCCAGCTCTTCTCGGATCTTGGTCTCGTCGAGCGAGTAGCGCAGGTCGTGGCCCTTGCGGTCCGCGACGTGGCGGATGCTCGACCGGTCCGCCCCGCAGAGTTCGAGGAGGCGCTCGGTGACGGAGAGGTTGGTCTGCTCGTTGCCGCCGCCCACGTTGTAGATCTCCCCGGCGCGGCCCTTGGTGAGGACCAGCTGGATGGCCCGCGAGTGGTCGTCGACGTGCAGCCACTCCCGTACGTTCAGGCCGTCGCCGTACAGCGGGACCTGCCGGCCCTCCAGGAGCCGGGTGATGAACAGCGGGATGAGCTTCTCGGGGTGCTGGTGGGGGCCGAAGTTGTTGGAGCAGCGGGTGATCGACACTTCGAGGCCGTGGGTGCGCCAGTAGGCGCGGGCGATCAGGTCGGAGGCCGCCTTCGAGGCCGCGTACGGGGAGTTGGGCATCAGCGGCCAGTCCTCGGTCCACGAGCCCTCGGCGATGGAGCCGTACACCTCGTCGGTGGAGACGTGCACGACCCGGTCCACGCGTGCGGCGAGGCAGGCGTCGAGGAGGGTCTGGGTGCCCAGGACGTTGGTGCGGACGAAGGCGTCGGGCAGGGACAGCGAGCGGTCGACGTGGGACTCGGCGGCGAAGTGGACGACGGCGTCGTGGCCGGGCAGCACGTCGAGGAGCAGGTCGCGGTCGCAGACGTCGCCCTCGATCAGGTCGAGGCGGGGGTGGCCCAGGGGGATGTTGTCGCGGTTGCCGGCGTAGGTGAGCTTGTCGAGGACGGTGACGCGGGCCCGTTCGTAGCCCGGGTAGCCGCCGGCCAGCATGGTGCGGACGTAGTGGGAGCCGATGAAGCCGGCCCCGCCGGTGACGAGCACCTTCACGCGGCCACCTCCACGTGGGTGTGGTCGCCGACCACGAGGCGGTGGTGGGCTTCGGCGTGGTCGCTCGGGCCGATGTTGGCGGAGCGGCCGATGAGGGAGCCGTGCAGTCCGGGGACCTGGGTGATCGTGGCGCCGGCCATCACGATGGAGTCGGCGAGCCGGGTGGCGCGCAGGACGCAGTCGCGTCCCACGGAGGTGTCCGGTCCGATGCGGCAGTCCTCGACTAGGGTGCCGGCGCCGATGACGGCCGGGCCGACGATCCGCGAGCGGACCACGCGCGCGCCGGGCTCGACGACGACCCGGCCGACGAGTTCGCTCGTCGCGTCGACGTCGCCCTCGACGCTGCGGTCCAGCGTGCCGAGGAGGTGCCGGTTGCACTCCAGGACGTCGTCGGCCCTGCCGGTGTCCTTCCAGTAGCCGTCGTACTCGCCGGCCTTCACCTCGTGGCCGTGGGTCAGCAGCCACTGGATGGCGTCGGTGATCTCCAGTTCGCCCCGGGCGCTGGGCTCGATGGCGCCGACGGCCTCGTGGATGGCGCCGGTGAAGAAGTACACGCCGATCAGGGCGAGGTCGCTGCGCGGCCGGCTCGGCTTCTCCACCAGGGCGACCACGGCGCCTTCGGCGTCGAGTTCGACGACACCGAAGGGCCGGGGGTCGGGGACCTTGGAGACGACGATCTGGGCGGCCGGGCGGCCGGAGCGGAACTCGTCGGCGATGGCGGTGATGCCGTCGGGCAGCATGTTGTCGCCGAGGTACATGACGAAGTCGTCGTCGCCGAGGAACGGGCGCGCCAGCTCGACGCAGTGGGCGAGGCCGCGCGGCTCGTCCTGGTGGATCGGGGTGATGCGGACGCCGAAGCGGCTGCCGTCGCCCAGGGCCTCGGTGATCTGCGCGGCCCGGTCCCCGACGATGACGGCGACCTCGGTGACGCCGAGCGCGGCGATGTTCTCCACGGCGTATTCGAGGACGGGTTTGTTCACGATCGGGATGAGCTGTTTCGGCATCGAATAGCTGAAGGGGCGCAGGCGTGTTCCCGCCCCGCCCGACAGCACCAGAGCCTTCATGGCAGTGCCTTCCTTGAAACAGGGGAATGTGTGTCGCGGACGGCTTCCTGCCAGGAGGCGAGGAGTCCCGCGGCCGCGGCTTCGCGCACGCCGGGGGCCGTCGCGTCCTTCCGGGACATCAGCGGGGGTTCGGTGAAGCCCCAGGGCAGGGCGAGTTCGGCGTCCAGGGGGTTGATGTCGATCTGCGTTCCGGGCACGTACACGCTGGAGAGGACGTAGCAGACGCACGTGTCGTCGGTGAGGGTGAGGAAGCCGTGGCCGACGCCCTCGGGGACGTAGACGGCCCGTCCCGACGCGGCGTCGAGTTCGTGGGTCGCGTACGCGCCGAAGGCGGGCGATCCGACCCGCAGGTCCACCACGATGTCGCGCAGGGCCCCGCGCACGCAGGTGACGTACTTGGCCTGTCCCGGGGGGATGGCCACGCCGTGGATTCCGCGCAGGGTGTTGCGGCGCGAGGTGGAGTAGTTGATCTGGCGGGGGACGAAGGGGTGTCCGGTCGCGGCTTCGAGGTGGTCGGTGCGCAGGCCCTCGAAGAAGTCGCCGCGTTCGTCGGTGTGCGGCTCGGGGGTGACGACGTAGGCGCCGGGGACCGCGGTGTCGGCGATGTGCACGGAGGTGACAGCCTCTCCTGGTCGCGTCCGGTTCAGCGGGCGAGCTCTGCGAGGCGGTGCTCGACCGACTTGCGCAGCTCGTCGGCGACGGTCCTCACCTCGGTGTCGTCCAGGCCCTGGTGCAGCGGCAGCAGGAGGGTGGTGTCGGCGGCGTGGTCGGTGCCGGGCAGGTGGGTGCCGGGGTCGCCGTAGGCGGGGACCTTGTGCAGCGGGGGGTAGCGGAAGGTGGTGTAGATGCCCTTGTCGAGGAGGTCGGCGGCCACGCGGTCGCGGATCCCGGCGTCCATCTGCACCCAGTGGAAGTAGTACGTGGAGTCGTGTCCGGCGGGCAGGGCGGACGGGAGCCGCAGGCCCTCGACGTCCTGGAGGAGGCGGTCGTACTGCTCGGCGACGGCGCGGCGGCGGGCGACGAAGCCGGGGAGCCGGCGGAGCTGGACGCCCCCGATGGCGGCGGTGACGTCGTTGCCGATGACGCGGCGGCCGAACTCCCTGACGTTCAGCTCCCACCAGCGGTGCGAGACCTTCGCGGCCGAGAAGCCGCTGGACTGCTCCAGGCCGTGGTAGGCCAGGCGGCGGGCCGTACGGGCGAGTTCGGGGTCGCGGACGTACAGCATCCCGCCGTCGCCAGTCACGAGGACCTTCATGGAGTCGAAGCTCCACATCGCCACGTCGCCGAAGGTGCCGCACCTGGCGCCGTCGACGGACGAGGCGACCGCGCAGGCGGCGTCCTCGACGAGCCGGACGCCCCGGGAGCGGCACAGCTCGGCGATGGCGACGACGTCGCCGGGGCGGCCGCCGTAGTGCAGGAGCAGGACGGCCTTGGTGCGCGGGGTCAGGGCGCGTTCGACGTGTTCGGCGGTCGGGTTGAGCAGGTACGGGTCGACGTCGCAGAAGACCGGGCGGGCTCCGGTGGCGGCGACGGCGTTGCCGGCGGCGACGAAGCTCGCGGAGGGCAGCACCACGTCGTCGCCGGGGCCGAGGCCGAGGAGTTCGGTGCTGAGGAACAGGCCGGCGGTGGCCGAGTTGATGAAGATCATCCGCTCGGGTTCCACGCCCACGTGCGCCGCGAAGGCGGCCTCGAACTCCTTGGTGCGAGGACCGTGTCCGAGCCAGTTGCTCGCGAAGACGGCCGCGACCGCTTCGAGCTCTTCGGAGCCGAGGCTCGGCTGGAAGACGTTGATCATCGTGATGCTCCGATCGGGAATCGCGCGCACTTTTCGCGCCGTCTGAAGCTGCGGCTTCCGGGCAGGTCGACCGCTACTCCGGCCCGATCGTCCGCCGATCGATTCCAGTCGGCCCCGGGACATCCGCATCCCGCGAACGCCCCTACACCGAAAGGGAATTGACGATGCGTCTCGCGAGACCGCCGCAAGTAGCGTCGAAAAACTACCGACCTCGTTCAAACGGGCAGTAATGGGCCGGTAATCAGGGTCCGTGCGACGGCTCCGCCGGTCCGCGGTCCGCTCCCGGGCCCGCCGACCTCCGTTCCGCTCCCTGGGTAGAGCGTTCGTTCCAGAGCTGTGCTACGTTCTGCGCGAGCGCTGAATAAAGCGTTCGTTCTAGTCCTGGGGCGGTCTTCCGGTCCCCGAGCGGCCCTCCGGCTCTCGGGCGGTCTTCCGGCCCCCGGACGGCCGACGACCCAGGAGGTTCTCCGTCCATGAACAGCAAGCAGCCCGTCACCGTCATCGGACTCGGCCCCATGGGGCGGGCGATGGTCACCGCCTTCCTCGACAAGGGACACCCCGTCACCGTCTGGAACCGCACCGCGTCGCGCGCCGACGACCTGGTGGCGCGTGGGGCGGTCCTCGCGGGAAGCGTCGAAGAGGCGATCGGGGCGAATGAGTTGGTGGTGCTGAGCCTGACGGACTACGACGCGATGTACGCCGTGCTCGAACCGGCCGCGGAAGCCCTGGCGGGCCGGGTCCTCGTCAACCTGAGCTCCGACACCCCCGACAGGACCCGCGCCGGCGCCCGGTGGATCGCGGAGCGCGGCGGCATACACGTCAGCGGCGGCGTCACCGTCCCGCCGTCGGGCATCGGGGACCCCGGGTCCTCGACGTTCTACAGCGGCGCGCGGGCCGGGTTCGACCGCCACAAGGCCACCCTGGAGGCCCTGACGGGCACGGACTTCCGCGGCGAGGACCCGGGGCTGGCCGCGCTGGAGTACCAGATCGGCATGGCCGTGTTCTGGACGTCCATGCTGGGCTACTGGCAGGCCGTCGCGCTCGCCGACGCCCACGGCCTCCGGGCGACCGACGTCCTCGCGAACGCCGAGTCCACCGTGGCCTCACTGCCGGGCTTCCTGTCCTTCTACGCGAAGCGCATCGACGCGGGCGACCACGGAGGCGACGTGGACCGGCTCGCCATGGGCCTGGCCAGTGTGGAGCACGTGCTGCACACCCTCGTCGACGCGGGCGTGGACACCACCCTGCAGTCCGCCGTCGTCGACCTCTTCCGGCGCGGCGCGGAGGACGGCCACGGGGCCGACAGCTTCTCCAGCCTGGTGGAACTGATGAAGCGGGCATAGGCGCCGGCCCGCGGCGGGAGGAGGGCCGGGGCGGGGATTACCGCCGCGTTACTGCGCATGAACTGGGCCCGTGCAGGATCGATCCGGTTGTTTCCGGCCGAGATGCGAGGAGTCACGATGGTCACGTCCGCGAACGAAGCCGAGTCCGTTCTCGACGCGGTGAGGGAAAGCGTTCCCCGGCTGCGCGAGAACGGTCTCGCAGCCGAAGAACGGGGCTGGATCCCGGACGAGAACATCGAACTGCTGGAGAAGGCGGGCGTCTTCCGCATCGCGGTCCCCCGGCGCTTCGGCGGCCTCGACCTCCCCGTCGCCGACCAGGCGGAGATCGTCGCCGAGATCGGTCGCGGCTGCGGCTCCACCGGCTGGATCTCCTGCGCCTGGGTCTCCAGCGCCTGGATCGTCACCCAGTACCCGGACAAGGCGCAGGAAGAGATCTTCGCCGACGGCTCCGTCCGCATCTCCGGCGGGTTCACCCCCACCGGCACCGCCGTCGAGACCGAGGGCGGGTACGTCCTCAACGGCAGCTGGCGCTTCAACACCGGCATCAAGGGGGCCGACTGGAACATCTACGCGGCCATGCTGCGGCGGCCCGGCCAGGAGGACGCCGAGGTCTTCGCCGTCGTCCCCGCCTCCGAGGTCTCCGTCGCCGACGACTGGGACGTCACCGCCGCGTCCGGCACCGGCAGCTCGACCACCACGGTCGAGAACCTCTTCGTCCCCGCCCACCGCGTCGTGGACGGCATCGAGGTCCTCGAGGGCCTCGTCGGCGACCGCTCCAACGCGGGGGCCACGGGCCGCAACTACGGCCTCACCGCCTACGTCATGGCCCTCTCCGTCCCGGTCTACATCGGCCTCGCCCGCGCCGCCCTGGAAGTCTTCCTCCAGCGCCTGCCGGGCAAGGGCATCGCCTACACCCACTGGACCGAGCAGCGCGACCACCCGTACACCCAGGTGAAGGTGGCCGTCGCCGCCAACAAGATCACCGCCGCCGAGCGCCTCTCCGACGGCTGGCTCCGCCTCATGCAGACCGGAGCCGACACGGGCGAGCAGCTGACGGTCGAACAGAAGGTGGCCATGCGCGGCCAGTTCGGCTACGCCGTCCAGCTGGCCAAGGAGGCCGTCCAAGAGCTGCACGACATCAGCGGCGCCTCGATCATCGCGCGCACAGCCCCCTTCCAGCGCATCCAGCGGGACATCGAGGGCCTCTACCTGCACGGTCTGATGACCCCCCTCGGCAGTCTGGAGGCCCACGGCCGCGTCCTCGTCGGCCTCGACCCCGACAACGACTACCTCTAGCCGGTTCGCCACCGGCGCGTGCGCGCCGGTGGCGGCCCGGCCGGGAGTTACCCGGGCATGACCTGCGGGTGAGGGGGACGCGCCTAGCCTCCTGCGCGTGGGCACGGCACCCCCCAGGGCCGTGCGTTCGGCTCTGCACGCATCGAGAGAAAGTTGCCTCCTGATGAACTCCACCCCCCGGGCCGGCTCCGCGCGGGCCGCGGTCTCGGTCGTCGGTCTCGGTCTGATGGGGCAGGCGCTCGCCGGCGCCTTCCTCGGGTCCGAAGTCCCCACCACCGTGTGGAACCGCTCGCCGGAGAAGGCCGAAGGGCTCGTCGCGAAGGGCGCGGTGGCCGCCGCGTCGGCGGCCGACGCGGTCGCGGCGTCCCCGCTGGTCGTCGTGTGCCTCACGGACTACGACGTCTTCCGCACCGTCCTGGAACCGCTCGCGGACGCGCTGCGGGGAAAGACGGTCGTCAACCTCACCTCGGGCCACTCCGACGGCGCCCGGGAGATCGCCCGGTGGGCGGCCGGGCACGGCATCGCGTACCTCGACGGCGCCATCATGGCGATCCCGCCGGTCATCGGGACGGAGCACGCCACGCTGCTGTACGCCGGCGCGCGGGACGTGTTCGACGCGCACGAGACGACCCTGGCGGCCCTCGGCGCCGCCACCCACCTGGGCGAGGACCACGGCCTGGCCTCGCTGTACGACGTGGCGCTGCTCGGCATCATGTGGGGGGTCCTCAACAGCTTCCTGCACGGCGCGGCCCTGCTGGAGACCGCGAACGTGAAGGCCTCCGCCTTCGCCCCGCTCGCCAACGACTGGATCGCCGCGGTGACCAACTTCGTCTCGGCCTACGCGGGCCAGATCGACGAGGGGTCCTACCCCGCCCACGACGCCACCGTCGACACCCACCGGGCGACGATGGCGCACCTCCTGCACGAGAGCGAGGCGACCGGCGTCGGCACCGAGCTGCCGGCGTTCGTGAAGGAGCTCGCCGACCGCGCGATCGCGGCGGGCCGGGGCGGCGACAGCTACGCCGCCGTGATCGAGCAGTTCCGCAAGCCGGCCGCATAGCCCCCATGGTCCCGTGAGCCGGGTTCCGCGCGGTGTGCGCGGAGCCCGGCTCACGGGGTCGTGGGCCGGGCTCGTGGCAGGCGTCGCGGCGCGCGGTCGTCAGGTCGCCTCGGGGGTCACCAGGACCGCCTCCGTCGGACAGCACTCCGCCACGTCCCTGGCGGCTTCGATCGCCTCCTCGCCCTCCAGCACGGCCCGGAGCGGCACGCCCGTGCCGTCCTCCACCCGGAAGAGGCCCGGGTTCATGGCGACGCAGGTGCCCGCGCCGGCGCAGGCCTCGCGGTCGATCGTGAGCAGCATCCTCATCCGGATCTCCTCCCCGGCTCAGCGCGGCCCGGTGCCGTGCAGGTCGACCGGGAGCGCGGTCAGGCTGCGCAGCAGCCAGCTCTCCCCGTACCGGATCTCGTCGCGCGGCACGGAGAGCCGGGCGTCCGGGAACCGTTCGAAGAACGCCGGGATGGCGATCCGGGACTCCAGCCGGGCCAGGGCCGCGCCCAGGCAGTTGTGCAGCCCGTGGCCGAGGCCCAGGTGCCGGGGTCCGGAGCGGGTGATGTCCAGCCGGTCCGGGTCCTCGAAGACCTCGGGGTCGCGGTTGGCGGACTGGAGCGCGGCGATGACCGTGGCGCCCTTGGGGATGGTCGTGCCCAGCAACTCGACGTCCTGGGTGGCGAAGCGGATCAGGGCCACCGTGAGGGCGCCGTCGTAGCGGAGGAACTCCTCCACCGCGGAATCGGCCAGCCCGGGCCGCTCGGCGAGCAGTTTCCGCTGGTCCGGATGGTCCAGGAGGGCGAGGATCGCCGAACCGATCAGGTTCCGGGTGGTGTCGAGACCGACCATGATCATGAGCGCCACCATGGCGATGAGCTCGTTCTCGTCCAGGCGGTCGTCACCGTCGCGGGCCTGGATGAAGACCGAGGTCAGGTCCTCGCCCGGGTCGCGGCGCTTCTCCTCCACGACCTCGCGGCCGTAGTCGACGATCTCCTGGTAGGCGAGGGTCGACTCGGTCATGTGCTCCGGGTCGACGTGCAGCGCCCGCTCGATCGCGTGGAGGATCTGCCGGAACTTGGCCAGCGGGATCCCCATGACCCGTCCGATGACCTCGGCGGGGACGGTGGAGGCGAACTCCATGACGTCCGGCTCCTCCATGGCCTCCAGGCGGTCGAGGGCGGAGGCCACGATCTCCCGGGTCGGCTCCTCCCACAGCGCCGTACGGCGGGGGGTGAAGGCGCCCATCGCCAGTTTGCGCACCCGGGTGTGGTCCGGCGGGTCGAGGACCGACAGGATGCGCTCGATGACCGTGCCCGAGCCGAACACCAGCCCGGACTTCTTGAACTCCTCGGTGGCCCACACGGTGGCGTCGCTGCTGAAGCGCTGGTGGTCCCCGAGCAGCTCCCGCACGTCCTCGTGGCGGGACACCATCCACATGGGCAGGTCGCCGACCGGGAACGTCAGCCGGTGCACCGGGGCGTTCTTCCGGAGCCACGAGAACGCGGGATACGGATCCTGGAAATAGTCGTGGCCGAAAAGATCTGGCGCAAGCGCCGAGGATGTCATCGCTGACCTCTCCCTCAGGAAGGTGACGCGGTTTCCGGGTCGAACGTCGAACGACGTCCACGTGCTCTGCTCAGGAGGCTACGAGCGGAGGACAACTGCGCAGTCACGTGCGGGCAATCGGCCGGCGGCGCCCCGGAGCCGTCCCGTAGTCGTCCGGAGGCGCCCCGGAGTCCTTCCGGTGGCTTCCGGTGGCGGGGCCGGCGACGGCCGGTGGCGAAAAGGCCGACCGAAGCCGACCGACGCCGACCAGCATCGGCCGGTGGACCCGGCGGGCCTCGGCGGACCCCGGCGGCGAAATCAAGCCCTCCGCTCTCCCGCCCCGCCGCCCGATGACCGGCCGATGACCGGCCGATGGGCGTCCGGTGGGTGACGCCCTGGCCTGCGCGGCAACGGGTGTGGTGAGGTGAATCCGCCTTCGCGGGCCCGGCTCGATTCGGCCAGCGTCGTCAGAAGTGCACGTCCGTTTCCGGCCGTTGCCATGTCGCCGACTCCTCGCCCGTCCCGGATCGATCCGTCCGGACCCGTCCGTTCCAGTCCACTCAGGGAGAGACCTTGGCCGCCGAGTACACCCCCACGACGGGAACATCCCGCAGACGGACCGTCCTCAAGGCGGCGGGCCTGGCGACGCTGGCCGCCACCACCGTCGTCGGAGCCGGCGACGGCGCTTCGGCACGTCCGGGCCGAGGCCACGGCGCGCGGCCGGACGACGCGTACGACGTGATCGTGGTCGGCGCCGGCTTCGCCGGGGTCGCCGCCGCCCGGGCCGTGCGGGCCCAGGGGATGAGGACGCTGCTCCTGGAGGCCCGGGACAGGATCGGCGGACGGACGTGGACCGGCACGTTCGCCGGTGAGCTGGTGGAGATGGGCGGCGCCTGGGTCCACCCGGTCCACACGAAGGTCTGGCACGAGATACGGAGCCACGGCATACCCCTCGTGGCCGACGACACCCCGCCGGACCGCCTGATCCTGCCCTCCGGCAGCGGGTACGCCGACTTCGACCTCGCCGTCGCGGGCACCCGGCTCGGAGAGCTCCTCACCTCGTTCTTCGCCGGTTCCGATTCCTACTTCCCCCGACCCCACGAACCGCTGCACCGGGCGGACCTGCTCGCCGGGCCCGACCGGCTGACCCTGCGCGACCGGCTCGACCAGCTGCGGCTCGGGCCGCGGGACGAGGCCTGGCTGAACGGGCACACGGCCACCGCGGGCGGCAGCAACACCCGCGGCGCCTACACGGCCCTCGTCCGCCAACTCGCCCTCTCCGGGGACCTGGAGACGTACAACGGCCTCAACGCCTACCGTCCCGTCACCGGAATGGGCGGCCTGATCAACGCGATGCTGGCCGACCAGCCCGTCACCGTCCGGCTCGACTCTCCGGTGGCGGCGATCACCGACACCGGCGCCCGCGTCCACGTCGACACCCGCGGCGGGAAGCGGTACACCGCCCGGTCGGTCGTCGTCGCCGTGCCGGCCAACGTGTGGAACTCCATCTCCTTCCGCTCCGGGCTGCCCAGGGAGTTCGCCGCGGCGTCCACCGCCGGCATCGCCGTGCCGCACGCCAAGAAGATCTGGATGAAGGTGCGCGGGGACGTCGGCCGGTTCCTCGCCCAGGGAGCGGAGTCGGGCGCCCCGCTCATCGGGGTGGTGCCCCACACCACGCTGTCCGACGGCAGCCGCCTGATGATCGGTTTCAGCGTCGACCCGGCGTTCGACCACACCAGCACCGCCCGGGTCCAGGCGGCCCTGCGCACGTTCGTGCCGCAGGCGGTGGTGGAGAGGATCGTCTCGCAGGACTGGGGCGGCGATCCGTACGCGCGGGGCGGCTGGTCGTTCATGCGGCCCCTCCAGCTGACCCGGCAGCTGCGCACCCTCCAGCAGCCCCAGGGCCGGCTCGTCTTCGCCGGCAGCGACATCGCCTCGGGCTGGTCCGGCTTCGTGGACGGCGCCATCGAATCGGGTGAACACGCGGGCGTGCTCGCCCTGGAGGCGGCGACGCGCAGGGCCACGCCGGCCCGCGTGTAGCGGCACCGGCCCGGGGCCGCGCCCGTACCCGTACCCGTACAGCGGTGTCGGTGTCCGGGAGAGTGGGGGGCGAGAGGGGCCGGAGCGGAGGAGTGCGTCCTCCGCTCCGGCCCCTCTCCGCTCCTGAAAACTCCCGGGAAGCTCCCGCGCCGGTCGGAAGTGCGGGGCGGGGAGGGCTGGTTACCCGGCGATGAGGGGTCGGTGCCGGCTCCCCGGCTACGGTCGGGAGAACCCCGATTGCGCCGCGTGTCGACGACGCACTCCGTCCGCACGCGGCGCGACTGAGAAGCGACCCACGGAGTAACTCCCTTGCGAGTCTTGTTCACAGTCTGGCCCGCGACCGCGCACCTCTATCCGGTCATCCCGCTCGCCTGGGCCCTGCAGAGCGCCGGACACGACGTCCGGGTGGCCGCGCATCCCGGCATGGCCCCGACGATCTCCTCCGTGGGGCTGACCGCCGTACGGCTCGGCGACCCGGCGGTGGTCCCGGCGCCCAGGGCGGCCAACAGGCCGCTCTCGCCGGAAACGGAGAGCCGGCTCGACCGGCTGACCGAGAAGCTCGATCTGGACCCCGCCGGCCAGTACGCGTGGGGCGCCTTCCGCCGCTTCATGATCGCCTGCCTGCGGGACTTCCACCCGGCCGACGCCTCCCCCTCCGACCCGATGCCGGCCGTGGACGACCTCGTCGACTTCGCCCGCGACTGGCGGCCGGACCTGATCGTCTGGGACCCGTGCTGGCCCTCCGCCGCGGTGGCCGCCCGCGTCTCGGGCGCCGCCCACGCCCGCCTCATGTGGGGGCTGGACTACTTCGCCTGGACCACCGAGACCCTCGCCGCCCGGCACGCGGTCCTCGGCACCTCCCCGGGTGAGAACCCCCTCGTCGAGGCCGTACGGCCGGTGGCGGAGCGCTACGGAGTGGACGTCGACGACGAACTGCTCCACGGGCAGTGGACCATCGACCCGATACCGGAGCCCATGCGGCTGCCGACCCGCACGCGGACCGTGCCGATGCGCTGGGTGCCCTTCACCGGCGCCGCGCCGCTCCCCGACTGGCTGCACGCCCCGCCCGAGCGGCCGCGCGTCGCCCTCTCCCTCGGGGTGTCGGTGCGGAAGTTCTTCAAGGACGGGGCCGACCGCATCCAGGCGCTCCTCGAAGCGGTCGCGGACCTCGACGCCGAGGTCGTCGCCACCCTCGACGACGAGCAGCTCGACGGGCTCTCCCGGCTCCCCTCCAACGTCCGCACCGTCGACTACGTCCCGCTCAACCAGCTGCTGCCGACGACGTCGGCCCTCATCCACCACGGCGGCATCGGAACGTTCGCCACGGCCGCCGCCTTCGGCGTCCCCCAGCTCATCAACGACGAGGAGAGCGAGTTCATCGTCGTCGACGACCACGGGGTGCACACGACCTTCCGCGAGCGGCACATGGACGCCCCGCCCACCTCCGCGTACGTCACGGAGCGCGGCGCGGGACTGTCCCTGGACCGCCACACCCAGTCCACCGCCACGATGCGCGAGCGGATCGGGCGCGTCCTGCACGAGGACTCCTACCGGCGGGGGGCCGCGAGCATCCACCACGACATGCTGGCCATGCCGAGCCCCCGCGACCTCGTCCCGGTCCTGGAGGGCCTCACCGCCCGGTACCGCCGGCCCGGCGGCGACGCCGGCCGTCCGTCGCCGCGGTAGACGTCCGCGCCCGGGTGCCCCGGGACGCACGACGCGGCGGGGGCCGCGCACCGAAGTGCGCGACCCCCGCCGTCTCCGTCCCCGGTCCGGCCTCCCGGCCGGGAGGGGCGCCTACTCGAACAGCGGCGGGATGCCCTGGCCCATGCCGCCGTCCGCGTGGAGCACCGTTCCGGTGCTGAACGTGGCGTCGAAGCCCAGGTACAGCACGGCCGCCGCGATCTCCTCCGGGTCGGCGTGCCGGCCGAGCGGGGTGAGCTGCGCGCCCTCCTTCTCGTTGGCGGCCTTCTCCTCCTCCGTCATGTTCGCGTAGCCCATGGTCGGGGTCAGCGTGAAGCCGGGGCTGACCGAGTTGACCCGGATCTTCCGGGACAGCAGCTCGGCCGCGAACACCTTCGCGAAGCCGCCCACGGCCGCCTTCATGCCGGTGGCCACGCTGGTGCCGGGGTAGCCGTGGCCGACCAGGACGGCCGTCGTGAAGACGATGGAACCGCCGTCGTTGACCAGCGGGGCCAGCTGCTGGGTGGTGAAGAACGCGCCCTTGGTGTTGATGTCGAAGGACTTGTCGAAGGAGGCCTCCGTCACCTCCTCCAGAGTGCCCAGCTCGGCGTACCCGACGTTCACGAAGAGGAAGTCGATCCGGCCGAGCTTCTCGCCGACGACCCCGCCCAGCGCGTTGATGTCGGCCATGCTGCCCGCGTCGGACCGCACCACGTGCACCGGGCGGCCCGCGAGCTCCGTCCGCACCGCCTCGATGTTCTTCTCGTTGCGCCCGGTCAGCAGCACCTCGGCGCCGCCGTCCAGAAGCGCCTTGACGACCGCGAGGCCGATCCCGTGCGTACCGCCCGTGACCACGGCCTTCTTGCCTGCGTACTTGCTCATGAAAAACGACCCGCTTCCGTCGTACAGGACCTCTGCGTCCGGCTGGTGCCACCGATCCTGCGGGCCCGCCCTGTCGCCCCGCTGTCGTCCGGCGGCGGCGGACTGTCGCCCGGCTTTCGGCCCTGCCGCCGGGGCGCCGGCGGTTATCCTGATCATCATGCGTTTCGGGGTGCTCGGCTCACTGACCTTACGGACGGCCCAGGGCGACCCGGTCCCGGTGACGGAGACGAAGGTCCGGGCGCTCCTCGCCGTCCTGCTCGTCCACGCGGGCCGTCCCGTCCCCGCCCACCGCCTCGTGGCCGACCTGTGGGACGCCGGGACCGGGAACGACCTCCCGCGGAACCCGGCCAACGCCCTCCAGAACAAGATCTCGCGCCTCCGCCACCTCCTGGACGCCGCCGTCCCCGACGGCCGCCGGCACCTCCTCCTGCGTCCCGGCGGCTACGTGCTCGACGTGGCCCCCGACGCGGTCGACGCCACCCGCTTCCGCGCCCTCACCGCCCGGGCGAGGGCCGAGGCCGCCCCGCGCGCCAGGGCCGCGCTCCTCACCGACGCGCTCGCCCTGTGGCGCGGCCCCGCCTACGCGGACTTCCCCGACGCCGCCTTCTCCCGCGCCGCTGCCGCCGCCCTGGAGGAGGAGCGCCTCGCCGCCGTCGAGGACCTCGCGGAGGCCCGTCTCGACCTCGGCGCCCACGACGCCGTCGCCGCCGAGCTCGCCGAGAGCGTCGCCCGCCACCCCCTGCGCGAACGGCTCCGGGCCGCGCACGTCCGCGCCCTCTACGGGGCCGGCCGCCCGACCGAGGCCCTCGGCTCCTACGAGGAGCTGCGCACCCGTCTCGCCGACGACCTGGGCCTCGATCCCGGGCCGGCGCTCACCGCCCTCCACCGGGCGATCCTCCGCCACGACCCGGACCTCACGGCTCCCGCCGGGCCCGGCGCCTCCCGGACCGCCGCGCCCGCGCCCGTACCGATACCGCCCGGCTCCCCCGGTCGCGGCAACCTTCCCGCGCCGCACGCCGGCCTCGTCGGCCGGAGCGACGCCCTGGCCGCCGTCGGCTCCCTGCTCGCCGCCCACCGTCTGGTCACGCTCACCGGTCCCGGCGGCGTCGGCAAGACCCGCCTCGCCCTCGCCGCGGCGGCCGACCGCGCCGCCGTCCATCCCGACGGCGTCTGGCTCGTCGAACTCGCCGCGCTCGACACGCCGACCGCACCGGACCCCGGCCACACCGCCGCCCTCACCGCCCTGGCCGAAGCGATCACGACCACCCTCGGCATCCGCGACGACGCCTCCGCCTCCGCCGCGCCGCTCGACCACCTCACCCGCACCCTCCGCGACCGCGCCCTGCTCCTCCTCCTCGACAACTGCGAGCACATGACGGCCCCGGTCGCCCGGCTCGCGGCCCACCTCCTGCGGACCGCGCCGGCCGTACGCGTCCTGGCGACCGGCCAGGAACCCCTCGGCATCGCGGGCGAGCAGGTCTGGACGGTCCCCCCGCTCGACCTCCCGGAGACGGGCCCCAGCCCGGACGCCGAGCCCTCCGGCACCGACCGGGACCCGGGCCCCCGCGCCGCCGACAACGGTCCCGCCGCCGTTCCGGCGGCCGTGGAGCGCTCCAGCGCCGTACGGCTCTTCGTCGCCTGCGCCACCGCCGCCGCCCAGGACTTCGCCCTCACTGCCGACAACGCGCGGGCCGTCGCCCTCATCTGCCGGCGCCTCGACGGCATCCCCCTCGCCCTCGAACTCGCCGCCACCCGCCTCAAGGTGCTCGGCGCGCAGGGCCTGCTGGACCGCCTCGACGACCGCTTCCGCCTCCTGTCCGCCACCCGCCGCGACGCACCCGTGCGCCAGCAGACGCTCCGTGCCATGATCGACTGGAGCTGGGAGCTGCTCACCGCCTCCGAGCAGATCGTGCTGCGCCGCCTCGGCGTCCACGCCGACGGCTGCACCCTCGAAGCCGCGGAGGCCGTCTGCGCCGGTGACGGCGTGAAGGAGGAGGACGTCCTCGACCTCCTCGGCCGGCTGGTCGACCGCTCCCTCGTCGTCGTGGTGCACGGTCCCCACGGCCCCCGCTACCGGCTCCTCGAATCGGTCGCCGCCTACTGCCACGAACGCCTCCACGAGGCGGACGAGTACCGGGCCGTCGCCCGCCGCCATCTGCTCCACTACACCGCCGTGGCCGAACGGGCCCGCCCCCACCTGCGCGGGCACGGGCAGCACGCCTGGCTGCGGCGCCTCGACCTGGAGACCGCCAACCTCCGCAAGGCGGTCGAGAACACCGACGACCCCTCCAGCACGCTCCGCCTCGTCGATGCGCTCGCCTGGTACTGGATCCTTCGCGGCCGCCTCCGGGAAGCGCGCCGCTCCCTGCGCGCCGCCCTCGCCGCGACCGAGGGCGGCGCGACCGCCCCGACCGGCCCCCGCGCCACCGACGGCACCCGCCGTGACGGCGCCGCCGACAGCGTCCGCCCCGACGCCGCCACCGACGCGTCCGGCCCCCTGCACCGGCTCCGCGCCTCCGTCACCGCCTGGTGGACCTGCGTCGCCCTCCTCCAGGGCGACGGGGACGACGGCACGGCCCGCATCGACGCCGCGCTCGACCTCCACGCCCGGCTCGACGACCCCCACGGCCTCGCCCACACCCAGTGGCTCCTCGGCTTCGCCCTGATGTCCACCGGCGACCTCGACACCAGCGAGACCCTCGTCCGCCGCTCGCTCCTCGGCTTCGCCGCCCTCGGCGACACCTGGGGCACGGCCGCCGCCCTCGGCGTCACCGCCACCCAGGCCCTCGTACGCGGCGACCTCGGCGCCCTCCGCAGCGCGGGCGAGGACAGCGCCCGGGCCTTCGCGGAGATCGGCGACCGCTGGGGGCGGCTGCAGACCGTCCATCCCCTCGCCTCCCTCGCCGAGGCGGACGGGGACTACGACAGGGCGCTGGGCCTCCATCAGGAGGGCCTGCGCATCGCGGAGGAGCTCGGTCTGTGGACCGAGGCCTCCCACCGCCTCTCCGGGCTCGGCAGGATCGCCCTCCTGCGCGGCGACTTCGCCCTCGCCCGGGAACTCCACGAGCGCGCCGCGCGCCTCTCCGCGGACCACTCCGACCGGCCCGGTGTCGTCCACGCGGAGATCGGCCTCGGACTCGGCGCCCGCCGCACGGGCGACCTCGACCTGGCCCAGGGCCACTTCGGCAGCGTGCTCGACTGGAGCCGCCGGGTCGCCTTCGAGACCGGCCGGTCCCTCGTCCTGGCCGAGCTGGGCTTCGTCGCCGAGCTCCGCGGCGACCACGCCACCGCCCGCGCCCTCCACCTGGAGGGCCTCGCCGCGGCCCGCGCCACCGGCGATCCCCGCGCCCTCGCCCTCGCCCTCGAAGGCCTGGCCGGGGCGCAGGCCCTCGCCGGCCACCACCACCACGCGGCCCTCCTCCTCGGGACCGCCGCGGCCACCCGCGCCTCCGTGGACGCCCCCCTCCCGCCCGCCGAACGCGGCGACGTCGACCGCGTCACCCTCGCCGCCACCCGTGCCCTCGGCCCCGAAGCCTTCACCGCCGCGCACGCCCGGGGTGCCCGGCTGCTCCCCGACGACGCCCTCGCCGCCGGCCCGCTCGTCCCGGCCTCCTGAGGCCCGGCACCGGCCGACGTACCGGCCCGGCGTAACGGTCCGGAGCCCGAACACACCGATCCCCGTGCGCCGGGTGGAGCGATGCGGCACACGGGGATGCGGGAAGACGTACGGAGACCGGGACCGGCCCGTCCGCTACTCGGGCAGCAGGCTTCCGGCGACCGGGCGGTCGACGGCCATCAGCCAGCGGCCGTCCTCGCCGCGCCGCAGGACGTCGGTGCAGTTGCCCTCGATGTGCAGCGGCTCGCCGTCGTCGCCGGTTCCGTCGATGACGAACCGCACGCCGATCAGCGCCACGTCGCCGGCCACGTAGGAATGGGTGACCTCCGCCCGGAGCACGGGCTTGGACGCGAGGAATTCCTTGAAGAACGCGAGGCGGGCCCCGCCGGTCAGCGGCGTGCCCGAGAAGTTGGAGATCGCGTCCTCGCGGTAGAGCTTGTCGAAGAGTTCGCCGTCACCGGAATTGAACACCTGCAGGAAGATCTCGTTCTGCAGATCGGTGTCGGCGGTCAGGTCGGGCTTGTCGAAGTCGATGTCGACGGTGATGGCCATGGAGATGCGGACCCCTGCTTTCCTGGTGGACGGTGGTGTGGCGACGACGGGTCCCGGTACGGCGGCACCCGATGGCGTACGGACCGCGCGGGCGGGCCTGCTGCTCGCCGTACGGGCTGCGCGGGCAGGCCTGCTTCTCGCCGTACGGAGCGCGCGGACCGGTCTACTGCTCGCCGTACGGGTCGTCGATGGCGTACCGCCAGTTCCCGTCGGCGCCCAGGCGCAGGACGTCCACCCCGACGCCCGTGAGGCGCTCGCCGTTGCCGTCGGAGTCCTTGGTGTCGATGGTCCAGTCGACGATCAGCAGGGCGGTGTCGCCCGTCACGAACGACTGCCGGGGAACCGCCGTCATCGTCGGCCCGGCGGCGAGGAACTCCCTGACCGAGTCGATCCGGGCCTGTCCGGTGAGCGGAACGCCCCGCTCCCAGACCGCCACGGCGTCGTCGGTGTACATCGCGTTCACGGCGTCCACGTCACCCGCGTTGAACGCCTCGACATAAAGCGCCGTGTGCTTTTCGACGTCATTCGTGAGTTGTGCCACGATCGAACTCCTCTGTTTCGGTGCGCGCTCGACCACCCATGAGCATTCCGGGCTGATTGCCGAAGAGGTTAGTGACGGGACGGGAATCCCGTACCCACTGCGAAGTAACGAGGCGTCCATTTCCGTGGAATCCCGCGCAGTTACCGAACCGTGCGCAGGTCCGCATTACGATCTACGGGCCCTTCTCGAAAAGTCGCATTCACGGCCGGCCCGCATTGTTTCCACGAGATGTTCCCGGCCCGTGTGGCGCACGGCAGGGGAGCACGGGCACACCACACCGGGGAGCTGAGCATCATGGCGGACGAGAACACCCTCCGCGAGTACCTCAAGCGTGCGATCACGGACGCCCGTGACGCGCGGGACCGGCTGCGCACGGTCGAGGAGAGAGCGCGGGAGCCGATCGCGATCGTGTCGATGGGCTGCCGGTTCCCCGGTGGCGCGGTGTCGCCCGAGGACCTGTGGCGGCTGGCGGCGGACGGCGTCGACGCCGTCACCCCCTTCCCGACCGACCGGGGCTGGGACCTCGAAGGCCTCTACGACCCGGATCCGGCACACGTCGGGACCAGTTACGGGCGCGAGGGGGGCTTCCTCCACGACGCCGCGCGGTTCGACGCGGCGTTCTTCGGGATGTCGCCGCGCGAGGCGCTGACGTCGGACCCCCAGCAGCGGCTGCTCCTGGAGACGGCGTGGGAGACCTTCGAGCGGGCCGGCATCGACCCCGACGCGCTGAAGGGCAGCCGGACCGGCGTGTTCGCGGGGGTCATGTACAACGACTACGGGTCACGGCCGGGGCTCCCGAAGGAGACCTCCGAGGGCTATCTGTTCAGCGGCAGCGCGGGCAGCATCGCCGCGGGCAGGCTCTCGTACACCTTCGGGTTCGAGGGTCCGGCGATCTCCGTCGACACCGCCTGCTCGTCCTCCCTGGTGGCCCTCCACCTCGCCGCCAACGCCCTGCGCCGGGGCGAATGCGACCTCGCCCTCGCAGGCGGCGCGACCGTGATGTCGACGCCGGTGGCCTTCGTGGAGTTCTCCCGCTTGCGGGGCCTGGCGCCGGACGGGCGGATCAAGTCGTTCGCGGCGGCAGCTGACGGCACCGCGTGGTCCGAAGGTGTCGGGCTCCTCCTGGTCGAACGCCTCTCCGACGCCCAACGCAACGGACACCGGATCCTCGCCATACTGCGCGGCTCCGCCGTCAACCAGGACGGCGCCAGCAACGGACTCACCGCACCCAACGGCCCCTCCCAAGAACGCGTCATCCGCCAAGCACTCGCGGATGCCGGCCTCACCACCGACGACATCGACGCCGTCGAAGCCCACGGCACCGGAACCCGCCTCGGCGACCCCATCGAAGCCCAAGCCCTCCTCACCACCTACGGCCACCACCGCACCACCCCCCACCCCCTCTACCTCGGCTCCCTCAAATCCAACATCGGACACGCCCAGGCAGCGGCGGGGGTCGGCGGGGTCATCAAGATGGTGCAGGCCATGCACCACGGCATTCTGCCGAAGACGTTGCACGTGGACGAACCCACACCGATGGTCGACTGGACGACAGGAGCCGTCGAACTCCTCACCGAGCAACGGAAGTGGCCGGACACGGGCCGCGCGCGCCGCGCGGCGGTGTCGTCCTTCGGCTTCGGGGGGACGAACGCGCACGTCGTACTGGAGCAGGCACCCGTCGAGACCCCGGCCGACCCGGCTCCTGCGGCGGCGACGCCCGTCGTGACGCCGTGGCTGCTGTCGGCCAAGAGCGAGCAGGCGCTTCGGGCCCAGGCCGCGCGCCTGGACGACTTCCTCACCCGTAACCCCACCCTCTCCCCCGCCACTATCGCCTGGTCCCTGGCCACCACACGCACCACGCACTCCCACCGCGCCGTCATCCTCGGCAACGACATCCAGGAGTTGCAGGGTCGGGTAAGGGCTTTGGCCGAGGGACGAACAGAGACCGACGTCATCACCGGTGTCGCCGCCCCCGGGAAGACAGCTTTTCTGTTCACCGGTCAGGGTGCTCAGCGGGTCGGTATGGGCATGGAACTGTACGAGACCTTCCCCGTGTTCGCCGAGGCTTTCGACGAGACCTGCGCGGCGCTGGACCCTCACCTCGACCAGCCGATCGCACAGACCATCCGCAGCGGGATGCATCTCGACCAGACGCTCTACACACAGCCGGCCCTCTTCGCCGTGGAAGTCGCGCTCTACCGGCTGGTCGAATCCTTCGGACTCCGCCCCGACTTCGTGGCCGGGCACTCCATCGGAGAAATCGCCGCCGCCCACATCGCAGGCGTCTTCGACCTCACCGATGCCGCGCGCCTTGTCACCACCCGCGCCCGCCTCATGCAGAACGCCACACCCGGCGGAACCATGATCGCCATCCAAGCCGACGAGGAAGAAATCCTCCCCACCCTGGCCGAACACGAAGACCACGTCAGCATCGCCGCCCTCAACTCACCCCACTCCACCGTCATATCCGGCGATAACCGTGCCGTCGAAGAAATCGCTGACATCTGGAAACAGCAGGGGCGCAAAACCACCCGCCTCACCGTCAGCCACGCCTTCCACTCCCCCCACATGAACCAAGCCGCCGAAGAATTCCGAACTGCGGCAGCCGGAATTACCTACCACCCGCCAACGATCCCCCTCGTCTCCACCCTCACCGGCCAACTCGCCCACCACGAAATAACCAAGGCCGACTACTGGGCCAACCAGCTCCGAGGAACCGTCCGCTTCACCCACGCCCTCACCACCCTCAACGACCAGGGCAGCACCACGTACCTCGAAATCGGCCCCAACGCCGTCCTCACCCCCCTCGCCCTCGACCAAGCCCACATCACCCCTCTCCTCCGGGCGGGCAAGCCCGAGGTGAGCACCCTCCTCGCCGCCCTCGCCGCCACCCACACCCGCACCGCACTCGACTGGCGACCCCTCCTCACCCCCCACCACACCACCGACCTCCCCACCTACGCCTTCCAGCGCGAGCGCTACTGGCTGATGCCGGAGGCCGGCGAGGTGTCAGACCCCGCTGCTGACGCGTTGTTCGCCGTGGAGTGGCAGGAGACCTCGGCGCACGTGGACGAGGCACGCCCACGACAGTGGGGGATGCTGGGAGAGGGGAGCGAAGCCGTCCTGGACGGCGGCAGCGTCGAGGTGTTCGACGGTCTCGGTGCCGTCGCCGAGGCGGCCGGGCGGGTCGACGCGGTGCTGCTGCCGTGGTCGCAGGACACGCAGTCGCGGCCTCCCGCCTCCGTGCACGAGGCGACGGAGCGGGTTCTGGGCCTCCTCCAGCGGTGGCTGGCCGACGAACGGCTGCCGGCACTTCCGCTCGTCGTGCTGACGCGGGGCGCGGTGCGGGCGGTGCCGGAGGACGTACCGGATCCGGTGGCCTCGGCGGTGTGGGGGCTGCTGCGTTCCGTACAGACCGAGCATCCCGGCCGGGTCGTACTCGTCGATGCCGACGGCACGGTCCCCGCTTCGGTACTGTCCTCCGTCCTGGCCGGTTCGGCCCCCGAGAACGTCCTGCGGCACGGCGTCCCGATGACGCCTCGGCTGCGGGCCCTGCCGGTGGCGGCCCGCAGGCCGGACGCGCCGCGTTGGTCCTCCTCCGGGACCGTTCTCGTCACCGGCGGTACGGGATTGCTGGGCGCGGCCGTCTCGCGCCATCTGGTCGCGGAGCACGGGGTCAGGAACCTCCTGCTCCTCGGTCTGCACGGCGAACAGGCTGACGGGGCGAGCGAGTTGGCGGCGGAGCTCAAGGAGCTGGGCGCCGAGGTGACCATCGCCGCCTGCGACGTGGCCGACCGCGACGCCCTCGGTGACCTGCTGTCCGGGCTCTCCGGTGAGCGCCGGCTCACCGTGGTCGTCCACGCCGCGGGGGTCCTCGACAACGGCCTGTTCGAGTCCCTGGAGCCGGAGCGGTTGCACGCGGTGCTCCGCCCGAAGGCCGACGGCGCCTGGAACCTGCACGAACTGACGCGGGACCTGGACCTCACGGCGTTCGTGACGTTCTCCTCGACCGTGGGCGTGTTTGGCGCTCCCGGGCAGTCCAACTACGCGGCCGCCAACGCCTTCCTGGACGGTCTCGCGCACCACCGCCGGGCGCGGGGGCTGCCGGCCACGTCCATCGCGTGGGGCCTGTGGGAGGAAGGCGGAATCAACGGGCGCCTGGACGGCAAGGACCGGGAGAGGTTCGCCCGGAGCGGCTTCGGCGTCACCTCCCGCTCGCGCGGGATCGCGTTGTTCGACCGGGCGGTCGGGTCGGGCGTGCCGGCCGTCGTCGCCACCCCGCTGGACCGTACGGAGATACGTTCCGGCGGCCCGGTCCCGCACCTGCTGCGTACGGTGGTGCCGGGCGGGCCGGAGGAATACGCCGGGGAGTCCCCGGCCGGTGCCGGTGCGGCGGCGCAGTCCCCGGCGGACCGGCTGGCCTCGATGTCTCCCCGGGAGCGGGAGGAGTGGGCGCTGTCCCTGGTGCGGGCCGAAGCGGCGTCGGTGCTCGGGCACGCGTCGTCCCGGGCCGTCACGCCGGAGAGTTCGTTCCAGGATCTCGGGCTCGACTCGATGACCGGTGTCGAGTTGCGCAACCGGCTCAACGCGGCCACGGGCGTCCGGCTCGCGGCGACCGTGGTGTTCGACCGTCCGACGCCCGAGGCCCTCGCCGGACACCTGCTGGAAAGGCTCGGTCCGGTCGCGGGCGACACGATGAGCTCGGTCCTGGCCGATCTCGACAAGGTCGACGCGCTCCTGGCGGCGGCTCCGCCCGGGGAGGCGGAGCGCGAAGAGCTGGCCGCGCGGCTCCAGTCCCTCGTGGGGCGGCTGAAGAAGCCGGAGCCCGCCCCGCCGGTACAGGAGGAGGACGACGCGCTGGCCTCGGCGTCGGCGGAGGAACTCTTCAGCTTCATCGACTCCCGGCTCAGCTGATCCGCAGCCCGTACGGCCCGATCCCGCCGCTCCGCAACCCCTACGGCCCGCTCGCCCACCCCGTGGTCCCGAGGAGAGATTGATCCGCCATGTCGAACGAAGAGAAACTCGTCGCGTACCTCAGGCGGGTGACCGCAGATCTCCACAAGGCTCAGCAGCGGCTCGCCGAACTGGAGAGCGGCACGGGCGAGCCGATCGCGATCGTGTCGATGGGCTGCCGGTTCCCCGGTGGCGCGGTGTCGCCCGAGGACCTGTGGCGGCTGGCGGCGGACGGCGTCGACGCCATCACCCCCTTCCCGACGGACCGGGGCTGGGACCTGGAAGGGCTGTACGACCCGGACCCGAAGACGCCGGGCACCTCGTACACCCGGGAGGGCGGGTTCCTCCACGACGCCGCGCTGTTCGACGCGGAGTTCTTCGGCATCGCGCCCCGCGAGGCCCGCGCCATGGACCCTCAGCAGCGGCTGCTCCTGGAGACGGCGTGGGAGACCTTCGAGCGGGCCGGCATCGACCCCGACACGCTCAAGGGCAGCCGGACCGGCGTGTTCGCGGGGGTGATAGAGCAGAGCTACCTGGGTCTCGAAGGGCCGCAGGAGTCCGAGGGCTATCTGCTCACCGGCAAGCTCAGCAGCGTGGCCTCGGGCCGCATCGCCTATACGTTCGGTCTTGAGGGCCCGGCGATCTCCGTCGACACCGCCTGCTCGTCCTCCCTGGTGGCCCTCCACCTCGCCGCCAACGCCCTGCGCCGGGGCGAATGCGACCTCGCCCTCGCAGGCGGCGCGACCGTGACCGCGACCCCGAGCGGGTTCGTCGATTTCTCGCGCCAGAGCGGGCTGGCGCCGGACGGGCGGATCAAGTCGTTCGCGGCGGCAGCCGACGGCACCGCGTGGTCCGAAGGCGTCGGACTCCTCCTGGTCGAACGACTCTCCGACGCCCAACGCAACGGACACCAGATCCTCGCCATACTGCGCGGCTCCGCCGTCAACCAGGACGGCGCCAGCAACGGACTCACCGCCCCCAACGGACCCTCCCAAGAACGCGTCATCCGCCAAGCCCTCACCGACGCAGGCCTCACCACCGACGACATCGACGCCGTCGAAGCCCACGGCACCGGAACCCGCCTCGGCGACCCCATCGAAGCCCAAGCCCTCCTCACCACCTACGGACACCACCGCACCACCCCCCACCCCCTCTACCTCGGCTCCCTCAAATCCAACATCGGACACACGGTCGCCGCGGCGGGCGTGGGCGGAGTCATCAAGATGGTGCAGGCCATGCGCCACGGCATCCTGCCGAAGACCCTCCACGTGGACGCACCCACACCGATGGTCGACTGGACGACAGGAGCCGTCGAACTCCTCACCGAGAAGAGGCCATGGCCCGAGACGGGGGCACCTCGTCGGGCCGCCGTGTCCGCGTTCGGGGTCAGCGGGACGAACGCGCACGTGATCCTCGAACAGGCTCCGTCCGAGAACGGCTCCCCTGCCATCCCTGAATCCGCGCCGAAAGCCCACTCCCTGCTGCCCTGGGTGTTGTCCGCGAAGAGCGAGCAGGCGCTTCACGGCCAGGCCGCGCGCCTGGACGACTTCCTCACCCGTAACCCCGCCCTCTCCCCCGCCACTATCGCCTGGTCCCTGGCCACCACACGCACCACGCACTCCCACCGCGCCGTCATCCTCGGCAACGACATTCGAGAACTGCACGACTCCGTAAGGGCTTTGGCCAACGGACAAACGGGGCCCGACATCATCACGGGCACCTCAGCACCGGGCAAGGTGGCGTTCTTGTTCACCGGTCAGGGTGCTCAGCGGGTCGGTATGGGCATGGAGCTGTACGAGGCCTTCCCGGTGTTCGCCGAGGCTTTCGACGAGACCTGCGCGGCACTGGACCCCCACCTCGACCAGCCGATCGCACAGACCATCCGCACCGGACTCCACCTCGACCAGACCCTCTACACACAGCCGGCCCTGTTCGCCGTAGAGGTCGCGCTCTACCGACTGGTCGAATCCTTCGGACTCCGCCCCGACTTCGTCGCCGGGCACTCCATCGGAGAAATCACCGCCGCCCACATCGCAGGCGTCTTCGACCTCCACGACGCAGCCCACCTTGTCGCCACCCGCGCCCGCCTCATGCAGAACGCCACACCCGGCGGAACCATGATCGCCATCCAAGCCACAGAAGAAGAAATCCTCCCCCTCCTGGCCGGACACGACGACAAAGCATCCATCGCCGCCCTCAACTCACCCCACTCCACCGTCCTCTCCGGCGACACCCACACCGTCGAAGAAATCGCCGCACACTTCACACAGCAAGGACGCAAAACCACCCGCCTCACCGTCAGCCACGCCTTCCACTCCCCCCACATGAACCAAGCCGCTGAAGAGTTCCGTGCCGCAGCGGCCGACATTACGTACCACCCGCCGACCATCCCCCTCGTCTCCACCCTCACCGGCCAACTCACCAACCACGAAATAACCAAAGCCGACTACTGGGCCGACCAACTCCGGGGAACCGTCCGCTTCACCCACGCCCTCACCACCCTCAACGACCAGGGCACCACCACCTACCTCGAAATCGGCCCCAACGCCGTCCTCACCCCCCTCACCCTCGCCACACAAGGCACCGCCATCGCACTCCTGCGAGCGGGCACACCCGAAACCCACACCCTGCTCGCCGCCCTCGCCGCCACCCACACCCGCACCGCACTCGACTGGCGCCCCCTCCTCACCCCTCAGAACACCACCGACCTCCCCACCTACGCCTTCCAGCGCGAGCGCTACTGGATCGAGAGCACGAGCCCCCGTGTCGACCCCGAGAGCCTCGGGCTGCGGACCGGGGATCATCCGCTCCTTGGCGCGTCCGTCCCGCTGGCCACGGCCGACGAGGGGCTGTTCACCAACCGGATCTCCTTGCACACTCACCCGTGGCTGGCCGATCACGAGGTCCACGGGTCCGTCGTCGTGCCCGGCGTCGCCCTGGTGGAACTGGCGGTCCGGGCCGGCGACGAGTTCGGGTGCCCGGTCCTCGACGAGCTCGTGGTGGAGGCCCCGCTGGTCGTCCGGCGCGGCTCCGGGACGGACCTCCAGGTGGCCGTGGGCGTGCCCGACAAGGCAGGGAGGCGGCCGGTCACCGTGCACGCGCGGCCGGACCGGGGGGACGCGCCGTGGACCGTCCACGCACGCGGGCTGCTCTGTCCGCAGGCTCCGGAGGCCCCCTTCGACCTCGGCACGTGGCCGCCCCGGGACGCGCAGGCCGTGTCCCCGGACGAGATACGGGAGCGGCTCGCCGGGTCCGGCGTGCGGCGCGGCCCCGCGTTCCAGTCGCTGAAGTCCGTGTGGCGGCGGGGGGACGAGGTCTTCGCCGAGGTGAGCCTGCCCACGGAAGCGGACGGATCGGGCCATCTGCTCCATCCGGTGCTCCTCGACGGGGCCCTGCTCGCCTCCCAGGTCGCCGTGGAGGGGCCGCAGGCGCCGGGCACGCCCTCGGTCGCCTCGGTGCGGGGAGTGCGCGTGTACGCGAGTGGCGCCTCCGAGGTGCGGGTCGCGATCACCCGTACCGAGGAGGGCGGTCCGCTGACGGTCCGCCTGGCAGACCGGAACGGTGCTCCGACGGCGCTGCTCCGGTCCGTCGCGTGGGGGCGTACGGAGGGCGGCGAGATCGCGCGCGCGGCCGCGCGGACGTCCGACAGCCTGCTGCACGTCGCGTGGGCGTCTCTCCCGGCCACCGCCGGCGGGGCTCCGAAGCGGTTCGGCGTACTGGGCGCCGGGGCGGGTCGTTTCGGCGACGTGGCCGAAGTGGCGCGGGCGGTCGCTTCCGGGCAGCCCCTCGACGCCGTCGTGCTTCCCGTCGGCTTCTCGCCCGCGACCGACCCGGCGGCTTCCGCCCGGATCCGGACGCGCCGGCTCCTCGAAGTGGTCCAGCGGTGGCTGGCGGACGACCGCCTCTCCGACGTGCCCCTCGTCGTGGTCACGCGGCAAGCGGTGGCGGTGGACGAGGGGGAGCCGGTGGACCCGGGCAACGCGGCCGTCTGGGGTCTGCTGCGCTCGGCCCAGTCGGAGACGCCCGGCCGCTTCTGGCTCGTCGATGTCGATGCCGATGCCGAAACGGACGAAAACGGAAGCGCAGACGGAGACGGGCGCACGGACGCGAGCACCGCCGCGCAAGCCGCCCTCCACTCCGGCGAGCCGCAGGTGGCGCTGCGCCGGGGCCGGCTCCTCGTGCCGCGCCTCCAGTACCTCCCGCAGTACGGCGAAGTGTCCTCCACTGCGTACAGAAGCCCGTACGGAAACCGCGAAGGAACCGTCCTGATCACCGGCGGCACCGGTTCCCTCGGTGCGCTCGTCGCCCGGCACCTCGTCCGTGAACACGGCGTGGGGCATCTGCTGCTGACCAGCCGCAGGGGTGAACAGGCGGAAGGCGCTGCGGAGTTGGCGGCCGAGTTGAAGGAGCTCGGCGCCGAGGTGACCGTCGCCGCCTGCGACGTGGCCGACCGCGAGGACTTGGCCGAGCTGCTGTCGAACGTGCCCGTGCGCCATCCCCTGACCGCCGTGATCCACGCGGCGGGCGTGCTGGACGACGGGCTGGTGGGGTCCCAGACTCCCGAGCGGCTGGCCGCGGTGCTCCGGCCGAAGGCCGAAGCGGCCTGGAACCTGCACGAGTTGACGCGGGAGGAGGAGCTGTCGGCGTTCGTCCTGTTCTCCTCGATCGCGGGCGTGGTGGGGGGCCCGGGCCAGTCCACGTACGCCGCGGCGAACTCCTTCCTGGACGGTCTGGCCCGGCAGCGCGCCGCGGAGGGCCTGCCCGCCACGTCCGTCGCGTGGGGCCTGTGGACGCAGGACGGCGGCATGTCGGGCGGGCTGGACGCGGCCGACCTCGGGCGCATCGCGCGCGGCGGTTTCCTGCCCGTGACCGCCGGGGCGGGGACCGCGCTGCTGGACCTCGCGCTCGGTACGGGCCGCCCCGCGCTGGTGGCGACCCCGCTGGACCTCGACGCCGTACGGAAGCTGGAGACGGTCCCGGCGCTGTTCCGGGGGCTGGTCCGCGCCCCCGCGCGGCCTCGGGCCGGTGCGGGCGGGGCGGACGGGACGGCCTGGGCGGAGCGGCTGGCGTCGGTGCCCGACGGCGAGCGGTCCGGTCTGGTCCTCGAGGCGGTACGGGAGGAGGTCGCGCGGGTGCTCGGGCACGGCGACGCGCGGCGGATCAAGGACGACGAGCCGTTCCTCGCCCAGGGCTTCGACTCGCTGACCGCCGTCGAGCTGCGCAACCGGTGCAACGCGCTCGTCGGCGCGCGGTTGCCGGCGACGGTGGTGTTCGACCATCCCACTCCGGCGGCGCTGGCCGCGTTCGTCCTCGGCGAGCTGTTCGCGGGGCAGGGCGCCGGGCGGTCCGGCGGGGCGGAGGCGCCGGACTTCGCCGCCGAGGTGCGTCTCGCCGAGGACATCCGGCCCGCGGCCGAGGTCGTCCGCTCCGTGGAAGACCCCCGGGAGGTGCTCCTGACCGGTGCGAGCGGGTTCCTCGGCGCCTTCTTGCTGCGGGACCTGATGCGCTCGACCACCGCGCGGGTGCACTGCCTCGTCCGGGGCGACGACGAGGCGCGGGCCCGCGCGCGGCTGTGGGCGAACCTGGAGCGCTACATGGTGGCGGGAGCGGTCGATCCCGAGCGGCTCTCCGTGGTCGTGGGCGACCTGGCCGAGCCCCGGCTCGGTCTGAGCGAGGCGGACTTCGACCGGCTGGCCGAGACCGTCGACGTGGTGTACCACAACGGCGCCCAGGTGCACTGGCTCCACCCGTACGCGACGCTGAGGGCGGCGAACGTGGGCGGGACGGAGGAGGTGCTGCGGCTGGCGGCGCGCCACCGGACCGTTCCGGTGCACTACTTGTCGACCGTCGGCGTCTTCGAGTCCGCGGCGACCCCGGGCGTGCCCCTGAAGGTGACCGATCCCACCGGCCCGGCCGAGCGGCTGCCCAGCGGCTATCTGCAGAGCAAGTGGGTCGCGGAGCAGGTCGTCGGGCTGGCCCGCGAGCGGGGGCTTCCGGTGTCCGTCTACCGCGTGGACGTGATCTCGGGCGACCGGGAGAACGGCGCCTGCCAGACCAACGACTTCGTCTGGCTGAGCCTCAAGGGCCTCGTGCAGGCCGGTGCGGTGCCGTCGGACGCCGACGGGCGCTTCCACCTCCTGCCGGTGGACTACGTCAGCGCGGCCGTCCTGCACGTATCCCGGCGCGCCACGGCGGCGGGCCGCACGTTCCACCTGTTCAATCCGGACGCGCTCGGCCTGCGGGAGTGCGTGGAGCGGTTGCGGGCGCTCGGCCACTCCGTGGCGGAGGTCGACCGGGAGACCTGGCGCGAGCGCATCCACGCGGACGGGACGAACGCGCTCGCGCCGCTCCTGCACGCGTTCGAGATGATGACGGCCGACACCGACGCGTTCTATCCGGCGATGGACACCTTCGAGACCGAGGCGGAGCTGGCGGGCAGCGGGATCGTCTGCCCGCCGCTGACCGGTGAGCTCTTCCGGAAGTACGTGGACTTCTTCACGCGGACCGGTCACTTCCCGAAGGCGGGGGAACGTGACTGACGCGATGCCGCCTCGCCGCCGCCCGCCGGCGTCCACCCGAGTTTTCGTTCGTCCCAGGGTTCTCCGAATGGTTCTCTCGAAGGGTTCGGCATGAGTTATGTGTCCGTAGGCGGAGCTGTCGGCCGAAGCCCGATCGCGCCGGCCGCGCTGCGCGAGACGATGTCGCGCTTCGCGACCGGGGTCATCGTCCTGAGCGTCGGCGGCGAGCACCTGCACGCGATGACGGCCAACGCGTTCAGCTCCGTGTCGCTCGAACCGCCGACCGTGCTCTGCTGCGTGTCGCACAGCGCGGTGATGCACAAGGCGATCACCTCGGCGCGCAGCTTCGGCGTCTCGGTGCTGAGCGCCGAACAGGAGCCGCTGGCACGGCACTTCGCCGACAAGCGCCGCCCCCTGGGGCGGGCCCAGTTCGACGGGATCGGCTGGCGGCCGGGGGAGGTCACCCGGGCTCCGCTGCTGGACGGCGCCGTCGCCTGGCTGGAGTGCGAGCTGGCCGAGGCGCACGACTCGGGCGACCACTCCGTCTTCATCGGCGACGTGGTGAGCTCCGCGACGTCCGCCGACGAGTCCGGGCTGCTGTTCTTCAACGGCCGTTTCCAGCAGGTCGTCACCGCTCCCCGGTGAGACGGAGGCACTGTGGACAGGCGCGCCGAGAGGCACGACGGAAACGCTTTCTGGGACGCCGCGGGGCCGGTCTTCGTCGCGGCGCTGAACGACGGGCTCGCGAGGGCCGGGCACCCGACCCTGCGGCCACGGGGCGGCGCCCGGCGCGCGACGCGGCCGCCGGAGCCGCCCCACCCCTTCGCGACCGCGGTCATACGGGCGTACGAGACGGCCCTGCCGGCCGCGCTGGCCGCGGAGGAGGAGGGGAGCCGGGTGCCGCAGGCCGCGCTGCGGCGCCGTGGCCGGGAGGTCCTCGCCGCCGCGCTGGGCCTCCCGGGATCCCGGAGGCCACGGCCTCCGTACCGTACGGCGGGGTCCCCGCTCCCCCGGTACGAGAACCTGGTGGTGACCCTCCTGATGGAGTCCGCCGCGCTCGTCCTGTCGGAACGTCCCGAGCTCGGCGGCGCCGACGGCGGGCCGGCCGCGCTGATCCGGGCGCTCGGCCGGTCGGCGCGGAGCGGCCTGACGGGCGGCTGACGGGCTCCGTCCCCGAAGGCACGGCGGGGCAGCGTCTCCGGGGCACGGCGGGGCGGCGTCTCCGAGGCGCGGCGGGCGCCGTCTCCGGGGCACGGCGGGGCGGCGTCTCCGGGGCGCGGCAGGGCGGCGCCTCCGGGCGCGGCTCCTACCGGTACGCGTCGACGAGCCGGGCCAGGTGCTTGGCGGCGATCTCCAGGGGCTCGCGGCTCCCGGAGACCTGGGCGGCCAGCTCGGCGCCCTCCAGGGTGCTGATCACCGTGTGGGCCAGCTCGTGCGCGTCCTCCCCGGCGATCCCGGCCTTGACCAGCGCGTCGGAGACCACCTCGCGCCAGTGCCCGAAGGCCCGGGCGGCGGCGGAGCGGACGTCGGGCAGGCGGCCGACCGAGCCCAGCGCGGTCGTGGAGACCGGGCAGCCGTCGACCCAGTGCGACTCGGCCAGCCGGTCGGCGAGGGAGACGGCAAAGTCGGCGATCGCCCGGGCGGGGTCGTCGGCGCCGTCGAGGGCCGCGCCCAGGGCCTCGGCGAATTCGCGGTCGCCGTGGTCGATCGCCACGGTGGCCAGCTCCTGCTTGCCCCCGGGGAAGAAGTGGTAGACCGACCCGAGGGTGGCGTCGGCCTCCTGGGCGATCTGCTTGATGCCCGTCCCGTCGTACCCCTGCCGCTGCATCAGCAGCGAGGCCGCCCGGACGATGCGCGCGCGGGTGCCGAGTGCGGGCTCCGGTGCGGGACCGGCCTGCTCCGCGTTGCTCCGTGGGGATTCCTTCACCCCGCGAGGATAGCAGCTAGAGCGTTCTTTCCAGAGGGTGGAGGACAGGCCGGGACGTGCACGTCCGCGAGGGTCACGGGACCAGGATCAGCTTGCCGGTCGTACGCCGCGCCAGCAGGTCCTCGTGCGCCCGGCGGGCCTCCGCGAGGGGGTACGGGGCGGCCGCCAGCGGGGTGAGCCTGCCCTGCTCGACCAGGGCGAACAGCTCCTTGAGCGGCTCGTCGAACCCGCCCGGGGCGGCCAGCGCGGGCCGCAGCCAGAAGCCGACGACCGAGGCGTTGAGCCGGCCCAGGCGGGCGGGGTCGACCGGCGTGAAGGCGCTCCGCGAGGCGTTGCCGTAGCTCACCAGCCGTCCGAAGGAGGCCAGGGACCCCAGGGCCTGGTCGAAGAGTTCTCCGCCGGCCGCGTCCAGGACGACGTCGGCCTTCTCGTCCAGGGGGTAGCTCACGACCGCGTCCGCCCCCAGCTCCAGGGCGAGTCCCTCCTTGCCCGGGGACACCTGGGCGAGGACGCGTCCCGCGCCGAACTCCCTGGCCAGCTGCACCGCGAGGCTGCCCACGCCGCCCGCCGCCGCGTGGACGACCACGGTCTCCCCGGGGCGCAGCCGGGCGGCGGAGCGCAGTAGGTGCCAGGCGGTCAGGCCCTGCGTCACGAGCGCCAGGGCGCGGCCCGCGTCGAGGTCCTCGGGGATCCCGACGAGGGCCGACCGGCGGGCGACGGCCTGCTGCGCGTAGCCGCCGGACACCCGGGCGAGCACGCGCCGGCCGTCGGGCGTACGGCCGACGACCTCGCTCCCCGGGACGTACGGCAGCAGGTCGGCGCTCAGGTACGAGCCGTCGACCTGGTGCGTGTCGGCGAAGTTCACGCCGGCGGCCTCGACGTCGAGGAGCGTCTCGTCCGGACCGGGCACGGGCGCCGGCAGCTCCACCGCGGAGAGGACCTCGGGGCCGCCGAAACGGTCGAACTGGATGGCAAGCATGGCGCACCCTATCGCGCGGCCGGGCCGACGCCTGGTTGCCGTCCGGCCGCCGGGCATACAGTTGCCCCCGCACACACAGATGCTCGAGAGCCGCGCCACGGGGGCGGTGACGTGGTGAGGGACCACGCGACGGGCACCGGCCGACGACAGCCGAACTCCGGCCAACTCGTGGGCCCGTTAGGTGCCTTGTCAACAACTCACCTATTTACTGTGGCATGTTCTCGTGCGCCCGACCAGTTGCTCACAGCCCGTATCGGAGTGCCACATGGCCATGCAGCCCCGTGCCGTTCGCACACGTCAGGATCTGATCCGTTCCGCCGCCGTCGTCTTCGAACGCGCCGGGTTCGCCGACGCCTCGATCGCCGCGATCAGCTCCGGGGCGGGCGTGAGCAACGGGGCGCTGCACTTCCACTTCCGGAACAAACGAGCCCTGGGCGAGGCGGTCGAACTGGCCGCCTCGCAGACGCTCGTGCACATCACCGGGCGGGTGCCGCTCCGGCATCCTTCGCCGCTGCAACTCCTCGTCGACACCTCGCAGGTGCTGGCCGAGTGCCTGCTGCACGACCCCGTCCTCCGGGCCGGATTCAGCCTCGCCAGCGACGCGACGTGGCAGGGCCGGATCAATCTGTGGGAGGAGTGGCAGGACTGGGTGCAGCTGATGCTGATCGTCGCCCGGGAGCGGGACGTGCTCACCCCCGAGGTGGTCATCGAGGAGGCGGTCTTCGCCATCACCTCGATCGTCGCGGGGTTCGAGGTGCTGTCCCGGATCGGCGCGGAGTGGACCTCGCGGAGCGCCGTCACCGGGTTCTGGCGTCTGATGCTGCCGCAGTTGGCGGGCCAGGAGACCGCCGCGACGCTCCTGCCGGAGGGGACGGACTGCCCGTTCTCCGCCCGGGACTGGGACCTGGCCGAAACCTGCGGCGCCGCCTAGGGCCTGTCCGGCGGCACGGGGCCGGACGGCCCCCGGGGCTCCCGCCTCCACGCCGAACAATCCTCCCTCCGAGGCGAGTTGTGCGCGGTTTGTGCGCTCTTTGAACCGTGCCGCGCAGGATGGGACGAGGAGCGAGCCGCGACCACGCTCGGTACGGCGGCGCGCGGACGAGCGGAGGAGGTTCGACGTGGCGCGAGCGACGAGCGGATGGCTGCGCGGGTTCGAGCCGCCGCCCGGGCGGGCCGGTCCGCCGCCCGGTGCGGTACGGCTCTTCTGCTTCCCCCACGCGGGCGGGGCGGCCAGCGCGCTGCGCCCCCTGGCCCAGGCCCTGGCGGGCACGCTCGACGTGCTGGTGGCGCAGTACCCCGGCCGGCAGGACCGCCGCCTGGAGGAGCCCCTCGACGACATCGGCGCACTCGCCGACGCCCTGGCGGCCGAGGTCGCCGGGCGGGCCGAGGGGCCCTACGCCCTCTTCGGCCACAGCATGGGCGCGGTCCTCGCCTACGAGGTCGCCCGGCGGCTGGCGGCGGACCGGGGGCCGGCCGCACTGGTCCTCTCGGCGCGCGGCGCGCCCGGTCCCGGGCCGGGGCGCCACGACCGGCTGCGCACCGACGACGACATCGTGCGGGCGGTGGCGAGGCTCGGCGGCACCACTCCGGAGGTGCTGCGGGATCCGGAGCTGCGGGAGATGGTGATGCCCGCGCTCCGCGCCGACTACCGTGCGCTCGGCGCGTACGCGTGGCGGCCGGGGCCGCCCCTGACCGTCCCGTTCACCCTCCTCGTCGGAGACCGCGACCCGGTGGTCGACGTCGAACAGGTCGAGCGCTGGGGCGGGTTCACCACCGGCGGCACGCGCCTCCACGTCTTCGGGGGCGGGCACTTCTTCCTCGACGCCCACCTCGCGGAGGTGGCCGGGGCGATCGTCGCCGCGTGCCGCGCCGGGCACGTTTCCGGCGGGGTGACCACCGGGAGCGGGCCGTTCTGACCTTGTCCGGGTTTTGTGCGGACTTGGACCGGCCTCGTGCACGCTGACAGGCGCGGAATGCGCGGCCGAGGACACCGCCGTGCGATCACGGAGGGTAGCGTGGGGGAATCGATGCAGTTCCGAGTGCTCGGTCCGATGGAAGTGGTCGACGACGGCAGGACGGTGGGGCTCGGCGGCACCAAGCAGCGGGCCACCCTGGGATTCCTGCTCCTGAACGCGAACAAGGCGGTCGCCACCAGCCGGCTCCTGAACGCCCTGTGGGGCGTGGACGAGGCCCCGATGACGGCCCGCAAGATCCTTCAGAACGCGGTCTACGGCCTGCGCGGCGCCCTGTCGGCGTCCGGTGCCGCCGGGGCGAACGGCACGGCCCTGCTGACGCGGCCGCCCGGCTACATGATGCGGGTGGATCCGGAGAAGGTCGACCTGCACCGGTTCCACGCGTGGGTCGGCCGGGGCCGGGAGTCGCTGGCGAGGTCCCGGCCCGAGGAGGCGGCGCCGCTGCTGCGCGACGCGCTGGCGCTGTGGCGGGGTCCCGCCCTGGCGGACCTGGTGGAGAACGGCGTCCAGTGGCCCGAGCTGGTGGCCCTGCAGAACACCCGGCTCAACGTCATGGAGGAGTACTTCGAGGCGCAGCTCGCCTGCGGCAGGCACCACGAGATCCTGACCGAGCTGGAGGCGCTGGTACGGGCCGAGCCCCTGCGGGAACGCTCCTGCGGGCAGTGGATGCTGGCCCTGTACCGCTGCGGCCGGCAGGCGGACGCCCTCGCCGAGTACAGCCGGCTGCGGGCCGTCCTGGTCGAGAACCTGGGCCTGGAGCCCGGCCGCGGCCTCCAGCTCCTGCAGCATTCGATCCTCGCGCAGGACCCGGCGCTGACCCTGCCGCGCGTACGGGCGACGGACGGCGGGGGCGGGTCCGGGCCCGTGGTGGAGCGGGTCGAACTCGTCCGGGCGGCGGACACCGCCGGCGCTCGCACCGACGCCGACGGCTTACGCGCCGGGGCCCCCGCTCCGAGCGCCGCCGACGCCGCGCCGATCCCCGGTCCGCCCGGTATCGGCCCGTCCGGCCCCAACCCGTCCGCTCCCGCCTCGTCCGATCCGGGCCCGTCCGGCCCCGGTCCGTCCGCTCCCGCTCCGGTCCGGTCCCAGGCGTCCACCCACCGTCGCCAGGTCAGCGTCGTCTGTCTGCGCACCCGGCTGGCGCCCTCCCTCGGCGAGGGGGCGGACCAGGAGCTCGACGCCCTCCTCGACGGTGCCGCGCTCCTGGTCAGGGAGCAGGTCGAGCGGTTCGGCGGCAGGGTGACGGCCTCCATCGGCTCGGTGTCCCTGGCCCTGTTCGGCCTCGACGGCCCCGAAAACCCCGAGAACCCCACGGACCCCGAGGACCCCTACAGGGGCGACGGGGACGACCGGGACGACGCCGCGCGGGCGGTCCTGTCGGCCCTCGCGGTCCGGGACGTCCTGGACGTCTCCGCGGGGCCGGGCTCCGGCACGGCCCAGTCGGCGGTGGCGGCCGCCGTCACCCGGGGAGAGGTGCTGCTGCGCCGGCGCCCCGGGCAGGAGGGACCCACCGTGGTCGGCGCCGTCCTCGACGAGTCCCAGGCGCTGCTGGGGGCCGTGCCCGAGGGCGAGGTACGGGTGAGCGACGCCGTGCGGCGCGCCAGTGACCACGCCGTCGTCTACCGGTCCTGCGACGGCGCGACCGGCGGCTGGCAGGCGCTCGGCGCGCGGGGCGCGGACGCCCCCGGCACCGAGCAGGCGCTGGAGCTGGACATCCTCAAGGGTCTCGCACAGCGCACCTGGCGCCGCTCCGTACCCCATCTGGTGACGGTCCTGGGAGAAGCGGGCACCGGGAAGAGCAGGCTGCTGGGCGAGCTCGCCCGCTGGTCCGACGAACTGCCCTCGACTCCCCTGGTCCTGACGGCCCGTCCGCTACGTGGCGAGGAGTCGCCCCTCGCGCTGGCGGGCCGGATCCTCTCGGCCTACTGCGGCATCCGGCCCGGCGACGAGGAGAGCGCGGTGTTCTCGGCCCTGGAGCGCGAGGTCCGTGCCGTGTACCCCTCCGGCCGGGCGGCCGACGTGCCCTGGCAGCGGCTGCGCCCGCTCGTCGCCTCGTCCGGCGCGGACGTGCACTTCGGCGACCTGTGCCCGGGCGAGGTCCTGGAGGCCTGGCGGGAGTTCCTCCAGGACGCGGCGCAGCGACGGCCCGTCGCGCTGTGCCTGGACGACCTGCACCGCCTGCCCGACCTGGCCCTGGACGCCGTCGAGGAGCTGGCCGAGTCCGCCGGGGCGGTGCCCCTCTTCGTCGTGGCCTGCGCCGGGCAGGAGCTCCTCGCCCGCAGGCCGTCCTGGGCCGGCGGCAAGAGCCACACCACCACGGTCACGCTGGACCGGCCCGAGCCCGTCACCCAGGAACAGCTGGTGGAGTTCCTGCTGTCGGCGTCCCGCGACGAGCCCGCGCGGAACCCGCCCGGGCCGAGGGACACGGCCGCGGCCTGACCCGGCCGGAGCACGTACGTGTCCCGAGCGGCCGGAGTACGTACGTGTCCCCACCGGCCGGAGTACGGCCGCCGCCCGGCCGGTCGGGACACGGCCGCGGGCACCCGTCCCCGTACCGCCCACCGTCGGGTAACCGACCGCCCACCCCCGCCCCCGCACGGGCCGATGACTTCGTCGTGACCGGCAACTGACACGCGCGGAACAGGATGGACCGACCGTCCACACCACCTCAGGAGCTGCCATGTCGGAACTCGCCGAGCCCAACCTCCGCGCGCTGCTGGCCACGGCGGGGCTTGACGTCGAATACGTACGGGGCGAGGGCAACACGCTCTACCGCCGAGGTGAGGACGGCGGCGAGATACCGGTCGTCGACTACGCGGGCGGCTACGGTTCGCTGATCCTCGGCCACCACCACCCCGCGATCGCGGCGCTCGTCCGGCAGCTCGTCGATGAACGGACGCCCGTGCACGCCCAGTTCTCCTCCCACCCCTACGCCAACGACCTGGCCGCCGCGCTGAACCGGATCGTGCACCGGGAGACCGGTACCGACGAGCCGTACTACGCCACCTTCGCCAACAGCGGCGCCGAGGCAATCGAAGCGGCCGTCAAGCACGCGGAAATGGACCGGGTGATCCGCCTCGGGGAGATCCTCGCGGACGTCACCGCCGGCCTGGAGGAGGTCCGGGCGGCCGTGGACGCGGGGCGCGCGACCGTACCGGAGGAGCTGTTCGCCCGGCTGGGGGTCGCGCGGCCCACCACCGCCGGGGACGCGATCGGGGCGGTGATCGCCGAGGTCACGCGGCGGAACGACGACCGGAGCGCCAAGGCGCCGGTCCTGCTGGCCCTGGAGAACGGGTTCCACGGCAAGCTGATGGGCAGCGTCCAGCTGACCCACAACGCCGGATACCGCACCCCGTTCGCCGCCCTCGGTCTGCGCACCCGGTTCGTCCCCCACGATGCCCCGGAGGTGCTGCGCGCGATCCTCGCGGAGGAGCGCGGCGTCCTGCTGCGGCCCGCCGTCGAGGACGGCGAGGTCCGGCTCGTCGAGCGGGCTCACCCCGCCTTCTGCGCCTTCCTCCTGGAGCCGATCCAGGGCGAGGGCGGCATCCGGCCCCTGTCGGAGTCGTTCGCCCGTGACATCCAGGAGTTCGGCGAGGCGGCCGACTGCCCCCTGGTCGTCGACGAGATCCAGAGCGGCATGGGCCGTACGGGAGCGCTGCTCGCCAGCTCGCACCTCGGGCTGCGCGGCGACTACTACGCGCTCGCCAAGTCCCTGGGCGGCGGGATCGCGAAGGCGGCCGTGATGCTGGTGCGCGAGGCCCGCTACCAGCCGCACTTCGAACTCGTGCACAGCTCCACGTTCGCCAAGGACAGTTTCTCCTGCCACGTGGCGCTGAAGGTGCTCGAACTCCTGGAGGCGGACGACGGCCTCCTCTACCGCCGGGCCGTCGAGCGGGGGGCCGCGCTCGAAGGGATGCTGGACAAGCTCCGGGCGTCCTTCCCCGACGTCGTGAAGGAGATCCGCGGCCGGGGCCTGATGCTGGGCATGGAGTTCCACGACCAGTCCGGGGCCGCGTCCGAGGAGATCGGCGCGGCGGCCCGCTCCGGAATGTTCGGCTACGTCGTCGCCGGACACCTCCTCAACGCCCACCGCATCCGCACCTTCCCCACCGCCAGTGCCGTGCACACGCTGCGCTTCGAGCCCTCGGTGTTCCTGACCGACGAGGAGATCGACCGCCTGCGGGTCGCCCTGACGGACGTGTGCGTGATCCTGCGGGACCAGCGGGCGGACCGCCTGAAGTTCTCCGCCTGACGCTCTCCGTCCGACGCCCGACGCCTGCCGCCCGACGCCTGCCGCCCGACGCCCGTCGGCGGGGCCGGCCGTACCGGAACTCCGTGGAACCCCTGAAACCCCGTCTTCCTGAAAGGTCAGCCGAAGGTCATGATGACTGAGAAGCCTGCGACCCGGACCGCCGCGGACACGGAGCGGGACGAGCCGATCGCCGTCGTCGGCATGTCCTGCCGGCTTCCCGGGGCCGACGGGCCCGCCGCGTTCTGGGAGCTCCTGTCCGGTGGTGCCAGCGCCATCGGGGACGTGCCGGGCGACCGGTGGGCCGAGGGCGCCCCGAGCGCGCTGGCCCGCGGCGGGTTCCTGGAGGCCGTGGCGGACTTCGACGCGGCCTTCTTCGGCATCTCGCCGCGCGAGGCGGCGGCGATGGACCCCCAGCAGCGGCTGGTGCTGGAGTTGGCCTGGGAGGCCCTGGAGGACGCCGGGATCGTGCCCGGCTCGCTGCGCGGCAGCCGGACCTCCGTCTTCGTCGGCACCCTGCGCGACGACTACACCAACCTGCTGTACCAGTACGGTGCCGAGGCCGTCACCCAGCACACCATGACCGGCGTGAACCGGGGCGTCATCGCCAACCGGGTCTCGTACCTGTTCGGTCTGCACGGGCCCAGCCTCACCGTGGACTCCGCCCAGTCGTCCTCGCTCGTGGCCGTCCACCTGGCCTGCGAGAGCCTGCGGAACGGCGAGTCGACGGCCGCGCTCGCCGCAGGCGTGAACCTGAACCTGCTCGCGGAGAACACCGTCACCGAGCAGCGGTTCGGCGCGTTGTCCCGGGACGGGGTCACGTACGCCTTCGACGCCCGCGCCGACGGCTTCGTGCCCGGCGAGGGCGGCGGCGTGCTCGTCCTGAAGCCGCTGCGCCGCGCCGTCGCCGACGGCGACCGGATCCACGGGGTGATCCGCGGCAGCGCCGTCAACAACGACGGGACCACCGACGGCCTGACCGTCCCGAGCCCCGCCGCACAGGAGCAGGTGATCCTCGCCGCCCATGCGCGTGCGGGCGTGGCCGCCGAGGACGTGCAGTACGTCGAGCTGCACGGCACCGGGACACCGGTCGGCGACCCCGTGGAAGCCGCCGCCCTGGGGGCCGCGCTCGGCGCGGGACGCGGTGCCGAACGGGCCCTGCGCGTCGGCTCGGTCAAGACCAACATCGGCCACCTGGAGGGCGCGGCCGGCATCGCGGGGCTCATCAAGACGCTGCTGAGCATCCGCCACCGCCTGCTGCCGCCCAGCCTGAACTTCAGCAGCGCGAACCCCGCCATCGACCTGGACGCGCTCGGTCTGGCCGTCCAGCGCGAACCGTCCGCGTGGCCCGACCCCGAGCGGCCGCTGGTGGCCGGGGTCAGCTCCTTCGGCATGGGCGGCACCAACTGCCACGTCGTCGTCGCCCAGCCCCCCGCCGTAAAGGGCGTGGAGGACGAGGAGACGGTGTCACACGGGGCGGCCCCCACCCTGCTCCCGTGGGTCGTCTCCGGGGCGGGGCCCGAGGCCCTGCGCGCCCAGGCCGCGCGGCTCGCCGCCTTCGTCGCGACCCGGGACGCGGCCGGGGAGCCGGTGCCCTCGGCGGACATCGCCTGGTCCCTCGCGACGACCCGGACCGTGCACAGCCACCGTTGCGTGGTCCTCGGCTCCGACCACTCCGCCCTCCTCGACGGCCTGCGGGCCTGCGCCGAGGGCAGGACGGCACCCGGGGTCGTGACAGGCACCGCGACGCCGGGGAAGACGGCGTTCTTGTTCACCGGTCAGGGTGCTCAGCGGGTCGGTATGGGCAGGGAGCTGTACGAGGCGTTCCCGGTGTTCGCCGATGCTTTCGACGAGACCTGCGCGGCGCTGGATCCTCACCTCGACCAGCCGATCGCACAGACCATTCGCAGCGGGATGCATCTCGACCAGACTCTCTACACCCAGCCGGCCCTGTTCGCCGTAGAGGTCGCGCTCTACCGGCTGGTCGAATCCTTCGGGCTGCGACCGGACTTCGTGGCCGGGCACTCGATCGGGGAAATCGCCGCCGCCCACATCGCAGGCGTCTTCGACCTCACCGATGCCGCGCGCCTTGTCACCACCCGGGCCCGCCTCATGCAGAACGCCACACCCGGCGGAACCATGATCGCCATCCAAGCCACAGAAGAAGAAATCCTCCCCACCCTGGCCGGACACGAAGACCACGTCAGCATCGCCGCCCTCAACTCGCCCCACTCCACCGTCATATCCGGCGATAACCGTGCCGTCGAAGAAATCGCTGACATCTGGAAACAGCGGGGACGCAAAACCACCCGCCTCACCGTCAGCCACGCCTTCCACTCCCCCCACATGAACCAAGCGGCCGAAGAATTCAGGGCCGCAGCAGCCACCGTCACCTACCACCCGCCGACGATCCCTCTCGTCTCCACCTTCACCGGCCAACTCGCCAGCGATGAACTGACCACACCCGACTACTGGGCCGACCAACTCCGGGGAACCGTCCGCTTCACCCACGCCCTGAACACCCTCAACGACCACGACACCACCACCTACCTCGAAATCGGCCCCAACGCCGTCCTCACCCCCCTCACCCACACCACCCTCGACACCCAAGCCATCGCACTCCTCCGAGCGGACAGGCCCGAGGCGGACACCTTCCTCACCGCCCTCGCCACCACCCACACCCGCACCGAACTCGACTGGCGACCCCTCCTCACCCCCCACCACACCACCGACCTCCCCACCTACGCCTTCCAGCGCAAGCGGTACTGGATCGAGGACGCGGCGCGTGCGACCAAGGCGCCGGTCCCGGGGTTGCCGCGCGACGAAAGGGCCGGGACCGACGACCCGCGCGGTGCGCTGCTCGCACGTCTGGGCACGCTCTCACCGGCCGCCCGTAGCCGGGCCGTGTCCGACCTCGTGGACGAGCACGTCGCCGCCGTCCTGGAGTACGGGCCCGGGGAGCGGGTCGACCGGCACACGGCGTTCCAGAAGCTCGGTTTCAGTTCGCTGATGGCCACCGAGCTGCGCGCCGCGCTCGTGGACGCCACCGGGCTGCGGCTGCCCACCGGGCTGCTCTTCGACCGTCCCACGCCCGAGGCGCTCGCCAGGTTCGTGGAGGGCGAACTGTTCGGCGCGGGCGGGCCGGACGCCGAGGCGGTCGCGACGGCGGCCGACGACGATCCCATCGCGGTCGTCTCGATGGCCTGCCGCTACCCCGGCGGCGTGGCCTCCCCCGAGGACCTGTGGCGTCTGGTGTCCGAGGGCGGCGACGCGGTGTCCGCGTTCCCGACGAACCGGGGCTGGGCCGAGGACCTGTACGACCCCGACTCCGAGCGCCAGGGGAAGAGCGCGGTGCGGCACGGCGGGTTCCTGCACGACGCGGGCGAGTTCGACGCCGCGTTCTTCGGGATCTCCCCGCGCGAGGCCCTCGCCATGGACCCGCAGCAGCGGCTGCTCCTCCAGACCGCCTGGGAGGCCGTCGAGCGCGCGCGGCTCCTTCCCGAGTCGCTCCGGGGCACCCGTACCGGCGTGTTCGTCGGCGCGACCGCCCTGGAGTACGGGCCCCGGATGCAGGACGCGCCCGCGTCCGTCCAGGGCAACGTGCTCACCGGTTCCACCACGAGCGTCCTGTCGGGGCGCATCGCCTACCAGTTAGGGCTGCTCGGGCCCGCCGTGACCGCCGACACGGCCTGCTCGTCGTCGCTGGTCGCCCTGCACCTGGCGATCCGCTCGCTGCGCAGCGGGGAGACGAACCTCGCGCTGGCCGGCGGCGTGACCGTGATGTCCTCGCCGGGGATGTTCGTGGAGTTCTCCCGTCAGCACGGCCTCGCCGCCGACGGCCGCTGCAAGTCCTTCGCCGCCGGTGCGGACGGCACGGGCTGGTCCGAGGGCGTCGGGCTGCTGCTCCTGGAGCGCCTGTCGGACGCCCGCCGCAACGGTCACCGGGTCCTCGCCGTCCTTCGTGGTTCGGCGATCAACCAGGACGGCGCGAGCAACGGCCTGACGGCCCCCAGCGGGGTCGCCCAGCAGAGCGTCATCCGGCAGGCGCTGGCCGACGCGGGTCTCGCCGCGTCCGACGTCGACGCGGTGGAGGCGCACGGTACGGGCACGCGGCTCGGCGACCCCATCGAGGCCGAGGCGCTGATCGCGACGTACGGCACCGGGCGCGAGGACCGGTCCCCGGTGTACCTGGGGTCGTTGAAGTCCAACATCGGGCACGCGCAGGCGGCGGCCGGTGTGGGCGGGGTCATCAAGATGATCGAGGCCATGCGGCACGGCGTCCTGCCGAGGACGCTCCACGTGGACGAGCCCACGCCGATGGTCGACTGGTCGACGGGGGCGGTCGAGCTCCTCGCCCGGGAGAAGGAGTGGCCCGGCACCGGCCGGCCGCGCCGGGCGGCCGTCTCCTCGTTCGGGATCAGCGGCACCAACGCCCACGTCGTCCTGGAGTACGACCCCGAGGCCGAGGCGCCCGTGCCCCGGCCGTCGGACGGGCCCGCCGCCACGACGGACGAAACGGTCCCCGAGGCGGGCGGGCTGCCCGCGCCCTGGGTCCTCTCCGGCCGGGACGGACGGGCGCTGCGCGCGCAGGCCGCCCGGCTCCTGGACCACCTCGCCTCCGGGGCCGACCTCGTCGCCGTGGGACGGTCCCTGGCGGCGACGCGGACGGCCTTCGAGGAACGGGCCTCGGTCCTGGGCCCGTCCGTCGAGGAGCGCCTCGACGCGCTCGCGGCACTCGCGGAGGGGCGCGACCACCCGAAGGCGATCACGGGGAACGCGGCGAACGCGGGCCGCACGGCGTTCCTGTTCACCGGCCAGGGCGCCCAGCGGGTCGGCATGGGTCGCGAACTCCGCTCCGTGTCACCGGTGTTCGCCGCAGCGCTCGACGAGGTCTGCGAGGCCTTCGATCCGCATCTCGAACACCCCCTCGCCACCGTCCTCTTCACAGAACCCGACTCCCCTCGGGCCGAACTCATCCACCAGACCGCCTACACCCAGCCGGCTCTGTTCGCCGTGGAAGTCGCGCTCTACCGACTGGTCGAATCCTTCGGACTCCGTCCCGACTTCGTCGCCGGGCACTCCATCGGAGAAATCACCGCCGCCCACATCGCAGGCGTCTTCGACCTCCACGACGCGGCCCACCTCGTCACCACCCGCGCCCGCCTCATGCAGAACACCACATCCGGCGGAACCATGATCGCCATCCAGGCCACAGAAGAAGAAATCCTCCCCATCCTGACCGGACACGAAGAGCACGCCAGCATCGCCGCCCTCAACTCACCCCACTCCACCGTCATATCCGGCGACACCCACACCGTCGAAGAAATCGCCGCACATTTCACGCAACAGGGACGCAAAACCACCCGCCTCACCGTCAGCCACGCCTTCCACTCCCCCCACATGAACCAAGCGGCCGAAGAATTCAGGGCCGCAGCGGCCGGCGTCACCTATCACCCGCCGACAATTCCTCTCGTCTCCACCCTCACCGGCCAACTCACCGACCACGAACTGACCAAGGCCGATTACTGGGCCGACCAGCTCCGGGGAACCGTCCGCTTCACCCACGCCCTCACCACCCTCAACGACCAGGGCACCACCACCTACCTCGAAATCGGCCCCAACGCCGTCCTCACCCCCCTCACCCACACCACCCTCGACACCCAAGCCATCGCACTCCTCCGGGCGGGCAGGCCCGAGGCGGAGACGGTGGTTGAAGGGTTGGCGCGCGCTCACGCGGTGGGGGCGGCTCTGGAGCCGGGGGCGTTCTTCCCCGAGGGGGAGTGGGTGGACCTGCCGACGTACGCGTTCGGCCGTGACCACTTCTGGCTCGCGCCGCAGCCGGTCTCCGGTGCGCACAGCCCCGGTCTCGACGCCGCCGACCATCCGCTGCTCTCCACCGCCGTCGACCTGGCCGACCGGGACGACACCGTGTTCGCGGGCCGCTTGGGGATCGGCGGGCAGCCGTGGCTGGCGGACCACGCCGTCGGCGGCTCCGTCCTCCTGCCCGCGACGGCGTTCCTGGAGCTGGCCGTCGCCGCCGGTGGGCACCTCGGGCTGCCGCAGGTGGAGGACCTCACCCTGGAGGCGCCGCTCGCCCTTCCCCGGGGCGAGGCGGTCCGCGTCCAGGTGGCCGTGGGCGCGCCCGAGGGCGAGGGCGTGCGGCCGTTCACGATCCACGCGTGCCCCGACGACGACGGCGGGCACCCGCGCCGGTGGACCCGCCACGCCGTGGGCGTGCTGGCTCCGGAGGGGCCGGGTGCGGTCGACGCGGCCGACGAGGAGCTGTCGGGCGCGTGGCCGCCGGCCGGTGCGGAGCCGGTGCCCGTCGAGGGCGCGTACGAACGCCTGGCCTCGCTCGGCTACTCCTACGGGCCCGCCTTCCGGGGGCTGACCGGGATGTGGCGCGCGGGCGGGGACCTGTACGCGGAGGTGTCGCTGCCCGCGGGCCCGGAGGACGCGGCGGGGTTCGCCCTCCATCCGGCGCTGCTCGACGCCGTCCTGCACCCGCTGGTCCTGGACGCGGCCGACGGAGACGACGGAAGCGACGCGAGCGACGGGGCCGGCAGCGGCTCCATCCGGCTCCCGTTCTCCCTGGCGGGCGTCACCGTGCACGCCACCGGAGCCGCCGACCTCCGGGTGCGGATCCGGCCGCGCGCGCCGGGCTCCGGCTCCTACGGACTGACCCTCGCGGACGGCACCGGCGCGCCGGTGGCCGTCGTGGAGTCGGTCACCCTGCGCCCCGTCGACAAGGACAAGCTGGCCGACACGGCCCGGTCCGGGGGCGCCGCCCTGTACGAGCTGCGCTGGCCCGTGCTGCCCGCGCCCGAACGGCGGGACGACGTCCCGTGGGTCGAGGTCACCGGCGAGGGCCTCGCCGGCACGGAGCCGGGCGAGCTGCTCCTCGTACGCTTCCCGGCGACCGCACCCGGAGACACGCGGAACGCACGGAACGCACCAGACTCACCGGACACCGCGACCGTGTCCGTGTCCGGGGAGGCACCGGGCGCGGGTGCCACGACCGCACGTGCCCTCCGTCTCGTACAGGAGTTCCTGGCCGACGAGCGGTTCGCCGACGCGCGGCTGGCCGTGGTCACCTCGGGCGCGGTGGCCGCGCTGCCCGGCGAGGACGTCACCGACCTCGCGTCCGCCCCGGTGTGGGGTCTGGTCCGGTCGGCCCAGTCCGAGCACCCCGGCCGCATCGTCCTCGTGGACACGGACGGCGGTCCCGGGGCCGACGGGCTGCTGTCCGCGGCGCTGGCCGCCGACGAACCGCAGGTCGCCGTGCGCGCGGGCGCGCTGCGGGTGCCCCGCCTCTCCCCGGCCGGCCGGGACGCGGGCGGTGCGCCCGTCGTGCTCGATCCCGGCGGGACGGTCCTCGTCACCGGTGGTACGGGAGGCCTGGGCGCGCTGCTCGCCCGTCACCTGGTGGCCGAGCACGGCGTGCGCGAGCTGCTCCTGACGAGCCGTCGGGGCGATACGGCTCCGGGCGCGGCCGAGCTGGTCGCCGAGCTCTCCGGGGCCGGGGCGACCGTCCGCGTGGTGGCCGCCGACGTCTCGGACCGGGACGCCGTGGCGGGGCTCCTCGACGGGATCGACCCCGCCCGTCCGCTGACCGCCGTCGTGCACACGGCGGGCGTCCTCGACGACGCGACGGTCCTGTCCCTGACCCCCGGGGGGCTGGAGGGCGTCCTGCGGCCGAAGGCGGACGCCGCACGGCACCTGCACGAGCTGACGCGCGGGCTCGACCTGCGGGCGTTCGTCCTGTTCTCCTCCGTCTCGGGCCTCATCGGCACCGCCGGGCAGGCCAACTACGCGGCGGCCAACGCCTCGCTCGACGCCCTCGCCCAGCACCGTCACGCCCAGGGTTTGCCGGCGACGTCGCTGGCCTGGGGCCTGTGGGACGCCGCGCACGGCATGGGGGCGACGCTCACGGACGCCGAGACCGCCCGCTGGGAGCGGGCGGGGCTGCCGCCGCTCACCCCCGGGCAGGGGCTGGCCCTGTTCGACGAGGCGCTGGCGCGCGGCGGCCCGCTGTTCGCCCCCCTCGTACTGCGGCCCGCCCTCCTCGCGGCCGGGGAGGCGACCCCGCCGGTCCTGCGCGGTCCGGTCGCTCCGCGCGCTCGTGCGGCGGCCGGGCGTCCCCGTGCGGGTGCCGGGAAGGAGGCGGGCGGCGCGTCGGCCTGGAGCCGCCGGATCCTGGCCCTGGGCGAGGACGGGCGGAAGGAGGCCGCCCTCGACCTGGTGCGCGGCCAGGTCGCCGCCGTCCTGGGGCACGCGGGGGCGGCGGCCGTCGCCCCCGACCGGGCCTTCAACGACCTCGGGTTCGACTCGATGGCCGCGGTGGAGCTGCGCAACCGGCTGGGCACCGCGACCGGGCTGCGGTTGCCGTCCACGGTCGTCTTCGACCATCCCGCGCCCCGCGCGCTCGCCGCGTACCTGCTCGGCCGGGTCACGGCCGACGGGGCGCCGGCCGCCGTGGCCGCGCGGCCCCCGGGCCGGGCGGACGAGCCGATCGCGATCGTCGGCATGGCGTGCCGGTATCCCGGCGGGGTGTCCTCGCCGGGGGACCTGTGGCGGGTGGTGTCCGAGGGGGTCGACGCGGTGAGCGGGTTCCCGACCGGCCGGGGCTGGGACGTGGAGGGGTTGTACGATCCCGATCCGGAGCGGCCCGGGACGAGCTACACCCGGCACGGCGGGTTCCTGCACGACGCCGGCCTCTTCGACGCCGACTTCTTCGGGATGTCGCCGCGCGAGGCCACCGCGACCGACCCGCAGCAGCGGCTGCTCCTCGAAACGACGTGGGAGGCCTTCGAGAGCGCCGGGATCGATCCGGGCAGCGTGCGCGGGAGCTCCACGGGCGTGTTCACGGGGGCGATGTACGACGACTACCCGGTCCGCGCGAACGCCGCGCCGGGCGAGTTCGAGGGCTTCCTGCTGGCGGGCAACCTGTCCAGCGTGCTGTCCGGCCGGGTCGCGTACACCTACGGCCTGGAGGGTCCCGCCGTCACGGTCGACACCGCCTGCTCGTCGTCGCTGGTCGCGCTGCACCTGGCCGCGAACGCGCTGCGTTCCGGCGAGTGCGACCTCGCGCTGGCCGGCGGCGTGACGGTGATGGCGCAGCCGACGACGTTCGTGGAGTTCTCGCGCCAGCGGGGCCTGTCGGCCGACGGCCGCTGCAAGGCGTTCGCCGCGTCGGCCGACGGCACCGGCTGGTCGGAGGGGGTCGGCGTGCTGCTGGTGGAGCGACTGTCCGACGCGCGCCGCCACGGTCACCGGGTGCTGGCCGTGGTGCGGGGCAGCGCCGTCAACCAGGACGGGGCGAGCAACGGCCTGACCGCGCCCAACGGCCCGTCGCAGGAGCGGGTGATCCGGCAGGCACTGGCCAACGCGCGGCTCGCCCCGGCCGACGTGGACGCGGTCGAGGCGCACGGCACGGGCACCACCCTGGGCGACCCCATCGAGGCGCAGGCGCTGCTCCACACCTACGGGCAGGAACGCGCGGGCGAGGACCGGCCCCTGTGGCTCGGGTCGCTGAAGTCCAACATCGGGCACGCGCAGGCGGCGGCCGGCGTCGGCGGGATCATCAAGATGGTCGAGGCGATGCGGCACGGGGTCCTCCCCCGGACGCTGCACGTCGACGAGCCCTCGTCGCACGTCGACTGGGAGTCGGGCGCGGTGGAACTGCTCACCGAGGCCCGCCCGTGGCCCGAGAGGGACCGGCCGCGCCGGGCCGGCGTCTCGTCGTTCGGGATCAGCGGCACCAACGCCCACGTCATCCTGGAGGAGGCGCCCGCCGCGCCCAGGACGGCGGACGCGGACGGTACGGAGGGCGGGGACGGTACGGAGGGCGGGGACCGTGCGGACGGCTCGGGTGGCGAGGGCCGTACGGACGGTTCCGCACCCGGCGCCGCGGGCCGCGCCCCCGTCGTGCCCTGGATCGTGACGGCCCGGAGCGAGGACGCCCTGCGGGACCAGGCCCGCCGTCTGCACGCCCACCTCGGTGAGCGTCCCGAACTGGCGCCCGCCGACGTCGCGTTCTCGCTCGTCACCGAGCGCGCGGCGCTGGAGCACGGTGCCGCAGTCGTCGGTGCCGGGCGCGCGGAGCTCCTCGAAGGGCTCGACGCCCTCGCCCGGGGCGGCTCCTCCGCGCGTCTCGTGCGCGGCCGGGCGGCCGGTGAGGGCGGGACCGCGTTCCTGTTCTCCGGCCAGGGCAGCCAGCGCCTGGGCATGGGACGGCAGTTGTACGCGTCCTCGCCGGTGTTCGCCGCGGCGCTCGACGAGGTGGCCCGCCCTCTCGACGGCGAACTCGTCCGCCCGGTCAAGGACGTGCTGTTCGCCCGGGAGAACACGGCCGACGCCGCGCTCATCGACCAGACCGCCTTCACCCAGGCGGCCCTGTTCGCCGTGGAGGTGGCCCTCTTCCGCTGGTTCGAGCACCACGGGCTGCGCCCCGACCACCTCCTGGGCCACTCGATCGGGGAGGTGGCGGCCGCGCACGTCGCCGGCGTGCTGGACCTGCCCGACGCGGCCGTCCTGGTCGCCGAGCGCGGACGGCTGATGCAGTCCGCGCCGGAGGGCGGCGCGATGGCGGCGGTCGAGGCCGCCGAGGACGAGGTGCGGGCCCTGCTGCTCGCCCACCCGCCCGGCAGCGGCACCGTCGAGGTAGCCGCCGTCAACGGGCCGCGGGCCGTCGTCGTCTCCGGCGACGCGGCGGCGGTCGAGGAGCAGCTGGCCCTCTGGAGGGCCAGGGGCGTACGGACCAAGCGGCTGACCGTCAGCCACGCCTTCCACAGCGCCCACATGGACGACGTCCTGGAGGAGTTCCGCGAGGTCGCCGCCGGGCTGACGTTCCGCCCGCCGCGCATCCCCGTCGTCTCCAACGTGACCGGCACCCTGGCCACCGACGGGGAACTCGCCTCGCCCGACTACTGGGTCCGGCACGTCCGCCAAGCCGTCCGGTTCCACGACGGCGTGCGGTACCTCGCCGCGCAGGGCGTCACCCGGTTCGTCGAACTCGGGCCGGACGGCACCCTGACCGCCCTGACCCGCGACACCCTCGATGCCCTCGATGCCCTCGGCGACCGCACGGCCCTGGTGACACCGGCGCTGCGCAGGGGCCGGGACGAGTCCGAGACCCTGCACGGCGCGCTCGCCGAACTGCACCTGGCCGGCGCCCGGCCGGAGTGGAAGGCGCTCCTGCCCTCGGCGCGGCCCGTGCCGCTGCCCACGTACGCCTTCCAGCACCGGAACTACTGGCTCAGCACGCCGCCGGCCGCCGCGAACGCCGACGGTCTGGGCCTGAACACCGTCGAACACCCCCTCCTGAACGCCGCGCTCGCCGTGGCGGGCCGGGACGAGACCGTCCTGACGGGGCGTCTCGCCCTGTCCACGCACCCGTGGCTCGCGGACCACGCCGTCGCCGGAACCGTGGTGCTGCCCGCGACCGCGCTCCTCGAACTGGCCGCCCGGGCGGGCGAACAGACCGGTGCGGCCCGGGTGGAGGAGCTGACCCTGACGGCCCCGCTGGTCCTTCCCCCGGCCGAGGCCGTCCAGCTCCAGGTCGCCGCCGGGCGTCCCGACGCCGACGGCCGGCGCTCCCTGGAGATCCACTCCCGTACGGGCGGGGGCGACTGGCAGCTCAACGCCCAGGGCACCCTGGCCCCGGAGACGGACTCGGCGCCGGGCGGCGACGCCCCGGCGGCGTCCTGGCCTCCCGCGCGGGCCGTCGAGGTCGGTCTCGACGGCCTCTACGACCGGCTGGCCGAAGGGGACTACGCGTACGGTCCGGTGTTCCAGGGGCTGCGCCGACTCTGGCGCGGGGAGGGAGAGGTGTTCGCGGAGGTGGTGCTGCCCGATCCGGCGGCCGACGACGCCGGCCGGTTCCTGCTGCACCCGGCGCTGCTCGACGCGGCGCTGCACCCGCTGCTGCCCGGGGTGGCCGGTGACGAGAACACCGCGGTGCTCCCGTTCTCCTGGTCGGACGTGCGGCTGCACACCGTGGGCGCCGGGCGGCTGCGCGTCCGCATCGCCCGCGACGGGGCGGACCCGCGCGTGGTGTCGCTGACCGTCGCCGACTCCACCGGCGCGCCGGTCCTGTCCGTGGGGACCCTGACCCTGCGGCCGCTGTCGCGCGCGGCCCTGCGCGGCGCCGACGCCGGCCGGGACGGGCTGTTCCGGGTGTCCTGGCCGGAGGTCCGGGCTCCGGAGACGGCGGCCGACCTGTCGGAGTGGGTGGCCTGGGGGGCCTGGCCCGCCGGTCCCGGCGACGCGTCCGCACCCGTCCTGCCGGTCTGCGCCGACCTCGACGGGGCGGCGCGTGCCGGGGCGCGTACGGTCGTGTGGTCGCTGATGTGCGACGACGCTCCGGCGCACGGCGAGGGCATCGCCGCCCTGGCGCGGGTCGAGCTGTGCCGTGCCCTGGAGCGCGTCCAGGAGTTCCTGGCCGACGAGCGGCTGGCCTCGTCCCGGCTCGTCGTCGTCACCCGCGGCGCCGTCGCGGCCTCGGACGCCGACGGGGTGCCCGACCTCGTCCACGCCGGGGTCCGGGGGCTGCTGCGCACGGCGCAGACGGAGAACCCCGGCCGGATCGTGCTGATCGACACCGACCTCGGCCCCGACGCCCCCGACCACACGGCGCGGATCGCCCGCGCCGTCCACAGCGGGGAGCCGGAGGCGGCGCTGCGCGACGGGCGGATCCTCCGGCCCCGTCTGACCCCGGCGCCCGCGCCCGACGCCGCCTCTCCGGCGACGGCCGGGCGGTGGGACCGGGGGACCGTACTGATCACGGGGGCCACCGGCGCGCTCGGCCGGGTCCTGGCCCGGCACCTCGTCACCCGGCACGGCGCGCACACCCTGCTCCTGCTCAGCCGCCGAGGCGAGCGGGCGCCGGGGGCCGCCGCACTCCGCGCCGAACTGGAGGGGCTCGGCGCCACCGTCGGCTTCGCGGCCTGCGACGCGGCCGACCGCCGGGAGCTGGCCCGCGTCCTCGCCGGTCTCACCACCCCGCTGAGCGCCGTCGTGCACACCGCGGGCGTCCTGGACGACACCGTCGTCGCCGACCTCACTCCCGAACGGCTCGACGCCGTCGTGCACCCCAAGATCGGAGCAGCCTGGAACCTCCACGAGCTGACCCGCACCGCCGATCTCGACGCCTTCGTCCTGTACTCGTCGGTCGCCGGTCTGATCGGGAACGCGGGCCAGGCCAACTACGCGGCGGGCAATACCTTCCTGGACGCGCTCGCCGCCCACCGCAGGGCCCACGGCCTGCCGGGGACCTCCCTGGCCTGGGGCCTGTGGGAGGAGTCGAGCGACCTCAGCGGGGCGCTCGCCGAGAACGACCTGCGCCGGCTCTCCCGCCTCGGCCTGGCCCCCCTCGCCACCGAGCACGCCATGGCCCTGTTCGACCGGGCCACCGCCGGCGCGCACCCGCTGCACGCCGCCACCGGTGTGAACACCGCGCTGCTGGGCCGGGACCCCGACCGCGTCCACCCGCTCCTCCGGGACCTCGCCCCGGCCGCTCCGCCCCGGCGGGCGGCGGCCGCTGCGAAGGCGGCCGACGACCTGCCCCGGCGGCTCGCCGGGCTCGACGCCCCCGGTCGCGAACAGGCCCTCCTCGACGTGATCCACGTCCAGGTCAACGACATCCTCGGCCACGCCCCGGGCACTCCGGTCCACCCCGGGAGGAGCTTCCAGGAGATCGGTTTCGACTCGCTCACGACGGTCGAGCTCCGCAACAAGCTCAACGCCGCCACGGGCCTCCGCCTGCCCACGACCCTCGTCTTCGACCACCCCACCCCCGAGGTGCTCGCCCGGCACGTCGCCGGGCTCGTCACCCCGCCCGGGGACGACTCCGGCGCGCCCTCCCTGGACGCCGTCCTCGCGACCCTCGACCGGACGAAGGCCCTCGTCGACGCCCTCGACGGCGCCGATCCGACCCGCACCGTCCTGACCGCGCGCCTCAGGAGCCTCCTCGACGCCATGACCCGGGAGGCCGCCCCCCGGCCCGACCGCCACGCCGACCTCGACGACGCGACCGACGAGGAGCTGTTCGCCTTCCTCGACCACGCCGAGTAGCCGCCCGGAAACGCCCGAGGGCCGCTCCGGATTTCTCCGGAGCGGCCCTCGGGTGACGACTCTCACGAGTCGGGACGACAGGATTTGAACCTGCGACCCCTTGACCCCCAGTCAAGTGCGCTACCAAGCTGCGCCACGTCCCGATGCGCGTCTTCGGCGGGTTGTTCCCGCGTCGGCGTGCAGGGAAGACATTACCTCACTCCGGAGGGTGGGACGACGCACGGGCTGTCACCGCGTCGGTGGTGAGGAGGGACGCGCCGCAGGCGGTGGCCAGGGCGGTCGCCTCCGCGAGGGCGGCCCGGGAGCCGGTGACGCGGGCCAGGTCGAGGCGGGCGCGGGCCTCCTCGTAGCGGGAGGGCGACGCGGCCAGGTGGGCGACGGCCTCGGTGAGGAGGCGGCGGGACTCGGGCGGGTCGGCCAGGAGGGCCGCGCAGCGGAGGGCTTCGCCGAGGGCGGTGGGGGTGCCGATGCGCTCGGCGTGGGCACGGGCGCCTGCGGCGATCCCGGCCGCCCGGTCCGGGTCCGTGGGAGCGAGCGCCCGCGCGAGGTCCAGGGGCCAGGGAGCCCACACGACGTGGTGGCGGCCCCGGCCGACCAGCGCCTCGGCCGCGGCCTCCAGGGTGGCCACCGCCTCCTCGACGCGGCCCTCCGCGAGCAGGAGCCGGCCGAGGACGCTGGGACCGTCGGGCAGGACGATCGCGCCGGGCCACGGCGGTCCGAAGGAGTAGCGGTCGGCCACGCTCCGCGCCTCCGCCGTGCGTCCCCGGGCGACGAGCGTGTCGACGAGGAGGCAGGCGGTGTCCCAGTGCACGGGGAGGCCGTTGCCGACGCGGTCGGCCAGGCGCAGGCCCTCCTCCAGGTAGTGCTGCGCCTTCGGCAGGTTGCCGCGGCGCCGGTGGACCAGGCCCAGGAGGGTGTGGGCGAAGGCGAGGTGGGCGCCGCTCCAGCCCGAGATCTCGAAGGCGCGGACCGCCTCCGTGAAGAGGATCCCGGCCCGGTCGGGACGGTCGGAGAACGCGTACGCGATGCCGGTGAGGGCCGGGATCTCGAAACCCCAGGTGGCGTCGGTCCAGCCGAGTCCCCTGGCCGGTATGCCGTCGACGAGGGCGAGGTCGCAGAGGCGGACGACCTCGTCGGCGGGTTCGCCGCGCATCATGGCGTCGAATCCGCGCACCGTGAGGAGGGCCCGCTCGGAGTTGTCCGCGCCGGTGAAGTTCGCGGTGAGGTCGGCCAGCCGGCGGGAGCGGCCGGGGCCGTCCTCCTCGACGGCCTGGAACCCCTCGTACATGAAGTTCGCCGCCTGGAGGCGGCGCCGGTCCGTGCCGGGCGGGGTGCGGACGGCCTCGGCGGCGAGGACCCGCGCGGCCTCCCGGAGCTGGTTGTTGTGGGCGAGTGCCTGGGCGAGCCGGTAGGTCGCGTCGATGCGGAGGTCGTCGCCCAGGCCCGGCAGGTCGAGCGCGGAGCTCAGGTGACGGACGGTGGCGGCGGGCGCGGTCAGCAGGGAGGCGCAGCCGAGTTCGTAGAGGACCGTGGCGTACGCGTCGGGGCCCGGCGGTTCGGCCAGGGCCCGCTCCAGACAGCGCCGGGCCGCGTCGGGAGCACCCACGGCGAGGTGTTCGACGGCGGCGGCCCGCAGCTGGCGGACGACCTCCTGGTCCTCTTCCGGGTGCACTTCGAGGAGGTGCCGGGAGACGGCGGCCGGTCCGTGGCCCGCCGCGGTGAGCGCCCAGGCGGCCTGTCCGTGCATGGCGGTCCGCGCGGCCGGTGACATCGAGCCGTAGATGGCGGACGCGATGAGGGGGTGGGCGAACTCCAGGTGGGCGGAGCCCTCCGGGGTCGTCGCGGCCGGGTCGCCTCCGGTGCCGGGTCCGGTCGTCGCGGAGTCCCGTTCGGGTTTCGCGGCGGGTCCGGTCCGTGCCTCCCGGTCCGCCTTCGTGGTCACGATCCGCGCCTGGCGGAGGAGTTCGGTGTGTTCGGCGACCTCCGGCTCGCTCGTGCCGGTGAGCGACGCCAGGAGGCGCGGGGTGCTGTCCGCGCCGAGGACGGCGATCGTCCAGGCCAGGCGGGTGGGGCCGGCGCCGAGTTCTTCGAGGCGGGCGACGAGTCCGCCGCCGCGCGCTTCGGCGCCGAGGCCGCGCAGGAGGGAGGCGGAGCCCGCGACGGGTTCGAGCATCCGGTCGCGGGCCTTGGCGAGGAGTTCGACCGTCTCGTACGGGTTGCCGGAGGTCACCTTCCACAGTTCGCGGCAGAACGGTTCGTCCGCGTGGTCGCCCAGCGTCTCCCGGGCGAGCGCGGCGGTGGCGCCGAGCGTGAGGGCGTGCAGGCCGAGGGTCACGACGGCGCGGTCGGCGAGCGCCGCGAGGACGGCCGGCACACCGGTGCGGTGCGGCCCCTCCGCCAGGGGACGGTGGGCGAGGACGACGAGGGCGGGCAGCCTGCGGTCCCGCCGGATCCGGGTGAAGGCGTCGAGCCACGCCAGGGATTCGGCGTCGGCCCAGTGCGCGTCGTCCACGAGCAGGACCGGCGGCCGGTCCCGCAGCCGGTCCGCGAGCCGTCCCAGGAGCTTGGCCAGACCGTCCCGTACGCCCTGCGGGTCGGCCGGCGCGGCCGACGGCGGAGGCGGCGGGGCGAGCCCGAGCGCGGGGGCGAGCAGGTCGAAGTGGTCGCCGAAGAGGAGGCGGACGTCCTCCTCGTCGAAGCGGTCGAGCGCGGGCTGGAGCAGCTGGCGGGTGACGTGGAACGGGACCGAGGTGAGGGTCTCGCCGCCCCGGGCCGTCAGGACGGTGCACCGGTCGCCGGCGGTGCGGCGGATCTCGCGGAGGAGGGTGGTCTTGCCGATGCCCGCCTCTCCCCGGTAGACGAGGATGCCGCCGCGCACCGGGCCGCCCGCCGCCGCTCCGGCGACGAGTTCGTCGACGGCATGGGCGGCCGCGGCGAGCTCCGGGTCCCGTTCGAGCAGCCCGCCGTGGGACCCGTCCGGGACCGCGGGAACGAACGGCGTGGCGGGCGACGGCTGTTCGGGATCCGACGGCACCGGTGACTCACTCCCCTACCCGAGCTCCTTGCGCGCCGCGGCCGGCGAGACCCACGCGGACCGGCACGAAGCGCTTGTCGGACGAGCCTAGCGTTCCTGATCGTTCCGGGGGCGACAATGGAGGGGTGAACCGGACCACGAGTGACCGAGGCAGGGACCGCGACGAGGAGGGGCGGGCCCGCAGCGCCCGCCCCCGCGACGGGCTCGGCCGACCGCTGCCGTACGGGACGGAGGGGGTGCCCCGGCAGCCCGAGGGGGTCGTACGGGATCCGGACGCGACCCTGCGCGAGGCGCAGCGGCTGCTGGACGCCGGGATGCCGTTCCACGCGCACGAGGTCTTCGAGGACGCCTGGAAGTCCGGTCCGGAGGCGGAGCGGGACCTGTGGCAGGGGCTCGCCCAGCTCGCCGTGGGCCTGACGCACACGGCCCGCGGCAACGCGGCGGGCGGGGCGCGCCTGCTGCGGCGCGGCGCGGACCGCCTGGCGGACGTAGCGGGGGCGGGCGTATCGGTGGCGGGCGGGCCGGGGACGGGCGTACGGGGAACGGGCGTACCGGGGGCAGCGGAGTCCGGGCCCTACGGGATCGACGTCGGCGGGCTCGTCTCCTGGGCACGGGAGTTGGCCGACCGCGCGGGGAGGGACGCGGGCGTGGGGAAGGGCGAGAGCACGGAGACGGACGGAAGCGCGGGGAAGGGCGGAGGCGCCGGAAAGGACAGGGGTGCGGGGAAGGGCGGAGGCACCGGAAGGGACGGTGGTGCCGTCGTCGTCGACGCGGCCGCCGAAGCGCCTCGGCTGCGCCGGGACGCCCCCTGACCCCGTGCGCCGGTTCCGCTACCCGCCTTGCTCCCCCGCCGCCTCGATCTCCCGGCGCAGTACGGCCGTGTGGCCGGTCGACGGGTCCTTGACCGCCGTGAGGAGCGTGACCGTGCCGCGGCTCGCGAGGTCCTTCAGCCGGGCGAGGGCCTCGGCGGCGGCCGGGGCGGCGAGTTCGGCCTCGTAGCGGCGGCGGAACTCCTCGTCCCCGCCCTCGGGGCCGTGGTACCAGCGGCGGAGTTCCGTGGAGGGCGTGAGGGCCTTGGGCCACTCGTCGATACGCGCGTCCGCCTTGGCGAGGCCGCGCGGCCAGAGGCGGTCGACGAGGACCCGCACCCCGTCGTCGGGCGACGGGGTCTCGTAGACGCGGCGGACGCGGACGGCGGGGGTGGTGGCGGCCATGGGTCCAGGGTGCCGGACGGCACCCCGGCTCACCCGGTGGCGCGCAGCGCCGGGAGGAGGACGGCGTCGACGAAGGCCCGCATGGCCGAGGTGTCCCTGAACCGCTCCTCGCAGATCCGCTCGATGCGGAGCATCCCGAGGAAGCCGGGGGCCACGAAGTCGACGGCCGGGTTGTCCGCCTCGACCTCGCCCCGCTCGACCGCGCGGGCCACGATCGCGTCGATGGCCGCGATCTCGGGGGCGATGACGGTCTCGTGGAAGGCGGCGCGCAGGTCGGGGTACTGGATGTACGCCTGGGCGACGGCCTCCATCAGTCCGGCGTCGCGCTCGTGGTGGGAGGCGGCGATGCGGGCGGCCTCGCGCAGGTCGCCGGCGAGGGTGCCGGTGTCGATGCCGCCGAAGACGACGCACCGGCGGCGGGCGAGGGCCGCGGTGACGAGCCGCGGCTTCGTGCCCCACTGCCGGTAGAGCGTGGCCTTGCCGCACTTGGTGAGGGCGGCGACGCCCTCCATGGTCACCGCGTCGTAGCCGCCTTCGCGGAGGAGGCGGAGCACCGCGTCGTAGAGCTCGGTCTCGCGCTCCGGCGTGATCTTGCTGCGCCGGGCCGCGGCGGTGGCGGCCTGTGTGGACATCGGTCCCTCCCGTACGGGTCTCCCTCTGCACATACGAGAGTAGGGGGTGCACAATCGAGACGCAAACGTATCGAGACGCTTGCGTCTCGCTGAAAACGGATCTAGGCTTCCTCCGTTTGTTGCCGATTTGACGGATTAGAGGGCCGCGCGATGGCTGCCGGGACACGCGGGATACGAGGACCACGTCCTGCCGGACCTGGGGCGACGCCTACCCCCGGCCCCGCCGGTCCCGACGCCGGAGAGGGGGAGGAGGCGAACGGAGAGGCCCCGAGAGCGGCCCCCCGGCCGCCCCTGCTGCGCGAGCTGCTGCTCGTCACCGCCCTGTTCCTCGTCTACAAGTTCGGCCGGCTCTTCGCCAATGGTCACGAGACCCGCGCCTTCCGGAACGCCGACCGCGTCTGGGACGCCGAGCGCGCGCTCCACCTGCCGGGCGAGGGAGCGGTCCAGCAGCTCCTCATGCACGGCGAACCGCTGGTCCGGGCCGCGAACACGTACTACGCGGCCGTGCACTTCCCCGCCACGGTCGCCTTCCTCGTCTGGCTGTACCTGCGCCGCCCGGACCACTACCTGTGGTCGCGGCGCGTGCTCGCGCTCCTCACCGCCGCCGCGCTCGCGCTGCACCTGCTGATGCCGCTCGCGCCGCCCCGGATGCTCGCCGCCGCCGGACTCGTCGACACCGCCCGCGTCTACGGCCCCTCCGTCTACGGGGCGGTGCCGGAGACGGACTCGATGGCGAACCAGTTCGCCGCCATGCCGTCGCTGCACTTCGGCTGGGCCCTGATGGTCGCGATCGGCCTGATCGCCGCCACCCGCTCCCGGTGGCGGGTGCTCTGGCTGCTGCACCCGCTGGTCACCCTGCTCGTCATCGTCGGGACCGCGAACCACTACTGGTTCGACGCGCTGGCCGCCGCCGCGCTCCTCGGTCTGGCGCTGCTCGCCGTCCGCGCCCCCGGGCCCCGGACGGCACCCCCACCCGTACGCCGCCGCCCGAAGACGGCCCCCCTCCCGGTCGGAGCCCTGCGATGAACCCCGCCGCCGGCACCGCGCTCGCGGTGCTCCTCTCCCTCGTCTCCGCCGCCGGGTACGCGCTCGCCGCCGTCGCCCAGTCCCGGCTCGCCGCCGCGTCGCCCGCCGCCCCCGACGGGCGCGGGGCGCTGCGCGCGCTGCTCGCCCGCGGGCAGTGGTGGTGGGCCGTCGGCCTGAACGCCGCCGGAGCCCTCGCCCACGTGGCCGCCCTGCACTACGGGCCGCTGACCCTGGTCCAGCCGCTCGGCGCGCTGACCCTGGTGGCGGCGCTGCCGCTCGGCGCGTACTGCGCGCGCCGGCGGGTGACCCGCACCGAGTGGCGCGGGGCCCTGTGGACCCTGGCCGGTCTCGTCGGCCTGGTCGCCGTCACCGGGCCCGCGGCCCCCGGCGAGGCGCTCAGCCTGCGCGAGTCGCTGGTCGTCGCCGCGGTGACGGCGCTCCTGATCGCCGCGCTCGCCTCGGGCCGCCTCCAGGGGAGCGGCGGGCGGGCCGGGCGCGGACTCGGGCACGCCACGGCGTCCGGGATCGCCTCCGGCGTCGCCTCGGCGCTCACCCAGACCCTGACGGCCGCGCTCGCCCTGAACCTTCCCGGCACCGAGCCGACCTGGTGGCAGACCGCGCTGCTCGCGGTCCTCATATCCGGCTTCGCGACGGGCGGGCTGCTGCTCTCGCAGGCCGCCTACCGGGGCGGGCTCGCGGCGCCGCTGGCCGTCGTCAACCTCTCCAACCCGGCGGCCGCCGCGGTGATCGGCGTGGCCCTGCTCGGCGAGACCTTCCGGGCCGGGGCCTGGGGCTGGCTCGCCGCCGCCGGCGCGTCGCTGATCGCGGCGCGGGGCGTGGTGCTCCTGACGAAGGGTGGCGGCGGGACGGGAGAGACGGGGACCGTCGCCAGCACCGGGGTCGGAGTCGGCACCGGAGCGACCGCCGGTACCGGGGTCGGAGTCGGCACCGGGGTCGGGGTCGTCGCCGGGTCCGGGGGTCTTCCGGCGGCCCGGATCGCCGGTCTCGCCGCGCCGGAGGCCGAGCCGGTGGGCGTCCCGCTCACGGGGTGAGGGCGGGCGGCACCCCTCATTCGTCACCTTGACGACAACTGAATCCACCCCCTATCGTCAACATGACGACAAGGGGGTTTCCATGGCCGACATCACCCGGCGGGCCGGCTGGCGCCATCTGCGCTCCGCGCCCACCGCGCACATCCGCCACCAGCGACGCGGAAAGCTCGTCCACGACGGCGAGGGGCTCAGCTTCTGGTTCCGGCCGCGCACCGCCGCCCTCTCCGAGGTGCCGGTGAACGACCGGGAGCTGGCGATGGCCTTCCACGCCCGTACGGCCGACTTCCAGGACGTGAGCGTGCAGTCCACCGTCACGTACCGGATCGGCGACCCCGGCGCGGCGGCCACCCGGCTCGACTTCTCCGTCGACCCCGACACGGGCGCCTGGCGCGGCACCCCGCTGGAGCAGATCGCCACCCTCCTCACCGAGACCGCCCAGCAGCACGCCCTCGACGTCCTCGCCCGCACCACCCTCGCCGCCGCGCTCGTCGACGGCGTGGCGGCGGTCCGGGACCGCGTCGCGACCGGCCTCGCCGCCGAGCCGCGCCTGCCGGACACCGGCATCGAGGTCGTCGCCGTCCGGGTCGTGGCCATCCGCCCCGAGCCCGAGGTCGAGCGCGCCCTGCGCACCCCCGCCCGCGAGCAGATCCAGCAGGAGGCCGACCGGGCCACCTACGAGCGGCGGGCGGTCGCCGTCGAGCGGGAGCGCGCCATCGCGGAGAACGAGCTCGCCAGCAAGATCGAGCTGGCCCGGCAGGAGGAGCGGCTGGTCGAGCAGCGCGGCACCAACGCGCGCCGCGAGGCCGAGGAGAACGCCGCCGCCGACGCGGTGCGGGCCGAGGCCGAGGCCGTACGGAAGGTCCGGCTCGCCCGCGCCGAGGCGGAGGCCGCGCGCGAGGTGGGCGAGGCGCGCGCCGGGGCGCAGTCCGCGTGGCTGCGGGCGCACGCGGAGACCGATCCGGCCGTCCTGCACGCCCTCGCGGTGCAGCGGGCCGCCGAGAACCTGCCCCGGATCGAGCACCTGACGCTCTCCCCGGACGTGCTCACCGGCCTGCTCGCCCGGCTCGGCGGCGAGCACGGCGGAGGCGGGACCGGCGGGGTCCGGCCGTGAGCCTCGCGCCGCGCGCGGTGCTCGTGCACCGGACGACGGAGTACGAGGAGCTGCTCGCCCGGCACGGTACGCACGGGCAGGCCGCGTTCTTCCTCTCCGCGCGCGGCCGCTCGGTCGAGGCCGTGCGGGAGCGGCACGAGCGGGCCCACCGGGCGCTCGCCGAGGTGGCGGGCGCGGTGCCGCTGGCGTGGCGGCAGACCCGGGTGGAGCGCGCCGATCTGGACCGGTTCCTCTTCGGGCCCGAGGACGTCGTCGTGGTGGTCGGTCAGGACGGCCTGGTCGCCAACGCGGCGAAGTACCTGACCGGGCAGCCCGTCGTCGGCATCGACGCGGACCCGGGACGCAATCCGGGCGTCCTGGTGCGGCACCGGGCGGCGCAGGCGCGGCGGCTGCTGCCGTACGCGGCGGGGGAGGGCGCGGCGGCCGACGAGCTGACGATGGTCGAGGCCGTCACCGACGACACGCAGCGGCTCCTCGCGCTCAACGAGATCTACGTCGGCCCGCCGGGGCACCAGACCGCCCGCTACACGCTCGGGCTCGACGGCACGGACGCCCCGGCCGAGGCCCAGGCGTCGTCGGGGGTGCTCGTCGGCACCGGCACGGGGGCCACGGGCTGGCTGCGCTCCCTGTGGGAGCAGCGCTCCAGCGCCCTCGCGCTGCCCGCGCCCGCGGACCCCCGCCTCGCCTGGTTCGTACGGGAGGCCTGGCCGTCGCCGACGACCGGCACCAGCCGTGTCGAAGGCCTCCTCGGTCCCGGCCGGGGCCTGCGCCTCACCGTCGAGTCGGACCGCCTGATCGCCTTCGGCGACGGCGTCGAATCGGACACGCTCGAACTGACCTGGGGCCAGACGATCCACCTCACGATCGCCTCCTCCCGCCTGCGCCTGGTGCACTGAGCCGGACCTGCGCGACTCGGGGCGGGGGCGGTTCCGGCCGCGCCTGCGGGAGGCGGCGAGGCACCGCACACGGGCGCACGCCGGCGGGCCACACCCGCTGACAACCGGCACCCCCCGGACGGGAACGGGCACGGTCCCGGCCTCGCTCGCCGGGAGGCGTCGGGGCCGCACGGACGCGCCGGTGAGCCGCGCCCACCGATGCCCCCCGGGGCGGGGGCGGTTCCGGACGGCCCGAGGGGAAGCTGTGGGGTCACGCGAGCGACCCGGCGAGGCCTCCGCACACAGAGACTCACCGGGGGCCACACCCGCCGGCACTCGGCACACTCCGCCCCTCGGGACGCAAACGGCCACGGTCCCGGACGCGCCCGCAGGAGGCGGCGGGCCACGCGGGCGACCCTGCGGGGCCTCCGCACACGGGCGCGCGTCGGCGGGCCGCGCCCGCCGCTCCCCGGCCCGCTCCACCCCCCGTCCCCGACACGGCCGGATTCGATCGGTCCGGGTCGGGCGGCAGCCCGTACGGCGTTATGCTCGGCGCGCTTTGCCCGGGTATCCGGCCCGCCGTCCGGGCGTCGCGGCACGCTCCCGTTTCCTCCCGGCCGTTGAAGGACACCCCATGGCCCCCGGCTCGCCGACCGTCTCCCCCGCCACACCGCAGGACTGGGCGCTGGTGCGTTCCTGGGCCGTCGAGGAGGGGTGGAACCCGGGGGTCTCCGACGTCGCGGCGTTCTTCGCGCAGGACCCGCGCGGGTTCTTCCTCGGGCGGATCGACGGGGAGCCCGTCTCCGCCGTCTCGGTGGTCGGCTACGACGACGCCTACGCCTTCCTGGGCTTCTACCTCGTGCGGCCCGAGCTCCGCGGCCTCGGGTACGGCCTGGCCACCTGGCGGGCCGCGCTCGTCCACGCGGGCGACCGGGCCGTCGGGCTCGACGGCGTGCCCGCGCAGCAGGACAACTACCGGCGCTCCGGCTTCACGGCGGCGTACCGCACGGCGCGGTACGTGGGCGGGGTCCCGGCCCCGGACGCCCCGCCGGCCGGCCTGGTGCCCGCCGGGCGGGTCGGCCCGGACGCCCTCGCGGCGTACGACGGCGCCTGCCACCACGCCGACCGGCCGCGGTTCCTCTCTGCCTGGCTGACGACCCCCGGACACCGCGCCCTGGCCCGGGTCGTCGACGGACGTCTGACCGGATACGGGGTGGTTCGTCCCGCCCAGGACGAGGCCCGGATCGGGCCGCTGTTCGCGGACGGCCCGGCGGACGCGGCGGCCCTGCTCGACGGACTCGCGGCCGAGGCGCGGGACTTCGGCGCGGACCGGATCGCGGTCGACATGCCGGAGGTCAATCCGGCGGCGGCACGCCTGGCCCTGGAGCGCGGTCTGGAGCCGACCTTCGAGACGGCCCGGATGTACACCGGCCCGGTCCGCCCGGTGGCCCGGGAACGCGTCTTCGGGATCACCACGCTCGAACTGGGCTGAACCGGCCGGCACCCCCTCCCCCTCACCGACCCCCCGCCACCCCCTGAGGGGTGACAAGGGTTTTCCCCGTATCGGGTTCACCCCCCCGTTCCCTACTGTCCTCCGCACCGGCAGATATCATCCTCCGAGTCGCACCATGACAGGTGCATGAGAAGGGTGGCATCCGCCGGTGACGGCCTTGACCCGGGCCGTCGCGCCGGTGGCGGCGCACGGGCCCCCCAAGCCCAGGGAACGCCGGATCGCGACCCCACTTCGCCCCGTGTGTCCCGCGCCGCCGCCACTGCTTCGCAGTTACGTCGTCATCGAAAGGGCCACACCTTGAACGGTTCCAGGCGGAGAGTCATATCCGTGGTCGCGGGTGCCGCGATCCTCGGTGCCGCTGCCACCACCTCCGGGGCGTTCGCCGCCGCCCCGGCCGCTCCCACCCCGAAGCCCGCGCCGGTTTCGCAGGCGATCCAGGCGCTGCCCAGCGCCCCGGTCGAGAAGCTCATCGTCACCTACAAGAACCAGGCCGCCGAGGCCGGTTCGAACGCCGCCGCGAAGAGCGACACCGCCGAGAAGGCCGCGAAGACGGGCGAGAAGCTCTCCTTCGAGCGCCGGCTCGCCGCCGGCGGGGCCCTGGTCGACCTGGGCGAGGGCGTCGGCAAGCAGGACGTGGCGAAGGTCATGGACGCGTTCCGCGCCGACCCGGCCGTCGCCTCCGTCGAGCCCGACATCCGCGCCTACGCGATGGCGGTCACGCCGAACGACACCGACTACGCCAAGCAGTGGGACCTCTTCGAGCCCACCGGCGGCATGAACGTCCCGACGGCCTGGGACAAGACGACCGGTTCCGGCGTCACCGTCGCCGTCATCGACACCGGCTACGCCGCCCACTCGGACCTGGCCGCCAACGTCGTCGCCGGTTACGACTTCATCTCGACCTCCGCCGACGCCCGCGACGGCAACGGCCGCGACGCGGACGCCAAGGACGAGGGCGACTGGAACGCCACCGACAACGAGTGCGGCGCCGGCTCCAAGGCCTCCACCTCCTCCTGGCACGGCACCCACGTGGCCGGGACCATCGCCGGCGTCACGAACAACGCCAAGGGCATCGCGGGCATCGCGTACAACGCGAAGATCCAGCCCGTGCGCGTGCTCGGCAAGTGCGGCGGCTCGTCGGCCGACATCGCCGACGCCATCACCTGGGCCTCCGGCGGCACCGTGCCGGGCGTCCCGGCGAACCCGACCCCGGCGAAGGTCGTCAACCTGAGCCTGGGCGGCGCGAGCTCGACCTGCCCGAGCGTCTACCAGACCGCCATCAACGGCGCCGTCTCGCGCGGCACCACCGTCGTCGTGGCCGCGGGCAACAGCAACGCCAACACCTCCGGCTTCACCCCCGCCAACTGCTCGAACGTCATCACCGTGGCGTCGACCAGCCGTGAGGGCAACCGGTCGTTCTACTCCAACTACGGCACCGTCGTGGACGTGGCCGCGCCCGGCGGCGAGACCCGCCGCGCCACCGACACGCCCGGCACCGTCACCACCCCCGAGAACGGCATCCTCTCGACGCTGAACTCGGGCACGACGACCCAGTCGGCCGAGAACTACAAGCCCTACCAGGGCACCTCCATGGCGGCGCCGCACATCGCCGGCCTCGCCGCCCTCCTGAAGTCGGCCAAGAGCACCCTCACCCCGGCCGACATCGAGTCCGCGATCAAGGCCAACGCCCGCCCGCTGCCGGGCACCTGCACCGGCGGCTGCGGCGCGGGCATCGCCGACGCGGCGAAGACGGTCAACGCCGTCACCACCACCACGCCGCCGACCGGCACGGTCTTCAGCAACTCGACGCGCGTCTCGATCCCGGACAACACCACCGTGTCGTCCTCGATCGGCGTCAGCGGTCGCACCGGCAACGCCCCCGCCGCCCTCAAGGTCGGCGTGGACATCAAGCACACCTGGCGCGGGGACCTGGTCATCGACCTGGTCGCCCCCGACGGCACGGTGCGCAACCTGAAGACCTCGTCGTCCTCGGACAGCGCCGACAACGTCGTGACGACCTACACGGTCGACGCGTCGAGCGAGGTCGCCAACGGCACCTGGAAGCTCCAGGTCCGCGATGTGGCCACGGGTGACACCGGCTACATCAACGGCTGGAGCCTCACCTTCTAAAGCACCACCGCACCACCTTCGACCCACCCCCCACATCAGCATCATTGCTGGTCAGCGACGCGCTCGTGGTCTACACCACGGGCGCGTCCTGGCGTTGGGGGAGCGCGCGCGACCGGAGCGCGCTGTCCGTATGCCGGACAAGGGGCCTGGACTCCGCCGGTGGGCTCCGTATTCTCTGCGCACGGGGCTCATGGGCCGGGGGCCCGAGCGGCCGGAGGTGGTGGACAGTGACGACAGCTCCGCACGTCGCCCTGCGCCCCGCGGGCGTGGGGGCGAATCCCGCGCCGGTGGGCCGCGAAGAGCTCCTCGCCCGGCTGGAGCGCGCCCTGCACACGCGGGGCCGCGCCCTGCTCACCGGACCCGCGGGGGTGGGCAAGACCGAGGTCGCGCTGGCGGGGGCGGCCCGCGCCGAGGCGCGCGGCGAGACCGTGCTGTGGCTCGCGTCCCTGCCGTCCGACCGCGAGATACCCGGCGCCTCGGCCGCCGCGCTCGTCGCCTCCGTGGCGGCGACGGTGACCTGGCCCGGATCCGGCGCCGTCCGCCCCGAGCCGTCCGACGCGGCCGGGCCCGGGACGCCCCTGCCGGCCGTCCCCGCCCCCGGCTCCTCCAGGACCTCCGCCGCCGCGCAGACCGCCGGGGCCCATGGCGCCGGCCCGTACGCGAGCGGTCCGTACGCCGCCGACCCGTCCGCCCCGGGGCCGCACGCCACCGGGCCGTACACCACCGGCCCGTACACCACCGGCGTGTTCGCCTCCGGGGTCTTCGACGAGCTGCCCGGTCCCCAGCGCACCGCCGTCGCCATGCTCTGCCGCGAGGCGCCGATCGACGCGGACGGCTGGGACCCGATCGCGCTGCGCCTCGGCATCGCCCAGATCCTGCGCACCCTGACCTGCCGGGGGCCCGTGCTTCTCGTCGTCGACGGGGTGCAGCACGTGGACCCGGACAGCGCGGACCTGCTGCGCTTCGCGCTCCATCTGGCGCCGCCCGCGCTGCGGGTGGTGGCCGTGGAGACCCCCGAGCCGTACGGGGAGGCCCACGACCCGTACGGCGAGGCCCACCGCTCCGAGGACCCGCACGCCAGCCACCTCTGGGTGCCCTCGGAGGCGGACGTGCTGCGCGTCCCGCCACTGCACGCCGACGAGATCGCCGAACTCCTCATCCACCACCGGCTGCCGTCCCGGATGGCCGGCCGCATCCACCGGGCGAGCGGCGGCAATCCGCGGCTCGCGCTCGCGGTGGGCCGCTCGCTGGCCGACGCGCGGACCCCCGTGCACCACGCCGAGGCCCTGACGCTCTCCGGGCGCGCCCGCGACCTCGCCCGCCAGCTCCTGGGCGCCGCGCCGCCCGCCGTACGGGAGACGCTGCTGCTCGCCGCCCTGGCGCTGCGCCCGTCGGCGACGCTGGTGCGCCGGGCCGGGCGGCCCAACGCGGAGGCTGACCTGGCGGCGGCCGAGCGGGCCGACCTGGTGTCGCTCGCCGAGGACGGTTCGGTGACCTTCACCGCCGGGCTGCTGCCGTCCACCCTGGTGCACGACGCCTGTTGGGCCGAGCGGAGCGCCGGGCACGCGGCCCTCGCGGAGGTGGTGGACGACCCCGTGGAGGCCGTACGGCACCGGGCGCTCGCCGCCGAAAGCCCGGACGAGGAGCTGGCCGCCGAGGTCGCGGCCGCCGCCGATCTGGCCCGGCGGCGCGGGAACAGCGCGCTCGCCGCCGAACTGGCGCTGCTCGCCGCCGAGTCGACGCCCGGCCGGCTCGGCACGCGGCGGATCGCGCGGCTCGTGGACGCGGCCGAGGAGGCCGCGCGGGCGGCCCGCGCCGACCTCGCGATGCGGGCCGCGACCGATCTGCTCGCCCGGGACGCCGTGCCCGCCGACCGGGTGCGGGCGCGCCTCGCCGTCCTCGACACGGCGGGCCAGGGCCTGACCGGCCTCGACGAGATGTACGTCCACGCCATGGAGGACTCCGAGGGCGACACCGCCCTGCGGGCCGCCGTGCAGCTCCGGCTCGCCGTCAAGTACGTGCTCGCGGACGGCGATCCGCAGCGGTCGCGGACGGCGGCGGTCGAATCGGCCGCGCTGGCCGCCTCGATGGGCGATCCGCGCACCGCCGCGCAGGCGCTGACCGTGCAGGCGCGGATGGAGCGGGCGCTCGGCTCGCCGGACGCGGATGCCGTGCTCGCCCAGGCGCGGGCCCTGGAGCTGGCCGAGCGGCCCCTCGGCATCCGCAACGCCGCCCAGATCCTGACGATCCGCCACGCCCTCTTCGACGACCGGCTGGTGGAGGCCCGCGACGAACTGGGCGCGCTCCTGCCGCTGGTGCAGCGGCGCGGCTCCGTCGAGGACGCCATCGAGCTCTTCCGCACGCTGGCCGAGATCGAGTCCCGGATCGGCCCGTGCGGGGCGGCCCTCGCCCACGCCGGGCAGTCGCTCGCCCTCACCCTGGAGGCGGGGCTCTCCCCCGGTCCCGCCTGGTACGCGCTGGCGCTCGCGGAGACGGCGGGCGGCAGCTTCGCGCGGGCCGCGAGCTACGCGCGCCGCAGCGTGCAGGCCTCGGAGGAGGAGGGCGACCGGGTCTTCCTCTCCCGCAGCCGGTACGCGCTCGGCCGGGTCCAGCTGATCAACGGGGACGTGGCGGCCGCCCTGGAGACCCTGCGCCGGGTCCAGGCCGACGAGCGCGCCCAGTCGACCGTGGACCCGTCGATGCTGCGCTGGCACGAGGAGCTGGCCGAGGCGCTCCTCGCGCACGACGCGGTCGGCGAGGCCCTGACGCTCCTCGCGGAGGTGCGGCCGGTGGCGGAGCGGCTCGGGCGGTCCACGGTCCTGCTCGGCTGCGACCGGGCGTACGCCCTGTGCCTGGCGGCCGAGGGGCGTACGGACGAGGCGGCGGAGCTGCTGACCCGTACGGCCGGGGACTTCGGGCGGGCCGGGCTGCCCCTCGAACGGGGCCGGGCGCTGATCGCGCTGGCCCGGGTGGAGCGCCGCAGGAGGCGCAGGTCGGCGGCGCAGAGCGCCCTGCACGAGGCGGCGTCGGTGTTCGAACGGGCCGGAGCGGCGCCGTGGCTGGCCCTGGCGGGCGAGACCCCGGCGGGCGAGGGTGCAGCGGGGGGCGCCGGGGGCGAGGAGACGGTGTCCGCGCTCTCCTCCCTCACCGAGGCGGAGCTGCGCCTGGCCCGGCTCGTGGGCCAGGGCGCCAGCAACCAGGAGGCGGCGGCGAAGCTGTACCTGAGCGTGAAGACGGTGGAGGCGCGGCTCACCCGCATCTACCAGAAGCTCGACGTGCGCTCCCGGGCGCAGTTGGCGACGGCGCTCAGGCCTTGAGGGCCGTGAGGGCCGTGAACGCCGTGGCGTAGGTGCCCCGTGCGGTGGTGCCGTCGGGCCGCAGCCACTCCCCGGTCACCCGGGCCGGGGCACCGTCGTCCGGTCCGCCGTCCGGTCCGTCGTCCGTGCGCAGGACGCGCCGCACCCGCAGGACGAGCGGCGCGGGCGCGCCGGGCTCCCGCAGCACCACGTCGGTGTGGTCGGGGCCCTCCTCGACCCGTACGGGCTCCGCGTCCGCCCCGCTGCCGTCCGGGGTGAGTGGCACCACGGCGACGGTGGGGTCGGGCGTGTCGGTCGCGGTCTGCTCCTGCGGCTCGGCGCGGCCGTCGAGCAGGGCGTGCAGGCGCTCGACGAAGACGGGGTCGTGGACGCCGTCGTAGATCCAGCGCTTCCCCAGGACGCCGTGCTCGGCTCCCGCGAGCGGGTCCGCGCGGTAGGTCAGGGGGACCTGGTGGGCGACCGCGTCCGGGCCGGTGCCGTCGGTCACCACCATGAACTCGATGCCCACCTCGCCCCCGGGGTCGTCGAGGCGGAACCCGCCCGCCCTGGCCAGTCGCGGGCCGTCGGCCCCGCCGGCGTACCAGGGGCGGGTGGGGAGCCACGCGGCGAGCAGCTCCAGTTTGGTGGGCCGCATCGTGGTGCGGTGGACGACGGCCATGGTGCGCTTCTCCCTGTCGGCGGGGCTTCTCCGGGTCACCGTACGAGGTCGTGCGGTCGGTCCTCGCGTTCCCCGCGCGCCACGCCTGATAACGTCCTGAATTACTCATTTGGGACCTTTGCGGCACTCGTCCGCGTCCTCGTCTGAACGGGAGCAGGAATGACCGGTGGACCCGAGCCCATCAACGCCGTCGCCCGCGAGGAGCTGGAGAAGGAGCTCGCCGAGCTGCGCGCCGAACGCGATTCGGTGACCGCCACCCTGCGGGACGGCGGCGGCGACCAGACGGGCGACAGGGCCGACGAGGCCGACGAGTTGATGCGCGCCGACGAGGCCGACCGGCTGAACGGGCGCATCAAGGAGATCGAGGGCCGTCTGGAGGAGGCCTCCGCCGCCGCTCCCCCGCCGGCCGGCACGGTCGGCGTCGGCAGCAGCGTGACCGTGCGGTTCGACGACGGCACCGAGAGCACCGTGCGGATCGCCGAGCTGGCCGACGCGCTCGACCCCACCCTGGTGACCGGGGACAGCCCGCTCGGCAAGGCGCTGCTCGGCCACGGCGCCGGGGACACCGTGACGTACGAGACGCCCGGCGGCCGGACGACCGCGACCGTGGTCTCGGTCGGCTGACGGCGCCGTGCGGGAGGCGGACGCCGGGCGGGAGCGGAAGGGGCTCAGGGAGGCCGACCGCAAGGGCGGGCCCGGACACACCGTCCTGGTGGCCCTGCTCTTCGCCGTGCCGGTCACCAAGCTCACCTACACGGTCGGCGGCGGGGACGCGGTCCGGGACGTGCTCGTGGGCATGGAGCCGGCGAACTGGCCGGACATCCTGCTCGGCATGGTGATCACCGATCCGCTGCTCGGGTCGGTGCTCGCCGTCGTCGTCTCCCGCGTGGTCTTCGCCCTCTTCGCCGCGCGCGGCGCGGTGCCGGCGGGCGGCGGGCGGACCCGGTCCCTCCAGCGGCTGGGGCTCACGGCCGTCACCCCGATCGCCGTGGGCGTCGTCGACGCCTGCTTCTTCGGGCCGTGGTGGGGACTGGGCACCGGGCTCGCCTCCTTCGCGCTGCGGCAGGGCGTGATCGAGGAGTACCGGACGGGCCGGCGCCGGGTGCACCGGTCGCGGGACCGGGAGGAGCACCACGACACCGGGTACCGGCCGCCGGGCTGGCTGCGCCGGGCCGCCGGGGCGGAGCAGTGGGTGGCGCTGGTCCTGACCGTGGTCGTGCTGCCGGTCCTGTTCTTCGTCTCGGCGCTCGACGGGCAGGCGTGGACGTCGATCGTGACGTGCCGGGTGACGAGCGGCGCCGGGACGTCGGACGAGCGGCTGATCGAGCTGAGCCGCAAGGGCAACGGCGTCGTGGGCTGGAACCTGGACGCCGGGGAGATCTCCAACGGCCTCGACTGCGTGAGCGAGGAGAGCCGGTACGTACGCGAACCGTGGTGGCGCGACTGAGCCCCCGGGGCGCCGGGGGCGTCAGCCCGTGACGATGCCGGTGACCAGGTTGATGGTGGTGGCCAGGATGCTGGCCCCGAAGACGTACGACAGCAGGCAGTGGCGCAGGACGATGGCGCGGAGCCCGGCGGTGGAGACGTTGGTGTCCGAGACCTGGTAGGTCATGCCGAGGTTGAAGCTGAAGTAGAGGAAGTCGCTGTAGCGGGGCGGCTCCTCGGTGTTGAAGTCGATCCCGCCGCCCGGCTCCGGGACGTAGTAGTGGTACGCGTAGCGGGCGGCGTACATCAGGTGGAGCGCCGCCCAGGCCATGAAGACGCCGCAGAGGGCCGTCGCGGCCGCCGCGTGGCTCAGGTCGGTGCGGCCGACCAGGAGCAGCACGATGATGCCGACCAGACCGGCCAGGGAGGTCGAGACGACGGCGAGTTCCTCGACGACGGGCCGGAACTCCTCGCGGCGGACGTTGCGATGGGTGGTGGCCGCGTCCATGGGCCACAGGACGGCCCAGCCCGTGACGACGAAGGCGGTCTCCGCGGCGGCGATGCCGGCGAGGACGCCGAGCGGGGCGTGGGTCGGGACGGCGACGAGGGCGCCGACCGCCGCGCCGACGAGCGCCGACCCGACGAGCCGGGGCACGGCGCCGCGCAACCGGGCGCGCACGGCTCAGGCCTCCAGGACGACGACGGCCTCGTCCGTGTACGTCAGGAAGGTCAGCGTCTCGTGGAAGTACAGCTCGACCGTGTCCGCGTCGTGGGAGGCGTAGCCGATGGCCACGTCCTCGCCGAGGCGCAGCTCGAAGTCGCCGCCCCGGGTGGAGAGGACGAAGCCGCCGTCGAGGGCGGGCGCCCAGATCGGGGGCCCGTCCAGCATCCGGGCGAGGTGCGCGGCGACGGGGTAGCCGTGGTCGGAGGTCTCGCTGACGGCCCGGTACTGGTCGGCGCCGAGGAGCAGCGCGTAGGGGCCGTCGACGCCGGCGAGCCGCAGCGCGGTCAGGGCGCGGCTGACCGCGTCGGGGTAGTCGCGGGGCTCGGCGGGCAGCCGTACGACCGGGTTCGAGCTGCGGGCGCGCAGCCCCTCGACGCCGGCCGCCGCGTACCCCTCGAAGACCGTACGGTCCTCGGCGAACGCCAGGGCGCGGGCGGCGTCCTTGACGGGCTGCCAGTCGGAGTCCTGGGCGCCGCGCTCGACGTCGTCGACGGCGGCCCGGGTGACGGTGAACGGCACCCTGAGCTCGACGAGGGGCCGCGCCTCGCGGAGCCGGGCCGTGACGCCGGGGGCGGGCGGGTCCACGGCGGAGAGGTGTCCGGTGCCGACGGCGGCGAGTTCCGGACCCGCCGGGTCAGGGACGTCCACGACGCGGCGGCCCGCGACGTGGCGCCGGAAGGTGCGGCGGGCCTCCTCCTCGATCCCGGCCCAGGCGGCCGGGGTGATCGGGGCGAGTTCGCGGTGCAGGTTGGTGGTGCCCTCGGGGGTCGTCATGGGGCTCAGGCTCCTTTCAGGCCGCCGATGCCCAGGGACTCCCCGGGGGCGGCGGTGTCCGGCGCGCCGGGGAGCTCGTCGAGGAGGTCGGCGCTCGGCACGAAGAAGAGGCCGCCGGTCACGGCCCGGGAGAAGTCGAGGATGCGGTCGGTGTTGCCGGGCGGGTCGCCGAGGAACATGTTGCGCAACATGCGCTCGGTGACGGCGGGCGTCCGCGCGTAGCCGATGAAGTACGTGCCGAACTCGCCGCTGCCGACCCGGCCGAACGGCATGTTGTCGCGCATGATCTTCTGCTCGTCGCCGTTCTCGTCGGTGACGGTGTTGAGCGCGATGTGCGAGTTCGCGGGTTTGACGTCGTCGGGCATCTCGACGTTGGCCGCCTTGCTGCGCCCGATGACCCGCTCCTGCTCCTCGACGGCGAGCGCGTCCCAGGCCGCCATGTCGTGCACGTACTTCTGGACGACGACGTAGCTGCCGCCCTCGAAGCCGGGGTCCTCGTCGCCGATGTGGACGGACTCGGCGGCCAGGGTCCCGGAGGGGTTCTCGCTGCCGTCGACGAAGCCGAGCAGGTCGCGCTCGTCGAAGTAGCCGAAGCCGTGCACCTCGTCGACGACGGCGACCGAGAGGCCGAGCCGGTCCAGGAGGAGGCGGGCCAGTTCGAAGCAGAGGTCCGCGCGCCGGGCCCGCAGGTGGAGGAGCAGGTCACCGGGGGTGGCGGGCGCGCGGTGGCGGGGGCCCCGGAGGGCGGGGAAGGGGTGCAGGTCGCGCGGGCGCGGGTCGCCGACGAGCCGGTCCCACGCCTCGGAGCCGATGCCGACGACGCAGGTGAGGCCGTCGGCGGGGGCCCGGAAGGCGACCGAGCGGGTCAGCCCGGTCACGTCCTGGAGCGCGTCCCGCACGGCGGCCTCGGCGCCGGGGTGCACGGTCACCACCAGGAAGAGGGCCGCCCGGGAGGGCGGCATGAGGACGGGCTGGGGTACGGCCATGGCGCTCCCGCCGGAGAGGGCCCCGCAGAACGGAACGAGAACGATGAGTCGGGCAAAAGGTACTCAAGGGACAGCGTCAGCGTAGGCGGGCGTGATCCTTCGCGCAGCCCGGCGGGGCCCCGCCGGGGGCGAGCGGCGTGCGGTCCGTACGGCGGTCGCTTCCGGACCGGGTGGCCGCCGCCGGGGGGCGAGCGGCGCGCGCCCCGTACGACGGTCACCGCCGGGGCGGGCGGCGCACGACCCGTACGACGGCCGCCACCGGGGCGGGCGGCGCACGACCCGTACGACGGCCGCCACCGGGGCGGGCGGCGCACGACCCGTACGACGGCCGCTTCCGGACCGGGCGGCCGGCGGTCACCGCCGGGGCGGGCGGTGTGCGGCCGGCCCCTCCGGGTCGAGTGGCATGGGTACGGGGGCGGACATAGCCTGCCCGAAGGGGCTGTTTCGCCCTGTACCGCCCAGGCCCCGGGGGGCGAGAGGGTGAGATCCTTGAGCACCGACCAGGAAAAGCCGGAGACCCTCCAGGACACCCCGGAGACCCTGGAGCCCCGCGTGGGCCCGGCTCCCGAGGGCGATCCGGAGTTCCACCCGTACCACCACCCCGCCGCCGGCTGGGGCGCCGCCAAGAGCGTGACCGGCTTCATGGCGCGCGAGGGAGCCCTCCCGCTCGACGGGCCCCGGGCGATCATGAAGATGAACCACGAGAACGGCGGGTTCGACTGTCCCGGCTGCGCCTGGCCCGACGACACCAAGGGCCTGCACCTGGACATCTGCGAGAACGGGATCAAGCACGTCACCTGGGAGATGACCCGCAAGCGGGTCGGGCGCGAGTTCTTCGCCGCCCACTCGGTGACCGAGCTCGACGGGTGGAGCGACTACGACCTGGAGAACGAGGGCCGGCTCACCGAGCCGATGGTCTACGACCCGGAGACCGACCACTACGTGCCGATCACCTGGAAGGACGCCTTCGCCCTCGTCGGAGAGACGCTGCGCGGCCTCGGCCACCCGGACGAGGCGACCTTCTACACCTCCGGCCGGCTCGGCAACGAGGCCACCTTCCTCTACCAGCTGATGGCCCGCGAGCTGGGGACCAACAACCTGCCCGACTGCTCCAACATGTGCCACGAGGCCAGCGGCCGGGCCATGCAGGCCGCGCTGGGCACCGGCAAGGGCACCGTCGACCTGGAGGACTGGCAGACCGCCGACGCCCTCTTCATCCTCGGCGTCAACGCCGCCTCCAACGCGCCCCGGATGCTGACCGCCCTCGCGGAGGCGTACCACCGGGGCGCGCAGATCGTGCACGTCAACCCGCTCGTCGAGGCGGCGGCCACCCGCACGATCATCCCGCACGACTTCAAGGACATGGCCACCTTCCACTCCACCCGCACCGGCACGCTCAACCTCCAGGTGCGCGTCGGCGGCGACATGGCGCTGTTGCGGGGCATGGCCAAGGCGGTCCTGGAGCAGGCCGAGACCGACCCCAAGGCCCTGGACCGGGAGTTCGTCGAGCGGCACACCACCGGTTTCGAGGAGTACCGGGCGCTGTGCGGGGCGACCCCGTGGGAGGAGCTGGAGACCCAGTCGGGGCTGAGCCGGGACGACATCCTGGAGGCGGCCCGGGTCTACCGCGAGGCCGACCGCTCCATCGTCAGCTGGTGCCTGGGTGTCACCCAGCACGAGCACGGCGTGGACACCGTCCGCGAGATCGTCAACCTGCTGCTGCTCCGCGGCAACCTGGGCCGCGAGGGCGCCGGCCCCTCCCCCGTGCGCGGACACAGCAACGTCCAGGGCAACCGGACCTGCGGCATCGACCACCGCCCGACCCCGGAGTTCCTCGACCGGCTCGCCGAGGTCTGCGGGATCGACCCGCCCCGCGAGCACGGCAAGGACACCGTCACCAGCATCGGGGCGATGCGCGACGGGAAGATCAAGGTCTTCGTCGGCATGGGCGGCAACTTCGCGCTCGCGGCCCCCGACACCCCGGCCACCTACGAGGCGCTGCGCACCTGCGAGCTGACCGTCCAGGTGAGCACCAAGCTGAACCGCAGCCACGTCGTGCACGGGCGGCGGGCACTGATCCTGCCCTGCCTCGGCCGGACCGAGAAGGACCACCAGCGCAAGGGGATCCAGAGCACCTCGGTCGAGGACTCGATGAGCATGGTGCACATGTCGGTCGGCATGAAGCGCCCCGCCTCGCCGCACCTGCTCTCCGAGCCGGCGATCATCGCGGGCATGGCCCGGGCCGCGCTGCCGGACAGCGCCACCCCGTGGGAGTGGTACGTCGAGGACTACGACCGCATCCGGGACACCATGGCCAGGGCGCTCGACGGCTTCGAGGACTTCAACCGGCGGGTGCGCCTGCCGCTGGGCTTCCGCATCAAGCAGCCCGCCCGCGAGCTGGTCTTCCTCACCCCGTCAGGCCGGGCCGAGTTCTCCGCCGCCGCGCTGCCCGACGTGGTGCCCGCCCCCGGCGAACTGGCCCTGGGCACCATGCGCTCCCACGACCAGTGGAACACCACGATCTACTCCGACAACGACCGCTACCGGGGCGTCAAGAACCTGCGCACGCTCGTCTTCATGAACCGGGCCGACATGCGCGAGCGCGGCATCGCCGACATGGGCCCGGTCGACATCACGAGCACCGCGCGGGACGGCAGCCACCGGCACCTCAACGGCTACCTCGCCGTCCCGTACGACATCCCCCGGGGGTGCGCGGCCGGCTACATGCCCGAGATGAACGTGCTGTGCGCGCTGGGCGACTACAGCACCCAGAGCGACCAGCCGATCATGAAGCACGTCAGGGTCACGATCGTCCCGGCGGCCTGAGGGCCGCTAGGCCGGGGGGCGGCGCGGGTCGACGAGCCGCTCCAGGAGGAGGTGGGCGCGCCGCTCCGTCGCGGCGAGCTCGACCGGGTCGATCTCGGCCGGCCAGAGCTCGCCCGCCGCCGCGTCGTCCGCCTCGCGCAGCTCCACCACGGCCGCCGCGAGGCGCGTCTGGACGACCGGGTACGCCTCGACCGCGCCCCCGTCCAGCGCCCGCTCGGCCCGCTCCGCCGCCTCCTCGCAGGCGGCGAGGGCGCGCGCCGCCCGTACGGCGGCCCGGTCGTGGACCACGAGGAGCGCGCAGCCGAGGGCGACGGCGATCCCGAGGAGGCTGCCCAGGGCCCGGTCCTGGACCAGGGCCCCGGCGGGCCCGGGGTCGGCCAGGTCGCTGAGCAGCAGCGCCAGCGGGGTGAGGAAGACGACGCCGAGGCCGTAGTTCCGGGCGACGACGTACTCCAGGAGGAACTCGAAGAGCACGATCACCAGGACGAGCGCCACCGGGTCCGGGCGCAGGGCGAGGACGCCGAGCGCGAGCAGCAGCCCGGCGACCGTGCCCAGGGTGCGCTGCACGGCCCGCTGGGCCGCCGTGCGCACGTTGACCGAGTGCAGGACGGCGGCGGCGGAGACCGCCGCCCAGTAGCCGTGGCCGAGGCCGAGGAGGAGGGCCGCGCCGCCCGCGAGGCCGGTGCCGAGGACCATCCGCAGGGCGGGGACGAGCAGGACGGCGGTACGGGCGCGGGGCGGGCCCGCCACCAGCTCCGCCGCGCGCAGCTCGGCCGGGACCGGTCCGGGGCGGACGGGGTCCGGGGACGACCGCGCGAGCTCGGGCAGTACGGGCGGGGTGCGCCGGCCCCGGCCGGCCAGCAGCCCGGCCTGGCGGCGCAGGGCCCGGGCCGGGCCGGGGGGACCGGCGGGCGGGCGGCGGGCGGAGCCGACCAGGAGCGACCAGGAGAGGTCGGCGAGGCGTACGCAGGTGTCGTTCCGGCCGCGCCGGTCGGCACCCGGCGGGGGCAGGACGCCGAGGGTCCGGTACGCCTGGAGCACGGCGGCCGTCGCCCGGTGCCGTGCGGTCCGGCCGCCCCGCTCGTACAGGTCGGCGAGCTCGCGCAGGGCGGCGGCCACGGCGAGCCGCCCCGGCCGGTCCGGGTGCGTGAGCCGTCCCGCGACGGCGAGGGCCCAGGCGACGGCCGCGCCGGTCGCGGCCAGGGCCGCGTGCGGCAGGACGTCGGAGGGGACCGAGGCGCTGTTGGCCGCCACGGCGAAGGAGAACAGCAGCAGCACCGCGCCGAGACCGCGCAGCCCGGCCGCGTCGCAGGCGAGCTTGGCGAGCCCCGCCACCAGGGCCGTCGCCGCGACCGTCACGGCGGCGCCCGCTCCCCCGTCCGGCGGGCGCGCCCACGCGGCGAGCGCCGTCCCGCAGCCCACACAGGCGGTCATGGCCACGGCGACGAGGGCGAGCACCCGGGCCCGGCGCGCGTACGGCAGATCGCGGCCGAAGGTGGTCGTGAAGGAGCCCAGCATCGCGTAGACGGCCAAGTCGGCCCGCCCGGCGAGCACCAACGGCAGGGCGGGCACCGCCATCGCGAGCGCGGCGCGCAGGGCGAAGGCCGGGGCCCCGTCCACCCCTTGCAGCGCGAGCGCTCCCCGGGGCGAGAGCACCCGCCCGACTTGAACGACGACGTGCCGGGGGATGCGCGGCGCGTCGCGGTTGCGGTTGCGGGGCGCCGCCCGGTCGTCCGGTGTCTGTCCGTCGTTCAGCACGCTCCGACCCCTTCCTCGGCTCCGTCCGCGATCACAGCGCGAGGAGCGGCGGGGAGCACGGTCGCGCCTCCTTCCTCGAACTTTCTCGAAACGCGTTTCATCGAAGGAACGCGACGACACCGAATTCATGACTCGATCACCTTCGGAGGATTTCCCCGACAAGTCAAAGAGGACTTCCCGATGACACGATCGGAGCCGCTTATAAGGCCCCATGAAAACCCCCCTGAACAGCAGGAACACCGACCGATAGGCGGCACCTATACGGACATCGAAAACATCTCTTTGACTTTTCTCCGGAGACGTCCGAGCCTGCTCTGCGGCACGCGTCGAAGCACATCGAATACGGCGAGGAAACGAGGCGGATCAGAACATGAGCGGCATCGAGGACCCAGACGACGACCTCAGGGTCACCCCGCCGAAGACGTGGGCGACGGGCCTGCCCGCCGTGACGCACGCGCTGGAGTACTCGCTGGGCCAGACGTCCCCGCGCCGCACCGCGCTGACGCTGCTCACCATCAACCAGGCGAAGGGCATCGACTGCCCGGGCTGCGCCTGGCCGGAGCCCGCGCCGGGGCGGCGGCACCGGAACGAGTACTGCGAGAACGGCGCCAAGCACATCAACGACGAGGCCACCTCGCGGCGCGTCACCCGGGAGTTCTTCCGGGAGCACTCGATCGCCGAGCTCGACGGCATGTCCGACTACTGGCTCAACCAGCAGGGGCGGCTCACCGAGCCGATGGTGAAGCGGCCCGGCGCGACCCACTACGAGCCGATCGGCTGGGACGAGGCGCTCGGTCTGCTCGCCGGGGAGCTGAAGGCGCTCGACTCCCCCGACGAGGCGCTGTTCTACGTCTCGGGCCGGCTGAACAACGAGGCCGCCTTCCTGCTCCAGCTCTTCGCCCGCGCGTACGGCACCAACAACCTGCCGGACTGCTCCAACATGTGCCACGAGTCCAGCGGGGCCGCGATGTCGGAGACCCTGGGCATCGGCAAGGGCAGCGTCTCCCTGGACGACATCCACCACTCGGACCTGGTCTTCGTCGTGGGGCAGAACCCGGGCACCAACCACCCCCGGATGCTGTCGGCCCTGGAGGAGACCAAGCGCAACGGCGGGCAGGTGGTGGCGGTCAACACGCTGCCCGAGGCCGGTCTGCTGCGCTTCAAGCACCCGCAGAAGGCGCGCGGCGTCCTCGGCCGGGGCACGCGGATCGCCGACCAGTTCCTGCACATCCGGGCGGGCGGCGACCTGGCGCTCTTCCAGGCCCTGAACCTGCTGCTCCTGGAGGCCGAGGACGCCGCCCCGGGAACCGTCCTGGACCACGCCTTCGTCCGGGACAGCACCACGGGCTTCGCCGAGTTCGCCGAGCACGCGCGGAAGACCTCCTGGGACGACGTCCTGACGGCGACGGGCCTGTCCCGCGAGGAGATCCAGGAGCTCTTCGAACGGGTCCTGGCCAGTGAGCGGATCATCGTCTGCTGGGCGATGGGCCTCACCCAGCACAAGCACGGCGTCCCCACCATCCGCGAGGTGGTCAACTTCCTCCTGGCGCGCGGCAACATCGGGCGGCCCGGCGCGGGCGTGTGCCCGGTGCGCGGCCACAGCAACGTCCAGGGCGACCGCACGATGGGCGTGTGGGAACGGATGCCGCGGGAGTTCCTGGACGCGCTGGGGCGCGAGTTCGGCTTCACGCCGCCCGCGCACCACGGCCTGGACGCGGTGGACGGCATCCGGGCCATGCGCGAGGGGCGCGCGAAGGTCTTCCTCGGGGTCGCGGGCAACTTCGTCCGGGCCACCCCGGACAGCGCGGTCACGGAGGAGGCGATGCGCGGCTGCCGCCTGACCGCGCACGTCTCCACCAAGCTGAACCGCTCCCACACCGTGTGCGGCCAGACCGCCCTGATCCTGCCCACGCTCGGCCGCAGCGACCGGGACGTGCAGGGGGGCGTCGAGCAGTTCGTGACCGTCGAGGACTCGATGAGCGACGTCCACGCCTCCCGGGGCAAGCTGCCGCCCGCCTCCCCGCACCTGCTGAGCGAGGTCGCGATCGTCGCCCGGCTGGCGCGCGCGACCCTGGGCGACGAGCCGGCCGTCCCGTGGGAGCTGTTCGAGCGCGACTACGGCGCCGTCCGCGACCGGATCGCGCGGGTCGTGCCGGGCTTCGAGGACTTCAACGCCCGGGTGGCCGTGCCCGGCGGCTTCCACCTGCCGAACCCGGTGAACGAGGGAGTCTTCCCCACCCCGAGCGGCAAGGCCGTCTTCACGTGCAACGCGTTCACGATGCCGCACGTCCCCGAGGGGCACCTGCTGCTCCAGACCCTGCGCTCGCACGACCAGTGGAACACCGTCTGGTACGCGCCGAACGACCGCTACCGGGGCATCCACGACGCCCGCCGGGTGGTCATGGTCAACCCCGACGACCTGGCGGAGCTGGGCATCGAGGACCGGGCCCGGGTGGACCTGGTGGGCGTCTGGCACGACGGCCGGGAGCGGCGCGCGGAGGGCTTCCGGGTGGTGGCGTACCCGACGAGCCGCGGTTCCGCCGCGGCCTACTATCCGGAGACCAACGTCCTGGTGCCGCTGGACAGCGTCGCCGACGTCAGCAACTGCCCGACCTCCAAGGGCGTCGTGATCAGGCTGGAACCCGCGGATGCCCCCGTACGACCGGCGTGACACCGTGGACCCGGGGGTCCGGCGTACGGATCCCCGGGCCTGAGCACCGAGAAGGCCGAGCCGGAGGAAGGAAGAACCATGGGACGAGTGACCGCGCGGCGGCGCGTCCTGCGCGTGCGGGAGGGAGGGGCCTCCTACCGCCCGGACACGCTGGCCGCCGAGGAGCCGATGGAGATCCGGGTCGGCGGGCGTCCGCTGACCGTGACCATGCGGACCCCGGGCGACGACTTCGACTTGGCGGCCGGGTTCCTGGTCAGCGAGGGCGTGGTGCACTCCGCCGGGGACGTGGCGGGGATCCGGTACTGCGCGGGCGCCACCTCCGACGGCGGCAACACGTACAACGTGGTCGACGTCGTCCTGGCCCCCGGCGTGGCCGCCCCCGACGCCTCCCTGGAGCGGAACTTCTACACGACGTCCTCGTGCGGCCTGTGCGGCAAGGCCAGTCTGGACGCGGTGCGCACCACGGCCGCCTGGTCCGTCGCGGAGGATCCGCTGCGGATCGGCGCGGAGGTGCTCACGGCCCTTCCGGACCGGCTGCGGGCGGCCCAGCGGGTCTTCGACAGCACGGGCGGGCTGCACGCGGCCGGGCTCTTCTCGGCCGAGGGCGAGCTGCTCTGCCTGCGGGAGGACGTCGGCCGGCACAACGCCGTGGACAAGGTCGTCGGCCACGCCCTGCGGTCGGGGCTGCTGCCGCTGCGCGGGACGGTCCTGATGGTGAGCGGCCGGGCCTCCTTCGAGCTGGTGCAGAAGGCGGTGATGGCGGGGATCCCGATGCTCGCGGCCGTCTCCGCGCCGTCCTCCCTCGCCGTGGACCTGGCGGCGGAGAGCGGCCTGACCCTGGTCGGGTTCCTGCGGGGCACGTCGATGAACGTGTACTGCGGGGACGAGCGCCTGGAGACCGTGCCGGTGGCCTGACCGCCCTCCGGCCGGGCCGCCGACTGGCGTTCCCGGGGGCGGTCGGGTAGACCCGGGGGGTGCTGTTCCGTCAACTCGAATACCTGGTGGCCCTCTCGCGGGAGCGCCACTTCGCCCGCGCCGCCCGGGCGTGCCACGTCTCCCAGCCCGCGCTGTCGGAGGCGATCCGGAAACTGGAGGACGAGCTCGACGTCCCGCTGGTGCTGCGCGGCCGGACGTACGAGGGACTCACCCCCGAGGGCGAGCGGATCGTGGTGTGGGCGCGGCGGATCCTGGCCGACCGCGACGCCCTCACCAGCGAGGTCGGCGCCCTGCGCACCGGGCTCGGCGGGCGGATGCGGATCGGCGCGGTGCCGACCGCGTCGGGGGCCGTCGCCCTGCTCACGGCCCCGTTCTGCCGGGCGCACCCGCTGGTGACCGTGGAGGTGACGACAGACCTCCAGTCGGAGGACGTCCTGCGCCGGCTGCGGAGCTTCGAGCTCGACGCCGGGATCACGTACCTGCACGAGGGGCTCGCGGAGGGCTTCGAGACGGTCCCGCTGTACGAGGAGCGGTACGTGCTCCTCACCGGCGCCGCCGACGCCCCCGCCGACCGTCCGACGGCGACCTGGGCGGAGGCCGCGCGCCTTCCGCTCTGCCTGCTGACGGGGGCCATGCAGGGGCGCCGGGTCCTCGACGGGCTGTTCGCGGAGGCAGGGGTGCGGCCGGTGCCCCGGGTCGAGACGGACTCCGTGGCGACGCTCTTCGCGCACGTCAGGACAGGCCGGTGGGCCAGCGTCGTGCCGCACGCCTGGCTGCACGTCTTCGGCGTGCCGCACGGGATGCGGGCGGTGCCGATGGACGGGCCCGCGCGGGCGGTGCCGGTCGGTCTGGTGACCGTGGCCCGGGACCCGGAGACGGCGACGGCCCGCGCCCTCAGGGAGGTCGCGGGCCGCGCCGGCGTGGCCGCCGCTCTGGACCGCCTTCCGGGAGACCCCGTACAGCCGTGAGCGGCAGGGGGCCTTACGCCGCCTCGGCGGGGCTCTCCGCGTCCTCGCGGTGCGCGCCGCCCCCGGTGTCGCCCTTGCGGACCGTGCAGTGGATCGAGTCGTCCACGACGTCGGCGACGATCGTGTCGCCGGGCTCGGCGTCGCCGCCGAGCAGCAGGGAGGCGACCCGGTTGTCGAGCTCCGTCTGGATGGTGCGGCGCAGCGGCCGGGCGCCGAACGCCGGCTGGTAGCCGTGGGCGACGAGGAGCTTCTTCGCGGCCTCGGTGACCTCCAGGGTCATGCCCTGCGCGTGGACGCGGTGCTTGCTGCGGTCCAGGAGGTGGTCGACGATCGTCGACAGGTCCTCCTCGGTGAGGCTGTGGAAGACGATGATGTCGTCGATGCGGTTGAGGAACTCGGGCAGGAAGCGTCCCCGCAGGTCCTCCATCAGCTGGTCCTTCAGCTCGGCCGCGTCGCCCTGGTGGTCGAGGATGCGGTGGGCGCCGATGTTGGACGTCATGATGACGACGCAGTGGCGGAAGTCGACCGTGCGGCCCTGCCCGTCGGTGAGGCGCCCGTCGTCGAGGATCTGGAGCAGGGTGTTGAAGACGTCCGGGTGCCCCTTCTCGATCTCGTCGAACAGGACCACGCTGTAGGGCTGGCGGCGGACCTTCTCGGTGAGCTGCCCGGCCTCCTCGTAGCCGACGTACCCGGGAGGCGCCCCGACGAGCCGGGCGACCGTGTGCTTCTCCTGGAACTCGCTCATGTCGAACCGGATCATCCGGTCCTCGTCGCCGAACAGCAGGTCGGCGAGGGTCTTGGCGAGCTCGGTCTTGCCGACCCCGGTGGGGCCGAGGAAGAGGAAGGAGCCCACCGGGCGGTTGGGGTCGCCCATGCCGGCCCGGTTGCGGCGCACGGCCTCGGAGACCGCCGTGACCGCCTCGTCCTGGCCGACGATCCTGGCGTGCATCTCCTCCTCCAGCTTGAGGAGCTTCTCCTTCTCGCTGGCGGTGAGCTGGGAGACCGGGATGCCAGTACGGCGGGACACGATGTCCGCGATGTCGCCGGCCGTGACGGAGACGACGCCCTCGCGGCGCTCCTCGATGCCCGCGAGCTCGCCCTCGACCTCGGCGATCCGCCGCTTGAGGTCGGAGGCCTTCTCGAACTCCTCGCCCGCGACGGCCTGGTCCTTCTCGCGGCGCAGCTTGGCGAGTTCGTCCTGGCGGCTGATCACCTCGGTGGAGCGGCCGCCGCTGCGCAGCCGCACCCGGGCCCCGGCCTGGTCCATCAGGTCGATGGCCTTGTCGGGCAGGAAGCGGTCGCTGATGTAGCGGTCGGAGAGCTCCGCCGCCGCCGCGAGGGCGCCGTCGGCGAAACGGACCCGGTGGTGGGCCTCGTAGGCGTCCCGCAGCCCTTCGAGGATCTGCACGGTCTCCTCGACGGTCGGCTCGGGGATCAGGACGGGCTGGAAGCGGCGTTCGAGGGCGGCGTCCTTCTCGATGTGCTTGCGGTACTCGTCGATGGTGGTCGCGCCGACCACGTGCAGCTCGCCCCGGGCGAGGGCCGGCTTGAGCATGTTCCCGGCGTCCATCGAGCCCTCGCCGGTGGCACCGGCCCCGACGACCGTGTGCAGCTCGTCGATGAAGAGGACGATGTCGCCCCGGGCCTCCTGGACGTCCTCGATGACCTTCTTCAGGCGCTCCTCGAACTGCCCCCGGTACTGGGCGCCGGCCACCATCCCGGAGAGGTCGAGGGAGACGACCCGCTTGTCCTTGAGGGTGTCGGGCACCTCGCCCGCCACGATGCGCTGGGCGAGGCCCTCGACGATGGCGGTCTTGCCGACGCCGGGCTCGCCGATCAGGACGGGGTTGTTCTTGGAGCGCCGGGAGAGGATCTCGATGGTCTGCTCGATCTCCTCGGCCCGTCCGACCACGGGGTCGAGCTTCCCGGCCTTCGCCTCCTCGGTGAGGTCCCGGCCGAACTCGTCGAGGGTGGTGGCCGGCTGCTTCGGGGCGGCGGGGGCGGCCTCGCCGCCGAAGGCCGCCTGGTCGGCGGCGCCGCGCAGCTTCGAGACGTCCAGGTCCTCCGCGCGCAGGAAGCGGGAGGCGCCGGAGTCGGGGTCGCCGAGGAGGGCGCCGAGGATGTGCTCGGGGCCGATGTACGAGACGCCGGCGGCCTGCGAGCGGGCGTGGGCGAGCGCGAGGGTCCGCTTGGCGGCCGGGGTGAGGCCGGGCTCCGAGGAGGGCTCGGCGGACTCCCGGGGCAGCACCTCGGCGATCCGGGCCGCGAGGGCGTCGGGGTCCACCCCGCCCTGGGCGAGCAGCCTGCGGGAGGGGTCGACCTGGGTGGCGGCCCACAGCAGGTGCTCCGTGTCGAGGTCGGACGTGCCGTCCTCGGCCGCCTTGCGGGTGGCCAGGTTGAGCAGTTCGTACGAGGACTCCGTGAGCAGCCTTCCGATGGGCACGCGCTGCACGGCCGGGGGCGAGGAGGCCGGCGACATGCCGAAGAACCGGTTCAGCATCTCGCTGAACGGATCGGAGGAACCGAAAGGGGAACCGAACGCCATCGACATGTCTGCTCCAGAGAAGCGTGGGGGGGAATCCCTCTCACTGAAACGCCATGTCCACCGCTCCGCAAACGGAACGAACGCGGGCGGTCACCGGGGAGGACGCGACCGGCACCCCTCTCCCGACGGGGGCCGGAAGGCCGGTGCGGACGGGCCAGGACCCGGCCCCGTCCGCTCCTCTCCCGGGCCTCTCCCCTTCCTCCCCTACTCCTCGTCCCACGGCGGTTCGGACTCGTCGAAGTCGAAGGGCGGCTCGTCGTCGTACGGGGCGGCGGGCGCGGACCCGGACGCTGTGGCCGCACGGGCGGGCGTGGCCGGGCCGTCCGGTGCGGGCGCGGCCGTCTCCCGCGACCCCTCGGCCGGCGCGGCGGCCCCGGCCCCGCCCCCGGCCTCCGCCAGCGTCTCCAGGACGCCTTCGGCGTACTTGGTCAGCTTGGCCTCGCCGACCCCGCCGACTGTGCCCAGCTCCTCGACCGTGGTGGGGAGCAGCGTGGCGATCTCCCGCAGCGTCGCGTCGTGGAAGACGACGTACGCCGGGACGCCCTGCTCGCGGGCGGTCGCGGCCCGCCAGGCGCGGAGCGCCTCGAAGACCGGCACGGCCTCCGCCGGCAGGTCGACCGGCACGCGGGCGCCCTTGCCGGAGCGGCTCCCGGACTCCTTCCGGGCCGGGGCGACCGCCTTCTCCTTGCGCATCTGGACGGTGCGGCGCCCGCCCAGGACCTCGCCGCTCTGCTCGGTGAGGACGAGCGTCCCGTAGTCCCCCTCGACCGCGAGCAGGCCCTGCGCGAGGAGCTGGCGGACGATCCCGCGCCACTCGGCGGTGCTCAGGTCGGAGCCGACGCCGAACACCGAGAGGGCGTCGTGGTCGAACTGGATGACCTTGGCCGTCTTCTTCCCCTGGAGGATGTCGACGATCTGCCCGGCGCCGAACTTCTGGCGCCGCTCCTTGGCGAGCCGCCACACCGTGGACAGCAGCTTCTGCGCGGCGACCGTGCCGTCCCAGGACTCGGCCGGGGTCAGACAGGTGTCGCAGTTGCCGCAGGGCTCGCCCTTCTGCCCGAAGTACTCCAGGAGGCGCACCCGGCGGCAGTCGACGGTCTCGCAGAGCGCCAGCATGGCGTCCAGGTGCCGGGCGAGGCCCCGGCGGTGCTGCTCGTCGCCCTCGGAGCCGTCGATGAGCTTGCGCTGCTGGACCACGTCCTGGAGGCCGTACGCCAGCCACGCCGTGGCCGGCTCGCCGTCCCGGCCCGCGCGGCCGGTCTCCTGGTAGTAGCCCTCGACGGACTTCGGCAGGTCGAGGTGGGCCACGAACCGCACGTCCGGCTTGTCGATGCCCATGCCGAAGGCGATCGTCGCCACCACGACGACGCCGTCCTCGCGCAGGAAGCGGGCCTGGTTCGCGGCGCGCGTGCGGGCGTCCATGCCGGCGTGGTACGGCACGGCGTCGACGCCCTGCTCCACCAGGAGCGCGGCGGTCTTCTCGACGGAGGAGCGCGAGAGGCAGTAGACGACTCCGGCGTCCCCGGCGTGCTCGGTCCTGATCAGCTCCAGGAGCTGCTTGAACGGGTTGTTCTTGGGGACGATGCGGTACTGGATGTTCGGCCGGTCGAAGCCGGCGACGAAGTGCCGGGCGTCCTCCAGGCCCAGCCGCTTCGCGATCTCGGCGTGGGTGGCCTCGGTGGCCGTCGCCGTCAGCGCGATCCGGGGCACCTTCGGCCACCGCTCGTGCAGCATGGACAGGGCGAGGTAGTCGGGCCGGAAGTCGTGGCCCCACTGGGAGACGCAGTGCGCCTCGTCGATCGCGAAGAGCGACACCCGGCCCCGGTCCAGGAGCCGCTGGGTGCCCTCGGTCCGCAGCCGCTCGGGGGCCAGGTAGAGCAGGTCCAGCTCGTCCGCGAGGAACGCCTGCTCGACGGCCTGCCGCTCGTACGGGTCCTGTGTGGAGTTCAGGAATCCGGCCCGCACCCCGAGCGCCCGCAGTGCGTCCACCTGGTCCTGCATGAGCGCGATGAGGGGCGAGATCACGATGCCCGTGCCGTCCCTGACCAGGGCGGGGATCTGGTAGCAGAGCGACTTGCCGCCGCCGGTCGGCATCAGGACGAGCGCGTCGCCGCCGCCGACGACCTGCTCGATGATCTCCTGCTGCTCCCCCCGGAAGGAGCTGTAGCCGAAGACACGGTGGAGCACCCGGGCGGGCTCGGAGATCTCTGGGGAAGCGTCGGAGAGGACCATTCGTGAAGCGTATCCGTCCCCGCCGACACCCCGGTCCCGTCCGCCGCAACCTGTGGAAAACCCATGCGGGCCGGTCCCCGGCCATGCGTGGAGGACCCGCGCGGACCGGCTCCGGCCAAGCTTGGCGAATCCGCCCGGACCGGCCCCGGCGGCCCGTCATCGACTCAGGTCGGCCTCCTCGCGGGTGTCGTCGAGGAAGCCGCCCGACTGGTGCCGCCACAGCTTGGCGTAGGCGCCGTCCGCGTCGAGCAGCGCCTGGTGCGTGCCCTGCTCGACGATCCGGCCCCGGTCGAGGACGACGAGCCGGTCCATGCCGGCCACCGTGCTCAGCCGGTGGGCGACGACGAGCGCGGTCCGCCCCTCCATGAGGCGCCACAACGCCTCCTGGACGAGGATCTCGCTCTCGGAGTCCAGGGCGCTGGTGGCCTCGTCGAGGAGGAGGATCGGGGCGTCGCGCAGGATCGCCCGGGCGAGGGCGACCCGCTGGCGCTGGCCTCCGGAGAGCTTCACGCCCCGCTCGCCCACCATGGTGTCGAAGCCGTCGGGGAGCCCGTCGACGAACTCCGTGACGTGCGCCGCGTCGGCCGCGCGCCGGATCTCGGCCTCGGTGGCGTCCGGCCGGGCGAAGGCGATGTTGTCCCGCAGGCTCCGGTGGAACATCGCCGGGTCCTGCGGCACGTAGGCGATCATGCTCCGCAGGTCGGCCTGGCGCAGTCCGCCGATGTCCTGGCCGCCGACGAGGATCCGGCCGCCGTCGACGTCCGTCATCCGCAGCAGCAGCCGGGTGAGGGACGTCTTGCCGCCGCCGGACCTGCCGACGAAGCCGATCTTCGCCCCGCCGGGCACGTCCAGGTCGAGCCCCTCGAAGAGGGGCTTCGCGCCCGCGTGGGCGAAGGTGACCTTCTCGAAGCGGACGCCGGTGCCCCGGGGCGCCAGGGGCTCCGGGGTCTCCGGGTCGAGCACGGTGGGCGGTTCGAGGAGCAGTTCGGTGAACTGCCCGGCCTCCGTCATCGCGCTCTCCAGGCGCCGGTAGATCTGGTTGAACTCGAACATGATCCGGGTCGCGTTGGAGTAGTAGGTGAAGGCCACGATGACGGCCTCCACGCCGTGTTCTCCGCCGCCGAGGGCGACGGCGAGGAGGAGTCCCAGGACGTTCGTCAGGACGGACATCGGCGCGACCAGCGTGTCGATGCGCAGATTGCCGTAGTCCCAGGACCGCAGGGTGAGCCGCCGCGACTCCGCGACGCGGGAGCGGTGCTCGGCGGCCTCCCGGTCCTCGGCGGCGAACGACCGGACCGTGTCCATGTTCATGAGGGTGTCGGCGACGTGTCCCGAGACCCGGGCGATGGCCTGTTCCCGCTGGGCGACGAGCGCCTGGCGGCGGCGGATCAGCGGGGTGACGCACAGGCCGGTGAAGGCGATCAGCGTCAGGAGGCCGACCACGAGCAGCGGGTCGTACTGCCAGAGCACCACCGAGGCGAAGAGCAGCGGGACGACGTTGCCCATGACGGAGAAGGTCAGCGTGTCGACGAACACCTCGAAGCGGGAGGCGAAACTGAGGACCCGCTTGGTCAGCGATCCGGCGAAGTTGTCGTGGAAGAACGAGGAGTCCTTGGCGAACAGTTCGTCCATGCCGACGACGTACAGGTCCTCGATGCCCCGGGCGTCGAGGCGGTTCAGGCAGTGCAGTCCGACGCGCCACAGCCCCTCGCCGAGGAGCAGCACGCCGGCGAACCCGAGGACGTACGGAAGGTGCGCGCCGATGTCACCGGCGCCGGCGCCGTCCCCGGCGACCTGTGCGACGAGCTTGGCGACGACGAGCGGCGCCACGTAGAAGATGCCGATGTTGCCGAGCGCCGGCAGCAGCATGGCCGGCGCGGTCAGCCACCGCAGACGGAGCAGTTGCCGTCCGTAGTGGCGCAGTGCGAGGAGCACCGAGCCCTTGGACGGTAATCCTTCACGCGTTTCAGGTGATCCCATACCCAACCCTGTGCTGTCGTGCCGAAGGTGAGGAAAGGGAGTCTCCCGCGCAAACGTCTCCGCGGTCCACGTGTTTTCGACGGCCCTCCGGGGGCCGGGGCAACCTGTCGCGCCCGTCCCGCGTCCTTCCGCACAGGACCCGACGCCGCCCGGCGGCCACCGACCCAGGAGCCAGGACATCCCATGAGCGACAAGGCCCGGACCCTCTTCGACGCGCTCGACCTCGACCGGGACGGCACCCTGACCCGGAGCGAGGTCATCGACGCCCTGCGGTCCAAGGGCCCCACACTGGCCGCGCGGGGCGTGATCCCCTTCTGGGGCGTGGGGACCGAGGACGATTCCTCGGCCCTGTTCGACGAGGCGGACATGAACGGCGACCGCGTGCTGTCCTTCGAGGAGTTCGCGACGCTGGTGAACCGGCGTTTCGGCTGGTGAGCCCCGGGCCGTCACCGGCCCGGGGAGGGGTGGGGAGGGACGGGTCAGACGGAGACCGCGGGGAGCACCCCGGTGACCGGCGCGGCCAGGTCGGTGAGCTGGTGGAGCTGCTGGAGGTCGTGGATCCGGTCGAGCCCGCCGAGCTGCTCGGCGAGGCCGGGGAGCTGGGCGGCCTGCTCCTCGGGGAGGCCGGTCGCGGCGAGGGAGTCGAGCTCCGTGACCGGGTTGACCGGCGGGCCGAGCGGGCCGGCGGCGGGAGCGGCGCTCGCCGCGGACGCGCCCAGGCAGGAGAAGGCGGCGGCGACGGCGAGGACGGAGGAGATGCGTCGTGTGGAGATCATGCCCTGACCAACGCGACCGGTCGGCCGGCGGACACGGCCGCCCCCGTTCGTACCGTCCGAACGGGGGCCGCCGAAGCCGAAGGGCGAGGAAAGCGAAGGGACTAGCGATAACTTTTTGGAGAAGTTGGAGAAGGAAGCCCCTTCATGGCCTCGCCCGGTACGACCGTAGCAGTCAGGCGGGGATCAGGTCGCGCAGATTTTCCGGGGTGAACACGCGGGAGCCCGGGGGCAGTCCGACGGGGCGGTCCAGACCGACGTACGTGACGGGGCCGTCCGGCACCGTCGTCCCGTCCCACGGGGTCGTCGTCAGGGCGTCGGCCGCCATCAGGTCCACGAGGTGGCGGACCGTCAGCGGGGTGCGGGCGAGCAGCCCCCGGAGCAGGACCGCGACCGACACCCGGTTCTCCTCGACGCGGTTCGCCGACGGGCTGCCCTTGAGGTACAGGTGCAGCCAGCGGGCGTGCCAGCGGCCGTCGTCGTCCCGCGCGAACGCGAGCGGCAGCGCGACCCGGCCGGGACCGCGCAGGTCCGACTTCATGCGGACCGTGCGCGGTTCGAACGGGCGCCCCTTCTGCTCGGCGTCGCGCAGCATGAAGCCGAAGAACGACTCCTCGACCTCCTCGAAGCCCTCGCCGGAGTAGATGTTCACCTGCGGGACGACGTACGTGCCGCGCACGGCTCCGAGCCGCAGGTCGATGAACTCCGAGGCGCCCTCGGGGGCGTCGGTGATGTCGCCCGAGTGCGCGCCCTCGACGGCGGTGAGGGCGGTGTACGAGAGCCAGGTGACGGTCTGATGATCGGCGTCCAGGACGAGGGCCGAGAGGTCGTAGTCGGTCCTCCGGCCCGTCTGCTTCCAGTACGTGAAGAAGCGCAGCAGGTCGCCCTCGACGGGCGAGACGGAGCCGCGCGGCAGGACGCCGAGGCCGTCGGCGGTGGCCCGGCCGCTGAGCGGGAGCGCCACGTCGAGGACGGCGGGGTCGACGAGCAGGTGGCCGGGCGCGGGGAGCCGTCGCCGGGTCTCGGCGTCGAGGACGGCGCACAGGCGCTCGCGCACGGCGGCCGGCAGCGGCGGCCTGGTGTCGGCGGTGACCCAGGCGCCGCCGAGCCGGTTGACGAAGACCCGGGGCTCCCCCTCCCCGTCCGTCCGGTTCCGGAGGTGGTCGCGGAGGGAGAGGACGACGCGGCCGGACACCTGCGGGAGGGCCTCCTCGCACGCGGTGACGACGGCGTCCAGCTCCTCGGGGCCGTCCGCCGCGCGCAGCAGCCGGTCGAGGGCGCGCAGGAGCCGGCCGGGGGCGGAGGTGAGGAGCGCGGCCGCGCCGGTGACGTCGTTCCGGCCGAGCAGCGCCTCCACGCGGCCGTCGAAGGACGGGGCCGCCTTCTCGCCCCGGGCAACGGCGAAGACCTCGGCGGCGTGCGGCCACCGGGGGTGTTCGTGCGGGTGGAGCCGCTCGCCCAGGCGCTTCCAGGCCTCGCGGTGCGCGGAGACGTCGGAGAGCTTGGCGGGGCTCGCGGCGACGACGGCGTCCAGGCCGCCGAGCAGGGCGCGGCGGACCGGCCGGGACAGGGCGCGGAAGCGGGTCGGCTCGCGCAGGGTGACGTCGCCGCCGGCGAGCGCGCACGCCAGCCGGAGGACGTCGGTGACGGTGTCCAGGAACGGGTCGGCGCCGGCCGCGAGCCGGGCCCGGTTGACGACGGCGCGGATCTCCCGGACCGGGATCGCCTCGGGCTGGGGCCCGTCGGCGCGGCGCTCGGCGAGGACGGCGAGGTCGCGCAGGTGGTCGTCGCCGAGCGGTGTGGTGCTTCCGGCCAGGGCGAGGTAGAGGGCGGTGGCCTCGTCGGCGAGCGGGCGGCCGGGGCGGAGGACGGTCAGGCGGTCGGCGGCGGAGGCGATCAGCTCGTCGTGGGCGGCGATCAGCTCCTCGTAGGTGTGCCGGTAGGTGCCGTAGGACGGCAGGTCGAGCAGGTTCACCACTCCGGCGCGCAGCCGCTCGGTCACGGTCTTGCGCGTGGCGGGGGCGGTGAGGGCCTCGGCGAGGCACTGCGCCCAGAAGTCCTGGGTGTCGGGCACGCCGGCCGGGAAGTCCTTGAAGTAGGCGTTGTGCCGGACGTGGTCGCCGACCAGCTCGCGGACGGTGTCCAGGGTGCGGGCGGCGGTCGCGAGGACCGTTTCCCGGGCGAGGCCGGAGAGCGCTTCGAGGAGGTCGGCGGAGAGCTTGAAGCCCACCGAGATCAGGGCGGCGTCGAACTGCCGGGCCGCCCCGGCGCCCTCTCCGGCGGGGCCGGCCGGGACGGGGAGGCGGTGGGTGTGCCGGACGACCAGACGTTCGAGGGCGTGATCCATTCCGGCATGGTGTCAGCCGTTCGCACGCACGTGCATACGGTTTTCGCCCCGGGCGCGGAGGCCCCGGTCGCCGGGATCGTGCCGGGAGGGTTGCCGAGCGGGATTCGGGGAACCCGCCTAACGTGACCGAAGTACCCCAGTCGACCAGAAAAGGGGCGTATCAGTCATGGGTGAGAGCCACATGGACAAGGCCAAGGGCAAGCTCAAGGAGGCCGCCGGCAAGGCGACCGGCAACGAGCGCCTGAAGAGCGAGGGCCAGGCGGACCAGATGAAGGGCCGGGCCCGCGAGGTGGGCGAGAAGGCCCAGGGGAAGGCCGAGGGCGTCCGCGACTCCCTCAAGCGCGACGACTCCTAGGCTCGCACCACCGCTCGGGCCGCCGTACCGCGCTCTGGAGGACGGTCCGAACAGGAAGGACCGCCCGGCACCCGCCGGGCGGTCCTCCTCGCGTGTACGGACCTCCGGAGGGCCACAAGGGCCCTCAAGGCCCCGGGGCCTCAGGGGGTCGTGCGGACGGGGAAGCTGAAGGCGTGCCCCTGCTGCTTGAGCCACGGCAGCACCTGCCGCAGGGCCGCGACGGTCTGGCCGCGGTCGCCGCCGCCGTCGTGGAAGAGGATGGTCGGGCCGTTGGACAGCTCGTTCTTGACCGTGTTCACGATCGCGGCCGTGCCGGGCAGCTCGAAGTCCTTGGTGTCCACGTTCCAGCCGAGCGGCCGCATCCCCGCCGCGGCGGCGATCCGCCGGCTGTCCGGGGTGAAGGCGCCGCCCGGCGCCCGGTAGTACTCGACCTTCGCTCCCCCGGCCGCGTCCTCGATCATCTTCTTCGCGTCCAGGATCTGCCGCTTCTGGTACTCGACGGACTTCTTGTCCATCGTGGTGTCGTGGGAGATCGTGTGGTCGCAGAGCCGGTGGCCGTCCGCGACGACCCTCCTGACGAGGTCGGGGTGCCGCTTCGCCTCGGGTCCCACCATGCAGAACACGGCCTTGACCCCGTGCTCCTTCAGGATGTCCAGCATCTGGGGCGTCCAGCGCGGGTCGGGCCCGTCGTCGATGGTGATGTTCACGGCCGTGCCGCCCGCCTCGGCGTCGTGCGCGATGCTCTCGGGCATCTTCTTCGGCGGCGCCTGGGCCGGCCCCTTGGCCCCCGGCGTGGGCCCGGCCGTCACGCGCCCGGTCCCGGCGTCGGCCTCCGCCTCCGTCTGCGTCACCGCACTGGCCGCCCACACCGCCAGGCTGAGTCCGACCGCGGAGGCGACCACCGCTATGTGCGCCGTGTACTTGTTCCGCCCCATGGAATTGTCCACTCCCCGTTGTCGCAGGTCCTGCTCCCGGGTGAGAGGACGGTGCGAACGGCGGGAAGGTTTCATCCCGCGGGGTCGAAAGTCGGCCCCTTGGCCGGGACCGGGCCCCCTCCGGCCGACACGGCGGACATCGTGGACTGTTGCGTACGCGCCAATGGTGTACGCCACACTGTGGGCACGCGCCGGGTTCCGGTCCGGCCGGCGGCGCGCGGGCGCACCCGTCGCGGCGTGCGCGGATGCGCCCGGCCGGCCCGCGTCACACTTTCTCCGCAAGCCCTTCACGGGAAGCGCGCTTTCGGCCGCGAACCGCCCGGACGGCCCGTGCGGGGGCAGACGCCGGGCCGCGCCCGTCCCTAGCCTCCCGGGCCATGCGATCCCACCTCACGAGACGCCTGGGTCTCACCGCCGTCCTCGCCCTCTTCCTCGCCGTCTTCGGCCTGGCCCCGGCCGCGAGCGCGTCCGAGCCGCTCGCCCCCGCCGAGCTGACGTTCAGCACCGACGCCGCCACGACCGCCCCCGGCGGCACGGTGAACCTGTCCGTCACGCTGACGAACAACAAGACCCACGACATCTGGTTCGTCTACCAGACGATCGACCCCACCTGGCTGACCACCCAGCGCCCGGACCTGAAGTACTCCTTCACCGGCTGTTCGCTGGCCGGTCCCGGCGGCAGCAGCACCCCCTGCGCCGGCACCGGACCCGCCAACCTCGGCTCCAACTACGGGGCCACCGTGCCGCCCGGCCAGAGCCGCACCGTGACCCTGACGCTCCAGGTCGCCGCCGACTCCGGCTGCAACGGCAACATCGGCTTCTACTCGTACTTCTACGCCGAGTTCAGCGACAGCTCCAGCACCAGCGGCGGTCCGGTCTACACGCCCGAGACCCGCGTCCTCTGCGCCTGACGGTCCGTCGGCCGGGCGGGGCGCGTCCGGAAACAGACCACGCCCCGATCGGCCCACCGGTCTAAACCAATGGCGGTCGTCCCGGCGGTCCCACGGTCCGCCGGCGCCCCTCCTCCCCCTCCCACCTGGGCATCGAGCCCGCGGCGGGAGGGGCGGCCGGGGCCCGGGACGCCTTCCGGTCCGATCGTCACACCGGAACCACCGCCCCGGGCGCCCGCGTTTTTCCGTCAGCTTTCGCGGCGGGACCACAAAAGCTCCACAGATACCTCACCATTTGACGCGACGGATGCGTGAACGACCGGCCTTCGAGGGGGATGCCGGCGTCCACGAGGGGGTGCGTCCGCTCCTCGGAGCCGTACTCACCCCTGCTCCGGGAGGGGACACCACCGCATGAAGCGGCTCATAGGCACCACCTTGTTCACCACGGGCGCGCTCGTCGCCGCCCTCGTCCTGCCGGGCGCCTCGGCGCAGGCGGTCGAACTGGACCCCCGCGTCGACCTGAGGGTCCTCGTCGTGAGCGACGGCGGTCCGGCCACCGCCGCCATCGCCGCCGAACTGGAGGCCGCGGGAACGCCGTACACGGAGATCGACCTCACCCGTGCCGACCGCCCCGTCATCAACGCCGGATACCTCGCGGACAGCGTGGGCAACCGGAACCGGGCGAAGTTCCAGGCCGTCGTCCTGCCGAACGACAACCCGTTCCCGGCCGGCTCCGCCGAGATGACCGCGCTCGCGAACTACGAGCGGGCCTACGACATCCCGCAGGTCGACGCGTACACCTACGCCCGGCCCGAGGTCGGCCTCCAGTACGCCGTCTACGGCGGGTACGCGGGAAGCCTCGACGGGGTGCAGGCCCAGACCACCGCGGCCGGGCTCTCGGGCCCGTTCGGCTACCTCGAGGGAGCCGTGCCGTTCGAGGACAACTCGCCGACCGTCGGCGAGAGCTACGCCTACCTGTCGACGCCGGTGGCGGGCGCCGACTTCACCTCGTACGTCGACGCCGCGATCCCCGGGACGGCCCAGCGCGGGTCCCTGGTCGGCGAGTACCGGCATGACGGGCGCCGCGAACTGGTCGTCACCTTCGTCTACAACCAGTACCAGCAGCAGTTCCGCCTCCTGGCCCGCGGCATCGTGGACTGGATGACCGGCGGGACGCACCTGGGCGCCTCCCGGAACTACTTCGCCGTCCACGTCGACGACGTGTTCGCGGCGGACGACCGCTGGAACTCCACGCTCAACTGCACGCCCGGCGACGTGGACTGCACCGACCCCAACGCCGTGCCGGACCCGATCCGGATGACGGCCGCCGACGTGGACCACGCCGCCTCCTGGCAGACCTCGCGCGGCTTCACCCTGGACATGGCCTACAACGCCGCCGGCACCGTCGACTTCCGCGCGGACAACAACGGCGCGGACCCGCTGGCCGACCGGTTCGTCGCGAAGCGGAACGACTTCCGCTGGATCAACCACACCTACACGCACGCCTTCCTCGGCTGCGAGCAGAACACGAGCGTGGTGCCGTGGCAGTGCGCCACGAACCCCAACGGCTCGGTCAAGTGGGTCTCCCGGCAGGACATCTCCGACGAGATCGCGCTCAACCGCGTGTGGGGCCAGACCGCCGGACTCCCGCTGGAGAACGACGAACTGGTCACCGGCGAGCACTCCGGACTGCGCGTCCTGCCCCAGCAGAACGTCGACAACCCGAACCTGGGACCGGCCCTCGGCGACAACACCATCGGCTGGCTGGCCTCGGACAACTCCCGCGAGCCCGGACAGCGCCAGGTCGGAACGGCCACGACCGTCCCCCGCTACCCCATGAACGTCTTCTACAACGCGGGCCGGGCGGCCGAGCAGGTCGACGAGTACAACTGGATCTACACCAGCCGCGCGCAGGGCGGCAGCGGGATCTGCGAGGACAACCCGGCGACCACCACCTGCCTGGCCGCCCCGCTCGACCCCGCCACCGGCTACACGGACCACATCGTGCCCCTGGAGCGGCAGATCGCCCTGGGCCACGTCCTCGCCAACGACCCCAAGCCGCACTTCATCCACCAGTCGAACCTGGCCGAGGACCGCATCGCCTACCCGGTCCTGGACGGCGTCCTCGACGCGTACGACGCGCTGTTCGCCCCCAGCACCCCGGTGGTGAACCTGCGGATGAAGGACATCGGCCAGGAGCTCCAGCGGCGCTCCGCCTGGCGCACGGCCGTGCAGAACGGCCAGATCACGGCGTACCGCATCGGCGAGACGGTGACCGTCGAGGGCCCGAGCGGCACGACGGCCCCGGTGACCGTGCCCGAGGGCACCCTGCGCTCCGGCTCCGCCTTCGGCGAGGCGTACGCGGGCGGGCGCTCCGCCTGGACGTCCCTCGCGGGCGCCCCGCTGACCCTGGAGCTGCCCTCCGCCCCGGCCCTCGGCGCGGGCGGCTCCGCCCCGGCCGCGGTCACGGCTCCGGCCCCGGCCGCCCGCGTCCCCGAGGGCGTGGCCGAGCCGGTCGCCCCCGGCACGGACGGCTGACCGCCGCACGCCCGGCGACGTCCCGGCCGCCCCACCGGCGGCCGGGACCGGCACGACCACTCCCACCACGGCCGTGGAGCACACACCTATGCACGTTCACCACGGCGCGCCGCGCTCCGGCGCCCCGCGCGTCACCCTCCTGACCGAAGGCACCTACCCGCACAGCCACGGGGGCGTCAGCGTCTGGTGCGACCAGCTCGTCACCGGGATGCCGGACGTCGAGTTCGACGTCCTCGCCGTCACCGGCTCGGGCCGCGAACCGCTCGCCTGGGACCTGCCGGCCCACGTCTCCCACGTCCTGTCCGTGCCCATGTGGGGCCCGGCGCCGGAGGGCAGGCCGCCCCGGGGCAGGGCGGGCAGGCGGCTCGCCGACGCGTACGAGAAGTTCCTGACGGCGCTGCTCGACCCGGCCGCCGAGGCCGGTTTCGGCCCCGCCCTGTACGCCCTCGCGCACGCCGCCGGAGACGGGCGGCTGAGCCCGTTCCTGCGGAGCGACGCGGCGATCGCGGTGCTCACCTCCGTGTGGCGGCGGCCGGGGCTCGCCGTGCGGGAGGCCCGGCCGACCCTGCACGACGCGATCACGGCCACGGCGCTGCTCGAACACGCGCTGCGGCCGCTGTCCGCGCCGCCGCCGACGGAGGGGGTCGCGCACGCCGTCAGCGGCGGAGTGGCAGCCCTGCCCGGCCTCGCGGCCCTCGAACGGAACGGGGTGCCGCTGCTGCTCACCGAGCACGGCGTGTACCTGCGCGAGCGCTACCTCGGCTACCGCACCGCCCCCTACCGCTGGCCGGTGAAGGCCGTGGTCCTGGGCTTCTTCCGGCTGCTCGCGGAGGAGAGCTACCGCCGGGCGGCCCTGATCACCCCGGGCAACCGCTACAACCGGCTGTGGGAGGAGGAGGGCGGCGCCGACCCCGAGTCCATCCGCACCGTCTACAACGGCGTCGACCCCGCCGCCTTCCCGCCCGCCGGACCCGAGCCGGACGCCCCCACCCTCAGCTGGGCCGGGCGCGTGGACCCGATCAAGGACCTGGAGACGCTGATCCGTTCCCTCGCCCTGGTCCGGGAACGGATGCCCGACGTGCGACTGCGGCTCTTCGGCGGCACGCCCCGGGGCGGCGAGGCCTACCGGGAGCGCTGCGAGGCCCTGGCGGCCGAGCTCGGCCACGCGGACGCCGTGACCTTCGAGGGACGCGTCGACGACATCAAGGACGCCTACGCGGCCGGGAACGTCGTGATGCTCTCCAGCATCAGCGAGGGCTTCCCCTTCACCCTGATCGAGGCGATGTCGTGCGGGCGCGCGACCGTCTCCACCGACGTCGGGGGCGTGCGGGAGGCCGTCGGCGACACCGGGCTCGTGGTGCCGCCGCGCGACCCGGCCGCGATGGCGGAAGCCGCGCTCACGCTCCTCCGCGACCCCGCCCGGCGCCGGGCGATGGGCGAGAACGCCCGGCTGCGGGTGATCGAGCGGTTCACCCTGCGGCAGACCGTCGACACCTTCCGCGCCATCTACCACGAACTGGCCGCCGGGCAACGGCGGCCGGAGCCGGTCCGGATCGTCCTGCCCGTCCCGGCGGTCAGCGGCACGGGGAGCCTCGCCGGATGAGCGGCCCGATATTCCTCGAACCCGGCGGGGCCGAGCAGGACACGCTCGCCATCCGGCTCGCCGTGCCGCGCGCCCGCCGCTTCCTGGACGACGCGACCCTCGCGATCCGGCTCCCCGCGAAGGGACCCGACGAGGAGGCGGTCAGCGCGCTCGCCGCCGAACTCGCCGACCGCATCGGCCCGGCCGTCCACCCCTACGAGGTGGCCGCGCTCCTGGAGGCGGACGGCCTGTCGGCCTCCGTGATCAAGGAGCGGTACGGCCACCCGACCCTGTTCTCGCTCGCGGCGGCGCTGTACGAGCGGGTGCCCCGGGCGTTCCCCGAGCCGGCCGCGCCTCCCGACCCGTGGCGGCCGGACACCGTGCGGTGCCTGCTGCGCGGCCTGCTGTTCGCGCTCCCGGCCCTGGCGTACCTGCTCACCTCCCCGCTGTGGCGGATCGACGAGCACGCCCCCGTCCTGGTCACGGCGGGCGTCGTCTCCTGGGCGTGGGGGCAGGGGCTCGGGCACCGGGCGCACCTGCGGCTCACCACGGGCCGGCGGGAGGCGTCCCGCACGCTGCTCTCCGGTTCCGTGCTCGGGGCGTGCGTGGCCACGGGCCTCGCCGCGATCCCCGCCGGGGGCGGCCCGGCCACCGTGGCGGCGGCGGCCCAGTCGCTGTACCTGGCGGCGGCGGGCGTGCTGCTGGTGCTCGGCCGGGAGCGGCTGCTGCTCGTCGCGCTCAGCCCGCTGATCGCCGGTGCGGCGGTGCTGCCCTGGTGGGAGCCCGGCACCCTGCTGCGGCTCACCTTCCCGCTGCTCGCGCTGTTCGCCACGCTCGCCGTCGCCCTGCGGGTCCTGGCCTCCGGCCTCGCCGTCCCGGCCGCGTCCGAGGGGCCGCGCCCCCGGATGCGCGGCTCCGTGCCGTACGGCCTGTTCGGGCTCGCCGCTGCGGTGCTCGTGATGCTGGAGGGCCGGCAGGACCCGTACGCGGTGATCGTCCTGACGCTGAGCATGGGCCCGGCGGAGTGGCTGCTCTACCGCTACCGGGGCTGGTCGGTCGCCGCGCTGCGCGCCAGCGCGACGCCCCGGGCGTTCCTGCTGCGCTCCTCCGGCGTCCTCGCGCTCTGCCTCGTCTGCTACCTGCTGCTCCTGCTGGTCCCCGCGCTGCTCCTGGGCTCGGGACCGGTCGCGCTGCTGTCCCTCGCGGCGGTCCTGTGGACCGCCCTGCTGCTCCAGGCGTTCGGCGTGGCCTGGCCGCCGGCGGTCGTCTGCCTGACGACGGCCGCGGGCGCCGTGATCATCACCCGGGCGGACCTGCCCGACGGGTCCGCCGTGCTGCCGTCGGTCTGCGCCGCGGCCGCGGTCTGTCTGGCGGCCTGTGTCGTCGCCCTCCTGGGCCGGCCGTCCCCGCACGCCTGACGGACCGCCCGTCCTCCGCTCCTCCGCCCCACCACCCTGCCGTCCCCCGTCGAAAGGACCGAAGAGTTGACCTCCGCACCGCTCGCCGCCGTCACCGGAGCCGAAGGATTCATCGGCTCGCACCTCACGGAGGCGCTCGTCGCCTCCGGCCACCGGGTCAGGGCCATGGCCCAGTACAACTCGTTCTCCTCGTACGGCTGGCTGGAGACCCTCTCCCCCGAGGTCCTCGACCAGGTGGAGATCGTGCTCGGCGACGTCCGCGACCCGGGCTCGGTGCGCGGCCTGCTCGAGGGCGCCGACTGCGCCTACCACCTGGCCGCGCTCATCGCGATCCCGTACTCCTACCAGGCGCCGCACAGTTACGTGGACACCAACGTGACCGGCACCCTGAACGTCCTCGAAGCGGTGCGCGCCCTGGGGACGCCCCGGCTCGTGCACACCTCGACCAGCGAGACGTACGGCACGGCGCAGACGGTCCCGATCACCGAGGACCACCCGATCAACACCCAGTCGCCGTACGCCGCGTCGAAGGCGGGCGGCGACCGGCTCGCGGACAGCTACCACGCCAGCTTCGGCACCCCCGTGGTGACGCTCCGCCCGTTCAACACCTTCGGCCCCCGGCAGTCGATGCGGGCCGTGATCCCCACCGTCATCGGCCAGGTGGCGGCCGGGGAGCGCACCCTCACCCTCGGGGACCTGCGCCCCACCCGGGACTTCACCTACGTGAAGGACACCGCGCGGGCGTTCCTCACGGTGGGCACGGCCCCGGCGGAGGACGTCGTGGGCCGCACCTTCAACGCGGGCACGGGCGGGGAGATCTCCGTCGGCGACCTGGTCGCGCTGATCGGCAAGGTCATGGACACCCCGCTCGACGTCCGCGAGGACCCGGCGCGGCTGCGTCCGGCCGACTCCGAGGTGATGCGGCTGGTCGCGGACGCCTCCCGGCTGACCGCGGCGACCGGCTGGGAGCCGGGCCACTCCCTGGAGGAGGGCCTCGCGCGGACCGCCGAGTGGTTCACCGACCCCGCGAACCTGGCCCGCTACAAGACCGGCATCTACAACATCTGACCCGTCCGGCACGTCCCGCAGGAGGTATGCCATGCACGCTGTGATCCTGGCCGGTGGAAAGGGCGTCCGGCTGCGGCCGTACACCACCGCGCTGCCCAAACCGCTCGTCCCCATCGGCGACGAGCACGCGATCCTGGAGATCGTGCTGCGCCAGCTGTCCCAGGCCGGCTTCACCCACTGCACCCTCGCCATCGGGCACCTCGGCGAGATCATCCGCGCCTACGTGGGCGACGGTTCGCAGTGGGGCCTCAGCATCGACTACGCCACCGAGGAGAACCCGCTCGGCACCATGGGCCCGCTGCTCAACCTGCGCGACCGGCTGCCGGAGCACTTCCTCGTCATGAACGGCGACGTGCTCACCGACCTCGACTACGCCGACGTGCTGAAGCGGCACGAGGTGTCGGGCGCGCCGCTGACCATCGCCACGTACGCCCGCAAGGTGCACATCGACTTCGGGGTGCTGACCACCGACGACAGCCGGGTGGTCGCCTTCACCGAGAAGCCGAGCATCGACTACCGGGTGTCCATGGGGGTCTACGGCGTCTCGCGGAAGACCCTCGACGCCTACACGCCGGGGCTGCCCCTCGGCTTCGACGAGCTGGTGCTCGACCTGCTCGCCGCCGAAACCCCGCCGCACGCCTACGAGTTCGACGGCTACTGGCTGGACATCGGCCGTCCCGACGACTACGACCGGGCCAACGCGGAGTTCACCAGCCGCAAGTCCCTCCTGCTCAAGGGAGCCTGAACAGCAATGCGGATCCTCGTCCTCGGCGCCGGCGGATACCTGGGCGGCCACGTCACCGAGCGGCTGCGCGCGCTGCCGGGCGCGCGGGTGCTCGTCGGCGGCCGTTCCCCGGGGGCCGACGTCGCCGTCGACCTCGCCTCCGACCGCCCGTACCTCCTGGCGGGGGCGCTCGCGAAGGCCGCGCCCGACGTCGTGGTCAACTGCGCGGGCGCGACCGGCGGCGACGCCGTCACCCTCGCGGAGGTGAACGCGCGCGGGCCCGCCGCGCTGTGCGCGGCCCTGCGGGAGGCCGCTCCCGGGGCCCGGCTCGTCCATCTGGGGTCGGCCGCCGAGTACGGGCCGGGGACGCCCGGCCTGCGGGTGGCGGAGTCGGAGCCGTGCGCCCCGGCGGGGCCGTACGGCGCGACCAAGCTGGCGGGCACGGTGGCGGTGACGGCCTCGGGCCTGGACGCGGTGGTGCTGCGGGTGGGCAATCCCGTGGGCGCCGGGGCGCCGGTCACGGGCCTGCCGGGCCGGGTGGCCGCGCTGCTCGCCGAGGCCGAGTCGGCGTCCTGGGACGGGCCGGAGGGGGAGCTGCGGCTCGGCGACCTCTCCGCGTACCGCGACTTCGTGGACGTACGGGACGTGGCGCGGGCGGTGGAGCTGGCGGCGACCGCGCCCGGTCCGCTGCCGCCCGTCCTGAACGTGGGCGGCGGCGAGGCGCTGCCCGTACGGGAGTTGGTGCGGCGGCTCGCGGACGCGGCCGGGTTCCGGGGCCGGATCGTGGAGGCGGTCGGGGACGGGGACGGCGGGGGCGGTTCGGAGCGGTCCGCGCGGGTGTCCTGGCAGTGCTCGGACATCGGCGCGGCCGGCGCCGCCCTGGGCTGGGCCCCGGTCCACTCCCTCGACGCGTCGCTCGCGGCGCTGTGGGAGGCCCGGTCCCGCTCCTTCGTGCCCGACGGGGTGGCGGCGCCGTGAGCCTGCTGATCCCGCTGTACGTCCACCCCGCCGAGGATCCGGACGCCTGGCACCGGCTGATCACCGGGGCCGCGCACACGTACGCCGTCGTGCTCAATCCGGCGAGCGGCCCCGGGGACGCGCCGGACCCGGCGTTCGCCGCCGCGGCCCGCGCGCTGCGCTCCGCGGGGGCCCGGCTGCTGGGCTACGTGGACACGGACTACGGGATGCGCGACACGGAGGTCATCACCGCGGAGGCGCTGCGGCACCGGGAGTGGTACGGGGTGGACGGCTGTTTCCTGGACCAGACGACGGCGGGGCGCGACGGCCTGCCGGCCTGCCGGCGCACGGTGCGTTCGCTGCGCCGGGAGGGCATCTCGCCCGTGGTCATCAATCCGGGGGTCCACCCCGCCCCCGGCTACGTGCGGCTCGCGGACCTGACGGTCACCTTCGAGGGCCACTGGTCGACGTACGTCTCGACGTTCAGCCGCCCGTCGTGGACGGCCCGGCTGCCGTCCGAGCGCCTCTGCCACCTGGTGTACGGGGTGCCCGCCCCGCTCGTCCCGCTGGCCGTGCGCACCGCGCGGGAGCGGGGCGCGGGGGTCTGCGGCCCGGTGACGGGCGAACCGCCGAACCCCTGGTCGGGGCTGACCCCGGCCCTGGCGGAGGCGGACCGATGAGGTGGCGGCCGGGCACGGCCCCGGCGGCCGTGCTCCTGGTCCTGGCGACCGCCCTGGCGGGCTGCTCGGTCGGTGCGGAGGGACCGGCCGAGGGCGCGGGAGGGGATACCCGTACGACCCCGGGCCCTTCCGCGACCGCCCGGCCGACGACCCCCGCCCCCTCCCCCACGACCGGCCCCCCGCCCCCGTCCCGCCCACCCGGATCCGCGACGGGCCCCGCGCCGGGCCCCACCACCGACCGCCCCGCACCGGACCGCACGCCCACCCGCCGCCCCGCGTCCGGCGCGCGCTGGCAGCCGCGCCCCGGCCTGGCCTGGCAGTGGCAGCTCGACGGCAAGGTGGACCCGTCCGTGAACGTGCCGGTGTACGACATCGACGGCTTCGAGAACAGCGCGGCCGACGTGGCCCGGCTGCACCGGGACGGGCGCAAGGTGATCTGCTACGTCAACGTGGGCGCGTGGGAGGACTACCGCCCCGACAAGGACGCGTTCCCCGAATCCGTCCTGGGCGGCCCCAACGGCTGGCACGGCGAACGCTGGCTGGACATCCGCCGCCTCGACGTCCTGCGGCCCCTGATGGAGCGCCGGTTCGACATGTGCCGCGACAAGGGCTTCGACGCGGTGGAACCGGATCTGGTGGAGGGCTACGGCAACGACACCGGGTTCCCCCTGACGGCGGACGACCAGCTCCGCTACAACCGCATGATCGCGGACATCGCCCACGCGCGCGGTCTGGCGGTGGGCCTCAAGAACGACCTCCACCAGATCCCGCTGCTCGTGGACCACTTCGACTTCGCGGTCAACGAGGAGTGCGCCCAGTTCGACGAGTGCGGTCTGCTCGAACCCTTCATCGCGGCGGGCAAGGCGGTCTTCCACGTGGAGTACGAGGAGGCCCCGGCCCACTTCTGCCCCCGGTCCCGCTCCCTCCGCCTGTCGTCGATGCTGAAGAACCCGGAACTGGACGTGTGGCGGAAGCCCTGCTGACCGGGGCGGTTAAGGTGTGTCCGCGACGACACCACGCCCGCCGCTCGCCCAGGAGGTCATGAGTGGGGCCAGCCGAACCCCCGCCGCTACGCGTGCCGGTCGGGGAGGGATCCCCCCGCTGGACGAGCCGCACCGTCCGGCGACGGGTCCTGCTGGTGGTCCACAACGCCACCTCGGCGGGCCGCCTGCTCGACCTCCTGCCCCTCTTCCACGACGACTTCCGCGTCCAGCTCCTGGTCACGTCCACGGGCTCCTCCGCGTTCCAGAGCGGCATCCGGGAGATCTTCGCCGAGCTGGAACTCCCGGTGCTGCCGTGGGAACAGGCGCTGGCGACGCGGGTGGATCTGGCGATCTCGGCGAGTTTCGGGGGTGAACTCGCGGACATCCAGGGCAATTTGTCGGTTATCTCACACGGTGTCGGATATACTAAGAGACTGGGCACACCGGGAGCCGGGAGCCGGGAGCCGGGAGCCGGGAGCCGGGAGCCGGGAGCCGGGAGCCGGGAGCCGGGAGCCGGGAGCCGGGAGCCGGGAGCCGGGAGCCGACGTTCGGGTTGTCGCCGGAGTGGCTTCTGGCCGACGGGCGGCCGTTCGTCGACGGGTTCGTCCTGTCCCACCCGGAGCAGTTGGAGCGACTGGCCCGCGCGTGCGCCGAGGCGGTGCCCTCCGCCGTACTGGCCGGTGACCCCTGCTTCGACCGGATGCTCGCGGCCCGCCCGTACCGGGACAGGTTCCGACGGGCCCTGGGGGTGCGCCGCGGGCAGCGGCTCGTCGTCCTGAACTCCACCTGGAACCCGGAGGGATTCTTCGGGAGCGGCGGCCGGGACGTCCTGCCCGGCCTGCTGCCCCGGCTCGCCGCCGAACTGCCCGCCGACGACTACCGGCTGGCCGCCGTCCTCCACCCGAACATCTGGCACGGGCACGGCCCCGGCCAGATCCGGGCGTGGCTGGACCGGGCCCGGCGCGGCGGGCTGACCCTGATCGACCCCGTCCACGGATGGCGGCAGGCGCTCCTCGCCGCGGACCTGGTCCTCGGGGACTTCGGGGCGGTGACCTACTACTCCGCGGCCCTCGGCACCGCCGTGCTCCTGGCGGCGGACGGACGGGAGAAGCTCGATCCCGAGGCGCCGCTCGCGGAGTTCGTACGGCGCGCGCCCCGGCTCGACCCGTACGCTCCCCTGCGCCCGCAGGTGGAAGGGGCGCTGGACGGACACCGCCCGGACCCCGCCCCCGCAGGGTTCGTCACCTCGGACCCGGGCCGGTCGGCCGCGCTGCTGCGCCGGCACTTCTACGCGCTGATGGACCTCCCCGAGCCCGCCGCCCCCGCGTCCCTGGAGCCCCTGCCGCTCCCTCCGTACGATCCCCCGAGGCCGACCGCTCTCCTGTACGTGCGGACGCGCGTCCACGGGACCGACATCACGATCGAGCGCTCCACGGAGCAGCCGTACGACGCGGCCGGTGCCTCCCACCTCGCCGTGCACGAGGACACCCGCCACCCCGGGGACCTGGAGACGGCGGACCTGATCACCCGCGACGGGCGGCCGGACGATCCGCGCCTGGGCGGCGCGGACCTGTGGACCGCCGAAGTGCTGCGGGAGCATCCGCACTGCGCGGCGGCGGTGTACGTGACCGGGCCGGACGCCTGCACCGTGCGCACCCGGAACCACGGCGTATTCCGGCTGACCGCCGGTGCCGGGGCGGACGCGGACCCGGCGGCGTACGCGTCCTCGCTGTACGCCTGGCTGGCGCACGGCGGGACGGTCCCCCGGGACGGGGTCACGCTCCGGACGCGCACGACGGGCGGCACGCACCCCTTCCTCGTGGAGGCCGTGGAGGCCGTGGAGGCCTTGGAAGCCGGGGAGACCGGCGCGGCCGGGGATCCGCAGCCGGCTGCCGGCGGCTAGCCGGCCGCGCCCCCGCAGCGTCTCCGCAGACCGGCCAGGTACCGGAGGTGCGGAGCGGCGGCCGGGGTGAGCAGGGCCTCCGCGTCGGCGATCCGCTTCAGGGCCTCCCCGTCGTCGCCCGCCTCGTGCAGCGTCTCCGCGAGGTCCGTGAGGGCGCGGGCCCGGTTGTACGGCTCCGCCGGCCTCTCCTCCGTCCCCGCGAAGAACTCCACGGCGCGCTCCAGCAGACGGCGGGAGTCGTCGAGGCGGCCCATGCCGCGCAGGGCCCGGCCCTGGTGACGCTCCACCAGGGCGAGGGCCCGGGGCAGGTCCTCCGCGCCTTCGTGGCGTTCCTGGCCGGAAGTGATCCTTCGGTAGACGCTCTCGGCCTCGACGAACCTCTCGTACGCCTCCTCGTACAGCCACCGGTTCAGGCACAGCAGTCCGAGGAGTTCCACGGACGACGCCTCGCCCCGCAGGTGCCGGGCCGCCCGCTCGTACGTGACGGCGGCGCGCGCCGCGCGGTTCGCCTGTTCCCAGCGGCCCAGCTCGCCCAGGCAGTGCGCGAGCTGGAAGTGCAGCGCTCCCGCCATCCGCCCGTCCGCCTCGTTCTCCTCGGCGCACCGGGACGCGGCGCGGAGCGCCGGGAGCACCTCGTCCCAGTGCCCGGCCTTCAGCTGCAGCGGCCACAGGGTGCGGGCGAGCCGCAGGGCGGTGGTGATCCGCCGGTGCTCTTCGGCCACGGACACGGCGTGGACCACGTTGGCCGCCTCGGCCGCGAGCACCGCGATGCCGTCCGTCTCCCCGCCGGGCGCCGGCCGGCCCTCCGGCGGGGGCTCGGTCCGCCAGCTCGTCGGCAGGGCGGCGTGCGCCGCGCGCAGGGCCCGGTCCAGGAGCGCGTCGAGCACCCGGGCCACGGCGTCCGAGCACTCCTGGGCGCCGTACTCGGAGGCGGCGTCGGCCAGTTGGCGCCTGACCTCGGGCCGGAAGCGGTAGCGCAGGTCGGGCAGGCGTTCCAGGAGGTCGGCGTCCGCCGCCTCGGCGAGCATCCGGGCCGCCCGCTCCTCGTCGAGGCCCGCGGCGGCGGCCGCGATCCCGGCACTGACGGACGGCCAGCCGCCCAGTGCCGTGAGCCGGCAGAGCCGTACCGTCCCCGGGTCGAGCAGGAGGGAGGCGTGCTCGGCGGTGGCCCGCACCGGATGGTGCCGCCAGGCCTCGGCGCCCCGGTCCGGGGCGGCCCCGCCCGCGGCGAGCAGCCGCGCCTCGGCGTGGAGGGCGAACGGATTGCCCCGGCAGCGGTCGAGCAGTCCGGGCAGCTCCGCCTTGACCCGCGCGGCGTTCTCGGGGCCCGCCACCTTCCGCACCATCTGCTTCGCGTACCGGTCGCTCAGCGGCGGCACCGGAATCCGCTCCGCCTCCAGAAGGAGGGGAGGGCCGGACACGACGACGAGCAGGAGGACGTCGGGGGTGGCCGGTACGAGGCCGCGGACCTGGGCCAGGGAGGTGGCGTGGTCGATCACCACCAGTATTCTGCGGTCCACGGTGAGCTGCCGGTAGAGCCGCTCCCGCTCCGCTTCGGAGGTCGGCGTCCGGTCGGGATCGACGCCCATCTCCCGCAGCAGCCGCAGCAGCACGGCGGCCGGTTCCGGTCCGCTCTCCCCGGCCGATCCGCGCAGGTCGACGTAGAACTGCCCGTCGGGGAAGCGGTCGCGGCTCTCGGCGCCGAGGCGCAGGGCCACGGACGTCGTGCCGCTGCCGGGCGGCCCGGAGAGCAGCGCGACCCGGGGCCGCCCCTTCCAGGGGCGGGTCGCCTCCCCGAGGAGCCGCTTCAGCACCTTCCGGTGGTTGGTGAAGGCCCGGGGAGCGGGGGGCATACCGGCGCCGGACGGGGCGTCGATCCGCTCCTGGCCGCTCTCCACGAGCAGCGCCCACTCGTCGGCCCGCCCGGGATCGTGGGCCAGCCTCGCGTACAGCCGCCCGGCCAGTTCCCGGCGGTCCTCGGCACCGGCCGGGAGCGGGGTCTCCCGGCCGAGCGTCCTCCTCACCAGGGCGCCCGCCGACAGGGCAAGGTTCTTGCCGACCTCCCCCGCGGCCCCGTTCCCCACTCCCAACAAGAACGTGGTGAGCGCACTGAGCGCCACGACCTCCAACACGCCGGCCCCTCCCCCTGGTCGCCCGTCCGCCTCTGGCCGGACTGTATCGCCGTGACTCGGGCGCACGGAAACATTCAGGCCTCCGTGGTTTCCCCCGTCGCCGCGAGAACTTCCCTCTCCGACGCGAGACATGCGGCGCGGCGGCGGTCCCGGGGCAAAGTCGGGGGAAAGCCGGGGAAGAGGGTCCGGTGGAAATCAGGGTGGCGGTCCGTGTCGGCCGCGCCCCGGATGTGTCACCTCCGTGGGCCGGGGCCGCCCGCCGGATCCGGAGGCCGTCGCGGGGACCCGCCGCATGGGCCACGCCAGGCGGGGCAGACGCCCCTCGCATACCGTCGACGAAGGCGAAGACGAGGAGGAGACCCCGTGGAACCCGTGGACCGGACCACACCGCCGGGCGAGGCCCAGGACGTCGATCCCGAGGCCGCCTCCCGCCTCACCCTGCGGGTCAACGGCACGGCCCGCGCCCTCACCGTCGACCACCGCACCACCCTTCTGGACGCGCTGCGCGACCACCTCGACCTCACCGGGTCGAAGAAGGGGTGCGACCACGGGCAGTGCGGGGCCTGCACCGTCCTCCTCGACGGGCGGCGCGTGAACAGTTGTCTGCTGTTCGCCGTCGCCTGCGCGGGCGCGTCCGTCACCACGGTCGAGGGCCTCGCCGACGGCGACCGGCTCCATCCGGTCCAGGAGGCGTTCGTCGCCCGGGACGCCCTGCAGTGCGGCTACTGCACCCCCGGTCAGATCTGCTCGGCCGTCGCCCTCCTCGACGAGGCCGCCGCCGGGCAGCCGTCGTACGTGACGCCGCCGGAGCGGCCGGCGGACGGCCCGGTGTCCCTCACCCCGGACGAGATCCGCGAGCGCATGAGCGGGAACATCTGCCGCTGCGGCGCCTATCCGAACATCGTCGACGCGATCGGGGAGGCCGCGCGGTGAAGCCCTTCGCGTACGTCAGGCCGGAGCGCACCGAGGAGGCGATCGACCGGTTCGCCGCCCAGCCCGGCGCCCGGTTCCTCGCGGGCGGGACCAACCTCGTGGACCTGATGAAACTGGGGGTCGCGGGCCCGCCGCTGCTCATCGACATCAACGGGCTGCCGCTCGACACCGTCGAGGAGACCGCCGCGGGCGGCCTGCACGTCGGCGCGACCGCGCGCAACAGCGACGTCGCGGCCCATCCGCTCGTGCGCGCCCGCTACCCCGTCCTCTCGCAGGCCCTCCTGGCCGGCGCCTCCCCCCAGCTGCGCAACGCGGCCACCACCGGGGGCAACCTGCTCCAGCGCACGCGCTGCCCGTACTTCCAGGACGCGTCGAAGCCCTGCAACAAGCGCATGCCCGGCTCGGGCTGCCCCGCCAGGGAGGGCGTCCACCGCGATCTGGCGGTGCTCGGCCATTCGGCCCACTGCGTCGCCACGCACCCGTCGGACATGGCGGTCGCCCTCGCCGCCCTGGACGCGGAGGTCCTGCTGCGCGGGCCGGCGGGCAGCAGGACGGTGCCGGTCGCGGAGTTCCACCGGCTGCCCGGCGACCGCCCGGACCGGGACACCGTCATCGAGGACGGCGAGCTGATCACCGGCGTGACGCTGCCCCCGCCCCCGCCCGGCGCGCGCGGCGCCTACCGCAAGGCCCGCGACCGCGCCTCGTACGCCTTCGCGCTCGCCTCCGTCGCCGCCGTCCTGACCGTCGAGGACGGGCGGATCGGTCACGCCGCCCTCGCCTTCGGCGGCCTCGCCCACAAGCCCTGGCGGGCCCGCGCGGCGGAGGAGGTGCTGCGCGGCGCCCCGGCGACCGCCGAGACGTACCGGCGGGCCGCCGACGCCGAGCTGGCCGCCGCCGAGCCGCTGCGCGACAACGGCTTCAAGGTGCCCCTCGCCCGCAACCTCGCCGTGAGCGTGCTGCACGACCTCGCGTCCCGCGCCGACACGGCCTGACCGCCCGACCGCCCACCACAGGAGGCACCGCGCCATGACCAGCCAGCTCGTGCGGCCGACGACGGGAGCCGTCCGTCGCGACGCCCGGCAGAAGGTGACGGGCGAGGCCCGCTACGCCGCCGACCGGACGCCGCCCGGCTGCCTCCACGCCTGCCCCGTGCCCGCCACCGCGGCCCGCGGCCGGGTCACCGCCGTGCACGCCGACGCGGTCCTGAAGCTCCCCGGCGTGCGCGCCGTGCTCACCCACGAGAACGCGCCCCGGCTGGGCGGGGCGGACGACCCGACGCTGCTGCTGCTCCAGGACGACCGGGTCCCGCACCGCGGCTGGTACGTGGCCGTCGTCGTCGCCGACACGCCGGAGATCGCGCGCGAGGCCGCCGAGGCCCTCGGCGTCGACTACGCGGTCGAGGACCACGACGTCCTGCTGCGCCCCGACCACCCGGACCTCTACACGCCCGAGGAGGCCAACGGCGGCCATCCTGCCGTGCGCGAGCGCGGCGACTTCGCCGAGGCCTTCGCCGCCTCTCCGGTACGGCTCGACGCCACGTACTCCATGAGCGCCCTGCACAACCATCCGATGGAGCCCCACGCGTCCACGGCCCACTGGGAGGACGACGGGCTGACCGTGTACGACTCCAGCCAGGGGGCGTCGACGGTCCGGGACGTCCTCGCGGGCCTCTTCGGGCTGCCCCCGGAGCGGGTCACGGTCGTCTCCGCCTTCGTCGGCGGCGGCTTCGGTTCGAAGGGCACGCCCCGGCCCCCGTGCGTCCTCGCCGCGATGGCCTCCCTGCACACCGGCCGCCCGGTGCGCCTGGTCCTGCCCCGCCGCGAGCTGGCGGCGGTGGTGGGTCACCGCGCGCCCACCGTCCAGCGCGTGCGGATCGGCGCGTCCGGCGAGGGCGTGATCAGCGCCCTCTCCCACGAGGTCGTCACCCAGACGTCGGCGGTGAAGGAGTTCGTGGAGCAGGCCGCCGTCCCGGCCCGCACCATGTACACCTCGCCCCACAGCTTCACCGGTCACCGGGTGGTGGCCCTGGACGTGCCGTCGCCGTCGTGGATGCGCGCCCCGGGCGAGGCCTCCGGCATGTACGCCCTGGAGTCGGCGATGGACGAGCTGGCCGGGGCGGCGGGCGTCGACCCGGTGGAGCTGCGGCTGCGCAACGAGCCCGACGCGGAGCCCGACAGCGGCAGGCCGTTCAGCAGCCGGGGTCTCGCCGACTGTCTGCGGGAGGGCGCGCGGCGCTTCGGCTGGGAGGGCCGCGACCCCCGGCCGGGCGTCCGCCGCGACGGGGACCTGCTGTGGGGCACGGGCGTCGCCTCGGCCACCTATCCCGTCCTCCTGAGCCCGTCGAAGGCCTCGGCCCAGGCCGATCCGGACGGGCGGTACACCGTACGGGTCGACGCCACCGACATCGGCACGGGCGCGCGTACCGTCCTCGCCCAGATCGCCGCCGAGGCCCTCGGCGTCCCGCTCGAGTCCGTGGGGGTCGAGCTGGGCAGCAGCGGTCTGCCCGACGCCCCGGTCGCGGGCGGCTCCTCCGGCACGGGCTCCTGGGGCTGGGCCGTGCACAAGGCCTGCACCGCCCTGCGCGAGACGCTGGCCGGCCGCTCGGGCCCGCTGCCGCCCGGGGGCGTCACCGCCGAGGCGGACACCGAGGAGGAGACGGGGCGGGAATCCCCGTACGCCCGTCACGCGTTCGGCGCCCACTTCGCGGAGGTCCGCGTCGACGCCGTCACCGGCGAGGTCCGGGTGAGCCGGCTGCTCGGCGTGTACGCGGCGGGGCGGATCCTCAACTCCCGTACGGCCCGCTCCCAGTTCATCGGCGGGATGACGATGGGGCTCGGCATGGCGCTGACCGAGCACAGCACCATGGACCCCGCCTTCGGCGACTACACCGAGCGCGACCTGGCCTCCTACCACGTGCCGGCCTGCGCCGACGTGCCGGAGATCCAGGCGCACTGGCTGGAGGAGCACGACCCCCATCTCAATCCGATGGGCAGCAAGGGCATCGGGGAGATCGGCATCGTCGGCACGGCCGCGGCGATCGCCAACGCCGTCCACCACGCGACCGGCGTGCGCCTGCGCGAGCTGCCCCTGACCCCGGACCGGCTCCTGCCCCACCTGCCGACCTGAGGGACACCGCGCCGTCGGCCCGGGAACGCACGAAAGGCCGTCCTCCCATCGCATGAGAGAACGGCCTCCGACCCGCGTTTCCGCGTGGTCGGGACGACAGGATTTGAACCTGCGACCCCTTGACCCCCAGTCAAGTGCGCTACCAAGCTGCGCCACGTCCCGGTGCCCGTCTGACCTGGGGTTTTCCCCTGGCCGAACGCGCATGAGAACAATACCGCACTTTCCCGGGTGGTCACGAACCCCTTTCCCGGCGCCCCCGGGCGAGGCGGACGGGAGGGGGCGGGGTGGGGGCGGAGAGGGGGCGGAATGCCGCTCTTCCGTGGAGGAAGGCGCTCATGTGGCGAAGAAAACGGCCTCGCCACCCTATGTCCAGACCTTTCTTGCCCCTGGCATGTGGCAGAAACATGCCCACGGGCACGTGGCCCGGATAGGGCCGAGCAGGCCAAGTCCACCCGAAACATAGTCGAACTCAATCGTCAACCGCTCCTGTTTCAGACAAACTTCGTTCCGTTATTGATCCATCACAGAAAGATCAACACCATGAAGAGGTCGGCCTGTTCGGGACGGGACCACTGCCGATGCACCACCTGATCGGACAACCCGCCGATCAGGCGTTTCGCGGGAGGGACTCGTCATGGACAGCTACTTCAGCAGCAGGCTGCATCGCGACCTCAGGGAGACGGTCCGGGACTTCGCGGAGCGCGAGGTCCGGCCGCGCATAGCCGAGATGGAGGCGTCCCGGACGGTCCACCACGAGCTGTCCCGGATGATCGCCGAGCAGGGCTGGCTGGGCGCGACGATCAGCCCCGAGTACGGCGGCATGGGCGCCGGCCACCTGGCCAAGACCATCATCATCGAGGAGCTCTCCCGGGTCAGCGGCGCCATGGGCGCCATGGTCCAGGCCTCCCAGCTGGGCACCGCCAAGATCGTCCACTTCGGCAGCGACGAGCAGCGCAAGACCTGGCTCCCGGCGATCGCCGCCGGCGAGTGCCTGCCGACCATCGCGGTCACCGAGCCCGACGCCGGCGGTCACGTCCTCGGCATGACCGCCAGCGCGGTCCGGGACGGCGACGACTACGTCCTCAACGGCAGCAAGGTCTACGTCGGCAACAGCCATGTGGGCGATCTGCACGGCGTCGTGGTCAGGACCGGTCCCGGCTCGAAGGGCCTCAGTGCGTTTCTGGTCGAATCCGATCGCCCCGGTTTCAGGACCGGTCCGCAGCAGACGGCCATGGGGCTCCACGGCTTCAGCTTCGGCGAGCTGATCTTCGAGAACTGCCGGGTGCCGGCCTCCAACCGGCTCGGCGACGAGGGCGACGGCCTCTCCGTCGCGTACTCCTCCAGCGTGCTGTACGGGCGGGCCAACCTCACCGCCGTCTCCCTCGGCATCCACCAGGCGATCCTGGAGGAGACCACCCGCTTCGCCTCCGAGCGCATCCGGTACGGGAAGCCGCTCCACGACCTCCCCACGGTCAAGCTGAAGCTGGGCCAGATGCAGTCCCGGCTCATGACCGCCCGGCTGGCCGCGTACCACGCCGTGCACCTGCTCGACCAGGGCCTCTCCTGCGACGCCGAGCTGATGAACGCCAAGCTCGTCAACGTCGAGTCGGCGCTCGACTCCGGCCGCAACGCCATGGAGATCCACGCCGCCGCCGGTCTCTTCACGGACCGGGCCATCGAGCGGTACCTCCGGGACGCGCACCACATCTTCGCCCCCGCCGGCACCTCCGACATCCAGCTCCTGCGCCTGGCCGAGGTCGCCCTCGGCCAGGACAAGGGCAGCTGGTCGGAGCGGCTGTCCGAGCTGGTCCGCACGCCGGAGCCGGAGCCGCTGCCGGTCTGATCCGCGTACGGCTCCGATCCCCCGTACGGCTCCGATCCGCGTGCCGCACCGACCGCGTACGGTTCCAACCGCGTACGGCACTGACCGCGTACGGCTCCGACGGGCCGGGGCCCGGTACGGTCACCGCCGTACCGGGCCCCGGCCCGTCGTCGTGCGCCCGCGGTCAGAGACCGCCGTCCTCACGGCGGTTGATCTGCTCCATCAGCTCCGCGGCCATCGCCTTGATCGTCTCCAGGCCGGCGCGCCCCCACGGGCGCACGTCGGTGTCGACCACGCAGATGGTGCCGAGCGCGACCCCGGTGCGGTCGATCAGCGGCGCCCCCATGTAGGAGCGGATGCCGATCTCGTCCACGACCGGGTTGCCCGCGAAGCGCGGGTAGTCGCAGACGTCCTCCAGGACGAGCGCCTTGCGCCGCACCACCACGTGCGGGCAGTAGCCGTGGTCACGGGCCATGAAGCGGCCGACGCCGCCCGCGCCCGCAGCGGCGGCGCCCAGGTCGCTGCCGGAGTGGGTGCCCTCGGGGGTGTGGAGGCCCGCGAAGAACTGCCGGTTCTCGTCGATGAAGTTGACCATCGAGAACGGGGCGCCGGTCATCTCGGCGAGCCGGTGCGCGAAGTCGTCGAACGCCGGCTCCGGCCGCTCCCCCAGGCCGAGTTCGCGCAGCCGTCGCACCCGGGCCGGCGCGTCCTTGTCGTTCGGGGTCAGCAGGAGGTGACCGGTCGGGTCGTAGGTCATGGCGTGGCTCCGTAGCTCGGCACGGTGTCCGGGAGGGTGGTGAGCAGGTACTGGACGAGGGTGAGGAGGGTGCTGATGCCGGAGCTGGAGATCCGGGCGTCGCAGAGGACGACCGGCACCTCCGGGTCGAGGTCGAGCGCGGACCGCACCTCGTCCGGCTCGTAGCGGTGGGAGCCGTCGAACTCGTTGATCGCGACGACGAAGCGGATCCCCCGCCGCTCGAAGAAGTCGACGGCGGCGAAGCACTCCTGGAGCCTGCGGGTGTCGGCGAGGACGACCGCCCCGAGCGCGCCCTCGGAGAGCTCGTCCCACATGAACCAGAAGCGCTCCTGGCCGGGGGTGCCGAAGAGGTACAGCACGTGGTTGTTGTCGAGCGTGATGCGGCCGAAGTCCATGGCGACGGTGGTCGTGGTCTTGGACTCCACGCCCTCCAGGCTGTCGGTGGCCGCGCTGACCGAGGTCAGCAGCTCCTCGGTGCTCAGCGGTTCGATCTCGCTGACGGCGCCCACGAGGGTCGTCTTGCCCACGCCGAATCCGCCCGCCACCAGGATCTTGACCGCGGTGGGGAAGGAGTCGGTCGCGAGGCTCTCGTGACGCTCAGAGCCGTTGTCGTAGGCCATCGAGCACTGCCTCCAGCAAGGAACGGTCGGTTGGGTTGGCGTGGAAGCGGGGCGCCCGGGCGGTGAGCGCCCCGCAGTCCACGAGGTCGGAGAGCAGGACCTTGGTGACGACGGCCGGCAGCCTCAAGTGCGCCGCGATCTCGGCCACCGAGGTGGGTCCGTCGCACAGCCCGAGGGCCAGGCTGTGCTCGGGACCCATGTGCGCCTGGGGGGACGAGCCGGTCGCCATCACCATCGACAGCAGGTCGAGGGCGGTGGTGGGCTTGGTCCGGCCGCCGCTGACGGTGTACGGACGGATCAGCCGGCCGGCCGCGTCGTCGAGCCAGGGTCCTTCCTGAGGGGACGTCACGATTACTGCCCGAAGCCGCCGAGGGCACCGGCTGCCTGCCGGGCGGGAGTGACCAGATAGGGCCGGACGCTCTTGACGAGCATCGCCATCTCGTAGCCGAGGACGGCGGCGTCCGCCTCGCGCCCGGCGAGGACGGCCAGGCAGGTGCCGGAGCCGGCGGTGGAGACGAACAGGAGGGTGGAGTCCAGCTCCACGACCACCTGGCGGACCTCGCCGCCGTCGCCGAAGCGGGCGCCCGCGCTCCGGCCGAGCGAGTACAGGCCGGAGGCGAGCGCCGCCATGTGGTCGGCGGCGTCGGGGTCGAGTCCGTGGACGGATTTGACGAGGCCGTCGGAGGAGAGCAGAACGGCGTTGCGGGTGTACGGGACCCGCTGGACCAGTCCGCTCAGCAGCCAGTCGAGGTCCGAGGAATGGCCGGTCGGCGCATTGCTCGCCATGGTGCATCTACTCCTTGTGGGAGTCGCCGGGACGCGGCGACTCATGGGGGGCGGGCTGGGATTCCGCGAGCCCGATGCCGCGCTGGAACGCGGCCATCAGACCCGGATCGTGCAGGGCGTGCTCCTCGGTCCTGCGGATGACGGGTTCCTCGCGCAGCTGCGGGACGAGGTGCTCCTGGGCGCGCCGCTTGGGAAGCAGGGGACGGCCGTTGTCCTCTGCGGGGGGTGCCGGGGGCAGCGGCGAGACCAGGGAGGGCGGCGGGCCGGTGTGTCCGGTGTCGGCCGGACGGTCCGGGACCGCGGGGGTGTGGCCGGTGTCGCCGTACCCGCCGTGCCGCTCGGTCGTACGGGGGTACGCGTGCGAGCCGGTGGCGGGGGTGTCCTCGTGGCGGACGGCGGTCCGCTCCGGGGAGGTCGGGGACGCCGGGGCGTGGGAGGGGGACGCTCCGTCGAACGGTGCGGGCACGGGGGCCTGCGGGTGGGAGGGGACGGGGGACGGGACGGTGGGCGACGGAGTCTGGTACGGCGGGACCTGGGCCGGTACGGGGGCCGGGTGCCGGCCTGGGTCCGGCGCGTGGGCCGGGGCCTGGGCGGGCGTGTGGGCCGGGTTCCGGTCCGGTGCCTGCTGCGGGGCCGTGACGGCGGGCTGGGCCGGGGGCTGGGGCTGCAGCTGCACCTGGCCGGGCGGGATCGCCGAGGATCCGGCGGTCGCCGCGGCCTGGCGCTCGTGCTGGGCGAGGCCCTCCGGGTCGGCGCCGAGGAGGCCCTGCGGGAGGACGAGCACGGCCTGGACGCCGCCGTAGATGTTGGACTGGAGGCGTACCGCGATGCCGTGCCGCCGGGCGAGGGCCGAGACGACGAAGAGTCCGATGCGGCCGTCCTGGAGCAGGTGCGAGACGTTGACCTGGTCGGGGTCGGCCAGCAGGGCGTTCATCTTGTTCTGCTCGGCGGCGGGCATACCGAGTCCGCGGTCCTCGACCTCGATCGCGAGGCCCGCCGTGACGTACTGGGCGCGCAGCAGCACCGTGGTGTGCGGCGCGGAGAACAGCGTCGCGTTCTCGACGAGTTCGGCGAGGAGGTGGATGACGTCGGCCACGGCATGGCCCCGGAGCGTACCGTCGATCGGGGGTACGAGCTTCACGCGCGGGTACTGCTCGACCTCGGCGATGGAGGAGCGGAGCACCTCGGTCATGGTGACCGGGTTCGACCACTGGCGGCGGGAGATGGCGCCGCCGAGCACGGCGAGGTTCTCGGCGTGGCGGCGGATGCGGGTGGCCAGGTGGTCGACGTGGAACAGGCCCTTGAGCAGCTCCGGGTCCTCGACCTCGTTCTCCAGTTCGTCGAGGAGCTGGATCTCGCGGTGGACCAGGGACTGGAGGCGCCGGGCGAGGTTGACGAAGACCTCGACCTTCTGTTCGTTGCCGACGCTGCTGGAGAGCCGGGACGCCTGGACGACCGAGGCGACGGCGGCTTCGTGAGAGCGCGTCAGTTCCTGCGAGAGGAGGTCGAATTCGTCACCTGTGGCGGATGCGGCCGTCGGTGCGGGGCGGGGCGGGATCCCCTCTCCCCTGCGCAACTGTTCGACGATCGCACGCAGTTCGCTCTGGCCCCGGGCACTGGTGCGGCGCAGGGCGTTGCAGCGATCGAGGACCGCCTTGGCGGCGCGGTCGGCGCCCAGCGCCGCGGCCGCGACGGAGGCGACGGTGAGGGCGGCGGCGCCGGTGAGCGCGGCCCAGAGGCCGGGGGTGGGGCTGGCTCCCGTGGAGCGGATGGTGAAGAGGACCGCTGCCGCGCCGCCGAGGGCCACCGCGACGGCGGGGAGCACGGAGGTGCGCAGGAGTTGGGGCCGTATGCGGGCTTCCGCGGGGAGGGGCGCGGGGGACTGCGCCGTGGGGTTGCTGCCGTTACCGGTGGCGGAGCGGGCGCCCGGCCGGCCGTGCCGCCCGCCCTCGCGTCGGTCGGAACGCGAGGCGGGTGCGCGAAGTTGAGACATGAGTGTCCTTGGTACGTGCCCAGGAGTCGGCGTACTGCGGGGAGCGTGCGGGGGGGCGTGCTGGGTGTTCTACCGGGGTGGACTACGGGGGTCGTCTACGGGGGTGTGGTGAGCCTACCGGTGATCATCAACCACACACTGTAGTCGTCAACCGTTCATGTGCGGTGCGCAGTTGGCAAACTTACCCGTAGAGCGACCCCCTCTGGTATCGCCCCTCGCACAACAGGCCGAGAACAGTCGGCCGAAAGCCGTCGCCATGGCGCGGAGTGATCGCCGGGGAGCGGGAACGGAAGGGGATGGAGACGCCCCCGCGCCTCCGCCTCCTGCGGAAATCGCCCCCGACCGGAATCTCCTGGCGGGGGAGGCGGATCCGGCCGGTCCGCCCGCCCCCGGGGGCGTGTGCGATCTCCGCCACCCCCGGCCTGCTTCCGCGAAGGCCGCCTTCCGCGACCTGGTCGGTACCCGGGACGGTGGCCGGATCCGTACGCCCGACGGCTCGGCGGTGGCGGGCACGTCACCTTGGGTGAAGACGCAACTTTCTCGATCGGCCGCCGGACGCGGCTTGCCCTGCACGCTCCGAGACCTTAGGGTGCCCTTAGTTAGGGGGGGTAACAATGAAGGGGAAACAGTCTCGGAGCGCGCGAACCGGTGGTCGGCCGCGTCAGATCGAGACGGCCGACATCGTCCGGGCCGGACGGGAGCTCGGGCTGCGGAACCTGAGCATGAACGCCGTGGCGGCGCGCCTCGGGGTGTCGTCCACGGCCCTGTACCGCCACGTGGACGGGCGGTGGGGACTGGAGCGGCTGGTGGGCGAGAGCCTCCTGGCGGAGCTCGACCTCCACGACGACCCGGCCGACGGGCCCGTACCCCATCTGCTCTCCACCGCGCTCCAGTTGCGGGCCTTCCTGCTGCGGCACCCCGGCCTGACCTCGTACGTGCAGACCCTGTTCCCCCGGGGCGAGGGCGGCCGGCGGCTGCTCGCCGCGGCGGCCGGGTCGCTGGCGCGGCGCGGGTACTCCACGGACGCGGGCATCGTGCTCTCGGCCGCCGTCGCGTCGGTGGCCATCGGGTACGCGGCGACCGAGGAGGTCCAGCGGGAGCGGGCCGGGGAGCTCGACGCGCAGCGGCGGGGCGCCGAGGAGGCCCTCCTGGCCGACGCCGACCTCGGGGAGGCGCACCGCGCCCTGCCGACCATCACCCCCGACGAATACGTCCGGCTGTGGCTGGGGGCCGCGGTCCGCGGTTTCGTCGAGGCCGCGCCCCCCGGACGACCCGTGGACGAGATCAGAGCGGCGCTGCGTGCCGCCGGAGAGGGACAGTGATGGCCAGACGCGGCATCAACGGGGTGATCATGCGTGCCTACGGCGCGCGCGACCACGAGGCGACGGTCACCGGGACGGAGCTGCTCGCCCCGCACTTCCTGCGCGTCCGGATGGTCTCCCCCACCCTGCTGGAGGACGTGGTGGTGGCCCCGGCGGCGTACGTGCGGTTCTGGATGCCGGACCCGGACGACCCCGAGGTCGAGCACCAGCGCGGGTACACGCTGTCGGAGGCGGATCCCGCCACCGGGACGTTCGCGGTGGACTTCGTCCTGCACGACCCCGCGGGCCCGGCGTCCACGTGGGCGCGGCGGGCGGAGCCGGGGACGGGCGTACGGGTCACCACGCTGGGCTCCACGCGCTTCGACCTGCCGCCCGACCTGCCCGCCGGGTACCTGCTGATCGGTGACGCCGCCTCCCTGCCGGCGATCAACGGCATCCTCGGAGTCCTGCCCGCGGAGGTCCCGGTGGAGCTCTACTTGGAGGAGCACCGGGAGACGGACCGCCTCATCCCCCTCGCCGACCATCCCCGGGCGAACGTCCACTGGGTGCCGCGCCGGGGCGAGGCGTCGCTGGCCGCCGCGATCCCTGACCGGGACTGGTCGGACTGGTACGCCTGGACCGCGCCGGAATCCGGTTCGCTCAAGCACCTGCGCGCACGGCTGCGCGACGAGTTCGGCTTCCCGCGCAGCGAGATGCACGCCCAGGCGTACTGGTACTACGGGCGGGCCTTCGGCTCCAACCGGCGCAAGGCCGCCGAGGAGCCGGTGCCCGCCGGGGAGGCGGCGGAGGCCGTCCCGGAAACCGGCCCGACCGCGACCGCGCCCATATCCGCGCCCGCGTCCGCACCCGTGGCCGCGTCCGCTTCCGCCTCCGACTCGACGCCCGCGTCCGAGGGCGCGGTCGAGCCGAAGCCGCGCCGGGGCACCTGGCGGGCGCAGGCCGGCGGGCGGCTCCTCGCCCCGCTGCGCCCCACGCTGATCGCCGCCGGTGTCGCCCAGGCGCTCGTCACCCTCGTCCAGCTCGCCCCGTTCGTCCTGATGGTGGAGCTGGCCCGGCGGCTGCTCTCGGGAACGGGAACGGACCGGCTGTGGGCCCTGGGGACCTGGGCCGTCGGCCTGATGGGGGCCGGAGTGCTCCTCGCGTCCGGGCTGCTGCTCTGGCTGCACTGGGTCGACGCCCGGTTCGCCAGGAACCTGCGGCAGCGGCTGCTGACCAAGCTCTCCCGGCTGCCGCTGGGCTGGTTCGACAACCGGGGCTCGGGGCAGGTCAAACAGATCGTGCAGGACGACACCCTCGCGCTGCACTACCTCGTCACCCACGCGGTGCCCGACGCGGTCGCGGCGGTGGTCGCCCCGGTCTCGGTCCTCGTCTACCTGTTCGTCGTCGACTGGCGGATCGCGCTGCCGCTGCTCCTGCCCGTGTTCGTGTACCTCGTGGCGATGACGATCATGGTGGTGCGGTCCGGTCCCCTCACGGCGGAGGCGATGCGCTGGGGCGAGCGCATGAACGTCGAGGCCGGCGCCTATCTGGAGGGCCAGCCGGTCGTCCGGGTGTTCGGCGGCGCGGCGGCCTCCACCTTCCGCACCCGCCTCGGTGAGTACATCGGGTTCCTCGACAACTGGCAGCGGCCGCTCTGCGGGCAGAAGACCTTCATCGACCTGGCCACCCGGCCCGCGACGTTCCTGCTGCTCATCTGTGCCCTCGGCACGCTGTTCGTCACCACCGGGCGGATGGACCCGGTCTCCCTGCTGCCCTTCCTGCTCCTTGGCACGACGTTCGGCGCGCGCCTGATGGGCATCGGTTACGGGCTCTCCGGCCTGCGCGAGGGGCTGCTCGCGGCCCGCCGCGTCCAAGTCACGCTCGACGAGACCGAGTTGGAGACGGACGGGAGCCGGGAGGCCGCGCCGGAGGCGCCGGCGGGCAGGGTCGAGTTCGACCGGGTCGGCTTCTCCTACCGTCCCGGGACCCCCGTCCTGGAGGACGTCTCGCTCACCCTCGAACCGGGCACCGTGACCGCGCTGGTCGGCCCCTCCGGTTCGGGCAAGTCCACGCTCGCCGCGCTCCTCGCCCGCTTCCACGACGTCACCGGCGGCGCGATCCGGGTGGGCGGCCGGGACGTGCGCGAACTGACCGCGGACGAGCTCTACTCCCGGGTCGGCTTCGTGTTCCAGCGGACGCAGCTCGTGCACGGGACGGTCCGGGAGAACATCGCCCTGGCCGTTCCCGACGCGAGCGAGGAGCGGATCCTGGCCGCCGCCCGCGCGGCCCGCATCCACGACCGGATTTTGCGGATGCCCGACGGGTACGACACGGTCCTCGGCCCGGACGCCGCCCTCTCCGGCGGGGAGCGGCAGCGGCTCACGATCGCCCGGGCGATCCTCGCGGACACCCCGGTGCTGGTGCTCGACGAGGCCACGGCCTTCGCCGACCCCGAGTCCGAATACCTGGTCCAGCAGGCGCTGAACCGGCTGACGGCCGGACGTACGGTCCTGGTCATCGCGCACCGCCTGCACACGGTCACCGGCGTGGACCGGATCGTGGTGCTCGACCACGGACGGATCGCGCAGACCGGCACCCACACCGGGCTGCTCGCCCACGACGGCCGTTACCGGCAACTCTGGGACGCCGCGACGGCGGACGCCGACACCACGGGAGCCCACCGATGATCCGTACCCTGCTGTCCCTGCTCCCCGCCGGCAGCCGGCGGGCGATCGGCGTCCATCTGGCGCTGACCGTCCTGGGCGTCGTCCTGCGCGCCGTCGGCGCGGTGCTCCTCATCCCCCTGGTCGCAGCGCTGTTCGGCGGCGAACCGGGCACGGCGTGGCCGTGGCTGGGGGTGCTCGCGCTCGTCACGGCGGCGGGCTGGGCCGTCGACGGCGCGGCGGCGCGGCGCGGCTTCGCCCTCGGCTTCGGCCTGCTCGACACCGGCCAGCGGACGGTCGCGGACCGGCTCGCCGACATCCGTCTGACCTGGTTCACCGCCGAGAACACCGCGACCGGCCGGCAGGCCGTCGCCGCCACCGGACCCGACCTGGTCGGCCTCGTCATCTATCTCGTCACCCCGCTGCTGAGCGGGGTGCTGCTGCCCGCCGTGATCGCCGTGGCGCTCCTGCCGGTCTCCTGGCAGCTCGGGCTCGCGGCGCTGGCGGGCGTCCCCGTGCTCCTCGCCGCGTTCTGGGCGTCCGGGCGCCTCGGGCGCGACGCCGACCGGGCGGCCTCCCGGGCCAACAGCGCGCTGACCGAACGCGTCATGGAGTTCGCCCGCACCCAGCAGGCGCTGCGGGCGGCCCGCCGCGTCGAGCCCGCCCGCAGTCACGCCGGGGCCGCCCTCGCCTCCCAGCACGGCGCCTCGACGCGGCTGCTCCTCCTCCAGGTGCCCGGGCAGCTCGTCTTCGGCCTGGCCAGTCAGCTCGCCCTGCTCCTCCTCGCGGGGACCACGGTCGTGCTCACCGTGGACGGCACGCTCACCGCGCCCGAGGCCATCGCCCTGATCGTGGTCGTCGTCCGCTACCTCGAACCGTTCACCACGGTCGCGGAGCTGTCGCCGGGGGTCGAGACCAGCCTCGGCACGCTCCGCCGCATCCGCGAGGTCCTCGACGCGCCGACCGTCGGCGCCGGCACCCACCGGGCCGACCCGGCCGCGGCCCCCCGGATCGAACTGCGCGGGGTCTCCTTCGACTACGACGGCGGAACGCCGGTGCTCGACGGCCTCGACCTGGTGCTCGAACCCGGCACGACCACCGCGATCGTCGGCCCCTCGGGCTCCGGCAAGAGCACCGTCCTGGCGCTCGTCGCGGGGCTCCACCGGCCCGCGTCCGGCAGCGTCCTCTTCGACGGCGTCGACAGCGCCGAGCTGGACGCCCGGTCGCGCCGCGAGCTCGTCAGCGTCGTCTTCCAGGAGCCGTACCTGTTCGACGGAACCGTCCGGGAGAACGTCCTGGCCGGCGCCCCCGGGGCGGACGACGGGGCGGTGGACCGGGCCGCGCGCCTCGCCCGCGTCGACACCCTCGTCGACCGTCTGCCCGACGGGTGGGGCGGCCGGGTCGGCGAGGCCGGTACGACGCTCTCCGGCGGCGAACGCCAGCGCGTCTCCATCGCCCGCGCGCTCCTCAAGCCGTCCCCGGTGCTCCTGATCGACGAGGCCACCAGCGCCCTGGACACCGAGAACGAGGCCGCCGTCACGGCCGCCCTCACCACCGACCCGGTCCCCCGCACCCGGGTGATCGTCGCCCACCGGCTCAGCAGCATCCGCACCGCCGACCGCGTGGTCTTCCTGGAGGACGGCCGCGTCGTCGAGGACGGCCCGGTCGACGAACTCCTCGCCACCGGCGGCCGGTTCGCCGACTTCTGGCGGCGACAGGACGAGGCGGGCGGCTGGCGGCTCGGCGGATAGGGCACGGCGCCGCCGGGAACCACCGGTCCTTCCGGAGCGTCTGGTTCCCGGGGCGCCGGGCGACACCGCCGCCCCGTCACCACCCGCCCGCCATCGGAGGTCGACGTGCGGCTGATCGGCTTCTACCGGGAGATGGACGCGCGCTACGACGCGGCCTGGGGCGGGCCCGTGCCCGCGCCCGAATCGGGCGCGGGGAGGTACCCGGTCGCGGAGGTGGCGGACTACCTCGCCTCCGGCCACCCCCTCCTGGACGTCACCGAGCTCACCACCGACGTCGTCGGCGGCGCGTTCCGCGTGCCGGGCGGTTCGTCCGTGCTCACCGACGGCACGTTCGTCTGGCGCGCGGACCTGGAGAAGTACGTCGAGCGGTACCGGATCGCCCTCCCCGAGGACTTCCTGCGCGCCGCCCGCGAGAACGGGTTCCGCGTTCCTCCGGCCGACTACGAGGCCCTCCTCCCCCTGTCGGTCGAGGTGAGCGGCCTGCTGGGCTTCCGGGCCGCGTCCTGAGGGACCGGCCCTCCGCGGGCCCGTCTCCGGCCCGCGTCAGCGGTCGCCCGCGAGGTCGAGGTCGCCGCCGCGGGGCTCGGGCGCGGCCCCGCTCCCGGTCTCGGTCCCGGTCCCGGTCCCGACGGGCAGGGTGCGGCGCCACGGGCGGGCGAGGGGCCGGGAGATCCCGCGCCACCACGGGTCCGAGGGCAGTTTCCCGGCCGGTTCGAACGGCTCGCCGGGCCGGGGGAGCGCCACCGCCTGGCCCGCCTCGTCGGCCGCGTCCTTCGTCCACTCCCCCGGCTCGGCCCACGGGTGCGGGGCCAGGTTGAAGGTGGCCCAGTGGATCGGCAGCAGCACACCGGCCGGGCCGCCGCCCTGGAGGTCCAGGTGGGCGCGCGTCCCCTCGGCGGGGGTCATGTGGATGTCGGTCTACATGACCGAGTATCAGACTGCGCGACTTCGCCGTGTTTGCGTCGCCAACCTCGGCTGTAGCAAAGCGAGGTTGGTATCGGCAGGGCAGACGAAGAGCAAAGTGAATGGCTCTCCCCCAACTCGGCTTCACTACAGGCCTCTGCCTTCTCTACCCTCGACTCGAATACGGAACCCTCAGCATCAGGAAGGCCTAGGTCACAACCGGCATCCGAGATGTTCGTCGAGCGGGACCACGGCGGCGGCGAGCGCCTCCGAGGAAGCAACCCCACCCGCGGCTTGGTCGCCGGCTCGGCCCCGCATACCGTCGGCGCTGGCAAACGGCCGCGGACCGGCGTTATCCGGGGCCCTCGTTGACGAGCTGGACCATTCCCCTGTGCGCACCTGCACAGAAGCGCAGCGACAAGCTGGGCGGGACGTGGGACGGGGGGCCTGTCCGTTCCTGTGGAAGATGCTTTTCCACCTGGGGAGTTGTCCGGTTCGGATGGGTGCCTGATGGAACTCGGCCGGTGCGGGTGCCACGGCGGTGGGGCGGCAGGGGCGGAGAGGGAGGGCGGGCGATCGTGGCGTGGATACGGGCGGGACCGGCACCCGTGGCGCTACTCTTGGGCCTGGATCTGATGGGGGCCTGGGTGAAGACGCCGCTCAACGCGTAGCGGCTGAAGCGGGTGTAGACCGTTTGCCACGGCCCGTAGCGGCCGGGCAGGTCACGCCACGGCAGGCCCGTGCGGATCTTGTATGCCATCCCGTTGATGACCCGCCGGTCGTCCACCCTGGGCCGGCCAGTCGAGGCCGAGGGTCTGGACGGCGCCAGTAAATCCCAGCCCTGATCGGTGAATTCAAACTCAGGTGGCGTGAGCCTCAGCCTTTACCCAGCCGCCTCATAGCGAGATCCGGACAGCGTGATCTCGCGAGCCTGCGTTAAAGGCCATGCGAGAGCGAGCGTGATGCCGGCACGGGCTACAGCGAGTATCGGTCACCTGTGCGAGTTCTGCGATCAGGGTCGAGCACCATGGCTGATGATCTCCCTGTTTCCTATGGAGGAGGGGTGAACCGTGTTCAGATCGGCACGTCGTGGCATCGTCTTTGCACTGACATCAGCGCTGCTGGCCACAGTTGGAATCACCGATATGGCGTGGGCAACGTCGGCGTCTCCACCGTCAAGCGTGCTTGCAGCACCGGCCCCGGCGCGCACGGCGGAGGATCTGCCGAAGCCTCCCAGGGCGATGAGCCTGACAGAACGTCGTGCGCAGATGGATCGGACACGCCAGGACTCCTCACCGATGCGGGAGTTCGCCCAGGGAAAGCCTGCTCGCCCTTCGGCGCCCGCGGCTGCGATTCCCGGCAAGCTACCGGGGAACGGGCCTGCGGCGGCAGGAGTACTGCCCAGTGACAGTGCCCGTGCAGCGGCGGCGATGCCGAATCCGGACTGGGTCACCTCGGAAGCAATTGCCTATCCGGGGTCGCTGTCGATCGGCGGGCATCTGCAGTTCTCCTCCGTGCCAGCCTCCTCCGTTTCCGGTCTGTGGCTCTACGTCATGGACGAGCAGGGCTACCCGGCCCTGCAGATGGAGATCAAGCGTTCCACCGACAACCCCGTAGGCCGGTACCTGGCAAACGGCGCCTGGTGCTACGGCTGGTGGGGGACGAACTCCTACCCGGCCGACCGGTGCTTTTGGTGGAGCTCCTCTCTCCTGGGCGGCCACCTGCAAGACGGCAAGAAGTACTACGCCTGGATCTTCCTCATGGCTTCTGACGGCAGCGGAAGTCCCGCAGGCACCACATCTCCTCTCGTGGAGGCCTTCTACACTCCCGACATTCCGGGAGCCCAGGCCGGGGCATGCACCTGCTACGGCCAGTCCTACCGGGCCGACCCGGTCAACACCGCCACGGGCATCTTCTATGACCGCAACACCGATGCCGCGCTCTCCGGCGTAGGTGTGCCCTTCAGGCTGGAACGGACCTACCGGTCCGACTCCAGCGCCGTAGGCCTGCTGGGCCGAGGGTGGTCCACTGCCTTCGACTCCAAGCTCACGACCGTCAGTGGCAGCACCGCAACCCTTCAAGAAGGCGACGGCGCCCGCGTCGTCTTCAAGGAACAAGCCGGCACGTACACCGCACCGGCCGCTTCCAATCTCAAACTCGCCAAGTCGGGCACGAACTACATCCTCACCAGCCGCGACCTGACACGCCGGACCTACAACGCCTCCGGCCAGCTCCTGTCGATACTCGACCGAAGCGGCCAGGGCCTCACCCTGACCTACGCTGGTGGACGCCTCGCCTCAGTGAGCGATGCCCTCGGGCGCACGGTCGAGTTCACTCTCGACACGGCCGGACTGCTCACCAGCGTCAAGCTTCCCGACTCCACCACCGTCACCTACGAGTACACGAACGGGCTGCTCACCTCCGCGAAGGACCCGTCCGGAGCCGCAACGCACTACACCTATAACGCGGACAAGCGCGTCGAGACAGTCACCGGCCGCGGCGGAGGCAAGGTCACCAACACCTACGACACCTCGGGGCGTGTCATCTCCCAGCAGGACGGCTCAGGCAAGACGACGACGTTCCGGTGGGAGAACCAGCGCGAATCCCACACGACCGATCGCAACGGCGGCATCTGGACCGACGTCTACTCCGGAAACGTCCTGATGGAGACCATCAACCCGTTCGGCAAAAGGGTCTCCTACAGCTACGACCGGTACCTGCGCCCCGACTCGATCACCGACGCGTCCGGCAACACCACCAAGATGATGTATGACGCGGCAGGCCGGATGACCACGCGCACATCCCCCTCCTCCGCAAGTCTGACCGAGAGCTGGACATATGACGCCGCCGGAAACATCGCCAGTCACACTGACGGCCGCGGCAAAACATCCACCTACACGTACGACACTGCCAATCGCGTTCTGACCAGCACCGATCCGGCAGGCGGCAAGGTCTCCTACACCTACACGACCAAGGGAGCCCCGGCCAGCGTCACCACGCCCCGCGGCAAGACAACCCTCTACACCTACGACACGGCCGGCAACCGCACAGCGGTCACCACCCCAATGGGGGAGACGACCACCTTCCGCTACGACGCTGCCGGCCGTATCACCGCCATGACCGACCCACGCGGCAACACCACAGGCGCCGATCCGAATGACTACACCACCCTCTACACCTACAGCGCGCAAGGCCTGCTGAGCACAGCAACCGATCCAGCCGGTCACACCACCACCTACACATATGACCCTGCGGGCCGCCTCAGCTCGGTGAAGGACCCGGCAGGCCGTACCGCCAGCTTCGCCTACGACACCGCAGGCCGGCTCATCAAGTCCACCAACCCGGCAGGCAAGAGCGAGAGCCGCACCTACGACGCCAACGGCAACCCCACCTCCACCACCGACGCGCTCGGGAACAAGACCACATACTCCTACGACAAAGCGAACCAGCTGATCAGCATGGTGTCGCCGCGCGGCAACGTGCCGGGAGCCAACGCGGCAGCCTTCACCACCAGCTACGGATACGACGCCAACGGCAACCGCACCACGGTTACCGAACCCACCGGCACCGTCACCACCACCGGCTACGACGACCTAGGTCGCGCGACCAGCATCACCAACGCACTCAACCAGACGACCAGGACCACTTACGACGGCAACGACAACGTCCTCACCACCACCGACCCTCTCGGCAAGATCACCCGTCACACATACACCGACTCCAACCTGCTGGCCACGACCACCGACCCCCTCGGCAAAACCACGACATATGGTTACGACCTCGACGGCAACCGCACCAGCCTCACCACGCCCCTCGGTCACCGCACCACCTGGACCTACGACGCCGACGGCCGCATGGCCACAGAAGTCGATCCTCGCGGCAATGCCGCGGGCGCAGACCCGGCCCATTTCACCACCACGTACGCCTACGACCTCGCAGGCAACCAGACCAAGGTGACCAACGCCCTCGGCAAGTCGACCACCGCCTCGTACAACGCGGCAAATCAACTTGTCACATCCACCGACGAACTCGGCCGAACCACCCGGACCGACTACGACGTACTCGGCCGGATCACCAAGGTCACAAACCCCGAGAACACCGTCACCAGCTACGCCTACAACACGGTCGGCGACCTCGCCACACGCAAAGACCCCAACGGCCATACGACCACCTACAGCTACGATGACGCCGGACGCCCCACCACAGTCACCGACCCTCTCGGCCGCACCGGAACCGTCGGTTACGACCCCGACGGAAACCTCGTCACCGCCACCAACGCACGCGGCGTCACCGCCACCAGCACCGTCGACGCCCGAGGCAGCGCCACCGCAGTCTCCTTCAGCGATAACACCCCCCAGATCACGACCACCTACGACGCACTGGGCCGCCGCAAAGCCATCAGCGACGCCACAGGCACCCGGGCCCTGTCCTACGACACCGCCGGAAGACTGACCGCAGTCACCCCCTCCACCGGCAAGGGCACCTACACCTACACCTACGACGCCGCCGGACAGCTCACCTCACGGGGGATCGACTACACCGCGCCGCAGGCACTCAACTGGAACGGCGCAGTCCAGACCGCATCCGGCGACCTCAACAACGACGGCTACACCGACGTCATCCGCGCCGACGGCAGCAGCGGCATCCATACCTACCTCGGACGCGCCGACGGAACCTTCACCACCGGCACCAGCATCACCGGCTCGGGAACCGGCTTCCACCAGGTATTCACCTCCGAGTACACCGGCGACGGCAAACTCGACCTGCTGGCAGTCGACAAAACCAGCGGGCACCTTCTGCGCTACAACGGCAACGGCACCGGCGGCTTTGCAGCCCCCTTCGACCTCGGCGCCGGCTGGGCGCCGATGACCCTGACGCCCGGCGACTTCAACAAGGACGGCAAACAGGACTTCCTCGCCATCAGCTCCACCGCCAACCGCCTCTACTTCTATCCCGGAAACGGAACCGGCGGCTTCTCCGCCCGCACCGACCTCGGCGGCGGCTGGGGCACCTACCGCATCAACCTTCTCGAGTACACCGGCGACGGAAAACTCGACATCCTCGCCATCAACCCCGCCGACAGCCACCTCTACCTCTATCCCGGAAACGGAACCGGCGGCTTCTCCGCCCGCACCGACCTCGGCGGCGGCTGGGGCGCCATGCGCCTGATACCCGGCGAGCTCAACAACGACGGCAAAGCCGACTTCCTCGCCGTCGACGCCACCAACCACAAATTGCGCTTCTATCCAGGCAACGGCACCGGCGGTTTCGGCGCCTACATCCTTCAGTCCGACGACTGGACCCCCTATGGACTCCCCGCCGTCGGCCGCTACAGCTCCTCCACCAACCAAGGCATCGTCACCGCGGACAACGCAGGCCGACTGCGTAAATGGAACGGTGACGGCAAGGGAACACTGACCGGGGCCCTCACCGCCACCGGTCCTGCCAGCGGCGTCAGGACCACCTACGGATATGACGCCGACGGCCGCCGCACCAGCCAGACCGGAGCAGCCGACACCCTCACCTACACCTACGACCCCGCAGGCCACCTCACCAGCACCGTCCTGCCTGCGAGCAACGGCCACACCGAAAACCGGTCCTATGACCGCGCCGGCCGACTAACTTCGGTCGGCAATATCAAGGGCAGCAACACCCTCGCGAGCTGGCAGCTCACCCTCGACGACGCTGGCCGCACCAGCCGCATCGCCGCCACTCGCGCCGGCCAGCCAGTCGCTTACCAGTACTACACGTACGACGAGGCCGACCGGCTCCTCACCGACTGCACCTCGACCACCCAGGCCACCGCCTGCCCCAGCACCGCAGCTGCCACCACCTACACCTACGACCCGGTCGGCAACCGCACCACCCAGACAAAAGCCGGCGCCGTCACCACCTACACCTACGACGACGCCGACCAGCTGACCAGCCAGACAGCAAACGGCGCCAGTCGCACCTACACCTACGATGCTGACGGCAACCAGACCTCGAACGGCGCCGCCACCTTCGCCTACGACGCGAGGAACCAGCTCTCCTCGGTCACCGTAGGTGCAGACACCTACAACTACACCTACGACGCCGACGGCTACCGCACCAAGGCCGCAAAGGGAACCACCACCCTGCGCACGACATCGTGGGACACCAGTACCTCACTTGGCCTCATCGGCGCCGAGTACACACCCGCAGGCACGATGACAGCCGAGTACCAGCACAACCCCCTCGGACAGGCCCAGACCGTCACGACTGGAGCAACGAGCTACTACCTCCACCACGACCAACTCGGCTCCATCACCGACGTCACCGACACGGCCGGCACTGCCCGCATCCGCTACGCCTACACCGCATTTGGCGAGGCCACCAAGACAGACGTAGCCACCAACCCGCCCGCCAACCCCTTCACCTACACCGGTGCCTACACCGAACCCACCACCGATGCCGCCGGCTACTACCTCCGCGCCCGCAACTACGATCCCGCCCAAGGCCGCCTCACAGGCACCGATCCCGCAGGCTTTACCACCGGAGCCCCCGCCGTCTCGCCCTACGTCTACGCCGACAACACCCCCACCCGTTACACCGACCCCACCGGATGGAGCCCCGACGACCCCACCGACGACAAGGTTCACTCCATCGGTGAAGCAGCCGAAGTCATCGGCGACGGTCTGGTAAAGGGCTTCAAACTGCCCTTCGAGTTCGTCGGTGACGTCTACAACGGCATCACCGGAAACAACGGCGGCGCCGGTGCCTTCTTCGACAAGTACCTCCCCGTCCGACCCGCTTACCGTCTCTACCGTGCGGCCCAAATGTTCCGCGACCAGGGATGCGAAGCCCTCTACGACCTCTACAACACCGCCGCCGGAGAACTCGCCGCAGAGGTCGCACTCACAGGGGTGACCGGACTCAAGGGATGGAAGCGGGACGCTGTCTCCCCACCCACAGGAGGCAGGTACTACGGAGAACCGAGCGAGACCCGCTTCGGTCTGCCCTACTACACCCCCGACCACCCCTCGACAAAGCAACGCATCAACCCCGAAGGCGGCACGAGGAACTGCGGGCTCTGCGCCACTGCAGGAGACGACCTACTGGGAGGTCGGAACCCGAATGGCGTCCCAGGGGCTGACCACCCCATGACACTCGCAGAGCTGTCAGCTCTCACCGGACGCTCGTTCGTGAAGAAGGGCGGTCTGAACCCCATCGTCGCCGACCTTCTAAGCTGGGGTCCCGGAGCACGTGGAATCGTGGCAGCTTTCCCCCGCAGCGGCGTCGGCCACTACTTCAACGTCGCTAATATCAACGGCAAGGTGGTCTTCCTCGACTTCCAGACCGGAAAGGCCAACCCCGCGGCTCCGAGATACAGGGACTACTACCTCATGAGGACGAACTGAGATGCTCGAGCGGAAGCAAGCCGAGGAGCGAGCAGCGGCCTTCCTGGCCGACCGAAGCCGTGCCTGGCTCACGAGCGACGTCAGGATCGTCCAGGAGTACTGCTTCTCCGACGGAGGCCGGTTCATCGCGCCTTACAACACCACCGATTACCTCGACCGGGGGATCGACGATGCCCGGCTAGGCGGAAACCTCCCAGTCTCCGTCGACCTGGAAACGGGTGAGTGTTCCTTCATTACCTGGCAAGAGGCGGAGGACTTCATGGACCGAGACTTGCTCTGAAGAGTCCCCCGTGTGGAGCATGGGGTAGCCCGATAGGCCCGATACGCTGCCCCTTCTCGCAACCCTCTGCCCATTCCGGCAGGCCGACCCACACACTGTGATCCGCTCAGCCCACGTGTGGCAGAAGAGATGCGGTCCGCAGATCGACAGGAGGCTCCTCACTTCATGAGGAGCCTCCTGTCAGTTGGTGAAGCCCACGCGAGTCTCACGAGCTCCTTCCTCGTCGACGGAGCGCAGCGTGACACGACGCGCCACCGGTTGATCGAGTTCGCTTCGCCGACCTCGACATACGTGACGATCAGCAGGCTCCCGAGAGATCGGGTAGAAGATGACGCAGCTCCCGTCGTGCTGATCGTCCCGTCACGCGCAGTGCCCGCAAAGTGCCCTCTGCTTGCGCGGAGAGGGCTGGTTCTGGACCGTCGCAATGCGCTGCTGGATCCACTCACCTCTGCCCAGGCGGAGGCGGGTCGTCGGCCTGCCCGTGGACGACACCGGGGAGGCCGTGCTCTCCGCCGAAGCGGAGGCGCACGACGGCGGGTCCGGCTGCAGCTGCCAGGATGAGCCACTCGGACCCCCGGCACCCACCCCGCAGGTCCGCTTCACATGTCATCACGACCAGCCAGAAAGGCCCGCCTCGCAGTCCACGATGCGCGTCCGGACTACCACTCGCGACGATCCCCTCGCAGTCGGCAACGGCCTGTACTTCTGAGCGCTGACCGAGCACTCCTCGCGAGGCGCCCCGTCCAAAGCCCGGCACACCCGGTCACGGCCTTCAGCCGGGAGACGCTCCAGCATCCGCACCACCTCGGCAAGGTCGCCCCCGACCGACGTCACCGGTCGCCCGCCAGGTCGAGATCGTCGCTGCGCTGTTCGGGCGCAACCTCGGCCCGCCGAGGACGGCGCCACGGGCGCGCGATCGGATGGGACACCGCCCGCCACCACGGCTCCCCGGGCAGCTTCCCCGCAGGCTCGAACGGCTCGCCGGGCCGGGGGAGCGCCACCGCCTGGCCCGCCTCGTCGGCCGCGTCCTTCGTCCACTCCCCCGGCTCGGCCCACGGGTGCGGGGCCAGGTTGAAGGTGGCCCAGTGGATCGGCAGCAGCACACCGGCCGGACCGCCGCCCTGGAGGTCCAGGTGGGCGCGCGTCCCCTCGGCGGGGGTCATGTGGATGTCGGTCCAGAACTCCGAGTACGCGCCTATCTGGATCATGGTGGCGTCGAAGGGGCCGTGCTCGGCCCCGATGTCCCGGAAGCCGGAGAAGTACCCGGTGTCGCCGCTGTGGAAGATCCGGTGCTCCGGTCCCCGCACGACCCAGGAGGCCCAGAGCGTGTGCTGCTTGTTGCGCAGCCCTCGGCCGCAGAAGTGACGGGCCGGGGTGGCCGTCAGGCGCAGGGCGCCGACCTCGGTGGACTCGTTCCAGTCCAGCTCCCGCAGCCGGGAGGCGGACACGCCCCAGCGCTCCAGGTGCGCGCCCACGCCGAGCGGCACCGCGAAGAGCGTGTCGGTGGTGGCGAGCGCCTTGATCGTCGGCAGGTCGAGGTGGTCGTAGTGGTCGTGCGAGATCACCACCACGTCGACCGGGCCGAGCGCGGCGAGCGGCACGGGCACCGGATGGAGCCGCTTGGGCCCGGCGAACGGGAACGGGGAGCAGCGGTCGCCCCAGACCGGGTCGAACAGGACCCGGTGGCCGTCGATCTCCGCGAGGACGCCGGAGTGCCCCAGCCAGGTGAGGCGCAGACCGGTGGCCGGGGGCCGTGCCAGGTCGGCCACGGTGGTCGGGTGGACGGGGATCGCGCCGGTGGGGGCCCGGCGTGCGCGCCCCTCCTTCTCGAAGTACGTCCTGGCGAGCTCGACGGTGGAACCGGAGGGGCCGCGCCGGGCCTGCTCGGGGTTCTGGAAGATCCCGTCCCTGAAGTTCGGCGAACGCCGGATCCGGGCGAGGCGCTCGCCCGTGGAATCCGCGCCGAAGGACTCGGGGCGCAGGGCGCGCAGCCGGGCCCGCGACGAACGGTCTGAGCCGGTACCGGTCACAGGAGCTCCTGATCTCTGGGGGTCATTCCATTATGGGCGGCCCCCGGCCGAACGCCCGGGGCGGGCCGCCCGGCGCGGGCGGCGGCGGAGGAAGGGCTTCCGGTGAGCCCGAGAAGTCACGGAAGGTGTCGCCCCGGTCACCCGATGGAGCCATAAATGATCATGCCCTTGTCACGTGCTGTGTAGGCTGCCGGACGTGACGAGAGTGCGGTTGAGCGTGGCCGAGCGGCGGGAGGAGCTGCTGCGGGCGGCCGTGGAGCAGATCGAGGCGCGCGGGGTCGCGGCCGTGCGGATCGCCGACGTGGCCTCCGCGCTCGGCGTGAGCAACGCGCTCGTGCTCTACCACTTCGCTTCCAAGGAACAGCTGGTCGCGGCCGCCTTCGCGCACGCCGCCGAGGCCGACCTCGCCCATCTGCGGCGGCTGCTCGGCCGCCGCTCCACGGCGGTGCGCAGGCTGCGGGCGGCGGTCCGCTGGTACGCCCCGACCGGGCAGGCCAAGGGCTGGCGCCTGTGGATCGAGGGCTGGGCCGCCTCGCTGCGCGATCCGGAGCTGCGCCGGGTCGCCGCCTCCCTCGACCAGGAGTGGAAGGCGGCGCTGACCCGGGTGATCGCGGAGGGGGCCGCCGCCGGGGAGTTCTCCTGCCCGGACCCGGCCGAGGCGGCCTGGCGGCTCACCGCCTTCCTCGACGGCCTCGCCGTCCAGACCACCGCCTACGCCGGCCCCCTCTCCCGCGCCGCGATGCTCCGCTGGGCCGACGCCGCCCTCGCCCGGGAGCTGAACCTTCCGGACGGGGCGGGCCGGGAGTGAGGGGAGCGGGCGGCCCGGAGGGGTCCCGAGGCGCCGGAGCCGGTCGGCGTGGCCCGGCGCCCCGGAGGAACAGCCGCCGAAGCGGCCGTCGGAGCAGCCGTCAGAGCAGCTCGAAGACCGCCGAGACCGTGATCTGCTCCTCGATCTCGCCGGGGGCCAGGGGAACGCCCGAGTCCTCGGCGAGGGTGGGGGCGGCCCCGCCCGGGCCGGGGCGCACGGACTCGCCCTCGCTCAGCGAGACGAGCCGGCCGAGCCGGTGGCCGCTGAGCCGGGCGTGCTGCGTCGCCTTGTCGTACGCGTCCCGGAAGGCGGCCTCCCGGGCCTTGGACCGCAGCGCCGACGGGTCGGCCACGTCGAACACGACGCCGTTGATCCGGCCCGCGTCCCGGGTGGCGTCGTTGACGGCGCCGACGACCTGCCCGGTCCTGTCGATGTCACGGACCTTCACGGAGAAGGCCTGACCGGCCTGGTAGCCGGTCACCCGGCTCTCCCCCTCGGCGCTCTGGGTGTAGACCGGGGCCAGGGAGAGGCTGTCGGTGCGGATGTCGCGCTCGGCGATCCCCTGCTTGTGGAGCACCGCGAGGAGGGCTTCGGCCGCGGTCTTCTGCGCCGCCATCGCCTCCTTCGCCGTCGCCCGGCTGGCCTCGACCCCGATGGACAGAATCGCCAGGTCGGGCGCGGCGGACGCGCGCCCGTGCCCGGCGACGGTGACCGTGGCGGGCTCGGCCTTCAGGGCGGCGGGGAGGGCCGCCGCGCCCGGCGCGGCGGCCAGGGCGGGGGCGGCGGTGCCGGCGAGGAGGCCGCCGAGCAGGGCGGTGGCGGCGAGCAGACGGGTGGTGCGGGCGGCGCGTGGCCGGCGGGTCGTCACAGGCGGTCCCTTCGGGGGTGGATGCCGGGGCTCCGGCGGGCACATCCCAGCACCCGGGGCCGCCGCGTCCGGGACGCCACTCCTGACCGGCGTCCCCCTTCCCCTGTCCGTACCAGCCGGGTACCGCTACCGGGGCACACCGCTCAGGTCTGGACGAGCGGCTCGTACGCCTCGGGGCGGAGGCCGAAGGTCCAGGCGACGCCCTCCCGCGCGGTCCGGGTGGTGGGCGGCACCCGCAGCCAGTACGTGCGGTGGGTGCCGTCCGGTTCGGGCGTGGAGTTGACGACCTCGACCGTCACCACGTCCTCGTCGTCGGCCAGCTCGATCCGCCACAGGGCGCCCGTCTCGTCGCGGTGCTCGTGCCGGGCCCCGGAGGCGGCGAGGTAGCGGTCGTAGCCGTAGTGCTCCAGCATCACACGCCGCAGTTCGGCGTTCTCCTCGGCGCGTATCCGCTCGGGGGTGAGGTCCGCCAGACCGGCCAGGAAGGCGGCGGAGACCGTCATGCCCCGCCAGGCGTGGAGGGCGAACCCGTCGGGGTAGGCGAGCGCCGGCCCGTCGCCCCGGTCGAGGCGCCCGGCCTCGTCGCGGTGGAGTTCGACGGGCCGCTCGCAGATCACGGCGACGTCCTCGTACGGCCACCACCAGCCCGCGTGCGCGGCGACGGCGGCGAGTCCCGCGAGGCGCTCGCCGTGCCCGTCGAAGGCGGCGAGCCAGGCGGCGTCGTGCTGGCCGAGGACGGCGTCGAGCAGGACCAGCCTGACGTCGCCCGGTCCGCCGCCCGCCACCGCCTCCCCGTGCGCCGCCCCGTGCGCCTCCGTCACCGCGGTCCGTATCCGGTCGGCGAGGGCCCGGGTGAGGTCCCAGAGCACCGCCCCCGTCGACTGCCAGTGCGCCGCCCAGCCCGCCGGGCCGAGCGCGTCGTGGAGGCGGCGGCGCTCCTCGGCCCACGGCCGGGTGCGCACCTCCTCCCGTACCGAGCGGCCCCGGTCCGGCAGGCCGTCCAGGAGCGCGACGGCGGCGAGCGGCGAGTCCGCCCAGAGGACGCGCTCCGGCGGGGCGAGGCCCGCCGTGCGGTAGGCGAGCCGGACGCCGGCCTCGGCGGCGGCGCGGTCGGCGGGCCCGGTGGCCGCGGCGACGGCCCGCCACGTGTCCTGTGCGGTGGTGCTGTTCATGTCGGTGTCCCCCAAAGTCCCTGATCCGTCGGCCCGTCGGCCCGTCGGCCCACCGGTCCGTCAGTCCGTCAGTCCGTCAGTCCGTCAGTCCGTCAGTCCGTCAGTCCGCGACGATCCGGTACGCGCCGGGCACGTACTCCCGCTGGCGCACCACCCGGTACCAGCCCTTCGGCAGCGGTATCGGGGCGTGCTCCTCGTGCACCACCCGGCCGCCCTCGGGCAGGTCGAGCAGGAAGGGGCCGTGGGGCCCCGGCTCCCGCACGAGCCGGCCGGGGCCGGGGATCGCGTGGGCGTGCCCGGTGACCTCGCCGAAGGCGAGGACGAGACGGCCCCGGGCGTCCCTCGGCTCCCCCGCCGCCGTCCTCGCGCGCTCCGGAACGGCCGTCTCCCTGCCGGTACATGGCTGTCCCCTCCCCGTCCGGCGCGGTCGGCCGAACACGAGAACGACGCTAGGGGCCGCCACTGACAATCGGCCCCGGCCGGGGCGCGCACGCCGCCCGACCCGGCCCCGTACGGCCCCCGGCGCTGGGCCCTGTCGGTGCCGCTTGGTAGAACTCAGGGGTTCAGCGACCCACGCCGTCCGTCCTCTGGAGCACCGTCATGACCATCGGCCACCACCTGCGTGAGTTCCACGGCCTGCCCGTCTTCGAGTTCCCGGACGCGGCCGCGCCGGTCGAGCTGCCCGACGCGGCCGGGGTCGCCTGGCGGATCTCCGCGCCGACGTACTCCGACCCCGGGGACGAGGAGTGGGGCCCGCGCTTCGAGCGGTTCCTGAAGACGGTCGACGCCTCCCGGGTGCGCGCGCTCGTCGTCGGCGGCTGGGACGAGCCGTACGAGACCTCGTCCGCCGACGTCGTCACCGCCCTGATGGGCGCCAACAACCGGCTCACCGGCCTGGAGGCGGTCTTCCTCGGCGACATGACCTTCGAGGACTGCGAGATCTCCTGGATCGTCCAGTCCGACGTGACGCCGCTGCTCGCCGCCTATCCGGCGCTGCGCGGGCTGGGGGTGCGCGGCGGCACCGACCTGGCCTTCCCGCCGGTCCGGCACGCCGCCCTGGAGACCCTGACGGTGGAGACGGGCGGCCTGGGCGCCGAGGTCGTGCGCGGGATCGTCGGCAGCGACCTGCCCGCCCTGGCGGACCTGGAACTCTGGCTCGGCACCGACGAGTACGGCGGGGACAGCACGCCCGAGGACCTGGCGCCGCTGCTCGCCGGCACGTCCTTCCCCGCCCTGCGCCGCCTGGCCCTGCGCAACAGCGTGATCGAGGACGCCGTCGCCGCCGCCGTGGCGGGCGCGCCCGTCGTGGCCCGGATCGAGCGGCTCGACCTGTCCATGGGCGTGCTCACGGACGAGGGCGCGCGGGCCCTGCTCGACGGGCAGCCGCTGACCCACCTCGCGCACCTCGACCTCTCGCACCACTACCTCTCGGAGCCGATGCGGGAGCGGCTGCGGGCCGCGCTCGTCCCGCACGGCGTGACCGTGGTCATGGACGACCCGCAGACGTCGGAGGACGAGGGCGACGGCGAGGCCCACCGGTACGTCGCGGTCGCCGAATGACCTCCGGCCCGCGCCCCGTGGTCGTCGGCGTCCCGGCGGGCCGCCGCGTCGCGTTCTTCCAGGACGCGCTGCGGTCCGCCGGGCTGCCCGGGGCGCGGGTCGTGTCCTGGCCGGACGTGCTGCGGGGCCGGGCCCGGTTCGCGGCGGGCGAGACCGTGCGCCTGGACTCGCCCGGCGAGGACCCGGAGGCCGACCTGCTGCTGCGCGGGGTCGGCGATCCGACCCGGGTCGAGGGCACCGGCCGCTGGTACGGGCGGTTCACCGCCGCCGTGGCGGGCCTCGCCGAGAGCGTCGGGGAGGCGGGGGCCGTCCTCGTCGACGACCCCGCCGAGCTGCCGGTCCTGTTCGACAAGCGGCTGACCCACGGCCGGCTGCGGGAGGCGGGCGTGCCGGTGCCCGCGTCGCCGACCTCCGGCTCCGCCGCGCCGGCCGTGCGCGGCTGGGCGGACGTCCGGGCGCTGACGGCCGGGGCGGGGATGCGCCGGGTGTTCGTGAAGCTCGCGCACGGCTCCTCCGCCTCGGGGGTGCTCGCGGTGGAGACGAACGGCGCGGGCCGGGTCCGGGCCACCACCTCGGTGGAGCGCGATCCGGCCGGGCGGCTCTTCAACTCCCTGCGGGTGCGGCGCTACACGAGCGAGCGCGAGGTCGCCGCGATCGTGGACGCCCTGGCCCCCGACGGCCTGCACGTCGAGCGGTGGCTGCCGAAGGCCGTCCAGGACGGGCGGGCCGCCGACCTGCGGGTGGTGGTGATCGACGGGCGGGCCACCCACGCGGTGCTCCGCACCAGCCGCTCCCCCCTGACCAATCTGCACCTGGGCGGGGCCCGGGGCGACCTGGACGCGGCCCGGGCCGCGATCGCCGCCGCGGGCGGGCGGTGGACGGACGCGCTGGAGGTGTGCGAGCGGGCCGCCGCCGCGTTCCCCGGCACCCGGTGCGTGGGCGTCGACCTGCTGCCCGCGTCCGGCTGGCGCCGCTTCGCCGTGGGCGAGGTCAACGCCTTCGGCGACCTGCTGCCCCGGCTCACGGGCCTGCCCGGCGGCGGGGCCGAGGGCCTCGACACCTACGCGGCCCAGGTGGCCGCGCAGTTCCCCCGTACCGCGCACGCCCCACGTACGACGAGAACCGCCCGCACCACAGGAACGAGCACCGCGTGAACCAGCCCGACATGAACGCGATCGTCGGCAGCCACGACCTGCTCCTGGTCACCCTCGACACGCTCCGGTACGACGTGGCCGCCGAGCTGGCGGCCGGGGGCCGCATCCCGCACCTGGCCCGGCACCTGCCCGGCGGCGCCTGGGAGCGGCGGCACGCGCCGGGAAGCTTCACCTACGCCTCCCACCAGGCGATCTTCGCCGGCTTCCTGCCGACCCCGGCCGCGCAGGGGCCCCATCCCCGGCTGTTCGCGGCCCGGTTCGCGGGCAGCGAGTCGACCGCCGACGGCACCTGGGTCCACGACACCCCGGACGTCGTCTCCGCCCTCGCGGGCGAGGGCTACCGGACGGTCTGCGTCGGCGGGGTGGGCTTCTTCAACAAGCGGCCGCCACTCGGCACCGTGTTCCCCGGCCTCTTCCGGGAGAGCCACTGGGAGCCCTCCTTCGGCGTCACGTCCCCGACCTCGTTCGAGTCCCAGGTCGAGCGGGCCGAGGAGGTCGTGGCCGGGCTCCCCCGCGAGGAGCGGCTCTTCCTCTTCGTCAACGTGTCCGCGCTGCACCAGCCCAACTGGTTCCACCTGCCGGGGGCGACCCGCGAGGCGGGCGACTCCCGGGAGACGCACGCGGCGGCCCTGGAGTACGTCGACCGGCACATCGGGCGGCTCTTCGCCGCGATGAGCTCCCGCCGCCCCTGTTTCGCGATCGTCTGCTCCGACCACGGCACCGCGTACGGGGAGGACGGCTTCACCGGCCACCGGCTCGGCCACGAGGTCGTGTGGACGGTGCCGTACGCGCAGTTCGTCCTGCCGGGACCCAACGGAACCGACGGAACCGACGGACCCGACGAGGAGGCCGCCGCATGAGCACCCGCGCCCTCACCCCCCGCCCGTACCGCAGCTACGTCTACGCCTATCCGCACAAGACGGCCTACCGGGAGCTGTCCGAGCCCCCGGAGCTCGCCGCGCTCTGGGCCGGGGAGCCGAAGGACGCGCTCTCGCTCTACGCGCACGTGCCGTTCTGCGAGGTCCGCTGCGGCTTCTGCAACCTCTTCACCCGGATCGGCGCCCCCGGCGAGCTGACCACCCGCTATCTGGACGCCCTCGACCGGCAGGCGACCGCCGTGCGCGAGGCCCTCGGGGACGGGGAGCCGGTGCGGTTCGCCACGGCTGCGTTCGGCGGCGGCACGCCCACCTTCCTCACCGCCGCCGAGCTGGAGCGGCTCTGCGACATCGCGGAGCGGCGCATGGGGGCGGACCTGCGGGCGGTGCCGCTGTCCGTGGAGACCTCGCCCGCGACCGCGACCGCCGACCGGCTCGCGGTGCTCGCGGAGCGGGGCGCGACCCGGCTGAGCATCGGGGTGCAGAGCTTCGTGGAGGCCGAGGCGCGAGCGGCGGTCCGGCCGCAGCGCCGCGCGGACGTCGAGGCGGCGCTCGGCCGGATCCGGGACACCGGCGTCCCCGTGCTCAACATCGACCTGATCTACGGGATCGACGGGCAGACCGAGGAGTCCTGGCGCCGCTCGCTCGACGCGGCCCTGGCCTGGCGGCCCGAGGAGCTGTACCTGTACCCGCTGTACGTCCGGCCGCTGACCGGTCTGGGCCGGACGGCCCCGGAGGACGACCGGGAGTGGGACGAGCGGCGGCTGCGGCTCTACCGGCACGGCCGGGACCACCTCCTGGAGCGCGGCTACGCGCAGGTGTCGATGCGGATGTTCCGGCGGAGGGACGCGGCGCCCCTGGGCCCGGACGACCACGCCTGCCAGACGGACGGGATGATCGGCCTGGGCTGCGGGGCCCGTTCGTACACCTCGGCCCTGCACTACTCCTTCGACTACGCCGTCGACATGCGGGAGATCCGCTCGATCATCGACGCCTACACGGAGACCCGCGACTTCTCGCGCGCCCGGGTCGGCCGGTGGGTGGACGCCGGGGAGGCGCGGCGGCGCCATCTGCTCCAGTCGCTGCTCCAGGCGGAGGGGATGCCGGTCGCCGGGTACGAGGAGCGGTTCGGGTCCTCGCCGTTCGCGGACTTCCCCGGCGAACTGGGGCTGTTCGAGGCGCTCGGCTGGCTGGACGGGGAGGCGCCGGAGGGGCTGCTGCGGCTCTCGCCGGAGGGCCTCGCGCACTCGGACGGGCTCGGTCCCGAGCTGTTCTCCCCCGGGGTGCGGGCCGCGATGGCCGCGTACGAGCCGAAGTAGGGGGCGGCCGTGGACCTCACTCTGCTCTACCGGGGGCCGCTGTCCTCCTGCGACTACGACTGCCCGTACTGCCCCTTCGCCAAGCGCCGGGACAGCCGCGAGCAGCTGCGCGCGGACCGGGCCGCTCTTGAGCGGTTCACCGGGTGGGCCGCCGCGCAGACCGGGGACCGGCTGCGGGTCCTGTTCACGCCGTGGGGCGAGGGCCTGGTGCGCTCCTGGTACCGGCGGGCGCTGGTCGAGCTGTCCCGGCTGCCGCACGTCGAGCGGGTGGCGATCCAGACCAATCTGAGCTGCCGGACCGACTGGCTGGCGGAGGCGGACCCGGAGGCCGTGGCGCTGTGGTGCACGTACCACCCGGGGCAGACGCCGTACGAGCGCTTCCTCGCCAAGTGCCACGACCTGGCGGGGCGGGGGATCCGGTTCAGCGTCGGCGTGGTGGGGCTCCCCGAGCACCGGGAGCACGCGCGGCGGCTGCGGGACGCGCTGCCGCCGCACGTGTACCTGTGGGTGAACGCGGCGGAGGGGCACGCGTACACCGACGCGGAGGCCGACGGGTGGACGGAGCTCGACCCGCTCTTCCCGTACAGCCGGCATCCGCACCGCTCGGCGGGGCTGCCCTGCCGCACCGGCGAGTCGGTGATCTCGGTGGACGGCGGGGGGACGGTGCGGCGCTGCCACTTCGTCAAGGCGGAGCTGGGGAACCTGTACGACGGCTCGTACCGCGCCGCCCTGCGTCCCCGCGCCTGCCCCCTCGCCGTCTGCGACTGCCACATCGGCTACGTCCACCTGGAGACGCTGCCGCTGTACGACGTGTTCGCGGGCGGGGTCCTGGAGCGGATCCCCGCCGCGCCGCCCGCTACAGGGGCATGAGGTCCCCGAGGGGCATCAGGTCGGGGCGCTTGGCCTCGACGTGGTCCCCGGAGCTCTCGCCGCGCAGCCGCCGTCCGATCCAGGGGACGAGGTACTCCCGCGCCCACTGGATGTTGTCCCGGCGCACTTCGAGGGAGCCGCGCGGCGGAACCGGCGGCCACACCTGGTCGGGGTCGGCGGGCACCGGCAGGCCGAGGACCTGGGCGGCGCGCAGGGCGACCCGGGTGTGCCCCTCGGGCGAGAGGTGCAGCCGGTCGTCGTCCCAGGCCCGCCGGTCCTGGACGGACTTCAGGGACCACAGGTCGAGGACCGGGCAGCCGTGGCGGTCCGCGATGGCCCGGACGTGCGCGGTGTAGGTGGCGATCTTGCCGCGCAGGTGCCGGAGCACGGGGACGTCGCGGGTGTCGAAGCCGGTGGTCACCATGACGGTCCCGACGGCGGAGGTGAGTTCGGCGACGGCGCGCTCGAAGCGCTCGGCCACGTCGTCCGGGTCGGTGCCGGGACGGATGATGTCGTTGCCGCCCGCGCAGAAGGTCACCAGGTCGGGGGCGAGTTCCTTCGCCCGGGGGACCTGTTCCGCCACGATCTGGTCGAGGAGGCGCCCGCGTACGGCCAGGTTGGCGTAGCGGAAGGCGTCGTGCTCCGGCAGCTGGTCGGCGAGCAGGACCGCGAAGCGGTCCGCCCAGCCGACGTACGTCCCGTCGGGGCCGGGGTCTCCGACGCCCTCGGTGAAGCTGTCACCGATCGCCGCGTACGACCCGAATGCGTTCTTGTCTCTTGATCTCGAATCGTCTGCCACGGGGGCACATCCTTCCCTTTCGCATGTGACCTACGCGACCGTAAGGAGGGGTTGACGACGGGTGACATATGCCACCGATAAAGATTCGCCCAAGTCGGAATAGGCCGACGGCCCGGCATGGAATGTGCCGGGCCGTCGGAAAGGGTGTCTCCCGCGTGCGCGTCAGACGGAGACGCCGTGCTGGCGCAGGTAGGCCAGCGGGTCGACGTCCGAGCCGTAGTTCGGCGTGGTGCGGATCTCGAAGTGCAGGTGCGGGCCGGTGGAGTTGCCGGTGGAGCCGGAGAGGCCGATCTGCTGCCCGCCGCTGACGCTCTGCCCGGCCGAGACCGAGAGGGAGGAGAGGTGGGCGTACTGCGAGTAGTTGCCGTCCGCGTGCTGGATGACGACCTCGTTGCCGTACGAGCCGCTCCAGCCGGCGGAGACGACCGTGCCGGCGCCGACGGCGCGGACGGTGGTGCCGGAGGAGGCGATGAAGTCGACGCCGGTGTGGTAGCCGGAGGACCACATGGAGCCGGAGGCGCGGTACGGGGTGGAGAAGCCGCCGGTGACGGGGGCGACCCAGCCGGACGAGGAGGCGGTGGAGCCGGTGGAGCTCTCGGCGGCCTTCGGGGCGGCGGCGGTGGCCGGGGCGGCGGCGCGGCGGCTCTCGCCGCGGGAGGCGCGGGGGGCGTCGTCGCCGTTCTTGCCGGACTCCTGGGCGCTGGGGGTGCTCTTCGGGCCGGCCGGGGCGGAGCCCTTGGCGCCGATGGTGAGCTTCATGCCGGGCAGGATGAGGGAGGGGTCCGCGCCGATGGTCCGGCGGTTGTCCTCGTACACCTTCTGCCAGCCGCCCTCCAGGTGGTGGTCGGCGGCGATCTTCGACAGGTAGTCGCCGGGGACGACGGAGTACGTCCGGGGGCCGGTCGTCGCGGCGGGCTTCGCGGGGGCGGCCTTCGCCGCGACGGCGTGCGCGGTGACGGCGGACCGGACGGAGGCGGCGGCCGGGGCGGCCTGCTCGGCGGCGTGGGCCCCGGTGGCGCCGAGGAGCGGGAGGGCGACGACGGCGCCTCCCGTACCGGCGGCGGCGAATCCGCGGGTGAGGGGGTTGCTCTTGGGACGGCGGTGCTTACCCTTCGCGGGCATGGCGAATCCTCTCCGGCGCCTGCGAGGTGAGCTGTCGGGTTCGGACTGGAGATGCCCGGCCGCGCTCGCGCGCGGCTTCACCCCGAGCCGTCCTGCATCGCGGGACCGGCGTACTTCCTGGGTCCCCCGCTCCTGCCACGCATGGGATGGGTGGAATTCCGGGCGGTGGCAGGATTAGGCGGTCCGTCCGGATTGACCGTGACGCTAGACGAGCGGGGTCGGCGCGAACAAGCCGCTGTTTTGTCCCGGCATTCCGCCCTAGATCGTTCCCCCGGGATTCCGGTCACCCTCCGTGGATGACGGTCCTTCGACTCCCTTTTCCCGTAAGGGGATTGCGGCGGGCCTCCGGCCACGATCCGTCACTTCTATGACCCTGCTCACGCACCGAAACCCATCTCGTCCGTAAACAGGGCGCGTTATATCCAACGTGCCAATTCGGACAGATTGCCCATTCCCGTCCGAGGGGATGCGCCGCGCCCTTCCCGCCCGGATGATTGCCCCCGGAACCGATTTCTCGTCGGGCACCCGAACGCCGACTCTCCAGGAGCATCCGTGACGCAGCAGCTGCCGCAGGTCCCGCCCATCGAAGCCGCCGAGCCCGAGCTGGCGGAGGTCCGCAACTTCCGGGACGTGGGCGGCCTGCCGACGACGGACGGGCGGGCGGTCCGCCCCGGCCGGCTCTTCCGCAGCGGCCACCTCGCCCACGCGACCGAGAGCGACGCCGCCTTCCTCGCCGGCCTCGGGCTGCACACGGTCTTCGACTTCCGCAACGAGGCCGACCGGCGGATCGAGGGCCCGGACGTCGAGCTGCCCGGCGTACGGAACGTGAACATACCCCTCAACGACCCGGCCGACGGCAAGGAGTTCTGGAAGCTGGTGCGCGACGGCGACACCGCGCAGCTGCGGGAGATCCTCGGCGAGGGCAAGGCGGCGGCCCGAATGTCCGATTCGTACCGGCGGATGGTGGTCGAGCGGACCGCGGAGCACAGCCGGATCCTGCACTCCATGGCGGAGGAGAGCGTCCCGGCCCTGATGCACTGCGCGGCGGGCAAGGACCGGGCCGGGCTCGCCGTCGCGATCACCCTGCTCGCCGTCGGAGTCGAGCGGACGGCGATCGAGGCCGACTACGTGAAGTCGAACGAGCCGCACCGCCGCTACAAGGTGCGCCGCAGCTCCACCGCCCCGGACGCCATGGGGCCCGAGGTGATGGAGCTGCTGGCCCCGCTCTTCGACGCGCGGGCGGAGTACCTGCTGGCGGCCTTCGAGACCATCGAGACGACCTGGGGCTCGGTGGACGCCTACTTCTCCGGGGGCCTGAAGCTGTCCCCGGAGACCCGTGAGCGGCTGCGGGAGCGCCTGGTCACCGGGGCGTAGGAGGGGCGGCGCCTCCCGGGGGCCCTACTTCGCGCCCATCGCGAAGAGCAGGTAGAGGAAGCCGGCGAAGAGGTGACCGGCGATCAGGTAGGCGAAGAGACGGAGCACCAGGCCCTTGGGGAACTTGCCTTCCCCGCGCTCCTCGCCGGTGACGGGTGCGGACTTCTCGGACATGTCGGTCCTTTCCTGAAGAATCGTCACAGGGGAATCGTTACGGCGGATCGCCGAAGCGGATCGGCACGACGGATCGCCACGGCGGATCGTTACGGCGGTCAGCGCCGGTGCGGGGTCCCGTCGCCGAGGCACAGCTCGGCGACGGGGCTCTGCAGCAGGGTGTGGACGAAGAGCAGCTCGGCCCCGCCGGGGGTGGCGGCGCCGATCCGGTGCGGGGTGAGCGAGTCGAAGTGCGCGCCGTCCCCGGGATCGAGGACGTGGACCGCCTCGCCGAGCACGAGCCGCACCCGGCCCTCCAGGACGTGGATCCACTCCTCCCCCGGGTGCACGCGCACGATGTCGTCCCGGGTGGCGTACGGCACGTGGACCCGCAGGCACTGGAGGGCGCGCCCGGCGCCGCCCGCCTGGCGGTAGATCCAGCCGTCGGCCTCGACGGGTTCGGAGCGGCCGGCCCGGACGACGGGATCGCGCTCGGGGGGCGCCTCTCCCAGGAGCTCGGAGACCGTCGTACCGTAGGTGCGGGAGAGGGCGAGCAGCATCGGCAGCGAGGGCTGCCGGTTCCCCGTCTCCAGGCGCGAGAGGTGGGCCGGCGAGAGGCCGGCCCGCCGGGCGGCGGCCTCCAGGGTGAGCCCCCGGCGGCGGCGCAGGGCCCGCAGCTGCGGTGCGACGTCGGGCAGGACGCCGGAGGTGGCGGGGTCCGGGGAGGTGTCCCCGGGGACGTGGTCCATGCCCCCATTCCGCCAGGATCGTGCCTCCGGGGCAAGTTTCTTGCCCCAGAGGCAAAACCCGGAGGGTCGTTTCAGGTCAGCGCTGCGCGACCGCCTGCTTGACCAGGGTCTTCCCGAAGTCCCACATCAGGCCGCCCCCGCCGTGGGCCTCGTCCATGACCGCCGTGAAGGCGGTGACGAACCGGTCCACGTCCGCCTCGTCGACGACGAGCGGCGGGATCAGCTTGATCACCTCCAGGTGGTCCCCGGAGACCTGGGTGAGGATCCTGTGCCGCTGGAGCAGCGGGACGACGACCATCTGGGCGAAGAGGCCCTTGCGGGCCGCCTGGAGCACCGTCCAGCGGCCGCGCAGGCCGAGCGAGGACGGCCTGCCGAACTCGACGCCGATCATCAGACCGCGCCCGCGGACCTCGTGGAGCAGCTCGTACCGGGGCACCAGCTCCTTCAGGCGGCCGGAGAGCAGGTCGCCGATCCGGCGCGCGCGGGCGACCGTGCCCTCGTCCTCCATCACGGAGAGGACGGCGAGCCCGGCGGCCATGGCCTGCGCGTTCGATCCGAAGCTCGCGGAGTGGACCAGGACCCGGTCCATCGACGAGTAGACCTTCTTGAAGATCCAGTCCTTGCCGAGGGTGGCGCCGACCGGCACGTAGCCGCCGGAGAGCGCCTTCGCGACGCAGACCAGGTCCGGCTCGACGCCCTCCTCGTGCTGGTACGCGTAGAAGTCGCCGGTCCTGCCGAGACCGGTCTGCACCTCGTCCGCGATCAGCAGGGCGCCGTGCCGGCGCAGCAGCTCCCCGGCGGCGCGCAGGAAGCCGGGCGGCGCCGCGTGGACGCCCTTGCCCTGGATCGGCTCCACGACGAAGCCGGCCACGTCCCCCTTGCGCAGCTCCCGCTCCAGGGCGTCGAGGTCGCCGAGGGCGATCGCGGTGTCCGGCAGGAGCGGGGCGAAGCCGTCCCGGAAGCCCCGCTCGCCGTTGACGGAGAGGGAGCCGGTGGTGAGCCCGTGGAAGGCGTGGTCGCAGTAGACGATCCTGGGCCGTCCGGTGGCGTACCGGGCGAACTTCAGGGCGGTCTCCACGGCCTCGGTGCCGCTGTTGCCGAAGAAGACCCGGTCCAGGTGGGGGCTGTGGGCGAGCAGCCGCTCGGCGAGGAGGCCGGGCAGCGGCTGGCAGTCGAAGCGGGTGAGGTCGGCCAGATCGGCGTCCAGGACGTCGTGGAGGGCCTTGCGGACGACGGGGTGGTGCCGTCCGAGGCCCATCACGCCGAAGCCGGCGAGCATGTCCAGGTAGTCGTTCCCGTCGGCGTCCCAGAAGTGCGCGCCCTCGGCCCGCTCGTAGACCTTGTCGAAGCCGAGGGTGCGGAGCATCCGCGGGAGCTGGGGGTTGAGGTACCGGGCGTGCAGCTCGTACCGCTCGCCGCCGCGCTCGGCGAGCAGCCCCCGCAGGTCGAAGCCGCCGCCGGTCACGCGCCGCTCACCTGCTGTTCCCGGAGGCGGTCTCCCGGACCGCGCGCAGGGACTCCTTGAGGGAGCCCATGGTGGCGAGGACGGCGGTGGGCTCGTAGCCGCAGTGCGCCATGCAGTTGGCGCAGCGCGGGTCCTTGCCCCGGCCGTACTTCTCCCAGTCGGTCTCCTCGACGAGCTCGCGGTACGTGGGGACGTAACCGTCGCTCATCAGGTAGCAGGGCCGCTGCCAGCCGAAGAGGGAGTAGTTCGGGATGGCCCAGGCGGTGCAGGGGAAGTCCGCCTTCCCCTCCAGGAAGTCCAGGAAGAGCGGCGAGTGGTTCAGGCGCCAGCGGCGCCGGTTCCCGCCGGCGAAGGCCTTCTTGAAGAGCTCCCTGGTCTGCTCGACGCCCAGGAAGTGCTCCTGGTCGGGAGCCTTCTCGTAGGCGTAGGCGGGCGAGATCATCATCTCGTCGACCTCGAGGTCGTCGTTGAGGAAGTTGAGCACCTCGATGATGGTCTGCGGGGTGTCGGTGTTGAAGAAGGTCGAATTGGTGGTGACCCGGAAGCCGCGCCGCTTGGCCTCCTTGATCGCCGCCACCGCCTCGTCGAACACGCCCTCCTTGGCCACGGACTCGTCGTGCCGCTCGCGCAGCCCGTCGATGTGCACGGCGAAGGCGAAGTACGGGGAGGGGGTGAAGTTCTCCAGCTTCTTGCGGAGCAGCATCGCGTTGGTGCAGAGGAAGACGTACTTCCTCCGCGCCACCAACTGGCGGACGATCTCGTGGATCTGAGGGTGCATCAGGGGCTCGCCGCCCGCGATGGACACCATGGGGGCGCCGGACTCCAGGACCGCGCCGACCGCCTGGGCGACCGGCATCCGCTGCTTGAGGACACCCGCCGGGTGCTGGATCTTCCCGCAGCCCTCGCACTTGAGGTTGCAGGCGAAGAGCGGTTCGAGCTCGACGATCAGCGGGAACTTGTCCCGCTTGCGGAGCTTCTGTTCGAAGAGGTAGGTCCCGACCCGGATGGACTGACGGAGCGGCATGGCCATAACTCGCTCACCTCCTGGGGAGCAGCAAAGAACGGTGCCATTCGAAGAAAGCGGGAAGGACGGCACGAAGGACGCGAAAGGCTGATATTCCCCCGCGCACCGTGCCAATACGGACCAGCTCATGTTCTGGAGCGTCCACGACCACCCGGACGGCCGCAACCGGACGCGCGCCCGGCCCCTCCCCGAAGGCTCCGGCGGCCCGTGCGGTGCGCAGGGTCGCGGCGGACTCCATGTCGACGGCGATCGCGCCGGTGCCGCGCAGCGCGGCCCGCTCGGGGCCCCGCACCACATGGTCGGAGCCGCTCAGCGGGCCGACGTGCACGGACCGGCCCGGCACCGCCTTGACCAGGGCCTTCACCAGCAGGTCCGTGCCGGTGCACGAGGTCGTGCCGTCGGGCCCCCGGGTCTCGTCGGCGACGACCAGGTCCCCGGGGTGCATCCCCGGGGCGAGGCCCGCGCAGAACCCGGAGGCGATCACGGCCGCGTCCCACCTATGCCGCTCCCCCAGCGCCCGGGAGACCGCCTCCCGGGCCCGCTCGGGGCCCATGCCCGTCCGCAGCACGGTGACCGGGCCGGGGGCGCCGCCCCGGTCGCCGCTGCGCAGCGCGAGCTGCTCGATGCCCAGCGCGCAGGCGATGAGCAGCGGCGGGGCGGCGGCGCCGGGGCCCGGCGCGCGGCCCATCAGCCCTCCTTGCGGGGCGACGGCTCCCCGTACGCGTAGCGGCCGAGCGCCGTCAGGGGGAAGACCTGGCGGTAGAGGTGGTAGTTGATCGAGAAGTCCCAGGGGAAGCCGGTGCCGGTGAAGTACGGCTCGTCCCAGGAGCCGTCCGGGAGCTGGGTCGCGGCGAGCCAGGCGACGCCCCGCCGGACCGGCTCGGTCTCCCGCTCGCCCGCGGCGAGCAGGGCGATCAGCGCCCAGGCGGTCTGGGAGGCGGTGGAGGCGCCGCGCCCGACCCACTGCGCGTCGTCGTACGAGCGGAGGTCCTCGCCCCAGCCGCCGTCCTCGTTCTGCACGGAGCCGAGCCAGGCGACGGCCCGGCGGACCGCCGGGTGGGAGGCGGGGATCCCGGCGGCGGCGAGGGCGGGGAGCACCGAGCCCGTCCCGTACACGTGGTTGACGCCCCAGCGGCCGAACCAGGCGCCGTGCGGCTCCTGTTCGGCGAGCAGCCACTCGATCCCCCGCTGGGTGCGCGGGTCCTGGGCCAGGCCCTCGTGGGCCAGCATCTCCACCACGTGGGCGGTGACGTCGGCGGAGGGCGGGTCGACGACCTCGCCGAAGTCGCAGAAGGGCAGCTTGTTGGGGAAGGGGCTGGTGTTGTCGGCGTCGAAGGCTCCCCAGGCGCCGTTGCGGGACTGCATCCCGAGGGTCCAGCGCGCGCCCCGGGCGACGGCGCCCTCGACCCGGGCGGGGTCGGGGTGCCGGACCCGGCGCAGGGCGAGCAGGACCTCGGCGGTGTCGTCGATGTCGGGGTAGTTGTCGTTGTGGAACTCGAACGCCCAGCCGCCCGGCGGGAGTCCGGGCCGGCGCACCGCCCAGTCGCCGGTCCGGGTGATCTCCTCGTCCAGCATCCAGTCGACGGCCTTCACCAGGGCCGGGTGGTCGGGCGGGAGCCCGGCGTCGGCGAGGGCGATGGTGGCGAGGCAGGTGTCCCAGACCGGGGACTGGCAGGCCTCGACCATCCGGGAGCCGTCCTCGCGCCGGACGGCGAACCGGTCGAGGGACTCCAGGCCGGCCCGCATGACGGGGTGGCCGAGGTCGTAGCCGAGGAGGTGGAGGGCGATGATCGAGTAGACGGCGGGGGGCTGGATGCCGCCCCAGCAGCCGTCGTTCTCCTGGCGCTCGACGATCCAGCGCGCGGCGAGGTCCATGGCCACCTTGCGCACCGGGCGGGGGGCCACCCGGTGGTAGAGGTGCAGCGCCTTGTCGAGCCGCTGGAAGAGCCCGTCCCAGCCGGTGAGCGGGGCGAGCGGGCGGGGCGGGTTCGGGCGGGCCGGGTCGGTGTGCAGCTCGTCGAGGGGGAAGGGCGCGGGGCGGACCGGGCGCTTCGCGGAGACCACGGTGAGCGGCACGATCGTCTGGCGGGCCCAGCAGCCGAAGTCGTAGATGTTGAGCGGGAACCACTTGGGCAGGAAGAGCAGTTCCGGGGGCAGCTCGGGCAGGTCCTCCCAGCGCCACCAGCCGAAGAGGGCGAGCCAGATCCGGGTGAAGACCCGGGCGGCCGCGATGCCGCCGCGGGCGCGGACCCAGGCGGAGGCGCGGGCCATGTGCGGGGCCTCGGGCGGGTCCCCCGCGAGGCGCAGGGCCACGTAGGCCTCGACGGTGGCGGAGACCTCGCCGGGTCCGCCGTAGAAGGTGGCCCAGGCGCCGTCCTCGCGCTGTTCGCGGCGGATGTGGAGGGCCGCGGCCCGGGTGGTGTCGGGGTCGAGGATGCCCAGGAACTGGCGGAGGAGCAGGTCCTCGGCGTCCATGGTGACGTTGGTCTCCAGGTCGCCCTTCCACCAGCCCGCCGGATCCTGGCGGGCGAGCAGGTGCTCGGCGGCGCGTGCCGCGGCCCGCGCGGCGGTCTCGTCGAGTCTTCCCGGGGCGGGGTCGGGCCCCTCCGGGAGAGCGGTGTCGGTCGTCTTGCCGGCCACGGCCGTCCGGGGGCTCACGGCCCCGGCGTTTCCGTCGGTCGTCGCTGTCATGGCTTCCCCTTCGCGCAGTCTGTTTCCTTCTGCTCCTGCGGGTCTGCCGTCGGCCGGCGCCGGGTGGCACCGGCCGGCGACCGCGAACTCATATCAGGGTGATGGTGATCATCTCTTCCGTACGACCACGAAGTCGGCCAGGGCGGTGAGCTGGGCCCGGACGCGGGCGGGCATGTCGACCTCGTCCAGGGCACCGATCGCGACGGCGTGCTGGCGGCGGGCCTCCTGGGCGGTCCACTCCCGGCCGCCGGCCTCCTCGATGAGGGCGGCCCGCGCGGCGAACTCCTCCTCGGAGAAGGAGTCGAAGTCGCTGGACTTGGCGTCCGCGGCGAGCAGCTCGCCGAGCCGCTCGGAGGCGGGTCCGCCGGCGGCGAGGGCGGCGACGACGGGCAGCGACTTCTTGCGCTGGCGCAGGTCGCTCCAGGTCTGCTTGCCGGTGGACTCCGGGTCGCCCCAGATGCCGAGCAGGTCGTCCACGGCCTGGAAGGCGAGGCCGAGGTGGTAGCCGTACTCCTCCAGCTTGTCGGCGGTCCGGTCGTCGGCCCCGCCGAGGACGGCGCCGATGGAGACGGCGCAGGCCAGGAGGGCGCCGGTCTTGTTGCCCTCCATCTCCAGGCACTCCTCGACGGTAACCCGCTCGCGGTGCTCGTAGGAGATGTCCTGGGCCTGCCCGTCGATCAGCTTGCGGGTGGCCGTGGTGAGCCGGCGGGTGGCCCGCCCGGCCTCGACGGTGCCGAGTTCGAGGAGCAGCTCGTTGGCGAGGGCGAAGAGCGCGTCGCCGACGAGGATGGCCTGCGCGGGGCCGTGCACCTTCCACACGGTGTCGCGGTGGCGGCGCTGCTCGTCGCCGTCCATCAGGTCGTCGTGGAGCAGCGAGAAGTTGTGGACGAGTTCCACGGCGACGGCGCCGGGGATCCCGACCTCGGGCGCGGCGCCCGCGGCCTCGGCCGACAGCAGGGCGAGCGCGGGGCGGACGGCCTTGCCGCCGTCGCCGTCGGCCGGGTTGCCCTGGGCGTCGATCCAGCCGAAGTGGTAGGCGGCCACGGTGTCCATGGGCGGCGCGAGGCGGTCGACGGCCGCCCGCAGTACGGGGGTGGACAGGGCCCGTCCCCGCTCCAGCAGTGCGGACACGTCCGCGGTGTCGACGGCCGGGTGTCCCGGCGGCGCTGTCGGCACGGTCTCTCCTCTTGTTCCGGTACTCACACTCATACCGCCTCCTGCAGCGGATGGTCATGGCGGCGGCCGAGGGCGGAGAGCGCCGCGCCCGCGGCGCTGAAACCACTGCGGACGGCCCCCTCCATGGTCGCGGGCCAGCCGGTGGCGGTCCAGGCTCCGGCCAGGTAGAGGCCCGGTGCCCGGGTGCGGGCGCCGGGGCGGAGCCGGCCGGTGCCCGGGGCGGGGTCGAACGTCGCCGTCCGCTCCCTGGTGACGAAGAAGTCGCGCACCCCGGCGCCGCGGGCGGCGGGCAGCAGCCGCTCCAGCTCCGGGAGGTAGCGCTCGCGCAGGACGGCGACGGGTTCGTCGATGTCGTCCTGGGCGGCGGACTGGGAGACGGCGAGGTACTGGCCGCCGCCCGTGAGGCCCGAGGCGTCGGTGCGGTCGAAGACCCACTGCACCGGGGAGCCGAGGGCGGTGAAGAAGGGCCGCTTCAGGACCTTGCGGTCGTAGACGACGTGCAGGTTGAGGATGGGGGCGGTGCCGAGGTCGAGGAGCCGGTCGGGGTCGTCGAGGGCGCCCTCGGGCAGCAGGGCGTGGGTCTCGTGCTGCGGTACGGCGAGGACGACGGCGTCGGCCTCGATCGTCTCGCCGGGCACCTCGACGGTCCAGCGGCCGTCGTCCGCGCGGGAGATCCGCTCGGCCTTGGTGCGCAGTTCGGTGCGCACCCCGAGGGCGGCGAGGGCCTTGCCGGCCAGGGTGTCGTGGAGTTCGCCGAGCGGGACGCGGGCCCAGCCGATGTCGGCGGCGCCGGGCTCGGAGAGGAGCCCGGTCTTGAAGACCATGGCGGCCAGGCCCATGGAGGCGTGCGGGGCGGTGGCGTTGAGGGTGGCGACGCCGACGAGGTCCCACAGGGCCTCGACCGCGCGCGGGGACTGGCCGTGGCGGCCGAGCCAGGTGGCGAAGTCGATGCCGTCGAGGGCCGGGTCGGCGGGGTCGAGCCGGCTCAGGGCGAGCGCGGCCCGGCCGACGCTCACGCGCTCGACGGCGCTGAGGTGCGGGTAGGTCGCCAGGCTGCGGGCCAGGTGGAGCGGGACGGGCAGGTCGTCGCGGCGGATCCGGCCGAGCCGGGGGCCCCGGCGGTGGCCGACGTCGAGGACGGGCACGTCGAGGCGGTCCTGGACGGGGGCGAGGCGGGTGCCGTCGATCCGGTCGAGGAACCAGCGGTAGGCGGTGCAGCAGCGCAGGTAGACGTGCTGGCCGTTGTCGACGGTCAGCTCGCCCCGGCGGAAGGAGAAGGCGAGGCCGCCGAGCCGGGGCCGGCCTTCGAGGAGGGTGACGCGGAGGCCCGCGTCGGCGAGCCGGAGCGCGGCGGTGGTCCCGGCGAGCCCGCCGCCGACGACGACGGCGTGGGCCTGCCGGGCGTCCTGCCCGGTTGCGTCCTGGGTCACGCGGCCTCCGATCGATCGGTCGTGTCCGGTCCCGTCGCGGACGGTCCCGGCGGATTCGGTCCCGGACCGTACGCGCCGACCGTGCTCAGGGACGCCGGAACGACACCGGGGGTTGCGGCGGGGGCGGTGCCCGTACGGGGCCGGGCGCCGGGCCCGTGGATCGCCGCGCGGGCGGTGTCCGTACGAGAGGCTGCACCGGTCCCGTGGATCGTCGCGCGGGCGGAAGCGGTGGCCGTACGGGGGCGAGTGCCGGCCTCCCGGGCCGCCGCGCGGGCGGGGGCGGCCGGACGGGAGACAGGCCCGGGCCCGTGGGCCGCCGTGCGGGCGGTGGCCGTCCGGAGGACGGTGTCGGGTCCGGCGGTCGTCGCGCGGGCCGGGGCGGCCGGGAGGGTCGGCGCGGGCGGGGTCATCGGGGGCGCCTCCTGACGTCGCGCCGGGCGATGTGGCGGGTGTCGAGGCCGGAGAGGCCGCGCACCGCGACGTACGCCTTCTCGCGGCCCGGCAGGGAGACGCGGCCGCGCAGGACCGCCTCCGGGTCGCGCTCGATCCGGTCGAGCAGGCGCCGGTAGATGCCCGCCATGGCGGCGACGCAGGCGCCGCTGCGCCGGTCGAGCATCGGAAGCAGCCGGTAGCCCTCGGCGAACAGCGCGCGGGCGCGCCGCACTTCGAAGTGGACGAGCCCGGCGAAGTCGGAGCCCTCGGGCAGGGGGCCGGCGAAGCCGTCCCCGCAGCCGAACTTGGCGAGGTCGTCGGCGGGCAGGTAGGTGCGCCCGTTCTCCGCGTCCTCGCGCACGTCCCTGAGGATGTTGGTGAGTTGGAGCGCGAGCCCCAGGGTGTCGGCGTACTCGGGGGCGCGGTCGGCGCCGTGGGCGCCCGGCTGGGTGCCGAAGACGCCGAGGGAGAGGCGGCCGATGGCGCCGGCGACGCAGCGGCAGTAGACCTTGAGGTCGTCCCAGGTCTCGTAGGTGGCGCCGTGGACGTCCATGAGGACGCCGTCGATGAGTTCGTCGAGGCCGTCCAGCGGGATCGGGAAGCGCCGGGCGGAGTCGGCGAGGGCGACGGCGACCGGGTCGGTGTCGTCCTCGTCGATCTTGTCGGAGCGGATCCGGTCGAGCAGGTCCCGCGTGGCCTCCAGGCGCTCCCGCTTGGCCTCGGGCGCGAGCGTGCCGTCGCCGATGTCGTCGACGCGCCGCGAGAAGGCGTACAGGGCGGACATCGCCTGGCGCTTCTCGGCCGGCAGCAGCCGGATGCCGTAGGCGAAGTTGCGGGCCTGCTGCCCGGTGACCGCCTCGCAGTAGCTGTAGGCGGCCTGTACCGGTGCGGACGGCTGGTGCTGTCCCTCCACGGTCACGGTCACCCCTCTCTCCGCGCCGTGAGCAGGACCTGTCCCGCCCGGCGCAGCAGGCTCGGCTTGGTGGGCCCGGGCGGGCCGGTCAGTACGTCGAATCCCGCGTCGGTGATCGCGTCGAGGGCCGCGAGTCCCCCGGCGGTGAATCCGGCCAGGAGGAGGCGGAGGCGGCCGTGGACGCTGCCGACGAGGGGGGTGCCCGCGTGGAGCAGTTCCCGGGCCCGCTCGGCCTCGAAGGCGATCAGGGCGCGGACGGAGGCCCCGGCGGTGGGCCGGGCCAGGTCGCCCTCGGTGACGTGGAAGCGCTTGAGGTCCTCGGCGGGCAGGTAGATCCGGTCGCGGCCGAGGTCCTCGGCGACGTCCTGGAGGTGCTCGACGATCTGGAGGGCGGTGCAGATCTCGTCGGAGCGCCGGACCCGCTCGGGGGTCTCGGTGCCGGTGATCCCGAGGACCAGGCGCCCGACGGGGTTGGCGGAGAGCGCGCAGTACGCGAGGAGGTCGTCGTACGTCTCGTACCGGCCGACCAGCTGGTCCTGGCGGTTGGCGGCGATCAGGCCGAGGAAGGGCTCGGGGGTGAGTCCGCACCGCTCGACGGTCGGCCGGAGGGCGCGCAGCAGGGGGTGGCGCGGGGTGGAGTCGAAGACGCGGCGGAGGTCGGCCTCGAAGGCGTCGAGGAGGACGAGCCGGTCGTCGGCGTCCCCGGGGCCGACGCCGAGGTACCGGGCGTCGGCGCCGCCGGGGGCGAGGTCGCCGTCGCCGATGTCGTCGACGAGCCGGGCGTAGCCGTAGACGGCCATGAGGTCGTCGCGCCAGGCGCGGGGCAGGAAGAAGGGGGCGACGGGGAAGTTCTCGTCCGCCGCCTTGCCGAGTGTGGCACGCGAGGTGGCGCCGGGGCGCGCCTGCCGGGGGTCCGTCACCGGTCGCTGCCCGACGGAGGGACGGCGACACCCTCGTGGAGCTGGAGATTCTGCGTCATGGCCGTCACGTCTCCCGTTCTACACTGCTGACCCAATCCATCCTATTTCGGACACGCCGCCGACCCCTGCCCGTAGGGCCGCCGCCCGGCGGCCCGATGGCCGTGGGGTATCGCCCTACTTGCCGCGAAACAGACCGGTCCAGCTTACGTTGTACGACGACCGTCGCCATTCCGGGGTGGCGCGCACCAGGAACTTCGTCCGATCAAGCCGTCAATCAGCCTGTGAATCAAGGGAGTTCGGGACGGACGGGGATTCGGGGAGGGCGTGTCCCGGCGACGACCGCGGCGGGGGCGGACCCGGCGACGACACTCCCGCGCCGCACGGGAAGGCACCGAAGAGGCCCTTCGAGCAGCGGAAGTGACATTGAGTGCATAGATGAACACTCTGAGACATCGGCGCCGGACCGGTCTTTGGGGCCGGAACGGGAACCGCCCCCGGCGCGGGAGCTGCGGCGGGGGCGGAACCTGTGGCGGGGACGCTCAGCGGGCGGTCTCCCGCTCGTACGCCTTGAGGACCTCGTCCGTGGGGCCGTCCATGAGGAGCTGGCCCTTCTCCAGCCAGAGCACCCGGTCGCAGGTGTCCCGGATGGACTTGTTGCTGTGGCTGACCAGGAAGACCGTGCCGGCCTCCTTGCGCAGCTCGCGGATGCGCTCCTCGGAGCGGATCTGGAACTTGCGGTCACCGGTGGCGAGGGCCTCGTCGATGAGGAGGACGTCGTGGTTCTTGGCGGCCGCGATGGCGAAGCGGAGCCGGGCGCCCATGCCGGAGGAGTACGTGCGCATGGGCAGGCTGATGAAGTCGCCCTTCTCGTTGATCCCGGAGAAGTCGACGATGCCCTCGTAGCGGGAGCGGACCTCCTCGCGGCTCATGCCCATGGCGAGGCCGCCGAGGATCACGTTGCGCTCGCCGGTGAGGTCGTTCATCAGGGCCGCGTTGACGCCGAGGAGCGAGGGCTGGCCGTCGGTGTAGACCTTGCCGCTCTCGGTGGGGAGCAGCCCGGCGATGGCGCGCAGCAGCGTGGACTTGCCGGAGCCGTTGGAGCCGATGAGGCCGATGGCCTCGCCCCGGTAGGCGGTGAAGGTGACGCCGCGGACCGCGTGGACCTTGCGGACGCCCCGGGTGACCTCGGCCTTGCCGCGGCCGACGATCCGGCTGAGCGCCGCCGTGGCGCTGCCCTTGCCCCCGCCGCCGGCGTTGACCCGGTAGACGATGTGGACCTCGTCGCAGATGACGGTGGGAACGTTGGACCGGTTCGTGTCAGCCACGGCCGTACCTCTCCTCGGCCTTCCAGAAGTAGACGAAGCCGCCGATGCCGAAGACCAGGGCCCAGCCGAGGGCGGTCATCCAGACGTGGGACGGCAGGTTCTCCGCGCCGTAGCCCTCGATGAGGGAGAAGCGGATCAGGTCCATGTAGACGGCCGCCGGGTTGTACATGAGGACGTCGGCGATCCAGGCGGGCTTGTCGGAGAGCATCGCGGGGATCGAGAACATCACGCCGGAGGCGTACATCCAGGTGCGCATGACGAACGGCATGAGCTGGGCGAGGTCGGGCGTCTTGGCGCCCATTCTGGCCATGATCATCGCCAGGCCGACGTTGAAGACGAACTGCAGGAACAGCGCCGGGAGCAGCAGCAGCCAGCGGAGCGAGGGGTAGCTGCCGAAGGAGATCGCGACCGCGACGAGCACGATCATCGAGTACAGCAGTTGCTGGAGCTGCTGGAGGGAGAAGGAGATCGGCAGGGTGGCGCGCGGGAAGTGCAGGGCCCGGACGAGGCCCAGGTTGCCCGAGATCGCCCGGACGCCCGCCATCACCGAGCTCTGGGTGAAGGTGAACACGAAGATGCCGGTGACCAGGAACGGGATGTAGACGTCCTTGGACAGTCCCTTTCCTGCGCCCAGGATCAGCCCGAAGATCAGGTAGTAGACCAGGGCGTTCAGGAGGGGGGTCGCCACCTGCCACACCTGGCCCAGCTTCGCCTGGCTGTACTGGGCGGTCAGCTTGGCGGAGGAGAAGGCCAGGATGAAGTGGCGCCGGCTCCACAGGTCCCGGACGTACTCGAACAGCCCGGGCCGGGCGCCGCTGACCGAGAGGCCGTACTTCGCGGCGAGGTCGGCCGGGGTCAGGCCCTCGTCGACGGACGGGGGCGCGCTCGTCGCGACCGCCCCGCCCTGGTGTGTGTCACTCACAAGTCGAAACTTTCGTGTTCAAGATGCGCGGCACGTCGGGTACCACGATGTCAGACGACCGGGGGGCGACCCAGCCGGGTCAGCCGCCACACCGTACGCCACCTCATGGGGCGGCGCGGTCCGCAGGGGGTGGTCCAGCCCGCCCGGAATCCGCCGCACCACGCCTTCAGCGCGGGGAGCGAGGGCCGCCGGACCAGAGTGAGCAGCAGCCAGACGCCGAGGTAGACCGGCACCAGGGGTGCGGGCAGATTGCGACGGGCCAGCCACACCCGGTTGCGTGCCACGTTGAAGTGGTAGGAGGCGTGCCGGGAGGGTGCTGTCGTGGGGTGCAGCAGCACCATGTCCGAACGGTAGTCGATCATCCATTCGGCGTCGAGCGCGCGCCAGGCGAGGTCGGTCTCCTCGTGCGCGTAGAAGAACTCGTCCGGCAGGCCGCCGACTTCGGCGAAGACCTTGGTGCGGACGGCGTTGGCGCCGCCGAGGAAGGTGGTGACCCGCGAGGAGCGCATCGGGTCGGCGGCGCGCAGCCGCGGCACGTGCCGGCGCTGGGTGGCGCCGGTCTCCGGGTCGGCGATGCGGAAGCTGATGATGCCGAGGCGCGGGTCGGCGGTGAAGGCCTGGCGGACCAGCTCGGCGGTGTCGGTGTGGGCGAGCAGTCCGTCGTCGTCGAGGAAGAGCAGGACGTCGACGTCGGTGCCGCCGGGGCCGAAGGCCTCGATGCCGACGTTCCGGCCGGCGGGGATGCCGACGTTCTCGGGCAGGTCGACGGTGCGGACCCCGTCGGGCACCCCGGTGACCGGGGTGCCCTGGCCGACGACGACGACCTCGACCGGGTCGCCCTCCTGCGCGGCGACCGAGTCGAGCAGCGCGCGCAGGTCGTCGGGACGGTTGCCCATGGTGATGACGACGGCGCCCACCTTGAGCGGGGTACTCACGGCCGGCCTCACTTCAGCCTGCTGGAGACCATGATCGACACCAGGTGCAGCACGGTCTGGAGCAGGGCGATGCCGGCGAGGACGGCGACGCCGAGCCGGGAGAAGAAGAGGTCGCCCCTGACCTGGTCCGCGATCGCGAGGACCAGGATGAGCAGGGAGGCCTCGATCCCCAGGACGAGCCGGTGGAACTTGAGCGCGGCGGCGGCCCGGCGGGCCAGCGCCATGCCGGAGGAGCGCGGCTCGGCGGCGGACTCCTTGACCGGCGGGAGGCCGCCCTGGTGGCGGGCGACGCCGACGAGGTCGGTCTCGGCCTTGATCAGGATGGCGCCGAGGGCGGCGAGGGTGCCCAGGAAGGCCCACAGCCAGTCGATCCGCCCGGTGCCCCACAGGTCGGCGGCGCGCAGGCCGAAGCCGACGAGGACCGCCGCGTCGCACAGGTAGGCGCCGACCCGGTCCAGGTAGACGCCGCCGAGCGAGAACTGCTTCTTCCAGCGGGCCAGCTCGCCGTCGACGCAGTCGAGCAGCAGGTAGAGCTGGACCATGAGCACGCCGAGGACGGCGCCCGGGATGCCCGGCACGAGGAGCGCCGGGGCGGCGAGCACCCCGAAGAGGGTCATCAGGTAGGTCAGCTGGTTGGGGGTGACCCGGGTGTTCGCCAGCTGCCGGGTGATCCGCAGCGAGATCTCCCGCATGTAGAGGCGGCCGCCCCAGTGCTCGCCGCTGCGCCGGTCCTTCACGCCCGGGGGGTGGACGACCGGTCGGAGCTCAGCTACCGATGGCTTGTGCATAGTCGGCGTACGCGTCCCTGATCTCGTCGTCGGACAGGTCGAGGTGTTCGAGGATGGTGAAGCGGCCCGGTCGGGTCTGCGGGGCGAAGGACACCGCCCGGACGAACTCGTCCACGGTGAAGCCCATCTCCTCCGGCGTGACGGGCAGGCCGTGCCGGCGCAGGGTCTCGACGATCAGACCGGACTCCTCGCGGGCACCGCGCAGGTGCATGGCGAAGGCCGCTCCGAGGCCGCACTGCTCGCCGTGGCTGGCCGCGCGGGCCGGGAAGAGCAGGTCGAAGGCGTGGCTGATCTCGTGGCAGGCGCCCGAGGAGGGGCGGCTGTCGCCGCTGATCGACATGGCGATGCCGGACATGACCAGGCCCTCGGAGAGGGTGACGAGGAAGTCGTCGTCCCCGATGCCGCCGGGGTGCCGGAGCACCGCCTCGCCCGCGCTGCGGGCCATGGCGGCGGCGAGTCCGTCGACCTTCTCGCCGGTCTCGCGGTGGGAGAGCTCCCAGTCCGCGATGGCGGAGAGGTTGGAGACCGCGTCGCCGATGCCGGAGCGGACGAAGCGCGCCGGGGCGTCCCTGATCACGTCCAGGTCGATGACGAGGGCGATCGGGGTGGGGACGCCGTAGGAGCCGCGCCCGTTGTCGTTGTCCAGGGTGGAGATCGGGGAGCAGATCCCGTCGTGCGACAGGTTGGTGGCGATGGCCACCAGCGGCAGCCCGACCCGGGCCGCCGCGTACTTGGTCACGTCGATGATCTTGCCGCCGCCGAGGGCCACCACCGCGTCGTACCGCTTGCCGCGCATGGCGTCGGCGAGCTTCACGGCCTCGTCGATGGTGCCGCCGGAGACCGGGTACCAGTCGGCTCCGGGCAGCTCGGCGGCGAAGCGGTCGCGCAGCTTGAGGCCGGAGCCCCCGCTGATGGCGACGGCGATCTTGCCGTTGCTGGAGATCCGCTGGTCCGCGAGGAGCGCGGACAGGTCGTCCAGCGCTCCCCCGCGGATGTCGACGACGACCGGCGACGGGATCAGCCGGGTCAGTACTGGCACGCGATCTCACGGCCCTTCGCGAGGTCGTCGTGGTTGTCGATCTCGACCCACTTGACGTCGCCGATGGGGGCCACGTCGACGGTGAAGCCGCGGTTGACCAGCTCCTGGTAGCCGTCCTCGTAGTAGAGGTCGGGGTCGCGCTCGAAGGTGGCCTTGAGGGCGTCCGCGAGCTCCTCGGCGGCCTCGGCCTCGATCAGGGTGACGCCGATGTACTCGCCGGTGGCGGTGGCCGGGTCCATGAGCTTGGTGATCCGCTGGACGCCCTTGCCCTCGGCGGTGATGACCTTCATCTCCTCGTCGGCGAGGCTCTTCACCGTGTCGAGGGCGAGGATGATCTTCTGGCCGTTGCCGCGGGCGGCGAGCAGGGTCTCCTCGACGGAGACGGGGTGGACGGTGTCGCCGTTGGCGAGGATCACACCGCGCTTGAGTACCTCGCGGGCGCACCACAGGGAGTAGGCGTTGTTCCACTCCTCGGCCTTGTCGTTGTCGACGAGGGTGATCGTGAGGCCGTACTTCGCCTCCAGGGCGTCCTTGCGGTCGTAGACGGCCTCCTTGCGGTAGCCGACGACGATCGCGACCTCGGTGAGGCCGATCTCGGCGAAGTTCTTCAGGGTCAGGTCGAGGATCGTGGTGTCCCCGTCGACCGGCACGAGGGCCTTCGGAAGGGTGTCGGTGTAGGGGCGCAGACGCCGTCCGGCACCGGCTGCCAGTACGAGACCGATCATGCTGTTTCTCCTTCGTCGTGAACGGCGGGTGCTCCGGCGGAGACCCAGAAGCGGATGGACTCCACGAGCACCACCAGCGCGACGGCGGCCGCGAGGGCGGTCAGTGCCAGGGTGAAGTCGTCGCCGCGGCCCGCGAGGAGGGCGGCGAGGACGGTCACCAGGAGCGTGCGCCCCTCGTGTCCGCCGGTGACGCGCACCAGCCAGGCGGGCGGCGCGCCGGTGCCGCCGCGAATGCGGTACACCGTGTCGTAGTGATGGTAGGCGACCGCCGCGACCAGCCCGAACGCCGCCGGGAGGGCTCCCGGGGAGTCGGAGCGGGCGGCCAGGACGAGGACGGTGGTGTACTCGGCGGCGCGGAAGAGCGGGGGTACGAGCCAGTCGAGGGCGCCCTTGAGGGGCTGGGTGACGGCGAGCCCGGCGAAGATCGTGTAGCCGACGGCGGCGATCACGATCTGCCGGTCGCCGAACGGCCACGTGAGGACGGCGAACAGCAGGCCGGCCGTCGCGATCGCGGCGAAGACGACGCCGAAGCTCCGGTCGCCGGGGCGGTGGAAGAGCCGGGCGGCGAGCTGGGCGAGCGGGCCGGAGTCGGTGAGGTCGAAGAGCGCCCGGGCGGCCCGGTCGGTCCTCTTCCCCTTGCGGGTCAAGGAGCGCAGGACGCGGCCGGCGGTGGTGTAGCAGGCGCCGAAGGCGCAGCCGGCGATCAGGGCCCAGAAGACGATCCGGGGGCTGGTGACGGCGGTGAGGACCGCGATCATCGCCCAGCGCTCGCCGATCGGCAGGATGATCATGCGGCGGGCCCAGACGGTCCAGCCGACGCCGTCCAGTCTGCTGGAGAGGGCCAGGCTGGTCTTGGCGGCGGCGCCGGTGCTCTCGGCGTTGGCCTCGTTGAAGGAGAAGTCCACGACGTGCCGGCAGGTCATGAGGACCATGGCGCCGAGCGCGAGGGCCCAGACGTCGTCGCCGTTGCGGGCGGCGCCGAGGGCGAGGCCCGCGTAGAAGGCGTACTCCTTGGCCCGGTCGAAGGTGGCGTCGAGCCAGGCGCCCATCGTCGAGTACTTCAGCGCGTAGCGGGCGAGCTGCCCGTCGGTGCAGTCCAGGACGAAGGAGACGAGGAGGAGGACGCCGGCGGCGACGTAGCCGCCGCGCTCGCCGGTCGCCGCGCAGCCGGCCGCGATCAGGGCGGTGAGCAGCGAGGCGGTGGTGACCTGGTTGGGGGTCAGTCCGCGGCGCGCGCACCAGCGGGCGATGTAGCGCGAGTACGGGCTGATGAAGAAGGTGGTGAAGAAGCCGTCGTGGGCCTTCACGGCGGAGCGGAGGCGTACGGCCTCGTCGTCGACGGCCTCGACGGCGGCGCGCGCCGCGTGGCGGGCCCCGGCGTCGGTGGGGACGGCGGCGACGAGGGTGCCCAGCTGGGGCCGGTGCACGGCGACGCCGTCGGCGTCGAGGGCGTCGGCGAGGGTGCCGGGGAGGTCGTCGGCGGCACCGGGGCCCGCCCCGGCGGGCACGGCGGCCGCGCTCAGGGCGCGGGTCAGCGCGGGGCGGGCCTCGCTCTGCGCGGTGAGCGCGCCGGGCACGACGGCGGCCGGGAACCGGGGGTCGGTGAGGGCGAGGCGCAGCGCGTGCAGATGGCCGACGAACCGGGGGTCGACGAGCGCGACGCGCTCGCCCGCCGGAACGGCGGCGAGCAGGGCGCCGGTCTCCTCGGCGCCGGAGGCGATCCGGACGTCGAAGCCGAGCGACCGCAGATCACCGTCGAGCGAGGATCCGGGTGCCGGGGGGCCGGTGAGGATGGCGGTCGACAGACGAACTCACTCCTTGGAGCTGACGGCGGGGCCGGCGGGGCCCATGGCGGCCCCGGGCGCGGCGGTGCGGCCCGGCACCGGGCGGCGACACGTCGGCTGAGGCTATCCGATGAACAGAAGGACAGTTCACCGAGGCTTCGCGGGCAGGACTCCCCCGGGCCCGCCGGTGTCCGTCCGGATGTGCCCCGTCCGCCGGAGATCATGATGGGCGATCGCCCGCCCGCCCCACAAACCCCGGTCGGGGGCCTTCGCGGGGGCCGCTTCCGGACACTTCCCCGCACTCCCCGTCCGGATGGCATCACCGCAGGTCAGAGCATATGACAACGGTGTTCAGTACCGTGTTGCGCATACCCCCCACCCGTAGTTGACTTGCGCACCGGGGCATACGGACGACACCGACCGGGAGGCCATGTCATGGGGGCTGGACACGATCACGGGCACAGCCACGGAGGCCCGCCGCCGACGGGCACCGCGGGGGCCGCGTACCGGAACCGGTTGCGGATCGCGCTCGGCATCACGCTCTCCGTGATGGTGATCGAGATCATCGGCGGCGTGGTCGCGGACTCGCTCGCGCTGATCGCGGACGCGGCCCACATGGCGACCGACGCGGTCGGCCTCGCGATGGCGCTCCTGGCGATCCACTTCGCCAACCGGCCGCCCTCGGGGAACCGCACCTTCGGATACGCGCGGGCCGAGATCCTGGCGGCCCTCGCGAACTGCCTGCTGCTGCTCGGCGTGGGCGGGTACGTGCTGTTCGAGGCGATCCAGCGGTTCATGGAGCCGGCCGAGACCAAGGGCGGCCTCGCCATCGCGTTCGCGGTGGTCGGCCTGGTGGCGAACGTGATCTCGCTGACGCTGCTCATGCGGGGCCAGAAGGAGAGCCTCAACGTGCGCGGGGCGTATCTGGAGGTGCTCGCGGACGCGCTGGGCTCGGTCACCGTGATCGTCGCGGCCGGGATCATCCTGGCCACCGGCTGGCAGTACGCGGACCCGATCGCCTCGCTGGTGATCGGCCTGATGATCGTCCCCCGCACGGTCAAGCTGCTGCGCGAGACCCTGGACGTGCTCCTGGAGGCGGCCCCCAAGGGCGTCGACATGGCGGAGGTGCGGGCGCACATACTGGCCCTGCCGGGGGTCGAGGACGTGCACGACCTGCACGCCTGGACGATCACCTCGGGGATGCCGGTCCTCTCGGCGCACGTGGTCGTCGACCAGGGGGCGCTCGACTCGGTGGGCCACGAGAAGATGCTGCACGCGCTCCAGGGCTGCCTGGGCTCGCACTTCGACGTGGAGCACTGCACCTTCCAGCTGGAGCCGGTCGGCCACGCGGAGCACGAGGCGAAGCTCTGCCTGTAGCGCACCGGCTCCGCAGTGGCTCTCCAGCGCACCGGCTCCGTAACGCACCGGAGCGCCTGTTAGTCTTTTCGTACGAACGCGTGGTGGAGAGGAGCTGGGGTCGATGACCGTCGCGATGGAGGCTGCCTTCTGCGGCAGCGCCCGGTCGTCCCTCAGCCTCCGGGTCTCCGGCTGACCTGATCCCGGTCCTCGCACCGGTACGTCACGTCGTCGGCCGGGGCCCTCTCACCCAAGGGTTTCCCACGTTGTCCGACCACGCTCTTCGCGATTCCTTCTTCGCCCTGCACCACGGCCTGCCGCGCCAGGGTCCGGGCTCCGACACCACCACCCGCCGGCTCCTCGCCCTCGCGGGTCCGCTTCCCGCGCGTCCCCGCGTGCTCGACCTGGGCTGCGGTCCGGGCCGCTCCGCGCTGCTCCTGGCCACCGAGGCGGGCGCCGAGGTGACCGCCGTCGACACCCACGAGCCGTTCCTCGCCGAGCTGCGGGAGTCCGCCGCCGCGCGCGGGCTCGACGGCTCGGCCCCCGGCGCCGGTCCGGTCCGCGAGGACGGCGGTTCCGTCCGCGCCCTCCGCGCCGACATGGGCGCCCTGCCGTTCCCCGACGGCTCCTTCGACCTGGTCTGGGCCGAGAGCTCGGTCTTCGTGCTCGGTTTCGACCGGGCCCTCGCCGAGTGGCGCCGCCTCCTCGCGCCCGGCGGCACCCTCGTGCTCACCGAGTGCGTGTGGACCACCGGGGAGCCGGGCCCGGCCGCCCGCGCCTTCTGGGAGGAGCACTACCCGCTCCGCACCGTCACCGGGAACGCGGCGGCCGCGGTCGCGGCCGGCTACCACGTCCTGGGGACCCTCACCCAGCCGGAGGGCGACTGGGACGAGTACTACGGTCCGCTGGCCGCCCGCGCCGAGGCGGCCGACACCTCCGTGCCGGGCATGGCCGAGGCGGTCGCCGGGGCCCGCGCCGAGATCGCGCTGCGCCGCGAGCACGGCTCCGACTACGGCTACGCCGGTTTCGTGCTGCGGCCCTCCGATCCGCGCTGGCGCACCCGGCCGGAGGCCGCCGGCGAGGAGGCCGAGGTCCGGCGGGTCGAGGAGGCGGCCTTCGGTTCGGAGGCGGAGGCCGATCTGGTCGACGCGCTCCGGGCGGACGCCGACGCCTGGCTGCCGGGCCTGTCGTACGTGGCCGAGGCCCCGGACGGCACGGTCGCGGCGCACGCCCTGCTCACCCGGTGCCACGTGGGCGGCGCCCCCGCGGCGGCGCTCGCCCCGGTGGCGGTCGCGCCCGAGCACCAGCGGACGGGGGCCGGGCAGGCCGTCGTCCGGGCGGTCCTCGACGCGGCCCGGCTGCGGGGCGAGACCCTGGTGCTCGTCCTGGGGCATCCGGAGTACTACCCCCGGTTCGGTTTCGAACGGGCGTCCGCGTATGGAATCAGGCCAGGTTTCGAGGTCCCGGACGAGGCGATGAGGGCGCTCGTCCTGGACGACTCCGTGCCCGTTCCCCCGGGTGCGCTGGTCTATCCCGCGCCTTTCGGGGTGTAGTGCCCCCTCTTCCCTCCTCCGCTCCCGCCGCCCGGGGTGTACTCCGGTGCGGTGGGAGCGGACGCGTCCGGCCGTCGAAGTACGGACAAGCCGCTTTTGTACGGCAGACTGAGGGGGCCCCACCGGGCCGAGGACCGAAGCGAAGGATGGGTATGCCGACCACACCAGCCACCGCGGCTCAGATCTCGCCGGAGATCGCGTCGAACGGTGTCCAGCCGTCCGGAGACCCGGCCCCGATCATGCTCGAACTGGTCGACGAGGACGGAAGGACGATCGGCACGGCGGAGAAGCTCGCCGCCCATCAGGCGCCGGGGCAGCTGCACCGCGCCTTCTCCGTCTTCCTCTTCGACGAGTCGGGCCGGCTGCTCCTCCAGCGGCGGGCGCTCGGCAAGTACCACTCGCCCGGCGTCTGGTCGAACACCTGCTGCGGCCACCCCTACCCGGGCGAGGCGCCGTTCGCGGCGGCCGCCCGGCGCACCTTCGAGGAGCTGGGCGTCTCGCCCTCGCTGCTCGCGGAGGCCGGCACGGTCCGCTACAACCACCCGGACCCGGCCTCGGGCCTGGTGGAGCAGGAGTTCAACCACCTCTTCGTCGGCCTGGTGCAGTCCGCGCCGCGGCCGGACCCGGAGGAGATCGAGGACACCGCCTTCGTGACCCCCGCCGAGCTGGCCGAGCGGCACGCCGCCGCGCCGTTCTCCGCCTGGTTCATGACGGTGCTCGACGCGGCGCGTCCGGCCGTCAGGGAGCTGACGGGTCCGTCCGGGGGCTGGTGACCACCGGCTCCTGCGGCACCGCTCCCGGCCCCGGTGCCGCCGGGGCCAGGGGCAGCGCCGCCCAGATGATCTTGCCGCCGCTCGCGGTGTGCTCGACGTCGCAGGCGCCGCCGGCCTCCTGGGCGATCTCGCGGACCAGGAGCAGGCCCCGGCCGCCGGTCTGACCCCAGTCGGCCTCCAGGGCCTTGGGACGGTAGGGGTGGTTGTCCTCGACGGACACCCTGATCCACTCGGGTCCGATCGCCACCTCGACCGCTATCTCCGGGGACAGCAGCGCCGCGTGCCGCACGGCGTTGGTGACCAGCTCGGAGACGATCAGCAGCAGGCCGTCCATGATCTCGTCGTGGAGGGGGACGCCCTGGCGGACCAGCAGGTCGCGCACGGCGTGCCGGGCCTGCGGGACGGAGACGTCGACCGCTGCAGCGGTGAAGCGCCAGACTCCTTCGTAGGACGGGTGCCGGGTGGGGCCGCTTTCGCTGGGCTCCACCGTCCGGTTCCCGCCCTCGTGCTCGATTCTCGCCACGGATCGAGTCTTGGCAATGCGCGGGGGCGGACCGGCCTACTGACCAGAAGTCGACACTTATCGGCTGCCTTCTGATCGGGTGAGTATGCCGATGTCAGTTGTTCGACTGATCGCGCACGCTTTCTGAGGACTCCGGAAGCGGCTCCGGGCCGGGGCCGGAAGCCGGCTCCGGCGGGGTCACCATACTGACGATCCGTCGGCCCCCCACCCCGATCGCGATCAGACCGAGTCCGTCGAAGAGCAGCGCCAGCGAGAAGAAGAGCCCGAGGACGTACCGGCTGCTGTGCGGCCAGTCGAACAGGACGAGCAGACCGAGCAGCAGGCCGAAGGCGCCCTGGAGGAGGGTCCAGCCGAACTGCGGGCCGCGCACCACCACGCTGCCGACGAGCCGGAACAGCCCGCCGGTCAGGAAGAGCAGGGCCGCGAACATCGTCAGCGCCTCCGCCGAGCCCTCGGGGTGGCGGATCACCACGACCCCGGCCGCGATGTTCAGGGCGGCCACCACCGCGGCGAGCCAGAAGTAGCTGGTGCCCCGCGACTGGACGGCCTGGAGCAGTCCGACGGCCCCGCCGATCAGCAGCAGCCAGCCGAAGAGCAGCATCGAGGTGAGGGTGGCGGCGCCCGTGTAGACCAGGCCGACGATCCCGCCGAGCACCAGCAGGGCGCCGAGCACGGCGAGCCAACTGAAGCCGCGGCTGAGCTTCTTCCCCTGCCGCCGCATGTCTCCGGCCGGGTCGGGAACGCCCTCCGCCTCGCGGTGGTCCTTCCCCTCGCGGTGGTCCTCGGTCATCCGGTGCCTCCTCAGCAGGGCGACCCCTTCCTGATCGTACGTTCGGGGGTGCCGGATAGCATCCGGCCCATGGAGCCGCAGCTGAAGGACAGCGTCACGGACGGCGTCGCCACCGTCGTCATCGCCAACCCCGCCAAGCGCAACGCGATGAGCGCCGGCATGTGGCGCGCCCTGCCGGGCGTCCTGGAGCGGCTCGCCGCCGACCCGGAGGTCCGGGTCCTGGTCCTGACCGGCGAGGGCGACACCTTCTGCGCCGGGGCGGACATCTCGGCGCTGCGGGAGCCCGGGGACGAGCAGCAGAGCCTGGCGGTACGGGCCGAGGAGGCGCTCGCGGCCTTCCCCAAGCCGACCCTGGCGGCCGTCCGGGGCTTCTGCGTCGGGGGCGGCAGCCAGCTCGCCGCCGCCTGCGACCTGCGGTTCGCCGAGGAGGGCGCCCGCTTCGGGATCACCCCCGCGAAGCTCGGCATCGTCTACCCGTCCTCGTCGACCCGCCGCCTCGCCGCCCTCGTCGGCCCCTCCGCCGCCAAGTACCTGCTGTTCTCCGGCGAACTGATCGACGCGGAGCGGGCGCTGCGGACCGGGCTGGTGGACGAGCTCCACCCGGCGGGCGAACTGGACAAGCGGGTCGACGCGTTCTGCCGGGTGCTCGCCTCCCGCTCGCTGCTCACCCAGGCGGCGGCCAAGGAGTTCGCCGACGGGCGGACGGACCGGGACGGGCACTGGGCGGAGCAGGCGCGGGGCAGCGGCGACACCGCCGAGGGCGTCGCCGCCTTCCTGGAGCGCCGCCCGCCCCGCTTCACGTACGGCCTCTGAACCCCGTACGGGCTACGCGGTCCCCGTCCGCCCGGCCTCCGCGCGCCACTTCGCGACGATCTCGGCCGGGGCCTTCTCCGGCGAGCCCGCGTCGTAGGGCGGCCGGGGATCGTATTCGGTGAGGAGCTGGACCGTCTGGGCCGTCTCGTCCCCGGCGATCCGGCCGAGCAGGTGGAGCCCCATGTCGATGCCGGAGGAGACCCCGGCGGAGGTGACGTACTTGCCGTCGAAGACGACCCGCTCGCCGGTGGGCTCGACGCCGAGGGCCCGCAGCTCGTCGAAGGCGAGCCAGTGGGTGGTCGCCCGGCGGCCGTCGAGCAGGCCCGCGGCGGCCAGGACCAGCGAGCCGGTGCAGACCGAGGTGGTCCAGGTGCTGGTGGCGTCGGCGGTGCGCAGCCAGTCGAGGATCTCCGGGTCCTCCATGGCCACCCGGGCGTCGGGGCCGCCGGGCACGAGGACGACGTCCGGGGCCGGCACCTCGGCGAGGGCCCGGTCGGCGACGAGCGCCAGGGTGTCCTGGTCGTTGCGGACCGGACCCCGCTCCTTGGCCACGAGGACGGTCTCGGCACCGGGGAGGCGGGAGAGCATCTCGTACGGCCCGACGGCGTCGAGGGCGGTGAACCGGTCGTAGAGAAGGACGGCGATCTGCACGGTGGTTCCTCTCGATGGGCGGTGGACGTGCGGGTTCAGCGGACGGACGGGCGGAAGCGGCGGCGGTACTCCGCCGGGGCGGTCTCCAGGGCCTTGAGGAAGGCGCGGCGCATCGCCTCCGGCGTCCCGTAGCCCGAGGCGCGGGCGACCTCCTCGACGCCGAGCGGGGTGTCCTCCAGGAGCCGGCGGGCGTGTTCGAGCCGGACCCGGTCGACGTAGCGGCCGGGGGGCGTGCCGGTCTCCGCGTGGAAGGCGCGGGCGAAGTGGCGGGGCGAGAGCCGGACGCGGGCGGCGAGCGCCTCGACGGAGAGGTCCGCGTCCGGGTGCTCGGTGATCCAGTGCTGGAGGTCGCGCAGCGGCTCCCGGCGGGCGGTCTGGGCGGAGAGCTGGACGCTGAACTGGGCCTGGTTGCCGGGGCGGCGCAGGAAGACGACCAGGTGGCGGGCGACGGTGAGGGCGGCGTCCCGGCCGAGGTCCTCCTCGACCAGGGCGAGCGCCAGGTCGATCCCGGCGGTGACCCCGGCCGAGGTGGAGACGCGCCCGTCCCGTACGAAGATCGGATCGGGCTCCACGTCGACCTCGGGATAGCGGCGGGCGAGGTGCTCGCAGGCGTTCCAGTGGGTGGTCGCCCGGTGTCCGTCGAGGAGTCCGGCCTCGGCGAGGAGCAGCGCCCCGGTGCAGACGGAGACCAGGCGCCGGGCGCGCGGGCCGTGCGTCCGCAGCCAGTCGATCAGGGCCGGGTCGGGCGTCCGGGTGCCCTCGCCGCCGGGGACGACCAGGGTGTGCGGGGCGCCGCCGGCGACGGCGTCCGCGAGCGTGGTGTCGGGGAGCAGGCGCAGTCCGCTCTGCGTGCGGACCGGGCCGCCGTCGAGGGAGGCCGTACGGATCGGGTAGGCGGACGGGTCCCCGGTGGCCCGGCCCGCACCGGCGAACACCTCGACGGGTCCGGAGACGTCGAGGCTCAGGACGCCGTCGAAGAGGACGACGAGGACGGGGCGCTGTGGCATGGCTCCATCCTTGGCGGGGCCGACCGCGTCCACAAGGACGAGGACCCCACCTTTCCTGCCATGGCCGGCCCCGCCGTGGTCGCCGGTGGAGGGGTCCGCCTGTTCCCGTCGTACCGACCAGTCGGTAACGTTCGGGCATGACGACTGCCCTGCCGCCGCGCGCCGGACGCCGCTGCCACAACGCCCTGAACCCGCTGCACTCCTCGCTGTACTTCTCCCCCGACCTGGACCGCGAGTTCGCCGCCCTCGGCTTCACCGACCAGAGCGCGATGCGGCTCGTCGCCCGCAGCGCCCCGCTCGGCGCGGTGGGCGCGGGCACGGTCGCCGCGACCTTCTACAACTACAACCACGAGCTGCTCGCCCGGCACCTGCCCGCCGTGTGGGAGACCGCCTCCCCCGCCGAGGTCCTGGCCGCGCGGCTGCGCGCCGCCGACACCACCCTGCGCCGGCTGCTCGGCGAGGACGCCGTCGCCTCCCCGGAGATGGCCGAGGCGGCGGAGCTGGCGCTGCGCGCCGCCGAGGCCTGCACCCGGCACGCCCGGCCCCTCTACTCGGCCAACGCCGACCTGCCGGTCCCCGAGGAGCCCCACCTCGCCTACTGGCACGCCGCCACCCTGCTGCGCGAGCACCGGGGCGACGGGCACCTCGCGGCCCTGCTCTCCGCCGGACTCGACCCCGTCGAGGCCCTCGCCTCCCACACCGCCACCGGCAGGGGCATGGCCCCGCGCTGGGCCGTCAGCTCCCGGGGCTGGCGGCGCACCGACTGGGAGGGGGCGGTGGCCCGGCTGCGCGACCGGGGCCTGATCGACGCCGAGGGCGAGCTGACCGAGGCCGGGACGGCCCTGCGCGCCGAGATCGAGGAGCACACCGACCGGCTGGACTCCGCCCCGTACGAGCACCTCGGCGCGGCCGGCGTCGAGCGCCTCACCGAGCTGGGGCGCGGTTTCCTCTTCGAGGCGGCCGCCGCGGGCGCCTTCCCCGCCGACCTCGTCGGCAAGGGCTGAAGGACGCGCGGAACGGGTCGGTTGCCGCGTCCGGGTGACCGACCCGGCACAATGCAGTCGCAAGCTTGAGGCACGAGAAGGCGAGTCGGGACACCGTGACGACGTCCATCGAAGCAAGGATCGCCGAGGAGCTCGGCGTACGCGAGCGACAGGTGAGGGCAGCCGTCGAGCTCCTCGACGGCGGTTCGACCGTGCCGTTCATCGCGCGCTACCGCAAGGAAGCGACCGAGACGCTCGACGACGCGCAGCTGCGCACCCTGGAGGAGCGGCTGCGCTATCTGCGCGAGCTGGAGGACCGCCGGTCGGCGGTCCTCGACTCGGTGCGCGAGCAGGGCAGGCTGACCCCGGACCTGGAGGCCCGGATCCGGGCCGCCGACACCAAGGCGCGCCTGGAGGACATCTACCTGCCCTTCAAGCCGAAGCGCCGGACCAAGGCGCAGATCGCCCGCGAGGCCGGTCTGGAGCCGCTGGCGGAGGGGCTGCTGTCCGACCCGTCCGTGGAGCCGTCGGCGGCCGCGGCGGCCTTCGTGGACGCGGAGAAGGGCGTCGCGGACGCGGCGGCGGCCCTGGAGGGCGCGCGGGCGATCCTCGCGGAGAAGTTCTCCGAGGACGCCGACCTCATCGGCGAGCTGCGCGAGCGCATGTGGGGCCGGGGCCGCCTTGTCGCCAGGGTGCGCGAGGGCAAGGAGGAGGCGGGGGCGAAGTTCGCCGACTACTTCGACTTCGCGGAGCCGTTCACGGCGCTGCCCTCGCACCGGGTGCTGGCCATGCTGCGCGGCGAGAAGGAGGACGTGCTCGCCCTGGACCTGGAGCCGGAGGAGCCGGTCGAGGGCCCCTCCTCGTACGAGGGGATCGTCGCGCACCGCTTCGGCGTGGCCGACCGGGGGCGCCCCGGGGACAAGTGGCTCCAGGACACGGTCCGCTGGGCCTGGCGGACCCGGATCCTGGTCCACCTCGGGATCGACCTGCGGCTGCGGCTGCGGACGGCCGCCGAGGACGAGGCCGTACGGGTCTTCGCGGCGAACCTGCGGGACCTGCTGCTCGCCGCGCCGGCCGGCACCCGGGCGACCCTGGGCCTCGACCCCGGTTTCCGTACGGGCGTGAAGGTCGCCGTGGTGGACGCGACCGGCAAGGTCGTCGCCACCGACACGATCCACCCCCACGTCCCGGCCAACAAGTGGGACCAGTCCCTGGCGACCCTCGCGCGGCTCGCGAAGGAGCACGCGGTCGAGCTGGTCGCGATCGGCAACGGCACGGCCTCCCGCGAGACCGACCGGCTGGCGACCGAACTCATCGAGAAGCACCCCGGGCTGAACCTGACCAAGGTGATGGTCTCGGAGGCCGGCGCCTCGGTCTACTCGGCCTCCGCGTTCGCCTCGCAGGAACTCCCGGGCCTGGACGTGTCGTTGCGCGGCGCGGTCTCCATCGCCCGGCGGCTCCAGGACCCGCTGGCGGAGCTGGTGAAGATCGACCCGAAGTCGATCGGCGTCGGCCAGTACCAGCACGACCTGGCCGAGGTGAAGCTCTCGCGTTCGCTCGACGCGGTGGTCGAGGACTGTGTGAACGGCGTCGGCGTGGACGTCAACACCGCCTCCGCGCCGCTCCTCTCGCGGGTCTCGGGCATCAGCTCCGGCCTCGCCGAGAACATCGTCGCCCACCGGGACGCCAACGGCCCCTTCCGCTCCCGCCGGGCGCTCAAGGACGTGGCCCGGCTCGGCCCGAAGGCGTACGAGCAGTGCGCGGGCTTCCTGCGCATCCGGGGCGGCGAGGACCCGCTCGACGCCTCCGCCGTGCACCCGGAGGCGTACCCGGTGGTGCGCAGGATGGCGAAGACGACGGGCGGCGAGGTCGCGGCGCTGATCGGCGACACGGGCACGCTGCGCTCGCTGCGGGCGGACGACTTCGTGGACGAGACCTTCGGTCTGCCGACGGTGACGGACATCCTGCGCGAGCTGGAGAAGCCGGGCCGCGACCCGCGTCCGGCGTTCCGGACGGCCACCTTCAAGGAGGGCGTCGAGAAGATCGGCGACCTGGCGTCCGGGATGGTCCTGGAGGGCGTGGTCACCAACGTGGCGGCGTTCGGGGCGTTCGTGGACGTCGGCGTGCACCAGGACGGTCTGGTGCACGTGTCCGCGATGTCGAAGACCTTCGTGAAGGACCCGCGCGACGTGGTGAAGCCCGGCGACGTGGTCAAGGTGAAGGTCCTGGACGTGGACGTGCCGCGCAAGCGGATCTCGCTGACGCTGCGGCTCGACGACGAGCCGGGCGCGGAGGCGACGGGCGGCGCGGGCGGCCGGGGCCGGGGCGAGCGCGGTGACCGGGGCGAGCGCTCCGGCAGGCCGCCGCAGCAGCGGCAGGGCGGCGGCGGTGGTGGTGGCGGTGGCCGCCGGGCCGAGCGCGGTGAGCAGGGCGGCCGGGGCGGTGGCGGCCGGGACCGGGGCGCGGCCCCCGCTCCCGCGAACAGTGCGATGGCCGACGCGCTCCGCAAGGCGGGTCTCCTTGGCGAGGGCGGCGGCAAGCGGCGGTAGTACCGGCGTACGGGAAGGGGCCTCGGTCCCTTCCCGTACGGGTGTCGTCACGCCGTCACGCCGTCACGGCAGGAAGCGCAGGGCCCAGTCGGCACGATGGGCGACGGCGAGGTCGTCGTCCTCCGTCAGGGGCCGCAGCAGGCCCTCGGCCTTCTTCGGGTCCGCCTGGACCAGGTCGACGATCTCGGCGGCCAGGCCGTCCTGGTCGTCGCCGAGGTCGACGGCGGAGGCCCGCACCAGGACCGGGAGGCTGCCGGTGCCGCCGACGCCCGCGACGACGCCGCCGAGCAGTTCGCGGGCGTAGCCGTTGCGGTCCTCGACCGCCCGGCCGAGCTCGGTCTCCAGGCGCGGCAGCAGCTCCGGGCCGCCCGTCGCCGCGATCTCGTCCGCGAGGTCGATGGTCGCGTCGACGTCCGCGTCGAGGTCGTCCAGCATCGCGAGGAGCCGGGTGATGCCGTCGTCGGTCATGGGGTGCCTCCTGAAAGGTGCCGTCCACGGGGGCCGGAACCGGCCGCGCCCCGCGGAGAGCCGTCGTGCGTACAGTTCACGGCCCGGGTCGCGCCCGTGCAAGACGGGCGGCCCGGGCCGGGGGTGTCTCAGAGTTCGGTGACCCTGCCGTCCGCGACCCGGACGCGGCGGGTGGTGCGGACCGCGTCGAGCATCCGCCGGTCGTGGGTGACGAGCAGCAGCGTGCCGGTGTACGCGTCGAGGGCGGACTCCAGCTGCTCGATCGCCGGGAGGTCCAGGTGGTTGGTCGGCTCGTCCAGGACCAGCAGGTTCACGCCCCGGCCCTGGAGCAGCGCGAGCGCGGCCCGGGTCCGCTCGCCCGGCGAGAGGGTGGTGGCGGGCCGCAGCACGTGGACGGCCTTCAGGCCGAACTTGGCGAGCAGGGTCCGGACCTCGGCGGGCTCGGTGTCGGGCACGGCCGCGCAGAACGCCTCCAGGAGGGTCTCCGTGCCGTGGAACAGCTTGCGGGCCTGGTCGACCTCGCCGACGACGACGCCCGAGCCGAGCGAGGCGTCGCCGGAGTCCAGCGGGAGGCGGCCGAGGAGGGCGGCGAGCAGCGTCGACTTCCCGGCGCCGTTGGCGCCCGTGACGGCGACCCGGTCGGCCCAGTCGATCTGGAGGGTGACGGGGCCGAAGGAGAAGTCCCCGCGCCGCACCTCGGCCTCGCGCAGGGTCGCGACGACCGAGCCGGAGCGCGGGGCGGCGGCGATCTCCATCCGCAGCTCCCACTCCTTGCGGGGCTCGTCGACGACGTCGAGGCGCTCGATCATGCGCTGGGTCTGCCGGGCCTTCGCGGCCTGCTTCTCGCTGGCCTCGCTGCGGGCGTTGCGGCCGAGCTTGTCGCCGTCGGTGGCCTTGCGGCGGGCGTTCCTGACGCCCTTGTCCATCCAGGACCGCTGCATGTGGCCGCGCGCCTCCAGGGCCGCCTTCCGGCCGGCGTACTCCTCGAACTCCTCGCGCGCGTGGCGGCGGGCGGTCTCCCGCTCCTCCAGGTAGGCCTCGTAACCGCCGCCGTACAGGGTGATCTGCTGCTGGGCGAGGTCGAGTTCGAGGACCTTGGTGACGGTGCGGGTGAGGAACTCGCGGTCGTGGCTGACGACGACCGTCCCGGCGCGCAGCCCCTTCACGAAGGCCTCCAGGCGCTCCAGGCCTTCGAGGTCCAGGTCGTTGGTGGGCTCGTCGAGCAGGAAGACGTCGTAGCGGGAGAGGAGGAGGGAGGCGAGGCCCGCGCGGGCGGCCTGCCCGCCGGAGAGGGAGGTCATCGGCTGGTCGAGGCCGACGGTGAGGCCGAGCGAGCCGGCGACCTCCTCGGCGCGCTCGTCGAGGTCGGCGCCGCCGAGGTTCAGCCAGCGCTCCAGGCTGACGGCGTACGCGTCGTCGGCGCCGGGGGTGCCGTCGACCAGGCCCTGGGTGGCCTCGTCCATCGCGGTCTGGGCGGCGGCGACGCCGGTGCGCCGGGCCAGGAACTCGCGGACGGTCTCGCCCTCGCGCCGCTCGGGCTCCTGGGGCAGGTGGCCGACGGAGGCGGTGGGCGGGGAGAGCCGCAGCTCGCCCTCCTCCGGGGCGTCGAGCCCGGCGAGCAGCCGCAGCAGGGTCGACTTGCCGGCGCCGTTGACGCCGACGAGGCCGATGACGTCACCGGGGGCGACGACGAGGTCGAGCTGGGCGAAGAGGGTGCGCTCGCCGTGGCCGGCGGCGAGGTCCTTGGCGACGAGGGTTGCAGTCATCAGGGGACGCATCCTAGGCGACGGGAGGACCCGCCGAGGGGGCCGGGGGCGCCGGTGGCCGTCCCGGGTCAGCCGTGGGCGGCGCCCACCGGGACGGGGGCGGCCGCGCCCTCCCGGGGGCCGTCGAGGAGGCGGAGGAGAACGGCGCGGTAGGCGGGGCCGTGGAAGCGGTACGGGCCGGTGCCGGGGTAGCCGTCGCGCGCCGGGTCGACGGCGGGGCCGGTCCACCAGGCGAAGTCGCGCCAGACGACGTCGTCTCCGTCGCGCTCGACGACGGCCGTGACGGCTCCGCAGCCGGGGTCGTCGCAGTCGGGGCAGGAGTGGAGCACGTACCGGCCGCCGGGGAGGCCGTGTCCTTCGGTGTCGGCGCCGGGGTCCGCTTCGAGGAGGCGGCGGACGTGCGCGGGCCGGAGGACGGGCGGGAGGTCCGACGCCAGGGGGGAGACCGTGTCCGCGCCGTCGGTCTCGTCGAGCCGGTGGAGCAGCGGCCTGCCGTCGACCAGGAGGTCGGTGGGGGCGGCGGGGGTCGCGGGGGTGAGGTCGAGGCTGGTGTACGCGGACGGCATGGTCCGAGTATTTCCGCGCGGACCCGCCCGTTCCATGGCTGATCCGTCCTGGAAATGTCCCGATCCGGGTACGGCGACGGGCTCCTGCGGAGGGCTCGGTTGGGTGGACGGCCGGTCCTGTGGACGGCCGGTCCCGTGGATGGCCCGGTCCTGTGCACGACCGATCCTGCGCACGGTCGGTTCCGTGGACGGTCCGGGCCTGTGCGCGGCCCAGTCCTGTGGACGGCCGCCGCCGGAGTCGACCGGGCTCGTAGTCGCCCCCGGATCCGACCGGCCCCGAAAACGGCTGCGGGGCGGTTGCCGTCCTTTCGGATGGCAACCGCCCCGGCCGCCCCGTGCGCGGGGTTACTTGCCGAACGGCGGGCGGCTGGTGTTGTCCGCGTCGGCGCACTGGCGGGCGCGCTTCTCCAGGGCCTCGGCCTTGGCGACGGCCTTGTTGGCCTCCTTCGTGGCGCCGAGGTTCCTGAGCTTGGCGGCGCGGTCGCGCTCCTTGCGGGCGTCGGACTTCAGCTTGGCGATGTTGCAGGTGATGGCACCGGCGGCCGCGGGCTCGGCGGTCGCCGTCTGGCCGACCAGCACACCGCCGGCCAGCAGCGTGGTGGCGAGGAGGGCCGGCAGGACGCGGCGCGCGGTCTTGAGGGGACGCATGGTGATTCTCCAACTTCCGGGTCGGGACGACCCGTTCGAGGCATGGTCAGTACCAGTCGGTAACTTTACCTCGGCAAACGCGGGAATCACGCCACGGACCCCCGACCCCACAGGGTCGTCAACACTCCTCCACAGGACTCCCACTGACGAGGTGATAGGCGGCCCGCCCGTCGAGCAACAGGGGGACGAGCGCGCGCTGCGACTGCCGCAGCGGCACGAACGCCCCCGCGCCCTCGCGCCGTACGGCGACGCCGTGCAGGGCGAGTTCGTCGCCGACCTCCGCGTACTGCGCGGCGTCCAGGCGGTAGCCGCACGGCGGGTCGGCGAGGATCTCCTCCGGCTCCGGCGGGTCGTTGTCGGCGCCGCCGAGGAAGACCGGGCCCCGGTCGGCGAAGCCGGCGAGCCGGGCGCGGGCGGTGGCCGCCGCCAGGGGGCCGCGCCGCTCGTCGAGGTAGGCGAACATCCCCTTCAGGGCGGCGTGCTGGGTGGCGACCCGGCGCCGGTGGTTGCGGGCCGGGTCGTCCTTCTCCGCCCGGTCGAGCGCGTCCACCCGGGTCTCGACGAGCAGCCCGGCCGCGTGCTTGATCCCGGCCGTGTTGCGCAGGATCCGCTCCTGGCCGTCGCCCGCGACCTGCCGGACCGGCTCGCCGGTGATCGGGTCGGTCCAGATGCCGTAGATCCCGGTGCTGTGTCCGGCGCGTCCGGCGGCGGGCCGGACGTACGCCTCCGAGAGCGTCCGGGACTCGTCGTGGACGTGCGGGTCGGCGTCGAGGCTGCGCGGCCAGAGCGCGAGCAGGTCCTTCTCGTAGTACCGGGGGGTGGCGCCGTACTCGTGCAGGTCGTAGACGAGCTGGGGGCGCCGGTCGCGGACGAGGGCGGCGATCGCCCGTGCCTCGGCGGTCCGCAGGGCGAGGTGGTCGCGGTTGACGTCGATGCCGTCGGCGTTGCCCCGGGTGTCGGCCTCCCGGCCGTCGGGATTCGCGGTCGGGACGACCAGGAGGGTGGTCCGGTCGAGGAGGCGCCGGGTCTCCGGGTCCCGGGCGAACGCGAGGTCGCGCACCGTGCTCAGACAGGCCTCGCGGCCGGCGGGCTCGTCGCCGTGCTGGCTGCACACGAGGAGCACGGTGGTGGCGGCCCGGGGCGCGCCGAGGGTGACGAGCCGGAGCGGTCGGCCCTGCGCGGTGGTGCCGAGCTCGCGCAGCGCCACCCGCTCGCCCGCCCGGTCGACGGCCGCGAGGAAGTCCCGCTCCTCGGTCTCGGTGGTCCACCGGGCGCCCCGGCTCGTCTCGAAGCCGGTGCGCGGCGGCGGCTGAGCGGGGGCGCTGCCGGCCGTCTCGGCGGGGACGGCGACGAGCGGCAGGGCGAGGGCGGCGGCGCCCGCCACGAGGGCGAGCGCGCGCCGTGAACTCCGCCGTGCGGTACGGGTGCTCATCGGGCGGCTCCCGCTCCGGGCAGGCGCGGACCCGCGACGGCGGCCGGCGGTGCGGTGAGGGACGGGGGCAGGAGGAGGGACGGCGGGGCGGAGAGGGCCGGGGCCGGTCCCCTCGTGGCCCGGGCGAAGGCGCCCGCGCCGCCGACCAGCGGCAGCTCCGCCCGGGTGCGGGCGAGGTCCAGGGTGAGGGTCGGGGTGGTCGACGGCGGGTCGAGCAGGTCCCGGTCGGTGCCGCCGACGATCAGGGCGAGCCGGTGGCCGGCCGGGACGACGTGGTCGGCGGCGGCGAGGTCCAGGGTGAGGGTGTACGCCCTGCCGGGGGTCAGCGGGCGCCCCTTCCGGGGATCGGCCCAGGTGCCGAGGTCGGCCCAGCCCCGGCTGACGACCGTGTGCGGGACGGCGGCGGTGCGGGCCTCGGTCTCCTTGAAGCAGGCGCTGTCGCCGGGGGTGCTCGCGCCCCAGCAGGTGCGGTGGTCGAGGGTGGTGATGCCCTCCCCCGCCGCCGTGTAGTCGCGGATGGTGGCGGGGCCGAGGTCGACGAGGACGGCGGAGAGGTGGGCGGTGGCGGTGGTCGGGGTGGCGGTGACCGTCACCCGGGAGGAGCCGGCGATCCGCAGGTCGCGGGAGAGCGGGCGGGTGACGAACCCGGCCTTCTCGGGGGTCGCGGTGTCGATCCGGGCCGCCCAGTCCAGTTCGCCGAGGGTCGGGTCGTCGGTGAAGGTGGCGGTGGAGCCGGGGGCGGCGGGGGCGCGGCCGAGGACGCCGGGTCCGGCGGCGGCTCCGGGGGCGGTGCGCAGGGTGGTGGTCGCGGTGCCGCGCGGCGGCCAGTGCCGGTCGGTGGTCCAGCGGTCCGGGGCGCGCTCGACGTCGGCGACGGGCTCGCGGTCGATGCCGTTGTCGTAGCCGAGGAGGTAGTGGTCGAACCAGCGGTGCAGGGTGCGGACCCAGTCGGCGCGCCGGAAGTCGAAGGGGTCGACGTGGCCGGTCTGCGAGAGCCAGACCTTCCGCTCGACGCCGTGGGCGGCGAGCGCGTCCCACCACTTGCCGAACTGCCCGGCCCGGACGTTGAGGTCCTGCTGTCCGTGCACGGCGAAGACGCTGGCCTTCACCTTGTGGGCGTCCTTGACGTGGTCGCGCTCGCTCCAGGCGGCCGTCCAGTCGCCGCTGTAGGGGGTGGCGGCGGTGATCCGGTCCTGGACGGCGCCGCAGCGGGCCCGCGCGTCGGGGCTGTTGACGTAGTCGGAGAGCCAGCTCGGGTTGGCGTCGTAGAGCGGGGCGCCCTGGGAGTGGAAGTAGTCGTACCAGGAGGAGATCGCCCCGATGGGGACGATCGTTTTCAGCCCTTCGACGCCGGTGGCGGCCACGCCGTTGGCGACGGTGCCGTCCCAGCTCTTGCCGATCATGCCGACGTTCCCGGTGCTCCAGCCGGTGGCGCGGGCCGGGGCCGTGCCGGTGCGGGTGGTGTAGCCGCGGGCGCGGCCGTTGAGCCAGTCGACGACGGCCTTGGCGGAGCGCACGTCGGAGCGTCCGCCGACGTCGTCGCAGCCGTCGGAGCGGTTGGTCCCGGCGAGGTCGACGGCGACGAAGGCGTAGCCGCGCGGGACGAAGTAGTTGTCGTAGTACAGCGGGAACTGAACGGGCCCGCCGTCGGCGTCGTAGGTCTTCTTCTGGCCCTCGTTGCCGCGTCCGCAGCAGGCGTAGTACGGGCTGGCGTCCATGATCACCGGGATTCTGCGCCCGGCCGCGGCGGGCTCCCGGGGGCGGACGACGTCGACGGCGACCCGGTCGGCGCGCCCGTCGCCGTCGCCGTCGAGCCCGGTGTCGACCCAGACGGACTCGCGGACGGCGTCGGCGTACGAGTGGACGGGGCGCGACTCGCGCACGGACCCGGCCGGGGGCGCGGCGGGGTCCGTCCGGGCGCCGGCCGGGGTGACGAGGGTCGCGAGCAGCGCGGCCGTGGCCGCCGCCACGAGGGTTCCGTACGGCGCTCGGGCTCCGCGGGTGATCCGCTTTCGCATCGGCATGGGCGGGAACGTACCCCGGTCAACTCCCGTGCAAAAGAGCGCCGGAGGGAATCAGGGGTGATTCGGGGTGATCCCGGAGCCGGAGGGGTTCGTGTCGGCCGAATGGCGATCGTGTGACAGGAGGTCCTCTGGACGTGACGGTCCGTCGGGGGCCTGAATAAGGTCGAAAGCAAGGACCGACGACCACCCGCGCGTCTTACGTTTCTTATGACTTGGGGAGCACCTGTGCACCGCAGAATCATCGTTCCGAGCGCCCTCGCGGCCTCCCTGATGCTGGCGATCCCGGCGTCGGCGGCCGACTTCACCCCTGGGGCCCCGGGCATCGGCGACTCCTACTACCCCGCCAGCGGCAACGGCGGCTACGACGTCTCGCACTACGACCTGCGCCTGAAGTACGAGCCCGCCACGGACCTCCTGGAGGGCACGGCGACGATCGTCGCCACCACCAAGCAGAACCTGTCCCGGTTCAACCTCGACCTCGGTCTGAAGGTCAGCGAGGTCCGGGTGAACGGCCGGGTCGCGAAGTTCGCCGCTTCGGGCGACCACGAGCTGGAGGTCACCCCGGCCGTCCCGCTGGAGAAGAACAAGGAGATCTCGGTGGTGGTCCGCTACGCGGGCAAGCCCTCCGAGTTCAAGGTCGACGGCTGGTCGGCCTGGGCCCGCACCCCGGACGGCGGCGTCGCCGCGCAGGAGCCGGACTCGGCCGCGTGGTGGTTCCCGTCCAACGACCACCCGCTGGACAAGGCCACCTTCGACGTCTCGGTCTCGGTGCCGGCCGGTCACCAGGCCATCAGCAACGGCGTGCTCCAGTCGCAGTCCACGGCGCTGGGCCGGACCCGTTTCAACTGGCGCTCCGACAAGCCGCAGGCGACCTATCTGGCCACGCTCGCCGTCGGGAAGTTCGACATCACGACGGACCGGACGGCGAACGGGCTGCCCGTCCTCAACGCGTACAGCAAGGACCTGGGCGCCAACGCGGGCGCGGCGCGCGCCTCGGTCGAGCGCACGGCCGAGGTGACGGAGTGGCTGGAGACGGTCTTCGGGCCGTACCCCTTCAACGCGCTCGGCGGTTACGTGCCCAACGTGACCAGCGGCTTCGCCCTGGAGACGCAGACCCGGCCGTTCTACAGCCCGCGGCAGTTCGCCAACGGCGCGAACGTGTCGGTGGTCGTCCACGAGCAGGCGCACCAGTGGTACGGCGACAGCGTGTCCGTCCGGGACTGGAAGGACATCTGGATCAACGAGGGCTTCGCCCGTTACAGCCAGTGGCTGTGGTCGGAGAAGGAGGGCGAGGGCACGACGCAGGAGCTGGCGGACTACGTGTACGCCCTGCGGGGTGCCGACGACCCGTTCTGGACGGTGAAGCCGGGTGACCCGGGTCCGGAGAACCAGTTCCACGGCGCCGTCTACGACCGGGGCGCGCTGGCGCTCCAGGCGCTGCGCAACAGGATCGGGGACGAGGCCTTCTTCGCGATCCTGAAGGGCTGGCCGAAGCAGTTCGCGCACGGCAACGCGCGGGTGGCCGACTTCGTGCGGTACGCGGAGCGGGTCTCCGGCAAGCCGCTGGCCGAGCTGTTCGACACCTGGCTGTACCAGCCGTCGAAGCCGTCCGCCTCGACGGCGGACGCGGCCGGCGGGTCCGCCCCGACGGCCGCGGAGGCCAGGGCACGGGCCGGGGAGAAGCTCAAGGCGAAGGCCAGGGCGGCGGCCACGGCGAAGGCGACGGCGACGGCGACGGCGACGGCCGACGCGAAGCCCGCGCAGCCGAAGTCGTGGAAGAAGATCGCGGCGACGAACACGATCCACGACCACGAGCGCGGCCACGGGCACGGGGGCCACGGCGGTCACTGAGCCGTGCGGTGGGCCCCGGGGGGCCGTCCGTCAGCGCTTCGCGCGGCGGGCGGCCCTCCGCGCTTCCCCGGCCAGCGGCAGGTAGCGCAGCCGCTCGGGCAGGACGGGGACCACGGCCCGCAGGACCCGGCAGAGCCGGCGCAGGGTCCGCTCCTGGGCGTCCGTCCACTCCAGGCCGATGGCCTCGCGGGCGTCCGGGGGCATGAAGCCCGCAGTGAGGAAGGCGCGCAGCCGCAGGAAGGGGCGGCGCAGGAGGGGCCAGAGCAGGCGGAGGGCGAGCCGGAGCGGCAGCGGGCCCCGGTCGGGGGCGGGGACGGGCAGGTCGGTGTCGAGGAGTTCCCGGACGACGACGGTGGCCTCCAGCTCCTCGGCGAGGACCTTGCGGTAGTACGGCCAGAACTCCTCGATCGTCTGCGGCATGTCCCGGTCGTGGATGCCGAGGATGCGGCCGACCCGGAGCCACTCGGCGTACAGCTGCCGTTCCTGGGCCCCGGTGAGGGGGCGGAAGAGCAGGCGGAGGCCGTGCCGGTAGACGGGGAAGCCGGTGGCGTGCACCCAGGAGTAGTAGGCGGGGGTGAGGGCGTGGTAGCGGCGTCCGTGGGCGTCGGTGCCCCGGATCGTGCGGTGCAGCTCCCGGAGGCGGCGGCCCTCGCGGGCGGCCTCCTCGCCGCCGTAGATCCACAGCTGGACCGAGCGCAGCGAGCGTTCGCCGCGGCCCCAGGGGTCGGTGCGGAAGACGGAGTGGTCGTCGACGCCGGCGCCGATCGCGGGGTGGGCGACCTGCATGGTGAGGGCGGCGGGCAGCATGAGGAGCGCCCGGACGTCGCCGGCGACGCTCCACAGCACTCCGCCGACGGGCGGCGGCGGGGGGTCGGCGGGCTTCACGCGTTCCACGGTGCTTCTCCTCCATGTCGTCTCCAGGATGCACCCGTGAAGAGGGGCACGAAGAAGGGGCCGTCGCCCGGGCGACGGCCCCTTCCGGGTGTGCGGGTCAGGCGCGGTCGGCGCCGACCGGCTCGCCGACGATGCGGGCGGCGAGGGCGTGGGCCCAGGCGTCGACGTCGGCGTTGAGCTCGCGCTCGGCGGCGGCGCGCTCGTCGGCGATCTTCGCGGTGCCGGCGGTGAGGATGGCGTCGCGCTCGGCGGAGCCCTCGGCGCGGGCGGCGGCGATGGCGGCGGAGCCCTCCTCGACGGCCTTGGAGCGGATGCGCGCGGCCTCGTGGCGGGCCTCGGCGAGCTCGGCCTCGTACTGCTCGCGGACGCGGGCGGCCTCGGCGCGCAGGTCGTCGGCGCGGTCGGTGCCGCCCTCGATGGCGTCCTCGCGCTGCTCGATCGTGCGCTTGATCTTCGGCAGGACGCCCTTCGCCAGGATGAGGAAGGTGATGCCGAACAACACCAGGCCGAGGATGAGCTCGGCCCAGACGGGGTTGAGCGGACCGAGGTCCATCTTGAAGATCTGCGAGTTCGCGAGGGTCATGCGCGCATTCTACCTGGAGCAAATGGGTGCAAATACGGCACCGGAGTGAGAGTTGGCACGCTCGTGCGGGTCCGGCCAGATTCCCGGCACCCAGAGGCTACCGGAAGGTAACCACGGCTGATTGTATGTGCGGCGCCAGCCCAATCCCCCACGCCTCCCTGGGAGTTCACGTGTCGTTCGCCGCGCTCCGCCGCGCCCCCGGCGCCGCTCTTTCCCTCGCCCTCGCCGCCGCCACCCTGGCGGCGGCGGCCCCGGCCGCGTCCGCCGCGCCCGCCGAGACCCCCCGGCTGAAGGTCCTCACCTACAACGCGTTCCTTTTTTCGAAGTCCCTGTACCCGAACTGGGGGCAGGACCACCGGGCGAAGGCGATCCCGGCCGCCTCCTTCTTCCAGGGGCAGGACGTCGTCGTCCTCCAGGAGGCCTTCGACAACTCCGCCTCCGACGCCCTCAAGGCGAACGCCGCCGGGCAGTACCCGCACCAGACCCCGGTCGTGGGCCGGAGCAAGAGCGGGTGGGACGCCACCGGCGGGTCCTACTCCGCGACCACGCCCGAGGACGGCGGCGTGACGATCCTCAGCAAGTGGCCGATCGTCCGCAAGGAGCAGTACGTCTACAAGGACGCGTGCGGCGCCGACTGGTGGTCGAACAAGGGCTTCGCGTACGCCGTGCTCGACGTGAACGGCAGCCGGGTCCACGTCCTCGGCACCCACGCCCAGTCCACCGACCCGGGCTGTTCGGCGGGCGAGGCGGCGCAGATGCGCAGCCGCCAGTTCAAGGCGATCGACGCCTTCCTCGACGCCAAGAGGATCCCGGCGAACGAGCAGGTGATCGTCGCGGGCGACATGAACGTCGACTCGCACACGCCCGAGTACGGCACCATGCTCGCCGACGCGGGCCTGGTGGGGGCCGACGCCCGCACCGGCCACCCGTACTCCTTCGACACCGACCTGAACTCGATCGCCTCCGAGCGCTACCCGGACGACCCGCGCGAGGACCTCGATTACGTCCTCTTCCGCGCCGGGAACGCCCGTCCGGCCGGATGGACCAACCACGTGGTCCTGGAGAAGAGCGCCCCGTGGACGGTCAGCAGCTGGGGCACGAGCTACACGTACACGAACCTCTCCGACCACTACCCGGTCACGGGCTTCTGACGGCCGCGCCTCAGTAGCCCCGGCCGCCGAAGAGGCTGTAGAGCCAGGCGCCGAGGACCGCGGCGACGCAGAGCATGACGAACAGGGAGCCGGCGCTCGTGTGCCGGCCCTTCCGGGGACGACGGCCGGGGCGGGGGGCGCGAGCCTTCCGCCCCGGCTTCTCGCGCTTCCCGGCCCTTCCCCCGCGGTCCGGCACCGGCGCCGGCTCGGCCACCGCGGCGACGTCGGCGAGCAGCCTGCGGCAGACCGCCGCCAGCTCCGCCGTCCCGGCCGTCAGGTCGACGACCACCTCGGTGCGCGCGGGCGCCGTCGTGCCCCCGTCCAGGATCCGCCCGGCCCGCAGCAGCGCCCGGTCCTTGCCCCCGGTCGGGGCCAGGCTGATCCAGCGGCGGACGTGCTCGCCCCGGATCACCACCCCGCCGCCCCGCTCGCGATAGACGGTGTGCTCCCGCCACAGGATCCCGGCCAATTCCCCGGCCGTGTCCCTGAGTTCCGCGTACATCGAATCCCCCCTGCTCCCCTGTCCCCCGCTGCGACAGCGGCCGACTCTAACCCCCGCGCCCGGCCCCCTCACCGCCACCCCGGCCCGGCGCCCCTTACGCGCCGAAGTCGTACACCGTGACCGGTATCCCCCGGTCCACGAGCCGCCGGAGGACCAGCGGCTCGACCCGGTCCCAGGAGCCGCCCGCGAGCCCGCAGCCGATCCGGGGCATGTGCACGGACGCCCCCAGCGCGGCGGCCTTGTCCGCCAGTGCCCCGAGGGCCGTGTCGATCGCCTCGTACCGCACGGGGACGCCGGTGCTCCGGCCCGTGCGCGTCCCCCGCTGCCCCACCAGGTTGGCCACCCAGACGTACGGCTCGACCCGGACGAACTGGGCCGCGCCCAGGCCGAAGTCGTTCCCCGCCCGCTCCCGGTGCCACCGGCGGTAGGCGGCCTCGGGCTCGGGCCAGCGGCGCGAGAGGGCCAGGACGAAGCCCTTCCCCCAGCCGCCCAGGTCGTTGCAGACATGGGCGATGATCTTCACTCCCCCGCCCCGCGGGGAGGTCGCGTCCCCCCGGACGTACGTGATCCCGTTCGCACTCCCGTTCATGACGATCACGCTACGGGCGACCACTGACAATCGCGCCGGTCTTTTACACAGCTGGTGAGACAGCAATACTGTTCAAGCGGTCCGGACACGCGGGCCGACGGCTGGGGAAACGAGGCGGCTCGGATGGACGTCGGGAGTGACGTGGAGCGGGGACCGAGCTACACCGTCGACGAGCTGGCCGCGCGGGCCGGGGTGACGGTGCGGACCGTACGGTTCTACGGGACCCGGGGGCTCCTCCCGCCGCCCGTCATCGGGGCCCGGCGGGTGGGGCACTACGGGCCGGAGCACCTCTCCCGGCTCGCGCTCATCGAGGAGCTCCAGCGGCAGGGCATGACGCTCGCCGCGATCGAACGGTACCTGGAGCAGCTGCCGCCCGACCTCAGCGCCCGCGACCTGGCGGTCCACCGGGCCCTGGTGGCCTCCTGGGCGCCCGAGTCCGCCGAGTCGATCACCCGGCGCGAGCTCGAGCGACGGGCCGGGCGGGCGCTGGCCGAGCGGGACGTCGACCGGCTCGCCGCGATGGGGGTCCTCGACCGGACCGACGACGCCGACACGTACCGGCTCGACGGGTCGCTGCTGCGGCTCGGCGTGGAGATGCTGGACGTGCCCATCGAGCACGAGACGATCCTCGCCTCCCGGACGGTGCTCCTGGAGCACGCGCGGGCCGCCGCCCAGGAGCTGGCCCGGCTCTTCCGGGAGGAGGTGTGGAACCCGTACCGGGAGAGCGGCGAGGACCCGGACCACCTGAGAGCGATGAGGTCGCTCTCGGCCCACATGCAGCCGATGGTGATCCAGGCCCTCGTCACGGCCTTCCAGCGCTCGCTGAGCGAGGAGCTGAGGACGGCGTTCCGCGGTCCGTGACCGGTCAGGCGTCGGTGAAGACCTCGCCCCGCTCCGCCTTCTCCACCAGGAGGGCCGGCGGGGCGAAGCGCTCGCCGTACGTCTCCGCCAGCTCGCGGGCGCGGGCCACGAAGCCGGCGACCCCGCCCTCGTAGCCGTTGATGTACTGGAGGATGCCGCCGCTCCAGGCCGGGAAGCCGATGCCCATGATGGAGCCGATGTTGGCGTCGGCGACCGAGGTCAGGACGCCCTCCTCCAGGAGGCGGACGGTGTCGATGGCCTCGGAGAACAACATCCGCTCCTGCATGTCGCGGAAGGGGATCTCGTACCCCGGCTTGGTGAAGTGCTCGCGCAGGCCGGTCCAGAGCTTGCCGCGCTTGCCGTTCTCGTCGTACTCGTAGAAGCCGGCGCCGCCGCTGCGGCCGGGGCGGCCGAACTCGTCGACCATGCGGTCGATCACGGCCTCGCCCGGGTGGGTGTCCCAGACGCCGCCGGCCTCCTCGATGGCCCGCTTGGTCTCGTTGCGGATCTTGCGCGGCAGGGTGAGGGTCAGCTCGTCCATCAGAGAGAGGATCTTGGCCGGGTAGCCGGCCTGCGCCGCCGCCTGCTCGATCGAGGCGGGCTCGATGCCCTCGCCGACCATGGCGACGCCCTCGTTGAGGAACTGGCCGATCACCCGCGAGGTGAAGAAGCCGCGCGAGTCGTTGACGACGATCGGGGTCTTGTTGATCTGCCGGACCAGGTCGAAGGCCCGCGCCAGGGTCTCGTCGCTGGTGCGCTCGCCCTTGATGATCTCCACGAGCGGCATCTTGTCGACGGGCGAGAAGAAGTGCAGGCCGATGAAGTCGGCCTGGCGCTCCACGCCCTCGGCGAGGACGGTGATCGGCAGGGTGGAGGTGTTGGAGCAGAGCAGCGCGTCGGGCTCCACGACGGCCTGGATCTCCTGGAACACCTTGTGCTTGAGGCCGGTGTCCTCGAAGACGGCCTCGACGACCGCGTCGCAGCCCGCGAGGTCGGCGACCTCGGCGGTGGGGGTGATGCGGGCGAGGAGGGCGTCGGCCTTCTCCTGGGTGGTGCGGCCGCGCGCGACGGCCTTGGCGCACAGCTTCTCGGAGTACGCCTTGCCCTTGGCGGCGGACTCGGCGGAGACGTCCTTGAGGACGACCTCGATGCCGGCGCGGGCGCAGGAGTAGGCGATGCCGGCGCCCATCATGCCGGCGCCGAGGACGGCGACCTTGCGGACCCGGCGGGGCTCGATGCCCTTGGGGCGGCTGGCGCCGGAGTTGACGGCCTGGAGGTCGAAGAAGAACGCCTGGATCATGTTCTTCGCCGTCTGGCCGGTGACCAGCTCGGTGAAGTAGCGGGACTCGATGACGGAGGCGGTCTCGAAGTCGACCTGGGAGCCCTCGACGGCGGCGGCCATGATGGCGGCGGGCGCCGGGTAGGGGGCGCCGTTCAGCTGCTTGCGCAGGTTGGCCGGGAAGGCCGGCAGGTTGGCGGCGAACTTCGGGTGCGCGGGGGTGCCGCCGGGGATCTTGTGGCCGGGCAGGTCCCAGGGCTGCTGCGACTCGGGGTGGGTGTCGATGAAGGCGACGGCCTTCGCGAGCATCTCCTCGGGGGTGGCCGCCAGCTCGTGCACCAGACCGTTGTCCAGGGCCCGCTTGGGGTTGTACTGGGTGCCCTGGAGCAGCACCTTGAGGAGGGCGTCGGTGATGCCCATCAGGCGCACGGTGCGGGTGACGCCGCCGCCGCCCGGCAGCAGGCCGAGGGTGACCTCGGGCAGGCCGATCTTGGAGCCGGAGGCGTCGAGGGCGATCCGGTGGTGGGAGGCGAGGGCGATCTCGTAGCCGCCGCCGAGCGCGGCGCCGTTGATCGCGGCCACGACCGGCTTGCCGATGGTCTCGATGCGGCGCAGGGCCTTCTTCATCTCCAGGGCGCCCTCGAAGATGTCCTGGGCGTGCTCGGGGCCCGCCTGGATCATGTCCTTGAGGTCGCCGCCGGCGAAGAAGGTCTTCTTCGCCGAGGTGTAGATGATGCCCCGGATGGAGTCCTTCTCGGCCTCCACGCGGTCGGCGATCGCGATGATCGAGGCCCGGAAGGCCTGGTTCATGGTGTTGGCGGACTGGTTCGGGTCGTCCAGGACGAGGGTGACGATCCCGGTCTCGTCCTGCTCCCAGCGGATGGTGGTGCTCTCGCTCATGACTGATGCTTCTCCGTAAGAAGGGGTTCGGACGGGACGGTCAGACGCGCTCGACGACGGTGGCGATGCCCATGCCGCCGCCGACGCACAGGGTGGCCATGCCGTAGCGCTTGTCCTGCCGCTCCAGCTCGTCCACGAGGGTGCCCAGGATCATCGCGCCGGTGGCGCCGAGCGGGTGGCCGAGCGCGATGGCGCCGCCGTTGACGTTGACCTTGTCCAGCGAGGTGCCCATGTCCTTGACGAAGCGCAGGACGACGGCGGCGAAGGCCTCGTTGATCTCGACCAGGTCGATGTCGTCCATGGTCAGACCGGCCTTGGCCAGGGCCTTGCGGGCGGCCGGGGCCGGGCCGGTGAGCATGATGGTCGGCTCGGAGCCGGAGACGGCGACCGAGACGATCCGGGCGCGGGGCGTCAGGCCGTACCGCTCGCCGACCTCCTTGGAGCCGACGGCGACGAGGGCGGCGCCGTCCACGATGCCGGAGGAGTTGCCCGCGTGGTGGACGTGGTCGATCTCCTCGATCCAGTGGTACTTCTGCAGCGCGACCGCGTCGAAGCCGCCCAGCTCGCCGATGTCCGCGAAGGACGGCTTGAGCTTCGCCAGGGAGTCGGCGGTGGTGCCGGGGCGCAGGAACTCGTCGTGGTCGAGGACCGTGAGGCCCGCGCGGTCCTTGACGGGGACGACGGAGCGGGCGAACCGGCCGTCCTTCCAGGCCGCGGCGGCGCGCTCCTGGGAGAGGGCCGCGTACTCGTCGACGTCACGGCGGGAGAAGCCCTCGATGGTGGCGATGAGGTCGGCGCCGATGCCCTGGGGGACGAAGTTGGTCTCCAGGTTGGTCATCGGGTCGGCGAACCAGGCGCCGCCGTCGGAGCCCATCGGCACGCGGGACATGGACTCCACGCCGCCGGCCAGGACGAGGTCCTCCCAGCCGGAGCGGACCTTCATGGCGGCCATGTTGACCGCTTCGAGGCCGGAGGCGCAGAAGCGGTTCTCCTGGACGCCGGCGACGGTGTCGGGAAGTCCGGCGGCGATGGCGGAGACGCGGGCGATGTCGGAGCCCTGGTCGCCGACCGGGCCGACGACGCCGAGGACGATGTCGTCGATGGCGGCCGGGTCGAGGCCGGGGTTGCGGCTCTGGATCTCCTTGATCAGGCCGACGACCAGGTCGATCGGCTTGGTGCCGTGCAGGGAGCCGGTGGCCTTGCCACGACCGCGCGGGGTGCGGATCGCGTCGTACACGTACGCTTCGGTGCTCACGGGAAGCCTTTCGCGATGAGGGTGGGAGGGGTTGCGCCGGGGGTGTCGCGGAGGAGGTCAGCCGAGGAGGGAACGGCCGATGATCTCCTTCATGATCTCGGTGGTGCCGCCGTAGATGGTCTGGATGCGGCCGTCGGTGTAGGCCCTGGCGACCGGGAATTCCGTCATGTAGCCGTATCCGCCGTGCAGTTGCAGGCAGCGGTCGGCGACCTTCTTCTGGAGTTCGGTCGCCCACCACTTGGCCATCGAGGCGTCCACGGCGTCCAGCGCGCCGTTCGCGTGCTCCTCGATGCAGCGGTCCAGGAAGGCCCGGGTGACGGCGCACTCGGTGGCCATCTCCGCGATCTCGAAGCGGATGTGCTGGAGCCGGGAGAGCGGGCGGCCGAAGGCCTCGCGCTCCTTGACGTAGGTGGTGGTGATCTCCAGGAGGTGCTCGGCGGCGGCGATGCCGGCGACGGCGATGGCCATCCGCTCCTGGGCGAGGTTGGTCATCAGGTGGATGAAGGCGCCGTTGAGCTCGCCGAGCAGGTTCTCCTTGGGGACGCGGACGTCGTGGAAGAACAGCTCGGCGGTGTCCTGGGACTTCTGGCCGATCTTGTCGAGGTTGCGGCCGCGCTCGAAGCCCTCCGCGCCGCGCTCCACGACGAGCAGGGAGAGGCCGTGGGCGCCGCCCTCGGGGGTGGTGCGGGCGACGACGACCACGAGGTCGGCGAGGATGCCGTTGGAGATGAAGGTCTTGGAGCCGTTGAGGATCCAGTGGTCGCCGCGGTCCTCGGCGGTGGTGCGGATGCCCTGGAGGTCGGAGCCCGCGCCCGGCTCGGTCATGGCGATGGCGGTGATGGTCTCGCCGGAGCAGAAGCCGGGCAGCCAGCGCCGCTTCTGCTCGTCGGTGGCGAGGGAGGTGAGGTAGGGGCCGATGATGTCGTTGTGCAGGCCGAGGGCGAGGCCGGGGGTGCCGGCCCGGGTGAACTCCTCGGCCAGGACGGCGCCGTAGCGGAAGTCGGGGTTGCCGCCGCCGCCGTACTCCTCGTCGACGGCGATGCCGAGCAGGCCCTGCCGTCCGGCGGCGAGCCAGGCCTCGCGGGAGACGATGCCGTCCTTCTCCCACTGCTCGTAGTGGGGCAGCACCTCCTTCTCCAGGAAGGTGCGCACGACCGCCCGGAAGGCTTCGTGGTCCTCGGTGTAGATGCGGCGCTTCATGCGGAAGTCTCCTGGGGGTGCAGGGAGGGTACGGCCCAGTCGCGGGCGACCTCGGCGGTGTCGGCACCGGGCAGGGCGGGGCCCGTGCGCAGGGTGCCGGGGGTGACGGAGAAACGGGGTGCGGGGGCCGGCTGGACCTGCCCGGCGTGCTCGGCGAAGGTGCCGCGGGCGGCCAGGTGCGGGTGGGACGGGGCCTCGTCCAGGGAGAGGACGGGGGCGACGCAGGCGTCGGAGCCCTCGAAGACGTCCGTCCACTCCTGCCGGGTCCGGCCCAGGAAGGCCTTGGCGACGGCCTCGCGCAGTTCGGGCCAGCGGGCGAGGTCGTAGCGGCCGGCGGCGGCCTCCCCGCCGATCCCGAGGAGGCGGACGAAGTCGGCGTAGAACCGCTCCTCCAGGGCGCCGACCGCCATGTGGCCGCCGTCGGAGGTCGCGTACACGCCGTAGAAGGGGCAGCCGCCGTCGAGGAGGTTGGTGCCGCGCCGGTCCTGCCAGCTCCCGGCGGCCAGCATTCCCCGGATCATGGTGGTGAGGTGGGCGGTGCCGTCGACGATGGCGGCGTCCACGACCTGGCCCTCGCCGTGGGCGCGGGCGTGCTGGAGGGCGGCGAGGACGCCGATGACCAGGTAGAGCGAGCCTCCGGCGTAGTCCCCGAGCAGATTGGCCGGGATCGACGGCGGGCCGTCCGGGTCCGGGCCGATCATGCCGAGGGCGCCGGTGATCGCGATGTAGCCGATGTCGTGCCCGGCGGTCGGGGCGAGCGGTCCGTCCTGGCCCCAGCCGGTCATCCGGCCGTAGACCAGGCGCGGGTTGCGGGCGAGGCAGGCGTCCGGGCCGATGCCGAGGCGCTCGGCCACGCCGGGCCGGTAGCCCTCGACGAGGACGTCCGCGCGCTCGACCAGGTCGAGGACGGTCGCGGGGCCGTCGGCCGCCTTGAGGTCCACGAGCACCGAGCGCTTGTTGCGGTTGGTGAGGTCGCGGGCGGGGTCGATGCCGAGCCCGGGGCCGCCGGGGCGGTCGACCCGTACGACGTCCGCGCCGAGGTCGGCGAGCAGCATCGCGGCGAAGGGGCCGGGGCCGATGCCGGCCAGTTCCACCACGCGCAGCCCGGTGAGGGGGCCGGTGCGGGCGGTGTGCGTCGTGCTCATCGAACCCCCGGAAGTGTGTGACACCAATGATGTAACACCGGAGATGCTAGGAACGTGTTCCACTCGGCACAAGCCCCCCGGCCGAGCAAGCGCTTGGAAATTCCGGAGAGGTTCCCCGATCGGGTGCCCCGCGTGCTTCCGGGGGCCCGGGGTATCCGAGGGCCCGGGAGATCCGGAGGAGGGCTTCCGCTATCCTCCGCCGACGACGACCGCGCACGGCGGCGCGGTCCGGCCGAGACGAGGGGCTGCATGGACACAGGGGCGGGCGTGGCGAGCGGGGCGGGGGCGGGCCCGGAGCGCGGGGGCAGGCCGTACGACGTGGTCCTCTTCGGGGCCACCGGTTTCGTGGGCGGGCTGACCGCGGAGTATCTGGCCGAGCACGCCCCCGACGGGTGCCGCTGGGCGCTCGCGGGACGCGGTCTCGGCAAGCTGGAGGCGCTGCGGGACCGGCTGGCCGCGACCCGGCCACACCTCGCGGACCTGCCGCTGGTCGTGGCGGACTCCGCCGACCCGGCCTCGCTGCGGGAGTTGGCCGAATCCGCCCGGGTGGTGGCGACGACGGTCGGACCGTACGTCTGGTACGGCGAGGAGCTGGTCGCCGCCTGCGCGGAGGCCGGAACGGACTATCTGGACCTGACGGGCGAGGCCGAGTTCGTGGACCTCGTGTACGTGCGGCACGACGCGCGCGCCCGGGAGACCGGCGCCCGGATCGTGCACGCCTGCGGCTTCGACTCGATCCCGCACGACCTGGGCGTGCACTTCACGGTGGGGCAGCTGCCGGAGGGCGTGCCGCTGCGGGTGGACGGTTTCGTACGGGCCGGGGCGGCCTTCTCGGGCGGCACCTTCGCCTCCGCGCTCACCGCGCTCGGCCGGGGCCGGGAGGTCCTGCGGGCCGCGCGCGAACGGCGCCTGCACGAGCCCCGGTTGGTGGGCCGCCGGTCGCGGGCCCCGCTGGGCGGCCCCCGGTTCAGCCGGGAGACGGGCACGTGGGCGCTGCCGCTGCCGACGCTCGACCCGCAGGTCGTGGCGCGTTCGGCGGCGGCCCTCGACCGGTACGGGCCGGACTTCCGCTACCGGCACTACGCCTCCGTGAAGACCCTCCCGATGGCGCTCGGCGGCGCGGCGGCGGTCGGCGCGGGCGTGGCGGCGGCCCAACTCCCGCCGGTGCGGAGCTGGCTGATGGAGCGTTACCGGGCCGGGGAGGGTCCGTCGGCCGAGCGGCGGGCCCGCAGCTGGTTCTCCGTGCGGTTCGTGGGCGAGGGCGGCGGGCGGCGGGTCTTCACCGAGGTGTCGGGCGGCGACCCGGGGTACGACGAGACGGCCAAGATGCTCGCCGAGTCGGCGCTCTGCCTCGCCTTCGACCCGCTGCCGAAGACCGCCGGGCAGGTGACGACGGCGACCGCGATGGGCGACGCCCTCACCGCCCGCCTGCGGGAGGCGGGCATCCGCTTCCGGGTGGCGCACCGGGGCTAGGGCCTGTCCGGCGGATCAGGGTCGCGGCCCCGGCCATGATCCGCCGGACAGGCCCTGGGGGGTGTCGCCCTCGTTCCGTACGGGCGAGGGCGGCACCCGGCGGGTCCCGGTCAGTAGGCGCTCACGTACCAGATCGCGCCGCCGAGGAAGACCGGCAGCGTGAAGGCCATCTGGAGCATCCAGGGGACGTCCGGTCCCTCGTCGTCGGGCTTGCCCGGGTTCTCCGCGCGCCACGTCATGAAGGCGCGCATCGCCTTCCGGTGACCGGCGACGCCCAGGGCGATGCCCAGGAACGCCCCGCAGTAGAGGGGGAGCAGCCCGGTCAGGGGCGTGTCGTAGGTGGTGCTGTAGGTCGCGGCCGCCACGAAGCACAGCGCCGGGCCGCACGACACCCAGAGCTTCTGCCGCCCGTTCGTCATGCCCGGAAACATCAGAGCGAGATACACGGCCACGGTGATCACGGCGAACAACCACCACAACGGTGACGTCCTGTCCATGTTCGCCCCCCCTTTCTTCATCCCCCGCCTTTACGGTCCGTGACCCATTCTCCCCGGTGGGCGGGGGCCCGCCGCCTCAGGGCCGTACGAGGCGGAAGGGGTGGCCGGCCGGGTCCGCGTAGACGCGCCGGGCCGGGTCGCCTCCCCCGTCGTCGAGCGGTACGGCTCCGAGGGCGAGGACGGCCTCGTCGGCGGCGGCCAGGTCGTCGACCCGCACGTCGAAGTGGAACTGCTGCTCGGGCGCGCCCCAGACGGGCGGCTGGTGGCCCGGGACGCTCTGGAAGGCGAGGACGGGGCCGCCGTCGCCGCGCAGGACGACACAGCCCTCGCCGGCGGTCCACCGGGGATCGGGGTCGTCGACCTCGCCGCCGATCAACCGCTGGTAGAAGAGGGCGAGTTCGTGCGCGTCCGGGCAGTCGAGGACGACGCACCGCAGCCTTCCGATCACGCGGGCCTCCCGGGGGCGGCGGGGGTCGGGGCCGGGCCGTGCGGGACGGCACGCTGCGGAACGGGAGGGGGAGGCGTCATGGCCCCCACCCTGCCGGACGGTCCGGGGAGCCGGTATCCGTACGCGTACTCAGAAGGCACCGGGCGCCCCGGAGAGCGCCTCCGCGAGGGCGCGGCGGCAGAGGGAGTCGGCGCGGCGGGTGGTCTCGGGGAGCCGGTAGCGCGGGGCGAGGTGGAGGGTGTGGGCGCAGGCGCGGGCGAGGGAGATCCGGTGGCCGACGGAGACGAAGACCGGCTTGACCCGGCTCCGGGTGCGCACGGCCCGCCCCACCTCCTCCCCGTCGGCGAGCAGCGGGGAGGAGTCGCCGCGCGCGGGCCCCGGCTGCTCGTGGGCGAAGGCGAAGGGGTTCTTGGCGACGCCGACGGACGGCCGCCCGGTGAGCACGCCGAGGTGGCTGGCGAGCCCGAAGCGGCGGGGGTGGGCGAGCCCGTAGCCGTCGCAGACCAGGAGGCCGGGGTCGGCCCCCAGGGCGTCGAGCGCGGCAAGCACGGTCGGGACCTCCCGGAAGGCGAGGAGGCCGGGGACGTACGGGAACGAGACCCGGCCGACCGCCGTCGCCTCCTCCACGACCTCCAGGGTCCGCGCGTCGAGCACGACGGCCGCGGCGGCGACGAGGTCCCGCTCGTCGTCGTAGGCCACGTCGAGCCCCGTGACGTGCCCCTCACCGACCGCCGGCCCCTCCTCGTCCCGTACGAGCCGCCCCCTCAGCTCCCGCTGGACGGCGAGGGCGGCGGTCTCGTCGGCGGGCCAGCCCGCCGGAATCTCGATGATCGTCATGATGCGGCCACCCTACGGCCGGGCGGGCGCCCGTTCCGAGGGCCGGAACGGACGCCCGGGGCCGGAGGGCGGCCGGTAGCCTGGCGATCATGTTCGTACTGGAATTGACCTACACCGCCCCCGTCGAGCGGGCGGACGCGCTGCTCGACGCGCACGTCGAGTGGCTCGACGCGCAGTACGCCGCCGGCGTGTTCCTCGCGTCCGGGCGGAAGAACCCCCGGGACGGCGGGGTGATCCTGGCCGCCGGGGTCGACCGCGCGGAGATCGAGAGGATCGCGGCGGCCGACCCGTTCAGCACCGAGGGCGTGTGCGCGTACCGGATCACGGAGTTCTACGCGACCAAGACGGTCGACGGGCTCGCCCCGTACCGGGACCGGCTGCCCTCCTAGTCTCCCGGCCTCCTAGCCTCCCGGCCCCCTAGCGGAGGCCCAGGCGTGCGATCCGGCCCTGTTCGCCGGAGGCCCAACAGGAGCCGTCCGGGGTGCAGTCGACCGTGTCGTACGAGCCGGTGTCGACCGTGCGCCAGGTGCGGCCGCCGTCGGTGGTGAGGTCCGTGCCGGTGGGGCCGACGGCGAGCGCGGCCGTCCTGCCGTACGGGAGCCAGGCGACGCCCGAGCGGTAGGCGGGCGGCGGCGCGGCCGAGGGGCGCCAGGTGCGGCCCGCGTCGGCGGTGACGGCGGCGGCCTCGGGGGACGGCTGGTCCTTGCGGTAGTCGCCGCCGACCGCGATGCCGTGCGTACGGTCGCGGAAGGCGAGTCCGAAGACGCCCCGGGCCGGGTCCCCGGCCGGGATCGGGGACGCGGTGGCGGTCCAGGTCAGGCCCCGGTCGGCGGAGTGCAGCACGCGCGCGGTGGCCGCGCCGCCCGTCGCCAGCCACACGTCCCGGGATCCTGCCGACACCAGGCACTGGCCGCTCGCCGCGAACCCCGCCTCGCCGGGGAGCGCCTCCGGCATCCCCGCGTCCGGCAGGACCCGCCAGGACCGGCCGCCGTCGCGGGTGGAGAGGACGCGGTACCTGCCGTCGACCGGGTCGCTCATGGCGAGGCCGTTGCGGGGGTCGAAGAAGGTCATGCAGTCGTAGAAGGCGCGCGGGTCGGTGTTGCGGAAGGACTCGGTCCAGGTGGCGCCGCCGTCCTCGGTGCGCAGCACCCGCGAGGCCTCGCCCTCCCCGATGGCGAGGACGACGGCCCGGCGGGCGTCGAAGGCCTCGACGTCGCGGAACTCCAGCCCCTCCGCGCCGGGCGGGGACACGTTCCGCCAGCTCCGGCCCCCGTCGGTGGTCCGCAGCACCGTGCCCTTGGATCCCGCGGCCCAGGCGGTGCGGCGGTCGACCGCCGCGAGCCCCCGGAAACGGGCGTCGGTACCGGTCGGCGCGAGCCGCCAGCCGAGCACGGACGGGAGGTGCCGGTCGGCCGCGAGCGCGAGCTGTCGGTCGGCCGCCGGTGCGGAGTCCCGGCCGGTCGTCGGCGGGAGGTCTCGGTCGGCGGACGACGCGGACCGCGCATCCGTAGCCGTCGCCGTCACCAGTGGCAGGTTCGCCGCCGGTACGAGCCGGCTCTCAGCCGCCGGCGCGAGCGGCCGGTCCGTCGCCGGCGCGAGCCGTTCCTCCCCCGTCGGCGCGACCGTCCGCGCGTGCTGTCCGTCGGTCGCCGCCGTGGGGGTCGCCCCGGCCCGCGCCGGGACGGCCAGGGTCAGCGCGAGCGCCGCCCCGACCAGTCCCGCCGACATCGTTCGTCTCGTCTTCCCCATGGACGTCATGGCGCCGGAAGCTAGTGCCCCCGCCCGTCCGCCGTCCAGGGTGCCTCCGCGCGAGCGGCCGGTACCGGTCGCGGGCCTCCGCATTCCGGCTGTACCACGACCTTTCCGACCCTTGCGCCGAATCGGCCCGACAACTTTCCGGCCAGAGTCGGGACGCGGCGGAAAGGCCCCGACCTGCCCGGACGCCCTTCCCCCGGGCCCGGTGACGCAGCTCACGTGGATCCGGAGTGCACGTTCCGGCCGTCTCTCCCGTCTTCCCGGGTGTCAGGAGCCCCGGTGTCGGGGAGACGCACAGGATCCGAAACCCGCGCGAGAGGAGCCGGTCTTGTCCGCCGTCATCGAGCAGGCCGTCCAGGCCCGTCTGGTCGCATCCGCTCCCCGGATGGAGACCGTCCCCGCCACCCTGCGGTACGACCGCGAGGATCCGTACGCCGTCAGCATGGCCTTCCCCCCGCCCGCGACCCTGGAGGGCGTCGAGGTCTCCTGGGCCTTCGCGCGCGAACTGCTCGTCCAGGGCGTCGAACGCCCGGCCGGGGTCGGGGACGTGCGGCTGCGCCCGTACGGCTACGACCGGACCGTGGTCGAGTTCCACGCCCCGGAGGGGGTGGCCATGGTCCACGTCCGGACCTCGGAGCTGCGCCGCTTCCTGGAGCGCTCGCAGCACCTGGTGCCGGAGGGGCGCGAGCACCAGTACCTGGACTGGGACCAGGACCTGACCGAGCTGTTCCGCGAGCGCCCGTGACCCCTCGCCGCCGGACCGTCCGTTAAATCGTTTGCCGCCCTCCCGGTCGGGCTCGTATCGTCGGCATCGACCTTGTCGTCACCCGATCGGAGAAGGACGTTGCTCGTCTGAGGTTGCGAGACACCGCGCCGCGCGTGCCCCCTGTGCCGCGTGTGCCGTTCTCGACCTCGGCGTACGAGCCGTCTTCCCACAGCCCGCGCCCCGGTGTCTCCACGCGTTGCATCTCTTCACGCCCGCGCTCGCGCAACCGGAGGCCTTCATGGCGCATCACCCCACTTTCCTCACCTGTTCCTCGCTCTCCTTCTCGTGGCCGGACGGCACCGAGGTCTTCGACGACCTCCGGCTCGCGGTCGGCCCCGGCCGCACCGGTCTCGTCGGGCTCAACGGCTCCGGCAAGTCCACGCTCCTCAAGCTGCTCGCGGGCGAGCTGACGCCCTCCTCCGGCACGGTCCGGGTCACCGGCGAACTCGGCCACCTGCCGCAGAACCTGGTCCTGGACACCACGCGCCGGGTCGACGAGATCCTCGGCATCGACGCGAAGCGGGCCGCCCTGCACGCCATCGAGGCGGGCGATGCGGCCGAGGAGCACTTCGCCGTCCTCGCCGACGACTGGGACGTCGAGGAGCGGGCCCGGGCCGCCCTCGACCAGCTCGGCCTGGACGGCATCGGCCTGGACCGGACCGTCGGCGAGGTCTCGGGCGGCGAGTCCGTCCTGCTGCGCCTCGCCGCGCTGCTGCTCGCCCGGCCCGACGTCCTGCTGCTCGACGAGCCGACCAACAACCTGGACCTGCACGCCCGCGCGCGCCTCTACGAGGCCGTGGAGAAGTGGTCCGGGGTGCTGGTCGTGGTCAGCCACGACCGCGAACTCCTGGAGCGGGTCGACCAGATCGCCGATCTGCGGGACGGCGAGGTCGCCTGGTACGGCGGCTCCTGGTCGGACTACGAGGCGGCGCTCGCCGCCGAACAGGAGGCGGCGGAGCGGATGGTGCGGGTCGCCGAGGCCGACGTCCAGCGGCAGAAGCGGGAACTGGCCGACACCCAGATGAAGTTGGCGCGCCGGAAGCGGTACGGGCAGAAGAGCTTCGAGAACAAAGTCGCCTCCAAGCTGGTGGCCAACAGCCAGAAGCGCAGCGCCCAGGTCACGGCCGGCAAGCAGCGCACGCTCCACGCCGAGCGCCTCTCGGAGGCCCGGGAGCGGCTGGACGCGGCGGTGGAGGCGGTGCGGGACGACGACGAGATCCGGGTCGAGCTGCCGCGCACCTCGGTGCCGCCGGGCCGCGAGGTGCTGCACCTGCGGGACCTGGAACTGTGCTACGGGGCCCGCGTCGGGGGCGCGTTCGAGCTGCGCGGCCCGGAGCGGATCGCGCTGGTCGGGCGGAACGGCGCCGGGAAGACGACGCTGCTCCGGACGATCGCCGGGGAGCTGGAGCCGCTGGCCGGAGAGGTGGACGCGCGGGTGCCGCTGCGCTTCCTGCCGCAGCGGCTCGACGTCCTGGACGACGGGCTGAGCGTGGTGGAGAACGTGGCCCGCTTCGCGCCCGCCGCGACGGCGAACGCGATCAGGGCCCGGCTCGCGCGGTTCCTGTTCCGGGGGGCGCGGGCCGACCGGGCCGTGGGCACCCTCTCGGGCGGGGAGCGGTTCCGGGCGACGCTCGCGGCGCTGCTCCTCGCGGAGCCGGCCCCGCAGCTGCTGATGCTGGACGAGCCGACCAACAACCTGGACATGGCGTCGGTGCGGAAGCTGACGGAGGCCCTCGACGCCTACGAGGGGGCGCTGGTCGTGGCGAGCCACGACGTGGCGTTCCTGGAGTCGCTCGGGATCACCCGCTGGCTGCTGCTCGACGGCGAGCTGCGGCCGACGACCGCCGAGGAGGTCCGGGAGGTGGCCGCCGACCGGTCCTGACGGCCGCGCGCCCGGACGCCCCGGGGGCGCGCACCCAGCGCCGCCGGACGCTCGCGCCGTGTAGTCGGCGGGGTGTCCGGCGGGCGCCGCACCGGACGTGACCTGCGTCTCCGGAAACCGGCTCGACCAGGGAGCATGACGGAGCGTGACCGGGCGATGCCGGGGGCGGGGTTGGTGGACGCCTTACGGAGCCTTAACCTACGGTTTCGTAACCTACGGATTCGTAGGTACGCCCGTATGTCCTTCTCCGTCCCCAGGAGTTCCCCTTGACGCTCACCTCTCCCCACCTCGGCAGCTCGGCAGAGTGGACCGACGCCCGGTTGCTCTACGCCCTGGAAGAGGTCGTGGAGAAGGAGCTCAACCGGCACCTGAAGGTCACCAAGGACTGGATGCCGCACGAGTACGTGCCGTGGTCCGACGGCCGGAACTTCCCGGGCTTCTTCGAGGACGGCGAGGCCTGGGACCCGAAGCAGTCCAAGGTGACCGAGATCGGGAAGATCGCCCTCGTGGTCAACCTGCTCACCGAGGACAACCTGCCGAGCTACCACCACGAGATCGCCAGCCTCTTCGGCCGCGACGGCGCCTGGGGCACCTGGGTGCACCGCTGGACCGCCGAGGAGGGCCGGCACGGCATCGTGATGCGCGACTACCTGCTGGCCTCGCGCGCGGTGGACCCGGACAAGCTGGAGCAGTTCCGGATGGCGCACATGAGCGAGGGCTTCGAGTCCGACAACCGGCACTCGATGCTGCACTCCGTGGCGTACGTCGCCTTCCAGGAGCTGGCCACCCGCATCTCGCACCGCAACACCGGCCACCAGTCCGGCGACCCGGTCTGCGACCGGATGCTCGCCCGCATCGCCACCGACGAGAACCTGCACATGGTCTTCTACCGCAACCTGCTGGGCGCGGCCTTCGAGATCGCCCCCGACCTGACCATGCAGGCCGTGCGGGACGTCGTGGTCGGCTTCCGGATGCCCGGGCACGGGATGCCGGGCTTCGAGCGGGCGGCGGCGCAGATGGCGATCGGCGAGATCTACAACATGCGCATCCACCACGACGACGTGCTCCAGCCCGTGCTGCGCTTCCTCAAGGTCCTCCAGATCGACGGCCTGGGGCCGGAGGGGCTGCGCGCCCAGGAGGAACTGGGCCTGTACATGAACGGTCTGAACAGCGAGGCGAGCAAGTTCGACGAGAAGCTCGCGGCCCGCAAGGCCCGGCTGGCGGCCCGCGCGGCGGGCTGACCGCCCGGACACCCCGTCCGGACCGCCCCACGACGCCGGACCACCGCGCGGCGGACGCTCCCGCCGCGCGCGGTCAGCCCCGGTTGCGCTTCAGCCGGAACCGCTCCTTCTCCGAGAGCCCGCCCCACACGCCGAACCGCTCGTCGTGCGCGAGGGCGTACTCCAGGCACGCCACCCGCCCCTCACAGGCCCCGCAGAGCTGCTTCGCCTCGCGGGTGGAGGAGCCGGGTGCCGGAAAGAAGAACTCCGGGCCGGCCTGGGCGCAGAGCGCGTTCTCCTGCCAGCTCATGTCGGGCTCCGGTGCGGTCAGTACGCTCGTGTCGGTCTGCATGTCGTACACCGTGCCGGAGCGTCGTAAACGAGCCATCAACGTTCGATCAATGCGGCGCGCCGAAAGGATTTGTCAGGTGGCCCCGCATGGACGAGGATCACCGTGTGACGACCAGAAAGGGCCATGCCGCCTAGGCGCCCCGCTCCGCTCTCCCGCGCTCGCGCGCCACCGGGCCCCGCTCCCCGCAGCGCCCGACCGCACCCCGCGACCGCCCACCCGGAGAGCCCGTGCACGAGATCGCCCTCACCCCTCACGCCCGTCTGCCCCGCGCGCACCACGACCGCCACGTCCTGGGCAGTACCGTCGACGCGTTCGGCGCCGCCCACTGGCTGCTTGCCGAGCGCGGGGCCGACGCGGACCCGTACGACGCCCTGGTCGTGTCCGTGGCCGACGGGGCCGTCGAGACCATGGAACTGAGCGCCGTACGGGCCCGGTGGCCCAAACTGGACCGACTGCCGGACGGCAGGTTCGTCGTCGCCTCGTCCCGGAGCGACGGGGGCGACGACACGAGCCAGGTGCAGGTCTTCAACACGCTCGGGCGCGAGTACGCGGCCTTCTCCGTCGGGGACGCGATCGAGCACCTGCTCGCGGACGAGGCCGGCGACCTGTGGGTCGGACACTTCGACGAGAATCCCCTGGGCATCCGCCGCTGGAGCGCGACGGGTGAACTGCTGTGGGCGTCCGAGGACGATCCCGGCGCCGGGTGGATCACGGACTGCTACGCCCTGAACGTGTCCGGCACCGGCGTCTGGGCCTGCCCGTACGTCGATTTCCCGCTCCTGGAGATCAGGCCCGGCCAGGACGTGAGGAGACGGGCCGGCATCGTGAGAGGCGCCGACTCCCTGGCCGTCCACGGCGAGCGGGTCGCCTTCCTCGACCACGGCCGGATCGTCCACGGGGAGATGACCGGGAGCTCCGTGGAACGGAGGGACGTCGCCCTGCTCACCCGCCCGGAGGGCGGCCCCGTCGGCCGCCGCCGGGTCGCCGCCCGGGGGAGCAGGATCTACGTCGGGTACGGCCCCCTCACCGAGTGGGGCGTCTTCGACCTCAGCGCGTGACCCCCAGGGCCGGCAGGACCGTCTCGGCCACTCGGTAGGCCTCCTCCAGGAGGGGGTTGCCGGAGAGGATGAAGGTGTCGACGCCCAGGTCGCGGTATTCCTGGAGGCGTTCGACGACCTGGGAGGTGGAGCCGACGACCGCCGTGCCGGGGCCGGGGCGGAAGAGGCTCATGCCGGGCCAGAGGTTGGGGTGGGTCTCCAGTTCGCGGGCGCGGGCCGGGACCCGGCCGCCGTGCTGGCGGAACTGGCGCTGCCAGCCGACGCCGTCCTCCCCCGCACGCTCGCCGAGCTGCCGGGCGTACGTCGCCTCGCTGGTGACGTCGAGGAGCCGGTCGGCGGCGGCCCAGGCCTCGTCCTCGGTGTCGCGGACGATGAGGTGGAGGCGCAGGCCGATGCGGAGGGTGCGTCCGTGGGCGGCGGCCCTGGCCCGTACGTGGTCGAGCTTCTCCTTGAGGAGGTGCGGCGGTTCGCCCCAGGTGAGGTAGACGTCGACGTGTTCGGCGGCCATCTCGATGCCGGGGGCCGAGGAGCCGCCGAACCAGAGCGGGACGTGCGGCTCCTGGACCGGGCGCAGGTCGCGGAAGGAGGCGCCCGCGTTCCTGAGGTCGTAGAAGCGCCCCTTGTGGTCGAAGACCTCCCCCGCCGTGAGCCGCTTCACGATCGACCAGTACTCGGCGCTCAGTTCGTACCGCTCGTCGTGCTCGACGTGCAGGCCGTACTCGCGCAGGGAGGCGGTCGAGCCGTTGACGACGTTGAAGCGGAGCCGGCCGCCGAAGAGGTTGTCGAAGGTGAGCGCCGTCTTGGCCAGCAGGGTGGGGGAGATCAGGCCGGGGTGGACGGCCAGGAGGGGCTTGAAGCGGGTGCTGGTGGAGGCCGCGAGCGCGGAGCCGAGCGGCCACACGTCGTAGAGGTCGGTGGCGAGCAACGCCCCGGTGTAGCCGAGGCGTTCGACCGTTCCGGCGAGCTGCTGGAGGTAGCCGAGGTCGACGGGGCGGCGGCCCTCCGGCTCCCACGGGTAGGCGCCTTCGCGCGGGATGATGTACCAGAGGACTTCGGGGGCCCGGGGGTTCGGTTCCTGGGTGGTCACGGGATCAGGCCTTCCGGGGCAGCGCGTCCGCGACGGTGATCGCGCGGTCGACGAATCCGGTGCGGTGGAAGACGTCCGCCGCCCGCTGCTGCTCCGCGACGAACTCCTCGCCGACCTCCTCGATCGTCCAGGGCAGGGCGCGCAGGGCGGTCTCCCAGTCGTCCACCGTGCCGCCCTGGTCGGCGGCGGCGATCTCGGCGGCCTCGCGCGGGTGGGCGGCGGCCCACTCGTCGGCCCGGCGCAGGGCCCGGACGAGCGCCTCGACCACCTCGGGCCGCTCCTCGGCCAGGTCGCGGCGGGTGAAGAAGACGGACCGGTCGCTGATGACCTCGCCGGTGGGGACGAGGACGCGCAGGCCGCCGGTGCGGCGGGCGGCGGCCAGTTCGGCGCCCTGGGCGACCCAGGCGGTGATCTCGCCGGAGCGCAGCTTCTCCTCGCTGCCGGAGTCGCCGCGCACGGCGGTGACGTCGGTGGCGTACGACAGGCCCGCGTCGTCCAGGGCCTTGGCGACGAGGTGGGTCTGCCAGGAGCCGACGGCGAGGTGGACGGTGCCGCCCTTGAGGTCGGCGACGGTGCGGACCGGGCTGTCCTCAAGGACGAGGAGGGCGCCGTGGTCGGGGCGGGGCGCCGAGACGGCGACGTAGACGATGTCGTGGCCGGCGGCCTGCGCGGTGACGGGCGGGGTGGAGCCGGTGCCGCCGAAGTCGATGGTGCCGTCGGCGAGGTGCGCGCCGGTGCGGACGCCGTCGGTGTACGGGTGCCAGGCCACGGTCTCGCCGAAGGCGGCGAGCTCCTGCTCGGCGTAGCCGAGGCGGGAGAGGTGGTAGAGGGAGGGGTTGCTGCGGTGGACACCGATGACGACGGTCATGCGGGCGCTCCTTCGAAGGACTCTTCGGACGGGACGGTGACGGGGTTCGGGGCGGGCGCTTCCTCGGGGGCGTGGACCCCGAGGTCCGCGAGGAGGCGGCGGCGGAGGGCGACGAAGGCCGGATCTCCGGGGTCGCGGGGGTGGTCGACGGCGACGGGTTCGTCGGTGACGAGCCGGCCGTCGCGCAGGACGGCGACCCGGTCCGCGAGGCGCACGGCCTCGTCGACGTCGTGGGTGACGAGCAGGACGGCGGGCCGGTGGATCCGGCGCAGCTCGCCGACCAGGTCCTGCATCCGGAGCCGGGTCAGCGCGTCGAGGGCGGCGAACGGCTCGTCCAGGAGCAGTAGTTCGGGCTCCCTGACCAGGGCCCGGGCGAGCGCGACCCGCTGGGCCTCGCCGCCGGAGAGGGTGGCGGGCCAGGCGTCGGCGTGCCGTTCGAGGCCGACCTCCGCGAGGGCCCGCAGACCGGTCTCCCGGGTCGCGGCGCCGCGCGGGAGGCCGACGGTCACGTTGGCGAGGACCTTCTTGGAGGGGATGAGCCGGGGCTCCTGGAAGACGATCGTGCGGGCGGCGGGGACGAGGGCCTCTCCCCCGTCGGCGCCGTCGAGGGCGCCGAGGATGCGGAGCAGGGTCGTCTTGCCGCTGCCGCTCGCCCCGAGCAGGGCGAGGAACTCGCCGCGCGCCAGGGTGAGGTCGAGGCCGTCGAGGACCGCGCGGGTGCCGAAGACCCGGCGCAGGCCCCGTACCCGTACCGCCGTTCCTCCGGTCCCGGTGGTGGGCGCGGTCATCGGGCTCCTCCCCCGGGGCCGGCCGTGCGCCAGGGCATGAGGACCCGCTCCAGGCCCCGGACGAGGACGTCGGCGGTGAGGCCGAGCAGACCGTAGACGAGGATGCAGACGGCGAGGACGTCGGTGCGGGCGTAGCTCTGGGCCTGGGACATCAGATAGCCGATGCCCGCGGTGGCGTTGATCTCCTCGGCGGCGATGAGCGCGATGACGCTCAGCGTCATGGAGAGCCGCAGTCCGGCGAGGAGCGAGGGCAGGGCGCCGGGCAGGACGACCTGGCGGACGATCGCGAGCCGGCCGAGGCCGAAGCTGCGCATGGCCTCGACGAGCTTGCGGTCGGTGTTGCGGACGCCGCCGGTGGTGGAGACGTACATCGGGAAGGTGGTGGCGACCGCGATGAGCAGGATCTTCGCGGTCTCGTTGATCCCGAACCAGACCATGAAGAGGGGGACGAGGGAGAGGAAGGGGATGGTGCGCAGGGTCTGGAGGGAGGAGTCGAGGAGTTCGTCGCCGAGCCGGGTGAAGCCGGTGGTGATGCCGAGGGTGAGCCCGGCGGCGAGGCCGATGACGAGCCCGATGCCCGAGCGGGTGAGGGAGGTGGCGAGCGCGTCGGGCAGCTGCCCGTTGCCCCACAACTCTCCTACCGCTCCGACGACTTGGGCGGGCGAGGCGAGCACGTCGGGGGTGAGGAGCCCGGTGGCGGAGGAGGCCCACCAGAGGGCGAGGAGGGCGACCGGGCCGAGGGCGCGGACGGTGAGGGCATACGTGCGGGAGCGGGCGCGGTGGACGGGCGGGCGGGGGGCGACGAGCCCGGAGGCGTCCCCTTCGGTCCCGCTCCCCCGGAGCTTCCCGGTCGGGGGCTTCGCGCCGGTGGCCGGGGCCGTCACGACAGCTTCTCCACGTCGAGGAGGTGGGCGGCGATGTCGACCTTGTTCGGCGTGACCTTCTGGTCGGCGTAGAAGCGGGCGACGGTCTCGAAGCGCTTGACGTCCTCGGGTCCGATCGGGTCGACGGTGCCCGCCTTGGCGGTGAAGGCGATCTGGACCTCCTTGGCCTTGCCGTTGACGGCGGTGGGGCCGGCGTCGGTGAAGACGTTGAGGTAGGCGGCCGGGTCCTTCCTCTCCTTGGCGCTGTTCTCGTGGAGGTAGGCGTAGAGGGCCTTGACGATCTCGGGGTGCTCCTCGGCGAACTTCGAACGGACCGCGTTCAGGCTGTAGTTGTCGGATCCGATGGCGGTTCCGTCGGCGAGGAAGCGGGCCTTGCCCGAGCCGATCTCGGCGACGGCGTAGGTGGACCAGACGGCCCAGGCGTCGACCTGGCCGGCGTTGAAGACGGCGGCGGTCTGGTCGGGGCGGAGGTAGACGCGCTCGACCTCGTCGGCGGGGATGCCGGCTCCGGCGAGGGCCTTGAGGAGGAGGTACTCGCCGGTGCCGCCCTTGTTGACGGCGACCTTGCGGCCGACGAGGTCCTTCACGGAGGCGATGTCGGAGCCCTCGCGGACGAGGATGCCCTCGCCGACGGGGTCGGGGTCGGTCGCGGTGAAGAAGGCGAAGCCGGGGCTCTGGGAGAGGGAGGTGATGCCGGAGGTGATCGAGCCGGTGGCGATGTCGAGCTGGTCGGCGTTCATCGCCTGGGCGGCGGGGGCGAAGGGGCCGGCGCTGCCGGTCCAGGCCACCTTGGCGCCGACGGCGGCGAGGGCCTCGTCGAGGCTGCCGTCCTTCTTGCCGAGGGCGAGGACGCCGGAGTTGCCGGGGTCGGGGATCCGGACGGTGACCGTTCCCTTCGCCCCCTTCGGGCCGCCGTCCCCGCCCGCGGCCGTGTCCGCGGCCGGGCTGCCGCCGCAGGCGGTGACGGTGGCGAGGGCGGCGAGGGCCGCCAGAGCGGCGAGCGGGGTGAGTGGGCGCATGACGGCCGTCCTTCGGGGTCGGGGTGGCTTGCGTCGGTGACGGGGCGGGGGCGGGTGGGGCGGTACGGGGCACGTACGGCGGTACGGGGGCGCGTGGCGCCGTGGTTACGGGGCGGGCACGCGTTCCGCGTGGTTACGGAGCGGGTTCGCGCATCGCGCGGTTACGGGACCCGCTGCGGGGACGGCCCCGCGTGCGGTTCCGGTACGACGGTGGAGGCCGAGGAGGAGGTGGCAGTGGCGGCAGCGAGCAGCCGAGCGCGGCGCAGTGGTTCCGGGTCGGCCCAGGTCCGTACGTCCACGGCCCCGGGCAGGAAGCCGTGGGCGCGCAGGGCCTCCTCCTGGCGGGCGAGGAGGTCGAGGCGGGTCTCGGACAGGTCGGGGTGGAGGGTGCGGTGGGTGCCGGGCCGGTAGGCGCCCGCGACCCCCTCCGCGCCCGCGCCGGTCTCGGCGCCGAGGATGCGGGCGACCTCGTCCGGTTCGCCGGCGGCCCAGTCGGCGGCGCGGAGCAGGACGGAGAGGAAGCGGGCCACGAGGTCGGGGTGCTCGTCCAGGAGGTCCTGGTGCACGGTGAGGGGGCGGGGGGTGCCGTTGTTGACGCGGTGCGCGGGGTCGGGCAGCTCGTCGAGCTCGACGGCCACCTCGGCGCCGGCCCGCCGGGCGGCCTCGACGGCGAGGGCGCCCTTCACGTAGACGGCGTCGACCTCGCCCCGGCGCAGGGCGTCCAGTTCGGCGGCCCACTGGCCCTCGTGCCCGTCGGCGGGCACGTCGACGAGGACGGCGTCGGCGAGTCCGTACCCCGCCGAGGCGAGGACGCCCTCGAAGCCGCGCAGGGCCATCGCGCGCCAGAAGTCGATGGGGACGGAGTGGCGGGGCACGGCGAGCCGGAGTCCGCGCAGGGCGGCGGCTCCGCGCACCGGGGAGCCGGGGGCGACGAGGACCGCCTGCCGCTCCTCGATCCAGGTGAGTCCGACGAGCCGGGTGCGCTCGCCCCGCGAACGGGCCCACAGCGCGGGCACGTTGCCGCCCTCGCGGAAGAGGCCGGGGAGGGCGTGGGTGAAGTGGGTGGCGCGGTCGGCGCCGGGTTCGGCGTCCTGGAGCGAGCGGACGGCGATGCCGTCAGCCGCGAACTCCCCGGCGAGCCAGCCGCGGTCGGCGGCGACGCCGGTGGCGGTGGGGACGGGGCAGCGGGTGAACCAGAGCGTGTCGGGCACGCGGGCGTGCGTCATGGAGGGCTTCCCGGGGTGTGGTGGGGGCGAGGGGGCGGCGGCTGGGCGCGTCGGCGGCGGGCGGCCGTCCCGGCTCGGACGGGGGCGCGGGTCCGGTGGACGGCGGGTGCCGCGCGGAGGGCTTTTCGGCCACGGCCTCGCGGGGGCGGGCGCCACCGGACGGAGGCGCGGTGGATCCGGAGGCGGGCCTGGGGCGTACAGAACGGAGGGGCCGTCAGCCGGAGCCGTCACCGGCGTGTCGTGCCGGGGGCGGCCGGTCCCGGCCGCCGGTCGCGTCAGCGACAGGTGGCGCCGGCGACGCGGGCCAGGTCGATGTGGCGGCGGCGGGTGAGGCCGAGCGGCACGGGGGAGGCGGCGGGCGTACGGCGCGTCGTACGGAGTCCGTTCGTCACTGGCCCTGCTCCTTCCCGCTCGGTACCGCCGTGGTGGTGCGTTGGCCGGAACCTTGCCATGGAAGTCCGACCGCCCACAACTGGTCTCCCACCATGTGGGATTGCTCGTGAACGGAGTGTTTCCGACCTCGCGGGACCACTGATTCGGCTCCCGCCATGTGGGAGCGTGGGAGCCCGATCACCCACGGGGAGCGAACCCTATGACGACCGAGGCCGGCATCGTCCGACCCCCGGCGGGCGCCCAGGCGGTCCGCCGCGCACTGGACGTGCTGCACTGTTTCCACGACAACGGGCCCGACCTGAGCGCCTCCGAACTCGCGCGGCGGCTCGGGCTCTCCACCTCGACGGCGCACCGGCTCGCCCGGACGCTGCTCGGCGCGGGCTTCCTCGAACAGGACGCCAGGACGGCCCGCTACCGGCTCGGTCCCGCGATGACGGAGCTGGGCCGCCTCTCGTACCACCAGCGGGGGCTGCACCTGGCGGCGCCCGAGCTGTCCGACCTGGCCGAGCGGACGGGCGCGACGGCCGACCTGGCGCTGCGCAGCGGTCCGCACGTGGTGATCGTGGCGGGCGGTTCGGTGACCCCGAAGGTGGGCCTGCGCAGGCCGCTGCACTCGACGGCGCTCGGGAAGGTGCTCCTCGCGTGGCCGAGGGCGGGCGAGGGCGGACCGCGTTCCCTGCCGCCGCTGTACGCGTTCACCGAGCGGACCATCGTCGAACCGCCGCTGCTCGCGGCCGAGTTGGAGCGCGTACGGGAGGCGGGGTACGCGCTCAACGACGGCGAGTCGGCCCACGGGGTGCGGACCGTGGCCGTGCCGGTCCTGGAGCGGGCGGGCCACGCGCGGTTCGCGCTCGCGCTCCGCGCGACCCCGGAGCTGATCACCGACGAGCGGCTCGACTGGTACCTGGCCCAGGCGCGGACGACGGCGCGCGCCCTGGAGGTGCTGCTGCTCGCCCCCGGGGAGCGGCGCGGCTTCGACGAAGGGACCTGACGAGAATCCCGCACGGTCGTGCGTTCAGTACGATGGGGGCATGAGCGGTGGTACGGGGACGAAGACGGACGGGCGCGTCGAGCGCGGCAACCGGACCCGGCGGCTCGTGCTCGGGCGGACGATGGACATCGCCTCGGTCGAGGGCCTCGAAGGCCTGTCCCTGGGGCGGATCGCGACCGAGCTGGGCCTGAGCAAGAGCGGCGTCTTCGCCCTCTTCGGCTCCAAGGAGGAACTCCAGCTCGCCACCGTCAGGGCCGCCGTCTCCGTCTTCTCCCGCCGGGTGGTCGCCCCGCTGCGGGACGTGCCGCCGGGGGCCGTGCGGGTGCGCGACCTGTGCGGGAACTGGCTGGCGTACTCCTCGGAGCGGGTCTTCGAGGGCGGCTGCTTCTTCTCCGCGGCCTCCGCCGAGTTCGACGCCCGCACGGGCCCGGTCCACGACGCCGTCGCCCGGGCCCGCCGGGACTGGACCGCGTACATGGAGGAGAACCTGTCGGCGGCGCGCGCCGCCGGGGAGCTGGTGGCGGACCTGGACGCGGAGCAGGTGGCCTTCGAGGTGATCGCCCTGATGGAGGCGGCCAACGCGCACTCGGTGCTGTTCGGCGGGCCCGGGGCGTACGACCGTGCCGAGCGGGGCATCGCGGCGCGGCTGCGCGCCTCGGTCACGGACCGGGGCCGGGAGGCCCTCGCCGCCGCGTAGCCCTCCCCGCGCCCCGGCCCGGGGTCGGCCGGCGGCGACCCGTTCCCCGTCCCCGGACGGCTCGGCCGCCGGTGCCGTCACGAACTCCACGGCCGCCACGACAGCGTCGAAGTCGCCGTGCCGGGCGTGCGGCCGCCGGACGATCTCGCGGTACTCGACGCGCGGCGGATCTCCTCGGTGACCTAGACGTGAAAAACATTAGCACGACCGTTCGTCTTGTTTTTCCGGCAAAAGACCGTGGAGAGGCGAGGGCGCGAGCACATACCCCACCCGCTCCGAAAGACTCCGGACCGACGAGTGAGATCCTTCACACCCCGCCGGATGTGGATCACCCCCGACACCCCTTTTGTGGATCTTCCGTACGCCGAACGCGCGGTCGATACGCAGAGAAGGTGCGCAAACCGCCGACGCCTCCCAGCCCCCGCACCTGCGGGAACGCCGTCCGGAAGATCACCCTTCGCGCCCGGTCCGCGCCCCCGGCGCCCGCGCGGCCCGCCGGAGGCGCCCCCGGCCGTCGCCGTTCCGCGACACCTCCGTGTCCGAACCCGCAACGCCATCCGGTACGTATGGGGGAGAGACTCTTCCGTACCCTTCCCGGACCCACTAGGACTGACCCGTGATCACCTCGCCCTCGCGCCTCGTCCCCGTTCCGATCCCCGACCGCGTGGCCGCGATGATCGGCGCCTGTCTGCCGCTGCACGTCCTCCAGGCCGAGGTCGACGCGGACTGCGCGGCGCGCGAGGTGTACCGGTTCCGGGGGCCGCTCTGCGCGGAGGACCGGGCCGACCGCGAGCACGCCCTCTCGGCGCTCGCGCGGGCCAACAAGATCCTCGCCAAGCACCACCCCGAGCTGCCCGTCACCCCCTGACGGGGTCCTGAGGGGCCGTGACGGAGCGACACCTGTCCGGCCGTCCCCCACATGCGCGGCGGCGGGGCCGGTGTGACGCTGCGAGGGTGACCACGACCAGCGACGCAGCGCCCGCGCCCCCGGCCGCCACCGAGCCGCCCGTGCTCGACGGGCGCCGCCGCAACATCGTCTTCGGCACGATCATGCTGGGCGTCCTCCTCGCCGCCCTCGACCAGACGATCGTCGGCACCGCCCTGCCGACGATCGTCTCGGACCTGGGCGGCGCGGCCCACATGTCGTGGGTGGTCACCTCGTACCTGCTGGCCGAAACCGTCGCGACCGTCCTGGTCGGCAAGTTCGGCGACCTCTTCGGCCGCAAGGTGATCTTCCAGATCTCCGCGGTCGTCTTCATCACCGGCTCGTTCCTCTGCGGACTCGCCACCAACATGACGCTGCTGATCGTCTGGCGCGGCCTCCAGGGCATCGGCGCAGGCGGTCTGATGGTCACCTCGATGGCACTCATCGCGGACGTGATCCCGCTGCGCGAGCGCGGCAAGTACCAGGGCGCGATCGGGGCCGTGTTCGGCGTCTCCACCGTCATCGGCCCGCTCCTCGGCGGTGTGTTCACCGACCACCTCAGCTGGCGCTGGGCCTTCTACGTCAACGTGCCCATCGCGATCCTGGTCGTGATCGCCGCCGCCCGCACGATCCCGTCCGTCCGCTCGGCGAGCAGGCCGGTCGTCGACTACGCCGGCATCGCGCTCGTCGCCGTGGGCTCCAGCGCCCTGATCCTGGCCACGAGCTGGGGCGGGAACGAGTACGCCTGGGGCTCCGGCGTCATCATCGGGCTCTTCGCGGGCGGGATCGTCGCCCTGGGCCTGTTCTGCCTGGTGGAGACCCGGGCGGCCGAACCGATGCTGCCCATGCGCCTCTTCGGGAACCCGGTCTTCACGGTCTGCTCCGTGCTCAGCTTCGTCGTCGGCTTCGCCATGCTCGGCGCGATGACCTTCCTGCCGACCTACCTCCAGTACGTCGACGGGGACTCCGCGACCGTCTCCGGTATCCGCACCCTGCCCATGGTCGTCGGCCTGCTCATCGCCTCGATCTTCAGCGGCAACGTGGTCAGCAAGACCGGCCACTACCGAATCTTCCCCATCGTCGGCTGCCTGGTGATGGGCGTCGGGCTCTATCTGCTCTCGCTCATGGAGCCGGGCACGAGCACCTGGCTGGCGTCGCTGTACATGTTCGTCCTCGGCACCGGCATCGGCCTGTGTATGCAGGTCCTCACCATCGCCGTGCAGAACACCGTGGACTACGCCGACCTGGGCACCGCCACCTCGGGCGTCACCTTCTTCCGTACGCTCGGCAGCTCCTTCGGCACGGCCGTCTTCGGCACGATCTACGCCAACTCCCTGGAGCCCCACCTGACGACCGGGGTCCGGGAGGCGGCCGCCGTCGCCGGGGGCCTCGGGCTCGACCCCGCAGCCGTGGGACGGGCCGCGCAGAGCCCCGCCGGGGTGCACGGCCTGCCGGACGCGGTCGCGGAGCCGATCGTGAACGCCTACGCCGACACCCTCCACACCGTCTTCCTGTGGACCGTGCCCGTCGCCGCCGTCGGCTTCGTCGTCGCCCTCTTCCTCAAACAGGTGAAGCTGCGGGACTCGGCGCGCGCCGCCGCCCCCGACATGGGCGAGGGCTTCGCCTCCCCCACCACGTCGGGCGACTCGGCGAGGCTCCTCGAACTGTCCGTCGGACGGATCCTGCGCCGCACCGACCTGGACACGGCCCGGCGGATCGTCGACGCGTCCGACACCCGGCTCGACGTGGCGGGCGCGTGGGCGGTGATGCAGGTCGAGCTGTACACCCTGACCGTCGGGCACGCGAGCCTCGGCCTGATCGCGGCCGGCCGGCGGGTGCCGCCCGAGGTGCTCCTGCCCGTCTTCGACCGGATGGTCGACGAGGGCTTCCTGACCCGCGACGGCAACCTGCTCTCCCACACCCCGGCGGGCCGCCGGGAGGCGGACGTCATCACCCGCGCCTGGGGCACCTGGCTCACCGACCGCGTCGAACGCGAACGCGGCCGCCCCAGCGGCCCCGAACTGCGGGCGGCGACGGACGCCATCGCGAAGAAGATCGTCGCCGAGGACCTGGCGAACGGCCTCCCGCGCTCGGGGTCGCGCGCGGTGGCGGGCACCCGCTGAGGACGGGTTACTCCGTGAAGTCCCCGTCCACGTACACCCACGCCCCCTCGTGCCGGGCGAAGCGGCTGCGCTCGCGCAGGGCGCCCGGGGCGCCGTCGTGGGTGTAGCGGGCCGTGAAGGTGACGGTGCCGTGCTGGTGGAAGGCGGTGCCCTCGGTGGTCCCGTCGATCTCCAGGCCGGTCCAGCGGAGGCCCGGGTCGAAGTCGACCTCGCCCGGTCGCGTCTCCGGCGCCCAGGTGCGCAGCAGGTAGGACTCGTCGCGGACGACGAAGGCGCTGTAGCGGGAGCGCATCAGGAGTTCGGCGGTGGGCGCCGTGCCGCCCGCACCCGTGTGGAAGCGGCCGCAGCACGTGCCGTAGGCGGCGCCGAGACCGCAGGGGCAGGGCGAGTCCGGGGTAACAACGGGGGCGGCGGGGGCCGGGGCGGTGCGGGATGCGGTGCGGGGGCGGGTCTTGCGTCGGGACATGGGGCCCATTGTCCCCCGGCCCGTGTGCGAGGGGTCCCGGCAGGGGCGTCCGAGTAGCGTACGGGCATGAAACTGACGATTCTCGGAGGCGGCGGATTCCGGGTGCCGCTGGTGTACGGCGCGCTGCTCGGCGACCACGCCGAGGGGCGGGTCACCCGGGTCACCCTGCACGACCTCGACGCGGGGCGGCTCTCCGCCGTCGCCCGGGTCCTGGCGGACCAGGCCGAGGGGGTGCCGGACGCGCCGGAGGTGACGGCGACGACGGACCTGGACGAGGCGCTGCGCGGGGCGGACTTCGTGTTCTCGGCGATCCGGGTCGGCGGTCTGGAGGGCAGGGCGGCGGACGAGCGGATCGCGCTCGCCGAGGGGGTGCTCGGGCAGGAGACGGTGGGCGCGGGCGGGATCGCGTACGGCCTGCGGACCGTGCCCGTCGCGACCCGCGTCGCCCGGCGGGTCGCCGCGCTCGCCCCGGACGCCTGGGTCATCAACTTCACCAACCCGGCCGGCCTGGTCACGGAGGCGATGTCCCGGGTCCTGGGCGACCGGGTCGTCGGCATCTGCGACTCCCCCGTGGGCCTGGGCCGCCGGGTCGTCCGGATCCTGGGCGCGGACCCGGACGAGGCCTGGATCGACTACGTGGGCCTCAACCACCTGGGCTGGCTGCGGGGGCTGCGGGTCGGCGGCCGGGACGAGCTGCCCCGGCTGCTCGCCGACGAGGAGGCGCTCGGCTCCTTCGAGGAGGGCCGGCTCTTCGGCCCCGAGTGGCTGCGCTCGCTCGGCGCGATTCCCAACGAGTACCTGCACTACTACTACTTCAACCGGGAGGCCGTGCACGCCTACCGGACCGCCGAACGGACCCGGGGCGCGTACCTGCGCGACCAGCAGGGCGCCTTCTACGAGGAGATGGGCAAGCCCGGCACCCCCGCCCTGGCCGCCTGGCGCCGTACGCTCGCGGACCGGGAGGCCACCTACATGGCGGCCAACCGGGAGGCCGCCGGGGTCGGGGAGCACGACGAGGAGGACCTGGAGTCGGGCGGCTACGAGAAGGTGGCGCTCGCCCTGATGCGGGCGGTCGCGCGCGACGAGCGGACGACGCTGATCCTCAACGTGCGCAACGGCACGACGCTCTCCGTGCTCGACGCGGACGCGGTGATCGAGGTGCCCTGCCTGGTCGACGCGAACGGCGCCCGGCCGGTGGCGGTCGCCCCGCTGCCGTACCACGCCGTCGGTCTGGTGACGGCCGTGAAGGCGGTGGAGCGGGAGGTGCTGGCGGCGGCGGAGAGCGGGTCGCGGGAGACGGCGGTCAAGGCCTTCGCGCTGCACCCGCTGGTGGACTCGGTCGCGGTGGCCCGGCGGCTCGTGGAGGGGTACGCGGCGGAGCACCCGGGGCTCGCGTACCTGCGGCGCTGAGCCGATCGCGCCGGACCGTCGGTGCCGAGCCAACGGCGGCTCCGTACGGCCGGGCGATACGGCCGACGGACGTCTTCCACCGGGGCGGGGCGCGGCCTAGGCTCGCGCCCCATGACCTTACGCAGCAAGGGAGTTCGGCTCGTCGCGGCCTGTCTGCTGGCCGCCGGCCTGACGGGAACGGGGCCGGCCGCGGCGGAGACGGAGGCCCCGGGCGGGGAGCCGGTCGTCGTCCCCGTCCAGACCACCGGGCCCGCCGACCGGCGGTTCAACCTGGTGTTCCTGGGCGACGGCTACACCGCCGAGGAGATGCCGGAGTTCCGGGCGGACCTCGAACGGCACCTGAACACCCTGTGGAGCATCGAGCCCTTCGCCTCCTACCGTTCGTACGTCAACGTGTGGGCGGTGGAGTCCCCTTCGGCGCAGTCCGGGGTGGACTGCGACCCCGGCCTCGACGCGCCCGCCCGGGACACCGTGCTCGACATGGGCTTCTGGGGCGGCTGCGATCCGGGCAGCGTGCAGCGGCTGCTGACCGTCGACGGCCGGAAGGCGGCCGCGCTCGCGGACCTCGTCCCCGGCACGGGCGGCGCCGGCCGGCAGGTCGTCGCCCTCGCCCACAGCTCCACCTACGGCGGCGCGGGCGGCGGCTACGCGACCGCGTCCGGCGGCAACGCGCTCTCCGCCCTGATCACCCCGCACGAGATCGGGCACTCGCTCGGCGGCCTCCAGGACGAGTACGACTACTACGCGCGCGGGGTGCCGGGCGGCACGTACTCCGGCCCGGAACCGGACTCCGCCCACCACACGCTCCTGACCGAACGGCAGATGCGGGAGCGGCGGACCAAGTGGTGGCGCTGGCTGGGCGAGGAGAGCGAGTCCGGCGGGGTCATCGGGCGCCACGAGGGCGGGCTGTACAGCACGAAGGGGGTCTGGCGGCCGAGCCGGCACTCCCTGATGAAGACCCTCGGCTACGCCTTCGACCAGGTGGAGCGGGAGGTGATGGTCCGGGCGATCTCGGCGAAGGTGGACCTGGTCCAGGACCACACGCCGAACACGGCGCCGATCGGGGCGGACCGGTCGGCGTGGGTGGACGTCCTGCATCCGGTGGGCGGCGAACTCGCCGTCACCTGGCGGCTGGACGGGCGGGTCCTGGACACGCGCGGCGCCCGCACCGTCGACCTGCGGAGGCTCAGGCTCTCCCCCGGCCCGCACGCGCTGACGGCGACGGTCACCGATCCGACGCCGTTCGTCCGCGATCCGGCGGTCCGCGCCTCCGAGGCGCTCACCCGGACCGTGCGCTGGACGGTGGACCCTTCGCTGACCACGGCCCGGGAGCCGTTCCGGGCCGCGTTCGCCGGGCACACCCCGACCGGCTCGCCCGTCGGCGCCCGGAGCGTCGTGCACGCGGACACCACCCACGCGGTGGACGGCACCCCGGCCGTGCGCTGGCACCTCGACGGGCGCCCCGTCGCGACGGGCGACCGCAACGACCGCGACCTGGACCTGGGCGCGCTGCGGATCGCCCCGGGGACCCATGTGCTCACGGCCCGGCTCGCGGGCACGGGGCGGGAGTTGCGCTGGACGGTCGACGCCCGCCCGGCCACGGCCGCGTACGAGCTGTCGGAGCCGCTGCGGACGGTGCGGCGGCCGGGGAGGCCGGTGGAGTACGTGTACGACGGGGCGTTCACGATGCGGCTGACCGCGCGGGACGACCGGGAGGGCGCGGTGGTGAGCCAGTTCCGGGTCGACGGCGACGGCTGGTACACGTACTACGGCTGGCCGACGGACGCGGACGCGCCGTTCCGCTTCTCACCGGGCGGCACGGAGATCGACGGCCTCGTGTACGGGAAGCTGGGCCGGAGCCGGGCGGTGCCGTGGGACGACGCGACCCCGGACCACGGCACCCACACCGTCGAGTACCGCACGGTCGACGCGGCCGGGAACACGGGCCCGGCGCGGAGCTTCCTGGTGACGCTGGTGCCGCCGGAGGGCTGAGACGGGTCGGCCCCGTGGACCGGGAGGGTCCACGGGGCCGCCGAGCGCGCCGTTCGTACGGGTGGGGTCAGGGCTTGCGGGCCACGGCGGCCCAGCCCGGGATGGGCTCGTCGCCCGGGACCGGGACGGGCTCGCCCAGCTCCGGGTGCCATTCGGCGGTGAGCGAGACGCCCGGCTCGACGAACTCCAGGCCGTCGAAGAACGCGGCCAGCTCGTCGCGCGAGCGGGGCCGCAGGGTCAGCCCGCGCGCCTTGTACAGGGCGGCCGCCTGCGCCGCTCCCTCGGGGTTGAAGTCCCCGGTGACGTGGGAGAGGACCAGGTAGCTGCCCGGCGCGAGCTTGTCGACGAGCTTGGAGACCAGCTCGTACGCCCCGTCCTCGTCCCCGACGAAGTGCAGCAGGGCGAGCATCGACAGCGCGATGGGCTGGTCGAAGTCAAGGACCTTTCCGGCCCTTTCGAGGATGACCTCGGGCTCGCGGGCGTCCGCCTGGATGTACTCGGTGGCCCCCTCGGGGGTCGAGCGCAGCAGGGCGGCCGCGTGCGCGAGCACGATCGGGTCGTTGTCGCAGTAGACGATGCGGGACTCCGGCGCGGCCTCCTGCGCGATCTGGTGCAGGTTGGGCTCGGTCGGGATGCCGGTGCCGATGTCCAGGTACTGGCGGACGCCGCGGGCGCTGAGCCAGCGGATGGCGCGGTGCATGAAGGCCCGGTTGACGCGGGCCATGTCCCGGCCCCGGGCGTCGACGGTGAGCAGCTGACGGGCCATCGCCTCGTCGACCGGGTAGTTGTCCTTGCCGCCCAGGAACCAGTCGTACATGCGCGCCGGGTGCGGCTTGCTGGTGTCGATGCGTATCTCGGTCCGCGGGGCTGCGGGGTCCTGGGTCATCGGCTCTCCTGGTCGGGATGAACGGGTGGCGCTACAGCAAGAGTTACGCGACGGTAGGGGCGGGACGGAAGGGTCAGGTGAGCAGAAAGTCAGCCTGACCGGATTTTGCCCCCAGGATGAAGGCTTCCATCTCCCTGTGGGTGTAGATGAGCGCGGGTCCTTCAGGGTCTGCGGACTGTCGCACGGCGACCCTGCCGTCGGCCAGCTTCATGGCCTCCACGCAGTTGCCCCCGTTCCCCCCGCTCCAGGGCTTGTGCCAGCCCTCGGCACCGAGCTCCGCGGCGGGCATCCCGTTGTATATGCGATCCATTCACAGCTCCTTGCGGAGATTCCGGAGAATCTCCTTCGTGCGTTGTGCAGTCGCGGCCTGAGCCGCCATGCGGTCCATGACCTCCAGGTGGGATGCCACCTCGGGACGCGCGTCGAGATAGACCGCGCCGGTCAGGTACTCGCTGTAGACCATGTCCGGGAGTTCGGGCATGGCGAAGCGGAAGAGGACGAACGGTCCGTAGGTGCCGGGGTGGTGGCCGGACGCGAACTCCGCGATCTGCAGGGTGACGTTCGGCAGCTCGGACGCTTCGAGCAGCCGGTCGAGCTGGTCGCGCATCACTTCGGGCCCGTCGCCGACCGGCCGGCGGAACACCGTCTCGTCCATGATCACCCAGAACTTGGGGGCGTCCTCCCTGAGCAGCAGGGACTGGCGCTCCATCCGCAGGGCTACATGCCGCTCGGCGTCCTCTTCCCTGGCGGCGTCGCTGCCGCCTCCGACCGCCCCGCTGCGCAGAATGGCACGGGCGTACTCCGCGGTCTGGAGCAGACCGGGAACGAACTGGGGCTCGTACGCCCGGATGAGGCTCGCGGCCCCCTCCAGGCTGACGTACATGGAGAACCAGCCGGGCAGCACGTCGTGGAACCGCTGCCACCAGCCGGGGAGGTTGGCCTCCTCCGCGAGGGCGACGAAGCCCTCCGCCTCGGAGTCCGTGATCCCGTACTCCTTGAGCAGGAGCTGGACGTACGGGATCTTCAGCGCGACCTCGGCGGTCTCCATCCGCCGGACGGTGGCCGGGGCCACCCGGAGGATCTTGGCGGCCTCTTCCCGCTTCATGCCGGCCCGCTCGCGCAGGTCCTGCAACCGCTTTCCGAGGACGACCTGTCCCACCGTGGGGGCGGACCGCGGCTCGCTCACTCCCAGACCTCCCCGACGCGCTGTTTTGGACGAGTGTGCCACGAAGCCGGTCCAGAGAGAACACGGCACTCTGCAATTTTCAGAGTGCCACTTGCCAAGTGTCCGACTCAGGAGGACAGTGTTCCGGTGAACCAGTACACGCTGCCGTCGTGCGCCTTCGCGCCCCGGCGCGGCGCCGTACGGCAAGTCCTGCCCACTGTTGTGAGGAACCGGTCGTGGCTTCTGGTAACGCGCAGCCTTCAGGTCTCATGAGTCCCCGTGTCATGGCCCAGCGCCCACAGCCCCAGACCGATACCGGCGCCGTGCGGCGCTTCGCCTTCGAGCTCCCGGCCCTCACCGCGTCGGTCGCGCGGGCCCGCCGGCTCGCGGAGGAGCGGCTCATCCTCTGGGGCTGCGGCCCCGAGATACGCGACACCGTCTCCCTGATCGTGTCGGAGCTGGTCACCAACGCCGTCGTGCACACCGCGAGCGGCCGTTTCGTCTGCGAGCTCCGCGAGGGCGAGGAGAAGCTGCGGATAGCGGTGCGGGACGAGGGCGGCCCGGCGGGGCCGCGGATCCGCGACTGCGGCGAGGACGAGCGCGGCCGCGGGCTGATCATCGTCGACGCGCTGTGCAGCGCCTGGGGCGCCGAGCGCACCGGCCACGGCACGTCGCAGACCGTCTGGGCCGAGCTGGCCCACGGCACGGGGGAAGCGTGCTGAGGTCGATGGCGACCCGCATCATGGTGCCGCGGGCCCGCCGCCACTCCGGGCTCGGCCTGGCCCCGGCCGCCGGACGCCCCCTGGAACTCCGTCTCGAACGGGACGGCGACCGCACCGCCGGCTCCTTCCCCGCCGCGCGCGGGAGCCTCGGCCCGTCGGGGCCCGTGCCCGTCCGGCAGCCGGACGCCACCATGCGCCTCGCCGTCCCCGCCGGACTGCACACCGGCCTCGGCCGCGACGCCGTCGGCGTCCCCGCCCGCTTCGGCTTCAAGATCCTCTCCCGGCTCCCCGCCAACGGCTGCGTCTACGCCGACTCCGACTGGTGGTGGTGGCTGGTCCCGGCCGGTTCCGACCTGGACCTGACCTGGCCGCTGCCCGCCTGCTACGCGCCGGGCGCGAAGATCCCGGACCGCCGGCCCCGGCTGATCCACCACCCCGACGGCACCTCGCCCTACACGCCGCCGATCCCCCTCTACCTGCTGACCTGCCAGCTGACGGGCATCGCCCCGGCCTGGTCGGCGTCCTCGGTGCGCAGCGCGCTCTGACGCGCACGGGCCGTCACGGCATAGGGTCGGGTCCATGTTCACTCCGCAGGGTCCCGGCCTCCGCGAACTGACCGTCCAGGCCCTCTCCTCGGTCGAGCACGGTTACGACCTGCTCGCGGAGAAGTTCGACGCGACCCCCTTCCGCACCTCCGACCGGCTTCTGGACGCGGTGACCCGCACCCTGGAGACCCTCGGCCCGTTCGACTCGGGCCTCGACGTCTGTTGCGGCACCGGCGCGGGGCTCGGCGTCCTCCGCGCGGTCTGCGCGGGCCGGGTCACCGGGGTCGACTTCAGTACGGGCATGTTGGCCGAGGCCCGCCGCGCCCACCCCGACGCCGACCTGGTCCGCGCCGACGCCCTGGCCCTGCCCTTCGGGCCCGCCTTCGACCTGGCGGTCAGCTTCGGCGCCTTCGGCCACTTCCTGCCGGACGAACAGCGCACCCTCTTCACCCGGGTCCACGCCTCGCTGCGCCCCGGCGGCACCTTCGCCTTCCCCCTCCCGGCCCCGCCCCGCGTCGGCTCGCGCGCCTACTGGACCCTGTGGGGCTTCGACGCGGTGATGCGGGTCAGGAACGCGCTCTGGCGCCCGCCCTTCGTCATGTACTACCGCACCTTCCGCCTCACGGACGTCCGCACCCGCCTGGAGTCGACCGGCTTCGACGTCTCCCTCGTCCCGATCGAACCCCTGGGCCGCCTCGAGAACGGCAGCCCGCGGTGCAGGCTGGTGGTGGCGCGGAAGACTTAAAGGTGTCTCGCGTCAGTCGTTCTTGATCACACTGAGCTTCGGCCGCATGGCACCGAAGCCGCCAATCCGACACTCGACGCCACGGACGTCGATGCCGTACACGAGGCGGATATTGCGCACCTTGATGATCGTTCCCTTGCCGTACGGTCGCCGTGCCCTCGACGGCCGGAACCCACTCGTAACCGCGTTCAGAGCGCACCATCAACATGTTCATCGCATAGATGTACTCGCCGGAGCGCTGGAGGCAGGGACAGGTTCTCGCTCGTTTTCCCACGGTAGGCACCTGCCCCGGCGCTTCTCCCGTGCACTCCACGGACACTTGAACCCATTCACGAGAAAAATGGTCAATTTAACCTCATTTGCCCAGAATGGTACGTAATGGTCTGCGGCATTGCTTCCCACACCCCGAATAGGATCTCGCCGTGTCCCAGACCTCGACGGAAGACCATTACGCACGTGCTGCGCTGCGCCATCATGACGACGCGATCTATCTCCACGACGATGGTCGGCTGCCCAACGCAGATCATCACTTTGGCTTCGCTGTGGAGTGTGCCCTGAAGAGCTTGATCCTTCGGTACACCCAGGCATCAATGGAGCCGATCAAGCCGGGCAAGCCGCCGAGCGTAAAGCCCTGGGCTCCTGACGCAGCAGGGAAGCCCAAGCAGTTCGGCCACCTTCCAGTCCTATGGTCCGACGTGGCACTTCTTCTGCACGGCCGAGGCGGAAGCATACTGTCCGGGGTCCTCGCAGCCTCCGAGCCGTTCGGCACTTGGGCCGTGGAAGATCGCTATCTCGACGGGACCACTGCCAACGACGTCGAGGTTCGCAGCCGCAGGGCGGCGTCCCAGGAGATTCTCAGCCTGCATCAGCAGGCGCTCATCGCTGGAGTGCTTACGTGAGCCACCCGACCGATCCAGTTCGTTTCGACCAAGCACGCCCGTTCGCAGAGGCCGCTGCCCGCGACGCAGCAGCCTCGGGGGCCGACGTTCTACTCGTCAGAGACATCCTGGGCAGGTTCTCTCTACTGGTGGACGACCGCACGAGCACAGTCGATGCGCACAAAGCCGAGGGTTGGCGGAGACGGCTCACGAGCAGTCTCGGCAAATACGCGGCCGACCGGCCAATTCTCTTCGCCTCCGACCTCTTCCAGCCCGACTCTCTGTTCGCTTCACCGAGAGCCTGTCCCTTGATCGGCTACAACCCCGGCCCCGGGGAAGGCCGTATCCATCTGCTCGAGAATACCGTCGTAGGTGAGGACTGGGCCAAGGTCAGCACCCCTGCCGCGGAAGTCGGTGGGGTCCGCACGGCGCGCACCGCCGTCCACGGGATCAAGGGAGGCGTGGGCCGGTCCACAGCCACCTTCATGCTGGCTAAGCACCTTGCCGACCTGGGGCATTGTGTACTTGTTGCGGACTTGGACTTGGAGTCCCCAGGCTCAGGCCCCCTGCTGGTCGCGGAAGACCAACTCCCTCAGTACGGAATCGTCGACCAACTCGTGGAGTCGGCTTTGGGAAACGATGAAGGCTTGGACCTTGTGGCGCAGGCTACCCATGCGCACGTCAAGGGCAACGGTGAGCTTTGGGTCGCGCCGGCCCGCGGGCAGGGGGCCCCGGGAGCCGAGTACGCCTACGTAGAAAAACTCAATCGCGTCTACGCCGACGTACCGGCCCAGAGCCTTTCAGATTTCGCGGACCGGCTGGAGGCAGCCGTCAACGCCTGCGAAGAGGCCGTCGCGAGGGCGAGCCGCCGCCCGGACGTAGTGATCATCGACAGTCGTGCCGGAATCCACGACATCGCAGCCGTCGCCCTCTCGCGCCTCTGTGATCTGGCACTTCTTTTTGGCAGCGACAACCGACAGACGTGGGAGGGCTATCGCGACCTTTTCACAGCATGGCGCTCTTCGGGGCAGGCTCCCGCGATCCGAGAGAAGTTGCGAATGGTCGCCTCGATGGTCCCAGACTCGGCGGACCGCCCTAAGGAGCAGTACCTGGAGACCTTCCGCGACCACGCCTGGTCTTGCTTCTCTGTCCTGTACGACGACCTTGTCGGCGATGACGCTTCGGGGTTCAACCCCAGCCCGGAGGATGAGTCGGCGCCACACGCACCGATCCCCATCTTGTTCACACTGGAACTCGTCGGCCTCGACGCCGCCGCAGCATCCGGCTGGGGCGACCGCTCGTTCGTTCGAACTGCGTACGATTCATTCCTGGAAACCGCCACCCGCCTGATGATCGAGGGACCGTGACCGTAATGACTACTCCGCTTGGAGCTGAGGAGTACCGAGACTTGCTGACCGCAGCACTCCCGGACGCCCAGGATGCGGACACGGTGCAACCAACACTCTCGAACCTCTTCACACCGGACAGTCACCGTTTGGCGCTCCATATGGATACGACTGTCGTTCGCGGCGGTCGCGGAGTAGGCAAGACCTTCTGGTACAGGACACTCCTAGATGATCAGCTGCGCGAGGTAGCAGCCGAGGAGTACCGCATCGAACGACTCCGGCATCTGAAAGTTCACCCCGGTTACGGTACTAGAATCGCCCCACAGTTCTATCCGAGTCCGAATCTGCTGCGCAGCCTGCTGGATGCCGGAGTGACCCCGTATGATCTCTGGAACACTGTGCTCCTTGTGGCACTCGGCCAGCCTGAAATTCAGCGGCCCATGCAGTGGCCAGAACGCATCCAGTGGGTCAAGGAACACCCTGAGGAACGTGACCTGACCATCGCCGAAGCCGATCACCGAGCTCTGGCCGAAAAAGCCACGCATCTCATCCTCTTCGACGCGTTGGAGCACCTGCACCGAGACCGCGGCCAGGCTGACCGCCTCGTCGCAGGCATCCTGCAGCTCGCTCTGGAGATGCGCCTGGGGACGAGGAACATCCGCTGCAAGATTTTTATCCGACCTGACATGTTCGACGGTGCACTGCTGCACTTCCCTGACGCCTCGAAGCTGACGGCCAATGCGGCCAGCCTAAAGTGGAGCACCACTAACCTCTACGGTCTCTTCTTCCACTACCTTGGCAACCATGACAGCAAAGGGGCGGAGCGCTTCCGCTCATTGCAGGAAGGCTGGACCGAGCACACGCATGGTCGACACCTGCTGCCCCCCGCGCTGCTAGGCGATCAAGGTACTCAAGCGGACATGTTCGGCCGGCTGGCAGGCGCCTACATGGGAGCGAACTTCCGCAAGGGCATCACGTACACCTGGTTGCCGAACCACCTCATGGATGGGGTCGAGCAGGTCAGCCCGCGTAGCTTCCTCAACGCCCTGGGGATGGCAGTCAACGAGACGCGTAGCGACTACGCGGCACACCCGTACGCCATCCACCATGAGGGAATCCGACGCGGTGTGCAGTCCGCATCACGCACGCGCGTCGGTGAGATCAGAGAGGACATGCCGTGGGTGCACACCGCCATCGCTCCGTTGAACGGTCAGCAGGTACCCATCGACCAAAATCTCTTGCTGGGGCGTTGGACCGAGGCCGATCTGACCGCGCAGCTCCAGCGTGAGTCGGACCGTGCCAGTGCAGCGGGAAGTGGTGCAGAAGTACGGACAGGCCCCCGATACCCGGATGATTACCTGCGCCTGATCGACGAGCTGATCGCCCTCGGCGTGATGCGGCGGCGCAAGGACGGCCGGATCGACCTGCCGGACGTATACCGGATCGCGTTCTCCATCGGACGCAAGGGGGGTGTGCCGAAGGTGCAGTCCTGAGACCGCCGCGTCTCGGCCCACCTCCCTGCACCGAGTCCGCTGACCATCATCGGAATACAACAGGGTGAGTGGGACTGCGCCCTACACCGACGGAGAGTAGACGGGAGGCTCAACGTTCCCCCCAAGGACCCGAGGGGGGACGTTGAGCTGCTGGTCGCGGCACAGCCGAAGAAACAGAAAGACCCCAGGTCAACTGGGGTCTTCACTGGTGTCCGAGGGGGGACTTGAACCCCCACGCCCGATAAAGGGCACTAGCACCTCAAGCTAGCGCGTCTGCCATTCCGCCACCCGGACTAGGTGTTTTTGTCGTTTCGGGGTTTCCCCCGCGGCGACAGAGATAACTCTACCAGGGGTTCGAGGCGCCTTTCACCAGCGTTTTCCGTGGTCAGTGGGGTGCGGCGGGTCCGTCGGCCCCGGTCCGGCCCGAAGTGCCCGGACGCGCGCACGACGGGTGCTTCTCTCCTCACGGAGAGTGGTGCGGGCCTCCGGGCGGGCCGGTGGAGCTCGACGCCCCCCGACGCCGGCTCCGTGGGAGCCACCTTGGCGACCGTCTGCGGTCCAGGCCAATGCTTCGGAGGGAGTCCGTCAGGTCGGCCCGGGCCGCTTCCGGAGGGTCAGCGCACTCCGGTCAGGCGGGCCGAGACGACCACGTTGCCCTCGTAGCCGCCCTTCTCGGTGAACGGGCCGCCGCAGGTGATCAGGCGCAGCTCGGGCCGGCCGGAGTCGGCGTAGACCCGCTCGGCGGGGAAGCCCTCCTTGGGGACGAGCTCGACCCCGTACACGGTGAAGACGGCGGTCCTGCCGTCGCGGCGGAGGACCTCGACGCGGCTGCCCCGGCCGACGGCGCCGAGGTCGTAGAAGACGGCCGGTCCCTCCGGGGTGTCGACGTGGCCGACGACGACGGCGGTGCCCCGCTCGCCGGGGGTGACCGCGCCGGTGAACCAGCCCGCGAGCCGGTCGGCCTCCGGCGGCGGGGCCTCGATCCAGCCGTCGGCGTCGAGCCCGACCTCCGTGACGGGCGCGTCGACGTGGACGGCCGGGACGCGGACGCGGGCCGGGGGCGAGGCGGGCAGCGAGCCGGGGCCGGACGCGGGGGCGGGGGCGGTGGCGTCGGCGCGGGCCGTGGCGGGGGCGGGGGCGGCCGCGGCGAGGGGCTGTGGCGGTCCCGCCGCCCGCAGTTCCTCCGTACCGCCGCGCACCAGGTGCACGCCCACCAGGAGGACGACGGCGACGGCGCCCCAGGCGCCGTGCCGGCCCGTACCGTCCGTTCGCCCCACGTCCGCTCTCCTCCACGACGACCGCGCGGCCGTGTGGTCTCGTATGGCGCCCCTCCGTCCCGGACCTCGTCACACCGGGGCGGAGGGGCCGTTTCGGTCCCCTGTCGGTCCCGGCCGTCAGGAGCGGCCGTCGGCGGTGCGGCGGCGGGTCAGGACGACGGCGGAGCCGAGCGCGCCGACGATGAGCAGGGCGCCCGTCACCACCTCGGCCGTGCCGAGCCCGTCGGCCTCCGCGCCGGAGGCGGCGGTCCCGTAACCGGCCTTCACGCCCTTCTGGGCGCCGGTGTGGACGCCGGGGTCGGCTTCGGCGAGGTCGGGGGGATCGACGGGGACGGGGGCGTGTTCCACGGCCCCGCCGTCGCCGTCGTGTTCCCGGGGCTCGCCTCCGGAGACGGTCAGGGTGGTGGTGCCGCGCTCGCCCTCGCAGTCGAAGGTGATCTCGTACTCGGCGCCGGCCTTGGCGTCGGCGTCCACGGTCGCGGTGCCCGGACGGCCCTCTTCCAGGGTCACGGCGTCGAACACGCCGGAGGTGACCGTCACGGACGGCACCTCGCAGCCCTCGGACGTGAGGGTGACGGTGCCGCCGGGGGCGACCGCCGCCGGGGTGACGGAGAAGCCGAACGACGTGACGGCGCCCGCGCCCTCGTCCGCCAGGGCCGCCGGGCCCGCCGTCATCACGGCGGCGGCGCCGAGCAGGGCGGCGGAAGCGGCGGCACGTATCGCACGCATGGCGTTCCTCCAGATCGCGCGAGGGCCCGGACGCGAAGCGGTTCCGCCGTCGGAAGGGACGACCCTCACCGCGTTCGAAGTTAGGTCCGCCCCCGGCCCGCCGCCACCGGGCTCCGCCGAACGGGGCACGGGACCCTCAGGGCCCCGGCCCGGCCGTCGCGGGGTCCGTCACGGAACGCGGATCACCTGACCGGCGTACGAGAGGTTGCCGCCGAAGCCGAAGAGGAGGACCGGGGCGCCGGAGGGCAGTTCGCCGCGCTCGACCAGCTTGGCCAGGGCCATCGGGATCGAGGCGGCGGAGGTGTTGCCGGAGTCGACGACGTCGCGGGCCACGACCGCGTTGACGGCGCCGATCTTCGCGGCGAGCGGCTCGATGATGCGCAGGTTGGCCTGGTGGAGGACCACGCCCGCGAGCTCCTCGGGGGTGACGCCGGAGCGCTCGCAGGCCTTGCGGGCGAGGGCGGGGAGCTGCTGGGTCGCCCAGCGGTAGACGCTCTGGCCCTCCTGGGCGAAGCGGGGCGGGGTGCCCTCGATGCGGACGGCGTGGCCCATCTCCGGGACCGAGCCCCACAGGACCGGGCCGATGCCCGGGGCGGTCCCGGCCTCGGGCTCCTCGACGGCCTCGACGATCACGGCGCCCGCGCCGTCGCCGACCAGGACGCAGGTGGTGCGGTCCGTCCAGTCGGTCACGTCGGTCATCTTGTCGGCGCCGATCACCAGGACGCGGCGGGCCCCGCCGGCCCGTACGGCGTGGTCGGCGGTGGCCAGGGCGTGGGTGAAGCCGGCGCAGACCACGTTGAGGTCGAGGGTGGCGGGCGAGGTCATGCCGAGGCGGGCGGCGACGCGGGCGGCCGTGTTCGGCGAGCGGTCGATCGCGGTGGAGGTGGCGACGAGGACCATGTCGACGTCGTCGGGGACGAGGCCGGCGGCGGCCAGGGCCTTGCCGGCGGCGTGCGCGGCGAGTTCGTCCACGGGCTCGTCGGGCCCCGCGACGTGCCGGGTGCGGATGCCGACCCGGCTGGTGATCCACGCGTCGTCGGTGTCGACGAGTCCGGCGAGGTCGTGGTTGGTCAGCACCTTGGCGGGCTGGTAGTGCCCGAGCGCGGCAATGCGAGTGCCCGTCATGCTCAGGGTCCCCCTAGGTGGTTCGTTCGTCCGGCAGGACCACCCAGTCTTGCCAGCGACTGATGGGTAACCGGTGACGTAAACCACCAACATTCCCCCGTAACGCTTGGACGACCGTGACAAGGGCCCGGGCGGGGCACGGCTCCCGCCCGGGTCCGCCTCCCACCGGTTCCGTACGGGGCGTACGGGACGTACGGGACGTGCGGGGGTCAGTTCTTCGGCGGGTCGACCAGTTGCAGGGCCAGGGTCGCCGGGGGCGGGGCGATGCCGGGGCCGCCGGCCTCCGTCCAGGCGAGGATCTCGTCGAGGCAGTCGTCGTCCAGGGCAAACCCGACCCACGCGGCCCGTCCGCCGCGCCGCCGGCCCTCGGTGGAGGGCTGCACCACGACGATGTTGGCCTGGGCGCAGGGCCCGAGGCAGTCGCTGGTGCGGACGAGCAGTCGGCCGCCGGAGGCCGCGGCGGCCTCGCGGAGCCGGGCGAGCTGGGCGTCGTGGTCGGTGCCGGGGTTCTTGCGGGCGTCGCCGCAGCAGCAGCCCCGGCAGACGACGAGGGAGCAGGGGCGGGCCCCGTACCGTATCGGCGCCGGGGTCACTCCGGGCCGTCCAGGGTGATCGCGGAGACGGGGGCGACCGTCCCGAGGCGGGGGAAGTCGAGGGCGACGGAGGCGCGGTGCTCGTCGGCGGTGAGGGCGGCCATGGCGTCCTCGGCGAAGACGAGTCCGTAGCCGAGGTCGCAGGCGGCGCGGGCGGTGGACTCGACGCCGAGGTTGGTGGCGATGCCGCCGAGGACGAGGGTGGTGGCGCCGAGGCCGGAGAGCAGCTCGTGGAGGCCGGTGTCCTGGAAGCCGCCGATGGTCCGCTTGACGACGACCGGGTCGCCGTCCCGGACCAGGTCGGGGACGAGTTCGCTGCCGGGCGGCTGGCTGTCGGTGTTCGGGCGCTCGACGCGGAGGTGGACGACGGGGGCGCCGGCGTCCCGGAAGGCGTCGGCGAGCCGGGCGGAGGCGGCGAGGACGTCGGTGCCGGGGCGGGGGGCGAGGGGCAGCGCGACGATGCGTTCCATCAGGTCGACGAGGACGAGCGCGGTGCGGCCGGGATCGAGTGCGGGCATGGAAGCACCGTAGCGGCCCCGATGATCACCGAGGGGGGAGCGGGGGTGTGATCCGGCCTACGGGGGCTTGCCCGGCGGGGCGGGTGGGGCCGGCGAGGCGGGCGGAGGGCGTACGGGCCGGAGGCCGGGCGGGGCGGGGCGAGGGAGGGCGCGTACGGGCCGGGTTCCGGGGATCTGGGGACCGGAGGCCGGAGGCGCGGGCAGGGGGAGGGCGTACGGGCCGGGCTCTGGGGCCCCGGGGGGCCGGGACCCCGGAGGCGAGGCGGCTGTCGTTCGAGGGGCGGAGTCTTCCCTCACCCCGCCTGTCTCCGGTCTGGCTGGCAAGACCCCCCTCAGCGGTCCCGTACGGTCGCCGGTTCGGGCCTCTCCCGGGTTTCCGGTGCGGCGGCCGGTTCGCCGTCGCGCGCGCGGCGTTTCGCGATGACCGCGCAGACCATCAGCTGCATCTGGTGGAAGAGCATCAGCGGGAGCACGGCGAGGGAGGCCTGGGGGCCGAAGAGGACGCTGGCCATCGGGAGCCCGGCCGCCAGGCTCTTCTTCGAGCCGGCGAACTGGATCGCGATCCGGTCGGCCCGGTCGAACCCGAGGCGCCCGGCCCCGTACCAGGTCACCGCCAGCATCACCGCGAGCAGGACGGCCTCGACGGCGAGGAGCAGGCCGAGCCGGGCGGGGGTCACCAGGTGCCAGACGCCGGCGACCACGCCCTGGCTGAAGGCGGTGTAGACGACGAGCAGGATCGACCCCCGGTCCACGTACCCGAGGACCTTCTTGTGGCGGACCAGGAAGCCTCCGACCCAGCGGCGCAGGAGCTGGCCCGCGAGGAACGGCACGAGGAGCTGGAGGACGATCCTCAGGATCCCGTCGGCGGAGAGGCCTCCCCCGCTGCCGCCGAGGAGCACCGCCGCGAGCAGCGGCGTCAGGACGATGCCGGCGAGCGAGGAGAACGAGCCGGCGCAGATCGCGGCGGGCACGTTGCCGCGGGCGATCGAGGTGAAGGCGATGGAGGACTGGATGGTGGACGGCACCAGGCAGAGGAAGAGGAGCCCGCCGTAGAGCTGGGGCGTGAGCACGGCGGGGACGAGTCCGCGCGCGGCGAGGCCGAGGAGCGGGAAGAGCAGGAAGGTGCAGCCGAGGACGGTGAGGTGCAGCCGCCAGTGCCGCAGGCCGTCGAGCGCCTCGCGGGTGGAGAGCCGGGCGCCGTAGAGGAAGAAGAGGAGGGCCACGGCCCCGGTCGACGCCCCCTCCACGACGGTGGCGGCGGCCCCGGAGGCGGGCAGGAGCGCGGCGAGGACGACCGTGCCGAGCAGCGCCAGGACGTACCGGTCGACGGGCAGCCGGGAGAGGAGGCGGAGGGCGCGGCCGGTGGTGCGGGGGGTCATGGGCTCCACTGTCTGTGCGCTGCGGCGGGCCGGGGGTCTGTGCGCTGCGGCGGGTCGGGTGCGGGGGTGTCCATCCTGCTCCACGGCCCGGTGATCGGGAATCCCGTACAGCGCTCTGACTGTCATCGCGGACCGCGATAACGTCGTCCCGTGTACGAGCCCACCCAGCTGCGCACCTTCCTCGCCGTGGCCCAGACGCTGAGCTTCACGCGGGCCGCGGACCGGCTCGGGCTGCGGCAGTCGACCGTCAGCCAGCACGTGCGGCGCCTGGAGGAGGCGACCGGGCGGCCGCTCTTCAGCCGGGACACGCACCGCGTGGAGCTGACCGAGGACGGCGAGGCGATGCTGGGCTTCGCGCGGACGATCCTCCAGGCACACGAGCGGGCGGCGGCGTTCTTCGGCGGGACGCGGCTGCGGGGGCGGCTGCGGTTCGGCGCGTCGGAGGACTTCGTGACGACCCGGCTGCCGGAGATCCTGGAGTCCTTCCGGCGCGAGCACCCCGAGGTCGACCTGGAGCTGACGGTCGAGCTGTCGGGGACGCTCCAGGCCCGGCTCGCGGCCGGCCGGCTCGATTTGATCCTCGCCAAGCGGCGGGGCACGGAGGGCGGGGGCCGGCTCGTCTGGGAGGACTCCCTGATCTGGATCGGGGCGCCGGGGCTGCGGATCGAGCCGGACCGGCCGGTGCCGCTCATCCTGTACCCGCCGCCGGGGATCACCCGGGCGCGGGCCCTGGAGGCGTTGGAGGCGCAGGGCCGGGCGTGGCGGATCGCCTGTACGAGTTCCAGCCTGAGCGCGAACGTGGCGGCGGCCCGCGCGGGCCTCGGGGTGATGGCGCACACCCGGGGCCTGGTGCCGCCGGGGCTCGTCCCGGTGCCGCCCCGGGCGGGGCTCCCGGACCTCGGCGAGGTGGGCTTCGTCCTGCGGAGGGGGCGCCGGGGCGGGGAGGCGCAGGAGGCGGCGGACGCGCTCGCGGAGGCGATCCTGGCGGGCGGCGACCGGCTGCACCGCCCGCGCTGACGGAGCGGGCCCCGGCGTCCGGCGCCCCGGCTGACGGCGCGGCCCCCCGGCCTCCGACGCCCCCGCCGTCGGAGCCGCCGTCCCGTACGGGCCCGGCCATGAGGGGGCCGTCGTGAGCGGTCCGTACAGATTCCGTGGAGATTCGCGCCCGGCGGACGTACCGCGCGGTACGCAAGAGCCCCGCCGTGTCGCCGACTTGGCTCCCCCACCCATTCTGACCTGTGGGAACGGTGAATGTCCCGGCTTGGTGAAGGTCCTCCCGCCGGGCAGTCGGGTGGGGTACCGTCGCCCGCGCCGTACGGAGAGCGACCAACGGGCTTTTTCAGCCATCGAGCCGTCGAGGAGCAGGTCAGTGCGCGAGTTCACCGTGCCGCCCGTCGAGGCGGCGCCTCAGATCGGCGGTCTGGCGGACGCCGTGTTCGCGCACGCCGTGGCCGACCCGGACCGGATCGCCTTCGGCCGCAAGGGCCCGGACGGGCGGTGGCGGGATGTGACGGCCGCCCGGTTCCGGGACGAGGTCGTGGGCCTCGCGAAGGGGCTGGTCGCGGAGGGGGTGCGGTTCGGCGACCGGGTCGCGATCATGGCCCGCACCCGGTACGAGTGGACGCTCTTCGACTTCGCCCTGTGGACGCTGGGCGCGCAGCCCGTACCGGTCTATCCGACCTCCTCCGCCGACCAGGTCCTCTGGATGCTGCACGACGCCGAGGTCACGGCGTGCGTGGTGGAGCACGAGGACCACGCCATGACGATCGGCTCGGTGATCGACCGGCTGCCCCTGCTGCGGCGGCTGTGGCAGCTGGACGCGGGCGCGGTGGCCGAGGTGACGGCGGCGGGGGCCGGCATCGACGAAGAGGTCGTGCACCGGCACCGGCGGGCGGTGACCCCGGAGACGGTCGCGACGGTCATCTACACCTCGGGGACGACCGGCCGCCCCAAGGGCTGTGTGATCACCCACGGGCACCTGATGTTCGAGACGGACATGGTGACGGGCCGCTGGGAGTCGGTGTTCCGCTCCCGGACCGGGGAGCGGGCGTCGACGCTGCTGTTCCTGCCGCTGGCGCACGTCTTCGGGCGGATGGTGGAGGTCGCGGCGGTCCGGGGCGGGGTGAAGCTGGGGCACCAGCCCGTGATGGCGGCGGCCGAGCTGCTCCCCGACCTGGAGGCCTTCCGGCCGAGCTTCGTGCTGGCCGTGCCGTACGTCTTCGAGAAGCTCTTCCGGGCGGCGCGCCGCAAGGCGGAGGGCGAGGGGAGGGCCGGTCCCTTCGACAAGGCCGTGGAGGTGGCGGTGGCGTACGCGGAGGCGCTGGAGCAGAAGGCGTTCGGGCGCGGGCCCGGGCCGTCGGCGGCGCTGCGCGTCCAGCACCAGTTCTTCGAGAAGACGGTGTACGGGAAGGTCCGCGGGGCCCTGGGCGGGCGGGTCCGGCACGCGATGTCGGGCGGTTCGGCCATGGACCGCAGGCTGGGCCTCTTCTTCGCGGGGGCGGGGGTCACGGTCTTCGAGGGGTACGGGCTCACCGAGTCCTCGGCGGCCGCCACGGCGAACCCGCCCGAGCGGATCAAGTACGGCACGGTCGGGCAGCCGATCCCGGGGACGACGGTGCACATCGCGGAGGACGGGGAGGTGTGGCTGCACGGCGGCCAGGTCTTCTCCGGCTACCTCAACGACCCCGGGGCGACCGCCGCCGTCCTCAGCGACGGCTGGCTGGCCACCGGCGACATCGGCAGCCTCGACGAGGACGGCTATCTGACGATCACCGGGCGGAAGAAGGAGATCCTGGTGACGTCGGGCGGCAAGAGCGTCTCGCCCGGGGCCCTGGAGGAGCGGGTGCGGGCGCACCCGCTGATCGCCCAGTGCATCGTCGTCGGCAACGACCGGCCGTACATCGCGGCCCTGGTGACGATCGACCAGGAGGCGGTGGAGCACTGGCTCGCGATGCAGGGGCGGCCGCCGCTCGCCCCGGCCGAGCTGGTGCGGGACCCGGCCCTGGAGACGGAGATCCGGCGGGGCGTGGTCGCGGCGAACACGCTGGTCTCGCAGGCCGAGTCGATCCGGACCTTCCGGATCCTGGCGCACCCCTTCAGCGAGGAGCACGGGCTGCTCACCCCGTCCCTGAAGCTGAAGCGGAGGGCGATCGAGCGGGCGTACGCGACGGAGGTCGCGGCGCTGTACGGCTGAGCCGGGGAGGTCCCGGATGGTCGGCGCGGGGGTGCGGACGGACGAACCGGAGCGCCGTTCGCGGAATGCGGAGCGGCCCGTGATCGTTGACGCTGGGAGTACCCCGTACGACCTCACACGACGTAAGGATCTCCCTCACGTGAGCACGGACAGCAAGGTTCCCCAGGTCACCCTGAACAACGGCGTGCCGATGCCGCAGCTGGGCTTCGGCGTCTGGCAGGTGCCGGACGACGAGGCGGAGAAGGCCGTGGCGACCGCCCTGGAGGCCGGCTACCGCTCGATCGACACCGCCGCGATCTACGAGAACGAGCGGGGCACCGGCCGCGCCGTCGCCCGGTCCGGGATCGCCCGCGAGGACCTGTTCGTCACCACCAAGCTGTGGAACAGCGAGCAGGGCTACGACACGACGCTGCGCGCCTTCGACGCCTCCCTCGACAAGCTGGGCCTCGACCACGTCGACCTGTACCTGATCCACTGGCCGGTCCCGGCGAAGGACGCGTACGTCGACACCTACCGGGCGTTCGAGAAGATCCTCGCGGACGGGCGCGCCCGGGCGATCGGCGTCTCGAACTTCCTCCCGGAGCACCTGGAGCGGCTGATCGGCGAGACGTCGGTCGTGCCCGCCGTCAACCAGATCGAGCTGCACCCGCAGCTCTCCCAGCAGGCTTCGCGCGAGGCGCACGCCCGGCACGGCATCGTGACCGAGGCGTGGTCGCCGCTCGGCCAGGGCAAGGGGCTCCTGGAGGTCCCGGCGATCGTCGCGATCGCGCAGAAGCACGGCCGGACCCCGGCGCAGGTGGTGCTGCGCTGGCACCTCCAGCTGGGGAACGTGGTGATCCCGAAGTCGGTCACCCCCTCGCGGATCGCCGAGAACATCGACGTCTTCGGCTTCGAGCTGGACGACGAGGACCTGGCCGGGATCGCCGCCCTCGACGAGGACCGGCGCCTCGGTCCGGACCCGGCGGAGTTCAGCGTCGGCGCCTGAGCGCACGGAACGCGCCGGGGGCGCCGGGGCCACGACGGCGGACCCCGGCGCCTCTCGGCGTGCCGGGACCGGCTACGCGGCGCCGGGGGTCTTGCGCGTGGTGACGTTCATGCGGTTCCACGCGTTGGCGGTGAGGATCAGGGCGATGAGCTGGGCGAGTTCCTTCTCGCCGAAGTGCCGGGCGGCCTCGGCGTAGACTTCGTCGGACACTCCCCCGGGCAGCAGGGTGACGGCCTCGGTCAGCGCCAGGGCGGCCCGCTCCTCCTCGGTGTAGAGGCTCGACTCCTCCCAGGCGGAGAGCTGGTAGATGCGCTCCTCGCTCTCGCCCGCCTTCCGGGCGTCGGAGGTGTGGTAGTCGAGGCAGTACGCGCAGCGGTTGATCTGGGCGGTGCGGATCTGCACCAGTTCGAGGAGGACCGGGTCGAGGCCCTCGCGGGCGGCCGCGTCGAGGGCGAGGACGGCCTTGAAGACCTTGGGGGCGACGGTGGAGAAGTCCATGCGCTGGGGAACCCGAAACGTTGTCATGCCATGACCCTAGGAGCGGAAACGGCCCACGGTAGGGTGCATTTCCATGCCAGAAACACGGGCCAATCGTCCGGCGCCCTCCGACTCCGGCTCCGGCTCCCGGCCCGGTCCCGGCGCGGAGGCGTCACCGGATCCCGGCGCGGAAACGCGGGCGGATCCCGGCACCGGCGCGGGCGTTCCCCGGGGTCCGGTCGCCGGGACCGATCTCCATCTGGAGCTGTCGGGCGGGGGGAGCCTGCGGAGCCGGCTGATGAACGCCCTGCGGGAGGCGGTCCGTTCCGGCCGGCTCGCCCCCGGCACCCGGCTGCCGCCCTACCGGGGTCTCGCCCAGGACCTGGGCATCGCCCGCAACACCGTCGCCGCCGCCTACGCCGAACTGGTCGAGGAGGGCTGGCTCACCGCCCGCCGGGGCTCCGGCACCCAGGTCGCCCCGCGCGCCGCCGCCCGGCCCGCCCGGGCGCACGGACCGCGCCGCAGGACCGTGCGCCGGGTCCTGCACGACCTGATGCCCAGCTCCCCCGACGCGGCCGCCTTCCCCCGTACCGCCTGGCTCGCCTCCGCACGCCGGGCCGTGGCGGCCGCTCCCAACGACGCCTTCGGCGTGGCCGATCCGCGGGGCAGGCCGGAGCTGCGGGAGGCGCTGGCGGAGTACCTGGCGCGGGCCAGGGGGGTGCGCGCCGAGCCCGACCGGATCGTGGTCTGCTCCGGTTTCGCCCACGGGCTGCGGCTGCTCGGCGGCCTCCTGGAGGGGCCGGTCGCGGTCGAGTCGTACGGCCTCGCGTTCCACCGGGGCGTCCTGGAGGAGACCGGCAGGTCCACCGTGCCGCTGGCGGTCGACTCCCACGGGGCGCGCGTCGGCGAACTGTCCGGCACCGGCGCGGAGGCCGTCCTGCTCACTCCCGCGCACCAGTTCCCCACCGGCGGGCCCCTGCACCCGGAGCGCCGGGCGGCCGTCGTCGACTGGGCCCGCGCCTCGGGCGGCCTCGTGGTGGAGGACGACTACGACGGCGAGTTCCGCTACGACCGGCAGCCGGTCGGTGCCGTGCAGGGGCTCGATCCCGACCGGGTCGTCTACATCGGCTCGGTGAGCAAGAGCCTGTCGCCGGCCCTGCGGACGGGCTGGATGGTGCTGCCGGGGTGGCTCGTCGACGACGTCGTCGCCGCCAAGGGGGCGCGGGAGATGTGGGCGGGGGTCGTCGACCAGCTGACCCTGGCCGACTTCGTCGCGCACGGCTCCTACGACCGGCACCTGCGGCACATGCGGCGGCGCTACCGGGGCCGCCGCGACCTGCTGGTGCGGACCCTCGCCGCGCGCGCCCCGCACATCGGGGTCAGCGGGATCGCGGCCGGGCTGCACGCCGTGCTCGAACTCCCGGAGGGCACCGAGGAGGCGGCGCTGCGCGCGGCCCGGCGGCAGGGGCTCGCCCTGGAGGGGCTGCGCTCCTACCGGCACCCCGACAGCGCGATGCCACCGCGCGACGGCCTGGTGATCGGCTACGGCACACCGCCGGAACACGCCTTCGCGGCGGCCCTGGAGGCCCTCTGCCTGGCGCTGCCCGACCCCCCGTGGGAAGCGGGGGCGACGGGTTCTGTCAGAGCCCGGACGTAGGGTCGGTGGGGCCCCCTGGGGGCCGGGGCGCCGGGTGCCCCGATCGGTCGGCGAGGAGTGAGGAGTCGGTGCGGTGAGCGGTGGGCCGGAGCTCGTGGAGGAGGGCCTCTACCGGGTGCGGAACGTGGCCAGCGGGCTGTTCCTTGAGGTGTACGAGGGGTCTTCGCGCGCGGGCGCGAGGGTGCAGCAGGGCACGGGGAACGGAACGCCCGGGCAGCACTGGCACATCACGGCGGTGCCGAACGGCGGCGGGCTCTACCACCTGGTCAACGCGGCCAGCGGGAAGCGGCTCGACGTCGCGAACGCGTCCACGGAGAACGGCGCGCGCATCCAGCAGTGGCGGGCGAACAACTTCGGCGCCCAGGAGTGGATCATCGAGCAGGACCTCCAGTCGCCCGGCACCGTGACCCTGGTGAGCTTCGTCAGCGGGCTGTTCCTGGAGGTCGCGGACGGCTCGCGGGAGGACGGCGGGGACGTCCGGCAGTGGGAGGACACCGACTCCCCGTTCCAGTGGTGGCGGCTGGAGCCGGTGTCCTGAGCCCGGTGACGCGGTCCGTCAGCCCTTGCGGGCGGTGTGGACGGTGCGGGCCGTGCGGTGGTGTGGGGACAGCGCGTCGGCCGGGTCGAGGAGCCGGTCGAGCGTCGCCTTGTCGTCCGGGTCGAGGCGGGCGCCGAAGCCGTCCCGGAGGCGCTCGTAGGGGGCGACGGCCGGCTCCCGCACGACCGGGGAGACGGGCGCGGGGAGGTCGGTGAGGAAGGCGCGGGTGCCGGACGGGGTGAGGCCGGCGGCGGCGAGGAGCGCCCGCCAGTCGTCGGGTTCGTCCTTGGAGCCGGGGAGTTCGGCGCGCATCTCGCCGAACCAGTCGGCGTTGGCGGCGTCGAGCCGGGCCTCAAGACCGGGCCGGCCGACCCGGTGTGCCGGGGCAGGTGCCGGGTGGGCAGGCCGCCCGGGTGGAGGACGTCCGCGAACTGCCTCAGGGCGGCGCCCTGGTCGCCGAGGTGGTGCGGGGAGTCGCCCGCCCGGACGACGTCGGCCCCGCCCAGGGAGCCGATGCCCTCGGGGAGTTCGGGGGTGCCGTCGACGGCGACGGTCTCGGCGGCCGGGAAGGCCTCCGCGAGCACGGCGGTGACGACGCCCGGTCCGCTGCCGACGTCGAGGACCCGGCGGACGCCCTGCGCGGGGGCGAGGGTGCCGAGCCAGGCGGCGGGGCTCGCGATCTCCGCCTGGAGTTCCAGGAGCGAGGCGAGCAGGTTCCAGTCGAGGTGGGTGCTGTCCTGGTGGTGGCCGTGACCGTGCCGGTGGCCGTGGCCCTGGTGGGATGCGTGATGCCGGCTCATGGCTCCAAGGTGCTGCGGGGGCGCCCGGAAGTGCGAGAAATGTTGCCGGTACGCCGGTACGGCAAAGGGCGCGCGGCCGGTGCGCGCCGCTTCACACCCCGGCGCGGTGCTCCTGCGGGCTGAGGCCCCGTACCCGCTTGAAGGCGGCGCTCAGGGCGAACGCGCCGCTGTAGCCGACCTGTCGGGCCACGGACTCGACCGTGGCGTCCGTCCCGCGCAGCAGGTCGGCGGCGAGCGCGAGCCGCCAGCCGGTGAGGTACGCCATCGGGGGCTCCCCGACGAGGGCGGTGAACCGGCGGGCGAGCGCGGCCCGGGACGCGCCCGTCCTCGCGGCGAGCGAGGCGACCGTCCAGGGGTGGGCGGGGTCGTCCTGGAGCAGCCGGAGCGCCGGGCCGACCACCGGGTCGCCCATCGCCCGGTACCAGGCCGGGGGTTCGGCGCCGGGGCGGGAGAACCAGGCGCGGACGGCGGAGATGAGCAGCAGGTCGAGGACCCGGTCCAGGACGGCGCTCTGGCCGGGCTCGTCGCGGGAGATCTCCTCGTCGAGGAAGGGCATGAGGGGGCAGTGCCACGCGTCGGCGGGCAGGTGGAGGAAGCCGGGCAGGGCGTCGAGGAGCCGGCGGCCGACCTCGCCGTCCAGCCGGTAGGTGCCGACGAGGACGGTGGTGCCGCCGTCGGGGGCGTTCCCCCAGGTGCGGACGCCGAGCCTCATGCTCCGGTCGAGGGGCTCGCCGGTGAGGGTGGTGCAGTCGCCCTCGGGGCCGATCAGGGCGCGGGGCGGGGTGCCGGGGGCGTCCGCGACGGTGTACGGCTCCGGGCCCCGGACGACGGCGATGTCCCCGGGCCGCAGCAGGACGGGCGCGCCGGTCCCGGGGGCGATCCAGGTCTCGCCGCCGGTGACGCACATCAGGCAGAGCGGGGCGCCGTCCTCGACGCGGACGGACCACGGCGGCTCCATGACCATGCGGAGCAGGAAGGCGCCCTTGGCGCGGGGCCCGTCGAGGAGTCCGGCGAGTGGGTCCATGGTCCGCAAGCCTAGGACCTGTCCGGCGGATCATGGCCGGGGCCGCGGCGCCCGGCACGGCCCCGACCCCGATCCGCCGGACAGGCCCTGGGCGAGCGCGTGAGACGCACGCGTAGGGACGTGAGACGGCGCGACATGGGCCCGTGGGGCCGCGGGCGGGAGTCTTGGGGCATGACGACGCACACGCGGAACACACAGACGGTCCTGGTGACGAGCGCCTCCGGCAAGACCGGGCGGCGCGTGGCCGAACGGCTCGCGGCGCGCGGGGCGGTGGTCCGCGCCGGGTCCCGTACCGGCACGACCCGCTTCGACTGGGAGGACCCGGCGACCTGGTCCCCGGCGCTGCGGGGCGCGGACGCCGCGTACGTGGCCTACTACCCGGACCTGGCCGCTCCCGGCGCGGTGGAGGCGATGGAGGCCTTCGGCCGGTTGGCCGCGGAGCACGGGGTGCGGCGGATCACGCTCCTGTCGGGGCGCGGGGAGCCCACGGCCGTGGCGGCGGAGGACGCCCTCCGCACGGCGGCCGCCGGGGCCGGGGACGGGGCCGAACTGGCCGTCGTACGGGCCTCGTTCTTCGCGCAGAACTTCTCCGAGGGGATACTCGCCGAAGGGGTCGCGGAGGGCGAGCTCGTCTTCCCCGCCGGGGACACGGCCGAGCCGTTCGTCGACGCGGACGACCTGGCGGACGTCATCGTGGAGACCCTGACGGCGGACGGTCACACCGGCGCGGTGCACGAGGTGACCGGGCCGCGTCCGCTGGGCTTCGCGGAGGTGGCGGCGGAGATCGCGCGCGCCTCGGGCCGCCCGGTGGTCTACCGGCCGGTGCCGGAGGCCGCGTACGCGGAGCTGCTCACCGGCTTCGGGCTCCCGGCGGACGAGGCGGCCTGGCTCTCGGCCCTCTTCACGACGCTCCTCGACGGCCACAACTCCTCGGCCACGGACGGGGTGAAGCGGGTCCTGGGCCGCGAGCCGCGCTCCTTCGCCGCGTTCGCGACGGAGACGTGGGGCGGGAACGGAGATGGGGACGGGGACGGGGGCGGCGCTCAGTCCCGTTTGGTGAAGGAGGCCAGCCGGTAGCGGGGGTCGGGGCGGCGGCGGTCCTGGTCCGGCAGGGCGGCCAGGGCTTCGGCGAGCGCGTCGACGGCGGCCGGGTCGCCGCGGAACCAGGAGGCGAAGTACCCCGCCCGCAGCTTCCGTGCGGTGTCGCGCGGGGTCCTGCCCTGGCCGTGGCCGGTGAAGCGGGTGCCGGGGGCGGGGTCGAGGCCGTGGGCGGCGGCGTACCGGGCGATCAGGTCGGCGCGGTCGGAGGCCGCCCCGGCCGCGCGGTGGGGGCGCAGGACCGCGTCGACGTCGCTGCCGACGTCGTGGGCCGCGTCCTTGTCGACGGTGGCGATCAGGACCCCGCCGGGCCGCAGCACGCGGGCGGCCTCGGCGACGACGTCCGCCGCGAAGGGGACGAGGTGGAGCAGCCAGACCGCGCAGACCGCGTCGAGGGAGGCGTCGGGCAGCGGCAGGCGCCGGGCGTCGGCGCGCACGGTCCGGCCCGGCACCCGCCCGGCGGCGACCCGCAGCATGGCGTGCGCGGCGTCGGCCCCGTACACGCGCAGACCCGGGCGGACGAGCCGCTCGGTGACGAGGCCGGTGCCGCAGGCCAGGTCGAGCAGGGTGCGGGCGCCGGGCGGCACGAGCCGCAGGACGGCCCCGGCCGCCGCCTCCGCCCGGGGCGTGCCGCCCCGGGTGCGGTCGTAGTGCGCTGCCTCGGCCTCGTAGTCGAGCACGGTCTCCGCCATGGCGGCGATCCTACGGACCCCGCCGGGCGGGCGGCGGGTCAGCGGGCGCCGTGACCGGGGGCGATCCGCTCGACGCGCTCGGCGAGTTCGAAGTCCTTCCCGGTGAGGGCGCCGCCCGCGGAGTGGGTGTGCACGGAGAGGGCGACGGAGTCGTATCCGAGGGTCAGGTCGGAGTGGTGGTCCAGCTCCTGCTGGATCTGGGCCACGTGGACGACGAGGGCGGTCGCCGCGAAGTGGTCGCCGAGCCGGTAGGCGCGGGTGAGGCGGTCGTCCTCGACGGACCAGCCGGGGAGTTCCCTCAGGCGGTCCTCGATCTCCTTCTGGGACAGCGGTTCTGCGGGCACGGCGGTGCTCCCTCCGATGGGGTGGCGGACGGACGGACGGGCGGACGGTGGGGGTGCGCGGGGGTTCCCGGGAAAGGTACCCGGGCTCCCCCTCTGGGATACCGTCTGGCCATGACGACTGTCGTGAGCGACACGGGAGTGGGGCCGCTGCTGCGCGGATGGCGGGAGCGGCGCCGGCTCAGCCAACTGGAGCTGGCGCTGCGCGCGGGCTCTTCTGCGCGGCACGTCTCGTTCGTGGAGACGGGTCGTTCGCGGCCGAGCGAGGAGATGGTCCTGCGGCTCGCCGAGCACCTGGAGGTGCCGGTGCGGGAGCGGAACGCGCTGCTGCTCGCCGCCGGTTACGCGCCCCGCTACGCGGAGTCGCCGCTCGACGCCCCGCGCCTGGAGGCGCTCCGGGAGGGCGTCGAGCGGCTGCTGCGGGGGTACGAGCCGTATCCGGCGCTCGTGGTGGACGGCTCGTACACGGTGGTGGCGGCCAACCGGGGCGTCCTGCTGCTGCTCGACGGGCTGCCCGAGCACCTGCTGACCCCGCCGCTGAACACGATGCGGATCGCCCTGCACCCGGAGGGCCTGGCGCCCCGGATCCGGAACCTGCGGGAGTGGCGGGGCCATCTGCTGTCGCAGATGGAGCGTCAGATCGCCCTGGTCCGCTCGGAGTCGCTGCGGGAGCTGTACGAGGAGGTGGCGGCGTATCCGCTGCCCGCCGGAGCGGTCGACGAGCCGGAGGAGGCCGATCCGTATCCGTACTTCGCGCTGCCGATGCGGATCGAGCACGAGGGGCGGGTGCTGTCGTTCGTGTCGTCGATCTCGACGTTCAACACCCCAATGGACGTGACGGTCGCCGAGCTGGCCATCGAGACGCTGATCCCGGCCGACCCGGAGACGGCCGCGCACCTGCGGTCGCTCGCGGAGGCCGACGGGTCGCCCGCTAACGGCTGACGGCCCGCAGCGCGGTCCACTGGAGCACGGCGAACCCAGCGACGGTGGCCGCCTGGAGCGGTGTCCACACCAGACCGGCGGTGGTCGGCTCCAGCCAGGCCACCAGGGCGACGACGCTCAGGACGGCCCACAGCAGATTGGCGTCGACGACGAGCTTCACGGCGGCGGCCGGGGGCTGCGGGCGGCTCGCGAGCCGGGCGACCCCGGCCGCGAACACGACGAGGAACAGGCCGAGTCCGAGCAGCGGGCCCGCGTCGATTCCGAGGAGTTCGCCGAGGGGGCGGGAGGCGACGGCGTAGGCGAGGCCGTTGGCCCCGGTGACGGCGGCGTCGAGGGCGAGGAGGCGGCGCACCGCCGTGTGGGGGCGGGAGACGCGGGCGGGACCGGCGGACAGGGCCTGGGACATGGCGGATCACCTTCCGGGGACGTACGGGTGGTGGGCCCGGAGCCCGGACGGAGTGCGCCGCCCGGGTTCCGGTGCTCATGAGCATGGCGGGCGGCGGGCGGGGGGTCGATGACGTCGGAGGTAATGCGGCGGGCTCCGGGGGCCGTTCAGTACGCGGCCGGGCGTTCCCGGACGAAGGCGCGCAGCCGGGCGGTGTCGGCGGCGGTCCAGCCCGGGGGCGGCAGGACGGCCGCCCAGCCGTCGACGGATCCGGCGCCGTAGCGGTGGCCGTGCGGGGCGTCGACCCCGTAGGAGACGGCCATGTCGACGGAGGTCTGCCAGAAGGCGACGAACGGGAACCAGGTGACCTCGGGGGTGACGTCGGGGCCCCGCGGTTCGTCCAGCCAGGCGGGGCGGTCGAGGAGGAGGTCGGGCGACCACCAGACGACGGGGTCGGAGGCGTTCTGGAGGTAGACCGCGCGCGGGTGCCCCCAGGGTCCTCCGGGGCGGGCGAGGTCGGTCTCGGGGAACTGGGCGAAGCGGATGTGGGCGCCGTTCCGGTACTCGGGGCGCCACACGGGGCTCGCGGGGTCGCGGTCGCGGCGGATCTCGCGGGAGATCGGGGAGAAGTTCGGGGCGCCCATGAGGAGGGCCCCGTCGGTGGAGGCGAGGAGGTCGTCGGCGCCGTCGAAGGAGGCCTCGACGGCGTAGGCGCCGAGGCTCTCGCCGGTGACGACGAGCCGGGGCCGGCGCTCGGCGGGCAGGGCGTCCAGCCGGGCCCGTACGGCGTCGAGCAGGGCGCGGGTGGCCTGCCCCGCCTTCTCCTTGTCGACGAGGAAGGAGACCCAGCTCGGGAGGTACGAGTACTGGACGGCGACGATCGCGGTGTCTCCGCCGTACATGTACTCCAGGGCCTCGGCGACGTTCGGGTCGATCCAGCCGGTGCCGGTGGTGCCGGCCACGGCGAGGACCGCCCGGTCGAAGGCGCCGGTGCGGTCGAGTTCGCGGACGGCCAGGCGGGCCCGGGCGGCGAAGGGGCTGGTGTCCTCGAAGGCGCCGGGGAGCGCGGAGGGGACGTACACGCGGACGGGGTCGAGGGCGGGCCGGCCGCTCCAGGCGGTGAGGGCGGCCCGGGTGGGGGTGGAGCCGGTGAAGTTGCGGCCCTGGTATCCGAGGTCCCGCCAGGGGACGAGGGAGCCGGGGCCGCCGGAGACGTGCCGGGAGACGGGGCGCCGGATGCCGTCCTTGGTGCCGTCGTTGGTGGCCTCGGCGACGCGGTCGGCGAGGTCGACGATCCCCCGTTCGAAGACGATGTCGCGGACGCCGACGAGGACGGCGAGGGTGGTGAGGACGGTGCCGAGGGCGAAGGCGACGGGCCGGGGCATGAGCCGGCCGAGCAGCCGTATCAGGGTGACGGCGCCGAGCCGCACGGCCCGCGCGACCAGGAGCGCGGCGAGCAGGAGGCCGAGCGCGATCAGGGCGATCATCGGGGTGTGCCAGGTCAGGGACGGCGGGAGGCCCTGGAGGACGCGGAGCTGACGCTGCATCCGGGCGCTCTCGGAGATGAGCCAGACGGCGAGGACCGGGCTGAGCAGCCAGTACGCCTGCCAGCAGCGGGCGCGGACCCGGTCGGACGGGTGCCGGGGGCGGGGCACGGCGGCCCGGAAGGCCCAGGCGAGGGCCGAGCCGAGGGCCGAGCCGAGGGCGTAGCCGATGGCGGCGGTGATGCCGCCGACGAGCCCCTGGAGGTACCAGGGCCGGGGCACCAGGGAGGGGGTGAGGCTCGACCAGAAGAAGACGGTGGCCACGCAGAGCGCGGTGAGGTCGGGCCAGCGCCGGACGCGGTACGAGGGGTGGGGGCGGTCCCAGTAGGGGTGCCGCGCGAGGGCGAGCGCGCGGGCGGCGGCGCGGCGGGGCCCCGTGGGAGCGGGGACGCGGTCGTGGTCCGGGGCGGCGCGGGGGCCGGGGACGCGGTCGAGGGGGGTGGGGCGGGCGGCTTCGGGGCCCGGGCCGGACGCGGGTCCGGCGGACCGATCGGGGCTGGTGTTCCGGTCGGCCGAGGTCATCGGATCATCCTCGCGCCTCCGGACACCGGTCCGCACACCGGTTTTCGCCGTGTCCCGCGCCGGGCCGTTCCCGGGTGTCAGCGGACGGGTTCGCTCCGGGACGAGGGCGGTTCCGGGGCGGGGGCCGGGGTGGAGTCCGGGGCCGGGGCGCCGGGTTCGGGGGCGGCGCGGTCGGCGCGCTGGGCCCGGGAGGCCTCGGCACGCATCAGGGCGTGGAGGACGGCGAACGGATCGACGGGCATGGCGAAGCTCCTCGCGGTGCGAAGGGTGATGGGGGGGACTGCCGGGGGCGCTCGGGCCTCTCAGCAGCGCATCACCACGCACCGGAGCGCGTTCCCGCGCGGGGCGGGGGCGGAGGGCTTCCGGCGGTGGCTGCGGCCGTGGTTCCGGCTGTGCCTGCGGCGCGCGTGGGGACGCAGGCCGGTGCGGTGCCGTCGGGTGCGGCCGGGGGCCGCGGTGTCGGCGGCGGCCTGGTCGTGGGTCTCGCCGACCGGGTCGGGCGCCGGTGCGGCGGCCGCGGCGGGGGAGCGGGGAGGCGCCGGAGAGCAGGGCCGGGGCGCCGGTGCCGAACAGCGCGGCGAGGACGAGGAGCAGGACGACCCAGCGGTGGCGGCCCGTGCGCGCCCGGCGGCCCGCCGGGGCGGCGGGCGCTGCGGTCGGCTCGGGCACGGGGCTCACGGAGATCCGTACTGCCCCGCCCGGGTCCCGGCGCGGCGCCCGGCCCCCGAGATCCGCCCGCCCGGCCTACGCCCGGCCCCGGGATTCACCGCCCCGGCGGTCAGGACCGGCCGAGTGTTCCCCCCGCCGGGCGGCCGGACCGACGGCTCCCGCTCCGGAGGACCCGGTCAGGACTTCCCGTCCCGCACGACCGGCCCCGGCGCCACTCGCTCCGAGAGCCGCCGGGTCAGTGCTTCTTGTCCCGTACGGGTGGGCCGTGGACCGGGCTTCCGGTCGAGGGGCGGGCGGGCCCGTCGGCCGGGCCGGGCGCAGGGTCCGCGGCCGGGGCGCGGGCGGAGCCGTCGGGCGGACGGTGCGGGTCCGGGCGGGGCGGGGCCGTTTCCACCGGGACCTGGGGGCCCGAGGACTCGCGGAGCCAGCGGCGCAGTACGCGGTGGATCTGTTCCGCGCCGAAGAGTTCCTCCCCCTCCCCCACCGGGGGCGAGAGTTCCGGCGGTGAGAGCAGGAAGGGGTGGGACTGCTCGCCGCCGAGGCCGCCGTGCGAGCCGATCTGCTCCTCGAAGGCGTGCACGGCGCCGGTCTCCGGGTCGTACATGGAGTTGACCATGATGTCCGCGACGTGCGGGAAGCCGTCCGTGCGCCGCACGGCCCGCGCCGCGCCCGGCCCGAACACGGCAAGCGGCCCGTCGTCGGTCAGCTCCGCGACCGGGACCTCGGTGCCGTCCCCGGCCAGGACCACCGAGCCGTGTTCGGCGCTCGCCACGAGGACGAAGCCGACGCCCGGGTGGTGGGCGAGGGTGCGGAGCAGGGCCGGGTGGCGCCGGTCGATCTCCTCCCGGGTCATCCGGTGCGGCACGTCGGGGAAGGAGACGAGACCGAGGTTGCCGGAGGCGAGGACCACCGGTTCGGAGGGCTTGGCGGGCAGTTCGCGCGCCGTCTCGCCGCCCTCGTCGACCGGCCGGTGCAGCGCGCTGCGCAGCGCGTCCCTGGCCGCGTCCCGTGCCTCCGAGCCGCTGCGGGTGCGCCGTACCCGGCGCGGCACGGGCAGTCCGCACCCGGCCCTGACCAGGTCCTTGAGCGTCAGGCCGTACACCGCCTCGAAGGTCTCGCCGGGGCTCTGCCCGTGGTCGGAGAGGAGCACGATCCGGTAGGGGCGCGGGGCGTGCTCGGCGACGTCGGCGATCAGCGCGACCGCGCGGTCGAGGCGGCGCAGGACCTGGTCGGTGTCCCGGCCGTGCGGGCCGGAGTGGTGGGCCACCTCGTCGTACGCCACGAGGTCGGCGTAGACGGCGGTCCGCCCCGCGAGCATGTCCCCCATCACGGCCGCGACCACCACGTCCCGCTCCACGACCGTCGCGAAGGCCCGGACGAAGGGGTACGTGCCGCCGCGCGAGATCCTCGGGGTCTCGTGGCGCAGCCGCGCCCGCGTCGACTGGTACGCCTCGCGGAAGCACTCGGTGACGAACGACCCGGCGGTGCGGACCGCGTTGGCCGGGTCGGAGAAGTACGCGAAGTAGCCGGCCCGGGAGCGGTTGCGGCGGCCGCGCCGGGCGGCCACCGACAGGACGAGGGCGACCTGTTCGGCGCCGCCGCTGAAGAGGTTGCCCCGGGAGGCGCCGTCGTACGAGAGGAGCCCGCCGTCGCCGGTGCGGCGCACCGCCCGCCGCTGGAGCTCGACGGCACCGGCCGGGCGGTTCGACACCATGAGCCGGCCGGTGTCCTTCTCGTACCAGCGGAAGGCGGGCACGTCCTCGTTGGAGCCGTGCAGGATCCCGAGCTGGCTGGCGCCGGTCTGGCTGGACCAGTCGGTGTGCCAGGGGGTGAGCCGGTGGCCGGCCTCCAGCCAGGCGGCGACGGTCGGCATGAGCCCGTCGGCGACGGCGTCGCGCAGCACCCGGTGGCCGACGCCGTCGAGCTGGAGGAAGACCGTGCCGGGGGCGGCGTCCGCCGAGGCCCCGGGGTCGCGGGGCCGGGTGCGGCCGGTGAGCCGGTAGAGGCGGCTCCGGTAGGCGTCGTCGTCGCGGACGGCGAGACCCGTGGAGGTGGCGGAGGCGACGGCGGACATGACGGCCGCGACCACGACGGCGGTCTCGGGGTCGGCGGCGCCGCGCCCGTCGGGGGTGAGCCAGAGCGCGACGAGCAGCAGCGAGCCGTTGAGGAAGAAGCCGAGCAGGCCGAGGACGAGGGCCGGGACGAGCAGCAGGGCCCGGACGAGCAGCGGCCACACGAGGGCGCCGAGCAGGCCGAAGGCGCCGGCCGCCCAGGCGGCGGTGATCGCGGTGCGGGTGAGGCTGTCCCCGTCGGGGGACTGGAGCTGGAAGTCGGGGAGGAGTCCCGCGAGGAGGAGCAGGGTGAGCGTGGACACCGCCCACACCGCGATCACGCGCCCGAGCGCGCCTCCCGCGGACCGCCAGCCCCGCGCGGATCGCCAGCCCCTCCCGGGCCGCCGATCCGTCTCGGACCGCCCGCCCGTCCCGGACCACCGGCGGCCGGTGCCGCCCCCTCGCCCGTCGCCCACGCCCGCCTCGCCTTTCAGCCGTTTCCTGCCCCAAGCGTGTCACAACGCCCACGGCGGGACCGGAGGAAGGCCCGGCGGAGGTCGCACGAGGTCAGGGACCGTTCTACCCGGCGGAGGCCGACGGAATCAGGAGCCGTCGTACCCGGCGGAGATCGGTGGAATCAGGAGCCGTCGTACCCGGCGGTGGGCATCGAGAGCCTCCGGTGCACCCCGGCCTTGGCGGCCGTGTCGTACACCGGCTCGTCGGGGCGGACCGTCTCCAGGCGCACCCCGCGCCGCTCGCACTCGGCGCGGAAGCCGGTCACGGAGGTCAGGGCGCGGGCGAGGACCCGTTCGCTGGCCGCGACGAAGAGGTCGACCGCACCGGCCTCCACGTCCGCCCACAGTGCCTCGTGGTCGGGCCGGATGCCGTAGAACAGCAGCTGGCGGGCGATCACGTACCCCCGGTCCTCGGCCCAGCGCGCGCACACCGCGTGCTGGCCGCGCGTGTCGACGAGGAAGGGTTCGTTCTCGAGCTCTTCGAGCGGGGTGAGGCTGGCGATCGCCGCCACCCGAACGTCGTCCATGGAGGGACCCTACTGCGGGAAGGTGCGGGCGAACATCCTCCGGTGCCCGCCCGGGACATCTACCCTCGTTACGGGGGTACGGAGGGTGCGGGGGCACGAAACGGACGGAAGGCGGCACGCGGTGGAGGTCACCTGGTGGGGTCACGCGACCTGCACGGTCGAGGACTCCGGGGTCCGCTTCCTCACCGATCCGCTGTTCGCGCGGCGGCTCGCCCATCTGCGGCGCCGCCGGGGCGCCCCGCCGCCGCCCGAGGCCGCGACGGCCGACGCCGTCCTCGTCTCGCACCTGCACTCCGACCACCTCCATCTGCCGTCGCTCGCGCGGCTCGCGCCCGGGACGCGGGTCCTGGTGCCGCGCGGGGCGCCCGCCGCCGTGCCGGGGCTGCGCAGGCTGGAGCGGGCCGGGCTGCGCCTCACCGAGGTGGCGGCGGGCGACGAGGTGACGGTGGGGGGCGTGACGGTACGGGCCGTCCCCGCGCTGCACGACGGGCGGCGGCTGCCCGTGGGGCCGCACCGGGCGCCCGCGCTCGGGTACGTCGTCGAGGGCGAGGCGCGCACGTACTTCGCCGGGGACACCGGTCTCTTCGACGGCATGGCGGAGGCGGTGGGCCCGGTGGACGTGGCGCTGCTCCCGGTGGGCGGCTGGGGGCCGTACCTGGGGCCGGGGCATCTGGACGCGGGCCGGGCCGCCGAGGCGCTCGCGGAGCTGTCCCCGGCGGCGGCGGTGCCGGTGCACTACGGCACGTACTGGCCGATCGGGCTCGACGGGGTCCGGCCGCACGAGTTCCACTCCCCCGGCGACGAGTTCGTCCGGCACGCGGCGCGGCTCGCGCCGAAGGTGGCGGTGCACCCGCTGGGGCACGGCGAGCGGGTGCGGCCGGAGGTCGCCCGGTGATCGACGGGATCGCCCGGTTCGTCACGGCGGTGCGCGAGCTGCCGCCGGAGTCCACGCAGCAGGCCGTCGGCTACCCCTCGCTGTTCCTGCTCGTGGCGCTCGGCGCGCTGGTGCCGGTGGTGCCGACGGGCGCGATCGTCAGCTCGGCGGCGGTGGTGGCCTTCCACCAGACCTCGCCGCTGTCGCTGCTCTTCGTCTTCCTGGTGTCGGCGTTCGCCGCGTGCCTCGGGGACGCGGCCCTCTACTGGCTGGGGCGGCGCGGGGTGCACTCCGACAAGGGCTCGCGGTGGCTGGCCGCGCTGGAGGGCCGGGTCACGCCGGAGCGGCTCGCGCACGCGCGGGAGCGGCTCGACGCGCACCAGGTGTCGGTGCTGGTGCTGTCCCGGCTCGTGCCGGCGGGCCGGATCCCGGTGATGCTGGCGTGCCTGCTCGCGGAGATGCCGCTGCGCCGCTTCGTCCGGGGGGACGTGGCGGCCTGTCTGGCGTGGGCGGCGACGTACCAGCTGATCGGGATCCTGGGCGGTTCGCTCTTCCCGGAGCCGTGGCAGGGGGTCGTGGCGGCGGTGGGCCTGACGGTGCTGCTCAGCGCGGTCCCGGCGCTGTGGCGGCGGGTGCGGGGGGCGCGCCCCGGGGCGGCGGCCGCCGAGGCGCCCGGCGGGTCACGGCACGAGCACCCGTGAGCCGCCGATCGGCAGGTCCCACAGGTCCTCGCGGGCCAGGCCGGCCTTCTCCCAGGCGGCCCTGACCCGGGTGAGCGGTTCGAGGACGGGCTCGCAGGAGAGCACGAAGGTGGCCCAGTGCATGGGCGCCATCCGCCGGGCCCCCAGGTCGCGATGGGCCCGGACGGCCTCCTCGGGGTCGGTGTGGACGTCGCGGAGCCACCAGCGCGGGTCGTAGGCGCCGATCGGGAGCAGTGCCAGGTCGATGCCGGGGTGGCGGCGGCCGATCTCGGCGAACCAGTGGCCGTAGCCGGTGTCCCCGGCGAAGTACACGCGGTGTCCGGAGCGGTCGGTGAGCACCCAGCCGCCCCACAGGGAGCGGCAGGTGTCGGTGAGGGTGCGCTTGGACCAGTGGTGGGCGGGGACGAAGTCGAAGCGGACGCCGTCGAGTTCGGCCGCCTCCCACCAGTCGAGCTCGGTGACCCGGCTGAACCGGCGGCGGGTGAACCAGCGGCCGAGGCCGGCCGGGACGAAGACGGGGGTGTCGCGGGGCAGCCGCTTCAGGGTGGGGGCGTCGAGGTGGTCGAAGTGGTTGTGGCTGATGACGACGGCGTCGACGGGCGGCAGGTCCTCCCAGCGGATGCCGACGGGGGTGAGCCGGGCGGGGGTGCCGAGGATGCGGCGGGACCAGACGGGGTCGGTGAGGACGGTGAGGCCGCCGACGCGGACCACCCAGCTGGCGTGCCCGGCCCAGGTGACGGCGAGGGTGTCGGGTCCGGCGGGCGGGAGCGGGCCGGGCTCGAAGGGGAGCAGCGGGACGTCGCGGAGGCCCTCCGGGCGGGGGCGCACGGCTCCTTCGCGGGCGAAGCGGGCCATGGACCGGACGCCGGGGAGGGGTGCGGTCAGCCGGTCGGCGAAGGTGCGCGGCCAGTCGTGCCGGATCCGGCCGACGGGCTGGAGGAGGGATGCGGGGACCGTGGCGCGGTCGGTCTCGTACGGCGCGGCTGCCGTCCGTTCGGTCATCTGCGGGCTCCGTTCCGTTCGGCGCTTCATGGCGGGCTCGTGGGGCGTCGGCGGGCGGCCGGGGTCACCGGAGTTCCTCCAGCGCCGCGCCGAAGTCCGCGAGGGCCCGGCCCACCCGGGGAAGCTCCAGGGGGTCCTCGGCCCCGAGGGCCTCGGTCCGCTCCTCCCCCGTGGTCCCCAGGAACATGCGCGTGCCGAACCGGACCCGCAGTGCGCCGAGTTCGTCGCCGAAGCGGTGTCCGCCGGCCGCCGGGGCGCCGAGCCGTTCGGTGAGGAGGCCCTCCAGTTCCAGGGAGTCGGTGACGCCCCGGGCGGCGAGGCCGGCCCGCAGCGGTCCGAGGTCGGCGTAGAGGTGGCGGCCGGCCCGCGGGGGCAGGGCGAGTCCTCCGGCGGCGAGGACGGCGCGGTGCGCGGCGGCGGCGAGGCGTCCGTGGACGGCGGCCGCGTGCCGGGCCTGCGCGGTGACGTCCTCGGGTTCGTCGAGGGCGTGGGCGACGGCGGGGGCGAGGGGGCCGGGGAGGACGGAGTCGAGGACGGTGAGGACGTCGAGGACGCGGGCCCGGGGGTCGGTCCAGCGGTCGGCGCGGGCCGGGTCGGTGGGCGGGAAGCGGGCGACGGCGCAGGGCCAGGCGGCGGGGGTGAGCGCGCCGCCGAGGTCGATGAGGACGGTGACGTCGTCGGGGCACATCTCGGCGGGGCTGACGAGCACGGTGTCGTGCGGGTCGTGGAGGGTGTCGCGCCAGGTCTCGTCGCTGACGACGTGGAGGCCCTCGGCGACGGCGGCCTCGCAGGCCTCGCGGAGGAGTTCGGGCGGGGCGACGGTGCCGGTGGGGTCGTCGGCGACGGAGAGCAGCAGGACGCGGGGGTCGCCGCCCTCGGCGCGGATCCGCCGGACGGTTTCCAGGAGGGCGTACGGGTCGGGGACGCCGCCGCACTCGGCGGGGGTGGGCACGTGGTACGCGGGGCGGCCGAGGAGCCGGGCCTGCGGGGTCCACCAGGCGGGGCAGGGGCGGGGCAGCAGGAGGTCGCCGCCGTGGGCGGCTATGAGGGCCAGGAGCAGGGCGGGGGCGCCGGGGGCGGCGACCACGTCCTCGGGGTGGGTGCGCAGGCCCCGGCGCCACCAGTGTCCTGCGGCGGCCTCGCGCAGGACGGGGCCGCCGCCGGGCGGTTCGGGGGCGGCGCGTCCGGCGGCGGTGGAGAGGAGGCCGGCGAGCACGGGCGGGACGGGCAGGCCGGTGTCGGGGGCGGGGGGACCGTAGCGCACCGGGCCGCGCCCTTCCGGAGCCTTCTGCGGCATGTCCCGTACCTCCTGAGCGCACGGGGGCGCCGGGCACGGCACCCTCGTGCCCTTTATACGGAGTTTCGGGCGTTTCCGCCGCTTCTGGGGTCGGTCCGGGGAGGGGCGGGGCGGTTCAGGCGACGGTGACGGGGTGGCGCACGACCGCGTTGAACAGGTAACCCTGGGTGTTGTGGACGGCCCGCTCGGGCTGGACGTTCCCGGCGGCGTCGGTGGTGCGGGAGAGCAGGGTGACCTGCCCGGGGCGGTGCGGGCGCCACGGGGCGCTCCAGCGGACCCAGCCGTCGCGCCGGGGGGCGTCGTGGAGCTGGGCGGGGCGCCAGTGGGCGCCGCCGTCGACGGAGACCTCGACCTTCCGGACGGGGGCGAGGGCGGACCAGGCGCGGCCGGTGAGCCGGTGGACCCTGCCCGCCTCCAGGGTGGCGCCGGAGGGGAGCTGGTAGCCGGACTTGAGGGTCTGGCGGCCGAGCGGGGCGCTGCCGCCCTCGGGGTGGGCGTCGCCGAAGAGCCGGTACCAGTCGGTGGACCAGGGGGAGGCCAGCGGGCGGGTGGAGACCTCGATGTCGCCGAGCCACTTGATGGAGGCGATGCCGATCCAGGAGGGCACGACGAGCCGGACCGGGTACCCGTGGTCGTACGGGAGGGGCTCGCCGTTCATCTCGTACGCGAGGATCACGTCGTCCAGGGCCTTGGCGATCGGCAGCGGGCGGCGCACCCGGCCGTAGTCGACGCCGCCGGAGACGTACGGGTCGTCGAGGCCGCGCGGCTGGACGGCGACGGCGTCGCGGGCGATCCCGGCGCGCCGGAGGACGTCGGCGAGGCGGACACCGCGCCAGCGGGCGGCCCCGACGGCGCCCAGGGTCCAGGCGGTGCCGCTGACGGTCTCGCCCTGCTGGCTCGTGTAGTGGCTGCGGCCGTTGCCGGCGCACTCGATGAGGGCCGTCCGGGTGACGGACGGCAGGTCGCGGAGCTGCCCGTAGGTGAGGTGGACGGGGTTGCGGCCGTGGAGCCCGTCGCCCCAGAGCGTCAGGCGCCAGTCGCGGGCGTCGAGGACGGGGGTGGAGGTGTGGTTGCGGACGAAGAAGCGGTCGGCGGGGGTGAGGTAACCGGTGTCCGCGAAGGCGTCGAACCGCGCCTCGGCGTTGGTGCCCCGGACGGTGAAGTGCTCGGCGGGGAGCGCCTTGACGATCCCGGGCGCGGTGGGCCCGGCCGCGACCGCCGCCCGCGCGAGGGCGGTGGTGGACGCCGCGTGCGCGGGGTCCGCGGCGGCGAGCCCACCGAGGGCGGACACCGCCGGACTCGCGGCGAGCAGCTTCAGCAGGGAGCGTCGGGCGGGCACGGACGAGTACGGCACGGGTCTCCTCGACGGGACGGCACAGGGGGGCGACCGGACGGCGGCGCGCCGATCCTAGGGGCACGGAACACCTTCGTACGGCCCGTTCATACGCCTGTCATGGAAGCCGGGTGGAGACCTGGCAGACGCGAGGCCGAGGCGCCGTGCCGACCGGAAAATGCGAGGCCGCCGAGGCGGGGTCCGGCGCAGAATGCGGCATGTCGATACGTGAAGCGCGTCCCGCGGACGCGGCCGCCCTCGCCGCCGTGCACGTCCTGTCCTGGCGGGCCGCCTACCGCGACCTGCTCCCCGGCCCGTACCTGGCGGCCCTGGACGTGGCGGAGCGCGCCGCCGCCTGGCGCGCCCGCCTCACGGCGCCGGACCGGCCCACCGTGCTGCTCGCGACGGAACCGGGGCGGGACGGGGACGGCCGGCCGGTCGCCTTCTCCTGCTTCCGCCCGTGGCCGGGCGAGGGGTTCGATCCCGCGCCCACGGCCGAACTGGCCGCGCTGTACGCCCTGCCGGAGGCCTGGGGCACGGGGGTGGGGCGGGCGCTCCTGTCCGCGACCACCGGGGCGCTCGTGGCGGCCGGGTTCCGCTCGGCGGCGCTGTGGGTGTTCGCGGGGAACGAGCGGGCCCGGAGGTTCTACGAGGCGGCGGGCTGGCGGGCGGACGGCGAGGCCGTACGGGAGGAGACGGGCGGCAGGGTCCTGGAGGAACTCCGGTACCGGAAGGACCTGTTGGACTGAGGGATTGTCCACATGTCAAGACGTGGGTCTCATTATGCGGCCGGGGCGCATACCGTGGAGGCATCCGTCCACACCGAGGGAGCCGGTTCGATGACGCACGCCTCCGTACCGCCCGGGGTCCACGGGACCGCCGTCTACACCCATGGCCACCACGAGTCGGTCCTGCGTTCGCACAGTTGGCGGACCGCCGCCAATTCCGCGGCCTATCTGCTGCCCGAGCTGCGGTCGGGGCTGGACGTCCTGGACGTCGGCTGCGGGCCCGGCACCATCACGGCCGACCTGGCCGCGCTGGTCGCGCCGGGCCGGGTGACCGGGGTCGACGCGGCCGAGGACGTGCTGGCGAAGGCCCGTGCCGTCGCGGACGGGCGCGGTCTGGAGAACGTCCGGTTCGCCGTGGCCGACGTGCACGCCCTGGACTTCCCCGACGACTCCTTCGACGTCGTCCACGCCCACCAGGTGCTCCAGCACGTCGGGGACCCGGTGCGGGCGCTGCGCGAGATGCGGCGGGTGTGCCGCCCCGGCGGGATCGTCGCCGCCCGGGACAGCGACTACGGGGCCTTCGCCTGGTTCCCCGACGTGCCCGCCCTGGACGGGTGGCTGGAGCTGTACCACCGGGTCGCGCGCGCCAACGGCGGCGAACCGGACGCGGGCCGGCGCCTGTTCTCCTGGGCCCGGCGGGCAGGCTTCACCGACGTCACGACGACCGCCGCCACCTGGTGCTTCGCCACCCCCGGGGAGCGGGCCTGGTGGAGCGGCCTGTGGGCGGACCGCACGACCGCCTCCGGCTACGCCGACCTGGCCGTCTCCGGCGGCCACGCGACCGCCGGGGAGCTGGCGGCGATCGCGGGGGCCTGGCGGGAGTGGGGCGGGCGGGAGGACGCCTGGTTCATGGTCCCGCACGGGGAGATCCTGTGCCGGGTGCCGTGACCGCCCCTCACGGGCCCGGGCGCATCCGGAACTCGTAGGCGTCCGGCAGGGATTCGTCGGTGAGCCGCGCCCAGAGCTCGCCGAGCGTCTCGGCGCCCTCGCCCAGGTCCGCCACCTCGAAGCCCTCGTCGAAGACGGCGCGGGCCGCGTCCGGCCGCCCCTCCGCGAGGAGGATCCGCGCCTCCAGGAGCCGGAACGCGCCCCTCCCCCGCACCTCCTCCGGAAGCCGCGTCCACAGCTGCCGGGCCCGGTCGGTCCGGCCGGTGGCGAGCAGCGCCGTCACGGCCTCACGGCCGAGGGCGGCGGCCACCGCCCCGCCCCCACCCGAAGCGGCGTGGTCGGCGAAGGCCTCCGCGAACCGCTCGGCGGCCCGCTCCGGGTGCCCCTCCTCCCGGTCGGCCACCGCCAGGCAGTACAGCAGCGGCCAGGACGCGTCGGCCCCGCGCAGCCCCCGCTCCCAGCTCCGTACCGCCTGGGCGCGGTCCCCGGCGTGCCACTGGGCGATGCCGAGGTGGTACTCGGTGGAGGGGTCGGCCGGGGCGGTCTCCAGCATGTCCCGCCAGGGGGCGGAGACGAGCGGCGCGCCGGGCCCGGCGCCCTTCGCCGGGGGCGGCAGGACGCCGGTGCGCAGGAGTGCGCGCCACGGTTCCTGCTCCGGCCCGAGCGTCGACTCCGGGAAGGGCGTACCGGGCAGCTCGTACCCCCCGCGCAGGACTTCGAGGGCGCCCCAGCCGGAACCGGCCGCGAGGACCGTCTCCGGCGCGGCGTCGGCGGCGCCCTCCCGCCAGGCGGTGTACGCGGCGTCGACGGCGGTACGGGGCAGGGCGCCGTCCAGGGCCCGTTCGACGTCCGTACGGGCCGCCGTCCAGTCGTCGCCGAGCGCGGCGGCCGGGTCGGCGGCCAGCGGCCCGTACGCCTCCAGCCAGCTGGACTCCGCCTCGCCCGGCAGCTCCAGGTGCTCCAGCTGGGTGCGGGCGAGCCCGGCCTGTATCTCGGCGTAGCCGGGGGCGCCGGGTTCCGTCAGCCACTCCTGCCAGCGGCGGCCGCCGCGCCCGGTGCCCCAGACGAAGAGCTTGCGGCCGCGCAGGGCGTCGGTGGAGGTCTGGACGAGCCCGGTGCCGTCCGCGTCGAGGGCGGCGATCCAGCGCCGCCGCCCGTCCGGGAGGTCGTAGAACCAGTCGGCGGCGTGGCCGCTGTTCAGCGGGTACGTACGGTCGGTGCCGGTGCCGTCGACGGGCACGGGCACCCGGTCCAGGGCGCGTTCGTAGCCGTGGTGCCAGGCCGCGTCGGCGGGCGCGAGGACCCGCCGGTCCTCGGGGGCGGCGGTGTTGGACCACCAGAAGACGGGCGCGGGGCGCTCGTGGGGGTTGCGGATCCGGACGCCGACGTACAGGAAGTCGGAGCCCTCGGGAAGCCACAGGTCGACCTGGAACGGCAGGTCGCGCAGCCGCTCCCACTCCCACAGCCGGAGCATCGGGCCGCCGTCGGGGGCGCGGACGGTCGCCGCGTGGAGGGGCGAGCAGGAGAGGGCGGTGTGGCCGGTGGCGCCGATGTTCCACTCGACGCCGCCGGCGAACCAGGCGCCGTTGAGCGCGAAGGCGGCGGGCTGGAGGACGGGGTTGCGGTGGACGAGCTCGCGGCCGGTGGGCTTGTGGTGGAGGGAGTGGATCCGGCCGCCGAGGCCGGGGAGGACGGTCGCCCGGAGCCGGTCGTTCTCGATCACGATCGCGTCGAGGTCCGTGGGGACGCGGTCGCGGCCGTAGCCGTCGCGCAGGGAGACGGGCAGGAGGCTGCGCAGCGGCGCCCGGCCGATGCCCCGGGCCATGTCGCGCGGGAGTCCGGCGAGGGTCCGCGCGTCGACGGCGTGCGCCCCGGCGCGGGCGGGGGCGCGCAGGGCGGGAAGGGGGTTGTCCGGTCCCAACGGGGCCGCGGGCAGCGTCAGTACGGCACGTCGTACGGTCGTCATCGCCCCATGGAACACGGTGGGATCCGTCCTGACCAGGGGTTCCCGGCGCCGGGCCGCGGCGGGGCCCGGCGGGCGGGGCGGCCGGATATTCCGGGCGGCGCGGGGGCCCGGCGTCGTACGGTGACGGGTCGGCGCGCCGCCGTGGCGGGCCGGGAGCAGTGGCACCCGTGGCACAGGGAGTACGAGGAATGGGCACGCAGCACACCTACCGGGTCATCGTGCGCGGCACGTTCGACGGCCTGTCGGAGGAGAGCCGGTCCCGGCTGCTCGCCGAGGCGGACGAGCACGGGATGACGGCGATGCGGTTCACGGAGGAGGGTTCGCTGGCCTACGACCGGATGCTGAAGCACTTCTCGTACCGGCTGGTCGTCGTCTCCGACGCCGAGGACGGCGAGGAGATGGCGGGCACGCTCGCGGAGGACCGGGTGGAGCGGGCGCTCGGGGAGCTGGGCCACGGGTACAAGGGACTGCGCTCGACCGTGACGGACCTCGACACGATGAAGATCAACCGCAGGCGCTGAGGCCGTCGCGCGTTCACGCCCCGGGTTCCGGGGCCGTGACCGCCCAGCGTTCGTGGTCGCGCCACGCGCCGTCGATGAACAGCATCGCGGGCGAGAAGCCCTCCAGACGGAAGCCCGCGCGGCGGACGAGGGCACGGGAGGCGGCGTTGCCGGGCTGGACGTTCGCCTCCAGGCGGTGCAGGTCCAGGGGCCCGAAGGAGTGCGCCACGACCAGGCCCAGGGCCTCGGTGAACAGACCGCGCCCGGCGGCGTGCGCGAAGGCGCCGTAGCCGAGGGCCCCGCTGCGGAAGGCGCCGCGGACGATGTTGTTGATGTTGACGAACCCGGCGATCCGACCGCCCTCCTCCCGCTCGCACACCAGGAACCCGACACGCGCCGGGTCGCCGAGGAGCGTCCCGACGTAGGCGGCGTACGCCTCGGGTGTGCACGGCGGGAACAGCCACGGCCGGTGCAGTTCCCGGCTCTCCCGGGCCCGGGCGGTGAACTCGTCGGCATCGGCGAGCGAGAAGGACCGCAGACCCACGCGGGGGCCGAGGGCGAGGTACGGGCCGGGGGCGTCGGGGTGCGGGCCTGGGGTGTGGGGCATGTGGCCAGATTATGCGGAGCGTTCGCGCAGGACTGGGTAGCCACAGATCGTACGGATGCCACGCCGGTCAGCGTCCGGACCCTCGGACATGGAAGCAGTCAGTGGAAACCCATGCGAATACTGCTTGTCCAGGGGTATCCGCGAATGTGATCCTTCTGTCGAACGAGAAGGATGTACGACATGGCACATGCCCGCTGGCACCACATCGTCATGGAGTCGCAGCGCCACGCCCTGAAGGCAGTTGATGAATGGAACTGCTCAGACGGCAACTACTCCGACTTCCTCACTCACATGCACAAGGCGTGGCACTACCTGCTTCACGCGGAGTTCCACAAGAACAAGATCGACTACCACTACAAGGATTCCAAGACCGGCCGATACAAGCTGATCGACGGTGAGCCGAAGGCCTGGGATCTGGAGTGGTGCTTGAAGATGCGCTATCCCAACACTGACGACAGCGTCCGGCTGAATGCCGAGCTCTTCGTCGCGCTCCGCAACAAGGTGGAACACCGGTACGAGCACAACCTGAAGATCATCACGGGCGGCAAGGCTCAGGCGCTCGTCATGAACTACGAACAAGAGATGGTGACCTTCTTCGGCTCCAAGTACAGCCTCGCCGATCGACTCCGCTTCCCGATCTCCCTCCAAGCGCTCACCGCTGAGGGGCGCAAGCAACTCCAGGAGGCGGCGAAGAAGCTCCCGAAGCACACTCGCGACCTGGTGGCGAAGTTCGAAGCGGACATCGACCAGGCCGTACTGGACGACCTCCGGTACGACTACCGTGTCCGACTCGTCCCCATCGTCGGCCCGAAAACGGAGGCCGATCTCGCGATCAACTTTGTCAAACTTGACGAGTTGACCGAGGAGGAGCGGAAGGTCATGGTCGAAGCCGGGCGCAAGGGCATGGTCATCATCAAGGACCGGCATGTCGAGGTGGCAGACAAGGACAAGCTGTTGCCGAAGCAAGTCGCTCGTCAAGTTGAAGCGCAGGTACCCTTCGAGTTCCGCATTCAGCCTGAGCACACCGAGATGTGGCGACGGCTCGGCGTACGACCCACCGCTGACGCCGCCGATCCGTATAGCACTGACGCCAGGTACTGCGTCTACAACGAAGCGTTCAAGAGCTACGCCTATACACCGGCCTGGGTGAAGCGGATCGTCAAGGAAATCGGCACGACAGAGAAGTACCGGGCTTTCTTCGGCAAGGAGCCGCGCATGAAGACGATCATCCCCTTGCCGAAGCAGACGGGCTCGCCCACCGCGGAGAGCGAGACCCACCCGCAGAGCAAGAGCGCCTGACGGTGAGACCGCCCGAGTCGCAGCGGAGGCCAAGCCCTCTGCTCACGAGAGCCTCAACCCACCCATGCACAGCGATGCTGCGCATGGGCAGCAATGGATGCAATCTTCTCGTTTTTCAGGTCACCCAGACCAAGTCAAGCGGACGTCTGCGATTGGTACAGCAGATCACCTTGCCGAACGCGTCAATTCAGTAAGTCTTTTCCGACTTCACGTCGTGCTTCAAGTCGGCACTCACCCTGCGGGAGGCGCTGTTGAGGCGGCAATAGGTTACGCAGGGACCGCCGACCTGGGAGGATCCACTCATGGAGAACAGTGCGTTCGGGCCGGCCGGGGCAAACTCGAACCTTGAGTGCCAGATCTACGTCGCCGCTCCCAGCCGTGATCGGTTGATGGAGCGGCTGGCAGCGACACTGAACGTGCCGTTCGGACCAGATCGCGTGCTCTCGTACGGGTGCGTCGAGGTGGATTGGGAGCACAACGACTACGAAGGCACTGGCGCCGACGTGGAGTTCCTGGACTGGCACTCGCTCCTTGTGTGCCAACCTCGTCGCGACGCCTCAGCAACTGCTGCCGCGTCGGACACGGCAACGGTTCTGGAAGCGGTCCGGGAGGCCGGTTACCGGGCCGTCCCCGTTTGCGACTACGAAGATCTTCTGGAGAAGCCGGACACTGAACCTCGTCGAACCTGACGGGTGGTTGGATCGATGCCCCTGGCGGGGGCATGAAGAAAGCTCCTGGTAGACGGGCCCACAACCAAGATCACCAGCCCTTCGGGGTGTTCTCGTGCTCGACCACCCGTCCCCCATCGATCTGTCCAGCCGCGCCGTGGAGCACCTCTCCAGTTCTCTCGCAGGCCACCGCCGTCGCATCACAAGGGCCACACCCGTCGGGGTGCGGTTCGAGGCAGTCGTACGGGACAGGGTCAGCGACGGGCGCCCGTACGGAACCGGTCACCGGCGGCCCCGTGCGGCGCCCCTCAGCGGCGGGCCGTGCGGACGCGGGGTGGGCAGGTCTCGCCCCGGCGGACGACTCCGATCATGACGGTGGTGCGCCGGTCGAGGTCCGTGCCCGCCGCCGGGTACTGGGTGCAGACCTGCCAGCGGGACGGCCAGAGGACCCGCCGGTCGCGGCCGCTCACGTCGTGGACGTCGAGCCGGGTCCGGCGGTCGAGGCGGGTGAAGACCCGCCACAGGCCCAGACCGAGGAAGTCCGGCACCGTCCGTCCTTCCGGCTCGTCCCCGGCCCCGGAGGTCTCCTCCGCCGAGGTCGCGGCGACGGCCGCGAGCGCCAGGAGGGCGACCGCCCCGACGGCGGCGGCCCGCCTCACTTCCGCCTCCCGCCGGGCCGGGACGCGCCCGATCCCGTGTCCGCCGTCCGTTCCCTGTCCTGGGGACTCATCGTTCCGGGCCTCTCCTCGTCGTAGCCGGCCGCCGCCGTGGGACCAGAATGAGGGGGACGGAGCCCCGCCGTGACGGTGAGGAGAGCCGTACGGGTGACTTGTCAGACAACGCGGCCCGGCTACCGTGGTCCCGGAAGCGGGGCCGACGACGAGAAGAGGAGGGGCCGTGGCGGTCAGCGGACAGCGGCGGCGGCCGGTCGTGGCGCTCTACGAGCGGATCGCGGACGCCGTCCACGACGGCACCTACCCGCCGGGCTCCACGCTCCCCTCCGAGCCGAAGCTCGCGGCCGAGCTGGGCGTGAGCCGGCCCGCCCTGCGCGAGGCGCTGCTGCTGCTCCAGGAGGACGGCGTCCTCACCGTGCGGCGCGGGGTCGGCCGGACCGTGAACGACCGCCCGCCCCGGCGCGGGTTCGAGCAGGTCCAGCCGCTGGAGGAGCTGATCGGCGGCGGCGCCCCGCTCCGGGTGCGGGCGCTCCTGCGGACGGTCGAGGAGCCGACCGACTTCACCGCCCAGCACCTGCTCGCCCCGGCCCGCGCCGAGCTGCGGTTCTGGGAGTCCGTGCTGGTCGGGGAGGGTGCGGCGGCGGCCCTGAGCCACGAGTGGGCGGTGGCCGGCGAGCTCCTCGACCGGGTGCACCCCGAGTTCGCACGGGCCCTGCGGGAGGCGGAGGGCGACGGACGCCCCGCCGTCTCCATGCTCTCGGTCCTGGTCGGGGCCTCGCGCGAGACGGCCCTCGGCGCGCACAGCGGCATCACGGCGACGCTGCTCGGGCGGCGGCGCGGGGACCAGCTCGGGCGCCCGGCGGACACCCCGGCCGTCCTGGTCACCCAGGTCGTACGGGTCGGCGAGGTCCCGGTCCTGGCCGCCAAGCACATGCTGCCGACGGGGGCGCCCGCGCTGCCGGTGCTCCAGTCCCACTGAGCGCACCGGCCCTTGGAGAGGGCGTCGCAGCGCGCCCCCGCTCCGTGGCGTACACTTCCCCGCCATGCACTTGTCTGACAACCTCACCGCGCCCGCCGCCACCCCCGTCTCCGACTGGATCCGGCGGGCCCCCAAGGCCGTCCTCCACGACCACCTCGACGGCGGGCTGCGCCCCGCGACGATCGTCGAGCTGGCGCGCGAGTGCGGTTACACCGCGCTGCCGACCGAGGACCCGGCCGAGCTGGCGGTCTGGTTCCGGGACGCCGCCGACTCCGGTTCGCTGGAGCGGTACCTGGAGACCTTCGCCCACACCTGCGCGGTGATGCAGACCCGCGAGGCGCTCACGCGCATCGCGGCCGAGTGCGCCGAGGACCTGGCTGCGGACGGCGTCGTCTACGCCGAGGTCCGCTACGCCCCCGAGCAGCACCTGGAGGGCGGCCTGACCCTCGACGAGGTCGTCGAGGCGGTCAACGACGGCTTCCGCGAGGGCGAGCGCCGCTCCGGCGGCCGGATCACCGTCCGCACCCTGCTCACCGGGATGCGCCACACGGACCGCTCCCTGGAGATCGCGCGGCTCACGGTCGCGCACCGGGACAACGGCGTGGCGGGCTTCGACATCGCGGGCGGCGAGATCGGCAACCCACCGGCCCGTCACCTCCCCGCCTTCCAGCACCTGAAGCGGGAGAACTGCCACTTCACCATCCACGCGGGCGAGGCCGTCGGCGCGGAGTCGATCCACGAGGCCGTGCAGGTCTGCGGCACCGAGCGGATCGGCCACGGCGTGCGGATCACGGACGACATAGCCGAGGACGGCACGCTCGGCCGGCTCGCCTCGTACGTCCGGGACAACCGGATCGCCCTGGAGGTCTGCCCGACCTCCAACCTGCAGACGGGCGCGGCGAAGGACTACGCCACGCACCCGATCGACGAGCTGCGCCGGCTGGGCTTCCGGATCACACTCAACACGGACAACCGGCTGGTCTCCGGCACCACCATGAGCGAGGAGTTCCAGCACATGGCGGACGCCTTCGGCTACGGGCCCGAGGTCTTCGAGGAGTTCACGGTCGCCGCCCTGGAGGCCGCGTTCCTGCCGCTGCCGGAGCGCCGGCGGCTGATCGACGAGGTCGTGCGCCCGGGGTACGCGGCGCTCTGAGGACCGCGGAGGGGCGGGTCCGCGCGGGATGCGCGGGCCCGCCCCTCCGGGTTCTTCCGGGGTCGCCCCGGGGTTACTTCGCGAAGCCGTAGTCGAGCAGCTTCTTGACGTCCGCCGTGCGGTTCGCCTCGGAGGACGAGGCGAGCACGGTGCCGATGACGGTCTTGCCGTTGCGGGTGGCCGCGAAGACGAGGCAGTACTTGGCCTGCGGGCCCGAGCCGGTCTTCACGCCGATCGCGCCGCTGTACGTGCCCAGGAGCTTGTTCGTGTTGGTCCACGACATGTACCGGTAGCCACCGGTCTTCGTGGTCACCTTCTGCTGCGTGGACTTGGTCGCGACGACGGTGCGGAACGTGGAGTTCTTCATCGCGCTGCTCGCGAGCTTCGTCAGATCGCGCGGGGTCGAGTAGTTCTGGCCATTGCTTATTCCGTCGAACGAGTCGAAGCGGGTGTTCTTCATGCCGAGGTTCTTGGCCTCGGTGTTCATCTTGCCGATGAACGACTTGACCCGGGCCGCGCGCGTGGTGCCGGTGCCGAACTTGTCGGCGAGCGCGTAGGCCGCGTCGCAGCCGGACGGCAGCATCAGGCCGTAGAGGAGCTGCCGGACGGTCACCTTGTCGCCGACGATGAGCCGGGCCGAGGAGGCGTTCTTCGCGACGATGTAGTCGCTGTAGGCCTTGTCGATCGTGACCTTGGCGTCGAGGTTGAGGCCCTTCTGGGCGAGCACCACCTTCGCGGTCATGATCTTCGTGGTGGACCCGGTCGACCGGCGGGTGTCCGCGGCCTTCCCGTACAGCGTCGCGCCCGTCCCGTTGTTCATGACGAAGCCGCCGGGGGCGGTGATCGTCGGGACGGCCGGCGCGGCGTGCGCCTGGCCGGCGAAGAGGCCGCCGGCCAGGACCGCCGAGGCCGTGAACGCGACCGTCACGGCACTGCGCACCCCGAGAGTGGGAGTCTTCAAAGTCTTCTGCCCTTGGATCGATGCCTTCCGGGCCCGCAACGGGCCCGGCGCACACAAGACGCACGAGGGGGCCCGATGGATGTACGGGCGGGGGCGTGATGTTCCTCGCATTCCCGAGCCGCCCCGGAGGCACCCCGGAGCCGCCCCCGGGCAGGCACGGAGCAGTCGCGGAGCAGGTGCCGGTCAGGCGCGGCAGCGCAGCATCGTCAGCGGCGGATTGGCGGCGAGGTCGTCCCAGAAGCCCTCGTCGTACGCGCGCAGTCCTTCGGGGGAGATCTCCAGGGGGACCCAGGTGACCTCGTCGAATCCGGCCGCCCGCAGGCTCTTCTCGTACACCTCGCGGCTGGGCGGGTTCGCCTCGAAGGAGATCGGCGGGTCGAGGAGGGCGGTGATCCGCACGCGCGGTCCGACCTCGGTCTCCTCGCCGAGCGATTCACACAGGAAGCCGTACTTGGCGAGCGACGGCCCGTCGAAGCGGAAGTCCGGGTTCTGTCCGAAGACGAAGAACTCGGCCCCCGGCACGAGGCTGCGGTGGACGGCGCGGCACATGCGCTCGACGGTGGCGACGCCGTCGGCATAGTTGAACAGCTGGACCCCGACCGCGAGGTCGAAGGGTTCGTCGAAGGCGCGCAGTTCGGCGACGTCCCCGACCTCGTAGCGCACGCCCAGCGGGTCGCGCTCCTCCAGGGACCGGGCCGCGTCGACCATCGCCCCGGAGATGTCGACGCCGAGGACGTCGGACGCGCCCCGGCGCTTGAACTCCCTGCTGTAGAAGCCGGTCCCGGAGGCCAGGTCGAGGACCGTCCTCCCCCGGACGTCCCCGACGAGGCCGAGGACGCCGGGCACCTCTCCGTAGCGGGCGAGCGGGAGCGTCTTGAAGCCCTCGAACGCCTCGCCGATCCCGTCGTACAGCTGACCGCTCATCGTGCCGTTCCCCTCGTCGTGGCGTCGGCCTTCGGGCAGGCCGGGGCCCCTGGCGGGAAGTCTCTCCCCGGCCGTCCGGGGGGCCGTACTGGCGGAACCCACGAAACCGGGACGGTCGTTTCGTACTCCGATCCGCCGGACGGCCCGTCAGCCCACCCTTCCGCGCACCAGGGGCAGGGAGAGCGTTCCCGTCGATTCGGGGGCGCTGGCGACCGTCACCGGCTTGACGCCCCGGTTGCCCGCGTACGCCGTGTCGCTCGCCGCGATCACGAACTCCAGCCGGTGGCCGGTCTCGTAGCGGTGGACGATGCCCGGCAGTTCGACCGTGAACGGGCGGGTGACGTCCGGCACCCGGACCGGCGCGACGAGCCGGTTGACCAGGGTCTTCGTGCCGTCGGGGGCGACGTCGTAGAGCTTGGCGAAGAGGACGAGCTTGTCGGCGGCGTCGCCGGAGCCCTGGACCCGCTCGGTCGCCGGGGAGACGACCTTCAGGGTGGCCTTCGGCGCGCCGACCAGGTCGACGGGGGCGGTGAGCGGGGCGCTGGTCCAGCCGAGGTGGGTGCCGGGGGTGTCGTACGGCCGGGGGTCGGGCAGTCCGATCGTCCCGGCGAGCGAGGACTCCGAATGGCTCGTCGGAACCAGCCAGTTGGTGTACGTGCGGGAGCCCCGGGCGACCTTCGCGCGGTCGTCGACGAGCTTGCCGTTCCCGGAGAGGTACAGCTCCTGGCTGAGCGCCGGGACCTCGTCGGCGGTGCCGTAGCCGTCCTCCGCGTCCCGGTACCAGGCGAAGGCGGGGCCGGTGTCCGCCGCCGCGTCCTTCCGCAGGTGCCGGTCGAACCAGGCGAGGATCCGCTGTCCGACGTAGCTGCCCTCCGGGTTCCCGAGGTCGAGTTCACCCGGCCTCTGTCCTCCGCTGTGGCCCCAGGACTGCCAGATCATGCGGGTGTCGACGCCGCGCTCGCGGAGCCGGTCGTAGGTGGCCCGCGCCTCGTTGAGGTTGAACAGGGTGTCGGACTGCCCCTGGACGATCAGGGTGGGGGCGGTGACCCGGTCGAGGTAGGAGACCGGGGAGACGCTGCGGGCGTAGGCGAGCGTCTTCGCGGTCGCGGCCGCGGGGAGGCGGCCGGAGTTGAGGAGCCGTACGGTCTCGCAGGCGTCGGTGGTGAAGTGCAGGCAGCCGAGCGCGTTGATCCGGCTGGGGTCGAGGGAGGGGACGAGCAGCGGCTGTCCCTCGCCCATGAGGTAGAAGCCGTTCGCCCACTGCCACTTGAAGACGCCGGGGGTGGCGCGGTCGGCGGCGTTGGGGGCGAGCGAGTACGCGAGGTCGTGCCAGGTGATGAGCGGAACGAGGGCGTCGAGGCGCCGGTCGACGGAGGCGGTGGCGAGCTGCACGGCGCCGCCGTACGAGCCGCCGATCATGCCCACGCGCGGGTCGCCCGCGCCGTCGCGGACGACGAAGTCGGCGCGGGTGCCGTCGTCGGCGGCCCGGGTGCCGGCGAGGAAGTCGACGAGCCGGGAGGCGGCCCGGCCGTCGGTCTCCGGGTCGTCCAGGGAGATCAGGCAGCCGGACTTGCCGAAGCCCAGGCCGGAGTAGACGAGGCCGACGTAGCCGCGCGCGGCGAAGGCCTTGCCGATGGCGTCGGTGGAGCCGTCGCTCTTGCTCCCGCCGAAGCCGTTGGTGGCGAGGACGGCGGGCGCGGGGTGGTCGGCGTCCACTCCGTCCGGCCGGTAGAGGTCGGCGTCGACCACACAGCTCCGGCCGCCCGCCTGGACGGTGAACTTGAGCGGGGTGACGGTGTACGAGCCGGCCTCCCCGGCGCCGGCGGGCGCCGCGAGGGCGGGGGGTACGAGGGCGAGGGGCGCGGCCAGCGCCGTCGCACCGGCCAGGAAGGCGAGGAGTTTGCGGGACCGGGGCACGGCACGGGACACAGGGACCTCCACGCTGAGGACGACACCGGGCGGCCCACGGGCACGTACCGACTGGTCAGTACCAGGGCAGCGCGCCCATGGTGTGGCACGCCTCACAGACCCGTCAACGCGCGCGTCAGAGGTTGTTGACGGAGATTCAGTGAAGGCGGGCGGCTTGTGGAGGGCCGCGGTCCGTGGAGGGCCGTGGCCCGGGGAGGGGCCTCGGGCCTCAGCGCAGGGCCGGTATGTCCAGGGTGAGCGTCCCCGCGTCCGCGTCGAGCACCGCCGGTACGCCGAGGGGCACGGTGAGCGCGGTCGTGCCGTGCCCGAAGCCCAGCTCCTCCACGACCGGCACCCCGAGACCGCCGAGCCGGTCGGCGAGCACCGCCCGGACCTCCTCGTACGGGCCGCACTCCGCCCAGGAGCCGAGCGCGACGCCCGCGACCCCGTCGAGCCAGCCGGAGCGCAGGAGTTGGGTGAGGATCCGGTCGAGGCGGTACGGCTCCTCCCCCACGTCCTCCAGGACCAGCAGCCCGCCGCGCGCCGAGGGCCGGGCGTGCGGGGTGCCCAGGTCGGCGGCGAGGAGGCTGACGCAGCCGCCGAGGGTCACGCCCCGGGCCCGGCCCGGCACCAGCGCCCGCGCCGTCTCCAGGCCCAGGGTCCGTACGGACTCGGGCGCGAACAGGGTGGCCCTCAGCGACTCCCGCGTGCGCGGGTCCGAGAGGAAGGTGCCTGCGGCGGTCATCGGCCCGTGCAGGGTGGCGAAGCCCGCGCGGACGGCGAAGGCCTCGTGCAGGGCGGTGACGTCGCTGTAGCCGACGAAGGCCTTGGGCCCGGCCGCCCTGACGGCCGCCCAGTCGACGAGGTCCACCATGCGCTGGGCCCCGAACCCGCCGCGCGCGCAGATCACGGCGGAGACCGAGGGGTCGCACCAGGCCTGGGTCAGGTCCCGGGCCCGCGCCCGGTCCGCGCCCGCGAGGTACCCGAGGCCGGGGTGGACGTCCAGGACGTGCGGGGCGACCACCGGCTCCAGGTCCCAGCCGCGCAGCACGTCGAGCCCCGCCCGCAGCCGCTCCTCGGCGACGGGCCCGCTGGGGGCGACGACGGCGACCCGCGCCCCGGCCCGGAGCCGGTCGGGCCGCTCCAGGGCGCCGACGGCGAGCGGCTCCCCCGCCCCGCGACCGGTCACGTGCGGTACTCCAGGGCGGGAATGTCCGTGCGGTCGATGCCGAACACCTTCGCGTACAGGGACAGTTCGGCCTCCAGGGCGCGGACCAGGGTGTCGGCCCCCCGGAAGCCGTGGCCCTCCCCCACGAAGGCGAGGTAGGCGTGCGGGACGCCCCGGCCGGCCGCGCGGGCGAGGAGGCGCTCGGCCTGCGCGGGCGGGCAGATGACGTCGTCGAGGCCCTGGAGCAGCAGGAACGGGGCCGTGATCCGGTCGACGTGCTCGACGGGCGCGCGCTCCTTGTACCGGCCGGGCACCCGGTCGAAGGGGCCGATCAGCCCGTCGAGGTACCGGGACTCGAAGTCGTGGGTCTCGCCGGTGACCCAGCCCCGGGGGTCGAGGACGGGGTAGAGGATCGTGCCGCAGGCGTACACGTCCGTGCCGGCGAGGGAGGCGGCGGCCGTCCAGCCGCCCGCGCTGCCGCCGCTCACGGCGAGCCGCGCCGGGTCGGCCGTGCCCTCGGCGGCGAGCGCCGTCGCGACGGCCGCGCAGTCCTCCACGTCGACCACGCCCCACTGCTCGCGCAGCCGCTCCCGGTACTCGCGGCCGTAGCCGGTCGAGCCGCCGTAGTCGACCTCGGCGACGCCGATGCCCCGCGAGGTGAAGTAGGCGATCTCCAGGTCGAGGCCGAGCGGGGCGCGCCCGGTGGGCCCGCCGTGGGCCCGGATCACGTACGGGGGCAGTTCCCCGGCGGGGCCGGTGAAGCCGGGGTGGCGGGGCGGGTACACCTGGGCGTGGATCTCCCGGCCGCCGGGCCCGGCGAAGGTGCGGAGGCGGGGCTCGGGGTAGTACGCGGGGTCGACGGCGTCGGTGTGGGCGGCGCCGACCACGCGGGCGCGGCCGGTGCGGGTGTCGAGCTCGACGAGTTCGTGGGAGTGGCGCGGTCCGGCGGCGACGCCGACGACCCGGGTGCCGTGGACGGCGAGGGCCGGGGCCCACTCGGTCCAGGGGCCGACGGCGTCGACGAGTTCGCCGCGCTCGGGGTCGAGGATGCCGAGGGAGGTGGTGCCCGTGCCGTGGACGACGGCGACGAGCCCGTTCTCCAGGGGCGCGAACCAGGTGAGCCCGATCTTCCAGAGCGCGCCGCCGAACTCCTCGGGGCGGGGGCAGAGCGCGACCGGTTCGGACAGGGCGCCGTCGGCGTCGACGGCGGCCCGGTAGAGGTTCCACCAGCCGGTGCGGTCGCTGACGAGGAGCAGCCGGCCGGCCGCGTCCCAGTCGACCTGCGGGATCGACTCGGCCGGCCCGCCGGCGACGGTCCTGGCGTCCCGGAAGGTGCCGTCGGGGGCGACCTCGGCGAGCAGGACCTCGGTGCCGTCCCACGGCATCCGGGGGTGGTCCCAGCCGATCCAGGCCGCCCGGGTGCCGTCCGGGGAGAGCCGGGGGCCGGTCACGAACCGGTGCCGCTCGCCGGTGAGTTCGCGCACGGCGGTGCGGTCCCCGGCGGCCGAGCCGTCGAGCGGTACGGCGGCGGGCACCCGGCGCACGTCGGTCGGCGCGGGGCCGGTGAACTCCTCCAGGACGCACCACACCTCGCCCCGGTCCGGGTGGACCACCGGGTCGGCCCAGCGCAGTCCGCCGCCGACCGGGGAGACGGGGGTGAGCGGCCGGGGCTCCGCGCCGGGCCCGGCGTCGGGCTCGTACGCGTACAGCCGCTGGTCGGGGAAGTGGCAGAAGACCACGAGCGGTCCGCCGTCCGGGCGGTCGGCCGCCGCCCAGGGCCGTCCGCCGTACTCGACGACCCGGCTGCGGACGTTCCACGGGGCGGGCAGCGCGGTCTCCTCCGTGCCGTCGGCGCGCCGCCGCACCAGGGCCCGGCGGCCGCCCTCGGCGGGCCGTGGCGCGGTCCACCACAGCTCGTCGCCGACGGCGCCGGGATACTCGGGCCGTCCGTCGTGCGCGGCGGCGAGCGCCGCGTCGACGGGCGAGGGCCAGCTGCCGTAGGCGGCCGTGTCCATGGTGTCCGCTCCCCCTGTCACAGGTCCGTTCCCCCTCGTGTCGTTCGTGTGCCGGACGTCCCGCACGCCCTAGGCGGTCTTCAGATAGTGGTCGAGCACCCGGACGCCGAAGTGGAGGGCGTCCACGGGGACCCGCTCGTCGACGCCGTGGAAGAGCGCCGCGTAGTCGAGGCCCGGGGGCAGCTTCAGCGGCGAGAAGCCGTAGCCGGTGATGCCGAGCCGGGAGAACTGCTTGGCGTCGGTGCCGCCGGACATGGTGAACGGCACGACGTGCCCGTCCGGGTCGAAGCGCTCGACGGCGGCCCGCAGCTTGGCGAAGGTCGGCGAGTCGACGGGGGCCTCCAGGGGCACCTCGCGGTGGTGGAACTCCCACTCCACGTCCGGTCCGGTGAGCCGGTCCATCGTCTCGGTGAACTCCTCCTCGCCGCCCGGCAGCATCCGCCCGTCCACGTAGGCGACGGCGGTGCCCGGGATGACGTTGACCTTGTAGCCGGCGTCGAGCATCGTCGGGTTGGAGCTGTTGCGGACGGTCGGCGCGACGAGGGCGGCGGCGGGTCCGAGCTTGTCGAGGAGGAGGTCCGTGTCGAAGTCGGGGGCGTGGGTGTCGACCTCGATCCCGTACAGCGCGGCCAGCTCGGTGAGGGCGGCGCGGACGGTGGTGGTGAGCCGGACGGGCCAGGTGTGGGCGCCGATCCGGGCGACGGCGGCGGCGAGGCGGGTGACGGCGTTGGCCGTGTTCACCTTGGAGCCGTGGCCGGCGCGGCCGTGGGCGGTGAGCTTGAGCCAGGCGGTGCCCCGCTCCCCCGCCGCGATCGGGTAGAGGGTGGTGCCGGGCTCCGGGTGGAAGCTGAACGCCCCGGACTCGCTGATGCCCTCCGTACAGCCCTCGAAGAGCGCCGCGTGGCGGTCGGCGAGGAAGCCGGAGCCGTCGGCGGCGCTGTCCTCCTCGTCGGCGGTGTAGGCGAGGACGACGTCCCGGCGCGGCCGGACGCCCTGCCGGGCCCAGGAGCGGACGACGGCCAGGACCATCGCGTCCATGTTCTTCATGTCGACGGCGCCGCGCCCCCACACGAGGCCGTCGCGGACCTCGCCGGAGAAGGGGTGGACGCTCCACTCGGCGGGGTCGGCGGGCACCACGTCCAGGTGGCCGTGGACGAGGAGCGCGGGGGCCGTGGGGTCGGTGCCGGGGACGCGCGCCACGACGTTGGTGCGGCCGGTGGTCCGCTCCAGGAGGGTGGGCTCGATCCCGGCGGCGGCGAGCCGCTCGGCGACGTACTCGGCGGCGGGGCGCTCGCGGCAGTCGCCGCCGCCCCGGTTGGTGGTGTCGATGCGGATGAGCTCGGAGGTGAAGGTGACCACCTCGTCGAGCGCCGTCGCGTCCGGTTCCCGGACCTCCTCAGCCATACTGCTCCTCCACGGCGGCGGAGACGATGGTCGTGACCGCCTTGAACGTACGGATTGCCTCGTACATGGTCCCGCTCGTGTACGCGACGCGCCGCTCCCCGCTGCGCGCCACGCCGGGGACCACCGTGGCGGCGGCGCCCAGGTGCTCGGCGTCGAACTCGACCTCCACGGTGAAGGGGCCGCCCCGGACCGGGTCGTACCGCACGGCGAGCGCGGCGCCGGCCTTCGCCGCGGCCCGGATGTCGGCGGCGGTCCTGGCCGGGGGGCGGCACACCGCCGCGTACCGCGAGACGTGGTCCTTGACGGCGACCTTGGGCGCCTCGGGGGCGTAGCCGAGGGCGTCCTCGCAGGTCAGGTCGTCGCCGGTGACGAGGACGACGGGGACGCCGTACTCCGCGACCACCCGCGCGTTGAGCAGGCCCTCGCTCGCCCGCTCGCCGTTGAGCCAGACCCCGGTGAGGGAGTTGGCGAGGTAGGTGTGGGCGAGGACCCCTTCGGTGCCCGCGCCCGTGTGGTAGCCGACGAACGCGATGCCGTCGACGTCGCCGTGCTGCACGCCCTCGACCATGGAGAGGGACTTGTGGCGGCCGGTGAGCATCTCGGCCCGCTCGTCCAGTCTCTCCAGGAGCAGGTTCCGCATGGTCCAGTGCGCCTCGTTGATCAGCACCTCGTCGGCGCCGCCGTCGAAGAAGCCGAGCACCGCCGCGTTCACGTCGGACGTGAACATCGAGCGGCACCGCTCCCACTGGGGCGTGCCGGGCAGCACGTCGGCGGGCCAGGTCACACCGGTCGCGCCCTCCATGTCGGCGCTGATGAGGATCTTCATGCCTGGCACCGTACGCGCCGCCCGGCACCCGTACCACCCCTGTGGATAAGCACCGTTGGAGTGGACCAATGGCACGGACCGGGCGGTGGCAGGGGTCGCCCGGGGGGTTCCGGTTGCCTCCTGTGCGCCGGACCGCTGAAACGGGTGAAACTTCGCCAAGGGGTGTGTATAGGCTGTCGGCCGCAGTTCTCGTACCCGACCCTCGGAGAGCCCCGGTGACCATCGCCTTCACCCCGTCCGACACCACGCCCGCCGAGGCCGGGCCCGCCGTCCCGGAGTCCGTCGCCCCGGAGTCCGTCGTTCCCGAGTCGGTCGTCCCCGAGCCCGCCGGGCCCGTCATGACCGAGGAGCCCGAGTTCTGGGAGCCGTCGGCGCCGGAGCCCCGGGACGAGCAGGACACCGAGGACGCGCAGGACGCCGAGGGCGGGGAGACGGACCAGGACGGGGAGGCCGACCAGGACCCCGGAGAGGTCGACCCCGTCGTCGTCCGTGACGCCCACGACTTCGGCGTCTACGCCCGTACCGGCGGCTGGGCCTTCGCGCTCAAGGTGGCACGGAGCGTGCGGCCCGGTGGCCAGGCCGCCGAGGGCGACGCCCGGAGGAAGGTCTCCGCGAAGGCGTTCGCGGAGCTCGCGGGGTGCTCGCCCGAGCGGGTCATGCGCCACTACAAGGCCTGGGACATGGCGGCCGACGACGGTCTGGTCCCGCAGTTCGAGGTCCTGGTCCCCGGCGAGGACGTCGACCTGCCCGACGCGGACGTCTGGATCTCGTACTACTCCTCCCGCAACAGCGCGGCCTCCGTGCGCGGGCAGGCGATCAGCGCGGCGGCCGAGGCCGAGGGCATCCGGCCGACCAAGGCCCTGGAGGTCGCGGAGAACCCGACCGCGCTGCGGGCGGCGATCCTCGCGGACCCCGGGACGGCGGAGGCGGCGCGCGGCGCGCTGCTCGACCGGATGAAGGAGGACCCGGCCCTCCAGACGGAGATGGCCCGCGCGATCGCCCGCACCGGCGACCTGAAGAAGGCGGTGGCGAGCGAGGCGAAGGCCGCCGACCGCATCGGGTACGTCCGGCAGATCGCGGAGAAGGGCCAGTTCAAGACGCCCGCCGGGCAGACCGTGGAGGCGCCGCCCGAGCTGCGGGCCGAGGCCGAGCGGCACCTGTCGCTGCTCGACGAGCTGGACGACGCGGAGGAGGCCGGCGAGTGGGCCGGCGAGGCGTACGACGCGGTCAAGGGCCTGGCGGCCAAGGCCGTCGAGGAGGATCCGGCGCTGCGGGTCCAGGAGCGGCGGACGAAGTTCTACAACAGCCTGCAGAAGGCGACGAAGGTCTTCGAGGAGCTGACCCTGGACGAGGTCCTGGAGGAGGAGATCTTCGAGGACGACATGCTCCAGCGCCTGGAGGCCCTCCAGGAGGCGATCGGCTCCTGCATCAGCACGCTGCGCAGGGCGTCGACCGCCTCCTGACCCTCCGGGGAGGGACCTCAGTCCTGCCTCAGTCCTGGTGGCCGAGCTGGAGGTCGCGCTCGGTGCGGCCCCCGCCGGCCACCTGGAGGACGGTCGCGACGGGCGGGTACCCGGCGGCGATGACCGTGTACTCGCCGGAGGACAGGTCGATGAAGCGGAAGGTGCCGTCGGGCCCGGTGGTGAGGGTGTCGACGACGTTCCCGGCCGCGTCGAGCAGGGTGACCCGGGCGTCCTCCACCGGGCGCCCGCCGCCGGCCCGCACCGTCCCGCGCAGCACGGCCCCGCCGGCCAGTTCGATGTCCTGGCGGGTCTCCCGGGAGGCCTGGACGCTGACCGGGAGCGCGGCGGGCCGGAAGGCGGGGGCGCTGGCGGCGAGCGTGTACTCGCCCGCGACCAGTTCGGTGATGACGTACCCGCCCTCGCGTCCGCTGCGGGTGGAGGCGACGACCTCGCCGCGCACGTCGGTGAGGGTGACGGCCGCGTCCCGCACGGGCGTGCCGTCGGCGGTGACGACGCTGCCCGCGAGCCGCCCGGCGCCGCCGAGGACGACGTCGAGCTCCACCGGGCGGTCCCCGACGGTCACGGAGACGGCCTGCGGCTGGTGTCCGCCGGCCGCCGCGATCAGGACGTAGGCGCCGCCGCCGGGCACGCTCAGCGCGTACCGGCCGTCCTCGCCGCTCGCGCCGCGCCCGATCTGCCGCCCCTGGACGTCGATGAGGGTGAGGGCGGCCCGGGGGACGCGGCTGCCGTCGTGGTGCTGGACGGTGCCGCAGACCGGGAGTCCCGCGTGCGGCGGGGCGGCGGCCGGAGCGGGCTCGGGGGCGGCGTGCCGGGCGTGCGGGACCGCCCGGGTGGCGGGGTCGGTGGCCTCGGTGGTGGGGGTGGGGTGGGACACCAGCGGTTTCTCCTTGAGGAAGAAGGCGAGGACGAGGCCGAGCACGAGGACCGGCACGAGGTAGAGGAAGATGCGCGGCATCGCGTCCGCGTACGCCTGGACGTACGCGTCGCGCAGGGCGGGCGGCAGGGTGTGCACCGTCTGCGGGGTGATCGACTCGGCCGGCGGGAGCGCGGCGGGGCCGCCCTGGGGCAGGACGCCGGCGAGCCGGTCGCCGAGGGCGTCGTCGAGCCGGGAGGCGAAGAGGGTGCCGAAGATGGCGGCGCCGACGCTGCCGCCGATCTGGCGGAAGTAGTTGTGGGCGCTGGTGGCGGTGCCGAGGTCGGCGGGGCGCACGGAGTTCTGCACGGCGAGCACGAGCACCGGCATGACCAGGCCGATGCCGGTGCCGAGGACGGCCTGCCAGAGGCTGTGGTGGAGGCGCGGGGTGTCGGCGTCCATGTGGGAGAGCAGCCACATGCCGAGGACGGAGAGGGCTCCGCCCGCCACCGGATACGCCTTGTAGTGGCCGGTGCGGCTGATGAGCTGGCCCGAGACGACGGAGGCGACGACGATGCCGCCCATGAGGGGCAGCATCAGGAGGCCGGACTCGGTGGCGGTGGCGCCCTCGACCATCTGGAGGAAGCTGGGGAGGTAGCTGGCGGCGCCGAAGAGCGCGATGCCGACGACGGCGCCGACGAGGGCCGTGACGGTGAAGACGGAGTCGCGGAAGAGCCGGAGCGGGATGAGGGGCTCGGGCGCGAAGTGCTCGACGACCAGGAAGAGCAGGGTGGTTCCGGCGGCTCCGCAGGCGAGGGCGAGGACGACCCGGGAGTCCCAGGCGTACTCGGTGCCGCCCCAGCTGGTGAGCAGGACCAGGCAGGTGGAGGCGGCGGCGAGGAGCAGGGCGCCGAGGACGTCGAAGCGCGCGCGTGCGGCGGGCTTGGGGAGCTTGAGGACGGCGGCGACGACGGCGAGGGTGACGAGCCCGAAGGGCACGTTGAAGTAGAAGCACCAGCGCCAGGAGACGTGGTCGGTGAAGAAGCCGCCGAGCAGCGGTCCGGCGACGGAGGCGAGGCCGAAGGCGGCGCCGATCATGCCCATGTACCGGCCGCGTTCCCGGGGCGGGACGATGTCGGCGATGATCGCCTGGACGCCGATCATGAGGCCGCCGGCGCCGATGCCCTGGATGGCGCGGAAGGCGATGAGCTGGTCCATCGTCCTGGACCAGCCGGCGAGGCCGGAGCCGATGACGAAGACGACGATGGCGAAGAGGAAGACGCCCTTGCGGCCGAGGAGGTCGCCGAGCTTCCCGTAGATCGGGAGGCCGATGGTGGAGGTCAGCAGGTAGGCGGTGATCGCCCAGGACATCCGGTCCAGGCCCTGGAGTTCGCCGACGATCTTCGGCAGGGCGGTGGCGACGATCATCTGCTCCAGGGCGGCGAGGAGCAGGGCGAGCATGAGGCCGCAGAAGACGAGCCGGACGCGGCGGGGGTCGAGATCGGCCGCTCCGGGCCCGGGCGCGGGCGCGGTACCGGCGGACGGGACGGGGGACTGCGCGCCCCCGGCCCCCGCGATCCCCCCGGCCCCGGCGATCCCTCCGGCCCCACCGACGCTCACGGCGCCGTCGGCATCCCCGGCCCCGCCGGCGCCGTCGACACCTCCCGCACCACCGACGCCGTCGACGCCTCCGGTGCCTCCCGCACCCCCGGCGCCCGTGGCGTCCTCGGTGTTCTTCACCACGGTGACCGCACCCACGTGTCTGCTCCCCTCGTCACGGCGTCTGCGCCGCGCCATTCTTCGCATTGGGCGCGAAGGGGGAGCAAGTCGGGCGGTACGGGAGGTCAGTGGGGTCCCGGGCGGCGAACGGCCCCGGAAGGCGGCGCACTTGGGTCGCTCATCAGCGCGTTTACGAGAGGGCCCGCGCCCCCGGCGCGCGCGGGCGCGGTCACGGGAGGCGCGGGCGATCCACTCGAACCGGTGAACGCTCCGGGCGTTACTTCTCGCGCTCCGGGCGTTGTCCGTTCCGCTCCGGGTCCTACTTCTCGACCTCGGCCGCGAGCTTGGCGAGGACGAGGTCGTAGATGCGGCCGAGCCCCTTGGGCGCGAAGGTCTTCTCGAAGAAGCCGCCGATGCCCCCGGCGCCGTTCCAGACGGTGGTGACGACGGCGCGGGACTTGCCCTCGCCCGCGGGGGTGACGGTCCAGGTGGTGACCATGGAGGAGTTGCGGTCCTTCTCGACGAGCTGCCCGTCGGTGGGCTCGCTCACCTCCAGGAGGCAGTCGCGGACGCGCTTGCTGGTGGCCTGGAGCTTCCAGTGGACGAGGGTGCCCTCGCCGTCGCCGCCCTCGCGCACCTCGTACTCGCTGAAGTGCTCGGGGAGCAGCTTCGCGCGCGTGCCGCTGTAGTCGGCGAGGGCGTCGAACACCGTCTCGGCGTCCGCGGCGATGATCCGTTCCGTCGTGGCCTCGACCTGCGCCATTGACTTCCTCCAGCTCGTGGTTGCTCGGGGTTGCGGGCCAAGCGAACCACGTGGGCTCCGGCGCGCGAAATCCGGGTTGCGGCGATCAAGGGAACAAGTGTTCTATTCTGAGCGAACGGCCGGATCCGAGCGATCGAGGAGGCGTCCATGCGCTGGGACAACCTGGGTGAAAATCCCGCGAATCCCCCGGCTCTCGCCGACCTCTCCTTGTTCGGCGCGGACGCGGTCACCACCCGGACGTTCGACACCCCCGAGTTCCGGGGCGTCACCTTCCACGAGGTGCGGGCCCGCTCGATCCTGAACCGGGTCCCCGGCGCCTCCCGGATGCCGTTCGAATGGACGGTCAATCCCTACCGGGGCTGCACGCACGCGTGCGTGTACTGCTTCGCCCGCAAGTCCCACGCCTACCTCGACCTCGACACCGGCCTCGGCTTCGACTCCCAGATCGTCGTCAAGGTCAACGCCCCCGAACTGCTCGCCCGCCAGCTCGCCTCCCCCCGCTGGCAGGGCGCGCACATCGCCGTGGGCACCAACGTCGACTGCTACCAGCGGGCGGAGGGGCGGTACGGACTGATGCCGGGCGTCCTCACCGCCCTGCGCGACCGCGCCAACCCCTTCTCGATCCTCACCAAGGGCACCCTGATCCTGCGCGACCTGGAGCTGCTCGCCCAGGCGGCCCGGGTCACCGAGGTCGGCGTCTCCGTCTCCGTCGGCTTCACCGACCGGGAGCTGTGGCGCACGATCGAGCCCGGCACCCCCTCCCCGCAGAGCCGCCTCGACGTCGTCCGCGCGCTCGTCGGCAACGGCATCGACTGCGGGGTCCTGATGGCCCCTGTGGTGCCCTTCCTGGGCGACCGGCCGGAGCAGCTGCGCGCGACGGTCCGCGCGATCGCCGAGGCCGGGGCGAGCTCGGTCACCCCGCTCGTCCTGCACCTGCGGCCGGGCGCCCGCGAGTGGTTCGCGGAGTGGCTGGGGCGCCACCACCCGGGCCTGGTGCGGCGGTACGAGCGGATGTACGCGGACGGGGCCTACGCGCCGACCTGGTACCAGCGCCGGATCACCCGTCAGGTGCACGAACTGGCGGCCGAGTTCGGCATGGGACCGGCGGGCCGGGGCGGGACGCGCCGGACCGCCGCGCAGGAGGAGCCGGAGGAGCCGGGCGCGGCGACCGTCCCGGAGCAGCTCACCTTCCTCTGATTCCTCTGAGCCGCCGAAACCTCCGAAGCCCCGAAGCCTCCCGGCATCTTCAAAGCCCCGAAGCCCCCGCAGGCCAAACGGATCATCGGACCGGCCCGTCTGACACGCCGTCCGATCCCCTCCTTTCGGGTCAACTCCGGGCGGAACGGGTCCCGCCGGGGCCCGTTCGAGGCACAAAGGCCCTATGACCCCACGCGCAGGAATGCTGATCGCCGCTGGAGCGCTGGTGGCCGGGACGGTCGCCGCGCTGCCCGCCGCGCCCGCGGACGCCGTCGAACCGGCCCCCCGCCCGCTCCCCCGGCTCGCCTGGACCGACTGCGCCACCAAGGCGTACCCGAAGCTCCAGTGCGCCACCCTGGAGGTGCCGCTCGACCACGACGACCCGGCCGGGCGGAAGGCGACGCTCGCCCTGACCCGGGTCCCGCACACCGCCGAGACCTTCCAGGGTCCGCTGCTCGTGAATCCGGGCGGCCCCGGCGGCAGCGGGCGCGGCATGGCGGGGTACGTGGCGGCCTCGCTGCCCGCGGAGGTGGCCGCCCAGTACGACGTGATCGGCTTCGACCCGCGCGGGGTCGGGAAGAGCGAGCCCGCGCTCGACTGCCGGCCCGGCCACTTCGCCTCGGTGCGCCCCGACTCGGTGCCGCGCGGCTCGCGGGCCGAGCGGACCGGGGTCGACCGGGCGCGGGCCTTCGCGGAGGCCTGCGGCGAGAAGTACGCGGACGTGCTGCCGTACATCGACACCGTGAGCGCGGCCAAGGACCTGGACCTGATCCGGGAGGCGCTCGGCGCGCCGAAGCTCAACTACCTCGGCTACTCGTACGGCACCTATCTGGGCGCCGTGTACGCGCGCCTGCATCCGGACCGGGTGCGGCGCATGGCGCTCGACTCCGTCGTCAATCCGCACGGGGTCTGGTACGAGAGCAACATCGGGCAGAACTTCGCCTTCGACGCGCGGCACAAGGACTTCATGGCGTGGGTGGCCCGCTACGACGCCACGTACCGACTGGGCACCGACCCGGCGGCGGTCGAGGCCGCCTGGTACCGGATGCGCGACGCGGTGCGCGCGGAGCCGGCCGGCGGGAAGGTCGGGCCGGGCGAACTGGAGGACACCTTCCTGCCCGGCGGGTACTACGACGGCTACTGGCCCAAGCTGGCGAGCGCCTTCTCCGCGTTCGTCAACGAGGGGGACTCCGGGCCGCTGGTCGAGGCGTACGAGCGGTACGGGGAGGCCGACGCGGCCGGTGACAACGGCTACTCGGTCTACGCGAGCGTGCAGTGCCGGGACGCGGGCTGGCCGCGCGACTGGAACGTCTGGCGCAAGGACGCGTGGGAGACGCACGCCAAGGCGCCGTTCTCGTCCTGGAACAACACCTGGTACAACGCGCCGTGCGCGTTCTGGCCGGTGGAGTCCCTGACCCCGCCGGACGTCTCCAACGACCAGGTGCCGCCGGTCCTCGTCCTCCAGGCGACGGACGACGCGGCGACGCCGTACGAGGGCGGGGTGGCCCTGCACCGGCTGCTGCGCGGCTCCCGTCTGGTCGTGGAGGAGGGCGGCGGCAACCACGGCGTGACGCTGGCCGGGAACGACTGCCTCGACGGCCACCTGGCCTCCTACCTGGCCACGGGCGAGGTCCCGCGCGGCGAGGAGGGCGCCGAGGCGGACGCGGTCTGCGCCGCGCTCCCGGAGCCGGAGCCGGATCCCGTCGTCACGACCGGGTCGACGGAATCGGAGAGGAGCGGCGCGCGCGCGACCTCCGCGCGCCCGGAGCCGGCCGGCGCCACGCTGCACGGCCTCCTGGGCCACGTGCGCTGAAAGAGCCGAAAGGAGGGGCTCCGCAGAGCCGGACTTTCCTTCTCTCAGGCGCGTTCGGCCGCGCGCTCCGGGCCGAGCAGGCCCAGGGAGCGCGCGGCCGCCGCGCCGAGGCGGGGGTGGGGCAGGGCGGACTCCAGGGCGGGGCGGGCCCGGGGGTCACCGAGGGCGCCGAGGCCCTCGACGCAGGCGAGGCCGACCCGCCAGTGCGGGTCGGCGGCCGGAAGGCGCCGTTCGAGGACGGCGATCAGGGCCGGTACGGACTCGGGGGCGCGCAGCTCGGCGAGCAGCCGGACCGGCAGCAGGGCGTAGGCGGCCCGGAGTTCGTTGGTGGCGAGGGCGGCGGCCGCGCGGGCGGTGCGGGGGTCGCCGAGCCGGGCCAGGGCGTGGGCGGCGGTGACGCAGCGCTCGGGGTCGCGGTGGTTGAGGAACAGGACGAGGGCCTCGAAGGCGCGCGGGTCCCCGGCGACGCCGAGCGCGTAGGCGGCGATCTCGCGGGCCCAGAGCGGCTGTCCGGGCGCGGTGAGGACGCGGTGCAGTTCCTCGGGGTCGGCGGGCAGTTCCCCGGGGTCGCCGGTTTCCGCGAGCCGGCCGAATGCCGCCGGGACTTCTCCGGTGCCATTCCCGATCTCGTCGCGCAATCGATCGATCATCGAGCAGAATTCCGGATCCTCGGTGTATTCCATGAAACCGAGCCTATCCGCGATCCAGATCACATTTTCTCGACTTCCCGGGACTGGCGCGCTCGTTACCCGCCGGTTAATCTCAGGTGAGCGGGTCAACCCCCGCTTCTCACAACGGCCTGGTGACGCAGCCGTGGTGAGCGCACGTCGGTTCGGCAGTTTCGACGCGGCTCCGGGACAGAGCCCGTCACCCCTCTTCCACCGGGCGCCGCCCTTTTCCACGGGCCCCTTCCCGTGTGTTTCCCGCGCTTCTCCTCGCGCCCGCGCAATTCAGCGGCACCACCCGCACGCACTGCCCTCAGTCGTCACTCTTCCTCTCTGGAGTCCCCTGATGGACACCCCTCTCTCCACCATCGCCGTCGTCGGTCTCGGCACCATGGGCGCGGGTATCGCCGACGTCCTCGCCCGGGCCGGCCGCGAGGTCATCGGCATCGACGTCAGCGACACCGCCGCCGCCCGGGCCGTCGCCGCCCTGGAGGCCTCCACCGCCCGCGCCGTGGCCCGCGAGCGGATCACCGAGGAGGAGCGGCAGGACGTCCTGGCCCGCTTCCGCACCTTCTCCGACCTCCAGGCGGCCGCCGCGGCCGACCTGGTGATCGAGGTCGTGCCGGAGTCGTACGAGGCGAAGCACGAGGTCTTCCGGGCCCTGGACGGCATCGTCCGGCCCGACGCGATCCTGGCGACCGGCACCAACGCGCTCTCCGTCACCCGGCTCGCGGCCGACTCGGCGCACCCCGAGCGGGTGCTCGGCCTGCACTTCTTCACCCCGGTCCAGGCCATGAAGCTGGTCGAGGTGGTCTCCTCGGTGCTGACCGACCCGCGGGCCGTCGACGCCGTCACCCGGCTCGCCCAGGACCTCGGCAAGGAGCCGGTGGCGGTCGGGGACCGGGCCGGCTTCATCGCGGACGGGCTGCTCTTCGGCTACCTCAACCAGGCCGCCGCCATGTACGAGGCCAAGTACGCCTCCCGCGAGGACATCGACGCGGCGATGAAGCTGGGCTGCGGCCTGCCGATGGGCCCGCTCGCGCTGCTCGACCTGATCGGCGTGGACACGGCCCGTACGGTCCTGGAGGCCATGTACGCCTCCTCGCACGACCGGCTGCACGCCCCGGCCCCGATCCTCAAGCAGCTCAGCGAGGCGGGCCTGACCGGCCGCAAGGCGGGCCGCGGCTTCTACACGTACGCGGCGCCGGGCTCCGACGAGGTGGTGCGCGACGCGCTGACCCCGCTGACCTCGGCGGAGAGCGCCGGCGGGCGCGAGGTCCGCTCGGTGGGCGTCGCCGGTTCGGGCACCATGGCCTCGGGCATCGCGGAGGTCTTCGCCAAGGCCGGGTACGAGGTCGTGCTCGCCGCCCGCTCCCAGGAGAAGGCGGACACCGCCAAGGCGCGGATCGGCAAGTCCCTGGAGCGTTCGGTGTCCAGGGGCCGGATGACGGCCGAGGCCCGTGACGCCGTGCTCGCCCTGATCACCCCGGCCGGCACCCTCGACGCCTTCGCCGAGGTCGACCTGGCGGTCGAGGCGGTCGCGGAGGACCTGGAGGTCAAGCAGGACCTGTTCGCGCGGCTCGACAAGATCTGCAAGCCGGGCGCGGTGCTCGCCACCACGACCTCCTCGCTGCCGGTCGTGGCCTGTGCGCGGGCCACCACCCGCCCGCAGGACGTCATCGGGATGCACTTCTTCAACCCGGCGCCCGCGATGAAGCTGGTGGAGATCGTCCGCACGGTCCTGACCGGCGACGACGTCCACGCCACGGTCCGCGAGGTCACCGCCAAGATCCGCAAGCACCCGGTGGACTGCGGCGACCGGGCCGGCTTCATCGTGAACGCGCTGCTCTTCCCGTACCTGAACAACGCGATCAAGATGGTCCAGGAGCACTACGCGACCCTGGACGACATCGACGCCGCCATGAAGCTGGGCGGCGGCTACCCGATGGGCCCGTTCGAGCTGCTCGACGTGGTCGGCCTGGACGTCTCGCTCGCGATCGAGCAGGTCCTGCACCGCGAGTTCCGCGACCCCGGCCTCGCCCCGGCCCCGCTCCTGGAGCACTTGGTGGCGGCCGGCTGCCTGGGCCGCAAGACGGGTCGCGGCTTCCGCGAATATGCCCGACGCTGAGCCCCGCACCCCCGGTTGGGGCGGGCTCCTGAGCCCCTCGGGCACCCCCGGTGCCCCGGCGGGCTCCCCGCCCCCACCTGGGCACACTCCTCCCCCGATGCAGTACGTTCGGACCATGCCCAAGGCCGCGAAGTCACCCCGTGCCACCTCCCCGTCCGACGCTCCGGAGAGCGCGGCGGGCACCCGTGCCGCCGCACAGCGGCTCAAGATGCGCCGGGAGCTCGCCACCGCCGCGATGGAGCTCTTCGCGACCAAGGGGTACGAGGCCACCACGGTGGACGAGATCGCGGCCACGGCCGGGGTCGCGCGGCGGACCTTCTTCCGGCACTTCCGGTCCAAGGAAGAGGCGATCTTCCCCGACCACGACGACACCCTGGTGCGGGCGGAGGCGGTGCTGAACGCGGCGCCGCCGCACGAGCACCCGCTCGACACGGTGTGCCGGGGCATCAAGGAGGTCATGAAGATGTACGCGGGCTCCCCCGCGGTCTCCGTGGCCCGCTACCGGCTCACCCGCGAGGTGCCGACCCTGCGGGAGCGGGAGATCGCCTCGGTGGCCCGCTACGAGCGCCTCTTCACCCGGTACCTCCTCGGGCACTTCGACGAGCGGGACCACCACGACGGCAACGACGACCCGCTGCTCGCCGAGGTGGCCGCCTCCGCGGTCGTCACCGCCCACAATCACGTGCTGCGCCGCTGGCTGCGGGCGGGCGGCCGGGGCGACGTGGAGGCCCAGCTCGACCACGCCTTCGCGATCGTCCGGGAGACCTTCGGCTCGGGCATAGGCGCGGGCCGGCCGGCCCCGTCCGCCGCCTCCGCCGCCACGGCCCCGGAGGCGCGGGAGGAGACCGCCCCCGCCGTCCGGGCCTCCACCACCGGTGACGTGGTGGTCGCGGTGGCACGCACGGACGCGCCCCTCGACGAGGTCATGCGCACCATCCAGAAGGCGCTCGGCACCGCCTGAGCCGCTTCCCACCGCATGGGCCGTTCCCGGGATCCGGGGACGGCCCTCGTCGTGTTTGCCCAGCTCGGAGCGCGTTTGAGGGCATGATTCGATCGATCATCGCTCATGTGTGACCGCCGGATTGCATCTGAGTGAAATTGTTGGCACCGAGTGCCTTGTCAGGTGACACGGCGTGCCATACGTTGATGTTGTCCGGGCGGCCGGCGCGCAGAGACCAACCTCGTGCGCCGGCTGTCCCCACAAGCCGACGGCTCGTGTGCCCGGACGCCTGCGTCACAGGCAACCCCGCGCCCGACCGGCGCCGCGCCACCGCACCACCCAGCCGAACCGACGGCACACCTCCACAGCAGCATTCACCGCCGTAACCCTCAGGCGTCCTCCCTCGGACGCTCACCGCCGGAGGCAACCCGTGAAGGAAATCCTGGACGCGATCCAGTCCCAGACTGTGACATCGAGCGGCTCCGCCGCGGTCACGTCCGCCGACTTCGCGAACATCAAGCTCCCCGAGTCGTACCGCGCCGTCACCGTCCACAAGGACGAGGCGGAGATGTTCACCGGACTCGCCAGCCGCGACAAGGACCCGCGCAAGTCGCTCCACCTGGACGACGTCCCGCTGCCCGAGCTCGGCCCGGGCGAGGCGCTCGTCGCCGTCATGGCCTCCTCGGTCAACTACAACTCGGTGTGGACCTCGATCTTCGAGCCGGTGTCGACCTTCGGCTTCCTGGAGCGCTACGGCCGCCTCTCCGAGCTGACCAAGCGCCACGACCTGCCGTACCACGTCATCGGCTCCGACCTCGCGGGCGTCGTCCTGCGCACCGGCCCGGGCGTCAACTCCTGGAAGCCGGGCGACGAGGTCGTCGCGCACTGCCTCTCGGTCGAGCTGGAGTCCTCGGACGGCCACAACGACACCATGCTCGACCCCGAGCAGCGCATCTGGGGCTTCGAGACCAACTTCGGCGGCCTGGCGGAGATCGCCCTCGTCAAGTCCAACCAGCTGATGCCGAAGCCGGACCACCTGAGCTGGGAGGAGGCGGCGGCCCCGGGCCTCGTCAACTCCACCGCGTACCGCCAGCTGGTCTCCCGCAACGGCGCCGGCATGAAGCAGGGCGACAACGTCCTGATCTGGGGCGCCAGCGGCGGCCTCGGCTCGTACGCCACCCAGTTCGCCCTGGCCGGCGGCGCCAACCCGATCTGTGTCGTCTCCTCCCCCGAGAAGGCCGACATCTGCCGGTCCATGGGCGCCGAGGCGGTCATCGACCGCAACGCCGAGGGCTACAAGTTCTGGAAGGACGAGCACACCCAGGACCCGAAGGAGTGGAAGCGCTTCGGCAAGCGCATCCGCGAGCTCACCGGCGGCGAGGACATCGACATCGTCTTCGAGCACCCGGGCCGCGAGACCTTCGGCGCCTCCGTGTACGTCACCCGCAAGGGCGGCACCATCACCACCTGCGCCTCGACCTCCGGCTACATGCACCAGTACGACAACCGCTACCTGTGGATGTCGCTCAAGCGGATCATCGGCTCGCACTTCGCGAACTACCGCGAGGCGTGGGAGGCCAACCGCCTGATCGCCAAGGGCAAGATTCACCCGACCCTGTCGAAGGTCTACTCCCTGGAGGAGACCGGCCAGGCGGCCTACGACGTCCACCGCAACCTCCACCAGGGCAAGGTCGGCGTCCTCGCCCTCTCGCCCGAGGAGGGCCTGGGCGTGCGCGACCCGGAGCTGCGGGCCCAGCACATCGACGCCATCAACCGCTTCCGCAACATCTGAGCCCGGGACCATAGATGACTGAGCGCCAGAAGGACCGTCCGTGGCTCATGCGGACGTACGCCGGTCACTCGACCGCCGAGGCGTCCAACGAGCTGTACCGGCGCAACCTCGCCAAGGGTCAGACCGGCCTCTCGGTCGCCTTCGACCTGCCGACGCAGACCGGATACGACCCCGACCACATCCTCGCCCGCGGCGAGGTCGGCCGGGTCGGGGTCCCCGTCTCGCACCTCGGTGACATGCGCCGGCTGTTCCAGGACATCCCCCTGGAGCAGATGAACACCTCGATGACGATCAACGCCACGGCGATGTGGCTCCTGGCGCTCTACCAGGTGGTGGCGGAGGAGCAGGGCGCGGACGTCACCAGGCTCCAGGGCACCACCCAGAACGACATCGTGAAGGAGTACCTGTCGCGCGGGACGCACGTCTTCCCGCCCGGCCCCTCCCTCCGCCTCACGACGGACATGATCACCTACACGGTGAACAGCATCCCGAAGTGGAACCCGATCAACATCTGCAGCTACCACCTGCAGGAGGCCGGGGCCACTCCGGTCCAGGAGATCTCCTACGCGATGTCCACCGCCATCGCGGTGCTGGACGCGGTCCGGGACTCCGGCCAGGTCCCGGAGGACCGCTTCGGCGAGGTGGTCGCCCGCATCTCGTTCTTCGTGAACGCGGGCGTCCGCTTCGTCGAGGAGATGTGCAAGATGCGCGCCTTCGGCCGCATCTGGGACAAGGTCACCCTGGAGCGGTACGGCATCGAGAACGCCAAGCAGCGCCGGTTCCGCTACGGCGTGCAGGTCAACTCGCTCGGCCTGACCGAGGCCCAGCCGGAGAACAACGTCCAGCGGATCGTCCTGGAGATGCTGGCCGTCACCCTCTCCAAGGACGCCCGCGCGCGGGCCGTCCAGCTCCCCGCCTGGAACGAGGCCCTGGGCCTGCCCCGGCCCTGGGACCAGCAATGGTCGCTCCGCATCCAGCAGGTGCTCGCCCACGAGTCCGACCTGCTGGAGTACGAGGACATCTTCGCCGGCTCGCACGTCATCGAGGCCAAGGTCGACGCCCTCGTCGAGGAGTGCCTGGCCGAGATCGACCGGATCCAGGAGATGGGCGGCGCGATGGCCGCCGTCGAGTCCGGCTACCTCAAGTCGCAGCTCGTCTCCTCGCACGCCGAGCGGCGCGCCCGGATCGAGGCCGGCGACGAGAAGATCGTCGGCGTCAACATCTTCCAGTCGACCGAGGAGAACCCCCTCACCGCCGACCTGGACACCGCGATCATGACGGTGGACCCGGCGAACGAGGCGCGGGTCGTCGCGGCCCTCCACGAGTGGCGCGACAACCGCGACGAGAACCGCGCCCAGGAGTCCCTGGCGGCGCTGAAGGCGACGGCGGCCGGCGACGGCAACCTCTTCGCCGCCACCCTGGAGTGCGCGCGTGCGGGCGTCACCACCGGGGAGTGGTCCTGGGCGCTGCGGGACGTCTTCGGCGAGTTCCGCGCCCCGACAGGCGTCTCCTCCGCCCCGGTCGCGGTGACGGCCGAGGCGGGCACGCCGCTGGCCCTGGTGCGCGAGAAGGTGGCGCGGACCGCCGAGGAGCTGAACGCCGGACGGCTGCGGCTGCTCGTCGGCAAGCCCGGTCTCGACGGGCACTCCAACGGGGCCGAGCAGATCGCCGTACGCGCGCGTGACGCCGGTTTCGAGGTGGTCTACCAGGGGATCCGGCTGACCCCCGAGCAGATCGTCAACGCGGCCCTGGCCGAGGACGTGCACTGCGTGGGCCTGTCGATCCTCTCCGGCTCGCACGCCGAGCTGGTCCCGGACGTCCTGGAGCGCCTGCGCGAGGCGGGCGCCGCCGACATCCCGGTCATCGTCGGCGGGATCATCCCGAACGCCGACGCCGCAGAACTGAAGCGCGCGGGTGTGGCCGCCGTCTTCACACCGAAGGACTTCGGTATCACGGAGATCATCGGCCGTATCGTCGACGAGATCCGGAAAGCGAACAAGCTCGATCCCCTGGAGGTCCCCGCATGACCAGCCCCGCGTCCCCCGTGAACCGGCTGCGCCCCCGCCGTTCCTGCCTGGCGGTCCCCGGCTCCAACCCGCGCTTCCTGGAGAAGGCCCAGGGCCTCGCCGCCGACCAGGTCTTCCTGGACCTGGAGGACGCCTGCGCCCCGCTGGCCAAGCCCGAGGCCCGGCACACCATCGTGAAGTTCCTGAACGAGGGCGACTGGACCGGCAAGACGCGCGTGGTCCGCGTGAACGACTGGACGACCCACTGGACGTACCGGGACGTCGTCACGGTCGTCGAGGGCGCCGGCCAGAACCTCGACTGCATCATGCTGCCGAAGGTCCAGGACGCGCAGCAGATCGTCGCGCTCGACCTGCTGCTCACCCAGATCGAGAAGACCATGGGCTTCGAGGTCGGCAAGATCGGCATCGAGGCGCAGATCGAGAACGCCCAGGGCCTGACCAACGTCAACGCGATCGCGCAGGCCTCCCAGCGCGTCGAGACGATCATCTTCGGCCCGGCCGACTTCATGGCCTCCATCAACATGAAGTCGCTGGTCGTGGGCGAGCAGCCGCCCGGCTACCCGGCGGACGCGTACCACCACATCCTGATGAGCATCCTGATGGCCGCCCGCGCCAACAACCTCCAGGCGATCGACGGCCCCTACCTCCAGATCCGCAACCAGGAGGGCTACAGGGCCGTGGCCCAGCGGGCCGCCGCCCTGGGCTTCGACGGCAAGTGGGTGCTGCACCCGGACCAGGTCGCCGCCGCGAACGAGATCTTCTCGCCCTCGCAGGAGGACTACGACCACGCCGAGCTGATCCTCGACGCGTACGACTACTACACGTCCGAGGCCGGCGGGAAGAAGGGCTCCGCGATGCTCGGCGACGAGATGATCGACGAGGCCTCCCGCAAGATGGCCCTGGTCATCTCCGGCAAGGGCCGCGCCGCCGGTATGCAGCGCACCAGCAAGTTCGAGATCCCGGAGGCCTGAGTCCCATGCAGTTCGGCCGCACGTACGAGGAGTTCGAGGTCGGTGCCGTCTACAAGCACTGGCCCGGGAAAACGGTCACCGAATACGACGACCACCTCTTCTGTCTGCTCACGATGAACCACCATCCGCTGCACATGGACGTGAACTACGCGGAGAACACGACGGACTTCGGCAAGAACGTCGTCGTCGGCAACTACATCTACTCGCTGCTGCTCGGCATGTCCGTGCCGGACGTCTCCGGCAAGGCCATCGCCAACCTGGAGATCGAGTCGCTGCGGCACGTGGCGCCGACCTTCCACGGCGACACGATCTACGGCGAGACGACGGTCCTCGACAAGACCCCGTCGAAGTCGAAGAACGACCGCGGCATCGTCTACGTCGAGACCAAGGGCTACAAGCAGGACGGCACCCTGGTGTGCGTCTTCCGCCGCAAGGTGATGGTCCCCACCGAGACGTACATCAAGGAGCGCGGCGGGGAGCAGCCCGGCCGCCCCACGCTCGTCGAGCCCTCCAAGAAGACGGAGAAGTAGTCATGGCGCGACTCGCCCAGACCCACGGTCTGACCGACGTCCAGCAGGAGATCCTCGCCACCGTCCGGGACTTCGTCGACAAGGAGATCATCCCGGTCGCGACGGAGCTGGAGCACCGCGACGAGTACCCCCAGCAGATCGTGGACGGGCTCAAGGAGCTCGGCGTCTTCGGCCTGATGATCCCCGAGGAGTACGGGGGCCTGGGCGAGTCGCTGCTCACCTACGCGCTGTGCGTGGAGGAGATCGCCCGCGGCTGGATGTCGGTCTCCGGCATCATCAACACCCACTTCATCGTGGCGTACATGCTCAAGCAGCACGGCACCCAGGAGCAGAAGGAGTACTTCCTTCCGCGGATGGCGGCCGGCGAGACGCGCGGCGCGTTCTCGATGTCGGAGCCGGCCCTCGGCTCGGACGTGTCGGCCATCACGTCGAAGGCGGTGAAGGACGGCGACGAGTACGTCCTCAACGGCCAGAAGATGTGGCTGACGAACGGCGGTACGTCCTCGCTGGTGGCCGTTCTGGTCCGGAGTGACGAAGGACACCCCGAGGGCACCGCGCCCCACAAGTCGATGACGACCTTCCTCGTGGAGAAGGAGCCCGGCTTCGGAGAGGTCCGCCCCGGCCTCACCATCCCCGGGAAGATCGACAAGATGGGCTACAAGGGCGTCGACACGACCGAGCTCATCATGGACGGACTGCGCATTCCGGCCAATCGTGTACTCGGCGGGGAAACCGGCCGAGGGTTTTACCAAATGATGGACGGTGTCGAGGTCGGGCGCGTGAATGTCGCGGCCCGTGGCTGCGGCGTCGCTCAGCGTGCGTTCGAGCTGGGTGTCTCGTATGCCCAGCAGCGTCACACTTTCGGCAAGCCGATCGCCCAGCACCAGGCGATCCAGTTCAAGCTGGCCGAAATGGCTACCAAGGTCGAGGCCGCTCATGCGATGATGGTCAACGCAGCACGCAAAAAGGACTCCGGAGAACGAAACGACCTCGAAGCGGGGATGGCGAAGTACCTCGCCTCCGAGTACTGCAAGGAGGTCGTCGAGGACGCCTTCCGCATCCACGGTGGATACGGGTTCTCGAAGGAGTACGAGATCGAGCGCCTCTACCGCGAGGCGCCGATGCTGCTCATCGGCGAAGGTACCGCCGAGATCCAGAAAATGATCATTGGTCGTCGGCTGCTCGAGGAGTACCGATTCCAGGGATGATTGTCGCTTTTGAGCCGGTAAGGCCGCGAAGAAGATCACACCCTGTGTTCGTCTTCCGGCCTCCGACTCGGTTCCTGGCTTGCCCAGTTGCGCCCCGCAACCGATAGCATCGCCGGAAAGCCGCCGTCCCCGTTGCCTGCGCGGCATCATCCGCTACGAAGGTCATCCATGCCCCACAGCCAAACCTCTGCACACCGCGACAGCCTCAAGGGCGTACGCCTCGCGCGCGGAGCATCGCCGTGGCTCCTGCCGACCGTCGCCACCGCGGCGCTCAGCCTCGTGCGCGCCCGCGGCTCGCGGCGCGCCGCGGCCATCGCCGTGCCGACCACCGCTCTCGCGGCCGGCATGTTGTGGTTCTTCCGCGACCCCGAGCGCGAGATCGCTCAGGGCCGGGTCATCTCCCCCGCCGACGGCGTGGTGCAGAGCATCATGCCGTGGAAGGACGGGCGCACCCGGGTCGCCATCTTCATGAGCCCGCTGAACGTCCACGTCAACCGCGCGCCGCTGGCCGGCACGGTGACGTCCGTGGAGCACGTCCCCGGTGGGTTCGTCCCGGCGTTCAACAAGGAGAGCGAGAACAACGAGCGCGTCGTCTGGCACTTCGACACCGAGCTCGGCGACATCGAGATGGTGCAGATCGCGGGCGCCGTCGCCCGGCGCATCGTGCCGTACGTCCCGCAGGGGACGAAGGTGGAGCAGGGTGACCGCATCGGCCTGATCCGCTTCGGCTCGCGCGTCGACATCTACCTCCCCGAGGGCGTCGAGGTCGCGGTCGAGGTCGGTCAGGTCACCACGGCGGGGGTGACTCGCATTGACCGTGATTGACCCCGACACACGGGCGGCCGACTGGGCCGCCGACACCGGGACCGAGTCGGCCGAAGAGGCCGAGGAGATGCCGCTGTCGCTGAGGCTGTCCATAGCGGACGCCCTCACGCTCGGTAACGCCACGTGCGGCTTCATGGCGGTGTACTTCACCACCACGGGCATCCTCATCCCGCACCTGACGGGCAGCAGCGAGACCGGCATGGCGCGCAACAGCGCCGCCACCGCCGTGATCCTCATGCTGTGCGCGGCGATCTTCGACCTCTTCGACGGGATCGTGGCGCGCAAGCTCCGCTCGTCCCCGATGGGCGCCGAGCTGGACAACCTGTCGGACCTGATCAGCTTCGGTCTGGCCCCGGCCTACTTCGTGCTCGTGTACGGGATGGTCGCGGACGACGCGCAGCAGAAGGTCTCGGCGGTGGCCGCGATCGTGGTGCTGCTCGCGGTGGTCCTCAGGCTGGCGAGATTCTCCTGCGTGACCATGAAGGACGGCATGTTCCAGGGGATGCCGAGCCCCTTCGGCGCGCTGACGGTCGTCTCGATCGTGCTCCTGGAGCTCCCGTTCATCCCGACGCTGCTCGCGATCATCGGGGTGGCCTGGCTGATGGTGAGCCGGGTCGAGTACCCGAAGCCGCGCGGCGTGCTCGCGGTGGCGATGCTCAGCTGGATCGTCGGCGCGATGGGGATGCTGGCGGCCTGGGCGTTCGACGCCCCGGGCGGGCAGTTCCTGCTCCAGACCGGCTGCGCGCTCCAGGTCGTGATGGGCGCGGTCATCCCGCTCTTCGCGACGGCCCGCCGGGTGAACACCTTCCGCGGCAACCGGCGCGAGAGCCGGGAGGCGCGGGCGGCACAGCTGCCGTAGCGGACGGTACGCGTACGAAGGGCCCCGGGAGGCGATACGGCCTCCCGGGGCCCTTTCGCGTGCCCTAGGGCCTGCCCGGCCCCGATCCGCCGGACAGGCCCTGGCCGAGCCGCTTGTAGTACAGCGTGGTCGCGCGGAGGACCCCGGCCGGGTCGGCGGCGTACTCCGGGACCGTCCCGGCGGCGGTCCAGCCCGCGCCCCGGTAGAGGCGCTCGGCCGGGCTGCCGGTCTGCGTGTCCAGGACGAGCAGGGTCAGGCCGGTGGCGGCGGCGTGCGCCTCGGCCGCGGCGAGCAGCCGCCGTCCGAGGCCCCGGCCCCGGGCGGAGCGGCGGACCAGGAGCCGGGCGATCTCGCCCCGGTGCCGACCGTTGGCGGCGCCGGTACGGACGAGGGTGACGGCTCCGGCCGGGCGCCCGTCGCCGTCCAGGGCCGCCCAGACATCCCGTACGCCCTCCTCGGCCTCCTCGGCGGCCCTGAGCCACCAGGAGGCCGCCTCTGCGGTGTCCAGGGGCGCGAGGAAGCCGACGGAGGCCCCGCCGTCCACGGCGTCCACGAGGAGCGCGGCGAGGCCGTCGGGGGCGTGGGCGCGGACGGCGTCGGGGGTGAGGCGCGCGACGCGGTCGGCCGCGAGCGGCTTCTCCAGGCAGAGGAGGTCGGGGCGGGCGTCCCAGGAGGGGACGGTCTCGAAGCCGAGGCTCCGGTAGAGGGCCAGCGGCTCCCGCCGCCAGTTCCAGACCGTGAGGCGCACGGCGGGCGCTCCGAGGGCGGCGGCCCGGCGCAGGGCCTCGGCCACGAGGGCCCGCGCGAGGCCCTTCCGGCGGGCCCCGGGCTCGACCCAGAGGCGCTTGACCTCGGGCGCGCGCCCCTCGCGGGGAGCCTTCAGGACGACGCAGCCGACCGGCCCGTCCCCGCCGGGCGGAATGACGAGCAGGACCGTGTCGGCGGCGAACGCGGCGGCCGGGTCCTCGGCCTCCCCCCGGTATACGGCCGGGAGCTCGGCGACCGCCGCCACGGGCGTGCCCTTCTCCGCCTGGTTGGCCAGGTGGTAGGCGCCCAGCAGGCCGGCGAGGCGCGGGTGGGAGCGGTTCTCCTCGATGAGCGGAGCGATGTGCGACTTCATGGGCCCGAGCTTCACACCCGTGTGTTTCCGGGAGGTGACGGTCCGCCCGGGGCTTCGGGGCCGGCGCCCGTGCGCGTACGGGTCGCGGACGCGGTGGGCCCGGGGCGCGGTGGACGCCCCGGGCCCGGGTGCGCGGCCGGACGGGCCCTACGGGGTGTAGCTCTTCGCCGCGTCCGAGACGAAGGGCTGCCGGACCGTGCGCATCCCGCCGGGGACGGACTTGTCCGGCTGGATGATGACGGACTCGCGGGACGAGGGCGCCTTCGGGTCGCCGAGGTCGTGGGTCATGCCGAAGCCGGCGTCGTGGGCGGTCAGGGTGAGCAGGGCCTTGCCGACGCCCTCGCGGGTGAGGTCCTTGTCGGCGCAGGCCTTCTTCAGGGCCTCGCCGAAGACGCTCGCGGCGGTCCAGCCGGCGACGACGCCGTTGTCGAGGGCCTCGCCCGGGTAGGCCGCCCCGTAGTCGGTCACCAGCTTCTTCGCGGTCGGGGTGTCCGCGCCGACGGGCAGGCTCGGGGAAGCGAACCAGTACATCTTCTCCAGGGCGGGTCCGGCCTGGGTGCCGAGGAGCTGCGGGGCGAAGGCCGAGTTGTTGCCGACGACCGGGACCCTGAGGCCGGTGGCGGCGGCCACGCCGACGAGGGAGGCGGCCTGGCGGGGGCCCGCGCTGATGACGACGGCCTTGACCCCGGCCTGCTTGAGCGCCGCGACCTGCGCGGACATGTCGTTGTCGGTGGGCTTGATCTTCTGCTCGACGACGGTCAGGCCGGCCTTCCCGGCCGCGTGCTTCGAGCCCTTGAGGGCGTTCTCGCCGTAGTCGCCCTCGAAGTAGACGTGGCCGAGCTTGTCCCCGGCCTTGAGGCCCTTCTCCGTCAGGAGGAAGTCGACGGCGTTGATCGTCTCGACGTCGTACGTGGCGCCCAGGACGCGGATGTACGGCGAGCCGAGCAGCGAGGCGGACCAGGCCTGCGGGAGGACGAGGCCCTTGTCCTGGGAGTCGACGCGCTGCTTGACGGCGGCGACGAACGGGGAGCCGATGAACTGGGCGTAGCCGACGACCTTGGGCTCCAGCTCGGTGTAGGCGGCGAGCGCCTTCTGCGGGTCGTAGCCGTGGTCGCGGACCGTGAGCTCCAGCTGCCGGCCGCAGATCCCGCCGGCGGCGTTGACCTGCTTCACGTACAGCTGCTGGGCCTGGGTGACGCTCTTGCCGAGGGTGGCGTACACGCCGGTCATGTCGGTGAGCGCGCCGACCGCGATCGTCTTGTCGGTGACGCCCTCGCCGGTCTTCACCCCGCCCGCGCCGGTCTGCTCGCCGCCGCCGGTCTTCGCCTTGGAGCTGCATCCGGCGGCGGTGAGGGCGACCAGGGCGGCGAGCGCGGCGGCCAGGCCCCGCACGGCCTGTCGTCTGTGGTTCATCGTGTCTCCCCTGAGGGTTCGGTGGACGTGGGGGTCTTCGGTGCCCGGGGCGTCCGGGCGGCCAGGCGGGCCAGGCCGCCGGGCAGGAACAGCACCACCGCGACGACGGCGGCGCCGTACAGGTAGCGGGCGGCCTCCCCCGGCGCGATCCCGCCCGTGCCCGGGGCGGAGACCAGGGGCAGGGCGTCGCTGTAGCGGGTGAGGAGCTGGGGCAGGAGGGAGACGAAGACGCCTCCGGCGACCGCCCCGGCGACCGAGCCGAGGCCGCCGATGACGATCATGGCCAGGTACTCCAGGGAGAGCGCCATGCCGAAGTACTCGGGGACGGTCCGCTGGAAGACCAGGGCGAGCAGGACGCCGGCCAGGCCCGCGTACATCGAGGACAGGACGAAGACGGCGGCGCGGTGGCGGGCCACCGGGATGCCCATCACGCCGGCGGCGATCCGGTGGTCCCGGATGGCGTTCATGGCGCGCCCGGGGCGGCCCCCGAGGACTCCCCTGGCGAAGAGGACCCCGCCGAGGAGCAGGGCGAGGCCGAGGTACCAGAGCTTCTCGACGGCGCCGAAGGGGACCTGGGCGACGAGCAGCTCGCTGTCGTCGAAGGTGAGGCCGAAGAGGGAGAGCGGCGGGACGGCGCGGCCGTTGTAGCCGCCGGTGAGGTCGTGGGCGTTGAAGAGGACGTGCTGGCCGATGAAGATCAGCGCGAGGGTGGCGATGCCGAGGTACGCGCCGTGCAGCCGTCCCGCGATCGGGCTGAACACCCCGCCGGCCAGGCCCGCGAGGGCGACCGCGAGGACGGCGGCGAGCCAGCCGGGCAGGCCGAGTCCGGCGAGGCCGTCGGTGCCGTCCCCGGCGAAGGCGCAGTAGCCGTAGGCGCCGACGGCCAGGAAGAAGGCGTGTCCCATGGAGAGCTGGCCGGTGGCGCCGGTCAGCAGGTTGATCCCGATGGCGCCGAGGGCGGCGGCCATGGCGAACAGGCCGGCCTGGAGCCAGAAGCGGTCCAGGTAGAAGGGCAGGGCGAGCAGGACGAGTCCGGCGGCGGCCCCTCCGTACACCGCGGGGCGGACCCGGAGGCCGGGGCGGGCGAGGGTCTCAGACACGGGCGGGCTCCTTCGGGCCACCGGGGTGGACGGGCTCCCCGGACGCGGACGCGGACCGGTTGTCTGGGACCTCCGGGCGGGCGGCGGCGTGCGGAGGGGCGGGGATCTCAGACACGGGCGAGCTCCTTCGTGCCGAAGAGGCCGGCCGGGCGGATCAGGAGCACCGCGACCATGACGAGGTACGGGGCGAGGTCGCCGATCCCCCGGCCGAGGAACGCCAGGTCGCCCTGGTAGCCGGTGGCGAGGGACTCGGTGACGCCGACCAGGAGGCCGCCGACGAGCGCGCCCGTGGTGGAGTCGAGGCCGCCGAGGATCGCGGCCGGGAAGGCCTTGAGGGCGGCGAGCGAGGTGGCCCGCTCCAGGCCGGGGGTCGGGAAGACGGTGAGGAAGAGCGCGGCGACGGCGGCGAGGCCCCCGGCGACCGCCCAGGCGCCGAGCGAGACCCGGCCGAGCCGGATGCCCATGAGGGCGGCGGTCTCCTGGTTCTCGGCGGCGGCCCGCATGGCGACGCCCCAGGAGGTGTAACGGAAGGCCAGCAGGAAGGCGGTGATGAGGAGGGCCGCCGCGAGGAGGGCGGCGATCCGGGTCTGGGCGATCGTGACCGGCCCGACGGTGACGACGGCGTCGCCCCAGGGGTCGCCGAGGGCGAGGATGTCGGTGCCGATCCGGCGGGTCAGCTCGGTGGCGAGCAGGATGTCGACGCCGATGGTGACGATGGCGAGGACGCTGTGGTCGGCGCCCCGGTGGCGGCGCATCACGAGGAACTCGACGGCCGCGCCGACCACCGCCGCGCCCGCGATCCCGGCGAGCAGGGCGGGCCAGAAGCCGATGTCGTCGTGGAGGACGGCGGTGACGTAGCCGCCGGCCAGGAGGAGGGAGGCGTGGGCGAAGTTGACGACCTCCGTGGCGCGGAAGATGACGACGAAGCCGAGGGCGATGAGGGCGTAGATCGAGCCCAGGGAGACGCCGTTGATCAGGAACTCCGCGAAGGTGCTCACGCGGCGGACTCCTCTCCGAGGTAGGCGCGGACGACCGCCGGGTCGTTCTGCACGTCGGCGGGCGCCCCGTCGGCGATCCGGCGGCCGAAGTCGAGGACGGTGACGGAGTCGGCGAGCCGCATCACCAGGCCCATGTCGTGCTCGACGAGGAGGACCGAGATACCGAGGCCGTCGCGGACCCCGGCGATGACGGAGGCGGTGCGGCGCCGCTCGTCGGCGGTCATCCCGGCGACGGGCTCGTCCAGGAGCAGGAGCCGGGGCTCCGTGCAGAGGGCGCGGGCGAGTTCGGCGAGCTTCTGCTGTCCGTACGGGAGGGAGCCCGCGGGCCTGGAGAGCTGTCCCTCCAGGCCGACGAAGGCGGCGATCTCCCGGACCCTGGCCCGGTGCCGGGCCTCCTCGCGGGCGGCGGAGGGGAGCCGGAGCCCGGCGGCGAGGAAGCCGGTGCGGGTGAGCCGGTGGCGGCCGAGCATCAGGCTGTCCTCGACGGTGGCGCGGGGCGGCAGGGCCAGGTTCTGGAAGATCCGGCCGACGCCGAGGTCCGCGATCCGGTGCGGGGGCAGGCCGGTCAGCTCCTGCTCCCCGAGGCGGACGGAGCCGGAGGTGGCGCGGTAGACGCCGGAGAGCACGTTGAAGCAGGTGGACTTGCCGGCGCCGTTGGGGCCGATGAGGGCGTGGACGGTGCCGGGCCGGACGGTGAAGCCGACGGCGTCGAGGGCGGTGAGCCCGGCGAAGCGGACGGTCAGGTCGCGGACGTGGAGGGCGGGGACGTCGGGAGCGGGTGCGGGTCCCACCGGTGGGGGCTGTCGTGGCTGCGGTCTCATCGGGTCTCCTCCCAGCGGGTCAGGACCGGGTGGGCGGTGGCGGCGCGGGCCGCGTCGGCGGCGGCGTCCTCGTCGACCACGCCCAGGTAGCGGCGGCGCACCTCGTCGGAGGCGGCGAGTTCGGCGGCGGGCCCGGAGAGGGTGACCTCGCCGACCTCCAGGACGTACGCGAGGGAGGCGAGCCGCAGCGCGAGCGCCGCGTTCTGCTCGACGAGGAGCACCGCCGTGCCCTGGGCGTTGATCTCGCGGACGGCGTCCGCGATCCGGGCCGCCATCAGCGGGGCGAGGCCGAGGGAGGGTTCGTCCAGGAGGAGCAGGCCCGGCGCGGCCATCAGGGCGCGGCCGACGGCGAGCATCTGCTGTTCGCCGCCGGAGAGCAGTCCGGCGGGCTGGCGGGCGCGCTCGGCGAGGACCGGGAAGAGCTCGTGGACCCGGCGGAGGGCGGCGGCCCGGGAGGCCCGGCCGCCGCGCCGGCCGAGCGCCCCGGCCCGCAGGTTGTCCTCGACCGTCATCCGGGCGAAGACCTGGCGGCCCTCGGGCACCTGGGAGACCCCGGCGGCGACGACCCGGTCGGGCGGCAGTCCGTCGAGGGGCAGTCCGTCGCGGCTCACCGTGCCGGAGACCACGGCGCCGCCGTGGAACCGCAGGGTGCGCGAGACGGCCCGCAGCAGGGTGGACTTGCCGGCTCCGTTGCCGCCGAGGACGGTGACGACGGCGCCCGCGGGCACGGTCAGCGACACCCGTCGCAGCGCGCGCACCGGTCCGTATCCCGCCGTCAGGTCCGTGACCTCCAGGGCGGGTGCGGTACCTCCCATGGCTCCCCTTTCCCGGGCCGCCCACGTCGGTCCGGCCGTTCGGTGGCGCTCACCCCAACACCGCACCGGACCGCGCGTCCACGCCCGGCGGCCGAATCGCTGCCGTTGACCAGCGGGCGCGGCGGCGGGCTGTGCACGCGCACAACAGTGCGCGTCAGGGGGTGTGCGAAGGGGACCCGGGCAGGGGATCCTCCCGGCATGGGACGGCGCAGAAGGCGGACCGGTGACGACTGGAAGGTGCTCGCGCGGGCGTGCGCGGAGCTTCTGGAGCGGGTGCCGGAGCTGGTGGACGAGCACCTGAGGGAACTCCACGCGTACGAGCCCGCCTACGGGCGGATCCTGCCGTACGACCAGCACTGGCAGGAGGCCCACGAGGCGATGCGGATCGGGATCGAGATGATCTCGGCGCCCCGGAACTCGCCCCGGCGGGACCTGGAGCACGCCGACGGGATGGGCCGGCGGCGGGCCGCGCAGGGGATGCCGCTCGAACTGGTCGTGCACGCCTACCGGCACGCCGGGCACCTGGTGTGGGACGCGCTGATCGAGAGCGCGGGGTCGGACGCGGCGCACCTGGCCGCCCTGATGCAGTCGGCGACGACGGTGTGGTCGGCGGTGGACGCGCAGGCGGACACGGCGTCGGAGGCGTACCGGGAGACGGAGCTGGAGCTGCGCAGCCGTACGGACGAGCAGTTGCAGGCGCTCCTGGACGCGCTGCTCCAGGGGCAGCGCTCGCCGGAGCTGGTGGCGCGGGCGGCGGCGGGCCTGGACCTGCCGGAGCAGGGGCGGTACGCGGTGGTGGTGCTGCGCTACGACCGGCGGGAGGAGCGGGAGGCGTTCCACCGGCAGGTGCAGGGCGAGGGGGTGCGGTTCCTGTGGCGGATGGGCGCGGACTGCGAGCTGGGGGTGGTGGCGCTCGCCGGTGACACGGGTCTGGACGCCCTGTCGGAGCTGCTCGACGGGCGGTGTCCGGGGCCGGGCGGGATCAGTCCGGTGGTGGTGGGCCTGACCGAGCTGGGCCGGGCGCGCCGTCTCGCGGAGCTGGCGCTGCGGACGTGTCCGCCGGGCAGCCGGCAGATCGTGCGGCTCGACCGGCGGATGACGGGGGCGCTGGTGGTGGGCCAGCCGGAGATGGCGAGCCTGCTGGTGTCGGACGTCCTCGGCGGTCTGCTCGAGCTGGATCCGGCGGACCGGGCGGTGCTCCTGGAGACGCTGGACGCGTGGCTGGAGTGCGAGGGGTCGGCGGGGCGGGCGGCCGGGCGGCTGTACTGCCACCGCAACACGGTCTTCAACCGGCTGCGGCGGCTCGAACAGCTGACGTCCCGGTCGCTCTCCCGGCCGCGGGACCTCACGGAGATGACGCTGGCGCTGGACGCGTTCCGGCTGACGGGGCCGGGGTGACCGGGCCCCGTCCCCGTACGTCTAGGGGCAACTACTGCAGGAAGTCCCGGGCGATGTCCGCCGCGGCCTCCTCCAGGAGCGGGCCCGCGTTCGCCATGGACTTCGCGGGGTCCGGCTCCAGGGCGGCGAGGGGGTAGGCGCGGCGGATGCCGGCCCGGCCGAGGGCTTCGGCGGGGAGGGCGAGGCGGCCGCAGACCGCGACGACCTCCTTGCCGGCCGCGCGGGCCGCCGCGGCGACGCCCGCCGGGGCCTTGCCGTGGAGGGTCTGCTCGTCGAGGGAGCCCTCGCCGGTGATGACGAGGGTGGCGCGCTCCAGGGCGGGGGCGAAGCCGAGGACCTCCAGCATCAGCTCGATGCCGGGGCGGAAGCTCGCGCCCAGGACGAGGGCGCCGTAGCCGATGCCGCCGGCGCCGCCCGCGCCGGGCGCGAGGGCGGCCTCGGCCGCCTTGGGCCCGATGGCCTTCTCCAGGACGGTGGCGAAGTGGGCGAGGGCCGCGTCGAGGGTGCGGACGTCGTCGGGGGTGGCGCCCTTCTGCGGTCCGTAGACGGCGGGGGCGCCCTTGGGGCCGGTGAGCGGGTTGTCGACGTCGCTCGCGAGGATCAGGTCGACCCCGGCGAAGCGGGGGTCGAGGCCGGTGAGGTCGGCCGTGGCCAGGTCGGCGAGGGGCGCTCCGCCGGGGCCGACGGGCTCGCCGGCCGCGTCGAGGAAGCGGGCGCCGAGCGCGGCGAGCATCCCGGCGCCGCCGTCGGTGGTGGCGCTGCCGCCGACGCCGAAGACGACGGTGGTCGCACCGGCGTCCAGGGCCGCGCGGAGCAGTTCGCCGGAGCCGTACGTGGTCGCGGTCAGCGGGGCGAACTCGCCGGCCGGGAGGAGCTGGAGCCCGGAGGCCTCCGCCATCTCGACGACCGCGGTGGTGCCGCGCAGCGCGAACGCGGCGGTGACCGGCTCGCCGAGCGGCCCCGTCACCGTCACCTCGTGGCGCTCGAATCCGGCCGCGACGGCCGCCGCGACGGTGCCGTCGCCGCCGTCCGCGACGGGCAGTGTCTCCACCTCCAGGTCGGGGACGACCCGTCGCAGGCCCGTCGTGACCCGCTCGGCGACCTCCACGGCCGTGAGCGAACCCTTGAACTTGTCGGCCGCCACGAGCACGCGAGCGACCGTTGCTGCTCCGTCCGTCACCTTGCATCCCTTGCTTTCGAACGTGCAGTCGCGCCGCCGCCGACCCTATCCGGAGCCCCGGACGGCGTGCCACCCCCTGATGTGCGGATATTCCGCACCATAGTGGGGTCGCATGAGCACGGAACCGAGTGAGCGCGCCCCGGCGGATCCGGACGGGCGGTACGCACCCGACGGCAAGGTCATCGGGATCGGGGTCGCGGCCGTCGTCGCGGCCGTGGCCTGGGCGGCCCTGGGCGAGGACTCCTTCGACAGCGCCTCGTCCACGGCCCTGGAGTGGGTTCTCGCCAACTTCGCCTGGCTGTTCGTGGTGGCGGCGGACGTCTTCCTGGTGCTGTGCGTGGTCATCGCGCTGAGCCGCTTCGGCCGGATCAGGCTGGGCCGGGACGACGACGAGCCCGAGTTCACGACCCTGGCGTGGATCGCGATGATGTTCAGCGCCGGCATGGGCATCGGTCTGATGTTCTACGGGGTCGGGGAGCCGCTCCAGCACTTCCTGGACCCGCCGCCGGCGAGCGGCGCCGCGGCGGGGACGGGCGCGGCGGCCCTCAACGCCATGGAGTACTCGTTCTTCCACTGGACGCTGACCCCGTGGGCGATCTACGGCATCACGGGGCTCGCCCTGGCGTACGCGGGCTTCCGCAAGGGCCGGGGGAACCGGCTGAGCTCCGCCTTCGTGCCGCTGATGGGGGAACGCCGGGCGGACTCCTGGCCGGGCAAGGCGATCGACCTGCTCGCGGTGTTCGCGACCGTGTTCGGCACGGCGACGAGCCTGGGGCTCGGGGCCCTCCAGGTCGCGGAGGGGCTGAACCTGACGGCGGGCGTGGAGAACACGACGGGCGTCCAGCTGATCATCATCGTGTCGCTGTCGGGGGCCTTCGTCCTGTCGGCCTTCTCCGGCCTCCACAAGGGCGTGAAGTGGCTCTCCACGCTGAACATCGTCCTCGCGGCCTGTCTGATGCTCTTCGTGTTCCTGCTCGGGCCGACCGTCTACGTCCTGGACACCATCCCGGCCTCCGTCGGCGGCTACCTGCACGAGCTACTGCCGATGGCGAGCCGGACCGGGGCGTTCACCGACCCCGACTGGCTGGGGACGTGGACGATCTTCTACTGGGCGTGGTGGCTGTCCTGGGCGCCGTTCGTCGGCACGTTCATCGCCCGGATCTCACGGGGCCGGACGGTCCGGGAGTTCCTGGTGGGGGTGCTGCTGGTGCCGTCGGGGGCGACGGTGGTGTGGTTCTGCGTGATGGGCGGCACGGCGATCCGGCTGGAGTCGACGGGCGCCGCGGACCTGGCGGCGACCGTGAAGGACGGGGCGGAGGCCTCGCTGTTCGGGATGCTGGAGGCGCTGCCGCTGGGCACGGTCACCTCGGTCGTCGCGATGGTCCTGGTGATGACGTACTTCGTCACGAGCGCCGACTCGGCCTCGCTCGTGATGGGTTCGCTGACGAGCCGGGGTTCGCTGCACCCGCCGACCTGGCTGGTGGTGATCTGGGGCGTCCTGATGGCGGCCGTGGCGGCGGCGCTGCTCGTGGTGGGCGGTCTGGACTCGCTCCAGACGGCGACGATCCTGGTGGCGCTGCCGTTCGTGGTGGTGATGCTGGTGCTCTGCTGGGCCCTGGTGAAGGAGCTGCGGGAGGACCCGGGGGCGGGCCCGGCCCGGCACCACGCCCTGCACGGGCTGCGGGACGCGGTGCGGTCCATGGTCGGCGAGGCGATGACCGAGCAGGGCGGCGACCGCCATCCCCGGCTGCGGCGGGCGGCGCGGGCCCGCAGCGACGCCGAGCCCCCGGAGCGGGAGGACTGAGGACTCCCCCGGGCCGGTGGCCTCAGCCCTGCTGCGGCTCCGGCGGGACGGTCTCCCCGGTGCGGACCGGCTCGTCGCGGCCGGCGACCCGGGCCTCGGTGCGGTGGCCGCGGGCGATGTAGTCGCGGACGACCGCCTCGACGGCGTCCTGCGGGTTGTTGACCCCCGCGAGGACCATGACTTCCACGACGAGTTCGGCGTCGAGCGCGATGTTCACCTTGGCCATGCGGGGAACCTAACACCCCGGCGGGGGAAGGGCATCGGGTTCGGAAAAGGGCGCCGGGCTCAGAAGAGGGCGTCGGGTTCCCGCGTGCCCGACTCGAAGGCCAGGAGCCGCTGCTTGCGGTCGAGGCCGCCGCCGTAGCCGGTGAGGCCGCCGCCCGCGCCGACCACCCGGTGGCAGGGGACGATGATGCTGACGGGGTTCTTGCCGTTGGCGAGGCCGACGGCCCGGGAGGCGCCGGGACTCCCCAGCTCCTCGGCGAGTTCGCCGTACGTCCGGGTCTCCCCGTACGGGATGAGGCTCAGCCGCTCCCAGACGCGCAGCTGGAACGGGGTGCCGATCAGGTGGAGCGGCAGGTCGAACGCGGTGAGGTCGCCCGCGAAGTAGGCGTCGAGCTGGCGGACCGCCTCCCCGAAGGGGCGCGGGTCGGGGTCGCCGAAGGTCTCCTCGGGCGGGCGGTGGCGCTGGCCGGTCATGTGGACGCGGCTGAGGACGCCGTCGACGGCGACGAGGGTCAGCGGCTCGTACGGGCTGTCGACGACGGTGTGCTGGACGGTGGGCACGGCGTGACCTCCTCAGGAGGGCAGGTGGTTGATCGGGTGGGAGTCGGTGGCCCAGAGGTACTGGACGGCATAGGCGCGCCAGGGGCGCCAGTGGGCGGCGCGGGCGGTCAGCGCGGCCGGGGTGGCGGGCAGGCCGAGGCCTTCGGCGGCGCGGCGGACGCCGAGGTCGCCGGGGAGGAAGGCGTCGGGGTCGCCGAGGGCCCGCATGGCGATGATCTCGGTGGTCCAGGGGCCGAAGCCGGGCAGGGCGAGCAGCCGGGCGCGGGCCTCCTCGCGGTCGTCGGCGGGGCCGAGGGGGAGGCTGCCGTCGGCGAGGGCCCGGACCAGGGTGAGCAGGGTGGCGCGGCGGCTGCGGGGCAGCGCCAGGGTCTCGGGGTCGAGGGCGGCGAGCGCGGCGGGCTCCGGGAAGAGGTGGGTGAGGCCGCCCTCGGGGTCGTCGACCGGGGTGCCGTGGGCGGCGACGAGCCGGGCGGCGTGGGTGCGGGCGGCGGTGGTGGAGACCTGCTGGCCGAGGACGGCCCGTACGGCGAACTCGGCGGGGTCGACGGAGCCGGGCACCCGGCGGCCGGGGGCCGCGTCGACGAGCGGGGCGAGCAGCGGGTCGGCGCGCAGCCGCTCGTCGACGGCGACGGGGTCGGCGTCGAGGTCGAGGAGCCGGCGGCAGCGGCTGATCGCGTGGGTGAGGTCGCGCGGGTCGGTGAGGGAGAGCCGGCAGGCGATGTGGTCGGCGCGCGGCGCGAGGGCGACGGTGCCGTGCCCGTACGGGAGGTTCAGGGTGCGGCGGTAGGCGCCGTCCCGCCACTCCTCGACGCCGGGGACGGCGGTGGCGGCGAGGTGGCCGAAGAGGTTGGAGGGTTCGAGGGGCGCGCGGAACGGCAGCCGGAGGGTGATCGCGCCGGAGGCGGGGGCCCGGTGGCCGGCCGGACCGGCGGCGCGGGCGCGCAGCTCGCCGGGGGTGAGGGCGAAGACCTCGCGGACGGTCTCGTTGAAGGCGCGGACGGAGGAGAACCCGGCGGCGAAGGCGACCTCGCCCAGCGGCAGGGGGGTCGTCTCGATGAGGACCCGGGCGGTCTGGGCGCGCTGGGCGCGGGCCAGGGCGAGGGGCCCGGCGCCCAGCTCGGCGAGGAGCTGGCGCTCGATCTGGCGGGTGGACCAGCCGAGCCGCCGGGCGAGGCCGGGGACGCCCTCCCGGTCGACGACGCCGTCCTGGATGAGCCGCATCGCGCGGGCGACGGCGTCGGCCCGGACGTTCCACTGGGGCGAGCCGGGGCTGGTGTCGGGCCGGCACCGCTTGCAGGCCCGGAAGCCGGCGCGCTGGCAGGAGGCGGCGCTGGGGTGGAACTCCATGTTCTCGGGCTTGGGCGGGACGACCGGGCAGCTGGGCCGGCAGTAGATCCGGGTGGTGCGGACGGCGGTGAAGAACACGCCGTCGAAGCGGGCGTCCTTCGACCGGACGGCCCGCACGCAGCGCTCGGTGTCGGTGTGCATGTCTCCATGATCGGGGGCGGACGGCGCCGGGGCTGGCGGAAAAACGACATGGCCGTCCGGCCCCGGGCCACCGGGGCTCCTACTCGAAGCGGGTGGTGTCCCCCGCTCCCCGGCGGACGACCTCGGGCTCGCCGCTGGAGAAGTCGACGACGGTGGTGGGCTCGGTGCCGCAGTCGCCGGAGTCGAGCACGGCGTCGACCTGGTGGTCGAGGCGCTCCTTGATCTCCCAGCCCTGGGTCAGCGGCTCGTCCTCGTCGGGCAGGAGGAGGGTGCTGGAGAGCAGCGGCTCGCCGAGTTCGGCGAGGAGGGCCTGGGTGGCGACGTGGTCGGGGATGCGGACGCCGACGGTCTTCTTCTTGGGGTGGAGGAGCTGGCGCGGCACCTCCTTGGTGGCGGGCAGGATGAAGGTGTACGGGCCGGGGGTGGCCGCCTTGACGGCGCGGAAGACGTCGTTGTCGATGTGCACGAGCTGCCCCAGCTGGGCGAAGTCCCGGCACATCAGGGTGAAGTGGTGGCGGTCGTCGAGGTCGCGGATCGCCCGGATGCGGCTGATGCCGTCGCGGCTGCCCATGCGGGTGCCGAGGGCGTAGCAGGAGTCGGTCGGGTACGCGACGAGCGCCCCGTTCCGGATGCTGTCGGCCACCGCGGAGATGGTGCGCGGCTGCGGGTTGTCGGGGTGCACGTCGAAGTACTTGGCCATGGGGGCCAGTCTAATTTTCGCGGGCGGGGGCGCGCAGCCGCCGCCAGACCGCCTTCGCCGCGTTGTGCCCGGACATGCCGTGCACGCCGGGGCCGGGCGGGGTGGCGGAGGAGCAGAGGAAGACCGCGGGGTGCGGCGTGGCGTAGGGGTGGAGCGACAGGGTGGGGCGCAGCAGGAGCTGGAGGCCGCGGGCGGCGCCGCAGGCGATGTCGCCGCCGACGTAGTTGGCGTTGTGCGCGGCGAGTTCGGGCGGTCCGGCGGTGGCGCGGGCCAGGACGCGGTCGCGGAAGCCGGGGGCGAAGCGCTCGATCTGGCGCTCGATCGCCCCGGTGAGGTCGCCGCGCCAGCCGTTGGGCACGTGGCCGTACGCCCAGAAGACGTGCTTGCCGCCGGGGGCGCGGGAGGGGTCGACGAGGCTGGGCTGGGCGGTGATGAGGAAGGGGGCGCCGGGGGCGGTGCCGGAGGAGGCCTGGTGCAGGGCGGTGCCGATCTCCCCGGCGGTGGGGCCGATCTGGACGGTGCCGGCGCGCCGGGCCTCCTCGGCGGTCCACGGCACGGGCCCGTCGAGCGCGTAGTCGATCTTGAAGGCGGCGGCGCCGTACCTGTAGTGGTCGTAGTGGCCGCCGAAGCCGGCGATCCGGGCGAGGGCGGTGGGCGAGGTGTCGAAGACGTAGGCGCGGGCCGGCGGCAGGTCGTCGAGGCGCTTGACCTCGAAGTCGGTGTGGACGGCGCCGCCGAGGTCCTTCAGGTACGCGGTGAGGGCGTCGGAGATGGACTGCGAGCCGCCCCGGGGCAGCGGCCAGCCGCCGGCGTGGGCGGCGAGCGCGAAGACGAGGCCGACGGCGCCGGTGGCGAAGCCGCCGAGCGGGGCCATGACGTGGCCGACGAGCCCGGCGAAGAGGCCGCGGGCCTTCTCGTCCCGGAAGCGGCGCATCAGCCAGGTGGAGGGTGGCAGTCCGGCGAGGCCGAAGCGGGCGAGGGTGACCGGGTCGCGGGGCAGCGCGGTGAGCGGCAGCTGCATGAAGTCCGCCGCCAGGGTGTCCCACTTGCCGAGGAAGGGGGCGACGAGCCTGCGGTACGCCCCGGCGTCGCGCGGCCCGAAGGAGGCGGCGGTCTCGGCGACGGAGCGGGCGAGGACGGCGGCGGTGCCGTCGTCCCAGGGGTGGGCCATGGGCAGTTCGGGGTGGAGCCACTCCAGGCCGTACCGGTCGAGCGGCATGGTCTTGAAGACGGGCGAGCCGGCGCCGAGGGGGTGGACGGCGGAGCAGGGGTCGTGCCGGAAGCCGGGGAGGGTGAGCTCCTCGGTCCTGGCGCCGCCGCCGACGGTGGACTCCGCCTCGAAGACGGCCACGGAGAAGCCGCGCCGGGCCAGTTCGACGGCGGCGGTCAGTCCGTTGGGTCCCGCCCCCACGACGACGGCGTCGAGCATCGGCGTCCTGTGCGTCACCTGCGGGCTCCTTCGTCAGCCGGTGGCCGGGGTCTCAGGATAGGCGGACGGGTGCGGCGGTCTCACCGCCCCCCCGAGGAGGGTCCGTATCCGCTCGGCGGTCGCCGCGTCCCGGGCCGCGGTGAACGGCAGCGCGTTGCCGCCGGTGACGCGGAACGGCTCTCCGGCGACCGTGGTGTCCGCGCCGCCCGCCTCGGCGACCAGGAGGAGCCCGGCGGCGTGGTCCCAGGCGTACTCCCAGGAGAAGGCGACGCCGGAGAGCGCCCCGCGCGCCACGGCCAGGTATTCGAGTCCGGCGGAGCCGCAGGGGCGGGGGCGGACGCCGTCGACGGCCAGGCCGAGCAGGGCGCGCTTCTGCTCCGGGGTGGTGTAGTCGGGGTGCGAGGAGGCGACCTCCAGGACCTCGCCGGGCGCGGGCGCGCCGGAGCGCAGCGGCTCGCCGTTCAGCGTGGCGCCCCGGCCGCGCACCGCGACGGCCATCTGCTCCAGGGCGGGGGCGTAGGTCCAGGAGGCGAGGACCTCGCCGTGCCGGGCGAGGGCGACGAGGGTGCAGAAGGCGGGGTCGCCGTGGACGAACTGGCGGGTGCCGTCGACTGGGTCGACGATCCACACGGGCGCGTCGCCGCGCAGCGCGTCGTAGACCGCCGGGTCGGCGTGGACGGCCTCCTCGCCGACGACCACGGAGCCGGGGAGCAGCGCCGTGAGGGAGGCGGTGAGGTGCGCCTCGGCGGACCGGTCGGCGACGGTGACCAGGTCGTGCGGGCCGTTCTTCTCGACGATCTCGTGGGCGGCGAGCTGCCGGAAGCGCGGCGTGATCTCGGCGGCCGCGGCCTTGCGGACCGCCTCCTCCACCTCGGTCGTGCCGCCGGCGAGGACGTGCTCAAGGAAGTCTTCGATCATGCGTCCAGCCAATCACGGCGCTCTGACAACCGGTACGGCGCATCCGTCACCCGCCGTTTCCCCGGGGAGTACCCTTTGGCCGAGTTCATCCCTTACCCGCGGGAGGGTTCCGTGCACGGCGAGTACAAGGTCCCCGGTGGAAAGCTGGTGGTCGTCGACCTCGACGCGGAGGACGGCGTCCTGCGGAACGTGCGGGTCGCGGGCGACTTCTTCCTGGAGCCGGACGAGGCGATCCTCGCGATCGACCGGGCCCTGGAGGGCGCCCCGGCCGACACGGACGCCGCCGGGCTCGCGGCGCGGATCGACGCGGCGCTGCCGCCGGGCACGCAGATGTTCGGCCTGACGTCGGAGGGCGTCGGGATCGCGGTCCGCCGCGCCCTCGCGCACGCCACGGACTGGACCGACTACGACTGGCGGCTGATCCACGAGCCGCCGCGGTCCCCCGCCCTGCACATGGCGCTCGACGAGGTCCTGACGGACGAGGTGGCGGCCGGCCGCCGCCCGCCGACCCTGCGGGTGTGGGAGTGGGGCGCCCCGGCGGTGGTGATCGGCAGCTTCCAGTCGCTGCGCAACGAGGTGGACCCGGAGGCGGCCGAGCGGCACGGGATCCGGGTGGTGCGCCGGATCAGCGGCGGCGGGGCGATGTTCATCGAGCCGGGCAACACCATCACGTACTCGCTCTCCGTCCCCGACGCCCTCGTGCAGGGCCTGTCCTTCGCCGACAGCTACGCCTACCTGGACGACTGGGTGCTCGGCGCGCTCGGCGACATGGGGGTCCGGGCCTGGTACCAGCCGCTCAACGACATCGCCACGGACGCCGGGAAGATCGCGGGCGCCGCGCAGAAGCGGGTCGTGGCGGGCGGCGGCGCGGTCCTGCACCACGTGACGATGGCGTACGACATCGACGCGGACAAGATGACGGAGGTGCTCCGGATCGGCCGGGAGAAGCTCTCCGACAAGGGGACGAAGAGCGCGAAGAAGCGGGTGGACCCGCTGCGCCGTCAGACGGGACTGCCGCGCGAGGCGGTGATCGAGCGGATGATCGCCTCCTTCCGGAACCGGTACGGCCTGACGGAGGGCCGCCTCACGGAGGAGGAGCTGACGCGGGCGGAGGGGCTCGTGGAGAGCAAGTTCGGCACGGAGGAGTGGACGGCCCGGGTGCCGTGACCGCCGCCCGTGCGCCACGGACCGCCGTCCGACCGCCCGCGTAGGGTGACGGGATGCGCGTCGAGGAGCCGGTGAAGCCCGGTCTGCGGATGGAGTGCGCCGACGGACGCCGTCTGGTGCTGGTGCAGGGGTCCGTCCCGGTGCTGTTCGCCCGCCAGCGGGTCACCCGCTACGGGGTGCACTACGCGCGGACCGGCCGGTACGCCTCCCCGCTGGCCCCGCTGCGGGCCGAACGGGCCCGCGCCTTCGCGGAGTTCGCCGAGCCGGGCTCGGAGGAGTGGACGGCGCGCTGGGCCGCGCACGCCGGGACGGAGCTCCGGGCGGCCGCCCGGGGCCCGCTCCACGAGGGCGAGTGGCGGCTCGGGCCCGACGTGAACCGCTGGTTCGTGGAGGCCAATTGGCCGAAGCTGCTCGCGCACGACCCCGACCGGGGCCATCTGACCTGGTTCGGGTACGGCGACCCGGTCGAGGACGCGCGCGACCTGCTGCCGCTGCGGGCGCTCTCGCCGGTGGAGGCGCCCCGGGTGCGCGCGTACCGCCGCCAGTACCGGGAGGGGGTGCTGCCGCCGGTGTTCGCCTGGTGGATCAGCGGGCTCCACTCCCCCGTGGTCCTGGACGGCCACGACCGTCTGACGGCGGCGCTGGCGGAGGGCGGCCGACCGAGGGTGCTGCTCCTCTCGCGGGCCGTGGACGCCGCGTGGGTGGCGCTCTGCGCGGCCCCTCCCGTCCGGGCGTACAAGGAGCGGATCGCCGTCCTGGGCGACCGCCCGGACGCCGCGTCCCGGGTCGCGTACGAGAGCCGCCGTCTCGCGGACGCCCTCCGGTCGCTCGTCGCCGCCCCGGACACGACCCGGGCCTGGCCGTTCCCTGGCGGTGTCCCGGCGTGGGACGCGGCGGCGGCCTCGTACGTGCCGGGCTGGAGCCCGGACGCGGACCGCTGAGCGGCTGGCTTCCCGCCCCGCCGCACACCAGTCCGGACCGTGTGCCCCGGTGACCGGATCCCGCCCGGTTCGTTGATGCCCACGCGGGCCGGAACGTGTGCGCGGGACGGGCAGAGGAAACGTCTTTGCACGCCGACGGCCCGGGGAAGACGGTGCCGACAGTTCGGAGTTCTCCATGGGATGGGCGCGGAAGCTCGTGGCCGCGGTCGCGGGTGTGGTGATGGGGGCGAGCCCGCTCGGGATCGCGCCGGCGTACGCGGTCGTCGGCGGCCAGGAGGCGCGGCCGCACCAGTACCCGTTCATGGCGGGGCTGGTGGACCTGAGGGAGCGGCGGGTGATGTGCGGCGGGGCGCTGATCGGCGACCGGTACGTGCTGACCGCCGCGCACTGCCTGACGGGCTCGTACGGCAGCACGGCGCGGGTGGGCGTGCTGCTCGGGGACCACGACCTGACGGCCGGGGACGACAGCCCGCACGCGCTCCTCGCCGCCCCGGCCCGGTTCCTGACGCACCCGGAGTACGACCCGGAGACCCAGCGGAACGACATCGCGCTCGTCCGGCTGGCCGAGCCGGTCGCCTTCAACCGGGACGTGCGCCCGGTCGCCCTGCCCACCGCGTACGCGCACGGCGCCTTCGACCACACGCAGGTCGAGGCCCCCGGCTGGGGCGCCACCTCGTTCGGCGGACGCGCCTCCGACGTCCTGCGGACGGTGACCCTCGGCACCATGAACAACCGGACGTGCGTCGACCGGGGCATGTCCCGGGTGACGTCCGCCCAGCTCTGCACGTACGCCCCCGGCCGGGACACCTGCCTGTACGACTCCGGCGGCCCCCTCGTCCACACGGCGGCCCGGAAGCCGTACCTGGTCGGTCTGGTCTCCTACGGGCGGGGGTGCGCCACCGACACCCCCGCCGTGAACACCCGCGTCTGGTCGTACCTCAGCTGGATCGGACGGGTGACGGGGCTGCCGTCCCGCGCCTCATGAGGGCGGTGTAGAGGAGCAGCGAGGCGGCGAGGCCCACCGCCCAGCCGTAGTCGGCGAGCGGTTTCAGGAAGGGGATCAGCCCGTCCTCGGGGAACGGGCCCGTGCCCGGGGCCGAGTGCGAGCCGCCGACGGCGAGGATCCCGCCGACCGCGAAGGCGAGGACGGCGACCGGGTTCCAGCCGCTCCGGTACCAGTAGGGGCCGTCGGCCCGGTAGAGCCCTTCGAGGTCGAGGACGGTGCGGCGGACGAGCCAGTAGTCGGCGATGAGGATCCCGGCGACCGTGCCGAGCAGCCCGCCGACCAGACCGAGCCAGGTGAAGATGTACAGCTCGGGGGTGGCGGTGAGCTTCCACGGCATGATGACCACGCCGACGACGCCGGTGATCAGCGCGCCCGTGCGGAAACTGATCAGCTTCGGGGCGAGGTTGGCGAGGTCGTACGCCGGGGAGACGACGTTCGCCGCGATGTTCACCGACAGGGTGGCGACCAGGACCGTCACCAGGGCGAAGAGCAGCCCGAAGACGTTGTCGGTCTTGGCCGCGAGCGCCACCGGGTCCCAGACGGGCGCCCCGTACACGGCCTGGGAGCCGGAGGTGACCAGGACGGACAGCAGCGCGAAGAGCGTCATGGTGGTGGGCAGGCCGAGGGTCTGGCCCCACACCTGGGCGCGCTGGCCCGCGCCGAAGCGGGTGAAGTCGGGGATGTTGAGGCTGAGGGTGGCCCAGAAGGCGATCATGCCCATCAGGGCCGGGAAGAAGACGGGCCAGAAGTCGGCGCCCCAGCCGAGTTTCGAGGGCTGGTCGAGGAGCGGGCCGAGGCCGCCGGCCTTGGCGGAGACCCAGACGAGGAGGACGAGCGCGCCGACGATGACGAAGGGCGCGGCCCAGTTCTCGAAGCGGCGCAGGGCCTCCATGCCCCGGTAGATGATGGCGAGTTCGAGGGCCCAGAAGAGGACGAAGCAGAGCCACAGGGTCCAGGGCTGGCCGCCGACGCGGGACGCCTCCGCCCAGCCGCCGAAGACCTTGTCGAGCAGGACGAAGACGCCCTGGCCGCCGATCCAGGTCTGGATGCCGAACCAGGCGCAGGCGACCCCGGCGCGGATCAGGGCGGGCAGGTTGGCGCCGCGCAGTCCGAAGGAGGCGCGGGCCAGGACGGGGAAGGGGATGCCGTACTTGGGTCCGGCGTGGCCGGTGAGCAGCATCGGGAGGAGGACGATCACATTGGCCAGGGCGATCGTCAGGACGGCCTGTTTCCAGTCCATGCCGAGGGCGACGAGACCGGAGGCCAGCATCCAGGAGGGGATGTTGTGGGCCATGCCGACCCAGAGGGCGGTGAAGTTGTACGTGGTCCAGCGGCGCCGTTCGACGGGGACGGGGAGCAGGTCGTCGTTGACGAAGCGGGGGTCGGCCGGGACCGTGCCGGGCGCGAGCTCGACACGGTCGTCGGCTATGGCGGGTCTTCCCGCGGGGGTGGTGGCGGTCATGGCGGCGGAACCCTTCGTTCGTTCGGCGGGGGGACGGAACGAGCCGTGCGGGGCGTGGGGGGTCCGGGAGGGGCGGGGTTTACGGGAGGAAGCGGGTCCGGAAGGGGCGGGGTTCACGGGCGGAGGGGGCCCGGGAGGGCCGGGGGTTTACGGGCGGAGGCGGGTCACGGGGTGAGGGCCGGGATGATCTCGGAGCCGTACGCGTCGATCGTGGCCTCCTTGGCGTCGTGCATCGCGTACACGGCGAACTGGTCCACGCCCATGTCCCGGAGCCGTCGCAGCTTCTCGACGTGGGCCTCGGCGGGGCCGAGGAGGCAGAAGCGGTCGACGATCTCGTCGGGGACGAAGTCGGTGGAGGGGTTCCCGGCGCGGCCGTGGTGGCTGTAGTCGTAGCCGTGCCGGTTCTTGATGTACGCGGTGAGCTCCTCCGGGACCATGCCCGAGTGCTCGCCGTACTTCTCCACCAGGTCGGCGACGTGGTTGCCGACCATGCCGCCGAACCAGCGGCACTGGTCCCGGGCGTGGGCCAGGTCGTCGCCGACGTACGCGGGGGCGGCGACGCAGATCGTGAGGGCGTCGGGATCGCGGCCGGCCTCGGTGGCGGCCTGCCGGACCGCCTTGACCATCCACTCGGTCAGGAAGGGGTCGGCGAGCTGGAGGATGAAGCCGTCGGCCTTCTGCCCGGCGAGGGCCAGGGCCTTGGGGCCGTACGCCGCCATCCACACCGGCAGCTTGCCGTTCTTGATCCAGGGGATGCGGATCGGGTTGCCGTCGACCTCGGCCTCGCGGCCCTCGGCGAGGTCGCGGATGACGTCGATGGCCTCGCCCAGGCGGGCCAGGGTGTTCGGCCTGCGTCCGGCGACGCGCATGGCGGAGTCGCCGCGGCCGATGCCGCAGACGGTCCGGTTGCCGAACATGTCGTTGAGGGTGGCGAAGGTGGAGGCCGTGACCTCCCAGGTGCGGGTGCCCGGGTTGGTGACCATGGGGCCGACGTGGAGCTTGGTGGTGTGTTCCAGGATCTGGCTGTAGACGACGAAGGGTTCCTGCCACAGCACGGCGGAGTCGAAGGTCCAGCCGTAGCGGAAGCCGTTGCGTTCCGCCCGGCGCATCAGGCCGACGACCTGCGAGGCGGGCGGGTCGGTCTGCAGGACGAGTCCGAAGTCCAAGGCGGGGTCTCCTAGTTCAGGTATTGACAGGTGGAGCGGGGGGTGAAGACCCCGTGCCCGGCGCGGCCGACGTACTTCCGCTGGTCGATGACGGGCTCGCCGCGCGAGAGGACCGTCTCGACCCGCCCGGTGACGGTCCTCCCCTCGTACGCCGAGTAGTCGACGTTCATGTGGTGGGTCTCGGCCGAGATCACCTGGGTGGCGTGCGGGTCGTAGATGACGACGTCGGCGTCGGCGCCCGGCGCGAGCGTGCCCTTCTGCGGGTAGAGGCCGAACATGCGGGCCGGGGCGGCGCAGGCGATCTCGATCCAGCGGCGCCGGGAGATGTGCCCGTCGACGACGGCCTGGTGGAGGAGGTCCATGCGGTTCTCCACCCCGGGAAGGCCGTTGGGGATCTTGGAGAAGTCGCCCCGGCCGAGGTCCTTCTGTCCGGTGAAGCAGAAGGGGCAGTGGTCGGTGGAGACCACTTGGAGGTCGTTCGTCCGCAGCCCCCGCCAGAGCGCCGCCTGGTGGTCCTCGGGCCGCAGGGGCGTGCTGCACACGTACTTGGCGCCCTCGAAGCCGGGCTCCGCGAGGTTGTCGGTGGAGAGGAAGAGGTACTGGGGGCAGGTCTCGCCGAAGACGGGGAGCCCCTTGTCGCGGGCGGCGGCCAGCTCGGCCACCGCCTCCTGGGCCGACACGTGCACGACGTACAGCGGGGCGCCGGCGACCCGGGCGAGCTGGATCGCGCGGTGGGTGGCCTCCGCCTCCAGGAGGGCCTTGCGGACCTCGCCGTGGTAGCGGGGGTCGGTCTCGCCCCGGGCGAGGGCCTGTTCGACGAGGACGTCGATCGCGATGCCGTTCTCGGCGTGCATCATGATCAGCCCGCCGTTCTCGGCGGAGCGCTGCATGGCGCGCAGGATCTTCCCGTCGTCGCTGTAGAAGACGCCGGGGTAGGCCATGAAGAGCTTGAAGGAGGAGATCCCCTCCTGGACCAGCTTGTCCATCTCCTTGAGCGTGTGCTCGTTGACGTCGGAGAGGATCATGTGGAAGGCGTAGTCGATCGAGCAGACGCCGTCGGCCTTGGCGTACCAGGCGTCGAGCCCCTCGCGCAGGGTGTGGCCCACGCTCTGGACGGCGAAGTCGACGATGGTGGTGGTGCCGCCCCAGGCGGCGGCGCGGGTGCCGGTCTCGAAGGTGTCGGAGGCGAAGGTGCCGCCGAAGGGCAGCTCCATGTGGGTGTGGGCGTCGACGCCGCCCGGGATGACGTAGCGGTCGGTGGCGTCGATGGTCCGGTCGGCGGTCCAGCCGGCCGCCGCGTCCGAGCCGTGGGCCGCGAGGGCGGCCACGCGGCCGTCCTCGATCAGCACGTCGGCGTGGACCTCGTCGGCGGCGGTGACGACGAGACCGCCCCGGATGAGGGTACGGGTGCTCACGGGACTCTCCCTGGTCGCTGAGTCGGAACTGCGGGGGCGGCTGACGGGGCTACAGGGAGCGGAGGGCCGCTTCGAGCAGGGCGGCGCCCTCCTCGGCCTCGGAGACGGTGAGGGAGAGCGGCGGGGCGATGCGCAGGGTGCTGGTGTCGTGTCCGCCGCCCTTGCCGATGAGCAGGCCGTTCTCGCGGGCCGCCTCCAGGACGGCGGCGGCCGCGTCCGGGTTCGCGCGGTCGGTGCCCGGTTCGGTGAGTTCGATGCCGATCATGAGGCCGCGGCCGCGCACCTCCCGTACGGCGGGGACTCCGGCGCACGCGGCCCTGATCCGTTCGATCAGGAGGCCGCCGACCCGGCGCGCGTTGCCCTGGAGGTCGTGCTCCAGGAGGTACGAGAGGTTGGCGAGCCCGGCGGCCATGGTGACCGGCGAACCGCCGAAGGTGGAGATGGAGTTGGCGTCGAGGCAGTTCATGACCTCGGCGCGGGCGACGACCCCGCCGACCGACATGCCGTTGCCGATGCCCTTGGCGAAGGTGAGGATGTCGGGCGGCCCGGCCTGGCCGTGGGCCTGCCAGCCCCAGAAGTGCTCGCCGGTGCGGCCCCAGCCGGTCTGCACCTCGTCCGCGATCCACAGGATGCCGTGCCGGTCCAGGACGCGGCGGAAGGCGGCGTACAGGCCGTCGGGCGGGGAGGTGAAGCCGCCGACGCCCTGGATGGGCTCCGCGATGAGGGCGGCGACGTTCCGGGTGTGGCCGAGGAGGTCTTCGAGGTCGGCGACGCAGGCCTCGACGAACCGCTCGTCGGTGTACTCGGCGTAGGGGCCCCGGGTGCGGACGCCGCCGTGCACGTAGAGCGTCTGGAGCGGGGAGAGGCCGGTGGGCGACCAGGCGCGGTTGCCGGTGATGCCGACGGTGGAGAAGGAGCGGCCGTGGTAGCTGTTGCGCATCGCCAGGATCTGGTTCGAGCCGCGGTACGCGGTGGCCAGGAGGAGGGCGGTGTCGTTGGCCTCGGTGCCGGAGGTGGTGAAGAAGACCCGGGCGTCGGGGATGCCGGAGAGCCCGGCGATCCGCTCGGCCAGCTCCACCATGGGCCGGTTGAGGTAGAGCGTCGAGGAGTGGATGATCCGCCCGGCCTGCTCGGCGACGGCCTTGGTGACCTCGGGCAGGGCGTGGGCGGTCATGGTGGTGAGGATGCCGCCGAAGAAGTCGAGGTACCTGCGCCCCTCGGCGTCCCAGACGTGGCGGCCCTCGCCGTGGGTGATCTCCAGGGGGTCGCGGTAGTAGAGGGCGACCCAGTCGGGGATGACGGCCCTGTGCCGGTCGTAGAGGTCGTTCACGGCTGCACCAGCCCGTCGTACGCGTCGGGGCGTCGGTCCCGGTAGAAGGCCCACTGCTGCCGGACCTGCTCGATGAGGCCGAAGTCGAGGTCGCGGACGACGAGCTCCTCGGCCTTGTCGGAGGCGACGTCGCCGACGAAGCGGCCGCGCGGGTCGACGAAGTAGCTGGTGCCGTAGAAGTCGTTGTCGCCGTACTCCTCGACGCCGACGCGGTTGATGGCGGCGACGAAGTACTCGTTGGCGACGGCGGCGGCGGGCTGCTCCAGCTGCCAGAGGTGGGCGGAGAGGCCGCGGTGGGTGGCGGACGGGTTGTAGACCAACTGGGCTCCGTTGAGCCCGAGTTCGCGCCAGCCCTCCGGGAAGTGGCGGTCGTAGCAGATGTAGACGCCGATCTTGCCGACGGCGGTGTCGAAGACCGGCCAGCCGGCGTTGCCCGGGCGGAAGTAGTACTTCTCCCAGAAGCCCTTGACCTGGGGGATGTGGTGCTTGCGGTACTTGCCGAGGTAGCTGCCGTCGGCGTCGATCACGGCGGCGGTGTTGTAGTAGAAGCCCTCGCCCTCGATCTCGAAGACGGGGACGACGATCACCATCCCGGTCTCGCGGGCGAGGTCCCGCATCCGGCTGACGGTCGGTCCGTCGGGGACGGGCTCGGCCCAGCGGTAGTGCTCGGCCTCCTGCACCTGGCAGAAGTAGGGGGCGTTGAACACCTCCTGGAAGCCGATCACCTCGGCGCCCTGGCGGGCGGCCTCCCGGGCGTACTCCTCGTGTTTGGCGATCATGGATTCGGTGTCGCCCGTCCAGGATGCCTGGACGAGCGCGGCGCGTACGACGTCGGTCATGAGCTGCTCCTTCGGCACGGCGTCAGAGAGCCTCTACGCACGTAGACGCGATGCGTAGGAGGAGAACGTAAGCCCCGTCACACCCCGGAGCAAGACCGCCGCCGTGAACCGGCCGGGTCGATCATGTTTCATACCCGAGTGGTCCACATCGGACACGTACCGACACGTGGGGAGGCGTACGGGTACGCCCACCGGTCCCGTACGGTCCGGCTCCGGCGGTCGCGGCCGCTCAGGCGCCCGCCAGGCCCGCCACGCGGAAGGCGTGGAGGAGGTCGCGCTCGCGGGAGCCGGACACCGCGCGGGCCGCGTCGAGGAGTTGGGGGACGAGGCCGCGCGGGTCGGCGCCCGCGAGGCGGGCCGCGTCCTCGGGGGCGCGGACGCGGACGAAGGCGGTCAGGAGGGCGTGGGCCTCGCGGTGGTGCTCCTCGGCGTGCAGGGCGGCGCAGGCCCCGGCCAGTTCCTCGACCGGGCGGGCCACGCCCTGGCGGAGGAGCTGCTCGCAGTCGGCCGCCCGGCCCGCGTCGGCGAGGACTCCGGCGACGGCGGCGAGCCGGTCGGGCGGTAGCGAGGCCGCCTCCCAGAGCAGGGTGGCCCAGTCGGCGTCGAGCCCGGCCCGGTGCAGTTCGTCGGCGAGGGCGGGCAGCCGGGCGGGCGGGCCGCCGAGCGCCTCGCAGAGCAGGACGTGGGCCTCGCCGCTGCGGCCCCGGGCACGGAGCCTGCGGAGGGCGTAGACGGCGTTCGCGGCGGCGCGGGCCGCCTCGGCGGGGTCCTCCGCCGGGCCGACGACCGGTCCCCCGCCCGGCCCCTCGGACCCGGCGCCTCCGAAGCGGGCACCCCGGGGTGCGGCGCCCCCTGCGGGGAGCACGGGAACGGGCGCGGGCTCGGGTACGGCCTCCCGCGCCTCGTCGCCCTCCTCCAGCCAGGCGTACCGGGCGCCCCGGGGGCGGCGTCCGGCCTTCCCGGCCTTCGCCGACCGCTCCGGTTTCGACGGGGGGCCGGGGGCGAAGGCCGGAGACGCGGCGGCGGGTGCCGGGGACGCGGCGGCGGGTGTCGCCGAAGCCGTCGCGGCCCGGCCGGCCTCAGGCGCCGAGGCCCAGTCGGCCGGAGCCGTCGTGATCCAGTCGGCCTCGGCCGTCGCGGCCCGCCCGGCCGCAGGCGTCGGGGTCACCGGCGGAGCCGGAGCGCGGCCCGCCGGGGCCCCGCCCTCCGGGATCGGCCCCCGTCCCCGCTCCCCCGTCCCCGCGAGCCGTGCCGTCAGTTCCGTGACGCGGGCGACCGCCCTGGCCCGGTCGTCGTGGGTCCAGGCGAGGTCGTGCTCCAGGCGGGCGGCCTCCTCGGGGTCCGGGCCCGGGACCGCGCGGAGCCGTTCGAGCAGTTCGCGGGCGCGGGACTCGGCGTACCGGCGTTCGCGCTCCATGAGTTCCCGGCGTTCGGCGAGCGCCGCCGCCGCGCCGGGCCGGCGGTCGTGGGCGCCCGCGGCCGCCGCGTACAGGGCGCGGCCCCGGGCCGCGAAGGGCCCGCCGGCGGGCTCCCCGGCGTCCTGGAGCAGGGACGAGACGACGTCCCAGGGCAGCAGTTCCGTACCGTCGAGACAGGCGCGCAGGCCCTCCGGGTCGCGCGCGGCGAAGACCCCGTACCAGCCGTCGTCCGGCCGGAGGCGGGCCGTGAGGCCCGCCAGCCAGTGGGTGAACTCGGCGACTTCCACCGGCTGCTGACTCACCGTCATGCGTTACGCACCTGCCCCGCGGTCGACTGGAACCGTACGGTCCGCGGGTATTGGACCGCAGTCGTGTTACGGGACGACTACGGACCGTTTTCGTGCGGGTGCCCGCCCTCCCCTCACGGGAAGCGCACGACGATCCCGGTGTGCGGGCGCTTGCCGAGCCGGAAGACGGTGGCGGGCACGTCGATGAACCAGAACTGCCAGGTGTACTTGCGCAGGAGCAGCTTCCGGACGCGGCGCAGCTCCTCGCCCGTCACGAGGCGGGCCTCGCCGGTCACGCGCGCGGCGCCCTCGGGGACTTTTCCGCGCACGTCGCAGACGGCGGCCTCGACCCGGGGGTCGTTCCGCAGCCGCTTGACCTTCCAGGAGTCGGTGCGGGTCCAGGCGTACAGCTCGGAGCCCTCCACCGCGTACCAGACGGGCGTCGCGACCCCCGTGCCGTTCTTCCGGAAGGTGGTGAGACTGACGTAGCGGCCGCGCCGCAGTTCCTCGGGAATCATGCCCGGAGCCTAAGCCCGGGGGTGTTCCGCCGCTCAGACGGGGACCGGGACGCAGTGCGCCACCAGTTCGTCCATGGAGAGGTCGAGGACTCCGGCGAGGGCCGCGACGGTGAAGAAGGCGGGGGTCGGGGCCCGGCCGGTCTCGATCTTGCGGAGGGTCTCGGCGGAGAGGCCGGCGGCGGCGGCGATCTCGGCCATGGACCGCTCGCCGCGCGCCGCGCGCAGGAGCAGGCCCAGGCGCTCGCCGCGCTCGCGCTCTTCGGGGGTCAGGGGTGTGCGCACCATGGGGACCATTCTAATACCGGTATAGTAATTGGCATGGTGGAGATCAAGACGAACGAATCCCTGGCGGCCATGCGGGAGGCCGGGCGGGTGGTGGCCCGTGCCCTGGCGGCCGTGCGGGAGGCGGCGGCGCCCGGTGTCCGGCTGACGGACCTCGACCGGGTCGCGCGCGAGGTGCTGGACGGGGCGGGCGCCGCCTCGCCCTTCCTCGGCTACCGCCCGGAGTGGGCGCCGGTGCCGTTCCCGGCGGTGGTGTGCCTGTCGGTGAACGACGCGATCGTGCACGGCGTCCCGGACGACACCCGGCTCGCGCCGGGCGACCTGGTGTCGGCGGACTGCGGGGCGCTGCTCGGCGGCTGGGCGGGCGACTCGGCCGTCAGCTTCACGGTCGGCCGGGCCCGGCCGGAGGACGCCCGGCTGATCGCCACGGCGGAGGAGGCCCTGGAGGCCGGCATCGCGGCGGCCGTCGTCGGCAACCGGATCGGGGACATAGCGCACGCGATCGGCCGGGTCTGCCGGGCCGCCGGATACGGCATCCCGGACGGCTTCGGCGGGCACGGCATCGGCCGCACCATGCACGAGGACCCGGGCGTCCCCAACGAGGGACGCCCGGGCCGGGGCATGAAGCTGCGCCACGGGATGACGCTGGCGATCGAGCCGATGCTCGTCGGCGGCGGCACCGACGACTACTACACGGCGCGGGACGGCTGGACGATGCGCACGGTCGACGGCTCGCGCGCCGCCCACGCCGAGCACACGGTGGCGATCACGGACGACGGCCCGCGCGTCCTGACGGCGCTGTAGGCGCCGCCGATCACCGCCCCGCCAGTCAGCGCCCTGCCAGTCACCGCGCCACCGATCACCGCCCGCCAGTCACCGCGCCGCCGGTCACCGCCCCGCCGGCCGGACCACCATCGCGGAGCCGCCGCCCCGGCGGACCTTCTCCGCCGCGGCCACCCAGCGGCCGTCCGGCAGGCGCTGGACGCCGGTCGCCGCGCCGATCTCCGGGTTCTGCCGGAAGCCGTGCCCGATCGCCTCCAGATCGGCGCGGACGGGGCTGTTCCACAGGCCGGGTTCGAGCTCGGTGGTGGTCTGGTTGCGCTGGCTGGCGCGCGGCGCGGCGATCGCCTCGACCAGCGGCAGGCCCCGGTCGACGACCCCGGTGAGGGTCTGCAGGACGGTGGTGATGATGGTCGCGCCGCCCGGCGAGCCGAGCGCGAGGACGGGCCGGTCGTGACGGTCGAGGACGATCGTCGGGGAGATCGAGGAGCGCGGCCGCTTGCCGGGGCCGGGCAGGTTCGGGTCGTGCACGGCCGGGTTCGCCGGGGCGAAGGAGAAGTCGGTCAGCTCGTTGTTGAGCAGGAAGCCCCGGCCGGGCACGGTGATCCCGCTGCCGCCGGTGGACTCGATGGTGAGGGTGTAGGCGACGACGTTGCCCCACTTGTCGGCCACCGTCAGGTGGGTGGTGTTCTCGCCCTCGTACGTGGTCGGGGCGGCGGTCCCGCCGGGGGCGCAGGCCGCCGGGTCGCGCGGGTCGCCGGGCGCGAGCGGGCTGGTCAGGACGGCGTCGTCGCGGATCAGGCAGGCGCGGGAGTCCGCGAACCGCTGGGAGAGCAGGCCGCGCGTCGGCACGGACTCGAAGGCCGGGTCCCCGACCCAGCGGCCCCGGTCGGCGAAGGCGATGCGGCTCGACTCGATGAAGCGGTGCAGGTAGCGGGCCTGCGACGCGCGGGAGAGGTCGGTGCGCTCCAGGATGTTGAGCGCCTCGCCGACGCTGGTGCCGCCGGAGGAGGAGGGGGCCATGCCGTAGACGTCGAGCCCCCGGTACGCGACCTTCGTCGGCGTGCGGAACACCGTCCGGTACGAGGCCAGGTCGCGCTCCGTCAGGTCGCCGGGGCGGACGTTCCGGGTGGCCCCGGGCCGGACGGGGGGCGTGCGGACGGTGGTGACGATGTCCCGGGCGAGCGGCCCCTTGTAGAGCGCGCCGACGCCCTCGCGGCCGAGCTTCTCGTACGTACGGGCCAGGTCCGGGTTCCTGAAGCGGGAGCCGACCGCGGGAAGTTGCCCGCCGGGCAGGAAGAGGGCCGAGGAGGCGGGGAAGTCGCGGAAGCGGGCCTCGTTGGCGGCCGTCTGGGAGCGGAAGGTCTCGTCGACGGTGAAGCCCTCGCGGGCGAGGCGTTCGGCGGGTGCGAGGAGGGTGGAGAGGCGCTTGCTGCCCCAGGCGTCGAGGGCGGACTTCCAGGTCGCCGGGGTGCCGGGGGTGCCGACGCCGCGCCCGCTGGTCATGCCCTCCTCGAAGGGGATGGGGACGCCGTTCTCCCTGAAGAGGTTCGCGTCGGCGGAGCGGGGCGCGGTCTCGCGGCCGTCGACGGTGTGCACGCTGCGGCTCTTCGCGTCGTAGTAGACGAAGTAGCCGCCGCCCCCGATGCCGGCCGAGTAGGGCTCGGTGACGCCGAGCGCGGCCGCGACGGCGACGGCGGCGTCGACCGCGTTGCCGCCCTTGCGGAGGATCTCGATCCCGGCGGCCGAGGCGTCGGCGTCGACGCTGGCGACGGCTCCGCCGTAGCCGGTCGCGACGGGCTCCTTGAGGGGCGGTTTCGCCACCGCCGCCGGTGGCGCGGCGGCGCCCATCGAGAGGACCGTCGCCGTGACGGCGAGAACGGAGACCTTGCCAGCGGCGGAGCGACGCATTCGTACCTCCAGTCAACAACCGTCCGCGCAGCGTAACTTCCTCCCGCCCCTCCCGTCAGGAACGCCTCGAACGGGATCTCGAACCGGAAGCCGGACGGCCGCTACCATGCGCGCCCATGAACGAAGACGTGCGCAACATCGTGCTCGGGGTGCTCGCCACCGGCGTCAGCGCCACCCTCGGCTGGCTCGGCCGTACCTACCGGTGGCGGCGCGGGCTCCGCCGCAAGCAGGCGTTCTTCGGGCTGCCCGGCGGCTCGGAGTGCCTGCTCGTGGTCAACAGGGAGTCCGGCGGGGACAACGTGGTGCACCGCTACGACGTCTTCGCGATGCTCGAACTCTCCGCGCTGATCAAGGACTGCGGCGCGCAGGCCCGCATCCTGCCGCAGGACCAGACCCACCAGGGCTTCGGCGACCGCACCGAATTCTGCGTGGGAGGCCCGTATTCGAACAGGCGCATGGCCGCCCACCTGACGACCCTGCTGCCGGGCGTGCAGGTGAACGTGGACGTCGAGCCGTCCGAGGTGCGGGGCTCGATCACGATAGGCGGCGAGCGGTACCTGATGGAGAAGGGCCTTTCGGAGTACGTGATCCTGGCCCGGCTGACGGCCGGGGAGGGCCACCGGCCGGTCTTCCTCTTCTGCGGCCAGCGGGCGATCACCAACCAGGCGGCGACCCGCTATCTGGCCCGCCACCACGAGACCCTGGCCCGCCGTCACCGCGGCGGCTCGTTCGTGCTGCTCCTGAAGGTGGTCAACTCGGAGGCGTACGGCCCCGACGTGGTGGAGCTGGTGGCCGACGTGACGCGCGCGGCCCGTACGGCTCCCCCGGCGCCCGAGCCCTCCGCCGCCGAACCGGCGGCAGCGGCCTGACCGGAGGGGTCCGAGGGGGTGAAGACGTCACCATCATGACAGGTCAGAGGCGTTTTTCGTAGGACCGAACGCACAGTTCGCGCGCCTTGTCCGGCCCCTCCCCCGGCTTCCAGAATCTCCGTCATGAATCACTCCGGGAACATCAGTCAGAACATCGATCAGGACGCGGTCCTGCGGGCGAGGACGATGCTGCTCGGATCGGGGCGGCTCGGCCTGCCCCAGGAGGTCGAGGCGTACCGGGTCCTCGCGAAGGTGAGCCCGGCGGCGTATCTGCCGAAGCTGGTCGGGGCGCTGGGCCGGTACGGGTACGAGGTGGGGCGCAGGCGCGGCCCGGAGCGGGAACTGGTGCTGTACGCGGAGGCCGTGGACGCGGCCCGCCGCATCCGCGCCGACCACCCGAGGAGGACGGTCCTGCTCCTCGGGGCCCTGGGGGACTACGAACGCACGCTCTTCGAGCTGGGTCGGCGGGCCGAGGGGCGCGCGGTCTGCGAGGAGATGGCCGAGGCCGGGCGGGTCGGCTTCGAGCGGGGACAGGCGGCGCACCCGGTGCACGGAAGCGGTCGGCTGGCCGTCGTACTGGCCGAGGAGGGGCGCCACGGGGAGGGGGCGGGCCTGCGGATGCGGTATGCCGGTGCGGAGACGGAGGTCTCCTTCTGGTCGGCGGTCGCGCGGACGGCGGAGCTGGAGGCGGCCGGGCGGCGCGAGGAGGCGGCGGCGGTCTTCACCGGGCTCGTGGACGACACGCGGCGGGAGACGGAGAGCGACTCCGCCGCACTGGCCCACCTGGTGTGGGAACTCGTCCACCGCTCCCGGATGCTGGACGCCGCCGGACGGCACGGGCAGGCCGGTGCGGACCGGCGGGAGGCCCTGACGGTCCTCGACCGGCTCGCGGAGTCCGGCGAGCCCAGGAGCTGGAGCAACATCCTCTCCTGGTGGACCACTCTGTACGCCCTGTCGGCCCGGACGGTGGAGCCTCCCGCGTCGCCGGAGGCCCCGGCACCGGCGTTCGGCATCCACCTCCACCACTGGTCGCGGGACGTGCGGAAGGCCTACTTCGACGGCATCCCCGCCCTGGAGGCCGAGGCCGCGCGCCTGGCGGAGGCGGGACGGCTCACCGAACTCGCGGCCGCGCACCACCGGCTGACCGTGCGGTCCGCCCTCTTCCACGAGAACCGCACCCATCGGATCGAGGAACCCCTCCGCCCCCTCTTCGACGAGGAGGTGGCGCTCGCCCGGCGCGTAGCAGAAGGACTCCCCCGGGCCCTGACCGACCGGGCGATGTTCCTCGTCGCGGCCAAGCGGTACGAGGAGGCGCGGGCGGACTTCGCGGAGGCCGTGGGCCTGCTCGACGGCGCCGACCGGACGCCAATCGTTACCGCCACGTAACTTACCGGGGAGTTACCTCGGGTAAGTCCCCGCCGTTACCGTCGGGTCACTTTCACTGCCCCCCATCGCCGACCACCCATCGGCGTCCCCAGTGAGGAGTGCCCGTGCGCACATCCCTGGTCCTCGCCGTCTCGGCCGCCCTCGTGGCCGGGACGGCCCTCGGGCTCGCCCCCGCCGCCCAGGCCGTGGAGACCGCCGACTCCACCGGCATCCGTTTCGTCGACATCGCGGGAGAGGGCGGCACCGTCCTCAAGGCGAACGTCCTCGCTCCCGCCGGGGCCGCCGGCGCCCGCCACCCCCTGATCGTGCTGCCCACCAGCTGGGCCATGCCCCAGATCGAGTACCTGGTCCAGGCGCGGAAGCTCGCCGACTCCGGCTACGTCGTGGTGAGTTACAACTCGCGCGGCTTCTGGCAGTCCGGCGGGGAGATCGAGACCGCGGGCCCCAAGGACGTCGCCGACGCCTCCAAGGTGATCGACTGGGCCCTGGCCAACACCGCCGCCGACCCCGACCGGGTGGGCATGGGCGGCGTCTCGTACGGCGCCGGGATCAGCCTGCTCGCCGCCGCGCACGACCCGAGGGTCAAGGCCGTCGCCGCGCTCAGCGGCTGGGCCGACCTCATCGAGTCCATCTACAGCGGCCGGACCCAGCACCTCCAGGCCGCCGCCCTGCTCGGCGGCGCCGGGGCCCTCACCGGCCGCCCGGGGCCCGAACTCAAGCAGATCCTGAGCGACTTCCTCTCCTCGAACCTGGCCAAGGAGGAGGACATGATCGCCTGGGGCCGCACCCGCTCCCCGGCGACCTACCTGGACCGCATCAACGCCAACGGCGCCGCGATCATGCTCGGCAACGCCTGGGGCGACACCATCTTCCCGCCCAACCAGTACGCGAGCTTCTACGAGAAGCTCACCGGCCCCAAGCGCCTGGAGTTCCGTCCGGGCGACCACGCCACCGCCGAGCTCACCGGCCTCTTCGGGCTGCCCAACGACACCTGGACCAACGCCCGGCGCTGGTTCGACCGTTACCTCAAGGGCGCCGACAACGGCATCGACCGCGAGCAGCCCGTCCAGCTCAAGTCCCGCTCGACGGGCGGCTACGAGGGCTACCCGGACTGGAAGTCCGTGCACGCGAACCAGCGCAAGTTCGACCTCGGCGGCACGCAGCGGGTGTGGGCGAACGTCGACTCCGGCGCCAACGGCGGGATCACCCTGCTCACCAACGCCCTGGACCAGTTCCTCCGCACCCCGCCCGTGGTCTCCGTACCCCTCCTCCCCCGCTCCTTCGCCGGCGTGTGGCAGTCCGAGCGGTACGACGCCCCGCAGCGGGTGCGCGGCACCGTGAAGGCGCACACCACGGTCGCCTCCACCAAGGAGAGCGGCACCCTCGTCGCGTACCTCTACGACGTGGGCCCGCTCGGCGTCGGCAAGCTGGTCACCAACGCCCCGTACACCTTCCACGGCAAGACGCCGGGGCAGCCGTTCGCCGTCGACCTGGAGCTGTTCTCCACGGCGTACGACGTGCCCGCCGGGCACCGGCTGGCGCTGGTCGTCGACACCGTCGACCCGCTCTACATCGAGCACAACCCGACCGGCGCGCAGCTGACCTTCTCCTCCCCGGCCGCCGACCCGTCGTACGTGTCGGTGCCGCTGCGGAAGGAGTGATCTCCGGCTGCCGCCGGGCGGGTGCGGCCCGTGCCCCCCGTTACCGCCCTCCCGGCGGCGGCCCTCCCGGTCCGGCCGGAGCGACGTCCACGGCCTTCGCCCTCGGGTCGCGGCGCTCCCGGCGGGCCACCCGGGTGGCACACCAGGAGAGCACCATGCACATCCCGATGTAGATCGGCGAGATGACGAGCACGACGGGGATGAACGGCAGGTCGTAGTCCAGGTTGGACGCGATCAGCTTGCCCGCGTGCAGGAACTCCTCGTAGGTGATGAGGAATCCGAGCGAGGTGTCCTTCAGGGCCACCACCAGCTGGCTGATGATGGCGGGCAGCATCGCGCGGACGGCCTGGGGCACCAGGACGTGGGTCATCACCTGCGTCTTGCGCATTCCGAGCGCGTACGCGGCCTCGCCCTGGCCGCGCGCCACGGAGTGGACGCCGGTGCGGAACACCTCGGCGAGCACGGAGCCGTTGTAGAGGGTCAGTCCGGCGACCAGGGCGGGCAGCGGCTGCACCTTCAGCGCCACGAAGATGAAGAAGATCATCACGAGGACGGGCATGGCGCGGAAGAACTCCACGAAGAGGGTGGAGACCCAGCGCAGGACGCGGTGTTCGGAGAGGCGGCCGGCGGCCAGGACGGCGCCGAGGGCGAGCGAGAGCACCGACGCGCAGGCGAAGGCCTTCAGAGTGTTGCCGAGACCCCTGAGCAGCAGCTCCTGGATGCCCTCGTAGAGGAAGGGCGACCACTTGACGGAGGTGAACTGGCCCGTGTCGAAGAGGAGGTAGAGGATCCAGCCGGCCAGGGCGAGGATCACGACGGTGGAGAGGAGGCCGTAGAGGAGGTGGCGCCGCCGGGCGCTCGGCCCGGGGATGTCGTAGAGGGCGGTGGACTCGGTGGTCATCGGGCGACTCCCCAGCGCTTCTCCATGACGTGGAAGAGGGCGCTGATGGTGAGGGTGATGATCAGGTAGCCGACGGCGATCCAGACGAAGGTCCAGACGATGTTGTAGCCGAGCTCGCTCAGCGTCTTGTAGGTGCCGAGGAGTTCGGTGACGCTGAACGCCCCGGCGATCGCCGAGTTCTTGGCGAGGGCGATCAGGGTCGAGCCGATGGGCGGGATGACGGTGCGGAAGGCCTGCGGCAGGACGACCGTGCCGAGGGTCTGGGCGAAGGTCATGCCCAGGCTGCGGGCCGCCTCGCCCTGGCCGCGCGGCACGGTGTTGATGCCGGAGCGCAGCACCTCGCAGACGAAGGCCGAGGTGTAGCAGCCGAGGGCGAGGACCGCGAACAGCTGGAAGGGCAGGACGAGTCCGAAGCGGGGCAGCCCCAGCATGACCGCGAAGAAGAGCAGGGTCAGCGGGGTGTTGCGCAGGACGGTCACCCAGACCGTGCCGAAGACCCGGAAGGAGCCGACGGGCGCGACCCGGAAGGAGGCCATGACGAAGCCCAGGACGAGGGCGAGCGCCGAGGCGTAGACGGTGAGTTCGACGGTGCCGAGGAACCCCTTTCCGTAGAGCGAGAAGTTGTCGGTCAGGACGTCCATGTCGGGAGGCTCCTGCGGATCAGCCCGCGGGGTAGCGGTCGATGGCGGGCGGCGGCGGGGCGGGGACCCCGGAGAGGCCGAGGGTGGCGTCGTAGGCCTTCTTCCAGTCGCCGTTCTTCTGGTGGGCGGCGATGGCGTCGTCCAGGGCGAACCGCAGGGCGTCGTCGCCGCGCGGGACGCCGATGCCGTACGGCTCCTTCGAGAACGGCTTCCCGGCCACCTTGAGCTCGTCGGGGACCTTGGCCGCGTAGCCCATGAGGATCGTGTCGTCGGTGGTGACCGCGTCGACCTGGAAGGTCAGCAGGTTGTCCACGCAGACCGAGTACGTGTCGTAGGCGACGAGTTCGGCCTTCGGGTAGTCCTTCTCGATCCGCTGGTACGGGGTGGAGCCCGCGGCCGAGCAGACCCGCTTGCCGTCCAGGTCCTGGGGTCCTCCGATGCCGTCCTCGTCGGTGCGGACCAGGAGGGACTGGCCGGCCTGGTAGTAGGGCCCGGCGAAGCCGACGAGCTTCTTGCGGTTGTCGTTGATGGTGTAGGTGCCGACGTAGTAGTCGATCTGGCCGTTCTGCAGGGCGGTCTCGCGGTTGGCCGAGGCGATCGTGCGGAACTCGACACGGGCCGGGTCGAAGCCGAGGGAGGCCGCCATCATCTTGGCGATCTCGATGTCGAAGCCGGAGTAGCGGCCGGAGGCGGGGTCCTTCTCGCCCATGTAGGGCTGGTCCTCCTTGGCGCCGACGACGAGCCGGCCGCGCTTCTTCGCCCGGTTCCAGGTGGCGGAGCCGGGCAGGGTGAAGTCCGCTCTCACCCGGTAGACCGGGAGTTGGTCGGGCTGCGGGCCCTTGACGGGCGGGCTGCCCTCCCGGCCACAGCCGCCGAGCGCCGCCGTCGCGGCGAGCAGCAGGGCGAGCGCGGCCAGGGTCCGGTGCGTACGCTGCATGGTTCCCGTCCGGTCAGTGCTTGAGGATCTTGGAGAGGAAGTCCTTGGCGCGCTCGCTGCGCGGGGCGGTGAAGAACTCCTCCGGCGCGCGGTCCTCCACGATCTTCCCGTCGGCCATGAAGACGACGCGGTTGGCGGCGGAGCGCGCGAAGCCCATCTCGTGGGTGACGACCACCATCGTCATGCCGTCGCGGGCGAGTTGCTGCATGACCTCCAGGACCTCGTTGATCATCTCGGGGTCGAGGGCCGAGGTCGGCTCGTCGAAGAGGAGCGCCTTGGGGTCCATGGCGAGGGCGCGGGCGATGGCCACGCGCTGCTGCTGGCCGCCGGAGAGCTGGGCCGGGAACTTGTCGGCGTGCCCGGCGAGTCCGACCCGGGCGAGGAGTTCGCGCGAACGCCGGTCGGCCTCCTCCTTCTTGCGCTTGCGGACCTTGATCTGCGCGAGGGAGACGTTCGCGAGGACGGTCTTGTGCGCGAAGAGGTTGAAGGACTGGAAGACCATGCCGACCTCGGCCCGCAGCCGGGCGAGCGCCTTGCCCTCCTCGGGGAGCGGCTGTCCGTCGATGAGGATCTCGCCCGACTCGACGCTCTCCAGGCGGTTCATCGCCCGGCAGAGGGTGGACTTGCCGGAGCCGGAGGGTCCGATGACGACGACCACCTCCCCGCGGCCGACGGTGAGGTCGATGGACTGGAGGACGTGCAACGTGCCGAAGTGCTTGTTGACGCCACGCAGTTCGATCAGCGGATCGACGACGGCCATACGCTGCCCTGCCCCATTCCTCAGCGGTGTCGCGGTTCCCGTGGGTGTCGCGGTCCACGCAAACTATCCACCGGAAAAAGGACTTCAGGGACGACACGCATGAAACAGGTATTAGCCGTATTTACTGCGGAAGGGGGGCGGCCGACAGGCGTACGGGTCAGTACTCGGCGGCCTCCGCGTACACCTGGGAGAGCTGCGGCGCACCCGTCATCGCCCAGTCGAGACCGGCCTCGACGACCTGGATCTCCCGGCCGGAGGCGAGCCGCACCACCGGGCCGCCGCCGGGCCGCATCTGCCAGCGGGCGGCCGGGACGTCACGGACGATCACCGTGCCGAGGTAGAGCCCCGCGTCGTTCCCGAACCAGGGCAGCTCCTCCGGGTCGTCCCGCCAGCGGGGCGGCAGCTGGTCGAGCTCCTGGAGGGAGCGCGGGGTGTCGTCGAGCACCACCCCGGCCTCCGCGGCCCGGGTGCGCAGCAGCTCGCACTCGGCGAACAGCTCGGCCATCCCGTCCGGGGCGCGGTCGAAAGCGGCGGCGGCCGGCGGGTCGGCCGGGGGGTCGAGATGGTGCCGTTTGCGCCAGCTGTCCAGAAACGGGATGTTCATCCGAACAGCGTCGCACCGCCACCCGCCGGTCCACCACTCGGCGCGCGGAGATCGTTTCCGGGCGCCGGGCCCCGGGCGGCGGGCCCCGGGCCGGGCTACACGTCGAGGTCGACGACGACGGGGGCGTGGTCCGACGCGCCCTTGCCCTTGCGCTCCTCGCGGTCCACGTAGCTGTCCGTGACCGCGTCGGCGAAGGGCTTGTTGCCGTAGACCAGGTCGATGCGCATCCCCTTGTTCTTCGGGAAGCCGAGCTGGCGGTAGTCCCAGTAGGTGAAGGGGTGGTCGTACTTGAGGGGGCGCGGGACCACGTCGCGCAGGCCGGTCTCGCGCAGGCTCGCGAGCGCGGCCCGCTCCGGCTCCGTCACGTGCGTGGCGCCCTCGAAGACGGCGATGTCCCAGACGTCCTCGTCGGCCGGCGCGATGTTGTAGTCGCCGAGGACCGCGAAGGGGCGGTCGCCCGCCGCGTCCTCCCCGACGGCCGCCTTGAGCGCCTCCAGCCAGCGCAGCTTGTAGGCGTAGTGCTCGTGGGCCACCTCGCGGCCGTTCGGCACGTACACCGACCAGACGCGGACCGGGCCGCAGGTCGCGGAGACCGCCCGGGGCTCCTGCGCCCCGTCGTACTCCGGGCCGCCGGGCAGGCCCGTGACCACGTCGTCGAGGCCGACCCGGGAGAGCAGCGCGACGCCGTTCCACCGGCCGGTGGCGTTGACCGCCGACTCGTAGCCCAGTTCCCGCAGTTCCCCGGCGGGGAACTGCTCGGCGGTGCACTTGGTCTCCTGGATGCACAGCACGTCGGTGCCGCTGCTCTCCAGCCAGGCCAGGAGACGGGGCAGCCGGGCGGTGATCGAGTTGACGTTCCAGGTGGCGATGCGCATGGGCGCAAGCCTACTGGCGGGCACCGACAACGGCCGGTCCTCCGGGCCGGCTCAGACGTCGGCGGAGTGCCCCGGGGCGAGCCGGGAGTGGTCGGTGCCGCCGAGTTCGCCGATCTGGCGGTCGTAGATGGGCCGGGCGAGGTCGGTGAGCAGGGCGTCGTGGATGTCGTACGCCCGGCGCGGCTTCACCTCGCGCACGTAGTCGATGACCTCGGAGATCTTGTTCCAGGGGGCCATGACGGGCAGCAGGAGCGTGTCGACGGGGTGGTCGGGCACGGTGAGCGCGTCGCCGGGGTGGAAGACGGAGCCGTCGACGAGGTAGCCCACGTTGGTGATGCGCGGGATGTCCGGGTGGATCACCGCGTGCAGCTCGCCGTGGACCCGGACGTCGAACCCGGCGGCCGTGAAGGCGTCGCCGTGGCCGACGGTGTGCACCCGGCCGGGGAAGGCCGCCGAGATCCGCTCGGCGACGCTGCGCAGCGTCCAGATCTCGGCGGCCGGGTTCGCCTCCAGGGCGGCCCGCAGCCGGCCCTCGTCGAAGTGGTCGGGGTGCTCGTGGGTGACGAGCAGCGCGTCGGCCCCGACGACCGCGTCCTCCTCGGTGAACCCGCCGGGATCGAGGACGAGCGTCCGCCCGTCCTTCTCCAGGCGGACGCAGGCGTGGGACTTCTTCGTCAGCTTCACACGACCAGGCTACGCCGGGGGCGTGGTCTCCTCCGCGATGACGCGGGTGACGACCCGCAGGGCGGTCTCGGCGGCCGGGAGGCCGCAGTACACGCCCGCGTGGAGCACGATCTCGCGGATCTCGTCGGGCGAGAGGCCGTTGCGGAGGGCGGCCCGGGTGTGGTCCGCGAGGGCCTCCCGGTGGCCCCCGGCGAGGAGGGCGGTGAGGGTGACGGCGCTGCGGGTGCGCCGGTCCAGGCCCTCGCGGCTCCAGACCTCGCCCCACTCGTAGCGGTGGACGAGCCCCTGGAGGGTGCCGTCGGGGTCCTCGGCGAGGGCCCGGTCCACCTGGGCGTCGCCGAGCACCTCGCGGCGCAGCCCGAGCCCCTTCTCGTACGGGTCGGGGCGTCCGTCCCCGGCGGGCTCGGCGGCCGGGGCGGGGGCCGCGGGCTCGGCGGCGGGCGCCGGTCCGGCGGGGAGCGGCGGCACGGTCAGGGTGCCGCTGGTGTCCTGGACGGTCCCGGCGAAGTGGTCGAGGAGCAGGTCGGTGACGGCGGCGGGCTGCTCGACGGGGGCCAGGTGGGAGGCGCCGGGGACGACGGCGAGCCGGGCGTCGGCGATGCCGGCGACCAGGGTGCGGGCCTCGGCGGGCCCGGTGACCTGGTCCTCGGAGCCGACGAGCACGAGCGCGGGGACGCCGACGCGGCCGAGGGCCTCGCGGACGTCGAAGACGGCGAGGGCCTCGCAGGCGGCGATGTAGCAGGCGGGGTCGGTCGTACGGACCATCTGCACGGCCCAGTCGACGATGGCGGGCTGCGCGCCGGCGAAGAGCGGGGTGAACCACTGCTCGGGGGCGGTGCGGGCCATCGGCTCCAGGCCGTTGGCCCGCACGATGACGCCCCGCTGCCGGAACTCGTCGGCGGTGCCGAACCGGGGCGAGGTGGCGACCAGGGCGAGCGAGGCGACCCGGTGGGGCGCCCGCAGCGCGAGGTCGAGCCCGACGGCCCCGCCGAGGGAGCAGCCCGCGTACCCGAAGCGCTGGATCCCGAGCGCGTCGAGGGTGGCGAGCAGCCGGTCGCCCAGCTCGGCGACGGAGCCGAAGGGCTGCGCGGGCGCGCCGCCGTGTCCGGGGAGGTCGAAGCGTACGATCCGCCAGTCCCGCGTGAGGTCGGGGATCTGCCGGTCCCACATGTGGAACGTGGTGCCCAGGGAGGGCCCCAGGACCAGGACCGGGGCGTCCTCTCGCCCGTCGACGCGGTACTGCAGGGTGTTCGGTGGTGTCTCGCTCACCCGCTAGACCCTCTCATCTCTCACGGTTGCTCACGGCGCCGGGTCGAACCTAGCGGGTCCCGGCCCCGGCCGGGCGCCGGATCCGGAACACGGTCGCCCCTGCCGCGGGTCCGTGAGGGCCGTCCCCCGTGTCCTCCGTCAGGCCTTCTTGACGACGCTCGACTTGAGCTGCATGGAGCCGAAGCCCTCGACGCGGCAGTCGATGTCGTGGCCGTCGACGCCGTCGACGAGGCGGATGTTGCGGACCTTGGTGCCGGCCTTGATGCCCTGGGGGCTGCCCTTGACCTTCAGGGCCTTGATCACGGTGACCGTGTCGCCGTCGGCGAGGACGTTGCCGACGGCGTCCTTGACGACCTTCGCGCCCGCGTCCCCGGCAGCGGCGCCGTCGGCGGCCGGCGCCCATTCGTGGCCGCACTCGGGGCACACGAGCAGGGCGCCCGTCTCGTACGCGTAGACGCCGGAGCACTGGGGGCAGGGCGGCAGCTGGTTCTCGGGCACGGGGAGGATCCATTCCACTTCGACAGTTAGAGGAGTTCATAATTGCATAATTTTGAAATTCGTTGGATGCTCTACCGGCCGCACCCGTGGACAGCCGCGAGCGCGGCACCCGGCCCGCGCACACGATCACCGATCACCGATCACCGATCACGGGCCCGACGACGAGGAAGGGGAGACCGTGCCGGTTCCGCTGTACCAGACCAAGGCCGAGTTCTTCCGGATGCTGGGGCACCCGGTCCGCATCCGGGTCCTCGAACTGCTCCAGGACGGGCCGACGCCGGTGCGCGACCTCCTCGCGGAGCTCGACGTCGAGGCGCCTGCCCTCTCCCAGCAGCTCGCCGTCCTGCGCCGGTCCGGGATCGTGACCGCGAGCCGCGAGGGCTCCACCGTGGTCTACACGCTGGCCGGCGGCGACGTCGCCGACCTCATGCAGGCCGCGCGCCGCATCCTCACCGAGATGCTGTCCGGCCGGAACGAGCTCCTCGCCGAGCTCCAGGAGACCGGGGCGGCGGAGCGGTGAACCCCCTGTGGAAGCGGGTGCGTTCCCTCCTGCCCACCCGTGCGGACCTCGCCGTCATGGGGCGCGACCCGCGCCGCGACCTGCTCGCGGGGCTCACGGTCGCCGTCGTGGCGCTTCCGCTGGCCCTCGGATTCGGCGAGACCTCCGGGCTCGGTGCCGAGGCGGGGCTCGCGACCGCCGTCGTGGCCGGCGCGCTCGCCGCCGTCTTCGGCGGCTCGAACCTCCAGGTCTCCGGCCCGACCGGCGCGATGACCGTCGTACTGGTCCCGATCGTCGCCCAGTACGGCGCGGGCGGCGTGCTGACCGTCGGCCTCCTCGCCGGTCTCCTCTGCGTCGGCCTCGCCGCGGCCCGGGCCGGGCGGTACATGGCCTACGTCCCCGCCTCCGTGATCGAGGGCTTCACGCTGGGGATCGCGCTCGTCATCGGCCTCCAGCAGGTGCCCAACGCCCTCGGCGTGGCCGAGCCCGAGGGCGACCGGGTCCTGGAGGTGACGTGGCACGCGGTCGAGGGGTTCGTCCGGGCCCCGAACTGGACCGCCCTCGGCCTCGCGCTGGGCGTCGCCGCCGTCATGCTCGTCGGCTCCCGGTGGCGGCCGGCGGTCCCGTTCTCGATCGTGGCGGTGATCGCCGCCACGGCCGCGGCGCAGGTCTTCCACCTGGACGCGGCGGAACCCATCGGAGACCTTCCGGCCGGACTGCCCGTCCCCTCCCTCGGCTTCCTCGACGTCTCCGCGCTGGGCTCGCTGATCGCTCCGGCGGTGGCGGTGGCCGCGCTCGCCGCGCTGGAGTCGCTGCTCTCGGCGCAGGTCGCCGACGGCATGACCGTGGGACAGCGGCACGATCCGGACCGGGAGCTGTTCGGGCAGGGCCTGGCGAACATCGCCGCACCGCTGTTCGGCGGCGTGCCCGCGACCGGCGCCATCGCCCGTACCGCCGTCAACGTCCGCTCCGGGGCCTCCTCCCGGCTCGCCGCGCTCACCCACGCGGCGGTCCTCGCGGTGATCGTCTTCGCCGCCGCCCCGCTCGTGTCGAAGATCCCCCTCGCGGCGCTGGCCGGCGTCCTGCTCGCCACCGCCGTACGGATGATCGAGGTCGGCTCCCTGCGGGCGATGGCGCGCGCCACCCGGTCCGACGCCGCCGTCCTGGTGCTCACCGCCCTGGCGACGCTCGTCCTCGACCTCGTCTACGCGGTGGTCATCGGCATGGCCGTCGCCGGCTTGCTGGCCCTGCGCGCCGTCGCCGAGCAGGCCCGCCTGGACCGGGTGGACTTCCGTGCCGACCTGCCCGGCGAGCACTCCGACGAGGAGCACGCCCTGCTGGCCGAGCACATCGTCGCCTACCGGATCGACGGCCCCCTCTTCTTCGCCGCCGCCCACCGCTTCCTGCTGGAACTGTCCGAGGTCGCCGACGTCCGGGTGGTCGTCCTGCGGCTGTCGCGGGTGACGACGATGGACGCCACCGGCGCGCTCGTCCTCAAGGACGCGATCGAGAAGCTCCACCGGCGGGGCATCGCCGTCATGGCCTCGGGCGTACGGCCCGGCCAGCGCCGGGTCCTCGCATCGGTCGGCACGCTCGACGCGCTGCGCCGGGAGGGACGGGTGTACGCCACGACCCCCGAGGCCATCGCCGGAGCCCGCGCCCACCTCCAGGAGGAGGGCTTGCTGCGGGCGCGCCCCGGGCGGAAGGCGTCCGCCGCACGCGAGAGCCCCCGTACGGGGCCCCGGTGACCGCACGGCCGGAGCGGCCGCCCCGGCCCCCCGTCCCGACCGTGCCGGCGGCCCCGGCGTGCGGGGCCCCGTCCCCCGCGAGATCCCCGCGTCCCCCCGCGAGACCGAAGGCGAGTCCATGACCATCGAGTGGCGATACACCGTCCATGAGGAGCTGGGAGTCCTGTCCCTCGCGGGCTTCCTCGGCGCCGAAGCCGTCGACCGCTTCACCGGGGCGGTCGGCTGGGCGCTGGCCCGCGGCACGGGCCCCGTCGTCCTGGACCTGACGAGCCTGCGCGGCTGGTCGGTCGGCGGCCAGCTCGCCGTCGCCACGGCCGCCCGCCGGCTCGCGGCCGAGGACCGCCGGCTCGAACTCGCCGCGATCCCCGCCGACGGCTCCCTCGTCCCCGACGGCTCCCACCCGCCCGTCCTCGTCCACCCCGACCTGCCCACCGCCCTCGCCGCCCACGGCGTCCCGGCCGGGGGCCGGCGCGAGTGGCGCAGCGACGAGTGGCCCGGCACCGGCCCCGCCGACCGCCCTCGGGTGTAGGGCCCGCGCGGCGATGCCGGTGCGCGGGCCCGGGCCGGAGAGAGGCGTGGCAGAGGGCGAATGACCGTCAGAACACCTTGTTGTAGGGGCTGTTCGGTTCGGTGCCCAGGACCGGGCTGGCCGTCCGGGCCTTGAAGGGGGTCTTCCAGTCGCCCGTACCGGCGTAGAAGTACGAGGTGTTCCCCGTGCCACGGGCGTACAGGTCGGGCTTGTCGTCGCCGTTGGCGTCGCCGATGCCGACGATGTCGGTGTACGGGCCCCAGCCGCCGCCGATCTCCGTCCGGGGCGCGAAGGTGCCGTCCCCCTTGCCGAGGTACAGCCACAGCTTTCCGGCCGCGTCGCGGGCGACGAGGTCGCCGGCCGGGCCGCCGCCGATGTTCCCGGTGGCGGCGATGCGGTGGTAGATCCCCCAGCCGTGGCCGATCTTCTTGCGCTGGGCGAACGGGGTGGAGGCGGTGCCGGTGGACTCGTACAGGTACAGGTCGCCGGCCTTGTCGACGGCGACGAGGTCGGGCGTCTTGTCACCGTTCAGGTCGCTGCCGCCGGTCAGCTCCGTGTACGTGTTCCAGCCGCCGCCGACCCTCTGTCGGGGCATGAGCGCCTCGTCGGAGAGCGGCCCGGCACCGTGGTGGATCCAGAGCACGCCGCTCTTGTCGCGGGTGACGAAGTCGCCCGCCTCACCACCCGTGTTGCCGATGGACTCGATCCGGTCGTAGTCGGCCCAGCCGGTCCCGGCCCGCTTGCGCGGTGCGGCGGCCGTCAGGGTCTTCGCGGACGCGTCGTAGGCGGTGTCGATCTGCCACACGTCGCCCCCGGCGTCCCGGGCGAGCAGGTCGGGGGTGCGGTTGTCGTTGAGGTCGTGGGGGTCGGCCGTGTGCCGGGCGGAGAACTCGCCGGAGGCGTTCAGGTCGGGGCCGATGCCGTTCTGCGGGACGGCCCGGAACGACCAGTCGTAGACGCCGTTGTACGCGGCCTTGCCCAGCTTCGACTTCGCGGCGATCTCCGCCCAGGACAGGCCGAAGGTCTGGTGGTCGTAGGTGTAGGCGCCGGCGGACTCGCGGTAGAGGCGCATCGTGAGCTCGAAGGTCTCGCCGGACCTCCGGTGGGTCAGCTTGAGGTGCACGTCGGCGTTGACCCGGGACATCCGCCACTTCAGGTGGGTCTTGGCGGGGTCGGCGTCGAGGTCGAGCGCGTGGAGGTCGGTTCCGAGGTAGGTCAGTTCGGTCGGCCGGCCGTCGGAGGCGACGAGTTCGGCGGCCGGCCTGCCGTCCTCGCCGAGGGCGATCCGGTAGAGGCCCTCGCCCTTCCCGACGAGGCCGCCGCGCACCAGCAGGGTCCCGTCGGGAGCGGGCACGGCGTCGGTCATGTGGTCGAGGAGCCCGATCGTCTCGTCCGTGGTCGCGGACCTGGCCGTGAACGCCTGGATCACGCCGACCGGCGGGGAGTCCATGTCCCGGTCGAGCCCGATCGGCGTGCCGTACGTGACCCAGTCACCCAGCACGCCGACGTTGGTCCCGCCGCCGAACTGCTTCCCCACGGCGACGCGCCGCACTTCCTCGGTGGTCCGGTCGGCGATGGCCAGGGTCACGGCGGAGCCGGTGCCCTCCGGCCAGGCCGCGTGCGTGTCGGAGAGGCCGTGGGTGCTGCCGGGGAGGCTGCCCTCCAGGACGGAGTGGGCCGGACCGGCCGTGGCGGTGGCCACGTCCACCATGATCAGCCGGGGGTCGGAGGCGGTCTCGGAGCGCACGACGACGTCGACCAGCGCGGCCCCGGAGCGGGAGGCCTTGACGGAGCCGATGAACGCGCCTTCGGGCAGGTCGGACACCTTCCGGGCGGACCGCGGATCGCCCGTCGCGTCGAGGAGGAGCAGTTCCTCGGCGCCTTCCTCGTTCGTTCCTGCGGCGAAGAGCGTGTCGCCGACGAGGCCCGCGAACCGGTAGTCGGCGCCGAGCTCGGTGAAGTCGACGTCGACGGGGGCGGCGCCCGTGGTCATGTTCCGCAGCGTGATGTGCCGGGACAGGCCGTTCCACCGGCCCTCCTCGGAGGTCATGAGGATGTCCGAGGTCTCCGTGAAGAAGACCTGGGCGCGTGTCGACCCCGTCGCGGGCAGCGTGGTCGTCGTGCCGTCCGCGTACGCCGTCCAGCGGAGTTGGTGGGCGTCGCCGACGAGGGCCCGGTTCAGGAAGCCGGCCCGGCCGGCGCCGAGGAGGACGCCTCCGGGATCGGCGATCGGGGTCGTCGCCTCGGCCGCCGCCTCGGCCGCCGCCGCGAAGGAGGCGGGGGCCGCCGTCGCCGGGGCGGCGAGGAGCCCCGCGCCGAGGGTGACCGCGAGGACGGTGGTGACGGCGGCGGTGAAACAACGCCGTTTGCTGCGTGCCGAGTTCAAGAGGTCCCCCCATGAGATGCGAAACAGCGCGCGAACGTGCGCGCGCTGTTCGATCAGACTCTTGATCGGCATCATGGGTTGTAGGGGCGGGGGCGACTTTCTTGCGGGCGTGCGGCGTCAGGAGACGCTGTTGTAGCCGGCGCCCTCGCCGATCAGGGCCTCGCTGGACGTGCGGGGTGCGAAGGGCTTGTTGTAGTCGCCCGTTCCGGCGTGGAAGTACGAGGTGCCGGCGGGGCCGTATCCGTACAGGTCGGGGCGTCCGTCCTTGTCGCCGTCGCCGATGCCGACGATCTCGCTGTACTGGTTCCAGCCCCCGCCGATCTTCCGTCGGGGTGCGAAGGTGCCGTCGCCCCTGCCGAGGTACAGCCAGAGGACGCCGTCCTTGTCGCGGGCGACGAGGTCACCCGTAGCGTTGCCGCCGAGGTTCCCCGTGGCGGTGATCTGGTTGTAGACGCCCCAGCCGTGGCCGATCTTCTCGCGGGCGGCGAAGGGGGCGCCCGTACCGCCGTTCGCCCTGTACAGCCAGAGGTCGCCCGCCTTGTCGGTGGCGACGAGATCGGGGCGGCCGTCACCGGTGAGGTCGCTGCCGCCGGTGAACCGGGTGTACGTGTTCCACCCGCCGCCGATCCTCGTCCTCGCGGCGAGTGCCCCGCCGGAGCCGGTCCCGGTGCCCGAGTACAGCCACAGCACGCCGCTCCTGTCGCGGGCGACGAAGTCGGCCGCGGTGCTCCGGCCGCCGATGTCGCCGACGGACTCGATCCGGTCGTAGATGTTCCAGCCGTGTCCGGCCTGCTTGCGGGAGTCGGGGGTCGTGAGACGCGAGGGGGTCCCGCCGGCCTGGGTGTCGACCTGCCACAGCAGGCCCTGGGCGTCCCGGGCGAGCAGGTCCGGGGCGCCGTTGTCGTCGAGGTCGTGCGGCTTCGGCGTGCGGACGACCTCGAAGCTGCCCGAGGCGGTGATCTCCGGGCCGATGCCGTTCTGCGGGACGGCCCGCAGCGACCAGTCGTAGTCGCCGTTCGGGGCGGCCTTGCCGAGGGGCGTGGGGGACCCGAGGCTCTCCGACCAGTCCAGGACGAGGTTCTGGCCGAAGAAGCCGACGTGGGGGTGGTCGGGCTTGTACTCCTGGACGTACGTCCGGCCCGTGCGGCGGTGGGTCAGCTTCAGGTACACGTCGGTGTTGACCCGGGACAGCTTCCACTTCAGGAGCGTCCGGCCGCCGCTGCGGTCCAGGTCGAACACGTCGGGCATGTCGTCGCCGAGGTACGTGAGCCTCGTGGGCTCACCGGTGGAGGCGACCAGTTCGGCGGTCGGCCTGCCGTCGCCGCCGGGGGCGATCCGGTAGAGGCCCTCGCCCTTCTCGACGGTGCCGCCGCGCACGAGGAGCGTCCCGCCGGGACCGGGCACGGCGGAGGACATGTAGGCGAGCAGCGGGATCGTCTCGCCGGTCTCCAGGGACCGGGCCCTGAAGGGCTCTGTCTTCCCCCGGCTGAGGAGGTCGTCGGGACTGGCGTACGTGACCCAGTCGCCCACCAGGCCGACGTTGATCCCGTACTCGCCCCGACGGATCAGGGGGGCGCGCCGGACCTGGCCGGTGGCGCGGTCGGCGATCGCCAGCGTTCCCGTGTACGGGTCGTCGGCGTACTCGGGCCAGGCGATGAGGGATTCCGACACGGCGAGGGTGTCCCCGGGGTAGCCGGCGACGCCGCGCCTGTCGACGGTCGTGGTCGGGCCCGTCACCGCCGCGGTCGCCAGGTCCAGGGTGACCATGTGGCGCGTGGGGGCTCCGTCCGGGCCCGTGGAGTACGCGAGGACGGCGGTCCCCGGCGACGTACAGGCCTCGAGGGACACGGACCGCGTGTCCGCCGGGAGGCCGGCCACCCTGCGGGCCGACCCGGGGTCGCCCGTCGCGTCGAGGAGCAGCAGTTCCCGCGTCCCGTCCGGGCGCGTGCCGAGGGCCATCAGGGTGGAGCCGGCGAGCCCCGCGAAGCGGTGGTCCGCGCCGAGCGCGGTGAGGTCGACCCCGACGGGCTCGGCGCCCGTGGCCATGTCCCGCAGGGTGAACGTGCGGGGTGCCCAGGCGTCGGAGCCCGGGGCGGGCGTCACGAGGACGTCGGTGTCGCAGACGTCGGTGAGGGTGCCCCGGGGCAGCTCGGTCGTCGCGCCGTCCGCGTACCGCGTCCAGCGCAGGGTCCCCGAGTGGGTCATGCTGTCGCTGGTGACGAAGCCGGTCCTGCCCGCCATGACGATCTGCGTACCCGCCGGGTACGGCACCGGGGCGGCGGAGGCCGTGGACGCGGCGGTCGCGGCGGGAGCGGCGGTCGCGGGTGCGGTCAGGACGCCCGCGCCGAGCGTGACGGCGAGGACGGTGGTGATCGCGGCGGAGACGTGGTGACGGGCCGGTCGTGCGGGCTTCAAGGTTCCCCCCGGGGAAACGGACAGCGCTCGATTGTTCGAGAACGTCCGATCAGACTCCCGACCGGGCAGGGGGGTTGTACGTGGTGCCACCGTCACGTCGGGCCCGCCCCTGTCACCGGATCCTCGCACTCCACTTCGCCGGCCGGACCGAGGGCTCCGGCGGCTTCCACGAGCAGCTCCCGGAGCCGGCCCGGCCCTCCGGACGGGCCCCGGTCGGTCGGCTCCGCCGGAACGCGGCTACCGTGCACGGATGTCGTACCGACTCGACGCCGTCGTGGGTGACTTCGACCGCTTGCGCAGCCGGGCCGGGGGCGTGCCCGGGGCGGTGGTCGCCCCGCTCGGGCGGCGCATGGGCCTGCTGCCGCTTTCCGCCGCGCTGCGCGGCGATCTGCCGCGTGTGCTCCGCGTGCTCTCGCGGGGCGGGCCGGTGGCCCATGTGGAGGCGGACTTCTGGGGCGGCGACGGGGAGCAGACCGCCGCCCTGTGGCGGGCGGGCGTGCGGGAGTGGGGGCCGGTGCGCGCCTCGGAGTTCAGCGGTCCGCGGCGGGACTGGCCGATCAACGCGGCGCTCGCGCGGCTCGGTGTGGCGCCGGCCGGTCCCGGCGCGCCGGACCACCGCGACCTGTTCGCGGAAGTGGGGCTCGGCCGGGGACGGGACGAGGAGGACTGGCACCGGGCCGCCCTGGAGGCCCGCGACGCGGCCGACTACGACGCGTGGCACGCGAGGGACCGGGTCGAGCGGGAGGCCGAGGAGCGCGCCGCGGCCGAGCGGGCCGCCCGCGAGCGGCTGTCCGGGGTTCCCGTGCCCCTCGACGGCAAGGAGGTCATCGCCCTGCTCGGCATACCCCAGGGCCCCGCGGTGGGGGCGGCCGTCCGGCACCTCCAGCGGCTCCGCGTCGAGCGCGGCCCCCTGTCCCGCGAAGAGGCCGAGACCGCGCTGCGCGCCTGGGCGGCGGAGCAGGACCTGTCCCCCGTACGCCCGGAGGACGCGCCGGGCCGTCCGTAGGCGCGGGCGGGAGGTCTCGGCCCGCCGCCTCGGCGTCGGCGCCGGACTGGGCCGTCCGTAGGCGCGGGCGGGAGGTCTACGGACGCGCCGTCAGGCGCCGTGCCTCCGCCAGCGCCTCGGCCACCGCGGCCGGGATGTCCGTCACCGGGAAGCGGGCGTGCCGCACCACGCGGTCGTGGTCCACCACCAGGACGGCCCGCTTCAGGCGCAGCAGCTGTCCGGCGCGGAAGGTGGGCAGCCGCAGGGCGGCGGCGAGGCGCAGGTCGACGTCCGAGAGGAGGAGGAAGGGGAGGCCCTCCCCGACCGCGAACGTCCGCTGCTCGTCGGGGCGTTGGGTGCTGACGCCGTACACCTCCGCGCCCGCCGCGCGGAAGTCCTCGTACGCGTCCCGGAAGAGCCGGTTCTCCAGGGTGCAGCCGACGGTGCCGGGGATGCCCGACCAGCCCTCCGGCAGGGGGCCGGGGGCCCCGGTCGCCGGATAGCAGAACAGGACGGTGGCCGCGCTCCCGGCCACCGGGTCCACCGGCGCGCCGTCCCGGTGGCCCGGCAGCTCCAGGGGCGGCAGCCGCTCGCCCACCAGGCCCGCGACGCGCCTCGCCTCCGCGCCCGCCTCGTCGGCGGTGCCGCTGAGCGAGCCGTCGCCGAAGACCCAGCGGTCCGCCCAGTCCTGCATCGACAGGAGCACCGGCAGCAGCCCCCGGCCCCGCTCCGTCAGCCGGTACTCGTACCGCACCGGCCTGTCCTGGTACGGGACCTTCTCCAGGACCTCCGTCTCCACGAGGTGCGCCAGGCGCTCGGTGAGCACCTTCCGGGAGATGCCCAGCTCCTCCTGGAGCGCGTCGAACCGGTGGTGTCCGCGCGCGGCCTCCCGGAGCAGGAGCAGGCTCCACCAGTCGCCTACCACCGCCGCCGCCTGCGCGATCGCGCACGCCGCGTCCCTCTCGGGCACCGACCTCGTCACAGCGTCCCCCTCCTCCGCGCACGGCGACCGCTCGTCGGAACCATCTTGCGCCATGCGGTCGGTTCCCGATAGAAACTCACCCGGAACAAGTGAGTTCCCAAAAGAGACTGACTAGACCCAGGGGGTGGGCGCCGGATGGGCGGAACACGAACGGTCCCGGAACACGACCGACGCGACGACGCGCGGAAGGCCTCGCCGCCGGACGTCTTCTGGCGCTTCTGGGCCGCCTCCACGGTCAGCGGCGCGGGCACCGCCGTCACCGCCCTCGCCCTGCCGCTCGTCGCCCTCACCGTCCTCGACGCCACCGCCTTCGAGGTCGCCCTGCTCGCCGCCGCCGGACAGGTCTCCTGGCTGCTCCTCAGCCTCCCGGCCGGCGTCGTCGCCCAGCGCGTGCCGCTGCGCCGGCTCCAGGTCGCGCTCGACCTCGTGCGGTGCGCGGCGCTCGGATCGCTGCCGCTCGCCTGGTGGCTCGGCACCCTCACGTATCCGCACCTGCTGTGCGCGGCGCTCGTCACCGGCGCGGCGACGGTGCTGTTCGACATCGGCAACTCGACCTTCCTGCCCGCCGTCGTCCCGGCCCGGCAGCTGGCCGCCCGCAACAGCGTCATGTCCGGCACGCACGCCGTCACCGACACCGGCGGGCCCTCCCTCGGCGGCGTCCTGATCGGCGCGACCGGCCCGGTCGGCGCGCTCGTCGTGGACGCCGCCAGCTACCTGGCCTCCGCCGTGCTGCTGCGCACCCTTCCCGAGAGCCGCCCCGCTCCCCGCACCGGCGAGAGCGCGCTCCGGCTGATGCGCGAGGGCCGGCGGTACGTCACCGGGCACCCGGTCATGCGGCCCTGCATGATCTGGGCGACCGCCGCCAACTTCCTCAGCGCGGCCCTCCTCGCCCTCACGCCCCTCTACCTGGTCCGCGAGGCCGGCCTGGACGCCGTACAGCTCGGTCTCGTCCTCGCCATGGACGGGGTCGGCGCGCTCGCCGGCGCGGCCGTCGCGGTCCGGGTGACCGGGCGCCTCGGCACCGCGCGGGGCGTCATCGTGTCCGACCTGGCCGGCGGCGCGCTGCTGCTGCTCGCCCCGCTGACCACGTCGGCGGGGAACGCGTACTGGTTCGCCCTGGCCAACGCGGGCTTCGCCTTCGGCAGCGTCATCGGCTCGATCACCACCCGCACCTACCGGCAGACCCAGTCGCCCCCGGAGCTGCTGTCCCGCGTGATGGCCACGGTCCGCTTCGTCTCCTGGGGCGCGCTGCCGCTCGGCGCGGTCACCGCCGGCCTCCTCGCCACCTGCGCCGGTGTCCACACCGCCCTCTGGACGGTCTGCGCCGCCGCTCCGCTGCCCGCGCTCTACCTCTTCTGCACCGGGGTGGGCCGCCACCGCGACCTCACCTGACGCCCCTGCCCCGGGGCGGGGGCGTCCGCGCCGCTCACCGGTCCGAGGCGTGTTTGTGCCGGGGGTCCAGCCGGTAGTCGGGGCAGTCGCGGTTCTGGCAGGCGCCCGGGCCGGGTACGGGGACGAAGACGCCGAGGGTCTTGTGGCGGTGCAGGACGGCCGGGACCTCCTGCTTGCAGGATTGGCACACGTACACGTCGACTTCGCGCTCTTTTTTGACCATATCTTTACTGTATGTCCGAATTTATACGCGCGGAAGTCAGGCGTCCCGGTCCGGTGGACCGGCGGGGGGACCGGACTTCTCCGAGGACGCGGGAGGAGGCCTTCTGAGGCTGAGCACCACGGACCCCGCCAGGACGACCACGATGACCGCGAGGCTGACCGGCGAGGGGATCTCCGGGATGTCGGAGCTGATCGTCTTGTGGGACGCCTGGAGGACGAGCTTGACGCCGATGAAGGCGAGGATGATCGCCAGGCCCTTGCTCAGGTAGTGGAAGCGGTCCAGGAGCCCGGCGAGCATGAAGTAGAGGGCCCGCAGGCCGAGGATGGCGAACGCGTTGCTGGTGTAGACGATGAAGGCGTCGTCGCTGACCGCGAGGACCGCCGGGACGCTGTCGACGGCGAAGACCAGGTCGGCGGCCTCGATCGCGGCGACCACCGCGAGCAGCGGGGTCGCCACCCTCTTGCCCGCCTCCTTGACGAAGAACTTCGCCCCGGCGTACTCGTCCCGCACCGGGACGACCTTGCGGAGCATCCGCACGGCGAAGCTCCTGCCCGGGTCGAAGTTCTCCTCCTCGTCCTTCAGGAGTTTGTAGGCGCTGTAGAAGAGCACGAGGGCGAAGACGAACAGCACGGCGGTGAAACGGCCGACCACGGCCACGCCGAGGGAGAGGAAGATCCCGCGGAAGACGAGCGCGCCGATGACGCCGAAGAACAGCACGCGGTGCTGATAGGCGCGGGGAACCTTGAAGTACGCGAAGATCACGGCGAAGACGAACAGGTTGTCGACCGACAGGCTCTTCTCCAGCAGCCAGGCCGTCGTGTACTCGGTTCCGGCGGTGGTGCCGAGGACGAGGAAGACGACCGCGCCGAAGATCAGGGCGAGGCCCACCCACAGACCGCTCCACGCGGCGGCCTCCTTGAAGCCGATGACGTGCGCGGTGCGGTGGGCCAGCAGGTCCACCGCCAGCGACACCACCACCGTCGCGGCGAACGCCGCCCACAACCAGAACGGAACATCGAGCACGCCGAACACCCTCACCGTGGCCGTGCGGAACACGCCGACCCCCCTTAACAGGAGTGTCTGGCATCACGCCCCCGACAGCACGCGGAGCGGGCGGGCACGGCGGGCGGGCGCGGGCTCAGGGACTGGTCGTCGAGACCGCGTACACCCGGGGAAAGGCCGGTTCCGTGAGGTCGACCGTGATGTCCGTGGTGGGGCGGGGCTCCTCGCGGGTGACGGTGGTGCCCGACCAGGCCGGGGTGGCCGGGAAGGTCCAGGCGGCGATGGAGCGGTCCCGCTCGCTGATGGTGATCCGGCCCGGGGTGAGCTGGGCGCGGGCGGCGCCGGACTCGGCGAGGAAGACGTCGAGGCCGGCGGCGGTCGTCGTGAACCGGACGTAGAGCCGGCTGGTCTTCCAGTTGCTGGTCTCGTAGTAGGCGACGTCCCAGGCGCCGGCGGGGATCGGGACCTCGAAGACCCGGCGCTTCATCTGGGAGGGCCAGTTGTCCTGGAGGCCCGCCGCCGAGGACTCGCGTTCCTTGTCGCGGCCGCTGTCGCGGCTCTGGCCCGCGGAGATGACGAGGTAGCCGGCGGGGATGCCGACGAGGAGCACGATGATGACGGCCGTCAGCCAGCGGCGGCGGATCATGTGCCGGCGGTCCTCGGGCATCCGGTCCAGCGGCGGGCGAGGCGGGGGCGGGGCGGTCGGGATCACGACGGGGGGTCCTCGGGGGTGCGGGCGGTCCGGGCCGAGGTCCCGCTGCGCAGGGCCTGGGCGTAGCGCTCGTACCGCTCGTACCGCTCGACGCGGCGCCGGTTGGCGCGGCGGAAGCGGCGGGCGACGAGCCGGGCGAGGTCGGCGGCGCCGACCATGCCGGCCTCGGGGCCGAGCTGGGCGCGGACGAGCCGGGCCTCGGGGCGGTAGCCGCGGCCGGTGAGGTGGCGGCGGAAGGAGTCCCGGGCGGGGCCGATGAGCAGGTCGTCGGCGGCGGAGACGCCCCCGCCGATGACGAAGCAGGAGGGGTCGAGGGCGGCGGCGAGGTTGGCGATGCCGACGCCGAGCCACTGGCCGATGTCCTGGAGCAGCTCGACGCACATGGCGTCGCCCTCGCGGGCGAGCTCGGTGATCAGCGGGCCGGTGATGTCGGGGACGTGGCCCTTGACCCGCTCGATGATGCCGTACGCGACCGGGGAGTCGGCGGCGGCCAGCTCGCGGGCCTCGCGGACCAGCGCGTTGCCCGAGCTGTACTGCTCCCAGCAGCCGCGGTTGCCGCAGGGGCAGCGGTGGCCGCCGGGGACGACCTGCATGTGGCCGAACTCGCCCGCGACGCCGTACTTGCCCCGCTTGACCTGGCCGTCCTCCAGGATGGCGCCGCCGATGCCGGTGCCGAGGGTGATCATGACGAGGTGGTCCTCGCCGCGCCCGGCGCCGAAGCGCCACTCGGCCCAGGCGGCGGTGTTGGCGTCGTTGTCCACCATGACGGGGACGGCGAGGCGGCCCTGGAGGGCGTCCCGGAGGGGCTCGTTGCGCCAGGCCAGGTGGGGGGCGAAGAGGACCCTGGCCCGGTCGGCGTCGACCCAGCCGGCCGCGCCGATGCCGACGGCGTGCACGTCGTGCCGGTCGGAGAGGTCCAGGACCAGTTCGACGATGGTGTCCTCGACGACCTTGGGGCTCTTGGACTTGTCCGGGGTCTCCGTGCGGAGCTTCTCCAGGATGTTGCCGTCGGCGTCGACGACCCCCGCCATCACCTTCGTGCCGCCGATGTCGATGCCGACGGTCGGCACCCGGGGGGCCGTCAGGTGGGAGCGCCGTTCCCGGGTCCCCACGGTCCGCAGCACGGTGCCGCGGGCGGAGCCGCGGTGGGCGAGGTCACGGTAGGTACTCATCGGCTCCGATTCTGCCAGGTGGGGTGTACGGGGGCCGTTACGTCGCCGGGGGGCGTTCCAGTTCGTGGCGGAGGTCCTCCAGCTCGGTGCCGCCGGCCATCTGCCGGGTCAACTCGTCGAGGGTGACGGAGCCCTTGGTGTGGCTGCCGGCCATCGTGCCGCGCTTGAGGAGGACGAAGCGGTCGCCGACGAGGTGGGCGTGGTGGGGGTTGTGGGTGATGAGGACCACGCCGAGGCCCTGGTCGCGGGCGGCGGCCACGTACTTCAGGACGACCCCGGACTGCTTGACGCCGAGGGCCGCGGTCGGCTCGTCGAGGACGAGGACCTTGGCGCCGAAGTGGACGGCGCGGGCGATCGCCACGCACTGGCGCTCGCCGCCGGAGAGGGTGCCGATGGGCTGGTCGACGTCGCGCAGGTCGATGCCCATGCGGAGCAGGGCCTCGCGGGTGGTGGTACGCATGAGCGCGACGTCGAGCCGCTTGAGGGGGCCCCGGCCCTTCGTCGGCTCGGAGCCGAGGAAGAAGTTCCGCCAGACCGGCATGAGCGGGACGACGGCGAGGTCCTGGTAGACGGTGGCGATGCCCCGGTCGAGGGCGTCGCGCGGATTGGCCAGGACGACCTCCTCGCCCTCGATGCGGAAGGTTCCGGCGTCGTGCCGGTGCAGCCCGGCGACGATCTTGATGAGGGTGGACTTGCCGGCGCCGTTGTCGCCGAGGACGCAGGTGATCTCGCCCGCGCGGACCTCCAGGGAGACCCCTTCGAGGGCGCGGATGTTGCCGTAGTACTTGCTGACGTCGTCGAGCTCGACGAGGGGCGCGGGCTCGGTCGTCACAGAGGTGCCGGTCGTCACTTGGTGGCCTCCACGCGCTTGCGGATCCAGGCGTTCAGGAGGGTCGCGAGCAGCAGCATCGCGCCCAGGAAGAACTTGAACCAGTCCGGGTTCCACTCGGCGTACACGATGCCCTTGCTGGTCATGCCGAAGATCAGGGCGCCGACCGCCGAGCCGATGGCCGAGCCGTACCCGCCGGTGATCAGGCAGCCGCCGATGACGGCCGCGATGATGTAGATCAGCTCGTTGCCGACGCCCTCGCCCGACTGGACGACGTCGAAGGAGAAGAGCAGGTGCTGGCCGGAGACCCAGGCGCAGAAGGCCACGCCCGCGTAGAGGCCGATCCTGGTGCGGTGGACGGGGACGCCGACCGCGCGGGCCGCGTCGGCGCCGCCGCCGACCGCGAAGATCCAGTTGCCGAAGCGGGTGCGGAGCAGGATCCAGGTGGCGAGCGCGACCAGGCCGAACCACCACAGGATGGTGACCTTGAACTCGACGCCGCCGAGGGTCAGCTGCGAGGCGAAGAGCGCACGGGCGGAGGGGAAGCCCTCCATGTCGGCGATGGTCTTGGTGGAGACGGTGCCGCTGATCAGCTTGGTGAGGCCCAGGTTCAGGCCGGTCAGCATGAGGAAGGTGCCGAGCGTGATGATGAAGCTGGGCAGCTCGGTGCGGGTCAGCATGACGCCGTTGAAGACGCCGATCGCCAGGGTGACGAGCAGCGAGACGCCGACGCCGACCCAGACGTTCGCCGTCATCTGGTAGCTGAACATCGAGGAGACCAGCGCGGAGCTGGTGACCATGACGCCGGCGGAGAGGTCGAACTCGCCGCCGATCATCAGGAGGGCCACGGGGACGGCCATGATGCCGATGGTGGAGGCCGCGTAGAGGACGGTGCCGAGGCTGGAGGCGCGCAGGAAGCTGTCGGCGAAGAGCGCGAAGAAGACGAAGACGGCGGCCGCGCCGACGACCGAGCCCAGCTCGGGGCGGGCGAGCAGCTTCTTCAGCGGGGTGGTGCGCAGGAGGCGTTCGTCGACGTGGTCGATGCCGGACGGCGGGGCGGTGGAGCTCATCGGGTGCCCCGATCCGCGTAGGCGACGAGGTCGGCGGCGTTCTCCTTGGTGATGATCTGGGGGCCGGTGAGGACCGGCTTGCCGCCGCCGAGGACGTCGGCGTTGTAGCGGTACAGCCAGAGCAGGTCGACGGCCTCGTACCCCTGGAGGTAGGGCTGCTGGTCGACGGCGAAGCCGAGGGTGCCGGCCTTCAGGGCGGTGGCGACCTTGGCGTTGAGGTCGAAGGTGTCGATCTCGGCCTTGCTGCCGGCGCTCTTCGCGGCCTGGACGGCGGTGTCGGCGAAGGGGGCGCCGAGGGTGACGACGGCGTCGACGTCCTTGTCGGCCTGGAGCTTGGCCTCGACGGAGGCCTTCACGTCGGGCATGTTGGTGCCGTCGACGTACAGGTTGACGAGTTCGCCGCCAAAGGTCTTCTTCGCTCCGGCGCAGCGCTGCTCGTGGCCGACGTTGCCCTGCTCGTGCAGGACGCAGAGCGCCTTCTTCTTCCCGCGCCGGTCGAGCTCCTCGCCGACGGCCTCGCCCGCGACGGTCTCGTCCTGCCCGATGTGGGTGAGGGCGCCGTAGGCCTTGGACTGCTCGGCGCCGGAGTTCACGGTGATCACCGGGATGCCGGCCTTGACGGCCTTCTCGACGGCGGCCTTCATGGCGTCGGGCTTGGCGAGGGTGACGATCAGGCCGTCGACGCCCTTGGCGATGTACGAGTCGACCAGCTGCGCCTGCTGCTGCGCCTCGTCGTGGTGGGCGTAGAGGAAGTTGATGTTGTCCTTGACGGCGGCCTGCCGGGCGCCCTTCTGGACGATGTCCCAGAAGGTGTCGCCGTCGCCCGAATGGGTCACCATCGCGAAGGTCCAGCGGGGGGTGTCGACGGCCGCCCTGCCCTGGGCCTGCGCGGCCTTGCGGGCGTCCTCCGCCCGCTTGCCGCCGGTGCTGCTGCATCCGGCGAGCGCCGTCGTCAGCGCGAGTGCGAGCACGGCGCCGACCGCGGCGCGTACCCCTCCTGTCCGAAGCCTGGTCACGAGGCCGTGCCCTCCTTTGTGTCCTTTGCACGCATTGCAGGCGTGCATTGCAGTATCGGTCATGCGGGTCGGCAGGCTCGCCGCGGGGCCCGGTGCCGGGGCGGCCGGGTCGCCCGCCGGGGGCGCGAGGGGGGAGCGTAGTCCCGGGTGCGGAGGACGGGAAGCCGACGGCGGGAGGGTGCGGGCGGGCGGGGCGGCCCGCTGTCCTGGCCTGCCTTGACAGGGGGTACGGGCACCCCCACGGTGGGCCCATGCGCATCGGACTCATCGGTACGGGACGGATCGGGAGCTTCCACGCGGGGGTGCTGGCCCGGCACCCGGAGGTCGGGTCCCTGGTCGTCACGGACGCGGATCCCGCGCGGGCGGCCGGGGTGGCGGAGGCGCTCGGGGCGGAGGCGGCGCCGGACGTGACCGCGCTGCTCGGGAGCGCCCCGGACGCGGTGGTGATCGCCTCGGCGACGGCGGCGCACGCGGAGCTGATCGCCCGCGCCGCCGGGGCGGGCCTGCCGGCCTTCTGCGAGAAGCCGATCGCCCTGGACGTGCCGGGGACGCTCGCCGCGCTCGACGCGGTGGCGGCGGCGGGCACCGAGCTCCAGCTGGGGTTCATGCGCCGCTTCGACGCGGGCTACCGGGCGGCCCGCGAGGCGGTGCGGTCGGGGCGGCTCGGCCGGCTGCACACCGTACGGGCGGTGACCTCCGACCCGGAGCCGCCGCCCGCCGCGTACCTGCCGCTCTCCGGCGGCCTCTTCCGCGACTGTCTGGTGCACGACTTCGACGCGGTGCGCTGGGTGACCGGGCGGGAGGTCGTCGAGGTGTACGCGACGGGCTCGGACGCGGGCCCGTCGATGTTCCGGGAGGCGGGGGACGTGTCCTCGGCCGCCGCGCTCCTCACCCTGGACGACGGCACGCTGGTGACGGCGACCGCGACCCGGTGCAACGGCGCCGGGTACGACGTGCGGATGGAGCTGGCGGGCGAGCGGGACCAGATCGGGGTGGGCCTGGACGAGCGCACCCCGCTCGTCTCGGTGGAGCCGCAGGGGCCGCCCGCGCCGGAGAAGCCGTGGCCCGGCTTCCTGGAGCGGTTCGCCCCGGCGTACGAGGCGGAGCTGGACGCCTTCGTACGGCTCGCGCGCGGCGCGGCGCCCAATCCCTGCGACGGGCGGGAGGCCCTGGCGGCGCTGCGGATCGCGGAGGCGTGCGAGCGCTCGCGGCGGGAGCGGCGGCCGGTGCGGGTGGGGGACTCCGGCTGACGCCCGGGAGGGGGCGGGCCGGTCCGGCGAGGGGTGTTCCTCCGAGGGCCGTCCTACGCGCCCTCCTCCTCGTCCAGGAGGCCCGCGTCGTGGACGAGGAGGGCGATCTGGACGCGGTTGTTGAGGCCGAGCTTGGCCAGGATCCGGGAGACGTACGTCTTGACGGTGGGCACGCCCATGTACAGCTCGGCCGCGATCTCCGCGTTGGAGCGGCCGTGGCCGACGGCGACGGCCACCTCCCGTTCCCGGTCGGCGAGTCCGGCGAGCCGGTCGGCCGCCGTGGCGCGCCGGGGCTGCCCCGGCCGGCCCGCGACGTGGGTCATGAGCTGGCGGGTGACGGCCGGGGAGAGGACGGGGTCCCCGGCGGCGACCCGGCGGACGGCGGCGTCGATCTCGGCGGGCGGGGTGTCCTTGAGGACGAAGCCGGCGGCTCCGGCCCGCAGGGCGCGCAGGACCTGTTCGTCGGCGTGGAAGGTGGTGAGGACGACGACCTCGGGGGCGTCGGGCCGGGCGCGCAGGAGTTCGGTGGCGGTGAGGCCGTCGACGTGCGGCATCCGGATGTCCATGAGGACGACGTCGGGGGCGTGCCGGGCGACGAGTTCGGGGACGTCCCGGCCGTCGGCGCCCTCGCCGACGATGGTCAGGCCGTCGGCTCCGCCGAGCATGAGGGTGAGGCCCGCGCGGACCAGGGGGTCGTCGTCGACGATGAGCAGCCGGATGGTCATGGGGGCCACGGTAGCCAGGCGTGCAGGGCGAACCCGCCGTCGGGGGCCGGGCCGTGGGCGAGGCGGCCGCCGGCGAGGGCGGCGCGCTCGGTGAGTCCGATGAGGCCCTGGCCGGAGCCGGGGACGTGCGGGACGGGTCCGGCGGGGGCCGGGTTGTGGACGTCGACGGTGAGCCCTTCGCCGGGGCGGCCGCGGACGGTGACGGTGACGGGGGTGCCGGGGGCGTGCTTGCGGGCGTTGGTGAGGCCCTCCTGCGCGATGCGGTAGACGGTGCGGCCGGTGGCGGCGGGGACCGCGGCCGGGTCGTCGACGGTGGTGTCGAGGACGACCTCCGCGCCGGCCTCGCGGGACTCCTCGACCAGCGCGCCGAGGGTGGCGAGGGTGGGCTGCGGCCGGTTCCCCTCGCCGTCCTCGTCGGGGGCGCGCAGGACGCCGATGATCTCGCGGAGGTCCTGGAGGGCCTCGTGGGCGCTGTCGCGGATGACTCCGGCGGCGCGGGCGATCTGCTCGGGCGGGGCGTCGGGCCGGAACTCCAGGGCTCCGGCATGCACGCTGAGCAGGGTGAGCCGGTGGGCGAGGACGTCGTGCATCTCGCGGGCGATGGCCTCGCGGGCGAGCCGCTGGGCCTGGGCGGCGCGCAGCTCGGCCTCGGCCTCGGCGCGGCGGGCGCGCTCCCTGAGGGCCTCGACGAGCTGGCGCCGGGAGCGGACGAGCATCCCCCAGGCGGTGACGAGCAGGACGAGGACGAAGCCCAGGACGAGGGAGAGCGTGCGGTTGGTGGTGGGGTCGGGGCGGAGGAAGACCTGGACGACCGAGGTGGCGACGGCGAGCGCGCAGATCCAGGCGACCTCCCGGAAGGGACGGCGTACGGCGACGCTGAACAGGCTCGCGAGGAGGGCGCCTGCGGCGACCGGCGCCACCACGTTCGCCAGGGAGAGGGCGACCGCGAGCCCGACCGGCCACCGGCGGCGCAGCCAGAGCGCGCAGCAGGCGAGGGCTCCGGCGAGCTGGTCGAAGAGGATGACGGGCTCGCTGGTGTACTGCGCGCTGGTGTCGGCGGCGACGAGCCCGACGAGGGCGGCGAGCAGGAAGAGCGAGGTGTCCACGATCCAGTCGCGGACGGTACGACGGGGCCGGGCCGCCCCGCTCCCGCCCGGTTCGACCAGGTGGGAGGGGAGCAGCCAGCGCTGCCGGTCCGTGCGGGTCATGTCCGCAATGTACGCAGCCGGGGCGCCCGGCCGGGCATCGGCGGGCCGGGTCGCTACCGAAGTCGCGGAGGTCGGTACTTCGGTAGCGGCGGGCGGGGACCGGGGTCGGACGCGGGCGCTCCCCCGCCCCGGTCATGATCGGGACATGAAGAGATTCCTGGAGACCGTCGGTGCCGTGATCGCCCTGGCCGGTGTGTGCGGAGTGGTCCGCGAGCTGACGGACGGCTGGTTCCGGTTCATGGGCCTGACCCGGTTCCTGACGGAGAACGTGTGGTTCCTGGAGGGGCGGGAGCTGTTCGCGAACATCGTGATAGCGGTGCTCGGCGGGGTCGTTTTGATCGTCTCGGACCGGGTGCCGAAGTCCTGAGCGGGGTCCTCAGGCCTTGGCGGAGTCCAGGCGGGTGACCTCGGCGAGGTAGTCGGCGGTGCGCTGCGCGGCGGAGCCGCTGGTGTAGAGGGCGGCACCGGCGACGGCGAAGGGCAGGGAGCCGCCGAGGAGGGCGACGAGCCCGGGCCAGTCGCGCTCCTCGACGCACGACTCGTGGTGGACGTATTCGCTGGTGAGGAGGGCGGGGCAGGGGCTGCCGCGGCCGTCGCCGTCCTCGTACGGGGTGACGAGGTGGACGGCGAACCAGATCCAGAGGAGGCCGGCGACGGCGAGCAGGCCGATCCCCCAGCCCTGGGCGCGGCGGGCACGGGCCCTGAACTCGTTGGTGTGGACGAGGGAACGCGTGGACGAGGACATGGACGGAGAACCTACCTCGTGTCCTCGCCGGCCCCGACGGCCCGGTCGGCCTTGTCCGTTCGGCCGGTCTTGTCCGTCAGGTCGGCCCCGTCCGTCCGGTCGGCTCCGTCGGCGGCGCGGCGGCCCCAGGTGGTGCCCGCGAGGACGAGGACCGCGCCCGCGAGGCCGAGGGCGCCGGGGCGGTCCCTGGCCAGGGCGATGCCCGCGGCGGCGGCCCAGAGGGGTTCGGTGCCGAGGAGGAGGCTGACCCGGGACGGGGAGGTGCGGCGGACCGCCCACATCTGCACGAAGAAGGCGAAGAGCGTGCAGAAGACGGAGAGGAAGACCAGCCCGGCCCATTCTCGCGGGCCGAAGTCGAGGGCCGTGGCCCAGGGGGAGGCGCCGGTGCCGGGGAAGAGGGCGATGACGGCGAACACGGCGACGGCGGAGCCGAGCTGGACGGTGGTGAGGGAGAGCGAGTCGGCCGAGCGGACCGCCGCGATCCGGGACATGGCCAGGACGTGGACGGTACGGGCGAGGGCGGCGAGCAGCATGAGCAGGTCGCCGGTGGAGGGGGCGGTGAAGCCGCCGCCCTGGGTGAGCAGGACGACGCCCGTGACGGAGAGCCCGGCGGCGGCGAGGAAGGCGCGCGTCGGCCGGACGCCGGTGACGGCGGCCTCGGCGAGCGGGGTGAAGATCATGGTGAGGCTGATGATCAGGCCCGCGTTGGTGGCGGAGGTGTGGACGACGCCGTAGGTCTCCAGGAGGAAGATCCCGCCGAGGATCAGCCCGAGGGTTCCGGCGCCGCGCCACTGGGCGGCGGTCAGGGCGCGGAGCCTGCTCCATCCGGCGGCGACGAGGACGGGCAGCACCACCGCGAACCGCAGGACGAGGACGGCGACGACCGTGTGGGTGGTGGTGATGCCCTTGGCCGCGAGGTAGCTGGCGCCCCAGAAGACGGCGACCAGCAGGACGGGCAGGTCGGTGAGCCAGGTCCGGCGCGGGGCGCCGAGGGGCAGGGGGGCGGCGAACGACGGAGCCGACATCGGGCCGTTTCTCCAAGTCTTCGGACGGGGTGGAGACTTCGGCGGCTCGCACGCGGAGGATCACCGTACCCGGGGCGGCCCGTGGTGGCTACATCTTTCCGTGGCCGGTCAGTAGCTGCCGTACGCGGGGCGTCCTTCGAGCTCGTACGTGTGGATGGCGACGCCCGCGCCGGTGGTGCGCGACCCGGCGGGGCGGAAGGCGGTGGGGCGGACCCCGTCGGTGAAGAGGCGGCGGCCCGTGCCCAGGACGACCGGGAAGACGAGCAGGTGGAGGGTGTCGATGAGGTCGTGGTCGAGGAGGGTGCGGGCGAGGCCGGCGCTGCCGTGCATCTGGATCTCGCCGTCGAGCCGCTCCTTGAGTTCCGCGACCTCCCGGGCGACGTCGCCGCGGAGCAGGGTGGTCCCGGCCCAGTCGGCCTCGGTGAGGGTGGTGGTGGCGACGTACTTGGGGAGGGCGTTCAGCTTGGTCGCGACCGGGTCGCCGGGGTCGGTCCGCTTCGGCCAGTAGCCGGCGAAGATGTCGTAGGTGCGGCGGCCGAGGAGGAAGGCGGTCGGCCGGGTGAAGACCTCGTCGACGAACCGCCCGAAGTCCTCGTCCCCGTACGGCACGGACCAGCCGCCGTGCTCGAAGCCGTCGCTGCGGTCCTCGTCGGGGCCGCCGGGGGCCTGGACGACGCCGTCGAGGGTGAGGAACTGGGTGAGGCTGAGGGTGGCCATGGCGGGTGCCCCTTCCGTGTCTCCGGACCGTCTTCCACGGCTCCGGGCCGTCGTATCCGCGTCTGCGTCTGCGTCTGCGGACCATCGTGTTCCGAAAGCTCCGACCGCGCCGCCGGGCGGAACTCATCGGTCCGCCGGCGGGGTCGGCGTCCGATTGCCGCCAGCGTCCGCCCGCTCCTCCGACTTTTATTGAACCCGCAACCACTTAGTTCTTCCACGGAGGTTCGGGATGTTCACGACGCACGGCACGGCGGTCCTGGTGACGGGCGGCAGCAGGGGGATCGGCGCGGCGACGGCGGTACGGCTCGCCCAAGAGGGCGCGGACGTGGCCTTCACCTACGTACGGGACGAGGAGCGGGCCGCGGAGGTCGCGGCCCGGATCGAGGCGACGGGCCGGAAGGCGCTGCCGCTGCGGGCCGACGCGGCCGACCCCGGGGACGCGGCGGGCGCGGTCGCGTGGGCGGCGGACGCCCTGGGACGGCTCGACGTCCTGGTGAACAACGCGGGCGTCGGGGTCCTCGGCCCGCTGGAGTCGCTGACCCTCGCGGACGTGGACCGGGTCCTCGCCGTGAACGTCCGGGCGGTCTTCCTCGCCTGCCAGGCGGCGGCGGTCCGGCTGCCGGACGGCGGCCGGATCGTCACGATCGGCAGCTGCATGACCCAGCGGGTGCCGGGCCCCGGCGGGGCCCTGTACGCGATGAGCAAGACCGCCCTGACGGGCCTCACGAAGGGGCTCGCCCGCGAGCTGGGCGGCCGGGGGATCACGGCGAACCTCGTCCACCCCGGCCCCGTGGACACCGACATGAACCCGGCGGACGGCCCGCTCGCGGAGGGCCAGACGGCCCTCACGGCCCTCGGCCGCTTCGGCACCCCGGACGAGGTGGCGTCGATGGTCGCCTTCCTGGCGGGCCCGGAGGGGCGGTACGTGACGGGGGCGGAGTTCTCGGTGGACGGGGGACACGCGGCGTAACGGCCGACCAGGGGCGGCAAGGACGTGGCGGATCCGGTCCGGGTCCGCCGGCGCCACGCGCTTTCCGGACTCCCGGCCGGGAGTCCGGGGACGTGCGCGAGGGCGCACCGGTGCTGTCGGGTCGGTGCGCCCTCGGGGGCCGGGCGGGGTGTCGTGTCCCGCCCGGGTCGTGGGGGCCGGGCGGGTCGCCCGGCGGGGGCGGGGGCCCGGGGCGCCCTGTCGGCGGGGCGCCCCGGGAGGTCAGCCGCCCAGTTCCTGGTGGCGGGCGGTCAGCCGCGCCGTACCGGCCTCCGTGAGGGAGCCGAAGAGGCGGAGGCGGGAGATGCCGCCGTCCGGGTAGATGTCGATCCGGACGCGGGAGCCGACCGCCGGGGCGTCCAGGACGAAGCGGTGGTTGGTGTCGGGCTGGAGGCGGGTCCGGGGCAGGACCTCGGTCCACTCCTCCGAGCCCTCGGCCGCGACGGAGAGGGCGGCCCAGCCCGCGCTGTTGCCCTTGAGGTAGGCGGTGTCGATCTCGACGGCGCGGATCTCGGACTCGGCGACCAGGGCGTAGCGGATCCAGTCGTTGCCCTTGTCGCGGCGGCGGCGGGTCTCCCAGCCGTCGTCCATCTTGTGGGAGCGGCCCGGCTGGATGGTGTTGGTGGCCGGGGAGTAGAAGCGGTCGGAGGCGTCCTCCACCTGACCGCCGTTCTCCAGGGCCGCGAGGTCGAAGGTGCCGAGGACGCCCAGCCACACCGGGTCGGGGGCGACCTCTCCGTACACGCGGAGGCGGGCGATGCCGCCGTCGGGGTGCTGGTTGACGCGCAGGTGCGTGAAGCGCTGCTCGACGTCGACGGCGAAGCCGTTGGCCGCGTGGCCGCCGACGGCGGTGCGCGGGACGAGCACCGTCCACTTCACGTCGTCGGCGAGGAGGTCCTCGGGCGAGGGCGAGCCGGCGACGGAGGCGGCCTCGACGGAGACGGCCTGCGGGTAGTTGCCGCGGAAGTGGGCGGTGTCGAGGACGATGCCGCGGATCACGCCGGGGGCGCCGAGCCGTACGAGGGCCCAGTCGTGGTCGTCCTCGGTGGGGTGCGGCTGCTGCGCGGAGACGCCACGACGACGGCGGGTCTCCCAGCCGTCCATGATCTTGCCCTTGTGGCCGAAGTGCTCGGGGTCGAACTCGGCGGCACCGGGCTTGAGCAGGTTCTCGCGCTCCGCGAAGAACTCGTCGTTGGCCGCGGTCACGCCCGCGCCGAGCCGCCGGTCCGCGAGGTCCGCGTACTGGGTGAAGGGGAAGTCGGCCGTGCGGTAGTCGGCGTACGGGTCGCCGCCGCCGTAGGGGCTGGCGTCGCCGGTGAAGGAGGGTATGCCGGTGCTCACGGGTCAGTTGTTCCTTTCGAGGAGGCGGCCGGAGGGCTCGGCGAGGACACCGCGGTCGGCGATCCGCTCGCCGCGCAGCCAGGTGGAGGTGACGACGCCGTGCAGGGTCCGGCCCGCGTAGGCGGTGATCCGGTTGCGGTGCTGGAGCTCGGCCGGGTCGACGGTGAAGGTGGCCTCGGGGTCGAGGACGGCGAAGTCGGCGTCGCGGCCGGCCTCGATGGCGCCCTTGCGGTCGAGTCCGGCGAGCCGGGCGGGGCCCTCGGACATCCAGCGGACGACGTCCGTCAGGTCGTGGCCGCGGCGGCGGGCCTCGGTCCAGATGGCGGGCAGGCCGAGCTGGAGGGAGGAGATCCCGCCCCACGCGGAGGCGAAGTCGGGGGTCTTGAGGTCGGCGGTGGACGGCGAGTGGTCGGACACGACGCAGTCGATGGTGCCGTCCGCGAGCCCCTGCCACAGCGCGTCCTGGTTGGCGGCCTCGCGGATCGGCGGGCAGCACTTGAACTCGGTGGCGCCGTCCGGGATCTCCTCGGCGGTGAGCGTGAGGAAGTGCGGACAGGACTCGACGGTGATCTTCACGCCCTCGGCCCGGGCGGCGGCGATGGCCGGAAGGGCGTCGGAGGAGGAGAGGTGCAGGACGTGGACGCGGGCGTCGAGCCTGCGGGCCTGGCCGATCAGGTTCCCGATGGCCGTGTTCTCGGCGTCCCGGGGCCGGGAGGCGAGGAAGTCGGCGTACGCGCCGCCGGAGCGCTGCGGCGCGGCGGCGAGGTGGTGCGGGTCCTCGGCGTGCACGATCATCAGGCCGCCGAAGCCGGAGATCTCGGCGAGCGAGGTCGCGAGGCGCTCCTGGTCGAGCTCGGGGAACTCCTCCACGCCGGAGGGCGACAGGAAGCACTTGAAGCCGAAGACTCCGGCGTCGTGGAGCGGCCGCAGGTCCTTGACGTTGTCGGGCAGGGCGCCGCCCCAGAAGCCGACGTCGACGTGGGCCTTGGCGCGGGCGACGTCCTGCTTGACCCGCAGGTTCTCCACGGTGGTGGTCGGCGGCAGCGAGTTGAGCGGCATGTCGAGCAGGGTGGTGATGCCGCCGGCGGCGGCCGCGCGGGTGGCGGTCCAGAAGCCCTCCCACTCGGTGCGGCCGGGGTCGTTCACGTGCACGTGGGTGTCGACGAGTCCGGGCAGGACGACGTCGTCGCCGACGTCCTCCAGCCGGGCGCCGGCGGGCACCTCGGCGTCGTACGGCAGCACGGCCGCGATCGTCCCTCCGGAGACGGCGATCGACGCCGGGCGCGTCCCCTCGGGGGTGATGACGCGCGTCGAGCGCAGGACCAGGTTGACGTCCACCCGTACCCCTTCTTCCACTGCTCCTGGAGGGAGCCGTCCCTGCTCGGGGCGGGCTCCACGGAGAAATTCAACGAACTGTTGAAGGAGTCTTCACTTCCGGACGACATGTCGTCAAGGGCACACTTCCAGCATCCGGGACCGCCGAACCCGGCTTGGACGTTTCCACAGAGTGGAATGTAAATTTCGTACAGTAGAACGTAGCTCCGCACATGCGGGGCCGTCCCGGGCCTCTCCGGGCCCTCTCCGACACCGGACAAACACCCCCTGACCGGCGCCGACGCCGGGACCGGGGCCGTGTGCCCCGGCCGGTGGCCCGGTAGGCTGCTGCCTTGCCCGCCCGCCCCGAAAGGACCGTGACGTGCCGACGTCCAGCGCCAGCACCACCGACGCCGCCAAACCCGCCGCGAGCGGGGGCGTCCAGTCCCTCGAGCGCGCCTTCGACCTCCTGGAGCGGATGGCCGACGCCGGGGGCGAGGTCGGGCTGAGCGAGCTCTCCGCCAGCAGCGGGCTCCCGCTCCCCACCATCCATCGCCTGATGCGCACCCTCGTCGCCTGCGGCTACGTGCGCCAGCAGCCCAACCGGCGGTACGCGCTCGGCCCCCGGCTCATCCGGCTCGGCGAGTCCGCCTCCCGCCTCCTCGGCACCTGGGCCCGGCCGTACCTCGCCCGGCTCGTCGAGGAGACCGGCGAGACGGCGAACATGGCGCTGCTCGACGGCGACGAGATCGTGTACGTGGCGCAGGTGCCGTCCAAGCACTCGATGCGCATGTTCACCGAGGTCGGCCGGCGGGTCCTGCCGCACTCGACCGGCGTCGGCAAGGCGCTCCTCGCGCACACCCCGCCGGAGGAGGTGCGCGCGCTGCTCGCCCGCACCGGGATGCCGGCCGCGACCGAGAAGACCATCACCACGCCCGAGGGCTTCCTCGACGCGCTCGTCGCGGTCCGCGAGGCGGGGTACGCGGTCGACGACAACGAGCAGGAGATAGGGGTCCGCTGCCTCGCGGTCTCCGTGCCGGACTCCCCCACCGCCGCCGCCATCTCCATCTCGGGCCCGGCGGGCCGGGTCACCGAGGCCGCCACCGAGAAGATCGTCCCGATCCTCCAGGAAGTGGCGCGCGACCTGTCGGCGGCGCTGGCGAACACGGCGGGCAACGGCCAGGGCTGACCCGTCACCGCGCGCGAGGGCGCCCGGAACCGCACCTGGTTCCGGGCGCCCTCGCGCGTGCCGGGAGGCGTCACACCGGTACGGCCTCCGAGAGCCGTCCGTCCCGGACCGTGACCGTGCGGTCCGTCCCGGCCGCATGGGTCCGGTCGTGGGTGACCAGGACCGTCGCCGTCCCCCGCTCCCGCGTCAGGCGGGCGAGGAGGTCCACGACCGCCGCCCCGCGCTCGTGGTCGAGGGCGCTGGTCGGTTCGTCGACCAGGAGGACGGACGGCTCGTTCATCAGGGCCCGCGCGATGTTGACCCGCTGCCGCTGGCCACCCGACAGCTGGTGCGGCCGGCGCCCGGCCAGGTCCGCGAGGCCCACCGCGTCGAGCAGGTCCAGGGCCCGGCCCCGTACCGCCTTCGGGGAGCGGCCCGACAGGTGGGCCATCACCCGCACCTGCTCCGCCGCGCTCAGCGAGGGCAGCAGGTTGGGCTGCTGGAAGACGATCCCGACGTGCTCGCGCCGCAGCCGCGCCTTGGCGGCCGGGGTGAGCGCCCCCGTGTCCGTACCGGCGACGACGACCCGCCCCCGGTCCGGGGTGACGAGGGTGGCGGCCACCGCGAGCAGGCTGGACTTGCCGGACCCCGAGGGGCCGACGACCGCCGTGAGCGTCCCGGCGGGGACGGCGAGGGAGACGGCGTCGAGGGCGGTGAGCCGGCCGTCGCCGTCGGGGTAGGTGAGGGTGACGCCGTCGAGGACGAGGCTCATCGGGTGCTCCGGTGCGGGGTGAGGGGGTTCATCGGGCCGTGCGGCGTGGGGCGCTCCGGTGCGGGGCTCATCGGGCGCTGCCCAGGGCCGTGAGGGGGTCGACGGCGGTGATCCGCCGGACGGACAGGGCCGCGCCGAGCACGCCGAGGACGACGATGACGGCGGCAGGGCCGAGGACGGTGAGCGGTTCCAGGGCGAAGGGCACGTCCCCGCCGCCGACCAGGGCGCCGATGCCGGCCGCGAGCGCGGTGCCGAGCAGGGTCCCGGCGGCGAGCACGAGGACGGCCTGCCCGAGGGCGTCCTTCAGGAGGTACGGGGTGGAGGCGCCGAGCGCCTTGAGGACGGCGACGTCACCGGCGCGCTGGATGGTCCAGACGGTGAAGAAGGCCCCGACGACCAGCGCGGAGATCGCGAAGAGGAAGCCGCGCATGAGCTGGAGGGAGCCGTTCTCGGCCTGGTACGACCCGATGGCGGTGAGGGCGTCGCCGACGGTCCGCGCCTCGGTGCCGACGGCGGCGTCCCCGGCCGCCCAGTCGGTCCCGTCTCCGCCGCTCAGGGCGATGACCGTGGCCTGTTCCAGGGCCGTGGTGCCGCTGTGGCCGAGCCTCTGCCAGTCGTCGAGGGAGGTCCACACGACGGGCGTGTGGCTGTACGAGGCGTCGCCGGAGACCGCCGCGACGGTGGCCTCCAGGGGCCCGAGGCGGACCGCGTCACCGACGCCCGCGCCCAGCTCCCCGGCCGCCGGCCCGGACAGGACGACCTTCCCCGGGGCGACCGGGCCGGGCGCGAGCCCGGCCCCCGGTTCCGCGCCGAAGGCGGAGACGGCGGCGGTGCGGTCCCCGGCGGCGGCGACGAGCGTACGGATGCCGAGCGGCGCCGCGCCCGTCACCCCGGGCCGCTCCGCCCAGGCCCGCCACTGCTCCTCCGTCACCGTCGAGTCGGTGAAGGAGGCCGACCGGCCGGGCGGCGGCGCCGCGAAGGCCAGCCGGTCGGCGGGCAGGCCGGTGATCGCGGAGACGTTCTCCCGCGCGAGCCCGGCGGTCAGCCCGGACAACAGCCCCACGAGCAGGGTGATCAGCACGATCACCGTGCCCATGAGGGTGAACCGCCCCTTGGCGGATCTCAGGTCTCTCCATGCCACGAACATGCCGACCAGCCTGGTCCGCGCACCTCCTCGCGGGCATCGCGCGGCGGATGGCTCCACGATCGAACTTTCGGTTGAGCCGGTGCCGCCGCCCGCTGTCTACCCTGGAGGGATCATGACCGACCGCTCCTCCCTCCACCCCGCCCCTTTCGTGCTCCGCCTCTGCCTGCACCTCCTCATGGCGGGCCTGCTCGTCCTGGCGGCGGTCCGGGCGCACTCGGCCGCCGGGACGGTGGCGGCGGCGGTCACGGGAGCGGTCTACGCGGCGGGCTCGCACCTCCCGGCGGTACGGACCTCCCGGCGGGCGGCCGCCGTCTGGCTGGGGGTCCTGGGGGCGTCCTGGCTGGCGATGCTCTGCCTGACGCCGGAGGCGCTCTGGGTGGCCTTCCCGCTGTACTTCCTCCAGCTGCACCTGCTGCCCGCCCGCTGGTCGCTGCCGGCGGTGGCGCTGACGGCGGGCGCGGCGATCCTCTCGTACGTGGGGCACGGCGCCGCGCTCAACCCGGGGGTCTTCATCGGGCCGCTGCTCGGCGCGGCGGTCGCGGTGGCGACGGTCCTCGGCTACCAGGCCCTCTACCGGGAGAGCGAGCGGCGGCGCCGGCTCATCGAGGAGCTGATCGCGACCCGGGCGGAGCTGGCGGCGGCGGAGCGGCACGCGGGGACGCTGGCCGAACGGGAGCGGCTCGCGCGGGAGATCCACGACACGCTCGCGCAGGGCCTGTCCTCGATCCAGCTGCTGCTGCGGGCGGCCGAGCGCGCGCTGCCGCCGGACTCCCCCGCCGCCGGGCACATCGAGCGGGCGCGCCGGGCGGCGCAGGACGACCTGGCGGAGGCGCGGCGCTTCGTCCGGGCGCTCGCGCCGCCGGACCTGGAGCACGGCTCGCTCGCGGCGGCCCTGGAGCGGCTGTGCGAGCCGGGGGCGGAAGCGGGTCCGTACGGGCCCCGGGTCCGGTTCTCGGTGAGCGGGACGCCGGTGGAGCTGCCGACCCCGTACGAGGTGGCGCTGCTGCGGATCGCGCGGTCGGCCCTCGCGAACACGGTGCGGCACGCCTCGGCCTCGCGGGCGGAGATCACCCTGTCGTTCATGGGCGCGTCGGTGACCCTGGACGTGGTCGACGACGGGGAGGGCTTCGAGCCCGGTGCCGTACGCCCCTCGTCCGAGGGCGGTTTCGGGCTTCCGGCGATGCGGTCGCGGGCGGAGTCGCTCGGCGGCACGTTCACCGTGGAGTCCGCGCCCGGCCAGGGCACCGCCGTCGCCGTCTCCCTGCCGCTGCCCGACAGGGGTTCCCTTCCCTCCGGAGGTTCCGCATGACCATCCGTCTGCTGCTCGCCGACGACCATCCGGTGGTACGGGCCGGCCTGCGCGCGGTCCTCGACACCGAGCCGGACTTCGCGGTCGTCGCGGAGGCCGCCACCGCCGAGCGGGCGGTGGAACTGGCCGCCGCCGGGGGCGTGGACGTGGTCCTGATGGACCTCCAGTTCGGCGCGGGGGCGCACGGCTCGGAGGCGACGGCGGCGATCACGGCGGCGCCGGACGGGCCGAAGGTGCTGATCCTGACGACGTACGACACGGACGCGGACATCCTGGCGGCGGTGGAGGCGGGCGCCTCCGGCTACCTCCTGAAGGACGCGCCGCCGGAGGAGCTGGCGGCGGCGGTCCGGACGGCGGCGGCCGGGCAATCGGCCCTCGCGCCGGCGGTGGCGCACCGGCTGATGGACCGGATGCGGACCCCGGCGGAGGCGCTGACCAAGCGCGAGCTGGAGGTGCTCCAGCTGGTCGGCGAGGGCCTGTCGAACCTCCAGGTCAGCAAGGCGCTGTTCCTGAGCCAGGCGACGGTGAAGTCCCATCTGGTCCACATCTTCGCGAAGCTGGGCGTGGACTCCCGCACGGCGGCGGTGGCGGCGGCGACGGCCCGGCGGCTGATCAGACGGTGAGCTCCCGTCTCAGGGCGGCCGCTTGACGGTCCCTCAGTTCTCCGCGCCGCGCTCCGGCGGCGCGCCGAAGAGCTCGACGGCGCGGCGGACCCCGGCCAGGGCGTCGGCGAGGGCGCTGACGGAGCCGACGCAGCCCGCGACGATCAGCAGGGAGCGGCGCAGCCGCCGTACCTCCGGAGCGCCGCCGAGCACCATGGCGTCGAGCGCCGCGAGCTCCCCCTCGGCGATCTCCCGGTCGGCGAACTCGGCCCGGTGCGCGGCGAGTTCGCGCCGCAGCCGGGACACGGCCGACCTCAGCTCGGTCACCCTGGGGTCCACGCCCTCGATGCCCACCGGCCTCTGCTCCACGCTTCGCAACATGGTTCTCCCCCTCGCACGACACTGTGCGCAGAACTCCACACCCCGAGTACGCGGAAACGCTCCGGACCGACCCTCCGCACGATGGCCGGGCGCCGCGAGTCGGGCCAGTTAACTCCTTCGCCACCCCGCCGCGCCACCCCCCGCAAGGCTGATTCGCGCAACCGTGTGTTTCCGTCCGGATGCGGTATGCAGTCCTCATGACGACTCCGGAAGACCTCACTCCTCCGTCCGCCTCCGACCGTTCCCCCGTCGTGGCCGGTCTGCTGCTCGCCGCCGGGGGCGGCCGGCGGCTCGGGGGCCGGCCGAAGGCGCTGCTCACCCACCGGGGCCGCCCGCTGGTGGAGCACGCGGTGGGGGTGCTGCGCGCGGCCGGGTGCGAGGTGGTGCACGTGGTGCTCGGGGCGTCGGCGGACGCCGTGCGGGAGCGGGCGGAGCTGCCCGGCTGCGTCCTGGTGGAGAACCCGGAGTGGGCGGCGGGGATGGGCTCCTCGCTGCGGGCCGGGCTGGCGTCGCTCGCCGCCGATCCGCGCGGGGTGGACGCGGCGCTCGTGTTCCTGGTCGACCAGCCGGGGATCGGGGCGGAGGCGGTGGCCCGGGTGCGGGCGGCGTACGACTCGCGGGACTCGCTCGCGGCCGCCTCGTACGACGGGCGGCGGGGGCATCCGGTGCTGTTCGGCGCCGGGCGCTGGGCGGGGATCGCGGAGACGGCGGTGGGCGACCGGGGCGCGCGGGACTATCTGGCGGCGCACCGGGACGCGATCGTGCCGGTGGACTGCTCGGACGTGGCCGAGCCCTACGACATCGACACCGAGGCGGACCTGTCGCACTTGGAGTGAGCGGCCTGGCACTGAGCGCCGCTTTCTGTCGATCCGGAGAATCTCGACGTCAACAAACCATTGAACTTCCACCATGAGGAAACTAGTATCCACTGTTCAGAAGCGCCTGCCAGTCCGGAGGGCGCTCGCGGCCGTATCTCGGCTCCGGTGGCACTCCGTGCCGTCCCGTGACGCCCGGCGGCCGTCTGGCACCGCCCGCGAAGTCCGCTGAAGGAAGTGACAGTTCATGTCCGCACCAGCGCCGTCCCCCCTGGCCGTCGTCGATGCCGAGCCCCTGCCGCGCCAGGAAGAGGTGCTCACCGAGGCCGCCCTGGCCTTCGTCGCCGAACTGCACCGGCGGTTCACCCCGCGCCGGGACGAGCTCCTCGCCCGGCGGGCGGAGCGCCGCGCCGAGATCGCCCGCACGTCCACCCTGGACTTCCTCCCGGAGACCGCCGCGATCCGCGCCGACGACTCCTGGAAGGTCGCCCCGGCCCCGGCGGCCCTGAACGACCGCCGGGTCGAGATCACCGGCCCCACCGACCGCAAGATGACGATCAACGCGCTCAACTCCGGTGCGAAGGTGTGGCTCGCCGACTTCGAGGACGCCTCGGCGCCGACCTGGGAGAACGTGGTCCTGGGCCAGCTGAACCTGATCGACGCGTACACCCGGAACATCGACTTCACGGACCCGCGCTCCGGCAAGTCGTACGCCCTCAAGCCCGCCGACGAGCTGGCGACGGTCGTCATGCGGCCGCGCGGCTGGCACCTGGAGGAGCGTCACCTGGCCTTCGAGGGACGGCCGGTGCCCGGCGCGCTCGTCGACTTCGGCCTGTACTTCTTCCACAACGCCCGGCGCCTGATCGACCTCGGCAAGGGCCCGTACTTCTACCTGCCGAAGACGGAGTCGCACCTGGAGGCCCGCCTCTGGAACGAGATCTTCGTCTTCGCCCAGGACTACGTCGGCATCCCGCAGGGCACCGTCCGCGCCACGGTCCTCATCGAGACCATCACGGCCGCGTACGAGATGGAGGAGATCCTCTACGAGCTCCGCGACCACGCCGCGGGCCTCAACGCGGGCCGCTGGGACTACCTCTTCTCCATCGTCAAGAACTTCCGCGACGGCGGCGCCAAGTTCGTCCTGCCGGACCGCAACCTGGTCACGATGACGGCCCCGTTCATGCGCGCGTACACCGAACTCCTCGTGCGCACCTGCCACAAGCGCGGCGCGCACGCGATCGGCGGCATGGCGGCCTTCATCCCGTCCCGCAAGGACGCCGAGGTCAACAAGGTCGCGTTCGAGAAGGTCAAGGCCGACAAGGACCGCGAGGCCGGCGACGGCTTCGACGGCTCCTGGGTCGCCCACCCCGACCTGGTACCGATCGCGCTGGCCTCCTTCGACGCCGTCCTCGGCGAGAAGCCCAACCAGAAGGACCGCCTGCGCGAGGACGTCTCCGTCGCGGCCGGCGACCTGATCGCGATCGACTCGCTCGACGCGAAGCCCACCTACGACGGCCTGCGCAACGCCGTCCAGGTCGGCATCCGCTACATCGAGGCGTGGCTGCGCGGCCTCGGCGCCGTCGCCATCTTCAACCTGATGGAGGACGCGGCCACCGCCGAGATCTCCCGCTCCCAGATCTGGCAGTGGATCAACGCGGGCGTCGTCTTCGAGAACGGCGAGAAGGCCACCCCCGAGCTGGCCCGCCAGGTCGCCGCCGAGGAACTGGCCGCGATCCGCGCCGAGATCGGCGAGGAGGCCTTCGCGGCCGGAAAGTGGCAGCAGGCCCACGACCTGCTGCTCCGCGTCTCCCTCGACGCGGACTACGCGGACTTCCTGACGCTTCCCGCGTACGAGCAGCTGGTCGGCTGACTCGCCCCGTACGGCTGATCCGGCTGCCCGCACAGTCGCCGGACGGCTTTTCGGACGGGCCCCGCCCCCGGTGTCGCACAGCACCGGGAGCGGGGCCCGTTCCCTTTCCGCTTCCCCCGCCTCCCCCTCGTCAGGGCAGGGCGATGCCGAGCGGGCCGAGGACGCGTTCCGCCTCGTGGCGGTCCGCCTCGGCCATCGCGCGGACCAGGGCGGCCGAGCCGCCGGGCCAGGCGGCGGCCGTCGCGTCGAAGGCCGCGCGGCGGGACTCCAGGGGCCCCTTCTTGGCGGGCAGCGCGTCGAGGACGCGCAGGGCCCGGGCCGAGGTCGGCACCTGGACCGGGTCCGCCTCCTCGCCCCGCTCCTCCAGGGCCCGGAGGGCGTACGCGCCGATCACGGGGTCGCGGAGGGCGGCGCGCAGCGTCCCGGGCGGGGCGGTGCCGGTGTCCAGGGCGGTGAAGAGCCCCCGGACGGCGGCCGCTTCGGAGGTGCCGGCGTGGACGGTTCCGAGGGCGTCGAGCAGCTGGGTCCAGGCGTGGGCGGTGTCCACGCGCGCGTGGAGCCAGTCGGCGAGGACGCGCGCGGCGACGGACGCGGACCAGCCCCCGGCGGCGGCGACCAGGACGGGCGCGGGCCAGGCGGCGGCCCCGGCGGCGTCCGGCGCGGCGATCCCGCGCACGGCGAGCAGATAGCGCACGGCGCCCGCGCCGCGCGGGGTGAGGCCGAAGGCGTCGCCGCTCCGGAAGACCAGGCCGGTGGCGGCGAGCCGGTCGAGGACGGCGGCCAGGTCCCGGGCGGGTCCCGCGAGCCGGGCGCGGTCGGCCTCGTCCAGTTCCGGGGTGCCCAGGAGCCGGACGAGCTCCGGCACGGGCGGGACCTCGTACGCGTCGGGCGCGCCGTCCGGCACCGGGACGGGCAGGTCCTCCAGGGCCGGGTCGACGGTCCAGTCCTCGTACTCGGCGGCCTTGCGGGCGACGGACTCGGCGGAGCAGCCGCGCTGGTAGACCACGTAGAGGAGGTGCGGGGCCTCGCCCCCGTACGGCTCGAACTCCTCCTCCGCGAGCTCCTCGACGGCGGTGAGGAGGGCGTTCGCGTCGTCCTCGGGGTCGCCGGACTCGATCGCGGGCGGCGGGGGCACGGGGGCGGCGGGGTCGCCGTAGTGGTCGAGGTGCTCGTCGAGGAGGGCGTCGGCCAGGACGAGGTGGGGGAAGGCGTCGGGGCCGGGGGCGTAGTGCGCGTACGGTCCGGCGAGCTGTGCGGCCAGTCCGGCGGCGGTCCACCGGTCCTGGAGCGCGGTGGCCACCTGTCCGATGCCGGTCGCCACGGCGTGGTCGGTGAGCAGCGGCCCGATCGGCGGCGGGGCCTCGGCGTCCCGGACGTACGCGCGCGTGAGGGCCTCGGTGAGCAGGACGTCCGCGAGGGCGGTCCGCCCCATGAGGTCGGCCCGGCGCACGCCGTCGGGCAGGGGCGCGCCGTCGAGGGCGGCGAGCCTGCGGCGCACGTCCTCGGGGTCGGTGAGGTCGGCGCCGCAGCTCCGCAGGAGGGAGGCGTACCAGCGGTGCCAGGTAAGGTTCCCGGGGTCGTTCATGGCCCGTTCGAAGTCGGGCCCGGCCTCCGCGACCGCCCGGGCGATCCGCTCGGCGCCGTCCCCGTCGAAGCGGGCGGCGAGCGCCCCGAGCACGGCGGGGTAGAGCGCGAGCTCGCCGGGCGGCACGTACACGAACGCGGGCAGGTCCTCCACGAGGAGCTGCCGCACCAGCTCGGGCGTCGGCTCGGGCACGCCCGTCCCCCGGTCGGCGCCCCGGAGCGCGAGGAGCCCGAGCACCGCCTCCGCGGCCCGCGCGAACGCGGGCTCTCGGTGCTCGGGTGCTCCGCCGACGAGTTCGAGGAACCTGTCGAACCCGGTGTTGGTGAGAACGGTCTCGGCCACGCTTCCCAGGGTAGTTCCGGGTGGGCGCTTCCGGGCTGCAAGGACCAGGGGCCAGGTGTGTCGCCGCAGTTCGGGGGCGTTTCAGCGCACGACCACCGTCCTCGGGGCCGAGAAGTCGCCCCAGGTGCCGTCGGGGAGGCGGGCGCGGAGGGTGACGGTGTAGCGGGTGCCCGGGGGGTCGGTGACCGGGAAGGCGTAGGTGGCGCGGCCGGGGGGCGGTGCGGTGCCCCAGACGATGGTGGTGGTGAAGCGGCCGTTGAGGTGGAGTTCGTGGTGGGTGACCGGGGCGTCCGTCTTCGGCGGGGTCCAGGTGAGGGTGATCTCGCCGCCCTTGGCGGCGGTGGCGGTGAGGTCGGTGGGGGCGGTGTTCGGGGGCGCGCCCGGGGCCGGGGCGGTGGTGAGGTCGACCGCGTTGCTGTCCGGGGAGGAGTTCTCGGCGGCGTCGCGGGCGCGGACGGTGAACGCGTAGGCGGTGCCGGGGCGCAGGCCGGTGAGGCGGGCGTCGGTGGCGGTGCCCGGGACCGTGTGGACGCGGGTGTCGGCCTGGTAGACGTCGTACGCGGTGACCCGGGTGTCGTCCCGGGCCGGGGACCAGCGGAGGACGGCGGCGCGGCTGCCGTCGGGGGTGACGCGGAGGCCGGTCGGGGCGGTGGGGGGCGTGCGGTCCTCGGCGGCGGCCGGGAGCGTGGTGGCGGTGACGGTGGCGCTGGGCGGCGAGGCGTTGCCGGCGGCGTCGCGGGCGCGGACGGTGAAGCGGTGGGGGGTGGCCGGGGCGAGGCCGACGACGTCGGTCATGAGGGTGGTGGCGGGGAGGTCCTTGACCTTGCGGCCCTCGCGGTAGACCTCGTAGCCGGTGACGGCGCGGTCGTCGGTGGCCGCGCTCCACATGACGTGGACGGTGGTCGAACTGCCCGAGGTGGCGGTGACGCCGGTGGGTGCGGTGGGGGCGCGGGTGTCCTCCGGTTCGGCTCCGGCGGCGGAGCAGGCGGTGAGGGCGAGCGCGAGAAGTGCTGCCGGGGCGAGCGAGCGGCGTGGGGGGAACGGGCGTTGCACGGTGCGGCCTCCGTCCGTCGGAAAGGTCCAGACCTATATCGCACAGTCGGGGCGGGCTCGACAAGGGGGCGGCGAGGGGGCGTTGTCAGTGGGGTGCGCTTCACTGGAATCGTCACGCTCCGTAGTCGAGTTCTGGGGGAAACATGACGGACCGTACGACCTATGTGTCGCTCGCCGGGGTGCGCCGGCGCGGCTGGACCGACGCCATGGTCCGGGACCTGCTCGGCACGCCCGACGTGCAGGGGCGCGATCCGCGCCGCTGGTCCCTCGCGCCGGTGCGGCTCTATCTGCTCGCCCGGGTGGAGACCGTGGAGCGGACGCCCGAGTTCGCCGAGACCTCGGAGCTCTCGCGGGTCCGCTCCTCGGCCACCGGGGCGTACGCCGAGCGGCGGCGGGCCGCCGTCCTGACCGCGATCCGCGCGGAGCCGATCGAGGTGCCCCGGCTGCCCGGCCCCGAGCTGGAGCGCCGCGCCGTCCGCCACCGGCACCTGCTGGGGGCCCGGAGCCCGGGGGCACCGGAGCCGGGCGGGGCGCCCGCCGGGGCGCTCGTGCGGTGGCAGGTGAGCTATCTGCGGCACGCCCTCTCGCGGTACGAGGCGCTGCTCGACGGCCTGTACGGCGAGACCGGGCGCGGCGAGGCCGAACGGCTGCTGCGCAGGCGCCTGTACGAGACGATCGGCGTCGCGTATCCCTCCCTGGCCCGGGAGTGCCGGCGCCGGATCGCGGTGGAGGGGTGAGCGGGGCCGCCCGGCCCGGGGCCTCCGGCGGTCCCGGCCGTCACTCCGTCAGCAGGCGGGCCAGCGCCCGGCAGGCCGCCGGGATCGGGGCGACGATCCGGACGGCGCACCGGGCCCGGAGCTCCTCGGCCGCCTCGCCGAGCGGACCGCCGCCGATGACGACGGTGCGGGCCCCGTCCCGTTCGGCGCAGGCGCGGACCGCCCGCTCCAGGCGGTCGAGGAGCACGGCCGGTTCGGCGGAGAGGCGTTCGGGGGCGCCGGCGGTGAGCCGCAGTCCGGTGTACCGGTCGGAGAGGCCGAGTTCCGCCACCCGGGCGGTGAGGGCGTCGGCCAGGAGCGGGGTGGTGGTGGCGATCCCGAAGGGGGCGCCGTCGGCGGCCGCCTCCAGGAGCGCCGCCTCGCCCAGGCCGGTCACGGGGAGCCCGGTCGCCGCGCGCAGGGCCTCCAGGCCCGGGTCCCCGAAGGCGGCGACGAGCAGGGCGGCGCAGTCGCCCCCGGCGGTGGCGGCGGCCCCCGCGGCCACGACCTCGGGTGCGGCGGCCCGCAGGGCGGCCGGGTCGGTGAGCATGAGCGGCCCCCGGGCGACGGTCACACCCCGGACGGGGCGGGCGGGGCCCAGGGTGCGCCGGGCGATGGCGGTCATCATCGCGGTGGTGGCTGCGGAGGTGTTGGGGTTGATCAGGACGACGGTCCTGGCCGTCGTAAGGGGACGGGGCGGGATCGGGGTCGGGGTGCCGGTCGCAGTCGCAGTCGCAGTCTCAATCGCGGTCGCGGTCGCGGTGCCGGTCGCCCTTCCGATCCCGGTCCCCGTTCCGGTGCCGGTCGTCGTGGCAGTCCCCGTCATACGGGTACGCGCGGCGGCCCCGGCCCCCGCCGGGTGGGCGGGGGTCGGGGCGGCCGGTGGGGTGGGGTGCGGGTTCAGTGGACGTGCGCCGCCTTCGCGGTGCGGCTGCCGGAGATCTCCTCGCCGGGCTCCATCGGCGCGGTGACCTCGTCGTCGTCCTGGCGCCGGCCCAGGTGGTTGAAGACCACGTTGAGCAGGACGGCGGCGACGCAGCCGGTGGAGATGCCGGAGTCCAGGATGATCTTCGCGGTCTCCGGGAAGGCGTGGTAGAAGTTCGGCGCGGTGATCGGGATGATGCCGACCGCCAGCGAGACGGCCACGATCAGGACGTTGTTGTCCTTCTCCAGACCGGCCTTGACGAGGGTCTGGATGCCGCTGGCGGCGACCGAGCCGAAGAGGACGACGCCCGCGCCGCCGAGGACCGGCCGGGGCACGACCGAGATCAGCGAGGCGGCGACCGGCGAGAGGCCCATGAGGACCAGGAAGCCGCCGCCGCAGGCGACGACGAAGCGGCTGCGGATCCGGGTCATGGCGACCAGGCCGATGTTCTGGGCGAAGGCGCTGCACATGAAGCCGTTGAACAGGGGGCTGATCGCGGAGCCGAGGGTGTCGGCGCGCAGTCCGGCGGCGATGGTCTTCTCGTCGGCGGGCCGCTCGACGATCTCGCCGAGCGCCAGCATGTCGGCGGTCGACTCGGTCATGGAGACCAGCATGACCACGCACATGGAGATGATCGCGGCGAGGGCGAACTGCGGGGCGCCGAAGTGGAAGGGGGACGGGAAGCCGACGATGTCCGCCTCGGTCACCGGGGAGAAGTCGGTGACGCCGAACGGGATGGCGATGAGGGTGCCGATGACGAGTCCGACCAGGACGGCGACCTGCTTGAGGAAACCGCGGGTGAAGCGGCGCAGGAGCAGGACGACGACGAGGGTGATGCCGGCGAGGGTGAGGAAGGTCGTCGAACCGTAGTCCTTCGCCTGGGGGTTGGGTCCCTGGGCCCAGCCGAACGCGACCGGGAGGAGGGACACGCCTATGAGGGTGATGACGGTGCCGGTGACGACCGGCGGGAAGAACCGCACGAGCCGGGAGAACCAGGGGGCGGCGAGGAAGCCGAGGAGTCCGGCGACGATGATCGCGCCGAAGATCACGGGGAGCGCGTCGGCCTTGTTCTCGGTGGTGTCGACGATGGCGAGCATCGGGGCGACGCCGGCGAAGGTGACGCCGTTGACGAACGGCAGGCGGGCGCCGATCTTCCAGACGCCCAGGGTCTGGAGGAAGGTGGCGAGGCCGGCGGTGAAGAGGCTGGCGCCGGTGAGGAAGGTGAGTTCGGTGCCGGAGAGGCCGACGGCCGCTCCCACGATCAGGGGCGGGGCGACGACGCCCGCGTACATGGCGGCCACGTGCTGGAGGCCGCTGGTGAGCATCTTCACGGGGGGCAGCGTCTCGTCGACCGGATGCTTCTCGCGGTCTTCGGGGGCGGAGCCTGCGTCTTGTGCATTGCGAACCTGGGGCTTGGATGCCACGGCGGTTCCTCCGGTCGGTTACACGTCGGCGGTGACGCGGGTGTCTGGGAGGTGGTGCGATGCGGTGCGGGTGCGGGAGGTGCGGCTCGTCGCGGGGCGGGGCTCCGGCGGGCGGGGCCCCTGGAGCGGAGTCCCGGCGGGCGGGGTCCGGAGGGCGGTGCTTCGGGAGGCGGGGCGGGGCGGGCGGTGCGGTGCGGCCGTGGAGGGAGCGCGGCACCTGGGTGGGGTGCCCGGTGGGGGCGGGCGGGTGTCACCGTTCCGGGAGGTGCCGTACTGCTTCTGCGTACGCCACCTCCCGGTCCGGCTGCCGCGGATCCCGCTCGGATCCGCGGCGACCGGCCGAGGGCCGTCCCCCTCGGCCGGACTCCGTGGGGAGGGTCAGCCCTGGGCCGCGATGCGGGCCAGGCGCTGCGCCTCCGTGCGCGCGTCGCGCGCGATGGTGTCCTCGTCGACGGTGAGCAGCCGGTCGTTCTCGACGATCTGCCGGCCGTTGACGAAGGAGGCCGTGACCGGGGCCGCCGCGCCGAAGACGATGGCGGTGACCGGGTCGGCGATCGTGGAGTGGCCGAGGCCGTCGATCTTCCAGAGGACGAAGTCGGCGAGCTTGCCGGCTTCGAGGGAGCCGATGCTGTCGGCGCGGCCGAGGACCTGCGCGCCGCCGTAGGTGCCGAGGCGCAGGGCCTGGCGGGCGTTGAGCGCGGCCTCGCGGTGGGCGCCGAGGCGGTTGATGAGGAGCGCGTTGCGCAGCTCGGTGTGGAGCTCGCCGGACTCGTTGGAGGCGGTGCCGTCGACGCCGAGGCCGACGGGGACGCCCGCCTTCAGCATGTCCGGTACGCGGGCGATGCCGGCGGCGAGGCGCGCGTTGGAGGAGGGGCAGTGGGCCACGCCGGTCTTGGTGCGGGCGAAGGCGGCGATGTCGGAGTCGTTCATGTGGACGCAGTGCGCCATCCACACGTCCTCGCCGAGGAAGCCGGTGGACTCGAAGTAGTCCGTCGGGCCCATGCCGAAGAGCTCGTGGCAGAACTTCTCCTCCTCCACGGTCTCCGAGCCGTGGGTGTGCATCCGCACGCCCAGGCGGCGGCCGAGCGCGGCGCCCTCGCGGAGCAGCTCGGTGGAGATGGAGAAGGGGGAACAGGGGGCGACGGCGACCTGGGTCATCGCGTCGAAGGAGGCGTCGTGGTACTTCTTCACCGTCTCCTCGGTCGCGGCGAGCGCGCCCTCGGTGGTCTCGACGGCGAAGTCCGGCGGCAGGCCGCCGTCCTTCTCGCTGCGGTCCATGGAGCCTCGGGCGAGGGTGAAGCGGACGCCCATCTCGGAGGCGGCGCCGATGATGGCGCCGGAGAGGTCGCCGGAGTTCACCGGGTAGACGTAGTGGTGGTCCATGGCGGTGGTGACGCCGCCGCGGGCCATCATCGCCAGCGAGCCCCGGGCGGCCGCGCGCACCATCGGCTCGTCGATCCGCGCCCAGGTCGGGTAGAGCGCCACCAGCCAGTTGAAGAGGTTGTGGTCGGTCGCCAGGCCGCGGGTGATCCACTGGTAGAAGTGGTGGTGGGTGTTGACCAGGCCGGGCGTGACCAGGTGGCCGGTGGCGTCGATGCGCCGGACCACGTTCTCCAGGTTCGCGGGGGCCTTGCCGGCTCCGATGGACTCGATCCTGTTGCCGGCGACGACGAGGTACCCGGAGGCGTACTCGGTGTCGTCGGCGTCGACGGTCGCGATCGCCGCGTTCTCGACGACGATCCGCTGGGGGGCTGCCGAAGGTGCTGCCATGGCGGTGCTTCCTTCATTCCTCGGGGGTGGTGTGGGCACGGCAGGACCCTAGGAGGATTTGAGTGCCGGGGCCGCGTGACGGCTCCGGGTGCCGAGATGGTGGAAGAACAGGTTGAGCAGGACCGCGACGAGCGCGCCCGCGCTGATGCCGGAGCCGAGGACGGTCTGCGCCCAGGCCGGGAAGCCGGCGTAGAAGGTGGGCGCGGCGAGCGGGATGATGCCCGCTCCGAGCGCGACGGCCACCAGGATGATGTTGGAGCTGTCGTCGAGTCCGGCTTCCGAGAGGGTGCGGATGCCGCTGACCGCGATCGAGCCGAAGAGGACGATGCCGGCGCCGCCGAGGACGGGCATCGGGACCGTGGAGACGACCGCGCCGAGGACCGGGAAGGCGCCGAGGACCAGCAGGGCGCCGCCGGCGGCGGCGACCACGTACCGGGAGCGGACCCGGGTCAGCGAGACGACGCCGACGTTCTGGGCGAAGGCCGAGGTGGGGAAGCCGCCGAAGACGGGGCCGAGGAGGGTGGCGATGCCGTCGGTGCGCAGGCCGCGGGTGATGGTCCGGCCGTCGGTGCGCCGCTCGCAGATCTCGCCGAGGGCGAGCATCCCGGCGCTGGACTCCGTCATCAGGACCAGCATCACGATGCACAGGGAGAGGATCGCGGCGGGCTGGAACTCGGGGGCGCCGAAGGCGAAGGGGGCGGGCAGGGCGGCGACGGGCGCCTCGCGCAGGGCGCCGAAGTCGGCCATTCCGAAGGGGATCGCGGCGAGGGTGCCGACGAGGAGGCCGAGGAGCAGGGCGATCTGCTTGACGAAGCCCTTGCCGAAGCGCTGGAAGAGCAGGATGACGACGAGGGTGAAGCCGGCGAGTGCCAGGTACCTCATGGCGCCGAAGTCGGCGGCGGTCCGGTCGCCGCCCTGGGCCCAGGCGACGGGCACGGGCATCAGGGTGACCCCGATGAGGGTGATGACGACGCCGGTGACGAGCGGCGGGAAGAAGCGCAGGAGCCGGCCGAAGAAGGGGCCGACGGCGAGGCAGAAGACTCCGGCGACCATCACCGCGCCGTAGATGGCGGGCAGTTGGTGTCCGGGGGCGCTGGTCTCGGCGATGGCGAGCATCGGGGCGATGCCGGCGGACGAGGCGGCGTTGACGAACGGGAGCCGGTTGCCGGCGAAGCGTCCGGCGCCGAGGGTCTGCAGGACGGTCGCGCAGCCGGCGATCAGGAGGCCGGCGGCGATGAGCCGGGTCATTCCGGCCGCGTCGAGGCCGACGGCCTGGCCGACGATGAGCGGAGGGGTGACGACGCCGGCGTACATGGCGGCGATGTGCTGGAGCGCCGCGGGGACGAGCCGCGGGGCGGGGAGCTTCTCGTCCACCGGGTGGCAGGGGGCCGGGGAGGACGACGGGGTGGAACACGGGCCTTCGGCGGTTGCCGGCCCCTTTGCAGGCTGTGCCATGGGAAGGTTCCCTCCGGTCTGGTGCGGCCCCCGCCCGACTGCGGGCGGGCGGGGGCCGGTCACTCAGATGCCGCTTAGAGGTTGGTCATGTCGACCGGGATCTGCGCCGTGGCCCCGTCGCGCAGGACGGTGGCCTCGATGAGTCCGTACATGCGGTCGGCGGCGTAGTAGACCTCGTTGTCGTTCTTCAGGCCGAAGGGCTCGAGGTCGACCAGGAAGTGGTGCTTGTTCGGGAGCGAGAAGCGGACCTCGTCGATCTCCGAGCGGTGGTTGATGATCCGGGTGGCCATCTGGTACAGCGTCTGCTGGAGGGAGTACGAGTAGGTCTCCGCGAAGGCCTCGAGCATGTGCTTCTTCGTCTGCTCGTAGGACCGCTCCCAGTTGGGCATCCGCTGGTCGTCGTCGGTCCAGTTGAACCGCCACCGGCCGGAGACCTGGGTGGCCAGGATGCGGTCGTACGCCTCCTGGAGGGTCGTGTACTGGTCCTTGATGTAGCCCCAGAACTCCGAGTTGGTGGAGTTCATGACGACGAGGTCCTTGAGGCCGGAGATGACCTCCCACTTCTCGCCGTCGTAGGTGATCTGGGTGACCCGGGTCTCCTGGCCCTTGCGGGCGAAGGAGTGGTTGACCTCGTCGGAGCCGATGAACTTGGAGTTGGCGTCGGAGGAGGCGATGCGCTCCCAGGAGTACTCCTCGATCCGGATCCGGGCGCGCTCGATCGGCTCCTGGCTCGTCACGAAGTGGCGGGCCAGGTGGATGCCGAACTGCTCGGCGGACTCGATGCCGTACTCCTTGGCGAACGCGAAGACGGTGTTCTTCGTCGTGTCGGTGGGGAGGCAGTGGGCGTTGGAGCCGGTGAGGTGGACGTCGCTGAGGTCGCCGGAGAGGGCGACGGAGACGTTGAGGTCCTTGATGTGGTGGGTGGCGCCGTCCCGCGTGATCTTGACGACGCGGTTCTCTGCTTTGCCGTACTGGTTCTGGCCGAGAATCGTGGGCATGTCTGCTAGCTCCCTCGGTATACGGAGTAGCCGAACGGGTTGAGCAGCAGCGGTACGTGGTAGTGCTCGCCCGGGGTGACGGCGAACGTGATCGCCACCTCCGGGAAGAACGCACCGCTGTCCCTTACGCGGGGGGCGTCCTGCTGCGCCTCGGCTTGCTTCTTCGCACTGTGCTGGGTGGAGAAGTACGCCTCGGTCTCGAAGTCGAGGCGTACGTGGGTGGTTCCCTCCGGCAGGGCCGGCAGGTCCTTGCAGCGCCCGTCCGCGTCGGTGGCGGAGCCGCCGAGCGCGGTCCACTCCGCGTCGGAGCCGGCGCGGGCCGCGAGCGCGATGGCGACGCCCTCGGCGGGGCGGCCGATGCTGGTGTCCAGGATGTGCGTGGACACCGAGGCCGTGGTGTCGGTGCTCATGTACGGAGCTCTCTTCTCTCTTACGAGTCCTCTGCGGGACCCGCGGGCCCGTTACGGGGCCTGCGGGCCCTCCGCGAGGCGGGTCAGCCGGATGCGGTTGATCTTGCCCAGTTCGGTGCGGACGATCTCGCGCTCCGCCTCGGGCGAGTTGCCGATCCGCTCGCGGACCGCGTCGCGCATCTGCTCGCCGCTCTTGCCGGTGGCGCAGATGAGGAAGACATGACCGAACCTGTCCTGGTACGCCAGGTTGAGTTCGAGCATCTCGGCCTTGAGCTCCTCGGAGGCTCCGGCCATCCCGCTCTGCTCGCGGGAGGAGGTCGGGTCCCCGGCCTTCGGACGACCGATCGGCGGGTGCCCGGCCATCGCCTCGGCCAGGTCCTCGGCGGTCAGCTCGGCCATGGCGGCGTCGCTGGCGAGGAAGAGGGCTTCGGCGGTGGTGTACGGGCGCTGGGCGAGGATCTTGCTCCCCCACGCCGAGCTGGAGCACACCTCGTGGAGCGCGGCGAGGGCCTCGCTGTCCGCCGAGGTGTTGAACCGGGCCAGGCCCGGTGTCGTACCTGAAGTCACGGGAAGCCTCCGTGGCTGTTTTTCGCTGTGCGTCGGACGGGCTGCGGATAGCTAACGCCCTCCGCAACACAACGTCAACACTTTGTTGAAAAGTCGGTGACACAAAAGCCGTCGTCCCGACATCCGGACGACGGCTTGTGGACACACATGATCAACTAGTCGGCCTTGACGGCCTTTTCCCTGTTCAGGGCGGTCTCGCGGTTCAGGTAGTTGTACACGGTGAAGCGGCTGACGCCGAGCGCGCCCGCCACCGTCTCCACCCCGTGGCGCACGGAGAACGCGCCGCGCGCCTCCAGGAGCCGGACGATCTCCTGCTTCGACTTGCGGTCGAGCTCCGCGAGCGGCGTCCCGTGCCGCCGCTCCATCGCGGCCAGGATGTGGTCCAGGGACTCCGAGAGCTGCGGGAGGCGCACGGCGAGCACGTCCTCCCCCTCCCAGGACAGGACGACGTCGTCGGGCTCGGCCAGCTCGGGCCCCAGCAGCTCGGCGCCCATGGCGTCGACCAGGGGCTTCACCGCGGCGATCAAGGGGTGTTCGTTCACTTCTCGCCCTCCCCGATCACGTTGACCTGGAGCGAGACGCGCGTGGCGCCGGCCGCGAGCGACTCGCGGAGCAGCGCGTCGACGGCGGTGAGGACCGCGTCGGCGCCACCCTCCGCCGTGTTGCCGAAGGGGCCGACGTCGACCGCGTCCAGGTCGGCCGACTGGATGACCTCACGGGCCACGACCGCGTGCGCCGGCGCCTCGTCGAGGTCGAACGGCTCGGTCGTGAACTCCACTCTCAAACGCACCATGGCCCCACGCTACGGCCCCTCCCCGGCCCCGCGGGAGCCCCGGACCTGCGGGGACCCCTTGACAAGCGCGGCGACCTGCTTGCAACATTCCGTCAGACAGAAACTTACTTCCGCGATACGGAAGGAGCGCCTACCCCTCATGGGATACTCCGATCAGCGCTTCGATGTGAACCTGTCGATCCTCTTCACGGAACTCCCGCTCCTGGAGCGCCCCGCGGCCGCCGCCGCGGCGGGCTTCACCGCGGTCGAGCTGTGGTGGCCCTGGATCGACACCGCCACCCCCGAGCAGAGCGAGCTCGACGCCCTCAAGAAGGCCCTCGAGGACGCCGGCACCCAGCTGGTGGGACTGAACTTCTACGCCGGGCAGCTCCCCGGCCCGGACCGCGGGGCCCTCTCCGTGCCGGGCGAGGAGTCGGACCGCTTCCGCGCCAACATCGACGTGGCCGCCGACTTCGCCGCCTCGGTCGGCTGCAAGGCGCTCAACGCGCTCTACGGCAACCGCGTCGAGGGCGTGGACCCGCAGGTCCAGGACGCCCTCGCCCTGGAGAACCTGGTCCTGGCCGCCCGGGCCGCCGACCGCGTCGGCGCGATCCTCCTGGTCGAGACCCTCAACGAGCCGGAGTCGCCGCTCTACCCGCTGGTGAGCGCCCCCTCCGCGATCGAGGTCGTCGACAAGGTCAACGCGGCGACCGGCCTCGGCAACGCCAAGTTCCTGCTCGACGTCTACCACCTGTCGATGAACGGCGAGGACGTGAGCGCGGTCATCGCGCGGTACGCGGACAAGACCGGCCACGTGCAGATCGCGGACAACCCGGGCCGGGGCGCGCCGGGCACCGGCGACCTGCCGCTGGAGCAGCTCCTCGACGAGCTGAAGAAGGCCGGTTACGACGGCTGGGTCGGCCTGGAGTACAAGGCCGCCGACACCGCCGCGTCCTTCGCGTGGCTCCCGGCCGAGGCCCGCGCGGCCCGCTGACCAGCGCCCCCTCCCCCGTACCACCAGTTTTCGAGAGGCACCCTCATGAGCAACAACCTCCCCAAGGTCGCCTGGATCGGCCTCGGCATCATGGGTTCCCCCATGTCCGAGAACCTCCTCAAGGCCGGCTACCAGGTCACCGGCTTCACCCTGGAGCAGGACAAGCTGGACCGCCTGGCCCAGGCCGGCGGCTCCGCCGCGGGCTCGATCGCCGAGGCCGTGAAGGACGCCGACGTGATCATCACGATGGTGCCCGCCTCCCCGCAGGTCGAGGCGATCGCCTACGGCCCCGAGGGCATCCTGGAGAACGCGAAGCGGGGCGCGCTGATCGTCGACATGTCGTCGATCACCCCGCAGACCTCGGTCGACCTCGCCAAGAACGCCGCCGAGAAGGGGATACGCGTCATCGACGCCCCGGTCTCCGGCGGCGAGGCCGGCGCCATCGAGGCCGTGCTCTCGATCATGGTCGGCGGCGAGCGGGCCGACTTCGACGAGGCCCTGCCGATCCTGGAGGCCCTCGGCAAGACGATCGTGCTGTGCGGTCCGCACGGCTCCGGCCAGACGGTGAAGGCCGCCAACCAGCTCATCGTGGCGGTCAACATCCAGGCCTGCGCCGAGGCCGTGGTCTTCCTGGAGAAGTCCGGTGTGGACCTCACCGCGGCCCTCGACGTCCTCAACGGCGGTCTGGCCGGCTCGACCGTGCTGACCCGCAAGAAGGACAACTTCCTGAACCGGGACTTCAAGCCGGGCTTCCGCATCGACCTGCACCACAAGGACATGGGCATCGTCACCGACGCCGCCCGCAACGTGGGCGCCGCCCTTCCGGTCGGCGCGGTCGTCGCCCAGCTCGTCGCCTCCCTGCGCGCCCAGGGTGACGGCGGCCTGGACCACTCGGCCCTGCTGCGCGCCGTCGAGCGCCTCTCCGGCCAGCAGGTCTGACCCCGTCCCCGCTTCCCCGGGGCCCCCGATTTCCGGTCGGCGGCGGCGCTGACAACTGTCCTGTCGCGCCCAGGCGCCGCCGCCGACCGGAACACCACACTTCATTTTCAACAAACTGTTGACGTTTTTCGGAGGGCGTACCTACGCTCCTGAGCACCGTCACACAGTGCAGCTCCCGTACGGAAGGTCACGATGTCGCAGCGCGTGCTTACGACCGAGTCCGGCGCCCCCGTCGCCGACAACCAGAACTCCGCCACCGCCGGCGTCGGTGGCCCCCTGCTCCTCCAGGACCAGCACCTGCTGGAGAAGCTCGCGCGCTTCAACCGTGAGCGGATCCCGGAGCGCGTGGTGCACGCCCGCGGCTCCGGCGCGTACGGGTACTTCGAGGTCACCGACGACGTCACCGGCTTCACGAAGGCCGCCTTCCTCTCCGAGGTCGGCAAGCGGACCGAGACCTTCATCCGCTTCTCCACCGTGGCCGACTCACTCGGCGGCGCGGACGCGGTCCGCGACCCCCGGGGCTTCGCGCTGAAGTTCTACACCGAGGAGGGCAACTACGACCTCGTCGGCAACAACACCCCGGTGTTCTTCATCAAGGACCCGATCAAGTTCCCCGACTTCATCCACTCGCAGAAGCGCGACCCCTTCACGGGCCGTCAGGAGCCGGACAACGTCTGGGACTTCTGGGCGCACTCCCCCGAGTCCACCCACCAGATCACCTGGCTCTTCGGCGACCGCGGCATCCCGGCCTCGTACCGGCACATGCACGGCTTCGGCTCGCACACCTACCAGTGGACCAACGAGGCGGGCGAGGCCTTCTTCGTCAAGTACCACTTCAAGACGAACCAGGGCATCCGCAGCCTCTCCGCCGAGCAGGCCGCCGAGCTGGTCGGCAAGGACGCCAACTCGCACCAGACCGACCTGCTCCAGGCGATCGAGCGCGGGGTCAACCCCTCCTGGACCCTGTACGTCCAGGTCATGCCGGCCGCCGAGGCGGCGGACTACCGCTTCAACCCGTTCGACCTCACCAAGGTGTGGCCGCACGCCGACTACCCGCTCCAGCGGGTGGGCCGCCTGGTCCTCGACCGCAACCCGGACAACGTCTTCGCCGAGGTCGAGCAGGCCGCGTTCTCCCCGAACAACTTCGTCCCGGGCATCGGCCCCTCGCCGGACAAGATGCTCCAGGGCCGCCTCTTCGCCTACGCGGACGCCCACCGCTACCGCCTCGGCGTCAACCACACCCTGCTGCCGGTGAACGCCCCCAAGGCGACCACGGCGCAGAACTACGGCCGGGACGGCTTCATGGCCACCCGCAACGGCTCGCGCCACGACAAGAACTACGAGCCCAACTCGTACCAGGGCCCGGCCCAGACCGACGCCGCGCTCTCCGCACCGCTCGCGATCCACGGCTGGACCGGCACCCACGAGGCGCCCGCGCACGTCAAGGACGACGACTTCTTCCAGGCCGGCGAGCTCTACCGCCTGATGTCCGAGGACGAGAAGGCCCGGCTGGTCGCCAACATCGCCGGCGGCCTGTCCCAGGTGTCCCGCGAGGACGTCATCGAGAAGAACATCGCGCACTTCGCCGCCGCCGACCCGGAGTACGGCCGGCGCGTGGCCGAGGCGGTCGCCGCCCTGCGCGACTGATCCACGGCGACACCCAGACTGCGTACGGCACTTGACGGGAGGTCAGCGCCGTACGCGGTCCGGAACACCGGCCCGAATGAGGGGTGGCCGGTGGACCGGACAGCGTGAGGACCGCGGCGGCTCCGAGCCAGTGCGGTGGTAAGGGCGACGGCCCCCTTCTTGACCTGAAGGAAGGACGGCCGCTCCGCCCGTCGGCACCGCCGCGGTCCCAACGCCCTCCCCTTATATAGGGGAAGGACATCCCGAGACTCCGCCCGGCGGCGCGAACGTCCTGTCGCGCCAGCCTCGCACCGTCGGGCGGTCATCAGACGGGAGAGCGCGGAACCAGGTTTACGGTCCCTGGTTCCGCGCTCTTCTTCGTCTCCCGGCGGTCGGCCCGCGCCAGGAGGAACGTCACGGCGAGCGAGGCGACGGCGAGGAGCACCATCCCGGTCCGCGGCGAGGCGTACTGGGCCAGGGTGCCGGCCAGGGCCGCGCTCACCCCCTGGAACGCGAGCATCCCCGAGGAGTGCAGACCCAGGGCGTGACCGCCCAGCTCCTCCGGCACCAGGGCCATCAGCCGCTCCTGGTGCAGCAGGCTCGCCCCGTACCCCACCGCCGACACGGTCACGGCGGCGAGCGCGAGCGGAAGCCCGGGGTCGAGGGCGAAGAGCAGGAACGGGGCCGCGAGCAGCACCTGGAGCGGGAAGCGGAGCCGGGCGCGCAGCCGCTCCGGCAGGAAGCGGCCGACGGCGGTGTCCCCGACCAGCATCCCGAACGCGCCGCAGACGAAGAGGAGTCCGGCGCGCTCGGGGGCGTACGGCACGAACAGCGACTCGCAGCCCACGATCAGCCCGTTGGGCACCCAGAGCGCGAGGTAGCAGCGGCGGCGGGCGGGCAGGGACAGGAGCCGGGCGTTGGTGCGCCGGGTCACGGCGATCGAGGGGCGCCCCTCCGCGCGCGGAGGGCGCGCCTCGAGTCCGAGCCGGGCGAGGAGGGCGGCGGCGAGGTAGAGCCCGGCGCCGGCGAGGACCGCGCCGCGCGGCGAGAGCAGAGCGACGAGGAGCCCGCCGGCCGCGAAGCCGCCGATCTGGCAGACGCCGGTGGCCGTGTTCGTCACCGAGCGGCCGAGGAGGTACGCCTCGCGCGGAAGGACCTCGTTCAGGAGGCCGTAGCGCACCCCGCCGCCCAGCGAGGCGGCGAGCCCCTCGGCGAGGAGGACCGCGAAGACCGCCCAGAGGGGCAGGGCGGGGACCGCCAGGACGGCCGTGCCCACCGCGAAGAAGAGGGCGGTGCCGGAGAGCGCGGCGCGCGGCGGCAGCCGGTCGGCGGCGGAGAGCAGCGTGGTCGCGCCGAGGAGCTGGGCGAGCGAGGGCCCGAAGAGGGCCAGGGCCGAGAGGAGCGGCGAACCGGTGGCGTGGAAGACGAGGGTGGCGAGCCCGAGCCCGGCCACCGTCTGCGCGGCGGTGTGGGCGGAGCCGGTGAGGAAGAGCGGGGTGAATTCGGGGGTGCGGAAGAGGGAACGGTAGCGGGGAGGGGACATGCGGGGAGTCTCGGGGGCGTCCGGCGCCCGCCGTTATCGTTTCGCACGGAGGCGAAACCGAGGGACTCGGGAGGGCGGCGGGAGGGCGGCGGGATGGGCTGGTGGCGGATCGGGACCGACTCGCTCGCGGGCGGCCGCTTCGTGGTCTCGCCGCTGGCCGAGACGATCGCCGCGCTCAAGACCCTGCACGCGGCCGCCGCGACCCATCCGGGCGAACGGGCCTGGCTGGCCTCTTCGCTGCCCGCCTACCGGGCGCGCCTGGCGGCCGAGCCGCTCGACGCCCTGCTCGTACGGGCCGCGATCGGGCCCACCTGGAACGCGGACTTCCTGACGCCGACGCCGCTCGGCGACGGCGAGCGGTCCTTCGCGGAGGAGGTCGGGGCCGTCCGCGCCGCCGACCCGGCCGGGGCGGTGCCGCAACTGGCCGTCGCCCTCGGCGGCCCCGTGCCGGAGCCGCTGCGGTCGGCGCGGGACCTGCCGGGGCGGATGGCGGAGGTCCTGACGTGGGTGTGGGAGGAGACCGTGCTCCCGGAGTGGCCGCGGCGGCGGAGGATCCTCGAAGCCGACGTGGTCGCGCGGACCGCGCGCTTGGGGCGGGCCGGCTGGGCGGCGGCCCTGGACGAGCTGTCGCCGGGCCGGATGCGCTGGCTCGGCGACGGCCGGCTCCAGGTCAACGCCCGCCCGTACCCGCCGCGTTCGGTCGACGGCGGCCGGCTGCTCTTCGTGCCGGTGACCCCGGCGACGGGCTGGGCGTCCTGGGAGGGCACGGAGCGGTTCGCGGTGGTCTACCCCTGCGCGGGCGTCCTGGCGGACGCCTCGGGCCCGGTCGTGCCGCAGGCGCTGGGCGCGCTCCTCGGACCGGCGCGGGCGGGGGTGCTCGTACGTCTGGGGACGCCGCTGTCCACCAGCCAGTTGGTGGCCCTGACCGGGCAGGGCCTCGGCTCGGTGGGCCGGCACCTGAAGGTGCTGCGGGAGGCGGGGCTCGTACGGCGGGGACGGGCGGGCCGGTCGGTGCTCTACGCATGGACGGAGGCGGGCGCGGTGCTCGTACGGGCGCAGGGGGCGGAAGGGGCGCGGGGCCGCTCGGGAGGGGCGTGAGGCGGGGGGTGTGAAGCGGGGGACGTGAGGGGCGGAAAGGGCGTGAGGCGGCCCCCGGCCCGGTGCTCCTCGGGACGGGGGCCGCCTCACGGCTCCGGGATCAGACCTGGAGGGCCTTGATCGCGGTCGGGGCGTGGCCGGGCTCGGTGGCCAGGTCCTCGAACTCGGTGACGTCGCTCATGTCGACCGTCTTGCTCATCGCGATGTTGGTGATGCGCTCCAGGATCGCCTCGACGACGACCGGGACCCGGTGCTCGACGGCCAGCTTCTTGGCCTGCTCCAGGGCCTCGCCCAGCTTCTCCGGGTCCTCGACGCGGATGGCCTTGACGCCCAGGCCCTCGGCGACCTTGACGTGGTCGACGCCGTAGACGCCGATCTCCGGGGTGTTGATGTTCTCGAACTCCAGGTTGACCTCGAAGTTGATGCCGAGGCCGCCCTGCGCCTGCCGGATGAGGCCCAGGTAGGCGTTGTTCACCAGGACGTGGACGTAGGGGACCTTGTGCTGGGCGGCGACCGCCAGCTCCTCGATCATGAACTGGAAGTCGTAGTCGCCGGAGAGCGCGACGACCGGGGTCTCCGGGTCGGCGGTGGCGGCGCCGATGGCGGCCGGGATGGTCCAGCCGAGCGGGCCGGCCTGGCCGCAGTTGATCCAGTGGCGCGGCTTGTAGACGTGCAGGAACTGCGCGGCGGCGATCTGGGAGAGGCCGATGGTGGTGACGTACCGGGTCTCCGGGCCGAAGGCCTTGTTCATCTCCTCGTAGACGCGCTGCGGCTTCATCGGGATGTTCTCGAAGTGCGTGCGGCGCTGGAGGGTGGCCTTGCGCTCCTGCGCGGAGGCGGCCCAGGCGGTGAAGTCGGGGAGGCGGCCTGCGGCCTTCCACTCCTTGGCGATCTCCAGGAAGAGCTCCAGGGCGGCCTTGGCGTCGGAGGCGATGCCGTAGTCCGGGGCGAAGATCTTGCCGAGCTGGGTGGGCTCGATGTCGACGTGGACGAACTTCCGGCCCTTGGTGTACGCGTCCAGGTTGTAGCCCGTGTGGCGGTTGGCCCAGCGGTTGCCGACGCCGAGGACGAAGTCGGACTCCAGGAAGGTCGCGTTGCCGTAGCGGTGCGCGGTCTGGACGCCGACCATGCCGGCGGCCAGCTCGTGGTCGTCCGGGATGGTGCCCCAGCCCATCAGGGTGGAGATGACCGGGACGCCCGTCAGCTCGGCGAACTCGACGAGCAGGTCGGAGGCGTCGGCGTTGATGATGCCGCCGCCGGCGACGATCAGCGGCCGCTCGGACTCCAGGAGGAAGCTCAGCGCCTTCTCGGCCTGGGCGCGGGTGGCGCGCGGCTTGTAGACCGGCAGCGGCTCGTACGTCTCCGGGTCGAACTCGATCTCGGTCAGCTGGACGTCGATCGGCAGGTCGATGAGGACCGGACCGGGACGGCCGGAGCGCATCAGGTGGAAGGCCTGCTGGAAGACGCCGGGGACCTGCGCGGCCTCCAGGACGGTGGTGGCGGCCTTGGTGACCGGCTTGGCGATGGTCGCGATGTCGACGGCCTGGAAGTCCTCCTTGTGGAGCTTCGAGACCGGGGCCTGGCCGGTGATGCAGAGGATCGGGATCGAGTCGGCGATCGCCGAGTACAGGCCGGTGATCATGTCGGTGCCGGCCGGGCCCGAGGTACCGATGCAGACGCCGATGTTGCCGGCCTTGGCGCGGGTGTAGCCCTCGGCCATGTGGGACGCGCCCTCGACGTGGCGGGCGAGGGTGTGGCCGACGCCGCCCACGTTCTTGAGCTCGCGGTAGAAGGGGTTGATCGCCGCGCCGGGGACGCCGAACGCCTGGGTGACGCCTTCGCGCTTGAGGATCTCAACGGCCGCTGCGGCGGCGGTCATACGAGGCATGGGAGTGCTCCTGCTTCGGCCGGGCGGATCCAGGCGGGCTCCTCCTCGACCGGGGAGTTCTCCACCTGTTTCCGTAATACGGAAAATCTGTTCTGCTATGTGGAAGCAATGTAGGTGGGGTGGCGAAGGGCCGTCAAGGGAGGTCCGCGCTGCGGGACGGTTCCGGGGTCCCGAAGTGGCCGAACAGCCTCCCCCGGGGCGGTGGATGGGTGGACGATGGGAGCGGACGACAGGGGGTTGGATCGTGGGCGATTCGGTACCGGTGCGCTGCCCGGAATGCCTGAGCACACAGGCGTACGCGGCACCCGTCTTCCCCTGCGCGTGCGGGAGCCCGGTGGCCCCGGCGGTGGCGGCGGGCGCGGTGGCGGAACCGCTCACGCGCCGGAGCTGGACGGACGAGTGGGTCACCGTCCGCTGCGGGGCCTGCGGCCGCGAGAACGACTGGCCCCACCCGGAGCTCGGCTGCCAGTGCGGGACGGTCCTGCGGGTGCGGGTGAGCCCTGCGGACGGCGGGGACGGCTCGGGCGGCTCGACGGAGCCGGGCGGGCCGGGTGACCTGGGCGGTCTCGACGGGCCGGATGCTCCGGGCGCTCCGGGTGCTCGTAGAGCCGGGAACGTGACGGGGGCCGGAGACGTGGCGGGCGGTCCCGATGTTTCGGGCGCCCCGGGTGCGGGGCCGTACCCCGGCGCGGTCCCGCCCCGGGCGGCGGACCCGGACGCCGGGAGCGGCACCGGCGCGTCCGGCCCGGACGCTTCCCGTACGGGTGGCTCCCGCGCCGGTACGCACGGACCCGACACCGGACCCGACACCGGCCCCGACCCCGTCGGCCCGCACGGGCACGGTACCGGCCCCGACACCGTCGGCCCGCACGAGCAGGACACAGACCCCGGGCCCGGAGGGCCGCCGCGACAGGAGTCGTACCGGGCGTTCGCGGAGCGCTACCCCGCGCACATCCCGCTGCCGCCCACCGGCCCGCGCCCGGTTCCGGGGCGGGGGATCTTCCGGCCCGTGACGATCAGGACCGGGCGGGACGCGGTGGCCGCGGCCGCCGGGTACCTGCGCTGGCTCGGCTTCCGGGACGTCGTCCAGCCCGAGGAGCGGCCCGCCTCCGGGGTGGACCTGCGGGCGGCGGGGCTCGTCGCCCAGGTGGACCCGAGCACCCGCCCCACCGGGCTGCGGGCAGTCGAGTGCCTCTGGCTCAACGGTCTGAGCACCTCGGCCGTGAGCGTGTTCTTCTCGCTCGCCGGCTACACCCCGGAGGCCCGTACGCGCGCCGCCGAGATCGGCCTGCCGCTCTTCGTCCTCGACCTGACCGGCACCCCGCAGCCGGTCAACCGCGCCGCCGACGACCTGGCGGCGGGCGGCGCCTGACCCCGGCGCCCGGACCCCGCGAAGCGCGCCCCCCGGCCTCCCCCCACAACACCTCGGCATCCGAAATCGGCCATTCACGCGTGAGGAACACGCTCCGCCGGGCACAACTCCCTTGGGGGGTGGGCGTCATGCCGACGGGGATGTGGTGGTTCATCGGAGCGGCCTGGGCCGAACTGCTGCTCGCCGCCGCGCTGCTGCGAACCTGCAGCCGGGAGAGCGCGGCACCGGACGCGGACGCCGTGCCGACGCCGCAGGCGCTCGCGCTGCTGCGGGGCGGACGGCGGGCCGCCGTCACCGTGGCGCTCGTGGCGCTGCACCAGCGCGGGGCGGTCGCGGCGGGCCGCAAACATACGATTCGGGCCAACGGCGGACCGGGCCGGACCCGTGACCCGGTCCAGCTCGGGGTGCACGGGGCGCTCCGCCGGGCCCTCGCCCTGGAGGACCTCACGCAGCGCCCCGAGGCGCGGCGGGCCGTGGACGCGCTGAGCGGCGAGCTGCGCGGGGCCGGGCTGCTGCGCCCGGTCGCGCAGCTGTGGGTCGTCCGGGCGCTGCTCGGCTGCGTGCTCCTGACCGTCCTCGTCGGGCCGCTCGCGACCGGCGCGTCCCGGGCGGACCTCCCGGGGGTGTTCGCGACCGGCCTTCCGCCGGTCCTCGGGGCAGCGGCGGTGCTGCTGCGGCTGCCGGTCACGACGGGCGCGGCGCGGCGGCTGCTCGCCGGGCTGCGGGAGCGGTACCCGCTGCCGGCCCACCGCCGGGAGGTGACGGACGGACGGCTCGTCCAGCTGTACGTGGCGCTGTACGGCGATCCGGCCCTCGCCCTCTTCCTGCCCCGCTTCTCCCGGGACGGCGGGCTGCTCGACCGGCCCCGGGACGCGGACCGGAACCGGCCGTCGCCGGGCGGCGCCGCCGGCCGCTGAGCCCGCGCCGCGCCGGCCCCGCGTCATACTGTCGTATGCGCATCAGAGCGGCCGTCGCGGCCGAACTCCCGCTGCTCCAGGACATCGAACGGGCGGCGGGCGAACCGTTCCGCTCCCTCGGCATGGCGGCGATCGCCGACGACGACCCGCCGCCCCTGGAGACCCTGGAGGCGTACCGCCGGGCGGGCCGGGCCTGGGTGGCGGCGGACGCCGCCGACCGCCCGGTGGCGTACCTGCTCACCGATCCGGTCGACGGCGCCGCCCACATCGAGCAGGTGTCGGTGCACCCGGACGCCGCCCGCCGGGGCGTCGGCCGGGCCCTGATCGAGCACCTGGCGGTGATCGCGGAAAAGGAGGGCCTGACGGCGCTGACCCTGACCACGTTCGCCGAGGTGCCGTGGAACGCCCCGTACTACGCCCGGCTCGGCTTCCGTCCGCTCGACGACTCCGACCCGGCCCTCACGGAGGGCCTGCGCGCGATCGCCCGCGCGGAGGCGGCCCACGGCCTGGCGGCCTGGCCCCGCGTCCTCATGCGCCGGGACCTCACCGACGCCCCTTAGCTCCCTGCGTACCGCTCCCGCAGCTCCACCTTCCGCACCTTTCCGCTCACCGTCATGGGGAACTCCGCGAGGATCTCCACCCGGCGCGGGATCTTGTAGTGGGCGAGGCGGTCGCGGCAGAAGGCCGTGACCGCCTCCGGGGTGGGCGGGTCGGCCGGGTCGCGGGGGATCACGCAGGCGAGGATCTCCTCGCCGTAGCGCTCGTCGGGGACGCCGACCACCTGGACGTCCGCGATCTTGGCGTGGCCGTGCAGGAACTCCTCGATCTCGCGCGGGTACACGTTCTCCCCGCCCCGGATGATCATGTCCTTGATGCGGCCGACGATCCGCACGTAGCCGTCGTCGCGCATCACCGCCAGGTCGCCCGTGTGCATCCAGCGGCCCGGGTCGATCGCCTCGGCGGTCTTCTCCGGCTCGTCCCAGTAGCCGAGCATCACGCCGTAGCCGCGGGTGCACAGCTCGCCCGCCGCGCCGCGCTCCACGGTCAGCCCGCTCGCCGGGTCGACGATCTTCACCTCGACGTGCGGCATGACCCGGCCGACCGTGCCGGTGCGGCGCTCCAGGTCGTCGTCGCGGCGGGTCTGGGTGGAGACGGGAGAGGTCTCGGTCATGCCGTAGCAGATCGACACCTCCGCCATGTTCATCTCGGCGACCACCCGCTTCATCACCTCCACCGGGCACGGCGAGCCCGCCATGATGCCGGTGCGGAGGGTGGAGAGGTCGTACGTCTTGAAGTCGGGGAGGTTCAGCTCCGCGATGAACATCGTCGGCACCCCGTACAGCGAGGTGCAGCGCTCCTCCTGGACCGCCCGGAGGGTGGCGGCGGGGTCGAAGGAGGGCGCGGGGATCACCATGCAGGCGCCGTGGGAGGTGGCCGCGAGGTTGCCCATGACCATGCCGAAGCAGTGGTAGAAGGGGACGGGGATGCAGATCCTGTCCTGCTCCCCGTAGGCGATCATCTCCCCGACGAAGTAACCGTTGTTGAGGATGTTGTGGTGGGAGAGCGTGGCTCCCTTGGGGAAGCCCGTGGTGCCCGAGGTGTACTGGATGTTGACGGGCTCGTCGCAGGAGAGCGGCTCCGGGCGCAGCTCCCCGGGCTCCCGGGTGAGGAACGCGTCCCAGCTCGCGTCCCCGAAGTACACCGCCTCGCGCAACGCCGGGCATTCCCCGCGCACTTGGTCGACCATCGCCCGGTAGTCGCTCGTCTTGTGGGCGAGGGAGGCGAAGAGCAGGGAGACGCCCGACTGGTTCAGCACGTACGCCAACTCGTGCGGGCGGTAGGCCGGGTTGACGGTGACCATGACGGCGCCGATGCGGGCGGTGGCGTACTGGACGAGGACCCATTCGGCGCGGTTCACGGCCCAGATGCCGACCCGGTCGCCCTTGCGGACGCCGCTGCCGAGCAGCGAGCCGGCCAGCCGGTCCACGTCCGCGCCGAACTCCGCGTACGTCCAGCGGCGTCCGTGGGGGACGTCGACGAGCGCCTCGCGGTCGGGCCAGGCGGCGACGGCCCGGTCCAGGTTGGCGCCGATGGTGTCGCCGAGCAGCGGGGTGGTGGACGCCCCGTGGGCGTACGAGAGTTCCTTCGGCGCGCTCACGCGAGGTCCCCTTCCGTGTACTCGGTGCCGCCGCCCTCGGCGGTGAGGCGGCGCAGCTCGACCCGGCGGATCTTGCCGGAGACGGTCTTGGGCAGCTCGGCGAACTCGATGCGCCGGATCCGCTTGTACGGGGCGAGGACCGCGCGCGCGTGCGCGAAGAGGGCCTTCGCGGTCTCCGCGCCCGGCTCCCAGCCCGCCGCGAGGACCACGTACGCCTTGGGGACGGCGAGCCGCAGCGGGTCGGGGGCCGGGACGACGGCGGCCTCGGCGACGGCCTCGTGCTCCAGGAGCGCGCTCTCCAGCTCGAAGGGGCTGATCTTGTAGTCGGAGGCCTTGAAGACGTCGTCGCCGCGGCCGATGTACGTGATGTAGCCGTCCGCGTCGCGCGTGCCGATGTCGCCCGTGCGGTAGTAGCCGCCGGCCATCGCCTCCGCCGTGCGCTCCGGGTCGCCGTGGTAGCCGGTCATCAGGCCCACCGGGCGGGCGGACAGGTCGAGGCAGATCTCGCCCTCGTCGGCGTCCGGGCGGCCGCTCACCGGGTCGAGCAGGGTGACCCGGTAGCCGGGGCTCGGGCGGCCCATGGAGCCCTCCTTGAGCCGCTGGCCGGGGCTGTTGGAGACCTGGACGGCGGTCTCGGTCTGGCCGAAGCCGTCCCGGATCGTGATGCCCCAGGCGCGCCGGACGGCCTCGATGACTTCGGGGTTGAGCGGTTCGCCGGCGGCGACGACCTCGCGCGGCGGGGACTTGAGCTGCCCCAGGTCGGCCTGGATGAGCATCCGCCAGACGGTCGGCGGGGCGCAGAAACTCGTGACCCCGTGGCGTTCCATCTCGTCCATGAGGCGGGCCGGGTCGAAGCGCGTGTAGTTGTGGACGAAGACGGTCGCCTCGGCGTTCCACGGCGCGAAGAGGTTCGACCAGGCGTGCTTGGCCCAGCCGGGCGAGGAGATGTTGAGGTGGACGTCGCCGGGCTTCAGGCCGATCCAGTACATGGTGGCGAGGTGCCCGACCGGGTACGAGGTGTGGGTGTGCTCGACCAGCTTGGGGCGGGCGGTCGTGCCGGAGGTGAAGTACAGCATCAGGGCGTCGTCGGCGAGGGTGGCGCCGTCCGGCGCGAAGTCGGCGGACTCGCGGGCGGCGAGGCCGTAGTCCAGCCAGTCCGGCCCGCCCCCGCCGACCGCGATCCGGGTGTAGTCGCCGGGGACGCCGTCGAACTTGGCGGTGTCCTCCGCGCGCACGAGGACGTGGCGGGCGCGGCCCCGGTCGACGCGGTCGCGCAGGTCGGCGGGGCCGAGGAGCGGGGTGGCGGGGATGACGACGGCCCGCAGCTTCATCGCGGCGAGGACGGTCTCCCACAGCTCGATCTGGTTGCCCAGCATGACGACGATCCGGTCGCCCGCGCGCACGCCGTGGGCCCGCAGCCAGTTCGCGATCCGGTTCGAGCGGGCGGACATCTCCGCGAAGGACGCCTTGGTCTCGGAGCCGTCCTCCTCGACGATGTGCAGGGCGGTGCGGTCGTTGCCCTCCGCGACGACGTCGAACCATTCGAGCGCCCAGTTGAACCGCTCGGGCCGGGGCCAGGCGAAGCCCGCGCGGGCCGCCTCGTAGTCCTCCCGGTGTTCGAGGAGGAAGTCCCGGGCGGCCCGGAACTCCTCGGTCGCACTGGTTGCCGTCATGTGTCCTCCTCATTGCGGGACCGGTCCCGGACATCGTGTAATCAGTGACCCCGGTCTCACTACCCCCGTTCGGGGGTGAACCGGCGGACGTCAAGGGCCGACCGGGTCGGCGGCCACGAAGGAGAGCGCGGTGCGCGAGCACGTCGAATCGTCGGTGGAGCTGCGCGGCGCGCTGCTGAGGCTGCGCCGGACCACCGGGCTCCCGGTGGTCTTCGGGGGGCTGCTGCACGAGGGCCGGGGGCTGCGGATCGGTGAGCTGAGCGGGGCGGTGACGCCGGCCCTGCGCGGGCTCGCGATCTCGGCGGGCTCCGGTCTGGGCGGAAAGTGCCTGGCGCTCGGGCGGCCGTGCGCGGTGACGGACTACCCCTCGGCCCGGCACATCACCCACGAGTACGACCGCCCGGTGTCGGCGGAGGGGCTGCGCTCGGTGATCGCGGTGCCGGTCGTCGTGCGCCGGAAGGTGCGGGGCGTGCTGTACGGGGCGCTGCGCGACGCGCTGCCGGTCGGGGAGCGGGTCTTCGACGCGGCGGTCGCGGCGGCCCGGGACGTGGAGCAGGCGCTCGCGGTACGGGACGAGGTCCGGGAGCTCCTGGCCCCGCCGCCGTCCGGGCCCTCCTGGGAGGAGGTGCGGCAGGCGTACGGGGAGCTGCGCGAGCTGGCGCCGAAGGTCACCGACCCGGAGCTGCGGGAACGGCTCCTCGCGGTGTGCGGCCGCCTGGAGACGGCCTCGGGCTCCCCCGCCCCCCTCCCCGGGGTGACCCTGACGCCGCGCGAGACGGACGTCCTGGCGGCGGTGGCCTCGGGCGCGACGAACGCGACGGCGGCGGCACGGCTCGGGCTGCGCCCGGAGACGGTGAAGGGCTATCTGCGCTCCGCGATGCGGAAGCTGGGCGCGCACACGCGACTGGAGGCGGTGGTGGCGGCGCGACGGGCGGGGGTGTTGCCGTAGGGCATCGGGCGGGGGCGCTGCCGCGAGGGCACGGGGCCGCGGCTGGGGCGCTGCTGTAAAGGGCGCGGGGCCGGGGACGCCGCCGCAAGGACACGGGGCCGGGGCCGGGGTATTGCCGCAAGGACACGGGGCCGAGGTATTGCCGTAAGGGCGGGGCGCTGCCGCGAGGGCGCGGGCCGGGATGGGGGTACTGCCGTAAGGGCGGAGGCACTGCCGCAAAGCGCACGAGGCCAGGGCGGAGCCGGGCCGGGGACGCTGTCGTGAGGGTGGGGCCCGCGTGCCGGCACGCGGGCCCCGGGGGCGTCAGGCCGTGGCCGCCGCCGGGGCGCTCAGGGCGACGACGATCTCCTCGTCCTCGAAGTCGCCGGTGGGCTCGAAGCCCAGCGACTTGTAGAGGGCGGCGGCGGGCGCGTTGTCCGGGTGGTACGAGAGGCGGACCTCCCGGCAGTCCGGCAGGGCCGCGAGGCGGCGCAGCAGGGCCCGCACCGCGGCGCGGCCGACGCCCCGGCCCTGCTCCCCGGCGTTGACGATCATGCCGCCGATCCAGTGGGTGCCGTCCTCGTCGTCGTACGCCCACATGACGTGGCCCACGACCTCGTCGCCGGCCCGGACGCCGAGGGAATTCCAGAGCCCGCCGCGCTGGGAGAGCAGCAGATAGCGCGCGCCGAGGGCGGCCACGAAGCGGCGCTGGTCGTCGGCGGGGGCCACGTCGGCGACGTCCCGCCAGTTCTCGTCGGTGATTTCCTCCAGCACCACGCGCCGGTCCCGGCGGTCGGTGATTTCCTGCGTCGGTTCCGTCATCGGTTCCGTTCTTTCGTTCGACGTCGTATTCATATCCATCCGCGGCGGACGGCCTCGGCGCCCACCTGGAATCTGCTCTGCGCGTTGAGCCTCTTCATGAGATCGGCCATGGTGCGCCGGACGGTCCGGATCGAGACGCCCATCTTCCGGCTGATCCCCTCGTCCGTGAGGCCGTCCTCCAGCATGGCCAGCAGGGCCAGGTCGCGGTCGCTCGGCCCGTCGGACACGGGCACCGACGGGGTGTTGAGCGGATCGGCGCGGTTCCACACGTGCTCGAACAGCTCCCCCAGGGCGAGGACCATGCTCTGGTAGCGGACGACGAAGGCCCCCTGCCGGCTCTCGTCGACGTTCACGGGGACGACGGCCGCCGACCGGTCGCAGATGATCATCCGCATGGGCAGGGAGGGGACCGTCCTGATCTCGCCGCCGCGCGAGGCGAGCCAGCCCGCGTACTCCACCGTGGCGCAGTCGTTCCGGACGCTGTCGAGGTAGAGGGTCCGCATCCGGACCCCCCGGGACAGGTGCTGCTCGTCCAGCGGCCGGCAGGCTTCGAGGGCGGCGGCGCTCAGCGCGCCGCCCGGCATGAAGGAGCGCACCTCGACCGTGGCCTGCCGGGAGAGTTCCGTCAGCCGGACCCGGACGGCCTCGACGCCCACCAGCCGCTCGATGCCGTCCCCGCCCCGCTGGGCCCCCAGGGCCGCGTACTCGGCGGCCAGGGAGGCCACGGCGGCCCGGTCCCGGGACAACGAGGCGCGCTGCTCGTCGAGTTCGGCCGTCCGCCGCTCCAGGAGCGGATAGATGCCGACCTCCGGATTGGCGGGGATGAACTGGGCGCTGCCCTCCACGCTGTGCAGGAGCGACAGGTCGGTGAGCCTGTCGAGGGCGTCCCGCGTCTCCTCCGGGGACAGTCCGGCCTCGCGCGCTATCTCGTCGAGGCCGCTGTCCGGCTTCAGCAGCAGGGCCCGGTAGACGTCGTGCGCCCGCCTGCCCAGACCCACACTTTCCAGCATCAGTTCAACTCCCCCGACCGCCCGGCGACTCTTCGGCTGCGTATGGACCGAATTCAGCCAATGAGCGGAGCATTTCGCCCTCATACGGGATGGAGGGCGAAAGCCTGTTCCCCTTGGTGATCACCGCGAGCATACCTGCACGTCAGCCCCTGGTAAAGCGTTTCCGCGCCGCCTCCATTCCCTCACCTGGCGGCCCGAAAGGTCGGAGCCGACCCGTTCCCTCCCTTTGGTTCACCGAGGATCCGCAGGAGGGAATGGAGTCCGCTTTTGACATCTTTTACCCTCGGAAACGTCGTCACTTCGGCATGATCTTCACCCACTCCGCATTGGCTTGAATATGCGGTCCGGACATCATCTCGGCGTGCCGGCCGGAGCCCCGCACCACCCGCAGGGCGCCCGTGGTCAGCCCGCGCCAGGCGGCCTCCTCGCGGGGGCCGAGCTCCGAGCCGTCCGCCGTCACCAGGAGCAGTTCCGCGGCGACCGGCCCGGTGTGGACGAGGGAGTCCCAGTACTCCGTGTACCGCACGCGCCGGGCGGCGGCCATCTCCTGGATCTCCGGGGCGGACAGCGCCTCGGCGAGCACCGGGTCGAGTCGGTCGAGGCCCTCCCGCATGTTCCTGCGGACCCGGTCGACCAGCGCCTCCCCGGTCTCCTCCGGCTCCTCGCCGGTCTCCCCGGTCAGCGGCGCGCTGTCGAAGAGGACGACGCGCTCCACCTCCCGTCCCCTGCGCTCCAGTTCGCGCGCCACCTCGAACGCGACGTTGCCGCCCGCCGAGTAGCCGCCGAGCCGCAGCGGGCCCGCCGGAGAGGCCCGCTCCACCAGGTCCGCGTAGAGGCCGGTCCGGTGCTCCTCCTCCACGAAGTCGAAGGCGTACACCGACTGTTCGGGCAGAAGCTCGGCGAGGGGCAGGTAGACCAGGCCCCAGCCGGCGATCGGTGGGAAGAGGAAGATCCTCTCCTCCCGCTCGGAACGGCCGAGCCTGGTCATCACCTGCTGCCCCGGCGTGCCGGGGCCGGCCTCGGCCGCCCGGTCCACCAGGGCCGCGACCTCCCGCACGGTCGGCCCCTGGAACACGCCCGCCAGCGGCAGCCGCGCTCCGGTGCGGCTCCGCAGGAGGGCGAGCAGGGTGACGACCTTGAGCGAGTGGCCGCCCAGGGCGAAGAAGTCGGCGGCCGCGTCCAGCGGACCGGTGCCCAGGACCTCCGCGAACAGCTCCGCGACCAGCTCCTCGGTGGCCCCGGCGAGCGGGACCTCCCGGACGCGGGCGGCGGCGGGCGCCGGCGCGGGGAGCGCCTTGCGGTCGATCTTGCCGTTCGGGGTGAGCGGGAACCGTTCGAGCGGCACCGTCACGGCGGGCACCATGTACGAGGGGAGCCGGGCGGCCAGCCGTTCGCGTACGGCCCCGGCCCAGGCCGGAAGGTCCTCCGGCCCGCCGGCCGGCACCACGTACGCCACCAGCCGCGGCCCGCTGCCGCCGTCGTCCCGGACGGTCGCGGCGGCCAGCGCCACCTCGGGGTCGGCGGCCAGCGCCTCCTCGATCTCGCCCAGTTCGATCCGGTGGCCGCGGATCTTGACCTGGTGGTCCTTGCGGCCGAGGAACTCCAGGGTGCCGTCGGGCAGCCAGCGCCCGATGTCCCCGGTGCGGTAGAGCCGGCCCCCGGCGGAGGGGCCGAAGGGGTCCTCGTGGAAGGCCGCCGCGGTCCGCTCGGCGTCGCCGACGTAGCCCCGGCCCACGCACGGGCCCGCCACGCAGATCTCGCCCTGGACGCCGCGCGGCGCGAGGGCGCCGCCGCCGGGAGTGTCCAGCGGGACCGTCGGGTCGACGACGTACAGGCGCGCGTTGCGGATCGGGCGTCCGATGGGGACGGAGCCCGCGCCCGGCGGTTCGGTGAGCAGGTGGTGGGTGATGTCGTCGGACGCCTCCGTCGGGCCGTACGCGTTGACCACGACGACGTCCGGGAAGGCCGTCAGCCAGCGGCGCGCCAGCGAGTGGGGCAGTGCCTCGCCGGTCGGGACGAGGGCGCGCAGCGCGGGCAGTTCGGCGGGCTCCCGCTCCAGGAGGTCGAGCATCACCTCCAGCATCGACGGCACCACCTCCAGGACGGTGGCGCGGCGTCCGGCGACCTCGGCGAGGAGCGCGCCGGGGTCGGCGGCGGTCGCGTCGTCGCAGACCAGGGTGCGGCCGCCGAGGACCAGCGCGCCGAACATCTGCCACACGGAGATGTCGAAGCACTGGGAGGCGTTCTGGACCAGGACCGTGTCCCGGCCGAGGCCCAGGTCCTCGGCCTTGGCCAGCATGTGGTTGAGCATTCCGCGCTGTTCGACCATGGCGCCCTTGGGACGGCCGGTGGAGCCGGAGGTGAACAGCACGTAGGCGAGGTCGTCCTGGGTGACGGCGGTGGCGGTGGTGTCCCCCGGGGCCTCCCCGGCCGGGTGCGGGGCGTCGGTCAGCGGCAGCACCGTGCCGTCGAACCCGGCGCGCAACTCCTCGGTGAGCAGGTGCGGTTCGGCCAGGAGCACCCGGCAGCCGGCGTCGGCGAGCACGCCCAGGCTGCGGGCCGCCGGGTGGCGGTGGTCCAGCGGGATGTAGGCGCCGCCGGCCTTCCAGGTGCCGAGGACCGCCTCGGCGAGCAGCGGCCCGCGCGCGGCGAGGATGCCGACGAGCTGTTCCCTCGCGAGCCCGGCACCGGTGCGCAGGGTCGCCGCCACGGCGGCGGCGCGGGCGTCGAGTTCGCCGTACGTGCGCCGCGCGGCGCCCGCCTCCAGCGCGATCCGGTCCGGATCGGCGGCGGCCACCGCCTCGATCCGCGACAGGACGGTCTGGCCGGCCGGGATCTCCGCGTGCCGCGCGCCGAGGCCGGCCGTCAGCTCGGCCCGCTCCCCCGCGGTGAGCACGTCGATCCGGGCGAGGGGCAGCTCCGGGGCCCGGCCGATCCGGTCGAGCACGGCGCCGAACCGGTCGCACAGCGCCTCGGCGGTCTCCCGGCGGAAGAGCCGGGTGGCGAAGTCGAGGCGGCACTCCAGGAGGCCGTCGCGGGGGTGGGCGAACAGCTCCAGGTCGAAGAGGCTGCGGCCGGTGTCGGTGTCGAGCTGCCGGACCGAGGTGGTGCCGTCCGGGCCGTCGAGGGCGGTGCCGTCGGCGGCGCCCGTCATGTTCTGGAAGGCGAACATCACGTCGAAGAGCGGGTTGCGGCTCGGGTCGCGCTCGACCCTGAGCCGGTCCACCAGCCGCTCGAACGGGTAGGCCTGGTGCCGCAGGGCCTCGGCGGTGGCGGTGCCGACCCGGTCGAGCAGCGTGCCGAAGTCCTCGGCGGGGTCGACGGAGCCGCGCATCGGCAGGGTGTTGAGGAACGGGCCCGCCATGGCCTCGGTGCCGGGGACGGTCCGGCCCGCGAAGGGGCTGCCCACGACCAGGTCGGTCTGCCCGGTGTGCCGCCACAGCGTGACGTACAGCGCCGCGAGCAGGGTCGCGTAGAGCGTGGTGCCCGCCTCCCGGGCGATCCGCTCCAGGCGCCCCGTCACCCCGGCCGGGACGGTGAACCGCACCGCGTCGCCCTCGGTCGCCTGGACCGGCGGGCGGGGGAAGTCGGCGGGCAGCTCCAGGCGCGGCGGGAGCTGGGCGAAGCGGGTCAGCCAGTACTCCTCGTGCTCGGCCAGTTCGGCGCGGTACTCCCCGGTGCGCTCGTGGGCGGCCCAGTCGCGGTACTGCCGCGCCGGCGGCAGCTCCCCGCCCGCGTACAGGGTGAGGAACTCCGAGACGAGCAGGGCGAGGCCGACGCCGTCCGCCGCGATGTGGTGGATGTCGAAGAGCAGCAGGTGGACCGGGCCGCCGTCCGGCGCGGGCGCGCGCCGGACCACGGACATCCGCATCAGCGGGGCGCCGCCGAGGTCGAAGGGCCGGACGAAGGCCGCGAGGACCCGGTCCGCCGGGCGGTCGTCGGACACCACGGCGACGTCGGCGCGCAGTTCCTCCGGCGGGCACACCACCTGGACGGGCTCGCCGTCCTCGACGCGCAGCGAGGTGCGCAGCAGCTCGTGGCGCTCCAGCAGGCCCCGGTAGGCCGCGCGGACCCGTGCGACGTCGAGGGCGCCGGAGACCTCCAGGGCGTGCGGGAGGTTGTAGTGGGTGCCCAGCGGGTCGAGTTCGTGCAGGACGAAGAAGCGGCGCTGAGCGGCGGAGGCCGGCTGGACGGCCCCCTCGGGCCCGTGGACGAGGGCGCGCGGGCCGCTCGTCGCCGTCCGGCCGAGGGCCCCGGCGAGCGCGGCGGGGGTCGGGTGGTCGAACAGCTGGTGGAGCTCGACGGAGACGCCGTCGTCCCGGCGCAGTCCGGCCAGCAGCGTGACGGCGCGCAGCGAGTGGCCGCCGAGGGCGAAGAAGCTGTCGTGGACGCCGACCCGGTCCACGCCGAGCACCCGGCCGAAGGCCTCGCAGAGCACCGCCTCCAGCGGGGAGCGCGGGGCCTCGTACGGGGTGTGGCCGGCCGCGGCCGTGCCGGAGGAGCGGGCGACGGCCGCCAGCAGGTCCCGGGCGACCGGGTAGCGCAGCGGGAGCAGGTGGGCCCGGTGCGCCATGGCCCCGGTGCCGGCCGGGGAGGCCTCCTCGTCCGGGGAGGCGGCGTCGGCCGGGAGGGCGGCGTCGAGGGCGGCCGGCCAGCGCGGGGCGGGGCGCCCGGCGCCGTCGCCCGCGGTCGTGGCGGGGGTCGGCGCGGGCAGGGCGGCCAGGTACGGCGGCCGGGTCCCGGCCCCTCCGTCCGGGGCGTCGGCAAGGTCCGCGATCCGCAGGCCGAGGGGGCGCGGGCCCCCCGCGTCCAGCCGGGCCGCCAGGTCGCTCCCCCGGTGCGGGTGGACCAGGAGGAGCGGGGCGGAGCCGGGGCGGCGCAGGGTGCGGGTGTCCGCGTCCGCCGCGTCCGGGTCGTCGGCCGCGGGCACGAGCGGGGCCCCCGGACGGTAGCCCAGCAGGGCGAAGAACGCGGCGGCCCGGTCCGGGTCGGCGACGAGCAGGGCGATCCGGGCCCCGGTCCGCTCGGGCCCGGAAGCCACGTCCTCCGGCTCCCCGGTCTCCAGGAGTTCGACCAGGCCGACCCCGGCGACGGAGAAGAACCGCACGCGCCGGCCGCCGAAGAGCACGGCGGGGGCGGCGTCGCCGACGGCCTCGAAGGCGATGCCCGCCGCCCGCCAGGCCCGCTGGGCCCCGTCGAGGGAGGGCACGCGGTAGCAGAGGTGGTAGGGGCGCTCGCCGAAGCGCTCCAGGACGCCCCGGCTGGGGGACGTGTCGTCCACGGGCGCGACGAGTTCGACCGAGGGGCGGTCGGGGTGGGTCAGCATCCGCAGCAGCGAGCGCTGCTCCGGGTCGTGGACGGTCCCGCCCGCCGTGAAGCCGAGCGCGGCGAGGGCGGCGGCCGGTGCCTCCGGTTCGGCGACGGCGACCCCGACGTGGTCGAGGGGCGCGCACGCGACGGGGGCGGCGTCCGCCGGGGACGCCGGGGCCGGGTCGGCGGGCCGCTCGTGGCGCAGGGCGACGAAGCGGGGCGTGCGCGGCAGGTCCGCCACGGGAAGCTCCCACAGGGTGCCCCCGGCGGCCCCCGCGGCCCCGGAGTCCGTACGGGTGAAGCCGTACCGGTCGAGGAAGGCGCGGGCGGGCTCGTTGCGCTCCGTGGCCGTGAAGCGGGCGCGCAGGACCGAGGCCCCGGTCTCCTCGCAGACCGTCCGGAGTCCGGCCAGGACCGCCTCCTCGACGGTCCGGCCGAGCACCCGGCAGCTCAGCAGGACGTTGTCCAGCTCCAGGACGGTGCCGTTCAGGGTGGACAGGACCACGCCGGTCAGGCCGTGGTCGCCGAAGCGGTCGCGGACGCGGACCACGTGGGCGGCCCTCCCGGGCTCCGCGAGCCGCGCGGCGAACCGGTCGGCCGTCAGGCGCAGTCCGCTCAGGTTGAACTGGTTGGTGCGGCGGGTGAGCTGGGCGGCCCGCTCCCGCTCGTCCTCCGCGACGGGGGTGAAGAAGGCCTCCAGCTCCATGCCCTCCAGGAAGGCCTCGACGGAGGGCGCGGCGCTCTCGTGCTCGCGGCGGGCCCGCTCGGTCCGGTAGCGGTCGGCGCGCCGCCGGTCGTCCTCGGTCACGACCGCGCTGTCGAACGCCCAGACGTGCTCCAGGAAGAGGGCGTGCTCGGCGCGGTCCTCCGGGAGGCGCAGGGTGAGCACCTGCGGGAGGGCGGCCGCGACCTCGGCGCACTCGGCGGGGCTGTCGTCCAGGAAGACGAAGGAGTCCGGGCCGAGGCTCAGCTCTTCGGCGATGTCGCGCAGGTTCCGCGACTTGGGCGCCCAGTCGGCCCGTACGGCGGCGAAGTGGTCCCAGTCGAGCAGCATCCCGGGGTGGGTGTCGAACACGGCGCGGGCGTCGGCCTCGGCGTTCTTGCTGACCAGGACGAGCAGCACGCCCTCGGAGCGCTTGCGCAGCAGCAGGCGCTGGACGGCGGCCGCGGCCTCGTCGACCTCCACGCCGAGCGGGCCGTCCTCGCCGACGACCCCGCGCCAGAGGGTGTTGTCGGCGTCGACCGCGATGACCTTGTAGGAGGGCAGCAGTCCGGCGAGGAGGCGGCGCGCGACCTCGGTCGCGGCCACGGCGAAGAACTCCTCGGTGTACGGGACGCGGCCCAGCGCGTACGCGGCGGGGTCCTCCCACCGGGTCAGGCCGAAGCGCTCGGCGGCGGCCGGCAGGTCGACGGCGGTGAGGCCGGGGAGCGCGGCCAGGTCCGTGCGCCACCGGGCGGCGAGCCGTGCGACGGCGGCGGCCACCGGGTCGGCGTCCCCGGCAACCGGGTTCGCCGGGGGGAGGGCGACGAGGCGGGGCGCGGAGGCGCGGCAGCCCCGGACGGCCTCCACGAGTTCGCCGTAGGTGCGTTCGAGCCGGGCGACCGTGGCGTCGGGGTCCTCCCCGGCGGGCGCGTCGGTGAGCCAGTCCTCGAAGCGCACGAGCAGCAGGGCGGGCCCGTCGGACGCGTTCCAGGCGCCGGCGGGGTCGAGGAGCTCCTGGAAGACCTGGCCGTATCCGGCGAAGTCCACGCGGGCGTCGAAGCCGAACCGGCCGCACCACCAGCGCAGCGGTTCGAGCAGCGGCTCCGCCGTGTAGGAGGCGACGACGGCGAGGTCGAGCGGGCGGCCGTGGATCCGCTCGCGGCGGGCGCGGAGGTCGTCGGCCTCCTCGGGGGCGAGCGGGGCGAGCTCCGGCAGGGGCGCGGCGGGGCGGTCGGCGGCCGCCGCGCACAGCGCGGTGAAGTGCTCGCCGAAGCGGGTGACGGTGTCCTCGTCGAAGAGGGCCCGGTTCGCCTCGGCCTTGACGCGCAGGCCGCCGTCGGGCGCGGGGAAGACGTCGAGCTTGAGGTCGAGCTTGGCGGTGCCGTGGCGGACCTCGACGGGGGCGAAGAGGAGGTCGCCGTGGCGGTCCGGGCCGTCGGCGCCCCGCTCGCCGTGGAAGATCAGCATGGTGTCGAAGAGCGGGTTGCGGCCGTCCCGGGCGGCGGCTCCGGCGAGTTCGACGATCTCGTCGAACGGCAGCTCCTGGTGGTCGTAGTCGGCCAGGACCGTGGTCCTGGTGCGGGCCAGGAGGGTCCGGAAGTCGTCCCCGGCGGCGGTCGCCACCCGGACGGGCAGGAAGTTGGCGAACATCCCGACCGTGCGGTCGAGGTCGGGGTGGTGGCGGCCGGCGACGAGCGAGCCGACGACGACCTCGTCCTGGTCCGCCCAGCGGCCGAGGACGGTGCCGAAGACCGCGAGGAGCGCCATGTTGAGGGTGGCGCCCTCGGCGCGGGCCCGGTCGGCGAGGGCGGCGGTCGCGTCCGGGGAGAGCGCGAAGGCGGTGGTGAAGCCCTCGGGGTCGCGCCGGTCGGACCGGGGCCGGTCCAGCGGCAGGGTCAGCCGCGGCAGGCCGTCGGTGCGGCGGGTCCAGTGCGCGCGCAGGGCGGGGGCGCGCTCGGTCTCGCGGGCGCGCTGCCAGTGGGTGAAGTCCCGGTAGCGGGTGCGGACCGGCGGGAGCGCGGCTCCGTCGAGGAGGGCCAGGAACTCCTCGACCAGGATCTGCAGGGACGTGCCGTCGGCGGCGATGTGGTGGATGTCGAGGAAGAGGACGCCGGTCTCCGGGCCGGTGGGCAGCCAGCGGGCGCGGACCAGCGGGCCGGACGCCAGGTCGAAGGGGCGCACCAGGGCCGTCAGGGCGTCGTCGAGCGCCGCGTCCGGGACGGTCGGGTGCTCGGCGAAGTCGACCTCCGCCGAGGGGCGGATCCGCTGGCGCACCTCGCCGGACGGGAGGTCGAGCCGGAAGGTCGTACGGAGGGACTCGTGGCGGTCCACGAGGCGCTGGAGCGCGGCGCGCAGCGCCGCCGGGTCGGCGGGGCCCTCGACGCGCAGCGCCACGGGCATGTTGTAGCCGGTGCCGGTGCCGGAGGAGTTCTGGATGAGGAAGATGCGGCGCTGGGCCGGGGAGGCGGGGTGCTCGTCGCCGGGGGGCGCGGGGGCGATCGGCGCGCCCGAGGAGCGGGCGGCGAGCGGGAGGCGGGCGGCCATCGCCGCGAGGGTGGGGTGGGTGAAGACCTCCGCGAGGGGCAGGACGCGGCCCAGGTCGCGTTCGACGCGGGAGGCGAGCACGGTGGCGGTCAGCGAGGTGCCGCCCCGGGCGAAGAAGTCGTCGTCCCGGCTGACCGGCCCGCAGTCCAGGACCTCCCGCCACAGTGCGGCGAGGGCCTCCTCGTCGGGTCCGGACGGCGGGACGGACTCGGTGCGGACGGCGGCGGGTTCGGGCAGGGCGCGCCGGTCGACCTTGCCGTTCGGGGTGAGCGGCAGGACGTCGTGGCGGGCGAATCCGGCCGGGACCATGTAGGCGGGGAGCCGGGCGGCGAGGTGCGCGGCGAGCTCGCCCGCGCCGGTGTCCCCGCGCAGGACCACGTGGGCGCCGAGCCGGTGGTCGCCCCGGCCGTCGGGGTAGGCGACGACGGCGCACTGGGTGACGGCCGGGTGGGCGGCGAGGCAGGTCTCCACCTCGCCGAGCTCGACGCGGTTGCCGCGGACCTTGACCTGGCCGTCGATGCGTCCGACGAACTCCAGGGTGCCGTCGGGGCGCCAGCGGACGTAGTCGCCGGTGCGGTACATCCGGGCGCCGGGCGCGGTGGCGTACGGGTCGGGGACGAAGCGGTCGGCGGTCGCGGCCGGGGCGCCGAGGTAGCCGAGGCTGACGCCGGCGCCGCCGACGCACAGCTCGCCCACGGCGCCGTCGGGGAGCAGCCGCAACCGCTCGTCGAGGACGTACGGGCGGTAGCCGGGCCAGGGGGTGCCGATGGGGACGTCCCCGGTGGCCGGGGCGCGGCCGGCGGTCCCGGCGACGGCGTGGGTGCTGGTGGTGACGGTGGCCTCGGTCGGCCCGTAGGTGTTGACCAGTTCGACGCGGGCGGTCGCGGGGTCGTCCTGCCAGCGGCGCACCGACTCGGGGTTGACCCGCTGCCCGGAGAGGGTGACCAGGCGGACGGAGGGGGCGGGGCCGCCGTCGCCGTCCCGCAGGTGCTCGTACCAGCGCTCCCAGTACGCGGTGGGCAGGCCGAGGACGGTGACGCCCCGGTCGGCGGTGAAGCGGTCGAAGCGGGGGAAGCTGGTGATGGCGTCGGCGGGGCGGCACACCACGCGGGCCCCGGCGGCGAGGGCCGGGAAGATCTCCTCGACGGAGGCGTCGAAGCTGGGCGAGGAGAAGTGCAGCACGCGGTCGCGGGCGGTGATCCCGAAGACCTCGACGCAGCCGAGGTTGTGGTTGACGACGCCCCGGTGGGTGACGCCGATGCCCTTGGGGGTGCCGGTGGAGCCGGAGGTGTAGATCATGTACGCCAGGTCGGCGGGGGTGACGCCGGTCTCCGGGTCCTCCGGGGACAGGGCGGCGAGTGCGGCGGTCAGCTCTTCGGGGACGAGGGTCGGGGCACCGGTCGCGGCGGCCCGGCCGGCCAGGTCCGGGTCGGCGAGGACGAGGGCGGCGGCGGAGCCCCGGACCATGGCGAGGGCGCGTTCGGCCGGGTAGGCGGGGTCGACGGGGACGAAGGCGCCGCCCGCGGCGGAGACGGCGAGCATCGAGACGACCAGGCCGGCGCCGCGCTCCATGAGCAGGGCGACCCGGTCACCGGTGGCCAGGCCCCGGGCGCGGAGCAGCCGGGCGAGGCGGTGGACCCGGTCGCGCGTCTCCGCGTAGGTCAGTTCGGTGCCGTCGTGGTCGACGAGGGCGACGGCGTCGGGGGTGCGGGCCGCCGAGGCCTGGAAGAGGCCGTGCAGGGTGGTGGCGGGGCGGGGGCGGTCCGGTCCGGTGCGGCCGGTGAGCAGCAGTGCGCGTTCGGCCGCCGGGACGAGGGCGATGCCGTCGAGCGGGGCGGCCGGGTCCGCCGTCATCTCCTCGACGGTCCGGACGAGGTCCGCGGCGATCAGGGCGGCGCCGTCGGCGTTCCAGCGGGCGTCGCGGTGTTCGAGGTAGCCCTCGAAGCCGCCGTCGCGCTCGTACAGGTAGAGGCTCAGGTCGAGCTTGGCCTCGCGCTTGGGCAGGGCGACCGGGGTGACGGTCAGCTCGTCCAGGTCGACGGGCTCGTACGGGTAGTTCTGCAGCGCGAACAGGGCCTGGAAGAGGGCCTGTCCGGGCCCGGCCTGCGGCCGGACGGCCTCGGTGATCTCGGCGAGCGAGACCTCCTGGTGGGCGAGGGCGCCCAGGGTCGCCGTGCGGCAGCGGCGCCAGAGGTCGGCGGCGGTCGCGGCGGCGGTGTCCACGGCGAGCGGGAGGGTGTTGGCGAAGTAGCCGATGACGTCCTCGGTCTCCGGCCGGAGCCGGCCGGCGACCGGCGTGCCGATGACGGGGCGGACGGTGCCGGTCCGGCGGGCCACGACCAGGGCGAAGGCGGAGAGCAGGGCCATGTACGGGGTGACGCGGTGCTCCCGGCAGGCGTCCTGGAGGCGTCGGGCGAGCGCCGGGGGCAGGGCGACGGGGACGCTGCCGCCCGCGCTGTCCGCGTCGGCGGGGGCGGTGCGCGGCGCGGCGGGCGCGTCGGCCGCCGCGAGGTGCTCCCGCCAGTGGTCGAGCTGCGCGGCGAACTCCCCGGCGGCCTGCCGCTCGGCCCGCTCCCGTACGACCGCGCTCCAGGTGGTGCGCAGGGGGGTCGGGGCGGGGGCGGGGCGGCCCTCCAGGCGGAGGTAGGCGGCGGTGATCTCCCGCACGAGCAGGGACATGGACCAGCCGTCGCCGACGATGTGGTGCATCGAGATGACGAGGACGTGGCTGCGCTCGGCCTCGGCCAGCAGGTCGAGCCGGAGCAGCGGTCCGGCCGCCAGGTCGAAGGGGCGGGCGAGGACCCGCTCGACGAGGGGGTCGAGGCCGGTGGACGCGGGGTGCACGGTCAGTTCGGGCGGCAGCGCGCGGTGGACGCGGGTGCGGGGGACGCCGTCCTCGGCGTGGAAGGTGGTGCGCAGCGCCTCGTGGCGGAGGGCCACCTCGGCGGCGGCGGCGCGCAGCGTCCCGGGGTCGAGCGGGCCGGTGAGGCGGACGGCGTCGCAGATGGTGTAGGCGGTGCTCTCCGGGTGCACCTGCTGGTGGGTCCAGAGGCGCAGCTGGGACGGGGTGGGCGGGACCGGCGCGCCGTCCGGGGCCGGGGCCGCCCCGGGGGCGGCCGGTGCGGCGGTGGCCGGGGCGGTCGTCGCGGTGCGGCGGGCGGAGGCGCCCGCGAGGCGCCGGGCGAGGAGCTTGCGGCGGGCCTCGGCGGCGGCCGTCTCAAGGGTCGTCTCGGCGGTCGTCTCGGGCGCCGTCTCAAGGGCCGTCTCGGGGGTCTGGATCTCGGTCATCGGGCGTCGTCCTCGCTGAGCAGTGCGGCGATCTCGTCATCGGTCAGGGCGTCGAGTTCGGCCTGGATCCGCTCCTCGACGAGGGCGGCCAGGGCCGCGACAGTGGTGGCGTCGAACAGGGCGGCGAGGTCCAGGTCGACGCCGAAGGCGCGGCGGATCCGGGCCAGGACCTGCGCGGCGGCGAGCGAGTGCCCGCCGACCGCGAAGAAGTCGTCCTCGACGCCGAACTCCCGGCCGGGCAGCACCTCGCGCCAGAGCGCGTGGACGGTCTCCTCGACCTCGTCGCGGGGGGCCACGAAGGGCGCGGCGGACGGGCGGTCCGCGCGGAGCGCCGCCTCGTCCACCTTGCCGTTGGCGGTCAGCGGCAGGGCGTCCCGGAGGGTGAAGCCTCCCGGGACCTGGTGTCCCGGCAGGGCCTCGCGGCACCAGTCGGCGAGTTCCCGTCCGGTGGGCGGGGTCCCGGGGGCCGGGACGACGTGGGCGTGGATCCCGTCGGGCGGGGCGGCCACGACGTGGGCGTGCGCGACGCCCGGGTGGGCGGCGAGCCGGGCCTCGGTCTCCCGGGGGTCGACGCGGTGGCCGCGGACCTTCAGCTGCCGGTCGGCGCGGCCCGCGTACTCCACCGCCCCGTCCGGCCGGTACCGGCCGAGGTCCCCGGTGAGGTAGACGCGGTCGCCGCCGGGGCCCGGCACGAAGCGGGCGGCGGTCAGGGCGGGGTCGTGCGGGTAGCCGAGCGCCAGGTACGGGGTGCGGACCGCGATCGGGCCCAGTTCGCCGACGCCGGCCCGGCGGCCGTCGGCGGTGAGCACCAGCAGCTGGACCCCGGGAACGCCCCGGCCCAGGGGGACGGTCCGTCCGTCGTGCGCCACGGGATCGGCGTCCTGGACGGCGATGCCCTGCGGGGTCTCGGTCGCGCCGTAGAAGGCGGTGCAGCGGACCCGCGGCGCCCGCAGGGCGAGCTCACGGCAGTCGCCGCCGGTGAGCGCCTCGCCGCCGAAGAACGCGCGGCGCAGGGCTGGGAGGCTCAGGGCGGGGTCAGCGGCGCCGAGCAGCCGTCCCAGGGAGGGGGTGAGGTGGACGGCGGAGACCTCCCCCTCCGCGAGGCGGCGGGCCAGCCGGTCGGGGTCCCGGACGTCCCCGGACGCGGTCAGGAGCAGGGCGCCGCCGCACCACAGGGGGGTGAACAGGTCGCGCAGGAAGGGGTCGTGGGAGGGCCCGGAGAGGGCGGCGAAGCGGTCCTCGGGGCCGAGGCCGTGGTGGCGCACGTGCCAGTCGAGGAAGTGGGTGAGGGCGCGCTGCGTCCCGGCGACAGCGCGGGGCTCCCCGGTCGATCCGGAGGTGAAGGCGAGGTACGCGACGGCGTCGGGGTCCTCGGGGGGAGCGGCGGCGACGGCCGGGGCCGCCGGGACTGCCCGGGTCGCCGGGGCCTCCGGGGCCTCCGAGGCCTCCGGGGCCTCCGGGGCCTCCAGCGGCGGCAGGGTCAGTACGGTGCAGCCGGGCAGCTCGGGGGCGGCGGGGGTGCTGGTGCCTGCGCCTGCGCCTGTGTCGGCGTCGGTGCCGATGCCGGTCCCGATGCCGGTCCCGGTGTCGGTCCTGGTGTCGGTCCCGGTCCCGGCGTCGGTTCCGGGGACGAGCAGGACGCGGCAGCCGGCCGTCTCCGTCCGGTGGCGCAGCACCTCGGCGGGGTGCTCGGGATCCAGGAGCAGGAAGGCGGCGCCGGCGCGCAGGACGGCGAGCACGGCCGCGGACAGGTCCGCGCGGCGGTGGGCGAGCACGGCGACGACGTCGCCGGGGCCCGCTCCGTGGCGGGTCAGGAGGGCCGCGCCCGCCTCCGCCTGGGCGGCCAGCTCCCGGTACGTCCGGCGGGTGGTGCCGTCGTCGGCGGCGAGGGCGTCGGGGGTCTCCCGGGCGCGCAGGGCGAGCCGTTCGAGGAGGCCTCCGGCCCACCGGGCCGGCAGCGGCAGGGCCGGGTCGGGAAGGGCGGCGTCGAGGGCGGTGGGGCGGGGGGCGAGGCGGTCGAGCGGGGTCTCCGGCGCGTCGGCGGCCGCGTCCAGGAGGGCCGTGAGCCGCTCCAGGAGGTCGGCGATCCGCGCGTCGTCGAAGAGCAGGCCGTTGTGCACGGCGGTCAGCCCGATGCCGTCGTCGCCCCGGTCCCTGACGTACAGGCTCAGGTCGAACTTGGCGCCGAAGCGCAGGAGTTCGGCGCCGTACGGCTCCACCGAGAGGCCCTCGGCCGGGTGCGCGGCCAGCGGGTCGTGCGGGTCGAGCATGTTGAACAGCACCTGGAACACCGGGGTGGTGGACCGGTCCCGGTCCGGGCAGACCTCGGCGACGATCCGCTCGAACGGCACGTCCTGGTGGGCGAAGGCGTCCACGGTGGCCGTGCGGACCCGGTCGACGAGGCCCGCGAAGCCGATCGCGGGGTCGACGTCGGTGCGGATCGGGAGGGTGTTGACGAAGCAGCCCACGGTCCGCCGGACGGCGGGGTGGGAGCGTCCGTCGACAGGGGTGCCGACGATGACGTCCCGCTCGCCGGTGAGCCGCTGGAGGGTGGCCTGGAATCCGGCGAGGAGCGTCATGAAGAGGGTGGCGCCGCGGCTCCGGGACAGCTCCCGCAGCCGTCGTGCCCGGTCGGCGGGGACGGTCGCGGTCACGAGGGAGCCCTCGAAGGTCTGCCGGGCGGCGCGCGGCCGGTCGGCGGGGAGGGCGAGCACGGGCAGCTCCCCCGCCAGCGCCTTCCGCCAGTGGTCGAGCAGTTCGTCGCCCCGGGGGCCGTCGAGCAGGGCGCTCCGGTGGCGCGTCCAGTCGGCGTACCGGGCCCGGCCGGCGTCGTCGGCGGGTTCGGCGCCGGAGTAGGCGCGGAGGGTCTCCTCCAGGAGGACGCCGACGGAGCCGCCGTCGGCGGCGAGGTGGTGGACCGTCACGAACAGCACCCACTCCTCCTCGTCGAGCCGGGCGAGGGCCGCGCGCAGCACCGGGCCCCCGGCCAGGTCGAAGACGTGGGTGGACTCGGCGGCGCCGAGGGCGGCGAGGCGCTCCTCGCGCCGGGCCGGCGGCAGGTCCCGCAGGTCGTGCAGGGGCAGGTCGACGGGCGCGGCGTCGAGGACGCGGGCGTACGGGACGCCGTCCTCGGAGCCGTACACCGTGCGGAGGGTGTCGTGCCGGGCCGCCGTGGCGGTGAAGGCCCGCGCGAAGCGGCCGGGGTCGAGGGGGCCGCGGACCCGGTACGCGCCGGACATGTTGAGGACCGGGGTGCCGGGGGTGTGCTGCTCGAAGAACCACATGCGCTGCTGGGCGGAGGAGAGCTCCTCGCGCCCGCCGGGCGCGGTGGCCTCGACGGGGGCGTCGGCGTACGGCGCGGTGAGGGTCCGCACGGCCGCGGCGAAGTCCTCGGCGACGGGGGCGTCGAAGAGGGTCCGCAGCGGGATGTCGCGGGAGAGCTCGGTGCGCAGGGCCGCGACGGCGCGGACCGCGAGCAGGGAGTGGCCGCCCAGGTCGAAGAAGTCGTCGGTGGCGCCGACGCCGCCGGGCAGGCCGAGGACCTCGGCCCAGACGCGGGTGACGGCGCGCTCCACGTCGTCGCGGGGCTCGACCCGGGTGCGGGGTCCGGCGGCGGAGCCCCAGTCGGGGGCGGGCAGGGCCTTCCGGTCGACCTTGCCGTTGGGGTTGAGCGGCAGGGCGTCGAGGACCACGAGGTGGCCGGGCGTCATGTGCTCGCCGAGCAGGGCGGTGACGTGGTGGCGCAGGTCGCGGACGGGCGGCAGCACGTCGCCGACGACGTAGCCGACGAGGCGGAGTTCGCCGTCGGGGCCGGGCAGGGCGGCGGCCGCGCAGTCGCGCACGGCCGGGTGACGGGAGAGCGCCGCCTCGACCTCGCCGAGCTCCATGCGGTGGCCCCGGATCTTGACCTGGTGGTCGACGCGGCCGAGGAACTCCAGGGCGCCGTCGGCGCGCAGCCGCACCAGGTCGCCGGTGCGGTAGAGCCGGCCGCCGGGCCGGGTGCCGTACGGGTCGGGCACGAACCGCAGTGCGGTCTGGACCGGGTCGCCGAGGTAGCCGCGGCCGACGCCGACGCCGCCGACGTACAGCTCGCCGGGGACTCCGGCCGGAACGGGCCGGCCGTGGGCGTCCCGCACGTACAGGCGCATGTTGGGGACGGGCAGGCCGATCGGGGTGCGGGTCTCCAGGGGGCCGGGCGGGGTGGTGAGGGTGGCGTGGGTGACGTCGTCGGAGCACTCGGTGGGGCCGTAGGCGTTGACGACCGGGACGCCGGGGTGGCGGGCGAGCCAGGCGCGGACCAGGGCGGGGTCGAGGGCCTCGCCGGTCAGCATCAGGAGGCGCACGCCGGGGGCCTCGGGCAGCGCGGGGTCGGCGAGGGCCGCCCGGAGCATCGAGGGCACGGTCTCCAGGAGGGTGGCGCCGTGGTCGCGGGCGGCCGCCCACAGGAGGGCGGGGTCGTGGGCCTGCTCGTCGGTCACGATGGCGACCCGGCCGCCCAGGAGCAGCGGGGCGAGGAACTGCCAGACGGAGATGTCGAAGCAGACGGAGGCGTTCTGGACCAGCGTGTCGTCGCCGGTCATGCCCAGGTCGTGGATCTTCGCGTAGAGGTGGTTGACCATGCCGGCCTGCTCCACCATGGCCCCCTTGGGGACCCCGGTGGAACCGGAGGTGAAGATCACGTACGCCAGGTCGTCGGGCGCGTCCGCGACCGGGGCGGGGGCGGGAGCCTCGGCGGGCGGCGCGGCGAGCACCTCCTCCAGGGCGACGGTCCGGCCCGCCGGGGCGCCGGCCGCGACGATCCCGTCGAGCAGGGCGCGGGTGCCCCGGGTGTGCGCGGTGAGCACGGCGCCGCTGCCGGTGAGGATGCGGGCGAGCCGGGCCGTCGGGTACATCGGGTCGAGCGGGACGTAGGCGCCGCCCGCCATGAAGACGCCGATGACGGCCGTGAGGAAGAGGGTGGAGCGCTCGGCGAGCAGGGCGACCCGCTCGCCGGGGCGCAGTCCGGCGGCGCGCAGGGCGGCGGCGCACCGGGCGGCGTCCGCGCGGAGCTCCGCGTAGGTGACGGCACCGTCCGCGTCGACGGCGGCGACGGCGTCGGGGGTGCGCGCGACCTGGGCCTCGAACAGCTCGCGGAAGGTGCGGTCGAGGGGGAACGGGACGTCGGAGGCGCCGGGCCCGGCGAGCATCCGGCGCTCCTCGTCGGCGGCCATGACGGGCAGGTCGCCGACGGGGCTCGCCGGGCGGTCGAGGGCGCCGCGCAGCAGCGCCTCGTACCGCCGGGCGAACAGCTCGGCCGTGGCCGGGTCGAAGAGCCCGGCGTCGTACTCCAGGCGCAGGCGCAGCGCGCCGTCGCGGGGTTCGAGCAGCACGGTCACGTCGAAGCGGGCGGTGCCGGAGTGGACGGGGAGTTCGGTGACGTCCAGGCCGGGCAGGGCGAGCGCGGACCCCGGGGTGTTCTGGAGTCCGAACATCACCTGGAAGAGCGGGGTGCGGGTCTGGTCGCGTCCCGCGCCCGTCTCCTCCACCAGCCGCTCGAAGGGCACGTCCTGGTGGTCGTAGGCGTCGACGGCCCGTTCCCGCACGTGCCGCAGCAGGGCCGCGAAGGACAGGTCGCCGGTGACCCGGGCGCGCAGCGGCAGGACGTTGACGAAGCAGCCGGCCAGGTCCTCGGTGTCCCGGTGGGTGCGTCCGGCGACCGGGGAGCCGACGATCACGTCCGTCTGGCCGGTGTGGCGGTGCAGGAAGGCGTGGAAGGCGGTGAGCAGGGTGACGAACGGGGTGACGCCGTGCTCCTTGGAGAAGCGTTCCACGGTACGGGTCAGGTCGGCGTCCCAGTCCCGCAGCAGCTCGGCGCCCCGGCGGGGGCCGGCCGAGCGCGGCCGGTCGGAGGGGAGGTCGAGCACGGGCAGCGGTCCGGCCAGCCGCTCGCGCCAGTGGGCGAGCTGCCCGTCGAGGGCCCCGCCGTCGAGGGCGTCGCGCAGCCGGTGGGCGTGGTCGGCGTACCGGGCGCGCAGCGCGGGGAGGCGGGCGGGGGTGCCGTCGAGCCGGGACCGGTACAGCTCGGCGAGGTCGCGCAGCAGGACGCCCACGGACCAGCCGTCGGAGACGATGTGGTGCACCGTCACCAGGAGGACGTGCTCGCGCTCGGCGAGGGTGAGGAGCCGGGCCGTCCACAGCGGGGCCCGCGCCAGGTCGAAGCGGGTGCGGGCGGCGAGTCCGGCGAGCCGGTCGGTCTCCCGGTCGCGCTCCTCGGCAGTGAGGCCGCTGAGGTCGGTCTCGGTGAGCGGGAGTTCGACCGAAGGCGGGGTCGTGGGGCGGCAGGTGCCGTCGGCGTCCGCCGGGAACGCGGTGCGCAGGGCCTCGTGGCGGTCGGTCAGGTCGCGCAGCGCGCCGGTGAGGGCGGCGCGGTCGAGCGGGCCGGTCAGCCGGAGCGCGGCGGGCACGTTGTAGAGCGGGCTGCCGGGGTCGAGCTGGTCGAGGAACCAGAGCCGCTGCTGCGCGAAGGAGAGCACGTCGGGACGGGGGGCTCCGCCGGTGGGGGCGGTTCCGGTGCCGGTGCCGGTGTCGGTGTCGGTGCCGGTGTCGGTGCCGGTGCCGGTGTCGGTGTCGGTGTCGGTGTCGGTGTCGGTGTCGGTGTCGGTGGGGGCCTCGTCGGTGGAGGCGGCGGCGGTGACGGGTCCGGTGTGCGCGGGGCCGGCGTGTTCCGGAGCGTCGTTCTCCGGGGCGTCGGCGGGGTCCTCCTGCGCCGGGGGCGTGGCGGGCGCGTGGGCGGGTGCCGTTGCCCGGAGGTCGCGCAGGCGGTCCACCGCCGCCGCGAAGCCCGCGAGGGTGGGGGACTCGAAGAGGGCCCGCAGCGGGACGTCCACGCCGAGCCGCTCGCGGACGCGGGAGACGACCCCGGTCGCGGTGAGCGAGTGCCCGTCGAGGTCGAAGAAGTCGTCGGCGCGGCCGGGCCGTTCGATGCCCAGGACCTCGGACCAGATGCCGGCCAGGATCCGCTCGGTGCCCTCGCGGGGCTCCTCGTGGGCGGGCCGGGCGTAGTCGGTGCCGCCGGGCGCGGGCAGCGCGGCCCGGTCCACCTTGCCGTTGTGGGTCAGCGGCAGCGCGGGCAGGACGACGACGGCCGACGGGACCATGTAGGCGGGCAGGGCGGCGGCGAGGCCGGACCGTACGGCCGCCGGGTCGACGGGTCCGGCGTCCGCGCCCGGGACGACGTACGCCACGAGCCGGGGGCCGGTCCCCTCGTCCGTACGGGCGAGGACGGCGGCCTCGACGACGCCGGGCCGGGCCAGCAGGGCCGCCTCGATCTCGCCAGGTTCGATGCGGAAGCCGCGGATCTTGACCTGGTGGTCGAGGCGGCCGAGGAACTCCAGGCCGCCGCCGGGCAGTCGGCGGACCAGGTCGCCCGAGCGGTACATGCGCGCGCCGGGGCCGCCGTACGGGTCGGGCAGGAAGCGCTCGGCGGTCTGGCCGGGCGCGCCGAGGTAGCCCCAGCCCACCTGGCCGCCCGCGATGAACAGTTCGCCGGGCACGCCGTCGGGCACGGGCCGGAGCGCCCCGTCCAGGACGTGGAGGCGGGTGCCGGGGACGGGGGTGCCGATGGGGACGGTGACGGCGGCGGAGTCGGCGGCGGTCGCGGTGTGCACGCAGCATCCGACGACGGTCTCGGTGGGTCCGTACTCGTTGACGATCCGGACGCCGGGGGCCGTGCGGGCGATCCGCTCGACGAGCGCGGGGGCCAGTGCCTCGCCGCCGACCACGAGCGTCCCGGCGGCCCGGGCGAGCCGCCCGGGGTCGAGGGTCCGCTCCAGGAGCTCCAGGTGCGCCGGGGTGATCTTGAGGAGGCTGAAGCCGTCCCGGCGGGAGAGGAGGGAGGTCAGCCGCTCCACGCCCTCCCCGCCGTCGACCAGCACGGCGGTCCGTCCGGCGGCGAGCGGGGTGAGCAGGCTGGTGAGGGTGAGGTCGAAGCCGAGGGGCGAGTGGACCGGGGCGCCGGAGCCGTCGGCGACGGCGTACTCCCGCGTCGCCCAGTGGACGTAGCGGGCGAGGGCGTCGTGCGGGATCATCACGCCCTTGGGCGTGCCGGTGGAGCCCGAGGTGTAGAGCACGTACGCCAGTCCGCGGGGGTCGGTCGGCGGCAGCGCGGGCCCGTCCTCACCGGGCAGTTCCCCGGCGAGCAGGTCCTCGACCGCGAGGGCGCCGGGCTCGGCCGTGCCGGCGGCGAGGCGCTCGCGCGTGGTGAGGACCGTGCCGGCGCCGCAGGCGGCGAGGATCCGCTCGGCCCGCAGCGGGGGCAGGGAGGGCTCGACGGGCACGTAGGCGGCGCCGGCCCGCCAGATCCCGAGCATCGCGGCGACGGTCGCGGCCGACGGCCCGCAGCGGAGGGCGACGAGCTGTCCGGGGCGCACGCCCCGGGCGCGCAGCGCGCGGGCCGCGCGGTCGGCGGCGGCGTCCAGTTCGGCGTAGGTGAGGGTCCGTCCGGGGTCGGTGACCGCCGGGTGGTCGGGGTGGGTGCGGGCCCGGTCGGCGACGAGCGCGGGGACGTCGCGGGCGGGGCCGTCGTCGGCGGGGCCGGTGAGCAGCGAGGCGTCGTCGGGCCGGAGCAGGTCGGCAGCCGGGGTCGCGGGGGCCGCGACGGCCTCCTCCAGGACCTGGAGCCACTGGCGGAGGAGGCGGGCGCCGCTCGGGGCGGCGAGGACGTCCGCGTTGGTCTCCAGGACGGCGTGGAGTCCGGCGGCGCGCTCCTCGACGAGGAGGCTGACGTCGTACTTGGCGGTGCCGCCGTCGACATCGAGGAGTTCGGTGTCGAGGCCGGGCAGGGCCACGGGCTCCGACGAGGCGTTCTGCAGGGCGAACATGGCCTGGAAGAGCGGGGAGCGGCGCCGGTCGCGGTCCGGCCGGAGCTCTTCGACGAGGGTGTCGAACGGCAGGTCCTGGTGGGCGAAGGCGTCGAGGGCGGTGCGCTTCACGCGGCCGATCAGCTCGTCGAAGGACGGCGTGCCGTCCAGCGCGACGGCCAGCGGCAGGACGTTGACGAAGTAGCCGATCAGGCCCTCGGTGTCGACGGCGCTCCGGTTGGCGACCGGGGTGCCGAGGACGACGTCGTCCTGGCCGGAGTGCCGGTGGAGGACGGTGGCGTACGCGGCGGCCAGCACCATGAAGAGCGAGACGCCGTGGCGCCGGGCGAGCTCCCGCAGGGACGCGGCGAGTCCGGCGGGAACGGTGGCGGAGGAGCGGTGGCCCGCGCCGCTGGGCTCGGCGGGGCGCGGGTGGTCCCAGGCCAGTTCGAGCGGTTCGGCGCGGGCGACCGGGGTGCTCCGCCAGTGGTCGAGGAGCCGCTCGCGCTCGCCCTCGTCGAGGCGGCCCCGGTGCCAGACCGCGTAGTCCGCGTACTGCAGGGGGAGTTCGGCGAGCCGGGCGGGGGTCCCGGTGGAGCGGGCCCGGAAGAACTCCCCCAGCTCCCGGAGGATCACGCCCACCGACCATCCGTCGGCCACGATGTGGTGGAGGGTCAGGAGCAGGACGTGGTGGTCGTCGGCGAGCTTCAGGAGCCGGGCCCGCAGCAGGGGTCCGGTCGTGAGGTCGAAGCCGCGGGCCGCCTCCTCGCGGGCGAGCAGGAGCGCGCGCGGCTCCCGGGCGGGGGCGTCGAGCCCCGTCAGGTCCTCCACGCCGAGGGCGACCGCGAGCCGCTCGTGGACGAACTGCGCCGGCGCGTGGTCCACCTCCCCGAACGTGGTGCGCAGCGCCTCGTGCCGGTCCACCAGGTCCTGGAGGGCCCCGGCCAGCGCGTCCGGGGACAGCGGGCCCCGCAGCCGAAGCGCTGCCGGCACGTTGTACGCGGCGGTGCCGGGGCTCAGCCGGTCGGCCAGCCACAGGCCCTCCTGGGCGTACGAGCAGGGGAAGGCATAGACGGTGTCGGCGGCGGCGCCGTCGGGCGCGGCCTGCGGGAAGGCAGTCATGTGCGTGCTTTCGCTCGGAGGGTGGGCGGGGCGGCCGTTCGGGGCCGGGACCGTCAGACGAGGGGGGCGAAGAAGTACGTGTCGCGGCGGGTGAAGAGGCCCTCGGGCGAGAGGGCGAAGAAGTCGGCGTACCGGAGCGCGACCGTGCCGCCGTCGCGCAGTTCGCCCCGGAAGCCGCCCTGGACGGCGACGGCGCCGCCCGCGGCGGTGACCGAGGTGAGGGTGTGCCGGCCCCGGGCGACGACCCGCTCCTCGCGGTAGAAGCGGCCCAGCTCCGCCCGCCCGGTCAGCGGCTCGTAGCCGGGGCGGTGGTAGACGGCGTCCGGGGCGAACAGGGCGAGCAGGCCCTCGACGTCCCCCGCGTCCACGAGCCGGTAGTAGGCGCGGACCTTCTCGACGTCCGCGGAGAGGTGCCGGGCGACGGTCATCTGCGGTGAGGTCCCTTCGGGAGCGGATCCTGCGGCGGTACGGGCGGACGCGGGGACGGGGCCCGGGCCCGGGCCCGGGACGGCGCGGACCGGGACGGACGGGGACACGGGAGCGGATACGGATACGGGTACGGGCGTGAGTACGGCGGGCAGGGTGCCGCCGGTGGTCAGGGCGCGGGGCCGCTCCGGGCGGGCGACCGTGATCACGAAGCCGTCCGCGACGCGGAAGCGGCCGTGGACCGGGAACGGGCCCCGGTCCAGCCGGAATCCGCCGCCGGGCAGGTCGAGGGCCAGCTCCACGTCGTGGAAGTCCCAGAAGCGGCCGGTGATCGGGGAGAGCACCTTGTAGACGCTCTCCTTCGCGCTGAACACGACCTTCGCGAAGAGCGGCGCCGCGGGCCCTGGCGGGAGCTGGTGGCGCTCCCCCGGGGTGCACACCAGCGTCAGCACCTCGTCCGGCAGCGGTTCCGCCGGCTCGATGTCGATGCCGAGCCCGGCGACGTCGGCCGCCGGGGCGACGGCGGCCGCGCACACGCCCCCGGCGTGCGTGATGCTGCCGACCACGCCCGGCGGCCAGACGGGCGCGCCTCCCGGCCCCCGGCGGATCACCGGGGGCGCGAACCCGAGGCCGCCGAGCGCGATCCGGGCGCTGTGGCGGCCCACGGCGAACTCCCGCCGGCGGTCGGCCACGGCCGTCCGCACGACGTCCTCCTCCTCGGGGTGGAGCGGCGGCAGCGGGCCGAAGTCGCCGCCCAGGGCCGCCACGGCGGCGCCCCGGGGGGCGAGGGAGGCGACGTGCAGGCCGACGGCCTCGGCCGCGGCGGCGGTGCCGAGCGTGCTGGTGTTCGGCGCGGTGGGGCCCAGCGTGGTGGTGGGGTTGAGCGCGGTGGGGTTGAGCGCGGTGATGTTCAGCGCGGTGGGGTTCACGCCGCCCTCCGGGCCGCCGGGAGGGCCCGGAGGCCGTCGGCGAGGAGGGCCAGGACGTCGGGCAGCCGGTCGTGCAGGTAGAAGTGGCCGCCGGGCAGGAGGTGGTGGCGGAACGGTCCCGTGGTCAGCTCCGCCCACGCCGCCAGGTGCGCGGGCGCCACGCCGGGGTCGGCGTCGCCGCCGAGCGCGGTGACCGGCACGGAGAGCGGCGGCCGGGGGGTGTGGCGGTGGGTCTCGCAGAGCTCGTAGTCGGCCCGGAGCACCGGGAGCAGGAGGTCGAGCAGCTCCGGGTGGGCGAGGACCTCCGGGTGGGTACCCTCCATCCGCCCCAGGTGGGCGATCAGCTCCTCCCGGGGCAGCCGGTGCACGTCCTCGGAGGGGCGTGGCAGCGAGGGGGCCCGGTACCCGGAGACGAACAGGTGGTCCGGGGCCCGCCCCCGGTCGGCCAGGGCGTGGGCCAGCTCGTGGGCGAGCAGCGCCCCCATGCTGTGTCCGAAGACGGCGAGGCGCGGATGGCGGGCCGCCCGGTCCAGGACGTGGTCGGCGAGGGCGTCGACGACCTGGGCCGTCCGGGTGCACCGGGGTTCGCCGAACCGACTCTCGCGGCCCGGGAGCTGGACGGGCACGACCTCGGCGACGTCCGCGAGGAGGGCGGGCCAGCGGCGGTAGGCGGAGGCGCCGGCCCCGGCGTGGGGCAGGCAGAAGAGCACGGTCCCGGGGTCGGCGGCGGGCTCCGGCGGCAGCGGGAACCAGGGCGACGGCGCGGACGCGGCGGGGTGCGGGGTCACCGGGTCACCGCGCTTCCGGGCACGTACGCGCGGCGGGCGAGGCGCGCGGGACCCTGGACGGCCGGGGCCGGGGCGGCGGCCCGCCGGGCGAGGTGCGCGGCGACGGCCCGGACCGTCGGGTCGGCGAAGAGGTCGGCGATGGGCAGGTCGACGCCGTACCGCTCGCGGACCCGGACCAGGAGCTGCATGGCGAGGAGGGAGTGGCCGCCGAGGAGGAAGAAGTCGTCGGTGGCCCCGACCTCCCCGCCGCCGAGGAGTTCGGCGAAGAGGGCGGCGACCTCCCGCTCCAGCGGGGTGCGCGGCGGCTCGGACACGGCCGGCGCGGCGGGGTTCGGGCGCGGTGCGGGGAGCGCGGCCCGGTCGACCTTGCCGTTGCCGGTGAGCGGCAGCCGGTCCATCGGGACGAACGCGGCGGGCACCAGGTAGTCCGGCAGCAGTTCCCGGAGGTGGGCGGCCGCCTCGTCGGGGCCGGGGGCGGCGTCGCCCGCGTAGTAGCACACGAGCCGCTTGTCGGCGGCCTCCCCGTGGACGACGGTGAGGGACTCGCCCACGCGGGGGTGGCGGAGCAGGGCGGCGTCGACGTCGCCCGGTTCGATGCGGAAGCCCCGGATCTTGACCTGGAAGTCGGCGCGGCCGAGGAAGTCGACCGAGCCGTCGGGCAGTCGGCGGCCGAGGTCGCCGGTGTCGTACATCCGGGACCCGGGGGTGCTCGCGAACGGGTCGGGGAGGAAGCGCTCCGCGGTCAGTTCCGGGCGTCCGAGGTAGCCGCGACCGAGGCCGTCGCCGCCGATGTGGATCGTGCCGGGGACGCCCACGGGGCACGGGGTCAGACGGGCGTCGAGGACGTGGACCGTGGTGTTCTCGATGGGCCGGCCGATCGGGACCCGCCGCCCGTCCGCCGGGCCGGTTCCGACGGTGTGGGCGGTCGCGAAGGTGGTGGACTCGGTGGGGCCGTAGCCGTTGACGAGCCGGGGTCCGCCGTCGAGGGCGAGGACGCGGGCGGCGGCCCCGGCGTCGAGGACGTCGCCGCCGACGACCAGCTGGCGCAGCGGGGCGAAGATCCCGGGGTCGTACGCGGCGAGCTGGTTGAACAGGGAGGTGGTGACGACGGCGGTGTCGACGCGTCCGTCCCGCAGTTCCCGGGCGAGCCGGTCGGGGGTGAGCACGCTGTCGCGGTCGAGGCCGACGAGGGTGCCGCCGTTGAGGAGGGCGCCCCAGATCTCGAACGTGGCCGCGTCGAAGGCGGCGTTGGAGAGCTGGGCGATCCGGTCGCCCTCGGCGAAGGTGGCGTAGCGGGTGCCGAGGACGAGGCGGGCGACGTTGCGGTGGGTGACGCCGATGCCCTTGGGGACGCCCGTGGAGCCGGAGGTGTACATCACGTACGCCAGGTCGTCCGGGCCCGCGGGGTCGGCGGGGCGGTCCTCCGGCGGGGTCCCGCCGGCGGGGGCGGCCGCCGGGTCGAGCAGGGCGGCGACGCCGAGGACGGGCACGCCGGGCGTGCCGGTCGCGGCGCGGGTCCCTTCCCCGGAGGGCGCCCCCTCGGCGGGGTCGTCCGCGAAGGGGTCCTCCCCCGAGGCCGTCAGGACGGCCGAGACGGCGGCCTCGGCGAGGACCTGGCGGCGGCGCGGCAGGGGGTGGGCGGGGTCGAGCGGCACGTAGGCCGCGCCGGTCCTGACGACGGCGAGGGCGGCGAGGACGACGCCGGGGTGGCGGTCCATGTGCAGGGCGACCCGGTGGCCGGTCCCGACGCCCAGGGCGCGCAGCCGGTCGGCGAGCAGGTCCGCCGCCCGGTCGAGCTGACGGTAGGTGAGGCGGGTCCCGCCGTGCTGGAGGGCGGGGGCGTCCGGGGTCCGTGCGGCCTGCCGGGCGAAGAGGGCGCCGAGGGACAGATCGCGGGGGTACGGGGAGCCGGTGGCGTTCCACCGCTCCAGCTGCCCGAGCTCGTCCTGCGACAGCAGGGCCGCTTCGCCGATCGGGGTGCCGGGGTCCGCCGCGAAGGCCTCGGTCAGGGCGCGGAAGTGGCCGGCGAGCCGCTCGACGGTCTCCCGGTCGAAGAGGGCGCGGGCGTAGTCGATCATTCCCTCGACGCCGTCCGCGGTCTCGGTGAGGACCATGTTCAGGTCGACGAGGGTCGTGCGGTGGGTCAGCGGCAGCGACTCCGCGTCGAGGCCGCCGAGGCGGACGGCGGCGCCGCCGCGGCCGGTCTGGAGCGCGCCGAGGCCGGAGTCCTTGCCCTGGTGGGGGGTGGTGAGGGTGAAGAGGACCTGGTAGCCGGGGGCGCGCGAGGCGTCCCGGGTCAGCCGCAGCCGCTCGACCAGCGCGGGGAAGGGCATGTCCTGGTGGCGCAGGGCGTCGCCGACGGCCTCCTTGGCCGCGCGGACCTGGCCGAGGAAGTCGCGGCCGGCGGCGACCCGCGAGCGGATCAGGACCGGGTTGACGAAGTAGCCGACGGTGCCGTGGGTGGCCGGGTCGGTCCGTCCCGCGGTCGGCACGCCGACGAGGAAGTCCTCGCGGCCGGTGTAGCGGTGCACGAGCGACTGGAAGACGCCGAGCAGCACGGTGAAGAGGGTGGTGCCCTCGCGGGCGGCGAGCGCGCGCAGGGCCGTGACGGCCGGTCCGTCCAGGGCGAAGGGGACGGAGCCGCCCTCGTACGACTGGCGGGCCGGGCGGGGCCGGTCGGCGGGGAGTTCGAGGACGGGGTCGCAGCCCTCCAGGGCGTCCCGCCAGTGCTCCCACAGCTCCTCGCCCCGGCGTTCGGCGGTCGCGGCGTGGCGGCGCATCAGGGCGGCGTGCTCGTGGCGGGGCGCGGGCAGGGGGTCGGCGCCGGGCGCGCACAGCGTGCTCAGTTCCTCGGCGAGGAGGGTGAGGGACCACATGTCGGCGGCGATGTGGTGGACGACCAGGCAGAGCACGTCCCCGTCGGGGTGGGTGAGGAGCAGGGCCCGCAGGAGCCGTCCCCCGGTGAGGTCGAAGGCGGTGGCGTCGATCTCGCGGGCGGCCCGCTCGCGCAGGGCGTCGGCGTCCAGGTCCGCCGCGTCGACCACCGCGAGGTCGGCGGTGGTGTCCGCCGTGACCCGCTGGAACGGCAGGCCGTCCGCCGAGCCGAAGGCGGTCCGCAGCGCGGGGTGGCGCTCGACCAGGGTGTCCAGGGCCCGGCGCAGCGTCCGCTCCGCGAGGGGCGTGCGCAGCCGGAGGGCGACGGCGATGTGGGGGGCGGCGCCGGGGTCCTGGCGCTCCAGGTACCACAGGGCGCGCTGGCCGCTGGTGAGGGGAAGCGGGGCGCCGGGGTCCCCGGCCTCCTCCGGGGCGTCCGCGCGCGGGGCCGCCGGGACGCCGGTCCCCTCCCGCTCCAGGAGCCGTACGACGTCGTCCGCGCTCGATCCGTCGAGCAGGGCCTCCAGGGGGAGTTCGACGCCGAGCTCCTCGGTCACGGCCGCCTTGAACCGCAGGGCGGCGAGGGAGTCCATGCCCTGGCCGACGAGGGCCGCGGCCGGGTCGACGGGCCGGCCGAGCCGGTCGGACGCCAGGCGCAGGACCACGGCGCGTACGTCCTCGTCCCGCTCCGGCTCCGTCCCGCCGGCCGGGTCCTGACGGCCGTCCTCCCAGTGGTGCACGGTCTTGAGGCCGTCGGAGGCGAGCAGTTCGCGGCAGTGCGACCGCTGGACCTTGCCGCTGGAGGTGCGGGGCACGCCGCCCGGCCGGACCAGGACGACCGCGCCGGGGGTGAGCCCGTGTTCGCGTCCGAGCGCCGCGAGGACGGCGGCGACCACGTCGGCGTACTCCTCGCCCGCCTTGGGCCGGGAGACCTCCAGGACGAGGACGGCCTCCTCGCCGTGCGCCCCGGCGCGGGCGAACGCGGCGCCGCCCCGGCGGACCAGGGGGTGGGACTCGGCGGCCGTGTGCTCCAGGTCGGAGGGGTAGTGGTTGCGGCCCCGGACGACGATCAGGTCCTTGCTGCGGCCGACGACGTGGAGGTCGCCGCCGTACAGGAAGCCCAGGTCGCCGGTGCGCAGGCCGGGGGCGCCGGGGGTGGCGGCCCGGAAGGTGGCGGCGGTGGCGTCGGGCCGGTTCCAGTAGCCGGCGGCGACGCCCTCGCCGCCGACGACGATCTCCCCGACCTCGCCCTGGGCGCAGGGGGCCCCGCTGCCGGGGTCGACGACCGCCACGGACACGCCGTCGGACGGCGGGCCGCAGCTCACGACCTCGGTGCCGCCGTCACGGGGCGCGGGCACCCGGCCGGGCGCCAGGCTGTCGGCGTCGAAGGCGACCGGGCGGGCGTCGCTGAAGGAGCGGCCGGAGACCAGCAGGGTCGCCTCGGCGAGCCCGTAGCAGGGGAAGAAGGCCTCCTTGCGGAAGCCGGTGGGCGCCATCTTCGCGGCGAACCGGTCGAGCGTCTCGGCCCGCAGGGGCTCCGCGCCGTTGAAGGCGACCTCCCAGCGGGACAGGTCGAGCCCCTCCAGGTCCTCGTCCGAGAGCCGGTCGACGCACAGGTCGTACGCGAAGTTGGGGCCGCCGCTGACCCGGGCGCCCTCCCGCGAGATCAGCTCCAGCCACATCCGGGGGCTGGTCACGAAGGAGAACGGGGACATCAGGGTGGCGCCGAAGCCGGCGTAGAGCGGCTGCAGGATGCCGCCGATCAGGCCCATGTCGTGGTACGGGGGGAGCCAGCTCACGGCGTGGCTGTGCGGGCCGCTGCCGAAGGTCCGCTGGATCTCCCGGGAGTTCGCGAGCAGGTTGCCGTGGGTGACCATCACGCCCTTGGGCGATCCGGTGGAGCCGGAGGTGTACTGGAGGAAGGCGAGGGTGTCGCCGTCGATCTCGGGGCGGCGCCAGGCGTCGGGGTCGGGCATCGGGTCGGTCGGGGAGATCAGCCGCGCGGCGGCGTCGCCGGTCAGGTAGGGCGCGATGGAGGCGCCGTCCTCGTCGGCCAGGACGGCGGCCGCTCCGGCGTCGGCGAGCACGGCCGCGTGGCGGGCGGAGTGCCGGACGCGCGGCGGCGGGTAGAGCGGGACGGCGGTGGCGCCGGCGTAGAGGCAGCCGAGGAACGCGGCGATGTAGTCGAGGCCGGGGCTGAGCAGGACGAGCACCCGCTCGCCGGTGAGGCCGCGCTCCTGGAGGTGGGCGGCGATCGAGCGGGCCCTGGCGTCGAGTCCGGCGCGGGAGAGCCGGTCGCGGTCGCCGCCGTGGCGGTGCACGAAGGAGAAGGCGGTGCGGTCGGGGTCGGCGGCCGCCCGCTCGCGGACGAGGTCGGTGAACGTGCCCGCCGGGGCAGGGGGGTGAAGGGCCACGGGAAGTCTCCTAGGGGTCGGCGGTGCGCGGGGCTCAGGCGGTGCGCCAGCGCAGCCAGCGGGCGGCGGCCGCCAGGCCGGCCGCCGCCATCGCGGTCAGGACGAGAAGGTCGACGAGGAGGTCGGTGCCGAGGTCGCCGGCCAGGCTGAGGCGCAGGCCGTCGGCGGCGTACGTCGGCGGCAGCAGCACGCCGATCAGGCGCAGCGGCGCCGGGAGGGACTCCGGCGGCATCAGGACGGGGGACGCCAGCAGGAGGACGAAGACGAGCAGGTTGGTGACGACGACGGTCAGTTCGACGTCGTCGATGAGCGAGCCGATGGTCAGGCCGAGCGCGGCCAGGGCGAGCGCCGCCAGCGGCAGGACGAGGAGCAGGACCGGCGACAGGACGACGTCCGCGCCGAAGAGGTACTTGGCCGCCAGGACGGGCGTGAGGAGGCCGGGGGCGACCAGGACGAGCCGGGCGCAGACGAGGGCGGCCACGAAGGACGCCTTGCCGATGGGCAGGGAGGCGTAGTACAGCATCTGGCCCTGGCTCTTGAGGTGCCCGATCCGCTGGGCCAGGGTGGCGATGCCCTCGGTGGCCAGGGCGAAGACGGCGGCGCCGCTGGTGATGAAGAGCATGTTCTCCGGTCCGGCGGGGGCCGTGCCGATGCGCGAGAGTCCGAAGACCATGGCGAGCGGCATGAGGAAGCCGAACATCAGCGTCCACGGCCAGGTGGTCCGGACCTCCAGCATCTGTTCCAGCCAGAGGTACGCGAACTCCACGCCGGTCCGTCGCGCCCGCTCCCGCAGGGTCCGCCGGGCGGGCCGGACGGCGGGCGGCGCCCCTTCGGGGGCGGGCGGCGCGGCCTCCGGGACGGCGACGGCGGTCCCGGCGGCGGGAGCGGTTCCGGCGACGGAGGCGGTCTCCGGTGCCGGGGCCCCGGCCGGGGCCGGTTCCTTGCCGTCCAGGGCCAGGTAGACGTCCTCCAGCGACGGCCGGGCGAGCCGGAAGTCCTCGACGCGGGCCATGCCGACCGAGCTCACCAGCCGCTCGATGAGGACGGGCACCCGCTCGGCCTCGGTCCGGATCACGTATCCGCCCTCGTCGCCCGTGGCGGAGACCTCGCCGACGGCGGCCAGCTCCCGCGTCTCCGCCTCGGTGAGCGGCGCGGAGTCCCGTACGAGCAGTTCGAGCCTGGTGCGGTCGCCGACGAGCCGCTTCAGCTCGCCCGGCGTGCCGTTCGCCACGACCCGGCCGGCGTTCATCACGGCGACCCGGTGCACGGCGGACTCCGCCTCCAGGACGTTGTGGGTGACGAGCAGCACCGTGGTGCCGTCCTCGGTGTTGCGCCGGGCGACGGCGTCCCAGATCACCCGCCGGTTGCGCGGGTCGAGTTCGTTGGTCGGCTCGTCGAGGACGAGGACCTTCGGCCGGCCCATGAGCGCCATGCCGATGTTGACGAGCCGCATCGAGCCGCCGCTGAGCCGGTCGACGTACCGGTCCGCCCGGTCGCCGAGGCCGAACTCCTCGATGACCTCCCGGGTCTGGAGCCGGGCGTCGCGGTCGCTCTGGCCGCGCAGCCGGCCGGTGAAGTACAGGGCGCGGCGCACCTCCACGCGGCGCATGGGGAGTCCGGCCTGCGGCAGGAACCCGGTGATGCGCTTGACCGCGTCGGGATCGCGGGCCGGGTCGAGGCCCTCGACCCGCAGGGTGCCCGAGGTGGGCAGGGTCAGGCCGAGCAGCTGGGAGACGAGCGTGGTCTTCCCGGCGCCGTTCGGACCGAGGAGGCCGAGGACCTGGCCGCGCGGCACGGTCAGGGTGACGCCGTCGTTCGCGCGCACGCTCTTTCCGTCACGTCCGGTGTACTCCCGGGTCACGTCGTGGATGTGGATGGCGGCATCGCGAGCTTCCCCGGACACGGCTCCTCCTCACAGGGTCGTGACGCCGCGGGCCACCACGGCGTCGGTGGGTGCGAATCCGAACGGGGCGGCCGCCACGCCGCCGGGGCGCGGTCCGGTGAGGGCCAGCACCTCCCGGGGCAGTCCGTCGGTCAGGTCGAGCGCGTCGACGCGCAGCTTCCGGCCGGCGACGGTGTCGCAGCTGAACTCCGCCGAGTCCGTGCCCCACCACTGGACGACGAGGTACGGGCCGTCCTCCTCCGGCAGGTCCTCCGGGACCAGCCGCTCGCCGTTGACGCGGCACTCGGTCACGGCGGCCTTCTCCAGCCGGACCTGGAGCATCCAGGCGTCGCGGGCGGTGCTGACCCGCACGTCGACGGTGCGGCGGCCCGCGGCGGTCCGCTGGCCGGTCGCCACGATCCGGGGGGCGGGCACGGGGAGCGCGGGCGCGTCGGCGGTCAGCGCCTCCGGCTCGAAGGGGAAGTAGTGGTCGACGGGGGCCCTGCGGGGCCGGTCGCCGAGGACGCCGGAGGTCCAGGCGTCCGGTTCGGGGTCGGGCGACACCCACAGGGTCCGCCGCTCGGCGGTGTCGTGCACGTACACCAGGGCGTCGGGGCGCGGCCGTTCGCGGGCGTAGTCGTACGGCAGCGCCGTCGCCACGAGCAGCGCGCAGGCGGTTCCCGCCGCGACGGGGAGCGTGATCCGGGCGCGCGGGACGGCGCCGGACAGGGCGAGCAGCGGGAGCGCGCCGAGGGTCACGACCGCGAAGGCGACGGCGGCGAGCGGCAGTCCGAGGGCGGTGAGCAGCATGTCCGCCAGCGGGGCGTAGAGCACGGCGGCGACGGCGAGCGGCGCGGTGAGGCACAGGGCGGCGGTGCCGGGCCGGGCGGGCCGGCCGGGCGGGGCGGCGAGCAGGAGGGCGGGCAGCACGGCGAGCAGCGGCCACTGGAAGAGGTAGCCGACGCCCGGGGCGAGGACCGTGACGGCGACGAGCAGGACCGCCCAGACGGCCGCCGTGCCGGCGAGCCACTCGGCCGGGCGCAGCCGGCCCCGGGCGAGCCGTGCCGCCGTCGCCGCGAGGACGAGGACCGCGAGGGCCATGGCGGCGACGTATCCGCCGCGGGCGTACGGCTCCTGGAGCGGCAGGGCGCCGGTCTCCGGGCTCAGGGCGAGCGCCGCCCGCCACAGGGCGGTGACGGTCAGGGCGGCCGTCGCCGTCAGGAGGAGGGCGGCTCCGGCGGCGGCCGCCGCGCGCAGGGGGCGCAGGGCGCCGCGCCGGGCGCCGAGGACGAGCAGGACGGCCAGGGCGAGCACGGTCCCGGCGGCCCCGGCGGCGGCCGGGCCGGTCGGGTAGGTGACGAGGAGGCGGCCGAAGAGGTCGAAGTAGACGGCGGTGCCGTCGGCGCGCAGGGCCCCGGGGTCGTTCGCGAGCTGCCGGATCAGCGCGAGCATGGTGTCGCCGTGGTGCTGGAGGCTGCCGCGGTCGAGCCGCTCCACGCTGTCGGAGGCGGCGTGGTAGTCGTGGAAGCCCTCGATGAAGGCGAAGTTGAGGCCGGTGGCGCCCGCGTCCCGGAAGGCGGTGAAGTCGCTGCCGTTGGGCATGTGCCGGTAGACCTCGTACGAGAGGGAGTTGGCGAAGGTCGCCGTTCCCGTCCCGGCCAGGGCCCGGACGAGCCGGGCGTTGCCGTCGCCCGCCTCGAACATCAGGGAGGGTCCCGAGCTGCCGCGCGCCTCCCAGTTGAGGACGGCGGCCACCTCGTCGACGCCGTGGCGCCGGACGTGGGAGCGGGCGCCGAGGGCGCCGAGCTCCTCGCCGTCGGTGAGGAGGAACACCACGTCGCGGGCGGGCCGTTCGCCGGTGCCGAGGGCGCGCAGGGATTCGAGCACGGCGGCGACGGCGGCGCCGTCGTCGGCGGCTCCGGGCGCGCCGGGCGCGGAGTCGTAGTGCGCCACGACGAGCAGCGCGCCGTCCTTCGCCGGGGCGCGGCCCGGCAGGGTGGCCACGATGTTGTGCACGGTGGCGACCGGGTACGGGCTGCCCCAGGCCCGGGTGGTGACCCGGTCGGTCTCCACGGCGACCTCGGCGCCCAGGGCTTCGAGCCGGGAGACCAGGTGGCGGCGGACCTCCGCCTGACGGGGGCTGCCGAGCGGGTGGGGCGCGGCGGCGACGACCCGCAGGTCGGCCTCGGCGCGGCCGGCGGAGAAGCGGGCCGGGTCCGCGTCGCGGGGCAGGGGGTCCGGCGGTGCCACGGCGAGGACGGCCAGCACCGCCAGGAGGGCGGGGACGAGGAGCGGGACCCACCGGAGGATCGGGACCCACCGGAGGGGCGACCGCCGGCCGGGGGGCGCCGCGACGGCCGGCGCGGCGGTTCCGCTCGGCGCGGTGTCCGGTGTCGTTGTCGGGGCGCCCACGGGGCGGTCTCCTTCGCTGTGCTGTTCCCGGCCGCCGGTCGGCGGCCGGGCTGTGGGGGGGCGGGGGTGGGGGGTTACGGGCGGTGGCGGGTCACGGGGTGGCCGGGGCGGCTTCCTCGTGGCGCTCGCGGACGCTGCGCGGACGCATGTCGGTCCACACCTCGCCGATGTGCGCGAGGCAGCTCTCCCTGGTGCCGGTGTGCCCGGCCTCGTGCCAGCCGGCGGGCAGCGGGCGGTCCGCGGCCCAGAGGGAGTACTGCTCCTCGTCGTTGCGGACGACGTGGTAGAGCTCTTCGGTCTGCGTTTCGGTCTGCGTTTCGGTCATGGGGGCCGTCACCTCGCTGCGTTCTGGAAGAAGTCGGACACGGTGGTTCCGGCGCCGTCGGCGACGGCGCCCTCGTACGCCCAGCGGCCGATCGCGAGGTCGAGCACGCCGAGGCCGAAGGGGGAGAAGACGGCGGGCCGGCCGGGGTCGCGCGCGACGCGGCCGCGGAGCAGGTCGGCGAGGGTGCCGTCGATGAAGTCGCGGTGACCGACCCGCTGTTCGGTCAGATGGAGGGAGGTGCGCTCGCGCACCGCGTGGTCGACGTCGTCCGTGAAGTTCTGGGACGCCAGGACGAGTTCGGGGGCGAGGTCGCGCAGCGAGAGGTGCAGCACGACGGGGTTGTGGGCGAGGAGCGCGGGGTCGTGCAGGTGGGGCTCGCCCGCGACGGTGGTGAGGACGACCAGGTCGCAGTCGCGGAAGGCCTCCTCCACGGTGTCGACGGCCCGGATGTCGGTGCCCTCGGGGGCGTGCTCGGCGAGCCCGGCGGCGAAGCGCTCGGCGTTCTCCCGCCGGAGGTCGAAGACCCGGTAGCCGTCGGCCTTCCAGTCCAGGTCGGTGAGGAAGCGGGTGACGTGGCCGGCGATGAGGCCGCTGCCGACGATGCCGATCGTGCCGGCCGTGCGGGAGCCGATGAGCGTCTCGGCGCCGAGGACGGCCGAGGCGGCGGTGCGGGTGGCGGAGATGATCGAGGACTCGACGCAGGCGTACGGGTAGCCGGTCTCGATGTCGTTGAGCAGCAGGATCGCGGAGGCGCGGGCGAGGCCGTGCCGGGTGTTCTCGGGGAAGCTGGCGATCCACTTGATGCCGGCGGTCTCCGTCTCGCCGCCGAGGTAGGCGGGCAGGGAGATGATCCGGGAGGAGGGACGGTCCGGGAAGCGGAGGAAGGCGCTGTGCGGGTTGGCGCTCTCGCCCGCGTCGTGGGCGAGGTAGGCGCGGCGCACGGCGTCCACGCACTCCTCCCGCCGGCCTTCGATCCGGCGCAGGACGTCGGGCGCGCCGAGCACGGTCAGGGTGGGCAGCGGGGCGTCCGCCGCGGGGGGCGCGGGGTGGGTCACGGGAGCTTCCTTTCAGCCGCTGAGGGCGGCGAGGTCGTCGGCGGTCGCGGCGGCGGCGCCGGTGGGTAGGGGCGGGTCGGTCGGGGGCGCGGGGACGGGCGCGGGGCTCACGCCCAGGTGCTCGGCCGTCCAGGCGGGGTCGTAGATCGTGTCGGCGTACGCCTGGCCCCGGTCGGCACAGAGGAAGGCGACGGTGGGGCGCCGGACGGGAGGGCGCGCCTCGAAGTAGCGGCCGATGGCGGCGTACACGCTGCCGGTGGAGCCGCCGCAGTACAGGCCGTGGTGGCGCAGCAGCCGGTGGCAGCCGTCGGCCGCCTCCGCCTCGGGCACGATGACGACGTCGTCGATGAGGGCCTCGCCGACGAGCGGCGGGACCATGCTGGAGCCGAGCCCGGGGATACGGCGCACGCGGGGCGGGCGGCCGAAGATGGCCGAGCCCTCGGCGTCCACGGCGATCACGCGGACCCCGGGGTACGTCTCCTTGACGCGGCGGGAGAGGCCGGCGACGGTCCCGCCGGTGCTGACGCCGACGAAGAGGTGGTCGAGGTGCGGGAGTTCCTCGCAGAGTTCGCCGCCGGTGAGGGTGCGGTGCGCGTCGACGGCGTCGCCGTTGGCGTACTGGTTGGGCCAGTAGGCGCCGGGGATCCGGTCGACGAGCTCGCGGACCCGGTCGAGCCGGGTGGTGAGGTAGCCGCCGCTGGCGTCCCGCCGGGTGACCTTCTCCACGCGGGCGCAGACCATCCGCAGGTACGTCTCGGTGGAGGCGTTCACGTTCGGGTCGAGCACCGGCACGAAGTCGATGCCGAGGGAACGGCAGAAGGAGGCGAGCGAGATGGCGAAGTTCCCCGACGAGGACTCCACGACGGTGCTGCCGACGGTGATGTCGCCGCGCTCGATCGCCCGCTTGAGGATCCAGAAGGCCGAGCGGTCCTTGCTGCTTCCGTTCGGGTTGCTGAACTCCAGCTTGGCGAAGAGGTCGAGGCTCTCGTGGGCGAGCTGGACCAGCGGGGTCCGCGGCATCGCGGAGCGCAGTGCCGTGATCCGTGCGGCGAGCACATCGGCACCGCCCGTGCCGGACGGCCGGGTGTGGTTCACGTCAGTCCATTCCTGTCGGTGGGAACCGTCCCGGTCGTGCGGGACGTCGGATCGGCCTGTCCGGCCGCTCCCGGGTGGGGAGGGGAGAGAAAAGGGGGGTCGCCCTCGGGGCGGCGGCGCGCACGGCGACCTCACGCGGGGCCGGCCGGGGCGCGGTGCGGTACGGGACGGTGCGGTGGCGGCCCCCGGGGCTCGGGTTTGGGGCCCCGAGCCCCGGGATCGCGGGGCCGGTGGCCGGTAGTACGGGTGGCCGGACCGCGCGACCGGACGCGGGAAAGCGGTACGGGGGTCAGGAGCGGCGCTCAGGGCCCCGAAGGCGCGCTTCCGGGGCGGGGAAGGAGCCTTCCGGGGAGCCCGAGGGCTCGTGAAAGCCCATGAGGGCTCGCGGCCGGGCACGGGACGGTCGGACCGGAGGTCCGAGACCTGAGCCGGGCCCCGGGGTAGGGGCCGGATTCCGGGCGCGGGAGACGGGGGTCGGGGCCGGGACCGGGACCGGGGACGGAGGGAGTTCGGGAACCTCGCGGGCGCCGGGGTCCGAAGCGGACCGGGGCCAACGAGAACCGGAGTTCGGAGAGGTCCGGGACCCGGGGAAGGCCGGGGTCCGGAGGAAACCGGGGTCCGGAAGGAACCGGGGTTCAGAAGGAGCCAGGGTCCGAAAGGAGCTGAGGTCCGGAAGGAGCCAAGACCAGAAGGGAGCCGGGAGCCGGAGGGATCCGGGGTCCGGGGGGAGTCCGGGTTCCGGTCAGTCCCAGGCCCAGTTGTCCTGGCTGTCGACCGTGCCGGCCTTCTGGACCGCCGCGAGGTTCTCGGCCGGCACGGAAGTCCCCGCCGCGGCCGTGCTCACGGAATTCGCCGGGCCGGCCGGAGCCGCGATCGCCGTGGCCGAAAAAGAAAGTCCGGAAACCGTCAGAGAAACCGCGACGACGGCCACGCGGACGGAGTTCTTGATACGTGCGGACATGTCATTCCCCCAGGAAGTCTTCGTCGAATGTTTCGTCGTGCCGTCTTCGGCCCGCCGGAAGTGTTCCGGCGGCGCCCCGTTCGGCGACGTCTCGATCCTGACCCCTCCCCGGCGCCGTGTCAGCACGTCCCGCATGGCCGCTGGAGGACATGTCCTCCCCCTGCCAGGCGGCCCGGCCGCGTCACCATCCGGACACCGTCCCCTCCTCGTCGCCGGCGGCGGCCACGCCGAGGAGGAGGTCCCCGGCGCACTCCACGAGCCGCCAGGAGCGCAGGACTTCGCTCTCCAGCCAGCACGTCCAGGCGGCCCTGGCGACCTCCTCCGCCGCCAGGAGGTGCGGCGCGGTCACGAAGGTCATCGCGACCACGAACCACGGCAGCCGCCGCAGGGTGACGTGTTCGACGCCCCGGCCCGGGCGCGCGGAGAGCAGGGCGGCCAGTCCGCCGAGACCGTCCTCCCCGGGCGGCCCGGGAGGAGCCGGGGGAGGCTGGAGGATCACTTTGATGGCATACACGGAACGCACCCTAGGGGGAATTCCGGAAAGGGCTCCGGAGCGTCCGCGTGGCCGTTTGGAGCCATGGCAGACAACGGCCACCCCGTCGACGCCGATCATGACCGAAAAGCGTCGACAATCGAGGAACTCACCACCCCGAAAGCCGTCTGAGGAATCATTCCCCCCAAGCGAGGTATGGCACGTGCCGGACATGTCAGCGACCGTCGGTCGAAGCGCCCCCCACGGACCGGACGAGCAGCCCTACGCGTACCGCAGACAAGAGCTGCGGGAGCCCGACTGGAGCCGTTTCCCCGGCTGGCGGGACGTCACCGCGGCCGAGTGGCGCGACCCCCAGTGGCAGCGCGTGCACTGCGTGCGCAACGTGCGCCAGCTCCGCGCGGTCGTCGGCGACGCCCTGTCCGACGCGTTCTACGAGGACCTGGCGGGCGACCAGGCCGAGTGGGCCACGATGTCGCTGCTGCTGCCCCCGCAGATGCTCAACACCATCGCGCCGGACGCCGTCCCCCGGGGACCCGGCAGCCTGACGGAGGCCTTCGTCCTGGACCCCGTCCGCCGCTACATGCTGCCGCTGCGGAGCGACCGCACCGATCCGGCGCTGGACGGCTGGAGCAGCCACCCCTTCGCCTCCCGCGACTCCCTGCACGAGCAGGACATGTGGATCACCGAGGGCCTGGTGCACCGCTATCCGACGAAGGTGCTCGCGGAGCTGCTGCCGACCTGCCCGCAGTACTGCGGGCACTGCACGCGGATGGACCTGGTGGGCAACTCCGTGCCCCAGGTCACCAAGCTCAAGTTCACGGCCAAGCCGGCCGACCGCCTGGACGCGATGCTCGCCTACCTGTCGTCGTCGCCCCAGGTCCGGGACGTCGTCGTGTCGGGCGGCGACGTGGCCAACGTCCCGTGGCCGCGCCTGGAGGCCTTCGTCTCCCGGCTGCTGGAGCTGGAGAACATACGGGACGTCCGGCTGGCCTCGAAGGCGCTGATCGGCCTCCCCCAGCACTGGCTGGCGGCGGACGTGCTCGCCGGCCTGGAGCGCCTCGCGACGACCGCGCGGGCCCGTGGCGTCAGCCTCGCGCTGCACACCCACGCGAACGCCGCGCAGTCCGTCACCCCGCTCGTCGCGGAGGCGGCCCGCGCCGTGCTGGGCACGGGGCTCCGGGACGTGCGGAACCAGGGGGTGCTGCTGCGCGGCGTCAACGACTCCCCCGAGGCGCTGCTCGACCTGTGCTTCGCCCTGGCCGACGACGCCTGCGTCACCCCGTACTACTTCTACATGTGCGACATGATCCCCAACGCCGAGCACTGGCGGATCGCGCTGCACGAGGCGCAGCGCCTGCAGACGAGCATGTTGGGCTGGCTCCCCGGCTTCGCCACGCCGCGCATCGTCTGCGACGTGCCGCTGGTCGGGAAGCGCTGGGTGCACCAGACCACGGAATACGACCGGGTCCTGGGCGTCAGCCACTGGGACAAGAACTACCGCACCCGTCTCGACACCTCGTCCGACGAGCTCGGCGACGGCTCCTACGTGTACTACGACCCGATCCACACCCTGCCGGAGGAGGGCCGCGCGTGGTGGCGGGAGCGGGCGGGCACCCCCGGCGCCTTCCCGGCCGCCCCGCTGCCCGCGTCCCACGAGCTGGCGGCCTTCGCCTGACGGCCCCTCCCCCGGACCGTCACCCGTGTCATCCCTCGGGCCGGCCCTAGAACAGGGCCTGGGCCGCGTACAGCGCGCCGAGGCCCGTGGCCAGGGTGCCGAGGAGGAGGCGGAGGGCGGTTTCGGGGAGGTGGGGCTGGAGGCGGGCGCCGAGGTAGCCGCCGATCAGGCCGCCCAGGCCGCAGGCGAGGCCCAGGGCCCAGTCCGGGGCGGCGGCCTCGGTGGTGGTGAGGGAGAGCAGGGCGAAGGTGGCGGCTCCGACGACCGAGGTCGTGAAGGTGGCGGCGAGGGCCGCCGGGGCCACCCGGGCGACGGGGACGCCCCGGCCCGCCAGGATCGGGCCGAGCAGGGAGCCGCCGCCGATGCCGTAGATCCCGCCCACGACCCCGACCGCCAGGGCGAGTCCGGTGACGGTGCGGGGCGAGGGCTCGGCGGCGGGACGCTTCCGGGCGGGGCGCAGGGTGCGGACGCACAGCCACACGCCGAGGGGCAGCAGCAGCGCGGCGATGAGGACGCGGAAGACGGTGGGGCCGGGGAGGGCGAAGACGCGGACGACGGCGCCGATCACCACCCCGGGGAGGGTGCCCGCCACCAGGCGCCGGGTGAGCGGCCCGCGCAGGGCGCCGGTCCTGCTGTGGCGCCACAGGGCGCCGGGGCCCGCGACCACGTTGTACAGCAGGTTCGTCGGCGTGACGGAGGGGTTCGGCACGGCGAAGACGCTCAGCTGGACCGGGAGCAGGAACACCGCCCCCGACACCCCGGCCGGCGCGGTCACGACGGAGATCAGCAGCCCCGCGGCCACCCCGCCCAGCAGCATCGCCCAGTCCACCGTGCCCCCCACCGTCCGTGATCGTTCCGGGATCGTCCGGACAGTATCCGGCCCCGGCGCGGCGGGGTCCTCCCCTACCCCTCCACCGCGTACGGCACGAACGTGCTGGCGTGTTCGTCGACGGCGAGGACGCGGCCGAGCGGGGGCACCGCCCGCTGGGGGCAGTCGAGGCGTTCGCAGACGCGGCAGCCCATGCCGATCGGGGTGGCGGCGGCCCTGTTGTCGAGGTCGAGGCCGTCGGAGTAGACGAGCCGGGAGGCGTGGCGCAGTTCGCAGCCGAGGCCGATGGCGAAGGTCTTGCCCGGCTCGCCCCAGCCGCCCCGGTGGCGGGTCACCGTGCGGGCGGTCCACAGGTAGCGCTGTCCGTCGGGCATGGCCGCGACCTGGACGTGGATGCGGCCGGGGGCGGCGAAGGCCTCGTAGACGTTCCAGAGGGGGCAGGTGCCGCCGGCGCGGGAGAAGTGGAAGCCGGTGGCGGACTGCCGCTTGGACATGTTCCCGGCCCGGTCGACCCGGACGAAGGAGAACGGCACCCCGCGCAGCCGCGGGCGCTGGAGGGTGCTGAGGCGGTGGCAGACCGTCTCGTAGCCGAGGCCGAAGCGGTCGGTGAGGCGCTCGACGTCGTAGCGGGTCTCCTCCGCCGCCGTGTGGAAGGCGCGGTACGGCAGGACGAGGGCGGCGGCGAAGTAGTTGGCGACCCCGATGCGGGCCAGGGACCAGGTGCGGGAGCCCTCCTCGTAGTCCTCGGAGGCGTACGCGGAGAGCAGCGCGTCCTGTTCGAGCAGGGCGAGCTGGGTGGCCATGCGGAAGGCCTGCTGGCCGGGGCGCAGCCGGGGCGAGAGGTGCAGGATGCGGGCGGCGGGGTCGTAGCGGTGGAGTTGCCGGTCGGCGTCGGCGGCGATCCGGACGCCGTGGCGCTCGTCGAGCCGGGCGGCGAGGGTCCTGCGGACCTCGCCGGGGCGGAGGCCGATCTCCTCCGCGAGCCCCTCGGCCGCGAGGTCGGCGTCGTGGAGGTAGTTGCGGCGCCGGTAGAAGAACTCGCGGATCTCCTCGTGCGGGGTCCGGGCGCGTGCCGCGTCCGGGGCGAGGGCCTCGTCGCGGTCGCCGCTCAGGGCGGCGAGGCGCTCGGTGAGGGCCTGGCGGCCGCGGCCGAGGTCGAGGAGGACGGCGGCGACGTGCGGCAGCCGGGAGGCGAGGTCCGCGAGGTCGGCGGCGGAGAGCGCGGAGCGGTCGAGCTCGTCGGCGAGGGTCTCGCGCAGGTCGGCCAGGAGCCGGCCGGTGTCCCGCTCGGAGAAGAAGTCGGGGTCGACGCCGAAGGACTCGGTGACCCGGAGCAGGACGGGGACCGTGAGGGGCCGGGTGTCGTGCTCCATCTGGTTCAGATAGCTGGGCGAGATCCTGAGCACCCTGGCCAGGTCGGCCTGGCTGAGCCGGCGCTCCTCGCGCAGCCGCCGCAGCCGCGCCCCCGCGTAGATCTTGCTCACGGCTCTTCCCCTTCGGACGTGCCCGGACCCTTCGGACGTGCTCCGGTCCTTCGGAGGTGCTCCGGTCCTTCGGAGGCGTCCGGGGGCCAGCCTAGGTCACTCCACCCCCGTTCGGGTCTTCGCAAGCTTGGCAAACCGGGGCCGGAAGATTCGCAGAAGTTGGCATCCGGCCATGGTTGATGGCACGGAGTGCCACTGCGAAAGTCGAACCACGGCCCGCCGGTGACCCGGCAGGAGATGGAGTTCGGGGCACGGCTCATGCCCTGACGTCGTAGGACCCGGTCGTCTGCGTCCGGGGCCCGGCGGGCCGTTCGTCACCTCGTACGGAGCTTCGCGGGCCTTCGCAGAGCTTCGCAAAGTTCGACACTCCCCGGGAGAGACCATCATGGCGCAGGCAGGAAACCAGGCGGCCGAAGAGCTGGCGCGGCAGTGGGCCACGGACCCCCGCTGGAAGGGCATCGAGCGCACCTACACCGCCGAGGACGTGGTCCGGCTCTCCGGCAGCGTCCGTGAGGAGCACACCCTCGCCCGGCGCGGCGCGGAGCGCCTGTGGCGCCAGCTGCACGAGCTCGACTACGTCCACGCGCTCGGCGCCCTCACCGGCGGCCAGGCCGTGCAGCAGGTCCGGGCCGGGCTCCAGGCCATCTACCTGTCCGGCTGGCAGGTCGCCGCCGACGCCAACCAGGCCGGCCACACCTACCCCGACCAGAGCCTCTACCCGGTCAACTCGGTGCCGCAGGTGGTCCGCCGGATCAACAACGCGCTGCTGCGCGCCGACCAGATCGCCACCGCCGAGGGAGGCACGGACACGACGGACTGGCTCGCGCCGATCGTCGCCGACGCCGAGGCCGGTTTCGGCGGCCCGCTGAACGCCTTCGAGCTGACCAAGGCGATGATCGCGGCCGGTGCGGCGGGCATCCACTACGAGGACCAGCTCGCCTCCGAGAAGAAGTGCGGCCACCTCGGCGGCAAGGTGCTCGTGCCCACCTCGCAGCACGTCCGCACCCTCAACTCGGCCCGGCTCGCCGCCGACATCGCCGACACCCCGACGCTGATCATCGCCCGCACCGACGCCCTCGCCGCGAACCTGCTGACCAGCGACGTCGACGAGCGGGACGCCGAGTTCGTCACCGGCGAGCGCACCGCCGAGGGCTTCTACCGGGTGCGGAACGGCATGGCGCCGGTCATCGCCCGCGGCCTGGCCTACGCCCCGTACGCCGACCTCATCTGGGTCGAGACCGGCACCCCGGACCTGGCGCAGGCCCGCGAGTTCGCCGAGGCGATCCACGCCCGGTACCCGGACCAGATGCTGGCGTACAACTGCTCGCCGTCCTTCAACTGGAAGGCGGCCCTGGACGACGACCAGATCGCCAAGTTCCAGCGCGAACTGGGCGCCATGGGCTACAAGTTCCAGTTCATCACCCTGGCCGGCTTCCACTCGCTCAACCACGGCATGTTCGACCTGGCCCGCGGCTACGCCGAGCACGGCATGACCGCCTATGTGGACCTCCAGGAGCGCGAGTTCGCCGCGCAGGAGCACGGCTTCACCGCCGTCAAGCACCAGCGCGAGGTCGGCACCGGCTACTTCGACCTGGTCTCCACCGCCGTCAACCCCGCCTCCTCCACGACCGCGCTCGCCGGGTCCACGGAGGAGGAGCAGTTCCACTAGGCCTCCGGGCCCCTCGAACCGCGGGGGCGGGTGTCCACGTCACCCGTCCCCGCACCCTTCTCCGCATCCTCCTCCGCACCCACGCTCCCCCTCTCCTCCCCTCGCGCCACCCGCTCCCCCTCAGGAGACACCGATGACCACCAGCGCCGTCCCGACCCGCCAGGTCCGCGTGCTCGCGGCCCCCGGCGACCGCCACGACGAGATCCTCACCGCCGACGCCCTGGACTTCGTCGGCCGGCTCGCCGCCGCCTTCTCCGAGCGCCGGCGGTGGCTCCTGAAGGAGCGGCGCCGACAGGCCATCCGGCTCGCCACCGGCTCGCCGCTCGACTTCCCGCTCACCACCTCCGCCGTGCGCGCCGACCCCACCTGGCGGGTCGCCCCGCCCGCTCCCGGGCTCGCCGACCGCCGGGTGGAGATCACCGGCCCGCCGGAGCGGCGGGCCGCGGTCGAGGCGCTCAACTCCGGTGCCAGTGTGTGGATGGCCGACTTCGAGGATGCCACCGCGCCCACCTGGGAGAACGTGATCGGGGGCCAGCTCGTGCTGCTCGACGCGATCGAGCGGCGGCTCGACTTCACCACCCCCGAGGGCCGGGAGTACCGGCTGCGCGAGGGCCGGCTGCCCACGATCGTGGTCCGGCCGCGCGGCTGGCACCTCGACGAGGAGCACCTGGAGTTCGACGGCGGCCCGGTGCCGGCCGCGCTGGTCGACTTCGGCCTGTACTTCTTCCACTGCGCGCGGCGGCAGATCGACGCCGGGTACGGCCCGTACTTCTACCTCCCCAAGCTGGAGAACCGGTACGAGGCGCGCCTCTGGAACGACGTGTTCCTGCTCGCCCAGGAGCTCCTGGACATCCCCCGGGGCACCGTCCGCGCCACCGTCCTCATCGAGACGATCACGGCCGCGTTCGAGATGGAGGAGATCCTCCACGAGCTGCGGGAGCACGGCTCCGGGCTCAACGCGGGCCGCTGGGACTACCTGTTCAGCCTGATCAAGACCTTCGGCCACCGCTCCGACTTCCTGCTGCCCGACCGGGCGAAGGTGACGATGACGGCGCCGTTCATGCGGGCGTACACCGAACTGCTCGTGCGCACCTGCCACCGGCGCGGCGCCCACGCCATCGGCGGGATGGCCGCCCAGGTCCCGGCCGGGGACCCGGCCGCGCACGAGGCCGTGCTCGCCACGGTCCGCCTGGACAAGGAGCGCGAGGCCGAGGACGGCTTCGACGGGTCGTGGGTGGCCCACCCGGGTCTGGTGGAGGTCTGCCGCGAGGTCTTCGACGCCGTCCTCGGGGAGCGCCCGCACCAGCTCGACCGGAGCCGCGAGGACGTGCGGGTGACCGCAGGGGAGCTGCTCGCGGTGCGGCGGATCGTCGGCCCGCCGACCGAGGAGGGGGTCCGCACCAACATCGCCGTGGTGCTGCGCTACTTCGACGCCTGGATCCGCGGACAGGGATCGGTCACGGTCGACGGCCTGGTGGAGGACGCCGCCACCGCCGAGATCGCCCGCGTGCAGATCTGGCAGTGGCTCCGGCGCCGGGTCCTGGAGCGCGACACCGTCCTGGAGCTGCTCGACCGGGAACTGGACGCGCTCGGCGCCGAGTTCCCGTGGGCGGCGCTCGACGAGGTGCGGGAGCTCTTCGAGAGCACCGCGCTCGCCGCCGAACTCCCGCTCTTCTTCACCCCGGAGGCGTACTCCCGCCACCTCGTCCGGACCGTCACGGTCGCCGGGGTGCCGGCGTGAGCGGCGGCATCCGGCGCGTCGGCGTCGTGGGCGGCGGCCAGATGGGCGCGGGCATCGCCGAGGTGTGCGCGCGGGCCGGGCTCTCCACCGTGATCTGCGAGGCGGACGGCAGGGCGGCGCGGGCCGCCCGCGAGCGCGTCGCCGTCTCCCTCGAACGGGCCGTCCAGCGCGGCAAGCTGGACCGCCCCTCCGCCGAGGCGGCGCTCGCCCGGATCACGGCCACCGCCGAACTGTCCGACCTCGCGGACCGGCAGCTCGTCGTCGAGGCGGTCGTCGAGGACCCCGCCGTCAAGACCGAGGTGTTCGCCGCGCTCGACAAGATCGTGACCGATCCGGCGGCGGTCCTCGCCACCAACACCTCCTCCCTGCCGGTCATGCGGCTCGCCATGGCCACCGAGCACGCCGACCGGGTCGTGGGGCTGCACTTCTTCAACCCGGTGCCCGTGCTGCCGCTCGTGGAGATCGTCACGACCCTCCACACCTCGGCGGAGACGGCGGCCGCGGTGACGTCCTTCGCGACCGGGACCCTGGGCAAGACCGCCATCGGCTCCCGCGACCGGGCCGGGTTCGTCGTCAACGCCCTGCTCGTCCCCTACCTGTTGTCCGCCATCCGGATGACGGAGTCGGGCTTCGCCTCCGCCACGGACGTCGACCGGGGCATGGAGCTGGGCTGCGCCCACCCGATGGGGCCGCTGCGGCTCGCGGACCTGATCGGACTCGACACGGTGGCCTCCATCGCGAACTCGCTGTACGAGGAGTTCAAGGAGCCCCTGTACGCGCCGCCGCCGCTGCTCCTGCGGATGGTGGAGGCGGGGCTGCTCGGCCGGAAGACCGGCCGGGGGTTCCACACGTACGACCGGGCGGAGACGCCCGGACGGCCGGCCTGAGGGGGCCGGCACCCGCCGCCGGGGAGGGATCCGGTGGAGGGTCCCGAGAGAGGACCCGGCGGCGGTACGGCGAGGGGCCGGGGACGGGTGGTGCCGTCCCCGGCCCCGCTGCCGTGCGCCCGGCGCACCCGGACCCGCACGCCCTGGCCCGTACGCACGCCGGGCCCGTACGCCCGAGGCCCGTACGCACGGGACACGTACGCCCGCCGGACCCGTACGCACGGATGCCCGCACCGCCCGGCCCGTTCACCCCTCCGTCTCACTTTCTCGTCCGAATGGCGAGATACCCGTCCCCGGTCGCGGAACGGACCCCGTAGGCTGGCCCGGCAGCTGGTTCGCCCCGTCCGCCAGGCGGGATGCGTCGTAAGAGGGAACCCGGTGGGAATCCGGGACTGCCCCGCAGCGGTGAGCGGGAACGACCGCCGTCATACGCACTGGACCCGGGACGGGTCCGGGAAGCGACGGCCAGTAGGAACACCTCCTCGTGAGGACGTGCCCGCGAGTCCGAAGACCTGCCCGTTGCCCGCACGCGGAACGATTCCGCGCGCGGACATCCCGGTGACCTCGAGGGCGGGTCGGCGCACATACCAGACGGACGACCGCGCCCGCCGCGCGTGCTCGTACCGTCCGGTCCGTCGCCCCTTCGCGCCCCCGTCCCGTCTCCGGGACCTCAGGGATTCATCTCGCGAAGGAGATCTCCGTGACCACGAAGTCCGCAGCCGCGGCAGCACGGGCCACCGTCTACGGCTACCCCCGTCAGGGCCGTGACCGGGAGCTGAAGAAGGCGATCGAGGGCTACTGGAAGGGCCGCGTCACCGCCGACGCCCTCCGGTCCACCGCCGCCGAACTGCGCCGAACGAACTGGAAGCAGCTGGCCGAGGCCGGCGTCCACGAGGTGCCGACCGGCGACTTCTCGTACTACGACCACGTCCTGGACACCACCGTCATGGTGGGCGCGATCCCCGCGCGGCACCGCGAGGCCGTCGCGGCCGACGCCCTGGACGGCTACTTCGCCATGGCGCGCGGCACGCAGGACGTCGCCCCGCTGGAGATGACGAAGTGGTTCGACACCAACTACCACTACCTGGTGCCGGAGCTGGGCCCCGACACCGTCTTCACCGCCGACTCCGCCAAGCAGGTCGCGGAGCTGGAGGAGGCCCTCGCCCTGGGGCTGACGGCCCGCCCCGTCCTCGTCGGACCCGTCACCTACCTGCTGCTGGCCAAGCCCGCGCCGGGCGTGCCCGCCGACTTCGACCCGCTGACCCTGCTGGACCGGCTCCTGCCGGTGTACGCGGAGGTCCTCGCCGACCTGCGCGCGGCCGGCGCCGAGTGGGTGCAGCTCGACGAGCCCGCGCTCGTCCAGGACCGGACCCCGGCCGACCTGAACGCCGCCGCGCGCGCCTACCGCGACCTCGGGGCGCTCACCGACCGGCCCAAGCTGCTCGTCGCCTCGTACTTCGACCGGCTCGGCGACGCCCTGCCCGTCCTGGCCAAGGCCCCGGTCGAGGGCCTCGCGCTCGACTTCACCGGCCCCGCGGCCGCCAACCTGGACGGGCTCGCCGCCGTCGGCGGCCTGCCCGGCAAGCGGCTCGTCGCCGGTGTGGTCGACGGCCGCAACATCTGGGTCAACGACCTGGAGAAGTCCCTGGCCGTCCTCGGCACCCTGCTCGGCCTCGCCGACCGGGTCGACGTCTCCGCCTCCTCCTCGCTGCTCCACGTGCCGCTCGACGCGGCGGCCGAGAAGGACGTCGACCCGCAGATCCTGCGCTGGCTCTCCTTCGCGCGGCAGAAGACCGCCGAGATCACGACGCTGGCCAAGGGCCTGTCCCGGGGCACCGACGCGATCGCGGGCGAGCTGGCCGCCAACCGCGCCGCCCTCGCCTCCCGCGCGAACTCCCCCATCACCCGGAACCCGGCCGTGCGGGCCCGCACCGAGGCCGTCACCGGGGCCGACTCCCGGCGCTCGCGGCCGTACGCCGAGCGGGCCGCCGCCCAGCGCGCCCACCTGGGCCTGCCGCTGCTCCCGACCACCACCATCGGCTCCTTCCCGCAGACCGACGAGCTCCGCACGGCGCGCGCCGACCTGCGGGCGGGCCGGATCGACACGGCCGGGTACGAGGAGCGCATCCGGACCGAGATCCGGGAGGTGGTCTCGTACCAGGAGAAGACCGGGGTCGACGTCCTGGTGCACGGCGAGCCCGAGCGCAACGACATGGTGCAGTACTTCGCCGAGCGGCTCGACGGCTACCTCGCCACCCGGCACGGCTGGGTCCAGTCGTACGGCACCCGCTACGTCCGTCCGCCGGTCCTCGCCGGGGACATCTCGCGGCCCGAGCCGATGACGGTGCGCTGGACCTCGTACGCCCAGTCCCTCACCGCCAAGCCCGTCAAGGGCATGTTGACCGGCCCGGTCACCATGCTCGCCTGGTCGTTCGTCCGCGACGACCAGCCGCTGGGCGAGACCGCCCGGCAGGTCGCCCTCGCCCTGCGCGACGAGGTGGGCGACCTGGAGGCGGCCGGCACCTCCGTCATCCAGGTGGACGAGCCGGCGCTGCGCGAGACCCTGCCGCTGCGGGCCGCCGACCGCCCGGCGTACCTGGCGTGGGCGACCGAGGCGTTCCGGCTCGCCACCAGCGGCGTGCGGCCGGACACCCAGGTCCACACCCACATGTGCTACGCCGAGTTCGGCGACATCGTCCAGGCCATCGACGACCTCGACGCCGACGTCATCAGCCTGGAGGCGGCCCGCTCCCACATGCAGGTGGCCCGCGAGCTGGCCGCCCACGGCTACCCGCGCGAGGCCGGGCCCGGGGTGTGGGACATCCACTCGCCCCGGGTGCCGAGCGCCGAGGAGGCCTCCGACCTGCTGCGCACCGGCCTGGAGGCGATCCCGGCCGAGCGGCTGTGGGTCAACCCGGACTGCGGTCTGAAGACCCGCGCCTGGCCGGAGACCCGGGCTTCCCTGGAGAACCTGGTCGCCGCCGCCCGGACGGTCCGCGAGGAGCTGTCCGGCGCGTGACGGTGCGCGCCCCCGGGGCCGGGGCCGGGAACCCCGGCCGACGCCCCGGGGGTGTGCGCGCGTAGCGTGGGGTACACGTCGGCATCGCCCCTCACCTCCGGAGATCCGCCTGTGTCCAGCAGCGTCGCACCCACCCGCACGTCCGTCGTGGAGTCCCTCATGGAGCGCTTCCCCGGGATTCCCCGGGAGGCCGTGCTCAAGGAGGACCTGCTGCGCGGCGGGGTCGCCTTCGACCCCTCCGCCCTGTCCGGCAACGAGGGGGGTGAGGTGAAGCCGAAGTCGTACTTCATCTTCTCCTTCGACCACCGGACGCTGCCGGAGCTCGGGGAGGCGGCGCTGAACCGCCCGCCGGAGGAGATCGTGCTCACCGGCGGCCCGTACGGGCTGCGCCGCACGGTGGTGTCGGTGCGGGTCAACCCGTCCTCGCCGTACCGGGTCGCGCCGGACGGGGACGGGGCGCTCGCCCTGTTCCTGGACGGGGCGCGGATCGCGGACGTCGGCCTGCCGCCGATGCCGGAGTACTACCGGCACCCGCTGTCGAACGGCAAGTCCGTGATGGAGGTGGCGCCGACGATCCAGTGGGGCTACCTGATCTACCTGACGGTCTTCCGGGTGTGCCAGTACTTCGGCGCCAAGGAGGAGTGCCAGTACTGCGACATCAACCACAACTGGCGCCAGCACAAGGCGGCGGGCCGCCCGTACACCGGGGTGAAGCCGGTGGACGAGGTCCTGGAGGCGCTGGAGATCATCGACCGGCACGACACGGCCCGCGCCTCGACCGCCTACACCCTGACCGGCGGGGCCGTCACCTCGAAGGTCGGCGGGAAGGACGAGGCCGACTTCTACGGGCAGTACGCGCAGGCGATCGAGGAGCGCTTCCCGGGCCGCTGGATCGGCAAGGTCGTCGCGCAGGCCCTGCCCAAGGCGGACGTGCAGCGCTTCCACGACTACGGCATCCGGATCTACCACCCGAACTACGAGGTGTGGGACCGGCGCCTGTTCGAGCTGTACTGTCCCGGCAAGGAGCGCTACATCGGCCGGGACGAGTGGCACCGCCGGATCCTGGACTCGGCGGAGGTCTTCGGGCCGCGCAACGTCATCCCGAACTTCGTCGCCGGGGTCGAGATGGCGCGCCCCACGGGCTTCCTGACCGTGGACGAGGCCATCGCCTCGACCCGGGAGGGGCTGCGGTTCTTCATGTCGCGCGGGATCACGCCCCGGTTCACCACCTGGTGCCCGGAGCCGACGACGCCGCTGGGCCGCGAGAACCCGGACGGCGCCCCGCTGGAGTACCACCTGCGGCTCCTGGAGGCGTACACGGAGACGCTCCGGGAGAACGGCCTCACCGCCCCGCCCGGCTACGGGCCGGCCGGTCCCGGGCGCGCGGTGTTCTCGGTCAGCTCCTTCATGGACGCGCTGGCGCCGGAGCCCGGCGAAGGCGAGTAGGACGGTCCGGCCGTCCCCAGGAAGCGGACGTGGGGGCGGCCGCCGGGGTCCGGGTGCGTCACGGCGGCCCGGACCCGGTAGACGTCCGCGATCAGCTCCTCGGTGAGCACCTCGTCCGGCGTGCCCGAGGCGACCACGCGGCCGCCGGAGAGGACCACGAGCCGCTCGCAGTACGCGGCCGCGAGGTTCAGGTCGTGCAGGGCGACGACGGCGGTCAGGCGAAGCCCGGAGACCAGCTCCATGAGGTCCAGCTGGTGCTGGACGTCGAGGTGGTTGGTGGGCTCGTCGAGGAGGAGCTCGCGCGGCTCCTGGGCGAGGGCGCGGGCGATCTGGACGCGCTGGCGCTCGCCGCCGGAGAGGGTCCGCCAGGGCTGGCGGGCGCGGTCGGCGAGCCCGGTGCGGGCGAGGGCGGAGCGGACGGCGGCCTCGTCGGCCGCCGAGGGCGGGGTCCAGGCCCTGCGGTGCGGGACGCGGCCGAGGCGCACGACGTCGAGGACGGTCAGGTCGGTCTGGGTGTCGGACTGCTGCTCGACCGTGGCGAGGCGCCGGGCGACGGTCCTGCGGCCGAGTCCGGCGAGCGGATCGCCGTCGAGGGTGACGACCCCGGAGTCGGGGGCGAGGACTCCGGCGAGCAGCCGCAGGAGCGTGGACTTGCCGGAGCCGTTGGGGCCGAGGAGGCCGGTGACGGTGCCGGGGACCGGGGCGACGCTGACGCCGTCGAGGACGAGGACGCCGCCGGCGGTGCGCGAGACCCGGTCGGCGCGCAGGCCCGCGTCCTTTCGGGTGGGGGTCATCGCGTGCTCCTCGTGCTGCGCGTGCGGTAGAGGACGAGGACGAAGGCCGGGACGCCGATCAGCGAGGTGACCACGCCCACCGGGACCTCCTGGGGGTCGAGGACGGTGCGGGCGAGGGTGTCGGCCCAGACCAGGAAGACCGCTCCGGCCAGGGCGGTGACCGGCAGGAGCCGGGCGTGGCCGGGGCCGACGAGCGCGCGGGCGGCGTGCGGCAGGACGAGCCCGACGAAGCCGATGGCCCCGGCGGCGGAGACCAGGGCGGCCGTCAGGAGGGCCGTGACGCACAGCAGGACGAGCCGGGTCCGGGCGACGGCGACGCCGAGGGACGCGGCGGCCTCCTCGCCGAAGGCGAACGCGTCCAGCGTCCGCGCGTACCCGAGGCAGGTCGTCAGGGCCACCGCGAGGACCCCGAGGCACACCCACACGTCGGTCCAGCCGGCCCCGGCGAGCGAGCCGAGCAGCCAGAAGAGGACGCCCCGGGTGGTCTCCGCGTCGGCGGCCGTCATCACTACGAAGGAGGTGAGGGCGGAGAAGAGCTGCATGGCGGCGACGCCGGAGAGGACCACGCGGTCCGTGGAGCCGCCGAGGGTGTGGCTGAGCAGCAGCACCAGCGCGAAGGAGCAGACCGCGCCGAGGAACGCCCCGCCGGTGACGGAGAGGAGGCCCCCGCCGATCCCGAGGACGACGACCGCGACCGCGCCGGTCGAGGCGCCGGAGGAGACGCCCAGGACGAAGGGGTCGGCGAGCGGGTTGCGCAGCAGCGACTGCATCACCGCGCCGCACAGGGCGAGCCCGGCGCCGCAGACGGCGGCCAGGAGGGTGCGGGGCAGCCGCAGGTCCCACACGATGCCGTCCCGGATCGGGGAGAGCGCCGGGGTGCCGCCGCCGAGGTGGGCGGCGACCGTCGACCAGACGTCGGCGACGCCGATGCGGGCCGGGCCGATGGTGATCGCCACGGCGATCGACGCGGCCAGGAGCGCGAGCCCGCCCGCCGTCCCGAGCAGGACCGCCGCTCCCGCGCGCGCCGGGGACGGCTTCGCGGCCGTGGGCGTCACTTGGCGAGACCGTACGAGCGGAGCGCGGCCGCCACCTTCTCGACGGCCTCGACGGTGCGGACGGTGGGGTTGAGCGCCTGGCCGCTGAGGAGCACGTACCGCTTGTTCTTGACCGCCGTCATGCTGCGGGTGACCGGGTCGGACTCCAGGAACTCGATCTTCTTGGCGGCGCTCTCGGCCGACTGCGAGCGGCGGGTGAGGTCGCCGATGACGAGGACGTCGGGGTCGCGGTCGGCGACGGTCTCCCAGTTGATCTGGGGCCACTCCTCCTTGGTGTCGTCGAAGACGTTCTTCGCGCCGAGCTCGCGGGAGACGATGCCGGGGGCGCCGCAGCAGCCCGCCATGTAGGGCGCCTCGGCGTTGGCGAACCAGTAGAGGACCGTGGCGTCCTTGAAGTCCCCGCCCGAAGCGGCCTTCGTCACGCGGGCCTTCAGCTCCGCGACGAGCTTCTCGCCGCGCTCCGGGACGGCGAAGATCCGGGCCAGGTCGCGGATCTCGCCGTAGACCGTCTCCATGGTGAGCGGCCGGACGCGGACGCCGTCCCCGTCGCCGCTGTTGTCCTTGCCGACGCAGTCGGTGGGCGAGAGGTACGTGGGGACGCCGAGCTCCTCGAACCGCTCGCGGGTCGCCACGCCGCCCTTGCCGAGGGTGTACGTGAAGGAGGCGGCGGCGAAGTCGGGCTCGGTGTCGAGGACCTTCTCGAAGGAGGGGTAGCGGTCGGCGAGGCGCGGGACCTTCGCGTTCTCCTTCTCCAGGCCCTTGAGGACGGGGTCCGTCCAGGTGCCGGTGCCCACCATGCGGTCGGCGAGGCCCAGGGAGAGCATGATCTCCGCCGCGCCCTGGTCGAGGGCGACGGCCCGCTCCGGCGCGCGCTCGACGCGGACGGGCCGTCCGCAGTTGTCGTCGAGGACGACGGGGTGTCCGGCCTTCGCCTTCCCGGCACCGCCCGCGGGCCGGTCGGGTGCGGGGGTCGTCCCGCCACCGCAGCCGGTCGCGGTCAGGAGCAGGGCTCCGGTGAGGAACAGCACGGCGGAGCGGACGGGGTGTGCGAGCGGCACGGGACTTCCTTCTGCGGCCACGGCTCATGCGCGGAGCCTGTCGTACGGTGCTCCCCGGGCGCGCGTGTGCCGCCGGGGCCGCCAGCAGGTCTTCGGACTCGGGGTCGGCCGGACGGGGCGCCTTCCCGGGTCGCCGCCCAGTGGCCGATGCTCCGCCCGTCACCCTCACCGCTGCGCGTCAGTTCCGGTCTCGCACCGGATTCCCTGACCCGTGCACCCACCCGTTCGGGTGCGTACAAAGGTGCGACTGGCCTCGGCACAGTACCACCGGCCCGGGGGCGTGCCCCGGGGCGCGGGGGGCGTCAGACGCGCAGCTCCTTGGCCTCGAAGCGGCCGTCCCCGAGGACCAGGACGAAGGAGACCTGCTGCCCCTCCGAGACGGTGCGGCTCTCGTCCTCGATGTCCTCCGCGCTGAACCAGACCTGGTCCTCGGAGCCGACGGGGACGACGAACCCGTATCCCCCGAGACGGTTGAAGGAATGCACGAATCCCTTGCTCCTGCCTTCCACGGCGGCCTCCTCCTCGGCGTCGGGGACGCGGGCGAGGGGTGTCCCCGGCCGGGTCCGGCCGTGTCCGCGTCTCAGGGGAGGTGTACCCCGTCGGCCCGCGCTTCGCCCGTCGGAACCGGCCGCCGGGGCGGGTGCGAGCACCCCCGGCGGTCTCGTAGAATATTCAACAGAGGTCCGGTGCCGAAGATCCCCCGTGTTCGGCACCGGGCCTCGTCGTGCGTCCGGCGCGGGGCGGGGCGTCTCAGGGGCCGCCGGGGTAGGCGATCCTCGTGGTGATCCTGGCGATGCGCGCCGCCGTCTCCGAGGGCGGGGCCACCGGCTGGACGATGTGGCTGACGGTGAGCCGCACGACCGTCTCGACGGCGAGGCCGCGCGACTCCTCGTCCACGTCGGGCCAGGCCTCGGTCGCGTACGCGTCGAGCATCGCCATCGCCGTGCCGAAGACCGGCTCCGCGCGGGTGGTGAGATAGGCGAGGAGGTCGTCCTCGCCGCCCCGCGCCGCGACCAGGACGCTCTTGATGAGCGGGTTGTCCACGGTCTGCTGGAGCGTGTAGCCGACGCCGGCCGCCGCGGCCGCCTCCAACTCCCCTCGATGTGCGTCGAGTTCGCGCTCGATGCCGATCAGGAAGCCCTCCAGCTCGCGCTGGACCAGCGCGTTGCCGATGGCCTCCTTCGCGCCGAACTCGTTGTAGAGGGTCTGGCGGCTGATGCCGGCGGCCCGTGCGATGGAGGTCATGCGCAGCCCGCTCCACCCCTCGGCGGCGACGAGGCGGTAGGCGGCGTCGAGCACCTGCTCGCGCAGCAGGGACCGGACGCTCTCGCGGAAACGTGTCATCGTGCCCCCACTTTATCCACCGGGAACCGCCCCGAGGAGGGGTGCGGAAGGGGTCTCCGAAGGGGACGGGCGACCTCCTCCGCACGGGTTCAGAGCGCGGTGCCGCCCGTCACGTCCACGTACTGGCCGGTGATCCAGCGGGCGTCGTCGGAGGCGAGGAAGGCGACCACGTCCGCCACGTCGGCGGGGGTCCCGATCCGGTTGAAGACCGAGAGCGCGGCGAGGGCGGCGCTCGCCTCGGGCGTCGTCCGGCGCCGCGCGTTCATCTCCGTCGCGATGTAGCCGGGGGCCACGGCGTTGACCGTGATCCCCCGGGGTCCCAGCTCCTTGGCGAGGGCGAGGGTCATCGTGTCGACGGCCCCCTTGGTCATGGCGTACGTGACGGAGTCCGGGAAGGCGTGCCGCGTCACCGCCGAGGAGATGTTGACGATCCGGCCGCCGTCGCGCAGCCGGTCGAGGCCCCGCTGGATGAGGAAGAGCGGGGCCTTGACGTTGATCGCGAACAGCCGGTCGAAGACCTCGGGGCTGAGCTGGTGGATGCGGCCGGAGCCGCTCGCGCCCGCGTTGTTGACGAGGACGTCGAACCCGGGCCCCTCCCCCAGCTCCGCGAGGCCCGCGTCCAGGGCGGCGTAGAAGACGTCGACGGCGTCCGGCTCCGCCAGGTCCGCGCGGAACGGGAAGGCCCGGCCGCCCTCGCGCTCGACGGCCGCCACCGTCTCGCGGGCGGCCTCCTCGTCCCTGCCGTAGTGCACGGCGACCAGGGCTCCGTCCCGGGCGAGCCGCTGGGCGATGCCCCTTCCGATGCCCCGGCTCGCCCCGGTGACGATCGCGGTTCTGCCGGCCAGCGCGGACATGTCGGTGGTGCCTTCTCTCGGTGCGTTCGGTGCGTTCGGTGCGTTTGATGCGTTTGATGCGTTCGGTTCGTTCGGTGCGTTCGCTTCGGCCGGCTCGGGGCCGGGGCCGGTCAGGAGGGCCGGCGTCCGGCCGCCGGGGCCGGGTCGAGCGTATGCCGGTACCACTCCAGGTGGTCCACGACCCCCTCGGCGAAGCCCGGCCCCGGGTCGACGGCCAGCTCCCGCCAGGGCCGGTCGTCGGAGAACCAGTGGTCGGCGGCGAGCATGTCGAGGTGGTGGACGGCGAAGGGGTGGGCCGCCAGGAGGGCGCGCGCCTCCGCGAGGCCGAGGGCCGGGCCCCTGCGCGGTCCGGCCCGGTGGGCGAGCAACTCCTCGCCCACCGCGAGGATTTCACCGGCGGTCACCGGATCGGGATGGTTCACGTGGTACGGGCCGGGCCGGGTGTGCGGCGAGAGGGCGGCGGCGAGCAGGACCCGGGCCAGGCTTCCCACCTCGACCAGGGAGTGCAGCGAGGTGGCGCCGCGCAGCGGGCCGGGCAGCGCGCCGAGGAGCTTGACGAGGCCGGGCAGCAGCTGCCGGTCCCCGGTCCCGTACACGAGGTGGGGGCGCAGGACGGTCCCGCCGGCCTCCGTGACGTGCCGGTCACCCGCCGCGCGGGTGCCGCTGGTGGCCGAGACCGGGGCGATCGGCAGGGTGCCGGGGGCGGCGGCGCGGAAGGGGCCGCGGCCGTGGACGGAGGCCGTGCTCAGGGCGACGATCCTGGTCACCCCGGCGCGTACGGCCGCGTCGACCAGGGCCCGGGTGCCCTCGTCGTTGACGGCGCGGGCCGTCTCCTCGTCGCCGCCGATCACGGAGGCGCAGTGGATCAGGACGTCCGCCCCCTCGCAGGCCCGGCGCAGGGAGTCGGGGTCGCGGAGGTCGCCGGGGACGGTCTCGACCACCGGGGCGGTGTTTTCGGGTGCGGTGTTTTCCGGGGCGGCGCTTTCCGGTGCGGTGCCTTCCCGTACGGCGAGCGGGCCGCGCGCGAGCAGGCGTACGTGTCCGGCCCCGGGCGTCGTCGCGGCGGCGGCCGCCACCCGGCCGCCGACGAACCCGGACGCGCCGGTGATGAGGATGCGAGGAGCCATCGTTCCCGTCCGGCCGCTCAGCCCGCGAGCCGGGCGCCGGGGCCCGCCGCCACGGGTTCCCGGCACGGGGAGGTGAGTGTGCAGCGGAAGACGGGGCCGCCGTCCTGGTGGCCGGTGACGCGGACGGTGGTCGCCCCCCGGCCGGGGGCGGGCACGACCTCGGCCTCGATCCAGCAGGGGACGTCGAGTTCCACGTAGCGCGAGAAGGACAGCTCCGTGCCGACGGGGAGGTAGGCGGTGCTGCCGGTCTCCAGCATGGCCGCCTGCCGGGCGGCTTCGAGCAGGAGCATCCCGGGGACGTGGTCGTTCGGGCGGCGGAAGAGCGTGGGGTGGGCGGTGTTGATCCGCAGCTGCCACCGGCCGGGGCGGTCGCCGGGGCCCAGGACGACGTCCTTGGCGTCCTCGCGGCCGACCAGGTGCGGGGCCACCGCCGGTATGAGGGGGACCGGGCGGCCGAGGGCGGCCATGCGCTCGCCCCGCATCCTGCGGTAGGCCGGTGCCGAGGTGCAGCGGATCGTGCCGCCGCCGGTCGAGATCCGGCGGCCCTCCCGGCTCAGGACGACGTCGACGCACAGGTTCCGCACCCGGCCCGCGCGCCCGTCGTAGCCGGGGAAGGAGAGGTCGGCGGTGAGGGCGAGGGGGGTGCCGTCGAGGGCGAGCGCCTCGGGGTCGGCGGTGTAATACAGGTCCCACATGACGAACTGATCGTCCACGGGTACCCCGAGCCCGGCGTGAACCACGAGCATGGTGGCCTGACGCATCGTCTCGGCCACCAGGACCGGGTCGTGCCGGTCCCCTGCCGCCGGGGAGAAGAAGGGATGGGAGGCAGGCCAGCGGGCGGAGACGGAGAACCGGTTCTCCCGTGACCGCGTCCAGCCCGTGGGGATGATGTCGGCCGGGTCGTGCCGGTGGACGAACTCCCCGGGGACGGGTGCCGTCACTCCTCGGTGGTGCTGTTCCATCGCTCCCCCTCGCACTTCCTGCACACCCCGGACGGCAAATCCGTCCGGCGTAGGGTACGTAGAGCGCGGTTTTCTTTTCAATGCTTCATGTCACACGTTGAGCACAGACAGCGAGACAGCGGGAGGCGCCTTGGCGCAGCAAGCGCGTGCAATCCGGACCCGGCGGACGATTCTGGAGTCGGCCGCGGCCGTTTTCGCCGAGCGCGGCTACGAGCGGACGACCATCGGGGAGATCCTGGTGCGCGCCGGGGTGACCAAGGGGGCGCTGTATTTCCACTTCGCCTCCAAGGAGGAGCTGGCCCTCGGCGTGCTCGACGCCCAGATGCTCGACGAGCCGCTGACCCCGCAGGACGTCAAGGTGCAGGAGCTGGTCGACCAGGGCTTCCTGCTGGCCCACCGGCTGCAGCGCGACCCCCTGGTGCGGGCGAGCGTCGCGCTGGCGCTGGACAGCGGCGCCACGGGGATCGACCGGGCCGCTCCCTTCCGGGCCTGGATCGACCAGGTGTCGGAGGCCCTGATGGTGGCGAAGGCGCAGGGGGAGATCCTCGTCCACGTGGACGTGACGGATACGGCCGAGCTCTTCTCCGGCGCTTTCGCCGGAATCCAGACGATGTCCCAGATCCTGTGCGACCGGAATGACCTCACCCATCGCGTTCTGGTCCTGCTCCGGCACGTCATGCCGACGATATGCACTCCGGCCGTGCTGATCCGCCTGGAAATGACCGAGAGCCGCGCGCGGCGGCTGGCCGCCGAATACGACGCGAGCCGGCTCCGGCACAACGAGGAGAACCTCGCGGAAAGCGCCCGCCCGTAGGCCGGTCGCACGGCCCGCGCAGCGCCCCGACGCGTGACGCGTCGGGGCGCTCTGGCGTTTGTGGCACTGAGTGTGCTTTGCTGAGGGTACTCAGTGCCACAAGCGTCTAGGGGAGCTCCACATCATGGGCAAGGACTTCGACCTTTACCGTCCTTCGGAGGAGCACGACATGCTCCGGGAGTCGGTGCGTGCGCTCGCGGAGGCGAAGATCGCCCCGTTCGCGGCTGCGGTGGACGAGGAGGGTCGCTTCCCGCAGGAGGCCCTGGACGCCCTGGTCGCCAACGACCTGCACGCGGTGCACGTGCCCGAGACGTACGGTGGCGCGGGCGCGGACGCGCTGGCGACCGTGATCGTGATCGAGGAGGTCGCCCGGGTCTGCGGCTCGTCCTCGCTGATCCCCGCGGTCAACAAGCTGGGCTCGCTGCCGGTGATCCTGTCCGGCTCGGAGGAGCTGAAGGCCAAGTTCCTCGGCCCGCTGGCCAAGGGCGACGCGATGTTCTCCTACGCCCTCTCGGAGCCGGACGCCGGTTCGGACGCGGCCGGGATGAAGACCCGCGCGGTCCGCGACGGCGACTTCTGGGTGCTCAACGGCGTGAAGCGCTGGATCACGAACGCCGGGGTGTCGCAGTTCTACACGGTGATGGCCGTCACCGACCCGGAGAAGCGCTCCAAGGGCATCAGCGCGTTCGTGGTGGACAAGGACGACGAGGGCGTCTCCTTCGGCGCACCGGAGAAGAAGCTCGGCATCAAGGGCTCGCCGACCCGCGAGGTCTACCTGGACAACGTGCGCATCCCCGCCGACCGGATGATCGGCGCCGAGGGCACCGGCTTCGCCACCGCGATGAAGACCCTGGACCACACCCGCATCACCATCGCCGCCCAGGCGATCGGCATCGCCCAGGGCGCCCTGGACTACGCCAAGGGCTACGTCAAGGAGCGCAAGCAGTTCGGCAAGCCGATCGCCGACTTCCAGGGCGTGCAGTTCATGCTCGCCGACATGGCCATGAAGCTGGAGGCGGCCCGCCAGCTCACCTACGCGGCCGCCGCCAAGAGCGAGCGCGTCGACGGCGACCTGACCTTCTTCGGCGCGGCGGCCAAGTGCTTCGCCTCCGACGTCGCCATGGAGGTCACCACCGACGCCGTCCAGCTCCTGGGCGGTTACGGCTACACCCGTGACTACCCGGTCGAGCGCATGATGCGCGACGCCAAGATCACCCAGATCTACGAGGGCACCAACCAGGTCCAGCGCATCGTCATGGCCCGCAACCTCCCGTAACCACCAGACCGTTGACCCGTTGAAAGGAGACAGGCCGTGACCCTCAAGATCGCTGTCTGTGTGAAGTACGTCCCCGACGCGACCGGCGACCGCGGTTTCGCCGACGACCTGACGACCGACCGCGAGGCCGTCGACGGTCTGCTCTCGGAGCTGGACGAGTACGCGGTCGAGCAGGCCCTGCAGATCGCGGAGGAGTCCGACGACGCCGAGGTCACCGTCGTGACCGTGGGCCCGGACGACGCCAAGGACGCGCTGCGCAAGGCGCTGTCGATGGGCGCCGACAAGGCCGTCCACGTCAACGACGAGTCCATCCACGGCTCGGACGTCTTCGCCACCTCCGCGATCCTCGCCAAGGCCCTGGAGAAGACCGGCTTCGACCTGGTCGTCTGCGGCATGGCCTCGACGGACGGCGCGATGGGCGTGCTGCCCGCACTGCTCGCCGAGCGGCTGAACCTGCCGCAGGTCACCCTGCTCTCCGAGGTCTCCGTCGAGGACGGCACCGTGAAGGGACGCCGGGACGGCGACGCCGCCACCGAGCTCCTGGAGGCCCCGCTGCCGGCCGTCGTGTCGGTCACCGACCAGTCCGGCGAGGCGCGTTACCCCTCCTTCAAGGGGATCATGGCCGCCAAGAAGAAGCCGGTCGAGGAGCTGGACCTGGACGACCTGGACGTCGACGCCGACGAGGTCGGCCTCGCCGGGTCCTGGACCCTGGTCGACTCCGCGACCCCGCGTCCGGCCCGTACCCAGGGCACGATCGTCACGGACGAGGGCGACGGCGGCAAGCAGCTCGCCGCCTTCCTCGCCGCCCAGAAGTTCATCTGACCCGCCCCGGCCAGACACCCACACAGGAGCAACGAATCATGGCTGAGATCCTGGTTCTCGTGGACCACGCCGACGGTGCGGTCCGCAAGCCGGCCCTCGAACTGCTGACCCTGGCCCGCCGCATCGGCGAGCCCTCGGCGGTCGTCCTCGGCGCCGGCGAGGCCGCGGCCTCGATCGCCGCCACCGCCGGCGAGTACGGCGCGGCCACCGTGTACGTGGCAGACGCCGCCGAGTTCGCCGACCAGCTGGTCGTGCCGAAGGTCGACGCGCTCACCCAGCTCGCCCGGGAGAAGGGGGCGGCCGCCGTCCTGGTGACCTCCTCCGGCGAGGGCAAGGAGATCGCGGCCCGTGTCGCGCTCCGCCTCGGCTCCGGCCTGATCACCGACGCCGTGGAGCTGGAGGCCGGCGAGAACGGCCCGGTCGCCACCCAGTCCGTCTTCGCCGCCTCGTACCAGGTGAGGTCGACGGTCTCCAAGGGCGTGCCGGTCGTCACCGTCAAGCCGAACTCGGCCGCCCCGGAGGCCGCCCCGGCCGCCGGCACGGTCGAGAACGTCTCGGTCGCCTTCACGGGCAACGCGGCGAAGGTCGTCTCGCGCACCCCGCGCGTCTCCACCGGCCGTCCCGAGCTGACCGAGTCCGCGATCGTGGTCTCCGGCGGCCGCGGCGTCGGCGCGGCCGAGGGCTTCGGGGTCGTCGAGAAGCTGGCCGACTCGCTCGGCGCGGCCGTCGGCGCCTCCCGCGCGGCCGTGGACGCCGGCTGGTACCCGCACGCCAACCAGGTGGGCCAGACCGGCAAGCAGGTCTCGCCGCAGCTGTACGTCGCGGCGGGCATCTCCGGCGCGATCCAGCACCGGGCCGGGATGCAGACGTCGAAGACGATCGTCGCGGTCAACAAGGACCCCGAGGCCCCGATCTTCGACCTCGTGGACTACGGCGTGGTCGGCGACCTCTTCGAGGTGCTGCCGCAGCTGACGGACGAGATCGGTCCCCGCTGACCTTCCGGCAGCGGAAAGGGGCGGGTGGGTGGCACAGAGTGCCACCCACCCGCCCCTTTCGCGTGACGCGGGACCGGGGCCCGGCTCACATCCAGCCGTCGAGCGGGACCTCTTCGCAGAGCCGGACGACCGGCCGGCGACCGGAGACGCCGACGCCCGAGGAGAGCTTGACCCGGACCCCGGGGCGCACCGCGTGCGGCGGTCCGTCGACCCGGCAGCGGACCACGAAGCCCTCCGTCATGTGGACCGGCCAGAGGTCGGCGTCGGCCGCGGCGACCCCGCGCCGTACGGAGATCACGCCCTCGCCCCCGCTGAGTTCGGGCGCGAGGTCGGTCGACCCGCAGGTCGGACAGAGCAGTCGCTGGAACGTGGTGGTGTGGCACCAGCGGCAGCGCTGGAAGTAGAGCTCGGAGTCGGGGTCCGACTCGTCGGCCTGGACGGCGGTCCCGCTCCTCAGTCCCGTGTGGAACACGATGCCTTCTCCTTGCACTCGGCGGCTCGACCGTGCATGGAGCAAAGATATGGCACTGAGTGCCATCAAATAAAGACCTGAGTTCCCTCAATTGGAGATACTGAGATCCCTGGGCGCCTTCGGACGCCGTCCGGGCGGCGCCAGAACGGCGTCCGGGCGTCTTCCGGGCGCCTTCCGGGCCTCCCTCAGCCCTCGCCGAGGCTCGACTCCACCTCGCGCACCACGCGCCACATCGGGGTGGAGCGCTTGGTGATGACCACGACGACGTCCTCCGTCTCCTCGGCCGGGAGGTCGACGGCCGGGGCCGGGCTCCAGGTGGCGCGCACGAACTCCAGGGCCTCGTCCACCGCCGCCAGCGGGTCGCCCTCGCCGCCCGAGCGCAGCCAGTGGCGCAGGGCGTGGTTGTGGGCGGCGACCACGGCCGCCGCGACCACGTTGGCGCGCAGGGTGCCGTCCCTGCGGTCGGCCCAGCGGGTGCGCAGGTAGTCGCCGAGGGTCTTCTCGTACCGCCAGACCACCGACAGCTCGTACGTGCGGAGCCCGGCCACCTCGCGGGTGAGCCGGTAGCGCTGCACGGAGAACGTGGGGTTCTCGGCGTACATCCGCAGGACGAGCCGGGCGGCGCCGCAGACCCGGGCGATCGGGTCGTCGGAGTCGGCGCTCGCGGCGAGGAAGCGGGTCATGTCGTCGAGGCACTGCTCGTGGTCGGGGAAGACCACGTCCTCCTTCGACGGGAAGTACCGGAAGAAGGAGCGCCGGCCGACGCCCGCGAGCGTCACGATGTCGTCGACGGTGGTCTGCTCGTAGCCCCGCTCCAGGAAGAGCTGGAAGGCCGCGGCGATGAGGGAGTCCCGCATCACGGGCTTCGTTGAGTTCGTCGACGCTGTTCCCATGGGTCGAAACTAGCATTGGGAACGCATTCGCGCGGCACTGGGTGCCGGACGAATCCGGCACCCAGTGCTTTTCCGAGGGTACGGAGGCTCAGCGCGCGGACATCCGGAGCGCACCGTCCATGCGGATCGTCTCGCCGTTGAGGTAGTCGTGCTCGGCGATCATCGTGACCAGCCGGGCGTACTCCTCCGGGCGGGCGAGGCGCTGCGGGAAGGTGACGCTCGCGGCGAGACCGGCCCGGACGTCCTCGGTGAACCCGGCCATCATCGGGGTGTCGACGATGCCGGGGGCGACGGTGACGACCCGGATGCCGAACTGCGCCAGGTCGCGGGCGGCGGTGACGGTCATGCCGGCGACGCCCGCCTTGGAGGCGGCGTACGCGATCTGGCCGACCTGGCCCTCGAAGGCGGCGATCGAGGCGGTGTTGACGACGAGGCCGCGCTGTCCGTGCTCGTCGGGCTCGTGCCGGGCGATGGCCTCGGCGGCGAGCCGCGTCACGTTGAAGGTGCCGATCAGGTTGACGTTCACGACGGCCCGGAACAGGTCGAGGTCGTGCGGCCCCTTGCGGCCCAGGATCCGGGCGGAGGGGGCGATGCCGGCGCAGTTCACGGCGAGCCGCAGCTCGGCGCCGTCGGCGTCGATCTCCGCGAGGGCGGCGCGGACCTGCTCCTCGTCGGTGACGTCGGCGGCGAGCAGCCGGACGCCCTCGGGCAGGACCCCGGCGGCGGCCACGGCCTTGTCCAGGTCCAGGCCGTAGACGGTGGCGCCCCGGGCGGCGAGCGCGGCGGCGGTGGCGGCACCGAGGCCGGAGGCGGCGCCGGTGACGAGAGCGGCGGAGCCTGCGATGTCCATGGAACTCCTCGTTCGTGTCGTGCGGGGGCGACCCTGCCGCCGGGATGGCCGCCGGATCGGGCGCGTGCCCGCGGAGGACCGCGCGGTCCGCGCGATCTGCGCCGCCCACCATAGAACCGCGTGCGAGGCCCCCGGAAGCGGAGGCGGGGGCCGCGCCGCCGGGCCCCGGCCCCGGAGCGGCGATCAGGCCGGGGGCACGGCGTACGGGCGGAGGGTCATGAGCGAGTCCTCCACGGAGGCCACCACGGCGAAGGGGAAGCGGTCGAGTTCGAGGCAGAGCGCGACGTCGTCGGGGTGGGCCCCCTCGCGCACGCCCTCCCTCAACTCGGCGGCGGCGCGCGACTCCTCGGCGCGGCGCAGGAACCCGGCCGGGTCCGTCCCGGCCCCGGCGGCCCTCCCCGCGATGTACTGGGCGCACGCCAGGTCCTCCTCGGCGCGCCCGTCCTCGCCGGTCACCACGAACGTGACGTCGTCGCACCCGCGCGCCCGCAGCAGCCGGGCCGTCGCCTCCGCCACCACGAAGCCGGCGCACAGCACCAGCGACGCGTCCCTGACCGCGAGGGCGCCGACCGTCCCCGCCGTGGTCTTCTGCACGACGGTCCGCCCGCCGAGGTCGGCGGACCGCAGCAGGCCCGGCGAGTTGACGGCATCGAAGCCGGGCGCGGGCGGACCGTCCTTGAGCGCCACCCAGTCCGGGTGCCGGGCCTTCAGCGCCAGGGCCTCCTCCAGGGAACCGGCGAGGACGATCTGCTCCGCTCCCCGGCCGAAGGCCCAGGCGGCCACGGTGAAGGCGCGCATGACGTCGACCACGACGGCCGTGGAGGGGACTTCGGCCAGCTCGGGGATCCCGAGGAAACGAGCATCCATCCGGTCATGATCACGCACCCCCGGCCTCCGGCGCCCGGACAGTGGCACGCGTCACACCAGCGGTAACGGCCCCGGCGGGGGCGTTAGCGCGACGGCAGCGGGACGTGAGCAGCGCCCGGCAGGCTGGGGACGACCATCGTGGCCGGCGCGCGCCTGCCACGGCCAGCAGACCGCGGGGGACCGCCGTACGTGCCGGACACCGGCCCGGGGCACCGGCGCGGCCGCCTCGCCTTCCGTACCGGGCGCCCGACCACGCCCGGACGGCCGGGGCGTGCGAGAAGGAGCAGGTAGCGGAAGTGCTCACCAAGCGGGTGACGGTGACCGTCCACGCGTCCGATCCGCTCAGCCGGGCCGGACTGATCAGCCACTTGCGGCACCAGCCGTCCCTCGACGTCCTGCCCGAGCGGGGAGAGGACGGGCGGGAACGGGTCCCCGGTACGGAGGGCGAGGCGGCCGTCGCCGTGATGCTCGCGGACCGGATCGACGAGTCCGCCACGGCCGAACTGCGGCGCCTGCTGCGCGGCCGGGACCAGCGGGTCGTCCTCGTCGCGGGCGAGCTGCGCGAACCGGACCTGCTGTCGGTGGTCGAGTACGGGGTGCGCGCCATCATCTGGCGCCACCAGGCCACCGAACAGCGCCTGTTGAGCGCCGTGCACAGCGCGGCACGCGGCGAGGGGGAACTGCCGCCGGACCTGGTCAGCCGGCTCCTCAACCAGGTGGGCCGGCTCCAGCGGGCGACGGCGGCGGGCGCGACGGCCGGCGGGTCGGTGCCGCTCTTCGGGATGGCGCCGCGCGAGGTGGACGTCCTGCGGCTGCTCGCCGAGGGCCTGGACACCCGGCAGATCAGCGAGAAGCTCGCCTACTCCGAACGCACCGTCAAGAACATCCTGCACGCGCTGATGACGCGTCTCCGGCTCACCAACCGGGCACACGCCGTCGCGTACGCGCTCCGCGAGGGCTACATCTGATGATCCACGAGATCGACGAGGCGCTGCGCCGCCTCCTCGCACCCGCCGTGACGGGTGACGTCGCCTTCGACGCGCCGACCCGCGACTGGGCGGCCCGGCGCAACGCGCCGACCCTGAACGCCTATCTGTACGACATCCGGGAGGAGGTGGAGCGGCGCGAGCGGGGCGTCCTCGCCGAGCGGGACGCCCGGGGGATCGTGACGCGCCGGCTCCGGCCGACGCGCTGGTTCCGCCTGTCGTACCTGGTGACGGCCTGGACCTCCCGGCCGGAGGACGAACACCGGCTGCTCTCCGGCGCGTTGGCCCTGCTGCTGCCCCACGAGGTGCTGCCGGCCGACGCGGTGCCGGAGTCGGTGCGGCCGATCTCCGCGTCCCTGCCGCTCTCCGTCGCGGTGCCGCCGTCCGAGTCGCGGTCGCTCGCGGACATCTGGTCGGCGCTGGGCGGCGAGCTGAAGCCGTCCCTGGACGTCGTGGTCGTCACGCCGTTCCCGGTCACCCCGGTGTACGAGCCGGCGCCGCCGGTCACCGTGGGCGCGGAGCTCGTCGTGCGCGGGCTCGACGGCGTACCGGACGACTCGGCGCCCCGGATGCTCCGGCGCCCGGCCCCTCCCGGGGAGAAGGCAGGGGACGGGGGCGGACGTGGACGCTGACGGTACGGGCGGCGTGCTCGGGCAGATCGCCGCCCTCCGCGCCCGGGTCGCCGCCCTCGTGGAGGCCCGCAGCGCCGGGGACCCCACGGCCGGGGATCCACTGCGGGGGCTGTACGTCACCGGGGAGACGGCCCGCCGGATCGCGGCGGGCCCGCCCCCGGGCGCGGTACGGGACGGGGGCGCGGTACGGGGCGGGGGAGCCGTCCCTCCGGACCCCGGCGGTACGGGCAGGACGGCCGGGCTCGCGCGGGCCTTCGGGCTCTCCGGGCTCGACGCGCACGTCCTCCTCGTGGCGCTCGCCCCCGAGGTGGACCGGGACTTCGAGGCGCTCTACGGCTACCTCAACGACGACGTCGGCCGGCGCCGGGCCACCGTGGGACTCGCCCTCGACCTCGCGGGCACGGGCCCCTTCGACCCGGCCGGCCGCGACCGCTTCCACCCGGCCGCCCCGCTGCGCGCCGGGGGCCTCCTGGAGGTCGAGGACGAGGACCGGCCGCTGCCGGGCCGGACGCTGCGCGTGCCGGAGCGGGTGGTGGCGCACCTCCTCGGTGACGACGACCGCCTCGACGCCGAACTCTTGGGGAAGGGAGTGGAGTTGCTGCCTCCGGAGGCGGCCGGCACGCCTCCGGACCCCGCCTCGCCCGGGGCGCGGATCGCCGCCTCGGGGCCCGTCGCCGTCCATCTGCGGGAGCGCGTCCCCGGGGCCGGGGCCGGGGCGGTGGTCGCGGCGCTGCGGCACGCGGGGCGGCCCGTCCTGCGGTACCGGCCGGAGTCCGTCGACGTGCCGGCGGCGCGGGCGCTGCTGCGCGAGGCCCGGCTGCGGGGTGCCGCCGTGGTCGTCGAGCCGCTGCCGCCGGAGCCGGGGCCGCTGGTGCGCGCGCTGGTCCCGTCCGCCGTGCCGGTGGTCCTCGCGGGCACCGGGGCGCCCGATCCCCGGTGGGCGCCGGACGCCGGGCTGCTGGCCCTGGACGCGCCGGACGGGGCGGTGGGCGGCCCCGACCTGTGGCGGCGCGAACTCGGCCCGCTGGAGGGCGACTTCGACCTGGACGCGGCCGTCGCCGCGTACCGCGTCGGTGAGGACCAGATCCGCCGGGCGGCCCGCTCGGCGCGGGCCCTCGCCGCGTTCGAGGGGACCGCGCCGACCCTCGCGCACGTGCGGCACAGCGCCCGGCTGGTCTCCGCTCCGCTGCTCGACAGCCGTGCGCGGCGGATCCGGCCCGCCGTCGGCTTCACCGATCTGGTGCTCCCCGAGGAGCCGTTGGGGATGCTGCGCGAGCTGACCGGGCGGGCCCGCGACCGGGACCGGGTGCTCGGCGAGTGGCGGCTGCGGACCGGCGGCGGGCGCGGGCGCGGCGTCGTCGCGCTGTTCGCCGGAGAGTCGGGCACCGGCAAGACGCTCGGCGCCGAGGTGGTGGCGGGCGAACTGGGCCTGGACCTCTACGTGGTGGACCTCTCATCGGTGGTCGACAAGTACGTCGGGGAGACCGAGAAGAACCTGGAGCGGATCTTCGTCGAGGTGGACCGCACGGACTGCGTGCTGCTCTTCGACGAGGCCGACGCGGTCTTCGGGAAGCGGTCGGAGGTGCGGAGCTCGCACGACCGGTACGCCAACCTGGAGAGCGCGTACCTGCTCCAGCGCCTGGAGGCGTTCGACGGGATCGCGGTGCTCACCACCAACCTCCGGTCGAACGTCGACGAGGCGTTCACGCGGCGGCTCGACCTGGTCGTGGAGTTCCCGTTCCCCGACGCCGCCCAGCGGGTGTCGCTCTGGCACTCCTCCCTGGCGGGCACGCCGAGGGCGGCGGACGTGGACGGGGAGATCGCGCGCTGCGCCGGGGAGTTCGAGCTGGCGGGCGGTGCGATCCGGTCGGCCGCGGTGACGGCCGGCTATCTGGCGGCGGCCCGCGGCTCGGCGGTGACCGGCGCCGACGTACGGGCGGGGGCGGTGCGCGAGTACCGGAAGGCGGGCCGGCTGGTGCCGGGCGGAGGGCTGCCCTGGGCGCCGTGACGACCGGGAAGATCCCGCGCGTCGCGCCGGGCCCCGCAGCGTCCGGCGGCCGTACTGTCGAACCCGTCACCGAGGAGGGCTTCCTATGCGCAGCGTGACCTATTCGATGAACGTCTCGCTCGACGGCTACATCGTCGGACCGGACGGCGGCTTCGACTGGACGGAACCCGACGCGGAGGTCTTCCGCTTCTGGATCGAGCAGACGCGGGGAGTCGACGTCCACCTGCTGGGCCGGCGGCTGTACGAGACGATGCTGTACTGGGAGACCGCCGAGCAGGACCCGGCGCTCGACGACGCGTCGCGCGAGTGGGTCTCGCTCTGGAACCCGCTCCCGAAGGTGGTGTTCTCCACCACCCTGCCGACGGTGCGGGGCAACGCCCGCCTGGCCTCCGGCAGCCCGGCGGAGGAGATCCGACGGCTGCGGTCCGAACCGGGGGACGGCGAGATCGCGATCGGCGGCGCGACCCTCGCCGCCCAGGCGGCCGAGGCGGACCTGATCGACGAGTACCGGGCGGTGATCTCTCCGGTCCTGGTCGGCGGCGGGATCCCGTTCTTCCCCCGCCACGAACGCCGGGTGGACCTCGAACTCGTCGAGACCCGCACCTTCGGCGCGAGGTTCGTCTATCTCCGGCACCGCGTGGTGCGCTAGCCGGGTCGCCCGCCCCGGGCCCCGTCCCGGTCACATGACGCTGCCGCCGCGCATCATGTGGAGCGTGGCCTTGTCGACGACGCCGGTGGCGGGGAGGCCGACGGCCTCCTGGTAGAGGCGGACGTACCGCTCGACGTTGTCGTTGTAGCGGCTGGGCGTCGTCTTCTTCGTGGTGAAGTAGTCGGTGCCCTGCCGGGCGTAGGCGCGGTCCCGGTCGAGGTCCTTGGTGCTGTGCTCGCGGTTGTACGCCCACCAGAAGGCCGCCACGACCTGGGTGGTCTGCCAGGTGGTGCCGCCGGGCTTCACCTGGTCGGGCGTGACCCCCTGGACCCAGAGCGAGGTGAGGGTGGCGCGGCCGAGTTCGCCCTCCTTGTCGGTGGCGAAGATCGCGGCGGAGTTCTGCTGTTCCTGGACGCCCTTCTCGACGACGAGGTTCTGGTAGCAGGCGAGGGAGGTGCGGGTCGGGCCGTCGATCACGCCCGGCTGCCAGCCGGGCTTGAGCGTGCACGGGTTCTTGCCCAGGGCGGCGAGGCGGGCCTGTGCGAACTCGACCACGTCGTCCTTCTCGTAGCCGTACTTCCACGGCGGCGGCGGGGTCGCTCCCGGGGCGGGCGGGGCCGGGGGCCGCGCGTTCCCGCCGCCACCGCCCGTGCCTCCGCCTCCCGAACCACCGCTTCCCGTCGACCCGTTCGAGGAGCCGCCGTCGGCCGCTCCTCCCCCGGCCGGGCCGCCCTCGGTCGGGCCTCCGCCGCCCGGGCCGCCGCCCGTGCCGTCGTCCTGCCCGACGGGCGGCGGCGTGCCGCCGTCCGTGCGGGGCGGGGCCTCGCCGCCGGGCTCGTTCCCGCCCGGCGTGGGCGCGCCGGCGTCGGAGGGCGGGGGCGCCACGGGGAGCGCGGCCCCGCTGCCCTGCGGCGCGGGCCGGGGCTCGCCCGTCGACCGGAGGTCCCCGGCCGCGCTGACGACCTTCGGCGAGAAGCCGAACCAGAGCACCCCGAAGGCGATGGCGGCGGTCATCAGGAGGCCGCCCGCCACCACCAGCCAGGTCCCGAAGACGGGCCGCTGGTCGAAGGTGGCCTCGACGTCGAGGGCCGTGTCGTCGCCGGCCCGCCGGACGGCCACGGTGAACCGGTGCGACTCCTCGGCCCCGGTCCACCGCACGGCCTGCGGCCGCACCACGAGCTCGCCGAAGGCGGCCCGGCCCGGAGCGATCCGCACCGCGTTCGGCCGTACGTCGAAGGCGAGCCGGTTCGCCTCGTCGCGCACCACGAGGGACGCGGTCAGCGGAGTGTTCCCGAGGTTGTCCACGGCGATGCGGGCCCGGCCGCGCAGGCGCCCGGAGAGCGCGGGCGGCAGCACCTCGGCGCGCGTCTCGGTGAAGGGGGCGACGGTCAGCCGGCCCTCCACCACGTCGCGGGCCCCGCTGTTCTCCCGGGGGTCGACGCGGACGCCGTACGCGACCGGCCCGGCCTCCACGTCCGACGAGCGGGGCGGGGCGAACGAGATCTCGGCGGTCCCCTCGCTGCCCGGGTAGAGGCGGAGGACGTCGGGTTCCACCCGGGACCAGCCCGCGGGCCTGCCCACCAGCGAGAGCCGGTACTCCTCCACGGTGTCGCCGGTGTTCCGCACGCGCAGGCGCGCGGAGGTCCTGGCCCCCGGCTCGACGGTCGCCTCGGCCGGGTCCAGAGAGGTCCACATGGTCATGGGGCGAAGGCTAGGGGCGCGGGGGCGGCGCCCGGTTGCCCGAACGTCCCCGGTCCGGGGCAGGGCGGCGTGCCCCGGCGCACCCGCGGGCGCCCCGGGCCGGTCGTCGCCGGGGTCCTCCTACCCCGGACCGCGCCTCCGCACGCACGGCCGCCCGGAGGGAGGCGCGGGTGTCCGTGAGGGCAGGGGCGGCTGCCCTCGTGACCGCCCCTTCCTCCCTGGTCCGGGCGGGTGGCGGGACGGCAGGGTCGGAAGCGTACGACCGCTGTCCGGGACGGCCGTTCACGACCAGCGGCCACGACAGCCGTCACGGCCGCCGCTCACGGCCCCGGTGAGGGTGAGCGGACCCGTTCCGTCCGCACCCGGCCCGTCCGAACCGCCCGCCCGCCCGCCCATCCGTCCCTCCAGGAGTCCGCGCCATGCCCACCTATCTGTCCCCCGGCGTCTACATCGAGGAAGTCGCCGGCGGCTCCCGGCCCATCGAGGGCATCGGGACCTCGGTCGCCGCGTTCGTCGGGCTCGCGCCCACCGGGCCGCTCGACGAGCCGGTGCTCGTGACCAACTGGTCCCAGTACGTCGCGGCGTTCGGCGACTTCACGGACGGGTACTACCTCGCCCACTCCGTGTACGGCTTCTTCAACAACGGCGGCAGCGCCGCGTACGTCGTGCGCGTCGGCGGCGGGGACGCCCCGGGCGCCGAGCGGGCCGCCGTGGACACCGGGGCCGCCGGGGCCGCCGCGCCGCACGAGCTGGTGGCGGGCGAGGCCGTGGCGCTCGGCTCCTTCCGGGTCGCCGCGCTCACCGCGGGGACCGAGGCGGGCGGGGCGCTCACCGTCGAGGTGCAGGACGTCGAGGGCGAGGCCGAGCGCTTCAAGCTGGTCGTCAAGGACGGCGAGAAGGTCGTCGAGAGCTTCGACGCCTCCGCGAAGAAGAGCGCCCGCAACTACGTGGTGGCGCAGGTCAAGCAGCGGTCCAAGACGATCGTCCTGGAGGAGGCCGCGGCGGGCGGGCAGCTCGCCAGGCCCGACGCGCAGACCGTGACCCTCGCCCCGCCCGTACCCGCGCGGACGCCCGTGCCGGTCGCGGCGGGGGCCGCGGCCGGCCCCGCCGCGCTGGAGTCCGGGCGGTTCATCGGCGACTCGGCCGACCGCACCGGCTTCGGCGGCCTGGAGGCGCTCGACGAGGTCAACATGGTCGCGGTGCCGGACCTGATGGCCGCCTACCAGCAGGGGCTCATCGACCTGGAGCAGGTCAAGGCCGTGCAGCTCGGCCTGATCGCGCACTGCGAGCTGATGGGCGACCGGATGGCGATCCTGGACCCGCCGCCCGCCCTGAACGCCCGTGACGTCCGCAAGTGGCGGCAGGAGACGGCCGGTTACGACTCCCGGTACGCGGCGCTCTACTACCCGTGGATCAAGTCGTTCGACCCGGCGTCCGGCCAGACCCGTACGGTGCCGCCGTCCGGCCACATGGCCGGCGTCTGGGCCCGCAACGACACCGAGCGCGGCGTCCACAAGGCCCCCGCCAACGAGATCGTGCGCGGCGCGGTCGACCTGGAGCTCCAGATCACGCGCGGCGAGCAGGACCTGCTCAACCCGATCGGCGTGAACTGCATCCGCTCCTTCCCCGGGCGCGGCATCCGCGTGTGGGGCGCGCGCACCCTCGCGTCGGACCCGGCGTGGCGGTACCTGAACGTGCGCCGCTACTTCAACTACCTGGAGGAGTCCATCCTCGTCGGTACGCAGTGGGTCGTCTTCGAGCCCAACGACCACGCGCTGTGGGCCCGCATCCGCCGCAACATCTCGGCGTTCCTCGTCAACGAGTGGCGCCAGGGCGCGCTGTTCGGCCAGCGCGCCGAGGACGCGTTCTACGTGAAGTGCGACGAGGAGACCAACCCGCCGGAGTCGATCGACCTCGGCCGCGTGGTCTGCGAGATCGGCATCGCCCCGGTGAAGCCGGCCGAGTTCGTGGTCTTCCGCCTCGCGCAGTTCCAGGGCGGGGGCGGCGAGCTGGAGGAGTGACCCTCCCCGCCCCTCCCCGTACACCAACCCCCTTCGTCTCCCCGCGCGTCCGGTACGGACCGGACCGCGGATCCGCCCCACGAACAGGAGTGACCCCTCATGGCCCTCGCCGCCGGTGACGCCCTCGCCGCCCACAATTTCGGCCTGCAGATCGACGGAGTGATGGTCGAGACCCTGCAGGAGGTCAGCAGCCTCACGATGGAGCAGGACGTCATCGAGTTCCAGCAGGTCTCGGCCGACGGCAAGCCGATCGTCAAGAAGCTCCCCGGCGTGAAGAAGGCCGGCGAGTGCACGGTGACCCGCGGCGCCACGCAGTCCGCCGTCTTCAGCGAGTGGATCGCGTCCTCCATCGCGGGCGACATGGGCGCGGCCCGCAAGAACGCGTCCATCATCTTCATGGACTACCAGCTGAACCCGGTGAAGCGGTACAACCTGCGCAACGCCTGGTGCACCAAGGTGGAGGTGAGCGGGGCCAAGGCCGGTGACGCCGCGGCCCTGACCGAGCAGGTCACCATCACCTTCGAAGAGCTGACGATCGGCTGATGCGGCGCGAGGGATCGACGGGGGCGCGGCAGGACCACCGCCCGCACGAACCGCTCCGCACGGAGTTCGCGTTCGAGCTGCCGCGCGGGTTCGTCGACGAGACGGGCACCGTGCACCGCGACGGGGCGATGCGGCTGGCCACGGCCCGGGACGAGCTGGTCCCGCTGCGGGACGTCCGGGTCCGTGAGAACCCGGCCTACCTGTCCGTGGTGCTGCTCGGCCGGGTCATCACCCGGCTCGGCACGCTCCCGTCGGTCCACGACGGGACGGTGGAGGGCATGTTCGCCTCCGACCTGGCGTTCCTCCAGGACTTCTACCGGCAGATCAACGCGGAGGGGCACACCAGGGCCGCCGTCGCGTGCCCGCACTGCGAGGAGTCCTTCGAGGTCGAGCTGGCCGGGAGCCGCCTGGGGGAATCGTGACGTACGCGGCCGACCGGATCGAGGAGGAGGCCGCGTACCTCGCCTTTCACTTCCACTGGGGCATGGACGACATCCTCGATCTGGAGCACGCGGACCGGCGGGGGTACGTGGCGCGGGCGGCGGCGCTGGTGGAGCGGTCCCAGGAGTAGGCGCAGAAACGGGAAGGGAGGGCGGAGACGGTGGGGATGTTCGAGAGGTGGCGGTCGCGGAGGCCGCGCGCGGTCGCGGAGGCCGTGGAGGCCGTGCGGGCGCCCGGCGACGCGTGGCGGTCGCTGCCGCCCGTACAGCGGGTCCTGGACGCGCCGCGCCCGGTCGCGGAGCCCGGCTTCGCCGCGTCCCTCGCGACCCACTGGAACCCGTCCTTCCAGACCGGCCTGGGCCACGGCGCCCTCCCCGACGCCCCCACCGGCCTCCTCCTGGACGCACTCCGCCCGGTCCCGGCCCCGAACACGGAACTCCCGGGGCGGCGGTTGCCGGTTGCGGGGGTTGGTGCGGGTGCGGGTGCCGTTCCGGGGGTGGCGCGGCGTACGGCGACGGGCGCGGCCGGGCGAGCCGAGGGGCCGCAGGCCGCGCCGCGTGCGGCAACGGGGCCGGCCGGCCAGGCCGAGGGACCAAGGGCAGTACAGCGTGCGGCGACGGGGCCGGTCGGCCAGGCCAGGGAGCCGGAAGCGGTGCGGCGTACGGCGGCAGGGCCGGTCGGCCAGGCCAAGGGGCCGCAGGTGGTGCAGCGTGCGGCGACGGGGTCGGTCGACCGGGCCGAGAAGCCACAGGCCGCGCCGCGTGCGGCAACGGAGCCGGCCGGCCAGGCCAAGGGACCGGAAGCGGTGCGGCGTGTGGCGGCAATGCCGGTCGACCGGGCCGCGCAGCGTGCGGCGACGGTGTCGGCCGGTCCGCACGGGGCCACGGCCGCTCCCGTACGGGACGAGGCCGCCGCTCCGGTGCGGCGCGCGACCGGGGCTCCGGCCCCGTCCGTGGGGCGTGCCGTCACGAGCGGGGGCACCCCGGGGCCCGTGCGGCGCTCGCCGCTGATCTCCGCCCGGCCCGTGCGGCCGTCGCGCCGCCTGTCACCCGTGGGGACCGCCGGGCCGGTGGCCCCGGTTCCGGCGCGTACCCCGGCGATCGAGGAACCCGCTGCCGCCGCACCGGAGCCTTCGGCCTCCGAGCCGCCCCAGAACGTCCCGGGCCCCGTTTCCCCCACGGGGCCCGGGGCTCCCGGCGGCACGCCGAGCGCCCCGGTCCAGCGCCGTCCCGTCGTACGCCGCACCCGGCGCGCCCCGGGAGCCGACTGGACCACGACGGCTCCCGCGCCGCCGGCTCCCGGGAAGACCGAGGCGCCTCGATCGGCTCCGGCCGCCCGGACGGCCCCGCCCGTACAGCCGACGCGTCCGGTGGGTGCCACCTCACCCGCCCCCGAGCCGACGCCCCCGGCGATCCAGCGGAGCCAGGTCGCACCCGTACGCCCGGCACCGCCCGCCATCCAGACGCCCCCGAACACCCAGACCTCCGAGGCGGCTCCGGCTGCCCACGAGAACCCGGCCGCCGAAGCCCCCGCGCACTCCACGGCCCCGAGCATCCAGACATCCCGCGCGACTCCGGCGGTCCGTAAGAGCACGGCTGGCGAACCTCCCGCGCTCCCGGCGCCACCCGCCACCCAGACCTCCGGGGCGGCTCCGGCTGCCCGCAAGAGCCCGGCCGACGAGGCCCCCGCGCGCTCCACGCCCCCGAACGCCCAGACCTCCGGGGCGGCTCCGGCTGCCCGCAAGAGCCCGACCGACGAGGCCCCCGCGCGCTCCACGGCCCCGAGCATCCAGCGGCGCGCGGCCGCCCCCGCGCCCCGGGCGGTCCCGACCGCCCACAAGAGCCCGGCTGCCGCAGCTCCGTCCGCCTCGGTCACCCCCGTACCCCTGGCGTCCCCTTCTGCTCCCGCCCCCTCGACGCCTCCGGCCACCCCGACCGTCCAGAAGCGCCCGACCGCCGCCGCCACTCCCCCGGCGTTCCCGAACGTCCACAAGGACCCAGCCGCCCCCGTACGCCCGGCTGCCCACCCGGATCCGGTGGGCACCGACGCTCCCCGGCGTGCGGCCGGGCCGGTTCGGGCCGGCCTGGGGGCGCCCGTGCAGCGGGCCGGTGCCGAAGTGCCGGTGGTCCGGACGCACAGCGCACCGCGCCGCTCCCCCATCGGGGCTCCCCTCAGCCGCCCGTCCACACCCCCGGTCACCTCCGCTCCGGCCGGGGACGAGACCGCGCCCGCCCAGCGGACAACCACTCCGACACCACCCACGGCCTCGCCCGTCCAGGGGACGGCCACCCCAGCCCCCCTCCCGGCCTCGTCCATCCGGCGGACGACCACCCCAGCACCACCCCCGACCGCACCCACACCCACCCCTCAAGAACCTCCGGCCGCCGCCCCCGTCGTCCAACGTTCCGCAACCCCGCCCGGTCCGTCCGTTCCCCTGGTCACCATCGCCGGACTCCCCCGGGCCTCCGCGTCCCCCGCCCCGCCGCGGGCCGTGCTTCCGCTGGCCACCGGGCGGGCGCTGGCCCCGGGCCGGCCGGACGGCGGTGCGCGTACCCCCGCCGTACAGGCCGCGCCCCTCGTCACCCCCGCTCCGGCCGCCCCCCGGCCGGTCGTCCCCCTCACCCCTCCCGCCGCCGCGCGGCCGGTCGCGCGTCCGGCCGTCGTGCAGCGGCGCACCGTACCCGAGGCGGCTCCCGCCCCGCTCCAACGGACGGCCGCCGTCGTTCCCCCGGCCCCGCCGGCCCGCACCCGCCCAGCAGAACCCGTCCCCGCCCCCGTACAGCGCGCCACCACCCCCGCGACCAGCACCACCGTGCCCCCCGCTCCCGCCGAATCCCCCACCCAGCTCGACGAGTTGGCCCGTCGTCTCGTCACGCCCCTCTCGCGGCTCCTGCGCGCCGAGTTGCGGGCCGATCGTGAGCGGGTGGGGCGGCTGCGCGACCACGGACGCTGACCGGGCGGGCCCGCCCGAAGAACCCGAACCCCTACCCGAGAGACCGCCTCATGCCCACCCAGCCGGACCCCGCGTCCACCGTCTTCTTCAAGCTCACGATCGACGGCCAGGACCTCGGCCTGTTCAACGGCTGCGACGGCCTCGCCTCCGAGGTGGAGGTGGAGCGGCGCCAGGAGGGCGGCAACAACGGCTTCGTGTGGCAGCTCCCGACCCGCGTCACCTTCTCCACGATCCGCCTCACCCGCCCCCTCACCGCCGACACCGCCAAGGTCGCCGCCTGGATCTCGTCCCTCGCCACCGGGATCACCCGCCCGACGGCACAGATCGCGGCGCTGCGCGCGAACGGTTCGGTCGTCGCCCAGTGGGGGCTCGTGGAGGTGCTGCCGGTCCGCTGGACGGGGCCGACCCTCGACCCGGTCAACCCGGCCGTGGCCACCGAGACCCTGGAGATCGCGCACCACGGCTTCACCGACGCGGGAGGCGCCTGAGATGGCCGGGACCGCGGCCCGAGGCCTCTCCCGCGCCTCGCTCGCCATCCACCAGCCGCCCACCGACCTCGGCGGTGCCATGGGCGGCCGGATCGGCGAGGTGAGGTTCCAGTTCAACCCGGACCGGCTGCGGCTGAGCCGGTCGGCGAACTGGCACACCGAGCCGGCCGTCGCGTACACCCGCGGCGCGCCGCCGAAGTTCACCGGCAGCGAGCCGGCCCGGCTCCAGCTGGAGGTGTTCCTCGACCGGTCCGCCTCCCCGTCCTCGAAGGACGTGCAGCAGCAGGTCGAACTCCTGCTCTCCTGCTGCGAGGTGACCCCGCAGAGCATCGACGCGAAGGCGCCCTCGCCGCCGTGGGTGGAGTTCTCCTGGGGGTCGTTCTCGACCGTGCGGTTCGTCGCGTACGTGACCTCGGCGGAGGCGACGTACACCCTGTTCAGCCCCAGCGGCGTGCCGATCCGGGCCACCTGCTCGCTCTCCCTGACCGAGGTCGCCACCGCGACCAAGAAGCAGAACCCGACCTCCGGCGCGCTCTCGGCCCGCCGGGCGCACCGCACGGTCGCCGGGGACTCGCTCGCCTCCCTCGCCTGGCGGGAGTACGGCGACGCGACCCGCTGGCGGGTCATCGCCGAGGCGAACGGCATCGACGACCCGATGCGGCTGCGCCCCGGCACGGAACTGCTGCTCCCGTCCACCACCGACCTGCCGGAGACCCAGGGCGCCCCATGAGCGAGAAGACCTTCACCACCGTCCTCCACGTGCAGCTCGACGGCACGCCGCTGCCCGACCCGCTGGCGGTCCGGCTCACCGAGGGCTGGGTGGACGCCAGCGTCAACGTGCCGTCCGCGTTCCAGCTCACGTTCTCGGACAAGGACGGCACCCTCACCGAGAAGTTCCCGTTCCTCGAGGTCGGGGCGATGGCGGTGCTCTCGCCGTTCACCGACGGGCGGCTCGGCGAGCCCATGCTGACCGGGGAGGTCACGGCCGTCGAGGTGGACGCGGCGCCGGGCCACGGCCGGTACCTGATCCTGCGCGGCTACGACCCCGGCCACCGGCTGCTGCGCAACCGGCGCGTCGAGGGCTATCCGAACATGACGGCCTCCGACATCGTGCGGAAGCTCGCCGGGCTCAACCGCGTCCCGATCGGCCGGGTCGACCCCACGCCGACGGTGTACGAGCTGGCGACCCAGCCGAACATCACGGACTGGGACTTCCTGTCCCGGCTCGCGCGGGAGAACGACGTGCGGCTGTCCCTGGACCCGGCGGGCCGGCTGGTGTTCGCCGCGCTGCCGCCGGCGTCCGCCGCGCCCTCGGACACCACGCCGGCCGCCACCAGCCCGTACGTCCTGGACTTCGGGTCGAACACGCTGCACAGCCGGGTGTCGGTGACGGCCGCCGGGCAGGTCGGGAGGGTCGACGTGCGGGGCTGGGACCCGCGCACCAAGCAGGCCCTGACCTCGCCGACCCCGGCGACGGCGAGCCGGGACATCGTCTCCGACATCACCCCGGCGCAGCTCGCCGCCCCCTTCGGTGCGGCCGAACTCGCCGCGACGGGAACGCCGTTCACGACCCAGGCGGAGGTGACGCAGGCGGCTTCGGCGCTCGCCGAGGACGTCACCGGCTCGTTCGCGGAGGTGGAGGTGGCCGTCACGGGCAATCCGGCGCTGAAGCCGGGGCAGCCGGTGGCGGTGAAGGGCGCGGGCTTCCCCTTCGAGGGGCGGTACACGGCGACCGGGGTCCGCCACGTCTTCGCGTCGGGGCGGCAGTTCACCACCTGGCTGACGGTGTCGGGCCGCCAGTTCCGCTCGCTGTACGGGACGGCCTCGGGCGGCGGGGAGCCGGCGCCGCCGATGCCGGGCGTGGCGGTGGCGCTCGTCACCAACACCAAGGACCCGCTCTCGCTGGGCCGGGTCCGGCTGCGGTTCCCGTGGCTGTCGGCGACGTACGAGAGCGGCTGGTGCCGGGTGGCGCAGCTCGGCGGGCGCGGGGGCGGCGGGCTCGTCCTGCCGGAGGTGGACGACGAGGTGCTGTGCGCCTTCGACCGGGGCTCCCTGGAGCATCCGTACGTCCTGGCGGGGCTGTACAACGGGATCGACCGGAACACCCCGGCCACCGACCGGGTCCCGCCCGTCGACCCGACGAGCGGGCGGGTGCAGTGGCGCGCCCTGACGTCCCGTACGGGTCACACGGTGGAGCTGCGGGAGGAGGGCGGCCGGACGCGCGCCTCGCACGGCATCCGGCTGCGCACCTCGAAGGGGGGCCTGAGCGTCGAGCTGAACGAGGCCCGCACGACCCTGACGATCGACAGCGACGGCACGGTCACCATCACGGGGGCCCGGGGCGTGACGGTCGAGTCGGGGACGGACCTGAAGCTGTCGGCGGTGGGCCGGATCGAGCTGAGCGCGGGGCGGGGCGTGGACATCAAGGCGGGGGCGAAGTTCAAGGTGGCGGCGCTGACCCAGGCCGTCGTGAACGCGCCGTCCTTCATCACCTCCACCGTCCCGATGCCCAACCCGGTCGTGGCGAACCTGCCGTTCTGATGCCACACGTTCCGCACGGTCCGAGGAGGACGTCCCCATGAGCGAGCACTTCGTCGGCGCCGGCTGGGCCTTTCCCCTGCGCACCGGCCCGAGCGGTTCCATCGCGCTCGTCCGGCGCGACCGCGAGATCGAGGAGTCGATGCGGCTCGTGCTGGCGACGGCACCGGGCGAGCGGCCGATGCGCCCCGAATTCGGCTGCGCGGTCCACGAGTTGGTGTTCGCACCGGTCAACGACGAGACGATGGGGCGGATCCGGTACGCGGTGACGGCCTCGCTCGACCGCTGGGAGCCGCGCATCGAGGTGGAGGACGTCACGGTCTCCCCCGCCCCCGGGGAGCCGACCACCCTGCACATCGACGTCCGCTACCGGGTGCGCGGCGCCAACAACCCGCGCAACCTCGTCTTCCCCTTCTACGTCATCCCCTCCGAGGACTGAAAGAGCCGCCATGGCCCTGCCCGCACCCCATCTCGACGACCGGCGCTTCCAGCAGTTCGTCGACGACGCCAAGCGCTACATCCAGCAGGCGTGCCCCGAGTGGACCGACCACAACGTCTCGGACCCGGGGGTCACGCTCGTCGAGGCCGTCGCGCACATGGCGGACCAGCTCGTCTACCGCCTCAACCGGGTCCCGGAGAAGAACCACCTGGCCTTCCTCGACCTGCTCGGGGTGACGCTGTTCCCGCCGGCCGCCGCCCGCGCCGACGTCACCTTCCGGCTGTCCGCGCCGCAGCCGGAGCCGGTGCTGCTGCCGGCCGGCACGGAGGTGTCGACGGGGCGCACGGAGACGGAGGAGGCGGTGGTCTTCGCGACCACCGACGACCTGACCGTGGTGCCCTGCGCGCTGACGCACCTGCTGCGGCAGGAGGCCGGGGGCACGCCCGAGGACCGTTTCCAGGCGATGACGGGCGGCGAGGACGTGCCGGCGTTCTCGCCGCTGCCGCGCGTCGGCGACCTGCTGCTCCTGGGGCTTTCGGCGGCCGTGCCGGACTGCGTCCTCGTGCTCGACCTGGACAGCCGGGTGGACGGCGTCGGCGTGGACCCGCGCCGGCCGCCGCTGGTGTGGGAGGCGTGGTCGGCGGCCGACGGCTGGACGGCGTGCGAGGTGGACGAGGACACCACGGGCGGGCTCAACCGGCCGGGCGAGGTGGTGCTGCACGTGCCGTCGGGGCACGCGCTCTCGCGGCTCGGCGGCCATGAGGCGGGCTGGGTGCGCTGCCGGGTGGTGGAGCCGGCCGAGGGGCTGCCGTCGTACAGCGAGTCGCCGACGGTACGGGCGGCGGGGGCGTTCACCATCGGCGGCACGGTCCGCGCGGCGCACGCCGAGACGGTGCGGAACGAACTCCTCGGCGAGTCCGAGGGCGTTCCCGGGCAGCGGATACGGCTCGCGCACGCGCCGGTCGTGGACCGGCCGCCGCTGCTGCTCCAGACGGCGGAGCACGCGGACGAGGAGGATCCCGCGTCCGGTTCCGGCTGGCTGGAGTGGACCGCCGTCCGCGACTTCGCGTCCTCGCGCCCGGGCGACCGGCACTTCGTCCTGGACGCGACGACCGGCGAGATCGCCTTCGGCCCGAGCGTGCGCCAACCGGACGGCACGCTGCGGCAGTTCGGTGCCGTGCCGCCGAAGGGGGCGGCGATCCGCGCGGTCCGTTACGGCACCGGGGGCGGCCGGGCGGGGAACGTGGCCCGGTCCACGATCAGCGTGCTGCGCAGCTCCATCCCGTACATCGCGCGGGTCGAGAACCGGGAGGCGGCGCGGGGCGGGGTCGACGGGGAGACCGTCGAGGAGGCGAAGGCCCGGGCGCCCATCACGCTGCGGGCGCAGGAGCGGGCCGTGACCGCCCGCGACTACGAGGAGCTGGCCCGGCGGGCGGCGCCGGAGGCCGCGCGGATCGCGTGTCTGGCGGCGGACGCGGCCGAGGCGGGCGAGAACGCGGTCCGGGTCCTGGTGGTGCCGCAGGCGGTGCCGGACCGGGGCGGGCGGCTGCGGTTCGAACAGCTGGTGCCGGGCGAGGAGTTGCTGTCCCGGGTGACCGGCTTCCTGGACGAGCGGCGCCCGCTGGGGACCCGGCTCGCGGTGGGGCCGCCGTTCTACCAGGGGGTGACGGTGGTGGCGACGCTGCACGCGTTCCGGGCGGCGGACGCGGAGCGGGTGCGGGCCGGGGCGCTGGACGTGCTGTACGCGTACCTGGACCCGCTGACGGGCGGGGCGCACGGCGAGGGGTGGGCGTTCGGGCGCCCGCTGCGGGCCGGGGAGGTGTTCGCGGCGCTCCAGCGGGTGCCGGGGGTGGAGCTGGTGGACGAGGTGCTGCTGCATCCGGCGGACCCGCTGACGGGCCGGCGGGGCGACACGACGGACCGGATCGAGCTGGGTCCTTCGGCGCTGCTCTTCCCGTTCGACCACCGCGTCCGCGTGATCGAGGCGCGGTGAGCAGCGCGGTGAGCGGCACGGCGCGCGGTACGGTTCCCGGGCTCGCGACCCCGCACCCGCTGGGGGCGGCGCTGCCGGCCGTCTACGCGGAGGACGACTTCGGGCAGCGGTTCACGGCCGGTCTGGACGTGGTCCTCGCCCCGCTCTTCAACGTCCTGGACTCGCTGGAGGCGTACTTCTCGCCCGCCCTGGCCCCCGCCGACTTCGTGGACTACCTGGCGACGTGGGTCGGCGCGGAGCTGGAGGGCACCGAGTCCCTGGCGCTGCGCCGGCGCGCGGTCGCCTCGGCGGTGGCCCTGCACCGGGTGCGGGGCACCCGGCAGGGGCTCGCGGCGGCGGTCCGGCTGGCGTTCGGCGTGCCGCCGGAGATCACCGAGAGCGGCGGGGCGGCCTGGTCCGCCCGCCCGCTCGGCCCGTTCCCGGGGACGCCGACGGCCGGGCTGCACGTCGTCCTGCGGGTCCCCGACCCGGCCTCCGTGGACCCGCACCGGCTGCGCGCGGTCGTGGCGGCGGCCCGCCCCGCGCACCTGCCGTTCACGACCGCGGTGACCCTGCCCCGTACCCCCGACTCCCTTACTTCCGAAGGAGCTTGACCCCCATGAGTGACGCCCCCGAGACCCGCCCCTGCCCGGACTGCGCGAGTCCGGTGCGTGCGGCGAGCCAGTCGTTCTGCGACAGCTGCGGAGCGTTCCTGCGCTGGGACGCCCCGGCGGAACCGCCCCACGAGAAGCCGGAGGAGACGACGACGCCCCTGCCGGCGGTGACTCCGGAGCCGGAGCCGCCGACACGGGGGACGGAGCCGGAGCGGGTACGGGAGGCGGAGGCGGGTCCGGGTCCGATGCGGGACGCGGAGCAGGTACGCGCGGCGGAAGGGGGACGGACGCCGGAGCGGGTACGGACGCCGGAGCGGGTACGTGCGGCGGAACCGGCTCCGGAAGAACCGGCCCCCGGCTCCTCTGCCCCCTCCCCCTCCCCCTCCCCCTCCCTCTCCCACTCCCCTTCCCCCTCCCCGGATACGGTGGCGCGCTCGCTCCTGGTCCCGGTCCCGGAGGAGCGGGCGGCGGAGCGGGCGGTCGCTGCCCCGGTGCTCCCGGCGCGGCCGGAGGCGGCGCGGCCTGCGGTCCGGGCGGCGGGGGCGGCGGCACCGGTCCAGGGCGGCGCCCCGTGCCCGGCCTGCTCGCTCGCGAACGCGCCCGGCCGCCACTTCTGCCGCTTCTGCGCGACGCCGATGGTCCCGGAGCGGCTGTCCACGGCCGAGGGCCCGTACGCGGGCCGGCGCCCCGGCCTGGCCCGGGACCGGAGCCGCTGGATCGTCCGGGCCCTGATCGCGGCCGGGGTCGTGGCGGTGGTGGTCGGCGGGGTGTTCGGCGGCCCGCCGGCGGCCCGCGCGGTGCAGGACCACTTCGCGACCCGGGTCCCGGTCCACCCCGCCTCCTGGACGGCGTCCCACTCGGCGCCGAAGCAGGACCCGAAGCTGGCGGGCGACGGCTACGCCAACACCTGGTGGGGCACGGGGTACGCGGGGGACTCGGCGGGGCAGTACCTGGAGGCGGCGTTCGCGGAGCCGACCGACCTGCTGAGCCTCCTGATCACCCCGGGCAGCTCGAAGAACACCACTCAGGCGGACGGCCAGGCGACCCCGCGCACCTTCGACCTGGTGGTCAAGGACGCGTCGGGCGAGATCCGCGTCTCGCACCACCGCATCAACGACGGCGGCACCCAGCGCGTCGACCTCCGCGTCCGCGACGCCCTCTCGGTCCGCCTGGTCCTGCGCACGGCCTGGCGGGCCGACCCGCAGAAGCAGGTGGCCGTGGCGGAGCTGGAGTTCTTCGGCAGGTCGGTCTCCTGAGACGGGGGCTCCGGACGGGGCGGGGCGGGTGGGACGGGCAGGCCGCGGGAAAACAGGGACCCGCTCCCCCTCCCCGTACACTTGCTGAACCAGGTATCTTGCATCGCATGGAACCCGGCGAGGGCGCCCCTGTCACCACCACCGCTTCCCGACCGCCACACCACTCGCACCGCCCGCACCGCCCGCACCACTCGCACCACCCGACCGGAGCCCTCGCATGAAGACCTCTGCCGACCGCGTACTCGACTACCTCTCCACCGTCGAGCGCGAGGCCTCCGCCCTCCCCGCCGACCGGCGCGGGGAACTCCTCGCGGACCTCGCCGAACACATCGAGGTGACGCGCACCGAACGCCCGGACACCTCGATCGGGGAGATCCTCGCGGAGCTGGGGGACCCCCGTACGATCGCGGCGACGGCGCTGGCCGAGACGGAGAACGGGGCCGCCCCGGCCGGGAGCGGGGCGGGCGCGCCCGCCCGGCGCGGCAAGGTGCACCCGCTGGTGCCGCTCCTGATGCTGACCCTCTCGCTGCCCTTCATCATGGTCTTCCCCGACCGTCCCGGGCCGCTGTTCGGCGTCCTGTTCCGGATCGCCGGCGCGGTGCTCCTCTGCACCTCGGTGCACTGGACCGCAGCCCGGAAGACCACCGGCGTCCTGCTCGCCGCCGTCCTGCCGAGCGTCGTCATCGCCACGGCGAACCTGTCCGACGGCGGCCCGTCGGCCGGCACCCCGACCCTCCTGGCCAACCTGGCCGCCCTCGCCCTGATGGCCGGCACGGCGGCATGGCTCTGGCGGAACCGCCGCGCCTGAGCGGGAGGCGTACGAAGGGGCCCGGCCCGGCCGCTCAGGCCTTGGCCCTGACCTCGGCCTTGGCGGCCGGGGCGCCGGGGTCGCAGGAGAGGCGGGCCGCCGCCAGGGCAGGCTTCCCCTCCTTTGCGTCCTCGATCGGCGTGGAGCATTCCAGGAGGCCGGAGCCGTCGACGGCCCAGCCGGTCGCCCGGCCCGTCACCGGCTTCCCGTCCCCGCAGGCGTACCGGAAGTCCGCGGTGACCTGTTCCACCCAGGCGTAGCGCACGACGGTCCCGACGCCGTCGATGGTGGTGCCGGCGTCGTCGAGGTTCTGCGCGGGCCGGTGGACGTCGGCGAACGCGGTGCTCACGCCGTCGTCATCGGCCTCGGCCACTCCGACGTGGACGGCCAGCGCCCGGAGGGCGGCCTTCGCGTCGACCGCCCGCGACCCCTTCTCGAAGGTGACGGCGGTACGCGGCGTGTGCAGGCGCGTCAGCGCGTGCGTGAGCCCGGCGCCCTTCCTGTCGACCTTCTCCTTCTCGGAGACGCCCGTCAGCACCTCCCGCTTGTCCACGTTGAACCACGAGTAGACACCGCCCTCACAGACGGCGTCGGCCACCTTCACAGCCGTGGGCCCGGCCTCGGCGGTCGCCCCACCACCGCCCGAGCTACAGGCACCCGCACCCGCCAGCACCACGACAACCGCGCACGCCGACAGCAATGTCTCTTTGATCTTCATGTTTCCCCCGGAACCACTGGTCAGATGGTGCGCCCGATCCTCCCCGGCCGAACGCCCACCGGACAAGCGACTTGAGCCATATCTGAGCCAGGGCCCACACCCGGGTCATACGGCCCCCGGCACCGAAGCCCCGAGGCAGTGCCCCGCCCACCGAGGCAATGGATCTTGGCGTACGGGAGATCACCGCCGCCAGCGGAAGGGTGCCGGCCCCCACGGGACCGGCACCCTGGTGTCTCAGCAGCGTTCAGGCTCGCCGAAGGGCCGTCAGACCCAGCTCTGCTCGATCGGGGGTCCCCCGATGAAGTCGCAGGTCCAGAGCGTCATCCACACGCCGTTGCTCAGGCTGCCGCCCTTGGAGGTGACGCATTTGTCGCTGAACTGCGCCTTGGTGGCCAGGTAGCTTTGGAATTTCTGCGAGATAGCACTGCTACAGGTCCAGAGCGTGAGCACTGCCCCGTTGGTGTCGTATGCGTCTCCCCGCGGGGTGACGCACTTGCCGCTCGCCTGGTGGCGGATCTCGTTATTGCCCGTCACGATGAAGTTCTGCATGGTGGATCCGGTGCAGCTCCAGACCGTGAGCACCGTCCCGTTGGCCGTGCCGTTGCCCTCGGGCGTAATGCACTTGGACTGCGCCTCCGAGTTGTACCACGGCTCGTAGTTGTTGTAATTGATCGCCTGCGCGGTTCCCGCATTCAGGGTGAACGCGGCGAAAAGGGACAGAAGAGTTATGCAGATTGACGCAAATTTGCGCATTTCAAACCTCCGGTCGAATTGCGCAGGAGAATATCAAAGATGATCCACTGACCCACCGGAATTCTCGGTCAACAGCTGGAGCAGACAACGAAAATGACGGAGCGTCACCTCTTCCGGTCCAGGCCCGCGGCGGCTGTGAACGCACCCCACCCCGTCGCCCCGGTCCGTGCCGGAGCCCGCTTCACACGCGGCCACCTCGCCGAACGCCCCGAGCCCCTCCCGGCGTGAGCAGCCTCGGCCGATCCGTGGAAGCCGAGAGGATCCCAGGCGCCTGCGCGCCGTATGTACAGGTGGCCGTCGCGAGGGAAGGAGGGCCCTCCAGAGCGCGGGAGACCCCCGCCCGCGAGCGTGCGCCACGGTCCAGTAGCCCACCTCGGCCGCCGGTCGGCCGAAGACGACTCCCTCGAGGACCACGTTGCCCACCAACTGCTCTCGCACTGGACCGGGTTGCGCCTCAAGGACGGCGAATCCGAACCGGTCCCCCGCCGCCCAGCCCCGCCGCTGGGCCCGCACCCACCGTGCCCCACCGGCATCGTCGCCCACGGCAGAACTCGCCCAACGGCGCAGTGCGGGCTCCCGGCTCACCTCGGCCGGCGCGGCAACGTCCTCCGTATACCGGGGACAGAGAACAAGGGCGGGAAAGGCCTGTGTAGCGGCCACCTGAAGGACGACGGGGGCACTCAACCGATGATGGGGAGGGTGGCGCTTTCACCCGGCACCGGTCGCATCCGGTCCATGTCACCCTGCGACCACTCCGTCATCGTCGTGTCCGGACGCGCAGAGCCCGGACGGACCAGTCGAACACCGGGGCCAGACTCTCCGGGGCCGGCCAGCCGTTGACCACCGCGAGGAGTCGGAGGTACCGCTCCCTGCGGGGGTCGTTCACGCTCTCCAGCCGAGTCACCAGCCGGCGGCGAAGCTCGGCGTCGTCGGGGTGGCCGAGGAGGTGCGCACAGTGCGCCGTGAACGCCGCGACGATCGGATCGGCTTGCGGCGAGGCCGGATCGATGCCGGCGGCCAGGGCCGGGCCGGCCTGGTCACGGACGGCCGCGGTGATGTCGCGGCGCGGGCCCGTCATGCCGCTTCGGGCCTGCTCGGCCGCCTGGTCCTCGACCATCCGCCGCATCACGGCGCGGAAGGACGGGTCCAGGGACATCTCGGCCAACTCCACCCACGCCTGGACCTGTTCCCTCTCCGGGTTGTCGGGCAGTTCGGGGGTCATCGAGCGCATGACCCCCGCGAACGCGGAGGCGGTGTCGAGGCCGCCGAAGACGGCGTCGAGGAAATCACCGATGAGACGTCGGCGTTCGTCCTCGGAGAGCTGGGCCAGTCGGTGCATGAGTTCCATCTCCTCGGGTGTGGACCCGCGCTCGGCCACCGCCGTCAGCACCGCGCGCCGCAGGCGCAGGACGCGGATCTGCACCGCCAGCGCTTCGGCGTGCGCCGCGGCAACCTCGGGAAGCGCGAGCTCCCGGTCCACGACCTTGCGGATCGTCGGGAGGTCCAGCCCCAGCTCGCGCAGGGTCCGCACGAGGTCCAGGCGCGCGACGGCGTCGATGCCGTACCGGCGGTAGCCGGCCGGGCTGCGGTCCGTCGGCGCCACGATTCCGCGATCGGAGTAGAACCGAATGGTCTTGACCGTGAGCCCCGTCCGCCGGGCAAGCTCGCCGATCGAGTAGAGCGTGTCGCCGTCCATGCCCCCACCTTCGCGTCTCCCCTTACGGGAGACTCAAGCCCCTTCGACCACCGACGGGCAACCACTCCTCGCCGTCGAGGAGCGAATGGGTCACGAGCTCGCGAGGTGAAGGGCACCTGCTCGATACAGGCCATGGGGTCTGCTTCTGGGATGCACCGCCCGATATCCCTTCACCCGAAAGTGCGATCGATGCCTGAGCTCTTCCGTAGGCCAGAGGCGTCCGCTGCAACCCGTCACTCACATCGCACACGTGGACCAGCTCGGCCGGCATCCGGACGGCGGAGAAGAGAGTGCCGCAGCGAAGGAACGCGACGCCGTAGGTCGCCCCTTCGTGTCGAGCCGCCTTGGCGTCCCGGGCGGCGAGGAGGAGCCACGTCGAGGCGGCGAGCTCGCGCTCCCGGCGCAGGCGCACGATCGGTGCGGGCTCATCGGCGGTACGGTTCGGGCGGATACTTCGCTCAACTACCTCAGGCTCCTGGGGCAGTTGGGTACGCTCGGGCACGGCGACTCCCAGTCAGTCGTCTACGCCCCGGATGTGCACACCACGGCCTCCGGGGCTTTCGTGTCCCAGAGTGGAATCCCCGGGAAGTGGGCGCATCCCCACGGCGGGTATCCCCACCACGGGGATACCCGCCGTGCCGCAGGGGGCAGGCTTGGACGGGCAGGAAGAGACCGCATGAGCCACCAGCCGCCGACGGCGCTCCCCCGGGAGCTCCTCGGGGACGAGGACATGCAGCGCGCCCTGTGCGCACACGACTTCGGGACCGTGTTCCGCATGGCGCGCGAGCACGCCGGCATGAGCTACTCGAAGCTGGGCGCCGCGCTGGACATCAAGCCGGAGAGGATCAGCGCGCTCGCACGGGGCACCGGCCGGATCACGACCTTCGACAAAATCCGGCAGATCTCCGAGGCGTTACGCGTACCGGGGCACATGCTCGGTCTCGCTCCCCAAACGTGGGAGGCGGAGGGCGCTCCTGCCGGAACGTCTCCCTGGAGAGGAGCCCCCACGCGCCGCCGCACAGTTCTGCGGGTGGCCACGACGGCCGGTCCGGCCGCCGCCCTGCCGGCACTCCACCACGCACCCGAACCCGCCCGGATCACCGCCTCGTACGTCGAGCGGCTCCGCGAACGCACGGCCCGCGCGCTCGAGCTCGCTACCGGCGTCGCTTCGGCCCGGCCCATGCAGCGCGTCGCGCCACTCGTCAACGCGCTCCGCCCGCACACGGAACTGCCCGTCGTCGGCGAGCTCCTGGAGCAGGCCGGCGCCTAGGGGCGTATCGGAAGTGGGTCTTGGAGCAGCTTGGTATCTGGACATACAAGCTTGTCTCGCAAGATCGGCAGCGGTCGATGGGCAGGTACTGGTAGTAGTCGGCTGTGGCAGGAGACCTGTGGACCCCAGTGATTTCGATGGCCGGTGTGGCTGTGGGTGGTGCGTTGACGTATCTGACCCAGCGCACGACGCAGCGGGCAGCTGACCGGGCTGACGGACAAAGGCGGGCTGCGGCGCGGGCGGAGGAGCGACGTGCTGAGCAGATCAGGACCGTGCTGGAGTTCATCCGGTGCGCGCTGGAGGCTGAGGGCGTGGCGTATGCGAGGCCGCCCCGATGGGAGGTCGGTGATGACTGGTATGTGACGGCCAGGCCGGCGATGGATGGTCTTCGAATAGCCGAGAAGAGCATCGAGTTGCTGTGTGCCCCTGGCCTTCACTCACCGACGACCGCCTACGCCCGCGCCCTGAATCAAGCGGTCTGGCAGGAGCGTGACGAGGGGAACCTGGCCGAGCGCCTGGAGCCGTTCAAGGCGGAGTTTCTCGCCCTGGCACGCCGCAGTCTGACCTGACGGCCGTCAGGTCACAGCCGCTCGTTGATCGCAGCCACCAGTACGGTCGCCTCGTAGCGCACACCAAGCTTGTCGTACCCCGTGGCCACGGCCCGGTGCCCCTCGAGGCGGTTGATGCCGCATTCGACAGCGTGGCGCTCACGGTAGTCGACCGGGTCGAACTCGGTGGCCGGCCGCCGCGGGAGCCGCGCTTCTTGCGATTACGGGACTGGTCGGCCTTGTCCGGGATGGTGCGGCGGATCCCGCGCCGTCGCAGATAGGCGCGGTTCTTCCGGGAGGCGTACGCCTTGTCGGCGCGCACTCGATTGGGTCGGGTGCGCGCCGGCCGGGTCCGAGGCGTGGCACGCGGACCTTGTCCAGGACGGGCTCGAACTGCGGCGAGTCCCCTCGCTGCCCAGCCGTCACCACGATCGGCATAGGCTTCTGGCCCTGCTCGACGGTCAGGTGCAGCTTGGTGGTGAACCCGCCGCGCGAGCGTCCCAGTCCGTGATCACGGGGTTCGGTGAAGTTACCGCCCGGCGGTTCCTTCTGCGGGTCGCCCTGTTTCCTGGCCCCGGCCGCATGTTGATGGGCGCGGCACACCGTGGAGTCGACGCTCAGGTCCCACACGATCTCACCCTTCGCGTCGGCCAGGGACTGGAGTTGGGTGAGAACCTGGTGCCAGGTGCCGTTCCGCTGCCATCGGCGGAACAGGTCGCAGATCCGGCCCCACGGCCCGTACTCGGCGGGTATGTCCCGCCACGGAACACCAGTACGGACCCGGAACCGTATGCCGTTGATCAGTTGCCGCCGGGGCCAGAGCCGCGGCCGTCCCGCCTTCGTCCCCTTTGGCGACAACGGCCCCAACATCGTCCACCGCTCGTTCGTGCGATCTCCCCGCGCCACGAACCGCGATCCTTCATCGATCAAGATCTACTTTCGATACACGGCCCAGGACGCGCCCTCGGCGACGGAGCCTCGAACCCACTCCGCGCACCGGGGCGCGGCGAACTTCACCGGCACCGCGCACAGTTCCGGGTTGTCCCAGGGGTGCCGCTCGAGGAGGTCGGCCTCGAGCGCCGGATACCGCGCCTCAGTCGTCTTGAAGAGCGCCTGCCACTCCTCGCCGGTCCCGTACTCCCCCAGATGCCAGAACACGGAGGTGACGGGACCGATGATCTGCGCCCCGGCGGCGAGCCGCTTCTCGACCGCCGGGCCCGCGAGCGCGACCGCTTCCTCACGGGTCGCCGTGGCCGTCGATACCCGCACGATGCCAGTCATGATCGGACCCCTGGCCAGCGGTCCCGACCGCCAACAGGCCCCGCCGGTCACCCCTCGGGGGGGGCGGGCCCCGGCCCCTGCGCTGGTACCCGTGCCCTCCTCTTCCCGGCCTCACGACCGGCCCCGCCCTGCCGCCGCCCTGCCGCCGCCCGGATCAACGAGCCCGTCCGAGAGCTGATGGAAAGGCACGTCGACGGGAACCGTTCCCAGGAGTACCAGCGGCTCCTCGCCCTCTGGACGAACCCGCCCTCATAGGCTCTGATCTGCTACTTCTCCGCGAGCGCGAGCCCCCGGCTGATCACCAGCCGCTGGATCTGGTTCGTGCCCTCGAAGATCTGCATGATCTTGGCCTCGCGCATGTAGCGCTCCACCGGGAAGTCCCGGGTGTAGCCGTAGCCGCCGAGGACCTGGACCGCGTCCGTGGTGACCTTCATGGCCGTGTCGGTGGCGATGAGCTTGGCCGCGCTGGCCTGGCGGCTGAAGGGGCGGCCGAGGTCGCGGCGGCGGGCCGCGTCCAGGTAGGTGGCGCGGGCCGCGTCGACGGCGGCGGCCATGTCGGCGAGGAGGAAGCCGAGCCCCTGGTGGTCGACGATCCGGCGGCCGAAGGTGGTGCGCTCGTTGGCGTAGGCGACGGCGGTGTCCAGGGCGGCCTGGGCGAGGCCCGTGGCGCAGGCGGCGATGCCGAGGCGGCCGTTGTCGAGGGCGCTGAAGGCGATCTGGAGGCCCTGGCCCTCCTTGCCGATGAGCCGGTCCTCCTCCAGGAGGGCCCCGTCCCAGTAGGCGGCGGTGGTGGGGACCGCCTGGAGGCCCATCTTGCGCTCGGGCGCGCCGAAGGTGAGGCCCTCGGTGGCGCCGGGGGCCAGGAAGCAGGAGACGCCGTGGCTGCCGGGGGCCGTACGGGCGAAGAGCGCGTAGAAGCCGGCCCGGCCGCCGTGGGTGATCCAGGCCTTGGTGCCGGTGACCCGGTACCCGCTGCCGTCCTGCTGCCGTTCCGCCTTGCAGCTGAGAGCGGCCGCGTCGGAGCCGGCCTGCGGCTCGGAGAGGCTGTAGCCGCCGATGGTCCGGCCCTCCAGCATCGCGGGCAGCCGGCGCTCCTTCTGCTCCTGCGTGCCGAAGGCGTGCAGGGGGTGGCAGGCCAGGGTGTGGACGCTGGTGGCGACGGCCACGGCCGCCCAGCGCGCGGCCAGTTCCTCCAGGACCTGGAGGTAGACCTCGTACGGCTGGCCCCCGCCGCCGTACTCCTCGGGGTACGCGAGGCCCAGCAGCCCCGCCTCGCCGAGGGTCTCGAAGAGCCCTTCGGGATAGGTCTCGGCGGCCTCGTGCTCGTCCACCCGCGGGGAGAGCTCCTTGTCGGCGATCTCCCGGGTGAGGGCGATGAGGTCCGCGGCTTCGGGGGTGGGAAGCAGGCGGTCGACATCCATGGCGACTCCAGCGGCGCGCAAAGTGGTACTGAGGAGGGTACTCCAGTACCGGTTAGAGTAGCGCAGACGAGGGCGGCCGCAACCCCTGGAGCGACGGGGCGGGGGGCGGGGGCGGCCCGGCATCCTCCGGGCCCATGGCACGAGCCGCGCGGGCACGCGGCAAGGGCCTCCAAGAGCGCGCGGACGCGGGGCCACAGCCCTCCCCCGCCCCGGCCTGGAATACTGGCCGGGTGATCGAGACCTCCGCCGCCGACGCCCCGCAGCTGACGGGCCGGGGAGCGGCGCGCCGTGCCGCCCTCTTCGAGGACCTGGTCGCCCTCCTCGTCGGCGAGGGCTTCGCCCGTCTGACGCTCGACGACCTCGCCGCCCGGCTGCACTGCTCGAAGCGGACCCTGTACGGCCTGGCCGGCAGCAAGGAGCAGCTGGTCCGGGCGGCGGTCGTGCACTTCTTCCGGCGGGCCACCGCCCGGGTCGAGGCCGGTCTCGCCGCCGCCACCGGGCCCGCCGAGCGGCTCGCCGCCTACCTGCGGGCGGTCTCGGCCGAACTGGCCCCGGTCTCACCGCAGTTCTTCGACGACGTGGCGGCCTTCGAACCGGCGGCCGAGGTGTACGAGCGCAACACCCGCGCCGCCGCCGGGCGGGTCCAGCAGCTCATCGAGGAGGGCGTGCGGGCCGGCGTCTTCCGCGAGGTGCACGTGACCTTCGCGGCCGACGTCATCTCCTCGGTCATGGTCCGCATCCAGCGGCGCCAGGTGGCCGCCGCGACCGGCCTGGCCGACGCGGAGGCGTACGACCAGCTCGCCGAGCTGCTCCTCAGCGGCCTCAGGAAGGCCTGACCCTTCCGAACCGGCCACGAACGGCCACGAACGGCCACCAGGAGCGCCACCCCCACGCGAATGGCCGGTTTCCGCCCCCGCCCCTCCCTCACCCTCCGCGCCCGCTCCACTACTCTGTGCCGCGCCACTGATCACCCCCTCTCAGGGAGACCTCCGCGTGGAGCACAGCCGTACCGTCCTCAGGATCCGTGCCGTACTCGCCGCCATGGGCGTCACCGCCGCCCTCACCGCGGCCCCCGCGGCGCAGGCCGCGCCCGTCGAGAGCGCCGGGAAGCACCGGCCCGCGCCCTGCACCGGGGAGTTCCTCGGTGACGCGCGGCTCGGGCCGAAGCACCTGCCGAACAAGCGGCAGAAGCCGGTCGGGCCGCTGCTCGACGGCTACCACCGGACCGGGAAGCTCTCCCCCACCGCCTTCCTCAGGAAGTACTGGGAGGGCCCGGCCGACACCGGCGGCTGGAAGTACCCGCCGAACGACGGCTTCGGCGAGGTGAACGGCGAGGTCGACAAGGCGCCCGAACTCCTGGTGAGGGGCGAGCGCCTGGACCGCTTCGGCTCGGAGTTCGGCGGCTACCTGGCCCCGGCGGGCGACGCCTACGCGAAGCGGGCGCTGCCCCCGCAGAACCTCAACACCCGTGACGCCGCCTTCCCCTGCGACTACCACCTGTACGAGGTGACGCGGGCGTTCGTGGTCTGGGAGGGTTCCATCGCGCCCTGGTTCGAGCAGCCGGGCGGCGGCCGCCAGATCAAGCTGGACCCGGTCTTCCTCGACCCGGGCGAGGGGCAGCGGCTCAACGTGAAGTGGCTGCTCGACAACGGCTACCTCGTGCGCGTCCCCGCATGACCGACCACCGCCGCACGCTCGAACGGGCACTCCGGGAAGCCGGAGTGCCCGCCGGGTACTACTGGATCGAGGGCGTCCACGAGCCCTCCCCCGTCCCGACCGACTTCGCCTATCTGCGGGCGGCGCCGGGCGGGGGCGGCTGGGAGACCGGGGTGTACGAGCGGGGCGCGTACGAGCCGGTCGCCACGCACCCGGCCGAGGCGGACGCCTGCGCCCACCTCCGGACCCTCCTGGGGGCCTAGGGCGCGTCCGGCGGCCCCTCCCCCGGGCGCGGTGGGGTCAGCGGGGCCAGGCGGGGTCCGGGGTGATGTTCCACGACTCCGCCAGTTTCCACAGTTCCCCACGAGTGCGGGGCAGGGCGAGGGTCATGGCCCTGCCGAGCGTCTCGCGGGTCTTGAGGCAGGGTTCGACGAACGTGTAGTAGGCGGTGTCCTCCAGGTATCCGCCCGGACTCTCCAGGAGCCCTTCGACGAAGGCGAAGGTGCGGACGAGGAGGTCGTGGTCGCGGTCCTCGGACAGGGCGGGGAGGAAGAGGGGGTGGGCGAGCACCTCGGAGAGAAGGGTGCCGGGGTGGGTGTTGAGTTGTTCCCAGTGCGTGACGTCGGCGGGTCGCAGGTCGTGCCGTGCGGCCGCGGTCTCCACGTAGGGCATGACCTCGGGAAGGAGTTCCAGGAGGGTCGTGTAGAGGTTGTCACTGGTGATGGGGTGCACGAGGGGATCGTCTCCGACGGGGGTGGGTGGTGGCGGGGGGGGGGGGGGGGGGGGGCGGCCCCCCCCCCGCCCCCCCCCCCCCCCCCCCCCCCCACCACCCCCCCAAACCCCCCCCCACCACC
>NZ_JBIWAS010000001.1:0-275164 GCF_044760185.1 Streptomyces sp. NPDC098101 | reverse complement strand
CGGGGGGGTGCGCGTGGGGGTCGGGGGCGGGGGGGGGGGGGGGGGGGGGGCGCGGCGGGGGGGGGGCCCCCCCCCCCCCCCCGGCCCTGGGTCACGCTACCTCTACGACGACGTAGCACTCGCCGAAGAAGACGCAGTCGGCTCCTTGTCCGGGCGGGGTCATGTCGAGCGGGTCGGTGAGGGTTTCGGCCGCTCGTTTGCCCGCTTCCTTGAGTCCGTGGTTGTAGACGTCCACGGGGAACTGCGCCAGACCGGCGGCGCCGCCCACGACGCCGAAGCCCTTCGCGAAGCCCCGGCCCTTGACGGCCTCACCGCTGGGGGCCGCGCGCTGCGGGGCCTTGGGGTGCAGGTTGGGCGGGACGGCGAACTTCTGGCCGGTGACCTCGCTCATCGACTCCGCCGCGATGACGGTCTTGACGAGGTTGGTCATGGTCTTCTCGATGACGGGGTTGTCCTTGACCCGTTTGGTGACGGCGCCGGCCACGTCGTCCGAGTTCAGCGCGGTCCACAGTTCCTTGGCGTTGTCGACGGCCACCTTGCGGTCCGCGTCGGAGAGGATGCCCTTGCCGTCCTTGACCTTGGCCTTCCGGTCGTCCTCCAGCAGGTCGCGCAGACCGCCCAGCTTGGCGATGGCCTTCTCGATGTGCCACTTCTCGCCCTTGCCGCCGAACGGCTTGCCCTCGTTCAGCTCCTCGATGAGGGCGGTCGCCGTCTTGCCGTCGCCCTTGACGTCCTTGTCGGCGACGGCTTCGCGGATGTAGAGCTCCTCGACGATGTCCTTGAGGCGCTTGTTCTCGACCTTCGGCATGTGGGCGCGGGGCTTGTCCATGCCGGGGTTCGGGTTCTTCTTGGGCTTGGACGGGGTGGTCGGGGTCGGCTTCGGCTTGTAGCGGCCGTTCTGGCAGGTGGAGGGGTTCTTGTTGCACCAATCGCGTTCGTCCGGGTCGTAGGTCCCGGTGGGGTCGCTCCGGCGCAGCGGGTTGTTGTGACCGTAGGCGTACCCGTTGAGCTGCTGCGGATCCTTGGGGTCCATGATCGGGTCGCCGCTGACGAACCGGCCGAGCGCGGGATCGTACTCGCGGGCCCCGAGGTGGGTGAGGCCGGTGGCGTCCTGGGTGCCGCCGACGAATCCGCGGTCGGTGGGCCAGTTCGCGGGCGTGGTCCCCCTGGTGCCGCCGAAGGGCAGCGACCTGCGCTGGGTGAGAGCCTGGGTGTCGGCCGCGACGGACAGTTCACCGGTCCCGTGGTGGTCGGCGACGACGAAGGCGACCGAGCCGTTGTCCTGGCGGACGGCGGTGGCGCCGCCGAGGTCGTAGCTGCGGCGGGCGGTGGTCTTGCCGGTGGCCTTGGTCCAGGTGACCTCCTGGGATCCGAGGTAGAGGGTGGTGGTGCCGGCCTGTCGGCGCAGCAGCCGCATCCCGTCGGCGTCGTAGAGGTACTCGTCGGTGCCGCCGGAGCCCGTGACGGAGGCGAGGTTGCCCTCCGTGTCCCACGTCAGGGTCTGGGCGGGCCGCCCGGCGAGGGCGCGGGTGCCGGTGTTGCCGGCGGTGTCGTAGGTGTAGGTGTCGGTTCCCGTGACGGCGCCGGTGGAGACGACCGAGGTCAGCGTGTTGGGCTGGTTCTTGCCGTTCTCGTCGTAGCGGTGGGTGCGGACGGTGTCGGCGCCGGGGCCGCCGCCGGCGGGGTCGTGGATCGTCTCCTTGTCGCGGTTGCCGCCGACCGTGTAGCTGTACGAGTGCCAGTAGCGGGCGGGCCCGCCCAGTGCGGCGGTTCCGGGGTCCGCGGAGCAGTCGCCCTGGGGCGTCCACGCCTCCACCAGGCGCTGGAGGTAGTCGTGCCGGAAGCACTGCCGGTCGGTGCCGGCACGGGAGGTGTCGGTGACGGAGGTGACGTTCCCGGAGGGGTCGTAGGCGTACCGGGCGTCGCGGTCGGTACCGGGGACGCCCTCACGGTCCGTGCGGCTGGAGGCGAGGCGCTGGGTGCCCGGCTCGTAGCTGTTGCTGATCCAGGTCTTCTTGCCTCCGGTGGACAGTTCCAGTCGCAGCGGCTTGCCCGTGTGCGTGTACGTGGCGCCGGTGAGGTAGGAGGAGAGGCCCTCGACACCGATCAGGCGCTGAAGCGCGTCGTAGGTGGGGGTGACCACCTCCGCGGGCAGCGAGCCCGCCGCGGGCAGGCTCGACGACTTCAGGGTGCCGTCGAGGTTGTAGGTGGTGTTGATCTGGTGGGTGGTGCCGCCCAGGCCCGGTTCGGCGGCCGGGATGCTCAGGGTGGAGCGCAGCGGCCGGTACAGGTTGTCGTAGGCGTTGACGGTCCGCGTGTACTGGGCGCCGGTCGCGCCTCCCACGTAGCGCGTCGAGGAGGTCAGGTAGCCCTTGCGGACCGAGTCGAAGGTCCAGGAGGCCAGGAGCGTGCCCTTGCTGGAGCCCTCGCGGGTCTCGGTGTGCCGGCCGAGACCGTCGTAGACGAACGCGATCGTCTTCTTCCGGCCGAGGTCCGTGGTGGTGGTGACCTTGTCCCGGTCGTCGTAGGTGAGCTCGATGCCGCCCGAGTCGGGATCGGTGGAGGAGGTCTGGCGGCCGAGGAGGTCGTACCCGTAGGTACGGACGGCCTTGTCCGGGGTGGTGACCTTGGTGATGTGGCCGGCGCGGTCGTACTCGTAGGTGGTGCTGTCGTAGGCGCCGGAGGGCCCGGAGCCCTTGAACTCGCGGAGTTCCGTGGTGTTCCCGGAGGCGTCGAGCAGCGTCTGGGTCGGCGTGGATCCCGCCGGGGGGTCCACGGTGATCACGTCGGCGGCGTACGAGGTGGTGGTGCGGCTGAGCTCGGTGCCCTCGCCGTTGCCCTGCAGGTTGCGGCTGATCACGGTGCGGCCCAGGCCGTCGTACTGGTGCACGGTCTGGGTGTCGACGTCGCCACGGGCGGTGACCCCGAAGAGGGTCGCCTCCGGAGCCTTGGTGGCGTAGTACGGGGCGAAGACGCGCTCGACCAGGCCGCGTTCGTCGTAGAAGGTGTCGTCGATCAGCCGGCCGCCGTCGGGCCCGGCGGACTGGGACTGGCGCGGTCGCAGCCAGCCGTCGTAGAGGATGTAGGAGAGGATCTGGCTGCCGTCGTTGGCGAGCTTCTTGGCTCCGACGGCCGCGATCTTCCCCTCTTCCATCCGGTAGGTGTACTCGAGGCTCGGCGTGGGGCTCGACCCCTTGGGCCGGTTGGCCAGCCAGGCCTTGGAGAGCCGGCCGAGCGCGTCGTACTCCACTTCGCTGCGCTTGCCGTTGGCGTCGACGGTGGCCGTGGTCAGCGAGCGGACCGGATCGTACTCGGTGGTCACGGTCTGCGCGGTGGCGGCGTTGCCCGCGACGGCGGCCGGACTGGTGATCTTGACGGATCCGGGTGAGGTGGTGGTCGCGGGGGTGTGGACGGTCGTCGTCGTGCCGCCGCCCGGAGCGGTGCTGGAGGTGACGCGGCCGAAGGCGTCGTGGCCGCTGTCGGCGGCGCGGTAGCGGGGGGTCGACCCGTTCCAGCCGGTCAGCTCCTCCTGCCGGGTGAGCAGGCCCTTGGTCGGGGCCGCGCCGAAGGCGAGTTTGTCGTAGGTGTTGCGCTTGCGGGACAGGACGTTCGCCGGGGTCACGGCGGTTCCGCAGGCCACGTCGAGGACCTCGACCTGCTTGGGCAGCGCGAGGATCCAGGCCGTCGTGTTGTCCGCGTACTGGGTGGCGGTGCACGTCTCGTCGCCGGAGGCGGGCTCTCCGAGGTCGGTGACGGCGGTGGCCCGGCCCTGCGCGTCGAACTCGGTGGTGGACGAGGTCTGCCGGTAGGTGCCGTCCTGCTTGCGCTCCCATGCGCGGGTGGACCCGGTGCCGGTCAGGTTGGCCGTGACGGTCCCCCAGTCGCGGACCCGCTTGGCGGTCTCCTTGCGCCAGGGCGTGTTCACGGTACGGGACTCGATCGCGCCGTCGGGCCCGTTGTGGACGGCGGTCCGGTACTCGAAGCCCTGGTGGGCCTCGTGGTCGGTGAGCGTGCCGCCCGCGCCGTCGGAGACCTCGACCTTCTTGGTGCCGCCGGCCGGTCCCTTGCGGTCCCCGTCCATGCCCCGCAGGAACCAGTGCTCGGACTTGGCGCGCATACCGTCCCAGCCGCCGGCCTCGACGACGACGTGGCCGTAGCCGTTCCACTGGGACCAGGTCTTGTACTTCTCCTTGGTGAGGCCGTCGTCGTCGGCCCAGTGCCAGGCCGCCCCGTCGAGGTAGGAGTACCTGGTCACCATGTCGTCGGCGCCGCCGGTGCGGTCGGTCGCGGCGACCTGCGTGACGACGTACTTGTTGAACCATTCGCGGACGGGGTCCGCGGCGCCCGGGGGCTGCCAGTACTGGGGGAAGCAGCGGGTGGTGTTGGTCTCGGGCGTGGGCAGCGCGTCGAAGGAGCAGTCGGGGGCGGAGTAGGCCACGTCCAGTGCGCCGCCCGCCTCGTCCGAGACCTTGGAGAGGCGGTACTTGATGAACGGGGCGATGCCGTCGCCCAGCCGGTCGAGCCGGTTGGGGTCCTGCCGGTAGGTGAAGGTGACCGGGGGCAGGGTGATGGACGTGGTGGCGGACAGTCCCGTGTGGCGCAGGGAGGTCAGCAGCAGGGAGCGGTCGATGTCCGCGTCGCCCCAGGCGTGGGAGAGTGCCCAGGCGTCGGCGCCGGCGTAGCTCCCGGAGGGCTGGAGGATCTGCGTGGTGATCTTCGTGAGGCGCTTGCGGGTCCAGAAGGTGGGGGTGAAGCGCCCCTTGTCACAGGTGGTGCCGCCGGCGCAGTTCAGGTACCAGGGGGTGTCCTCCCACCGGGTGGGGTTCTTCTCGATCTCGGCGGGCGCGCAGGCCCCGGCGGCGGTGTCGAGGCACCGTTCCGCACTGGTGAGGTCGATCCGGCCGGTGGCCTTGGCGGTCAGCAGGGTGTCGGAGCGCTGTCCGTACTCGATGTGGTGGAGGGTGCCGCCCCGTTCGTAGGGGGTGTCGTCGGCGGCGACCCGGTTGCGGCCGTAGGAGTTGGTCTCCGGCTCGTACCAGTACGACATGGCGTTGTTGTTGGTGTCGACGACGTAGTCGAGGTTCCAGCGCCACGCCTGTCGGCACCAGGACGTCGCGAAGGTCGCCTTGTTGCACGGTTCGCCGGTGTTGTTGCCGAACACGGGGACGGTCCACGTCGACTTGGTCTCGGGCTTGCCGGTGGTCCAGCCGGGCAGGCGGTTGCGGCCGAAGAAGTACTGGAGTCCGTCGGTCGTGGTGACCTTCCAGTACTCGCCGTCGTCGTCCCGGTTGCCGGTGCCGGTGGCGTCCTTGAGCCGCTCGACGCGGGTGCCGTCGTCGTTGCGGATGCGCCAGGTGTCGGATCCGGTGGGGATCAGCTCGCCGGCGTGGCCGTTGAAGGAGATCGTGGCGTTGTCGTACCCCCAGCACAGGTCGCCGGGGGCGTCGTCCTTGTTCCACGTGCCGTCTTCGGAGCAGGGCTTGTAGCGCCGCTCGATGAAGCCGGTGTTCATGTCGAAGCCCGCGCCGATCCACGAGCCCTGGTTGTTGGTGGCCGAGGTCTGGCCGTCGATGCTGCCGGACGAGTAGGAGAGGGCGAGCTTCGGCACGAGCCCGCCCGGCACGGTCGGCGGGGCGAGCGGGTAGGACCAGGAGAAGTCCCCGGTCTGCGGGCTCGTCTGCCAGGCGGCCGAGGAGGACAGGGGGGTGGCCGCGTAGTCGCCGCCCGAACCGCCGCTGTCACCGGCGGCCGCGACGGCGGCCAGTACGGTCGGCGCCTGGGCGGGGCCCGGCCGGAGCGCGGTCGCGGACAGCACGTGGCGTTCGGTGTCGTTGGCGCCCTTCAGCGCGGTCGTCTCGCGGCAGGCGGGAAGGCGCGGCGTCGTGAGGGCGCAGGCCGGCAGGGAGACCAGCCGCAGGTGTTGTCCGTATCCGCCGCCGAAGGACTCGCGGAAGGAGGAGTAGTCGACGTCGACGTCGACCGCGCTCGTGGCTCCGGACGCGCGGGTCAGGGACAGCAGCAGTCCGTCGACGCCGGCGGACCTCGCCTGTTCGGTGCCGTGGACGCGGACGCCGACGCTCCCCGGTCCCGCGCCGGCCGGGCCGGTGTCGGGGGTGCGGCTCAGACTGACCGGCGTCCCGGGGGCGGGGACGGCGTGGGCGCGCGCGGCCGTGGAGAACGGCCGTCGGCTCGGGGCGCGCCGGTCGGGCGCGGTGGAGAGGAGACCGGCCGCGGGGGCCGCGTCGAGGTCGACGACGGCCGCCCGGGCGGCCGGGAAGTCGTCGTTCGCGGCGCGCCTGGCACCGGTGGGCAGGCCCGACGCCTGTCGTGCCTTCACTCCCAGGGCGCGGCCCGCGACGGGCTTCTCGGTGTCGATCGCGTCGGGGCGGCCGGTACCGGTGGGCAGGGCGGTCGCGGGTGGTGCCTGGAGGAGCGTTCCCGCCATGAGGGCGGCGGCCGCCAGCGCGGCGTACCGGTGGAGACGGGCCGCTCGGGGCGGCCTCGGGGGTCTGGACAAGCCGATGGTTCCTTAGGTGTTGGTCGAACGGTGAACGCGTCCGGCTCCGGAGTCGGGGACGGGTGTCGTCGGCCTCCGGAGCCGGAAGGGTGGGGGTCGGTCCCCGTGCGCGCGGGGCACGCACGGGGACCGGGGAGGGGCGGAGGTCGGCGGACCGGCCTCCGCGGGGGCCCTGATCAGGGACCGGGGACGGTGGCCAGCTCCTCGCCGTTGCCGAGCTTGGCGATCTGGGCGTCCGAGGCGACGCCGGAGAACACCCAGACGTCGTCGATGACGCCGGGCCAGTACTCGCCGAGGGCGCCGTTCTCCTTGTTGCGTCCGAACTGGAGGGTTTTGGTGGCCTGGAAGGGCCGTACGTTGTCCCGCCAGGACGTGGCCGCCTCGACCTGTTCGAGGCGCCCGTTGACGTAGAGCCGGATCTCGTCGGCGAAGGCGTCGTGGACGACCGCGAGGTGGTCCCATTCGAAATCGCTCTGGAAGGCGCTGTGTCCGACGGCCGGGCGGGCGGCGCCCGCCGCGTCCGCGGTCGGCACCTCCAGCTGGTAGTTGCCGTTCTCCGCGGGGTTCGCCGGGTCGGGTGCGTAGCGGACGGTGAAGGCGCTGTTGTGGGCACCTTCCGCCGACAGGACCGTCACCTTGCGCTGCGGACGCGAGGCGGTGTTGACCCAGGCGGTCGCGGTGAAGCTGTCCCGCGTGTCCACCGGCATCGAGGCGGTGGCGGCGTAGTCGTCGACCCCGTCGAGGACGAGGGCTCCGCCGCCGACCCATCCGGCACCGGGGGTGACGGCCGCCTGCGCGCCGAGGACGGCGGGGCGCTTGCCCGGGCTGTCGTCGGCGGCGGCCGAGGGGGTCCCTGCCGCCGAGTTGAACGTCCACCGGCCCTTGACCTGCGGGTGCCGCTTGAACAGGTCTCCGGCCTCTTCGGGCGCGAGGACCCGGTCGTAGAGGCGGACGTCGTCGATCAGGCCCTTGAAGTAGGAGCCGGGCTTGGCACCGTAGGAGCCCGCCCCCACCATGACCGGGCCGACGGCGTTGATCGGCGTGGCGGTGTAGGGGACCTGGGAGATCAACTTGCCGTTGACGAAGAGCCGCAGCTGTTTGGCCGTCGCGTCGTACACGCCGACCAGGTGGTGCCATTCGTCACCGGGGTAGACCTGTTCCGCGGCGGGCTTGCCGATGTTGGCCATCGCCCGGGTCGGATCGGAGTCGGCGGTGTCGGTGTCGTACCGGTTGAAGATCCACCGGCGGTAGTAGCCGGAGTAGTACAGCTCGAAGCCGCTCTTCTGCGTCGCGGCCTGCGTGGCGATGATCTGGGCCGTGTCGGTCTCGGTCTTGGGGAGCCGGGCCCACGCGGAGACCGAGAAGCTCTTGAGCGTGTTCAGTTGCGGGGCGGTGGTGCTCGCGTACGAGGCGGCGGGGGCGCTCAGGTCGAGGGCGCCGGCGACGGGGCCGGACGCCCCGAAGGTCGCCGCGCCCTTGAGGGCGAGCGGGTGAACGGGGTTCGCGCCCGCGATGAGCGGGGAGCCGGCCGGGTCGTCGAAGCGCCACGCGGCCTTGGCGGGACGGCCCGTGGTGACGGATCCGCCCTGTGCCAGCGCCCCGACGTCGGCGGTGCCGAGCACCCGGTCGAAGACGGCGGTCTCGTCGACCGCCCCGACCACGTGGTCCACGTACGCGCCGTTGTACTTCGCCCGGCCGATCTGGAGGCGGCCCGCCGCGTACCACGGTGCGGTGATCGGGGTGGTGCCCTGGAGGGTGCCGTTGACGTACAGGCGGTACTCCTTGGCGACGCTGTCGCGCACGGCCGCCAGGTGCGTCCAGACCCCGGTCTCCGGGGCGTTGGCCGACACGACCTTCTGGGTGGAGAACGAGGCTCCGGCGCCGTCCTTGGTCGGTGCGCGCAGGGCCCAGCGCTGCATGGCGAGTTCGTAGCCGAGATAGAACCCGGCGTGGGTGGTGCCGTCGACGCTGAGCACCGTCTGGGTGGCGGTCAGGGCGTCCAGACGGGCCCAGGTGGAGACGGTGAAGTCACCGTCGGAGGCGATGAGGTTGGGGTCGGCCTCGGCGGCCGCGTCGGTCCCTCCCAGTCCCAGTGCCGTGCCCGCGGTGCCCGGTGCGCCGAGGACGGCTCCGCCGACGGGGGTGGCCGGCAGGTTCCCGCCCTTGCCCGGGTCCGTGGTCGCACCGGCCGGCTGGTCCAGGCTCCAGGCGGCCCGTTCGGGTTGACCGGCCGAGACCTTGAAGGAGTGGGTGCCGATGGTGCTCGCGTTGTTGTTGGCGTCCCACGCCTTGACGTAGAGGTGGTTCACGCCGGGGCGGGTGGGCATGAGGTCGACGGTGACCGGCCCGCCCGGCGTCGAGGGCTTGCGCTCGTTGGCCGCGCTCGGTTCCGCGTTCAGCCCGAACTGGTACTTCACGACGTCCGTCGCGGCGGAGTCCATGGTGAACTTGCCGTAACGCCCCACTCCGTCCAGCCAGGGGTCGGCGGGGTCGGCGGAATCGGACGCCGGGTACTGCTGCGAGGTGATCACCGGCGCCTGGGGCGCCTTGGAGTCGTAGGTGAGGTAGCACCCGGTCTGGTCGTCGCCCTCGAAGCTCCACGGGCCCCACAGACGGTTGTCGGAGGCCCTCACGCCCCAGGCCATGATCCTGTTCTGCGGGATCGTCGAGGGCAACGTGATCGTGAACGGCTGCCCGGACGCCTTGGGCCCGATGCGCCCCGAGCTCCACTGCTGCTTCCAGCCGCTGCCGGCGTCCCAGTCGACCCGGAACTCGGCGTACACCTGGTCCTTGTCGGGGTCGGTGAGGACGGCGGTCACCTTGGGGACCACGTTGACCGGCTTGGACGCGGACGTGCAGGCGCCACCCGGGCTCGTGGTCAACTGGCTCTGCTTCGGGCGCGCGGGCGGATTGTTGTACTCCACGCGGAGGTACGCCGCCGAGGAGAAGCGCTTCCACATCTGCTCGGCGTTCTCGTTGGGGGCCTTCAGACCGAAGGTCAGGGAGGACTGCTTGTTCGCGGCGGCCCACACGACCGCGTCCTTGGCGTTGAACTCGATGTCCCCGTCGGGGCAGGAGGCCGTGGCTCCCTTGGCCGCCATGACCGTCGGCATCTGGTCCGCCCAGAAGCCGGATCCGTTGGTGGTGTTCCAGGTCGTGGTCTTCGTCAGCGGCTTGGTGCGCCAGAACTCGACCGGCTGCTTGGTGCAGTTGTAGGCGTGCGTCTCACGGACCACGAACTCGGCGCTGTCGATGCCCTTGCCCGCGAAGTTGGTCACCGGCACCTGGTAGAGCAGGCGTTTGGCGTCGTTCGGAGCGCAGGTCATGCCGGTGAAGTTCGGCGGGCAGAAGCCCAGGCCGGCGTCGTCCTTGCCGTCGAACTGGTAGAAGGACGAACTGGGATAGGCGCGGGACACCATCGCCCACCCCGTCGCACGGGGCGACTTCCAGGTCGGGTCGATGAACACCGGGTAGCGGGTGTCGGCATCGGCCAGGAGGGAGCGGTCCGGGGTCAATGTCACGGCGCCGGAGGTGACGGTCGCGCCGACCTCAGCGGTCCGGGAGGTTTCCGCGGGCCCGTCGAGCAGTTCGGGATCGGACGCGGCGGGGGGTACGGGGGCGTCGGAGCCGGCGGCCTCCGCCGCGGCCCGCGACTGCGCCTTGGAAGCCTTGGCCGCCTTGGACGCCTGGAAGGGCTGGGAGGGCTGGGGGGCGGCCTGGCCGGAGTCCCACATCTTCGGTCGAGGGGCTTCGAAGGCCACGCCGCCGTCCTGGGCGTCGACCGCCTCCAAGCCGCCGTCGACCGTGGCACGGACGGTCAGCCCCGTGCCCGAGACCGGCATGTGCAGGGCCGCCAGCCTGGGATCCGCCGCGGCCTTCGCGTTCTTGACGACGAGCACCTGGGAGAACCCGTCGGCGTCGGCCGACACCCGCAGATCGACGTCGGGCAGGACGTCGGGATAGGTCGCCGCCGGGCCCGAGAGGATCGGGGCGGGCAGGGAGCCGGGCCAGTTCAGGGCCAACTCGCGTCCCGCTCGGGTCATCCGCACCAGAGGGCCGGTGCCCCCGCCCGAGAAGACGACGTCCGTCGCGGTGGCGACGGGGGCGAGGCCGCCGTCCGGCCGGGCCCGCAGGGTGGTGTCGATGTCCACCCAGGAGCCGCCCTTGCGCGTACGCACGGGCTGGGTGTGGGTGATTTCGGTGAGCGTGCCGCTCGGATTGGCGTACACCTCGCGGGTGGGCCCCCGTTCGGCTGTCACCTCCACGCGCCGGCCGCTCCGCTTGGCCTCGTCCTGGGCCCGGGAGACGGCGTCCTCAGGAGCGGCGTCGGGCGGTGTGACGGGGGAGGCGGCCGGGACGGGCCCGGGAGGGGCGGCCGCCGCGCCGGCCGGGACCGCGGATCCCGTGATGAGTGCGGTGATCAGGGAGCCGATCACCAGGGGGGCGGCACCGCTGCCGGTCGCCCCCCTCGTTCTTGCAGCCACGCGTTCTACTTCCGTAAGAGGGCGCAGGGTTGATGGAGCGTCCCCTGCGACGGAGTGGAGGGTCGGCGTGGGCGATCGGCAGAGGTACTGCCAGTGACTACCCCGACCTACCGTCTCGTTGCGCCCCCGCACGCCCGCGGGCGACGGTGCCCGCGGCCTCTTGATCCAGATGAGACAGGGATCACTATCAGGTGTAGACCATTGAGGGTCAATGTGATCATAGTCATGCAAATTCCATTCCCAATGAAACGCCGCATAAGGGGAGTTCGACATTCCGACTTCCCGGACATCGAGGGCGGTACGCCCGCGCCGACCGGGCCCCTCCCCTCGGCACGCGCCCGGTGCGTCCCCGGCACGCGCCCGGCACGTCGCGCGTTCGGGAAGTGAAGACATCGGGGCCCGACTCCCTTATTTCAGATCATGACTTAAAGCTAAAGATAAAGACGTCCCAGGGACCCCGCAGCGCGGTATGTTGCGGTCAGGACTACTTCACACCAGGGGGCCCAGTGACCATGCGGAACGGACGCACCGTCCGTGATCTGCGGCGCGAGAACCGCACCGCCGTCCTCCAGCGCCTGTACTTCGACGGGCCGATGAGCCGCTTCTCGCTGGGCCCCGCGACCGGACTGAGCTCCGGCTCGATCAGCAACGTGGTCGCGGAGCTGGTCACGGAGGGCCTGGTCGAGGAGGCGGGCAGCGTCGACTCGGCCGGCGGGCGCCCCCGTACCCTGCTCCGGATCTCCTCCGGCAGCGGCTTCATGATCGGCGTCGACGTCGGCGAGACCCGGATCAGGATCGAGCTCTTCGACCTCGCCCTCACCGAACTCGCGCGCGCCGAGCGCCCGTTGGCCGTGGACAGTCCACATCCGCACGACCGGTACGAGGTCGGGGTCGTCGTCGGGCACCTCCGGGACGGCATCGCGGAGGTGCTGCGGAGCGCGGACGTGCCCGCCGAGCAGCTCCTCGGCGTCGGCATCGGCGTGCCCGGCATCGTGGCCCGCACCGCCGAGGACGGCGCGGTCGTGCACGGCCAGACCATCGACTGGGACGCCGTCCCCTTGGAGCGCCTGCTGCGCGAGAGCGTGGAACTGCCGGCCTCGGTGCCGTACTGGATCGACAACGGCGCCAAGACCCTCGGCCAGGCCGAGATGTGGTTCGGCGCCGGGCGCGGCGCCCGCAGCGCCGTCGTGGTGCTCTTCGGCTCCGGCGTCGGCGCCTGCGTCGTCACCGACCCGACGGGGCCGGGGCGGGCGATCGAGTGGGGGCATTTGAAGGTACGGGTGCGGGGGCGGCGCTGCCGCTGCGGCGCCCTGGGCTGCCTGGAGGCGTACGCGGGCGCGGAAGCCCTGCTCGAACGCTGGCGCGAGGCGGGCGGGCGGCCTCCGGAGGGCGCGGACGAGGAGACGGCCCTGACGGCGATGCTCGCCGCCGCGTATCCGGCCGACAGCGCGACCCCGCCCGACGCGACCGCCCTCGCCGTCCTGGAGGAGACCGCCGAGTTCCTCGGCGCCGGATTCGCCGACCTCATCAACCTCTTCCAGCCCGAACGCATCCTCGTCGGCGGCTGGGCCGGACTCCAGCTCGGCACCCGCTTCCTGGAGACGGTCGAGGGGTACGCCCGGGAGTACGCCCTCGCGTACCCGGCGGCCCGGGTTGCCATCGGCCTGGGGACGCTGGGCCCGGACGCGGTCACGGTCGGCGCGGCCATCCTGCCGCTCGCGGACTTCTTCGCGCGGGGCGGCCGGCGGGCCGAACCCGAGACGGAGGCCGTCGAGGAGCAGCCGGCATGGGCGACGACCGTACGGGAGCGGACGGCCCAGTAGCCCGTGCGCTCACCACCCACATTGTGTCAGTCATTTGACACAAGCCGCGGGTTCCTCCATCTTGTGCTTACCGCTTGATACAAAAGCTCTGACGGGGGTCACCATGCTCGATTCCGCCCTGCCCGCCCCACACCGGCCGGCCCGCACCGAACTGCTCGTCCGCTGGGGCGGTGCCGCGATCGGCGCGGTGGCGGCCTGGACGGTCTCCCAGGGCGCCGGGCTCGGGCTCGGCGTCCTCCACGCCCTGCCGGTCTTCGCCGTCTGCGCCACGGCGGGCGTCCTGGCCGCCGACGCGCTGACGCCGGGGCCCGGGGGCGCCGTGCGCCGCGCGGGCCTCGCCCCGCGCCGCGTCCGCGACGTCCTGCCCACCCGCTTCGCCGTGCTGCTCGGCGCCGAGGCCGCCGTGCTCGTCGCACTGCTCGCCGTCGCCGCGCTCACCGCTTCCCCGGACGACATGGGCAGGGCGGGCCGCACGCTCGGCGTCGCCTGCGGGAGCCTCACCCAGTCCCGGGGGCCCTGGCCCGGCCTGTTCTACGGCGCCCCGGTGCTCGTCGCCCTCGCGTTCGGCACCGCCGCCTGCGGCTACGCACTGCGCCGGATCACCGGGCGCCCGGTCCCCGGGGGCGACGCGGCGGCGGTGGCCGCCGACGCGGGGCGACGCCGGGAGCGGGCCCGTGCCGTGACGGCCGCGTGGGGGCTCCTGGTCGCGGCGCCGCTGGCCGGCACCGCCCTCTTCGCCTCCGGCGCGCTGCGCTCGCTGTCCTGCGTGGGGCCCGTGGTCCACACCGCCGGTCTGCTCCTGCTGCCGGTCGCCGTGGTCGCGGCCGGCACGGCGCTGTGGTCGCTCTTCACCGTCCTCGCCCCGCCGGCCGCCTTCCGGAGCCGGTCGTGACCGGCCCGGCCGTCCGCGTGGACACGACCGGCCCGGTCCCGCCGTACGAGCAGATCCGCTCCCAGCTCGCGGCGCTCATCGGCGGCGGCGTCCTGCCGGAGGGCGAGCGGCTCCCCACTGTCCGCCAGCTCGCCGCCGACCTGGGGCTCGCCCCCGGCACCGTCAACCGGGCCTACAAGGAGCTGGAGGCGGCGGGGCTCGTCCGCACCCGCCGGGGCGCGGGCACCAGGGTCGCCGCCCGCCCCGGCACCGCCCCCGTCGACACCGCCGCCCTGACCCGGCTCGCCCGCGCGTACGTCACCGGGGCCCGCGCGACGGGCGCCGACGAGGAGGCCGTCCTGGCCGCCGTACGGGCGGCCCTGGACGCGCCCCGTTCCTGATCCTCCGTCAGGAGACGTTCCGCATCTGAAAGGCCCTCAGGAAGCCTCCCTGCGGGCGGGGAAGCCGTGTGCGCGGGCCGCGACGACCACGGCCGTCACCGGGACCAGGAGGACCAGCACGCTCCAGGGCAGGGCCCCGGTGCCGAACGCGTCGAGGAGGAGGCCGCCGACCACCCCGCCGCCCGCCATGGCCACGTTCCAGAGGGTGACCAGCATCGCCTGTGCCGCGTCGGCCTGTTCGCCGCCCGCGTCGCCCGCCGCCGTCTGGAGCAGGGTCGGCGCGCCGCCCCAGCCCAGGCCCCAGAGCACGACCGCGCCGTACACGAGCGCGGGCGACCCGGCGAACAGCGCCAGGAGGCCGCCGGCCACCGCGACGAGCAGCGTGCCGGTGATCATCAGGGTGCGCAGCCGGCGGTTGATCAGGGCGCCGACGGCCCAGATGCTCAGCAGCGAGGCGCCGCCGAAGACCAGGAGGACCACGTCGGCCCGGCCGCCCATCCCGAGCCGGTCGAGGAAGGCCGCGATGTAGGTGTAGAGGAGGGTGTGGGCGAGGACGAAGACGAGGGTGACGGTGAGGACGGGGGTGACGCCGGGCACCTTGAGCGCTCCGAGCATCGACGGCGCGGACCCCTTCTCCGGGCGGTGGCCCGGGTAGTCGGGGACGGCGGCCAGGATCCAGACGAGGAGGACGAGCGTCAGGCCGGTCATGACGAGGAAGGCCGTCCGCCAGTCGACGGCCCTGCCGACGAACGTCCCGGCGGGCACGCCGAGGGAGAGCGCGACGGGGATGCCCGCCATGGCCACCGCGATGGCCTTGCCCTGGAGGTGTGCGGGGGCCATCCGCCGGGCATAGCCGGCGAGCAGCGCCCACGCGAGGCCCGCCGCGACCCCGGCGGCGAACCGGGCGCCCATCGTCAGCGGATAGGACGTGGACAGCGCCGTCACGGTGTTGGCGACGGCGAACCCGCCCATCGCGGCCAGCAGGAGCCGGCGGCGGCGCCACCCGGCGGTCGCGGCGGAGAGCGGGATGGCGGTGAGCACGGTGCCGAGGGCGTAGACCGTCACCGTCTGCCCGGTGGCGGATTCGCTGACGCCCAGGTCGCCGCCCATCGCGGGCAGCAGCCCGGCGGGCAGCGTCTCCGTGAGGCTCGTGATGAACACGGCGGTCGCCAGGGCGAGCAGCGCCGGAAGGGGCAACTTCCCGGGAGGGGAAGGCCGTTCGGCCCGCCGCGGGGAGGGGGCGGGGCCGTGGGAGGGTCCTCTGGTCAGGTCTGTGCTCGACATGGCACCATGCTCGAACCCTTCCATTGATGTGAAGGTCAAGCGAGATCCGGAAAAGCGTCGCGGGAACGCGGGAGGCGGGAGTCGTGCGGATCGGGGAGCTGTCGGAACGCACCGGGGTCTCCCGCCGGATGCTGCGGTACTACGAGGAGCAGGAGCTGATCGCCTCCCGGCGGTGCGCCAACGGCTACCGGGACTACCCGGAGCCCTGCGTGGACCGGGTCCAGCAGGTGCGCGGGCTGCTCGACGCGGGCCTCCCGACGCAGACGATCCGCAGGATCCTGCCCTGCCTCGGGCCGCCGGGACGGATCGACATCCCGAACCCGACGCCGGAGACGATCGCGCTCCTGGAGCTGGAGTGCGCGCGCATGGCGCAGCGGATCGACCAGCTGACCCGCAACCGGGACGCCATGACCGCGTACCTCGCGGAGGTCCGGAAGGCGGTTCCGGCCGAGCCCGCCGCCTGACGTCCCGTCCGCCCCTTCCCCGTACCCGGTGCCGCGCGGCCCCGCCCCGGCGGCCGGGGGCGGCGCGCTCCCCGGTCAGTGCGGCGAGGGCACCGGGTCCAGGGCGTTGCCGACGGTGCAGCCGGCCTCCCCCGGCATCCGCTGCATCCGGGACGGGACCCACGTCGAGGTGGTGCCGGGTGCCACGTGGGCGAGCAGGCAGTCCTGCGGGTCGAAGCCGTTGCCCGGCACGAGGAGCAGGACGCCGACCCGGTCGCCGTCCGCCCTCACCTCGGTGCGGATCTTCGGGTCCATGTCCAGGGCGGCGACCACCCGGCGCACCCCGGCCTCGTCCGCCCGGCCCCCCTTCGGCACCCGGGGAAGCTTCTTCAGGAGTTCGTCGTACGGCAGCCGGGGCGGTTCGGGCGGCGGGCGGAAGGTCAGCGCCGGGCCGTCCGGGCAGTCGACCTTGCGGGGCTCCGCGCCCCACTCCGCCTTGGGCGACACCCGCACCCTGAAGCAGCGTAGGACGACGTACCGTTCGGTGTAGAGCAGCCCCTCGTGCCTGAAGCCGGTCGTGCGGACGATCACGTGGACGCCGTCCCCGTCGTGCGTCGAGGTGCCCGTCACCCGCATCACCTCCACCCCGTCGAAGAGGGAGGCGGAGTACCCGACCTCCTCCGCCGTGCGCGGGCGTTGGCTCTCCAGCCGTTCGCTCGCCTTCCTGGCCACCTCGCGGGCGGAGGCCGTCCCCTCGTCGTCGGAGAAGTGCACGACCCCGTAGACGACGACGATCAGGAACAGGGTGAGGAGCAACAGCGGTCGGCGCATGGGGACAACCCTCGCCACACCGCGCGCGGCGGGCAACCCCTCGCGTACTCAGGCCGGCGTGGGCGATCGTACTCAGACGGCCGCCGGACCTGCGGCGCACGGAGTCCGTGAACGCCCTTCCAGCAGAAGGCCGTTGACGTGGAGACCATCGAGGACCACGCCGCCGCCGCGAGCTCGACCAGTGGCGTGACGCGGCCCTCTCGACCGGCGTCCGAGGAACCGCCCGCCGTCCGGGTCAGGCGGGGGCGAAGAGGTCCCCGGGCGCGTCGTCGAGGACGAACCCGTTGTCGAAGCGGACGCGGACGGTCCTGCGGAGCCCGCGCTCCAGGTAGGCGGTCCAGGCGGGCTCCAGTTCGGCGACCCGCTCTTCGAGCTGCCGTCTGCTGGCCGGGGGCATCTGGTGGCCGAAGTCGTCCAGGAGGGACTTGAGCCGTTCGTACTCGCGCACCTCCGGGCCCTGGGGACGGTCCTCGTCCACCCGCTCGACGGTGCCCTCGACGCCCGCCGCCAGGGCCAGGAACCCGGCCCCGGCGCCCGTCTCCGCCCCGGGTCCACCGGCCGGGACGACCTCTCCGGCCAGCCGGAGGTCCACCGCAAGCCGTACTCGCCGGCCCTCTTTCAGCATCGTCGGTCCTTCGCCCTCGGGATGGTCGGCCGCGCGCGTGGCCGCCCCGATTATCGCGGCCCGGAACCCACGACCCCGTTTCGGGGGCCGTTTCGCGGTTATGCGGCCTTTCACCAAGGCAATGGTTTTCCAGGTTCTCGGAAAGGAGCCGGCATGTCGGGCAACGAGAAGATGAAGGCCAAGGGCGAGCAGGTCAAGGGCGCCATCAAGGAGAACACGGGCCGGGCGCTCGGCAACGAGCGGATGGCCGGCGAGGGCCGCGCCGAGCGCGCCAAGGGCGACGCCCGGGAGGCCAAGGAGAAGACGAAGGACGCCTTCAAGCGCTGACCCTCCGGGCCGGCACACGCCGCGGCCCCCGGCCCCTTCCGGGTCGGGGCCGCGGCGTGTCCGGACCCGGACGCGCCGTACAGGAGGGGCCGCTCGCGCACGGTCGCGGGTAGGGAGTTGGTACGTGAGGGAGGGGTCCGGATGGGATTCGTCGGGGAGGACAGGGGTGCCGCCCGGCGCGGCCCCGTGGCGGTCGGGCGCGATCTGGTGCTCGCGATCGGGCTCGCGGGGACGTGCGTCGGCGGTCTGGCCCTCTTCCTCAAGACCGCCGAGGCGGCCGGGGACCGCGGTTCGGGGGTGCCCGCCGCCCTCCTGGTGGCGTTCGCCGCGCTCGGGGCGATCGCCGTGGCCCTCGCCCTGTTCCGGAGGAGCGCGGCGCCCGTACGGCGGGGCCGGGCGTCCTTCGGGCGGCGCGGGGCCCTCCGTACCGCCGCCGTCCCGGTCGCGGACGTGCCCGACGTCGGGACGGAGGCGCTGGACCACACGGCGGTCGACCCGGACGGCTTCGAGCACACGGTCGCCGCGCTCTGCGCGCGGGACGGCTGCACCCCGGTGGAGGTGGTCGGCGGCGCGGGCGACCTGGGCGCCGACGTGATCGCGACGACCGTGGACGGGCGCCGGGTGGTGATCCAGTGCAAGCAGTACGCGGAGGACCACCGGGTGGGCTCCCAGGACCTCCAGCGGTTCGGCGGCACCTGCTTCACCGTGCACGGGGCCGACGTGGCGGTGCTGGTGACCACCAGCTCCCTCACCGCGCCGGCCGCCGAGTACGCCGCCACGTGCGGGATCGTCTGCGTGGACGGCGAGGCCCTGGCGGCCTGGACGGACCAGCTCGCGCCTCCCCCGTGGGAGGCGCTTCCGGTGGATCCGGCCTGACGGGCGTCGCCTAGGCGACGGACCCTATCCGGCCCAGTGGCCCCCGGGGTCCGTCGTGGTGGATCGGGGTGTGGGCGCCGGTGAGGGAGACCCCGGTGCCGCCCCTGCGGTGGGCGACGATCTCGGCGCCGATCGACAGGGCGGTCTCCTCCGGCGTGCGGGCGCCGAGGTCGAGGCCGATCGGGGAGCGCAGCCGGGCGAGTTCGAGTTCGGTGACGCCGACCCCGCGCAGCCGCTCGTTGCGGTCCTCGTGGGTGCGGCGGGAGCCCATCGCGCCGACGTAGGCGACGGGGAGCCGGAGGGCGACCTGGAGCAGGGGCACGTCGAACTTGGCGTCGTGGGTGAGGACGCAGAGCACGGTCCGGCCGTCCACCTCGGTGGACTCCAGGTAGCGGTGGGGCCATTCGACGACGACCTCGTCGGCCTCGGGGAAGCGGGCCGGGGTCGCGAAGACGGGCCGGGCGTCGCAGACGGTGACGTGGTAGCCGAGGAACTTGCCGACCCGGACGAGCGCGGCGGCGAAGTCGATGGCCCCGAAGACGATCATGCGGGGCGCGGGCACGGAGGACTCGACCAGGAGGCTCAGGGGCTGTCCGCAGCGGCTGCCGTCCTCGCCGATCTCCACGGTGCCGGTGCGGCCCGCGTCGAGCATCGCGCGGGCCTCGCCGGCGGCGGTGCGGTCCAGTTCGGGGTGGCCGCCGAGCTTCCCCTCGTACGAGCCGTCGGGGCGGACCAGGAGGGCCCGGCCGAGCAGGTCGTCGGGCCCGGAGACGATCCGGGCGAGGGCCGCCGCCTCGCCCCCGACGGCGGCGGCGAGCGCGGCGGGGAGGACCCCGCCGCGGACCGGGGTGACGAGGATGTCGATGATCCCGCCGCAGGTCAGGCCGACGGCGAAGGCGTCCTCGTCGCTGTAGCCGAAGCGCTCGACGACGGTCCGGCCGTCGTCGAGGGCCTGGACGCACAGGTCGTAGACCGCGCCCTCCACGCACCCCCCGGAGACCGATCCGATCGCCGTGCCCTCGCTGTCGACGGCGAGCGCGGCGCCCGGCTGCCGGGGCGCGCTGCCGCCGACCGCCACCACGGTGGCGACGGCGAAGGCGCGTCCCTGCTCGACCCACCGGTGCAGCTCTTCGGCGATGTCCAGCATCTCGGTTCTCCTTGGAAGGTGCGGGAGGGCGGTGGGGGCGTCAGCCGACGCCGAGCCAGCTCTCGATCGGATGGATGGCGAAGTACACGACGAAGATCGCGGTCAGGCCCCACATGAAGGCCCCGACCTCCCGCGCCTTCCCCTGGGCGGTCTTGATCACCGCGTAGGAGATGACACCGGCGGCGACACCCGTGGTGATGGTGTACGTGAACGGCATCAGGACCACGGTGAGGAAGACCGGGATCGCGACGGAGCGGTCGCTCCAGTCCACGTGCTTGGCGTTCTGCATCATCATCGAGCCGATGACGACCAGGGCCGCGGCGGCGACCTCCTGCGGCACGATCGCGGTGAGCGGGGTGAAGAAGAGGCAGAGGGCGAAGAAGCCGCCGGTGACCACGGAGGCCAGGCCGGTGCGGGCGCCCTCGCCGACGCCGGTGGCGGACTCGACGAAGACCGTCTGGCCCGAGGCTCCGGCGCCGCCGCCGATGACGCCGCCGGCGCCGTCGATGAAGAGGGCCTTGGAGAGGCCGGGCATCCGGCCCTTGTCGTCGGCGAGCTTGGCCTCGGTGCCGACGCCCAGGATGGTCGCCATGGCGTCGAAGAAGCCGGCGAGCACCAGGGTGAAGACGATCATGGTGATCGTGATGTAGCCGACGTCGCCCCAGCCGCTGAAGGACACCTGTCCGAAGAGCGAGAAGTCGGGGGCGGAGACCGCGCTGCCGTGGAGCTCCGGCGGGCCGGAGAACCAGGCCTTGGCGGGTATGTCGGCGATCGCGTTGAGGACGACCGCGACGACCGTGCCGACGACGATGCCGATGAGGATGGCGCCGGGGATGTTGCGGGCCTGGAGGGCGAAGATCAGCAGCAGGGTGACGGCGAAGATCAGGACGGGCCAGCCCTGGAGCTCGCCGGCCGGGCCGAGGGAGACGGGGCCGCCGCCCGGGGCGGGGTTCTCGTGGACGAAGCCGGCCTTCACGAAGCCGATGATCGCGATGAAGAGGCCGATGCCGATGGTGATGGCGTGCTTCAGGGCCAGCGGGATCGCGTTCATGATCATCTCGCGGAGGCCGGTGACCACCAGGAGGCAGATCACCGCGCCGTACGCCACGGACATGCCCATGGCCTGCGGCCAGGTCATGACGGGGACGACCTGCGAGGCCATGACCCCGGAGACGCTCAGACCGGCGGCGAGGGCGAGCGGGACCTTGCCCCAGAAGCCCATGAGGAGGGTCGTCGCGGCCGCGGCGAGGGCGGTGGCCGTGATGAGCGCCGGCTGGCCGAGCAGATTGCCGTCGACGTCCTTGCCGCTGAGGATCAGGGGGTTGAGCAGGAGGATGTACGCCATCGCCATGAAGGTGGTGACGCCGCCGCGGACCTCCGTCGCGACGGTGGATCCTCTCTCCGAGATGTGAAAGTACCGGTCGAGCCAAGACCTGCCGGCGGGGGTGCGCGAGCCGGAGCCCGCGTCCTCGGCGCTGGTCCTGGGCTCCACTGACGACTGGGTCATGGGGCCTACTCCCAAGGTTCAAAGGGGCACCCGCGTCGGACTTCGAAGGGTTCTGGTCCGGCTGAAGCCGCGGGATTTGGGATGCTGCGTGGCTGCACGACCCGGGGGACGGCCCGAGACGAACGGGGGTGGTGCGTGGGGGCTCCGGGCGGTACGGGCGGGGAAGGGTGACGTTCCCGGTACGGGCCGTACCGCCCGGAGGGTCCTACAGGGTGCCGGTGAGCGCCTCGGGGCGGACCGGCGTCTTGTTGAGCTCCAGGCCCGTCGCGTTCCGGATCGCCGCGAGGACGGCCGGGGTGGACGACAGGGTCGGGGCCTCGCCGAGTCCCCGCAGGCCGTACGGCGCGTTGGGGTCGGCGAGTTCGAGCACGTCGACCGGGATGGTCGGCGTGTCGAGGATCGTCGGGATCAGGTAGTCCGTGAAGGAGGGGTTGCGCACCTTCGCGGTCTTCGGGTCCACGATGATCTCTTCCATCACCGCGACGCCCAGGCCCTGGGTGGTGCCACCCTGGATCTGGCCGACGACGGAGAGCATGTTGAGCGCCTTGCCGACGTCCTGGGCGGTGGCGAGCTCGATGACCTTGACGAGGCCGAGCTCGGTGTCCACCTCGACGACCGCGCGGTGCGCGGCGAAGGTGTACTGGACGTGGCCGTCGCCCTGGCCGGTGACCAGGTCGAAGGGGACGGTCGGGCGGTGCCGGAACTCCAGCTCCAGGTCGATCGGGTCCTCGCCCTCCAGGACGTCGGCGAGGGTCGCGAGGACCTCGCCGCCGTCGGTGACGACCTTGCCGCCCTCCAGGAGGAGTTCGGCGGTCGCCCAGGCGGGGTGGTAGGAGCCGTTCTTGCGGCGGCCGATCTCCAGGACCTTCTCGCGGACGGCCTCGCAGGTGTTCTTCACCGCGCCGCCGGTCATGTACGTCTGCCGGGAGGCGGACGTGGAGCCGGCGGAGCCGACCTGGGTGTCGGCCGGGTGGATGGTGACCTGGGTGACGCCGAGTTCCGTACGGGCGATCTGGGCGTGCACGGTGACACCGCCCTGGCCGACCTCCGCCATGGCCGTGTGGACCATGGCGACGGGCTCGCCGTTGATGACCTGGAGGACCACGCGGGCGGTCGAGTAGTCGTCGAAACCCTCGGAGAAGCCGACGTTCTTGATGCCGACGGCGTAGCCGACGCCGCGGACGACGCCCTCGCCGTGCGTGGTGTTGGAGAGGCCGCCGGGCAGCGCGCGGACATCGGCCTGCTCGCCGGCGGCGAGCCACTGCTGCTCGGGCGGCATCGGGCGGGCCTTGACCCGGCGGAGCAGCTCGGCGACCGGGGCGGGCGAGTCCACGACCTGGCCCGTGGGCATGAGCGTGCCCTGTTCCATGGCGTTGATCTGCCGGAACTCGACCGGGTCCATGCCCAGCTTCTTCGCGAGCTTGTCCATCTGCGCCTCGTACGCGAAGCACGCCTGGACCGCGCCGAAGCCGCGCATGGCGCCGCAGGGCGGGTTGTTGGTGTAGAGGGCGACCGCCTCGATCTCGACGTCGTCGACCACGTACGGTCCGGCGCCGAGCGAGGAGGCGTTGCCGACGACGGCCGGGGAGGCCGAGGCGTAGGCGCCGCCGTCGAGGACGATCCGGGCCTTGAGGTGGGTGAGCTTGCCGTCCTTGGTGGCGCCGTGCTCGTAGTGGAGCTTCGCCGGGTGGCGGTGGACGTGCCCGAAGAAGGACTCGAAGCGGTTGTAGACGATCTTGACCGGCTTGCCGGTGCGGAGCGCCAGGAGGCAGGCGTGGATCTGCATCGACAGGTCCTCGCGGCCGCCGAAGGCGCCGCCGACGCCGGAGAGCGTCATGCGGACCTTCTCCTCGGGCAGGCCGAGGACGGGCGCGATCTGGCGCAGGTCGGAGTGGAGCCACTGGGTGGCGACGTACAGGTCGACGCCGCCGTCCTCGGCGGGCACGGCGAGGCCGGACTCGGGGCCGAGGAAGGCCTGGTCCTGCATTCCGAAGACGTACTCGCCCTCGACGATCACGTCGGCCCGCTTGCGGGCCTCCGCCACGTCGCCGCGGACGATCGGCTGGCGGTGCACGATGTTGGGGTGCGGGACGTGGCCGGCGTGGTGGTCGTCGCGGCCCTCGTGGAGGAGGGGGGCGTCGGGGGCGAGCGCGGAGGCCTCGTCGGTGACGACGGGCAGTTCCTTGTACTCGATCCTGACCTTGGCGGCGGCGCGGCGGGCGGTCTCCGGGTGGTCGGCGGCGATCAGGGCGACCGGCTCGCCGTGGTGCCGTACCCGGCCGTGGGCGAGGACGGGGGTGTCCTGGATCTCCAGGCCGTAGTTCTTCACCTCGGTCGGCAGGTCGTCGTAGGTGAGGACGGCGTACACGCCGGACATCGCCAGGGCCTCGGAGACGTCGATGGAGACGATCTCGGCGTGGGCGACGGTGGAGCGGAGGGTCTGGCCCCACAGCATGTCCTCGTGCCACATGTCCGAGGAGTAGGCGAACTCTCCGGTGACCTTGAGGGTGCCGTCGGGGCGGAGCGTGGACTCGCCGATGCCGCCCTTGGTGTGGTTCTGGGTGACGTTGGTGGGCGTACCGGCGGGTGCGGTACGGGTGTTCTGCGCCATGGTCAGACCGCCTCTCCCTGACGGGCGGCCGCGAGGCGGACCGCGTCGAGGATCTTCTCGTAGCCCGTGCAGCGGCACAGGTTGCCGGAGAGGGCCTCGCGGATGTCCTGGTCGGACGGGTCGCTCTGCCGCTCCAGGAGTTCGTCGGCGGCGATCAGCAGGCCGGGGGTGCAGAAGCCGCACTGGACGGCGCCGGCGTCGATGAACGCCTGCTGAATGGGGCTCAGTTCGACGCCCTCGCCGGTCTGGGAGTCCTGACCGGGCTTCGCCTCCCACTTCTTGGCGGCGTCGAGGGAGGTGCCGCAGGCGCCGGTGCCGCAGGAGCCGTGCTCCGCGCGCTCCTTGGCGAACTCGGCGAGGCCCTCGACGGTGACGACCTCGCGGCCCTCGACCTGGCCGGCGGCGACGAGGCAGGAACAGACGGGGACGCCGTCGAGGCGGACCGTGCAGGAACCGCACTCGCCCTGCTCGCAGGCGTTCTTGGAGCCGGGAAGGCCCATCCGCTCGCGCAGGACGTAGAGGAGGGACTCGCCCTCCCAGACGTCGTCGGCCTCCTGCGGACGTCCGTTGACCGTGAAATTGACGCGCATGTTATGCAGCTCCCTCAAGCGTGCGGCCGGTGCCGCGGTACTGCTCCCAGGTCCAGCCGAGCTGGCGGCGGGCCATGATGCCGACGGCGTGGCGGCGGTACTTGGCGGTGCCCCGGACGTCGTCGATCGGGTTCGCGGCGCCCGAGCAGAGGTCGGCGAACTGCTTCGCGATCGACGGGGTGATGATCTTTCCGCTGTCCCAGAAGCCGCCCTCCTCCAGGGCCGCGTTCAGGAAGGCCTCGGCCTCCTTGGCGCGGATCGGGGTCGGCGCGGCGGAGCCGATGCCGGTGCGCACGGTCCGGGTCTCCGGGTGGAGCGCCAGGCCGAAGGCGCAGACGGCGATGACCATCGCGTTGCGGGTGCCGACCTTGGAGTACTGCTGGGGGCCGTCCGCCTTCTTGATGTGGACGGTCTTGATCAGTTCGTCGGGCTCCAGCGCGTTGCGCTTCACGCCCGTGTAGAACGCGTCGATCGGGATGAACCGGTTGCCGCGCACGGACTCGACCTCGACCTCGGCGCCTGCGGCGAGCAGGGCGGGGTGGGCGTCACCGGCCGGGGAGGCGGTGCCCAGGTTGCCGCCGACGCCGCCGCGGTTGCGGATCTGCGGGGAGGCCACCGTGTGCGAGGCGAGCGCCAGACCGGGCAGCTCGGCCCGCAGGTTCTCCATGATCCGGGTGTACGGGACGGAGGCGCCGAGCCGGACGTTCTCCTCGCCGACCTCCCACTCGCTCAGCAGCTCGATACGGTTCAGGTCCAGGAGGTACTCGGGACGCCGGTGGTCGAAGTTGATCTCGACCATGACGTCGGTACCGCCCGCGATGGGCACGGCCGTGGGGTGCTCGGCCTTGGCGGCGAGCGCCTCCTCCCAGCTGGCGGGGCGAAGGAAGTCCATGGTGGCTCTCTTCTAGTGATTCTGGTGATCGGATGATCAGGGCGGTGCGGATGGGCCCGGGAAGACGGCCGGCCCTCGACTTGTTCATGTGCTGTTCACGCGGTGTGTGGCCTAGTACACAAGGCCACGTTCTCCTGGGTGCAGTCACCGAAAACATGAAGGAGTTGGCTGGTGCCCACCGTCGTCTTGTAGATTCGAACGAAAGGCGGTGAACGGAAACCTCACCGTTTCCCCCTGGAAACGGTGGCACCACCGCACCGTCGACAACGCGACATCCACGAGCACTGACGAGAAGGACGGCGGCGACATCATGCGGCTGCGCGCACTGCTGGAGAACGACGCGCTGGGGCTGCGCCTGCTCGGCGGCGAGGACGAGCTGGACCGCACCGTCCGGGGCGTGATGACGACGGACCTCAAGGATCCCAGCCGGTACCTGTCCGGCGGGGAGCTGGTCCTCACCGGCCTCGCCTGGATGCGGGAGCCGGCCGACGCCGAGCCCTTCGCCCGGATCCTGGCCTCGGCCGGGGTGGCGGCGCTCGCGGCGGGCGAGGCGGAGCTCGGGGACATCCCGGACGATCTCGTAGCGGCGTGTTCGCGCCATCGGCTGCCGCTCTTCGCGGTCAACGAGTCCGTTGCGTTCGCGACGATCACCGAGCACGTTGTTCGACAGGTGTCCGGCGAGCGGGCCGGGGACCTGGCGGCCGTCGTCGACCGGCACCGGCGCCTGATGACCTCCGGTCCCGCGGGCGGCGGCCCCGAGGTCGTCCTCGATCTGCTCGGCTCCGACCTGGACCTGCGGGCCTGGGTCCTCTCCCCCACCGGCCGCCGGATCGCGGGCGCCGGGGAGCCCCTGGACGGCGCGCTCGCCGCCACCCTGGCCGGTGAGCACCTGGCCGCCGTCCGGACCGGCCGGCGCGGCCCGCACCGGGTGACCGGCGGCGGCACGACGTACTCGCTCTTCCCGATCCGCAACACCGGCCGGGGCGCCGCGCCCGCCGTCCGGGACGTGCGCGAGACGGTCCTCTCGGACTGGCTGCTCGCCGTCGAGGCGGACGCCGGGGACTGGCCGGCCGCCCGGCTCGACCTGCTCCAGGGCGTGACCCAGCTGATCGCGGTCGAGCGGGACCGGCGCGACGCGGCCCGTACGGTGCGGCGCCGGCTCGCCCAGGAGGTCCTGGAGCTGGTGCAGACGGGCGCCGCGCCCGCCGAGATCGCGGCCCGGCTGCGGGTGGCCGCCCCGGTGCTGCTGCCCGGGCTCGGCACGGCCCCGCACTGGCAGGTCGTCGTCGCCCGGGTGGAGTGGGAGCAGGAGGCCGGCCAGGGCTCCGCCGTGGACGGCGGCCCGGTCGCGCAGGCGCTCCTGGAGGAGATCCTGGTGGACCCGGCGACCGCCGGTGCCGAGTCGGCCGACCGGATCGCCGTCGCGCACAGCGGGGACGAGGCCATCGCCCTGGTGCCGCTGGCCGCCGGGCCGCTGCCGGACAGCGAGGACGAGGGCCGGACGGCCGTCGCCGGACTGCACGCGGACGCGCTCCTCGCCGCCGTACGGGCTCCGCTCTCCGCCGGCCTCGCCGACGACGGGCGCCTGACCCTGGGCGTCAGCGCGGCCGTGCACTCGGCGGAGGGCCTGCGCGGGGCCCTGGAGGAGGCCCGGCACGCCCGCCGGGTCGCCGCGGCCCGGCCGGGCCGGGTCTGCGCGGCCGGGCACCACGAGCTGGCCTCGCACGTGCTGCTGCTGCCGTTCGTGCCCGACGACGTCCGCCGGGCGTTCACGGCCCGGCTGCTGGACCCGCTGCGGGACTACGACCGGCGCCACCGGGCGGAGCTGATCCCGACCCTGGAGGCGTTCCTGGACTGCGACGGCTCCTGGACGCGCTGCGCGTCCCGGCTCCACCTGCACGTGAACACGCTGCGGTACCGGGTGGGCCGGATCGAACAGCTCACCGGCCGCGACCTGTCCCGCCTGGAGGACAAGCTGGACTTCTTCCTGGCGCTGCGGATGAGCTGAGCGCCTTCGACGGAGGCCCGGAAGGCATCCGGAAAAGCATCCGGAAATTCACTCCTTCGGAGGAGTCCGAAGGAGTGACGTACGGGCTGGTGGGGGCCCGTCGGCCGGGACCGCCGACGGGTCGCGCCGGGGCCCGATCCCGGGCCCGGCGGCGATCTGACGGGCCGTCGGGCGCCCTCCGAAGGGTGGTCACCACACCGATCGTCCCTTTGTGAAATCTTTCACCCGACCCCTTGGCCGGGTGCGGCCCTTCGTGCTGAGATGCGGGTCTTACTCAACAGCTCGATGGCGCGCTCGGGGAGGGCAATGTGGCGGATACCGCCATGTCTGGTTCCGAATCAAGGGATGGCGAAGATCCGTCCCTCGCCCACGGCAAGGAGACTCCCGTGGAGACCGCCATATGGCGTCTCCGCTCCCGGGGCTGCTGGACGGACGCGGCCGCGCTGCTCGCGCCGCGCGCCGCCGAACCGGCCGCGGCGCTCGAACGGGCCGCGCTGCTCATCGAGCGCTGCCTCTACACCGAGAAGGGCTGGGCCGACGCCGAGGAGGCCCTGCGGACGGCCGAGGCGGTCGCCCGCACCGACGAGGAGCGCGGGGCCGCCGCCTGCGAGCGCGGCTACCTCGCCTACGCGTCGACCCTGCTCGGGGTCCGCGACCGGGCCGACGAGGCCCGGATGGCCCTGGGCCGGGCGGCGGCCCTGATCGCCCCCTCCGCCGAGGGCCGGCCGCTGCTGGACTTCCGGCGCGGCCTGATCGCCCAGAACCTCGGCGACTCCCCGCAGGCGGCCCGCGCCGCGTACCGCAGGGCGCACGCGGGGGCGGCGGCCCAGGGGGACTCGCTGCTGCTCTCCTCCACGTGGCGCCATCTGGCCGGACTGGCCCTGCGGGAGGGCGAGTTGGCGGAGGCGAGGCACGGCTTCGCCGAATCGCTGCGGATCCGGGAGGAGTTGGGCTATCTGGTGGGTACGGCTCCGGCGCTCACCGCCCTGGCCACCACGGAGACGGAGCCGGAGGCCGGGCGGCTGCGGGCGGAGGCGCGGCGCCTCTTCCGGCTGCTCGGCGGGGTGCCGACCTGGCTGTCGGCCCAGCTGACCCCGCACCCGGCGACATGAAGTCCACGCGCTGAAAGGCTTGCTGACCAGGCGTCACTTTTTCGCCGCGAGGCACAGCAGGCTCTCGTCGGTGCCGACGAGGAGGGACCCGGAGCCGGTGACGGCGACGGCGCGGACCGGGGGGCCCGGCCGGAAGGAGAGCTTCGGGCCGCCCTCCGGCCGGTGGAGCTCGACGAGCCCGTCGGCCCAGGCCGCGGCGACCAGGGGACCGTGCGGGGTCTCCGCGGCGTGCAGGGAGACCACCGGCGAGCGGCGCTCGGCGAGCGGCTCGGGGATCGGGTCGCGGCCCGGGGTCCAGAGCCGTACGGTCCCGTCGGCGCCGCCGGAGCAGACGAAGGGGGTCGCGGACTCCACCGCCGCGACCGCCGTGACCCGGCCGCTGTGGGAGGCCGCCTGGTGCAGCCCGGTGAGGCCGAAGGCGTGCACGGAACCGAGCCGGTCCCCCACCACCACCGAACCGGCGATGGCCGCGAGGGCCGTGCCGGGGTGGCGGGCGAGGGTCGCGGAGACCGCCTCGGTGAGGCGCTCCAGGTACGGGGGCCGGGGCGCCGTGCCCCGTACGGTGTGCAGCCGGCCCCGGTCGTCCAGGATCAGCACCGTGCCGTCCGGCGCGGGCGCGAGCGCGGCGATCCGGCCGGGAACGGTGTGCGCCAGGCGCCCGGCGGAGCTCGCGTCGGTCTCGTGCAGCAGGCGTACGGTGCCGGTGCGGTCGCCCACGAGCAGGGTGCCCTCCAGCGGGCCGCCCGCCGCGCCGAGGACGGTGACCGGGCCGGGCCAGGGCGGGGTCAGGTCGCCCCGGTGGCGGGCCCAGCGGAGCCGCCAGGGCGCGGCCGCCGCGAGGTCGGCTAGGGCGGGGCGCAGCCGGGGATCGGCCCCGTCGCCGAGCGCGGCGAGCAGCACCAGGGCCCGTTCCGCCGGGGGCTGTGTGCGGCAGAGGGACTGCCCGGCCCGCATCCAGGCGGTGCGCAGGCCGCCGTGGTCGTCGGCGGTGGTCTCGCCGGGGCGCCCGGAGGGCTCGGGCCCGTCGAGGGTGCCGGGCACTCCGGCCGGGGCGGAGCCGGTGACGTACGCCGTGGTGACGAGCAGCGGGTCGGCGGCGCAGACGGCCGCCGGGTCGGAGAGGTCCGGCAGCGGCCGGGCGGGCTCCGCGGGCGCGTCGAGGGGGGCGGGGTCGCCGTCGAGGTCCACGAGGGCCACCCGGCGGTCGGCGCGCAGGGCGGCGAGGCCGGGGGTGTCGTCGCGGGCCTCGACCACCAGCCGGACCCGGCCCACGCCGGCGAGTTCCGTGATCAGCCGGGCCAGCGCGTCGGGTTCGGCGGCGGCGTGCAGGTCGGTGAGGAGGAGGACGGCCCGGCCGGTGGGCCGCGCCTCGCTGGTGGCGAGGGCGTCGACGAGGTCACCGGGCGTTCCGGCCACCACGCCGAGGCGGTCGGCGACGGTCCAGGCCGCGCCCAGGGCGCTCTGCCCGGCCAGCGGGACGAGCACCCGGGCGGGACGGCGGCGGGTGCGGCCGGAGCGCGGGCCGTGCGCGGCGAGCCAGCCGAGCAGCGCCGTCTTGCCGCTGCCGGGGGCGCCGGTGACGAGGCAGAGCCGGGGCGCGTCGGGATCGGTGAGCCAGCCGAGCAGGGCCGCCGCCCCGGGTTCCGTACCGGTGGCGGGCCGGCGTCCGTCCCAGGCCGGGGACGGGGTCGCGGACGGCATGGGAGCACCTCACGGACGGCACGGTACGGGCGTCTGACGCCCCCGACCTTAGTCGCCCCGGGCGCTCAGCACTCCGATCCGGTGAAGTGCTCCCGCACGAGGGACCGGACGACCGTCAGGTCCTGGGCGATCAGGGCGTCGAGCAGGGCGGTGTGCTCGGCGGCGTCGGCGACGAGGACGCCGTGGCGGAGGGCGGGGGCGCTGATCAGGGGCCACTGGGAGCGGCGGTGGAGGTCGTCGGCGACGGCGAGGAGCTGCTGGTTCCCGGCGAGGGAGAGGACGGCCCGGTGGAAGGCGCGGTCGGCCTCGGCGTAGTGGGCGCGGTCACCCCGGGCCGCCGCCGTCGCGGTGGCCTCGGCCAGCGGGCGCAGCTCGGCCCAGCGGGCGGCCGGGACGGTGCGGGCGAGCCGCAGCATGACGGGGACCTCGATGAGCGCGCGGATCTCGGCCAGCTCGGCCAGCTCGCGGGGGGTGCGCTCGGTGACGCGGAAGCCTCGGTTCGGCACGACCTCGACGGCGCCCTCGACCGCCAGGCGCTGCATGGCCTCGCGGACGGGGGTGGCGGAGACGCCGAAGCGCTCGGCGAGGGCGGGCGCGGAGTACACCTCGCCGGGGACCAGCTCGCCGCCGACGAGGGCGGTGCGGAGCGCTTCGAGGACCTGCCCGCGCACGGAGTGCCGGCGCACGGCCCGGGGCACCGTGAGCCCGGCCGGCTCGCCGTGGGTGTGCTCGCCCCGCGCGTACGGGACCCCGGGGGACGAGGCAGCGCCCTGGGCCTGTCCCTGGACCTGACTCCGCCCCTGCGCCGGGTGCCGGTCCGGAACCGCGCCCTGGACCTGACTCCGCCCCTGGGTCGGATGCCGGTCCGGAACCGCGTCCTGGGCCTGTCCACGGGCCGGGCTCCGGCCCGGGTCCGCGCCCTGCTCCCGCCCGGGATGCCCGCCGGGCCCGGCGCCCCGGGCCGAGTCCGTGCCCCGGGCCTGGCCCGGTACGCGTGCGGGACGGGCGTCCGGGGGGTCGGACGGGTCGCCGTGCGCGGCGTCGGCGGGGGGCGGGGACGGGGGTTCCGTCGTCCGCTCGCGCGCTGCGCCCTGCTCCACCCGGGTCCTCCTGCGGCCTCGTGCCGGGCCCGGCTCGCGTCGCGCGGGTCCTCTGTGCACCATAGGCGAACGGACCCGTCTCGGAGGTGTGAGAGACGCCTAGCAGGTCGGAGCCGTGTGCTGGTGGTGAGACACCCGATCGAATCGGGTAAGGTAAGCCTTACCTGCCAACGATCGCGATTCGGTGGTCCGCATGACCGTCCCCGCCCTGTTGCCCGCCCCGCCCGCCTCGTCCGTCGCGGCCTCCTACGCCCGCCTCGCCGAGGTCTTCTCGTACCTGCGCATAGAGGAACACGCCCCCGGCGAGCTCCTGCCGCGAGGCGAGGGCTGGGTCGACGCGGCGGCGCTCGCGGCCGGCGGCACCGAGCTCGACGCCTTCCTGGCCTGGGACGACGAGCAGGTGCTGCGCGACTACGGCACCCGGGCCCGCCCCGACGTCGTCGCCAGCTTCGGACTGCACCGCTACGCCTGGCCCGCCTGCCTCCTGGTCACCGTCCCCTGGTTCCTGGAGCGCCGGGTCCCCCGCCTGCCCGTCCGGAACGTGGCCTTCCAGCGCACGCTCGGCCGCATGGCGGTCCGGATCGAGGAGTTCGCCTGTCTGCCGGGCGACCCCGCCGCGGCCCTGCCCGGCGCCCGGGTCGTCGCCGACGAGGAGGCGCTGCGGGCCGAGGTGCGCTCCTCGCTCGCCGAGCACTTCGAGGCGGTCCTCGACGGCTTCGGCGCCCGGATGCGGCGCGGCCGCCGGGCCCTGTGGGGCATGGCGACCGACGAGATCGTCGAGGGCCTCTGGTACGTCGGCACCCTGCTCGGCGAGGAGCGGCGGGCGATGGCGGAGCTGGAGCTCCTCATGCCGGGCACGGCCAAGCCGTACGCGGGCTCGGCGGGCTTCCGGGAGCTGCCCGGCGCCGAGGGTCCGGGCGGCGCCCCGCTCACCACCCGGGACCGGGCCACCTGCTGCTTCTTCTACACGCTGCGGCCCGAGGACACCTGCGTCACCTGCCCGCGCACCTGCGACGCCGACCGGGTCCGCCGGCTGACCGCGGCCGCCTGAAACCCCCGACGGGACGCCCGCCGATTACGCCACCCGGAAGAGTGGCGGCAATCGAACGCAACTCCCCTCCCTTGCAAGGACGTTCGACCAGATCGCCCCTATTCGTAGGGCCCGACACCCCGATGGCGTGGTCTTGCCCCGAAACGCCGTGAGGGCCGCACGAGGTCGGTCAGTATGGGCGACCGAACGCCCTACCGCGATGCAAGGGACACCGCATGAGACTGACCGACATATCGCTGGACTGGCTGCTTCCCGGCGGCGTGATGGTCGCCGGGGTCCTGACGGCGGTGGCGGTGCTCGCGCGCGGGAAGCGCGCCGGTGACCAGGCCCCGGCCGAGGACTCCTGGGAACGCAGCGAGGAGCGCCGCCGGCGCAAGGAGGCGATCTACGGATTCGCCTCGTACGGCCTGCTGTTCTGCTGCGCGGCCGTGGCCGCCGCGCTCTCCTTCCACGGGCTGGTGGGCTTCGGCCGCCAGAACCTCAGCCTCTCCGGCGGCTGGGAGTACCTCGTGCCCTTCGGCCTCGACGGCGCGGCCATGTTCTGCTCGGTCCTCGCCGTCCGCGAGGCCAGCCACGGCGACGCGGCCCTCGGGTCGCGCCTGCTCGTCTGGCTGTTCGCGGGCGCGGCGGCCTGGTTCAACTGGGTGCACGCGCCCAGGGGCCTCGGCCACGACGGGGCGCCGCAGTTCTTCGCGGGCATGTCCCTCTCGGCGGCGGTGCTCTTCGACCGGGCGCTGAAGCAGACCCGCCGGGCCGCGCTCCGCGAGCAGGGCCTCGTGCCCCGCCCGCTGCCGCAGATCCGGATCGTCCGCTGGCTGAGGGCGCCCCGGGAGACCTTCGCGGCCTGGTCCCTGATGCTCCTGGAGGGCGTGCGGACCCTGGACGAGGCGGTCGACGAGGTGCGGGAGGACCGCAAGGAGAAGGAGCAGAACAGGATCCGCAGGCGGGACCAGGTGAAGCTGGACCGGGCCCGGCTCAAGGCGATCAACCGTCAGCACCGCTCCTTCGGGCTCGGTCGCGGCGGTGGCCGCCAGGTCGAGATGGCGGCGCTGAACGCCACGGCCGTCCCGGGCACGGCGCCCGCCCAGGTCGCCGGGTCGGGCTCCACGACGGGGGCCGTCCAGGCGCCCGTCGTGGAGCCCGCCATAGCGGATCCCGGACAACTGCCGCTTCGGCCCCGGCCATCCCTGCAAGCCGTGAGGGGCGATGAGCCCCGGACGGGAGACTCCCGGGCGGTGGACCTCACCGCCGAGGACGACACCCAGACGCTGCCCCGTCTCGACTCCCTGGAGCGCAAGCTCAAGGACCTGGAGCAGCAGTTCGGCTGAGCGAGGAAGTACGGAGAACGGCGGGGTCGCCCCCTCAGGCGGCCCCGCCGTTCAGTTCGAACCACACCACCTTGCCCACCCCCTGGTCCTCGACTCCCCAGGAGTCGGCCAGGGCCTGGACGAGGACGAGCCCCCGGCCGTTCGTGCGGTCGTCGGCGGGCAGCGCGTGCGGCGCGTCCAGGCCGGGGACGAAGTCGCGGACCTCGACCCTCAGCTGCTCGGGGACGACCGTCGCGGTCACGACGGCCCCGTGGTCGGTGTGGACCAGGGCGTTGGTCACCAGCTCGCTGGTGAGGAGTTCGGCCACGGCGGAGGCGCCAGGACCGCCCCACTTCCGCAGCAGTTCGCGTAAGGCGTGCCGTACTTCCGGTACGGCCGTGAGATCCGCGCAGCCCACCTTTCTGAGCAGTTGAGTCGGCTGTCGTGACTCCCCGGTCATGTCCCCCACCCGTGGTCGCGTCGAACAGGCTCACGGGGATGAATGCCCCACAGGACCGTCGGCACACATGGGTCGTGTCGGAGGGTCAGGGCCTGGGCACGTTCCGCAGGTTCGATCGGGCCATCTGGAGCATCCTGCCCACGCCCCCGTCCAGGACCATCTTGCTGGCGGAGAGCGCGAAGCCGGTCACCATGTCCGCCTTGATCTTCGGCGGGATGGAGAGCGCGTTGGGGTCGGTGACGACGTCCACCAGGGCCGGGCCCTTGTGCTTGAAGGCGTCCTTGAGGGCGCCCGCCAGTTGCTTGGGCTTCTCGACCCGGACGCCGTAGGCCCCGGCGGCGCGGGCGACGGCCGCGAAGTCCGGGTTCTTGTTCGTCGTCCCGTACGAGGGCAGGCCCGCGACCATCATCTCCAGCTCGACCATGCCGAGCGAGGAGTTGTCGAAGAGCACGACCTTCACGGGCAGGTCGTACTGGACCAGGGTGAGGAAGTCGCCCATGAGCATGGAGAACCCGCCGTCGCCGGAGAGCGAGACGACCTGCCGGTTCCGGTCGGTGAACTGGGCGCCGATCGCCTGCGGGAGCGCGTTCGCCATCGAGCCGTGGCTGAACGAGCCGATGATCCTGCGCCGCCCGTTGGGCGTGAGGTAGCGGGCCGCCCAGACGTTGCACATGCCCGTGTCGACGGTGAAGACGGCGTCGTCGTCGGCGAGTTCGTCGAGGACGGAGGCGACGTACTCGGGGTGGATCGGGGTGTGCTTCTCGACCTTGCGGGTGTAGGCCTTGACGACCCCTTCGAGGGCGTCGGCGTGCTTCTTGAGCATCTTGTCGAGGAAGCGGCGGTCCTTCTTGGCCCGGACCCGGGGGATCACGCAGCGCAGGGTCTCCCGGACGTCCCCCCAGACGGCGAGGTCGAGCCGGGAGCGGCGCCCCAGGTGCTCGGCCCTCACGTCCACCTGGACGATCTTCACGTCGTCGGGCAGGAAGGCGTTGTACGGGAAGTCGGTGCCGAGCAGGATGAGCAGGTCGCACTCGTGGGTGGCCTCGTAGGCGGCGCCGTACCCGAGCAGACCGCTCATGCCGACGTCGTACGGGTTGTCGTACTGGATCCACTCCTTGCCCCGCAGGGCGTGTCCGACCGGTGCCTTGATCCGCTCGGCGAACCGCATCACCTCGGCGTGGGCCCCGGCGGTGCCGCTGCCGCAGAAGAGCGTCACCCGTTCGGCGTCGTCGATCATCCGGACCAGGGCGTCGATCTCGGCGTCGCCGGGGCGGACGGTGGGCCGGGTGGTGACGAGCGCGGACTCCACCGCCTTCTCCGGGGCCGGCTCGGCGGCGATGTCGCCGGGCAGCGAGACGACGCTGACGCCGCCCCGGCCGACGGCGTGCTGGATCGCCGTGTGGAGCAGCCGGGGCATCTGCTTCGGGCTGGAGATCAGCTCGCTGTAGTGGCTGCACTCGCGGAACAGCTGGTCGGGGTGGGTCTCCTGGAAGTAGGAGAGGCCGATCTCGCTGGACGGGATCTGGGAGGCGAGGGCGAGGACCGGGGCCATGGAGCGGTGGGCGTCGTACAGACCGTTGATGAGGTGCAGGTTGCCCGGTCCGCAGGAGCCCGCGCAGGCGGCGAGGCCACCGGTGATCTGGGCCTCGGCGCCCGCGGCGAAGGCGGCGGTCTCCTCGTGCCGGACGTGGATCCAGTCGATCCCCCTGGTGCGGCGGATCGCGTCCACGACCGGGTTCAGGCTGTCGCCGACCACTCCGTAGAGGCGTTGCACGCCCGCGCGCACGAGGATGTCGACGAACTGTTCGGCGACGTTCTGTTTGGCCATGGCTCCATCAACACACGGCCCGGCGGATCACGCCTCCCAGACGGCCACCCCCGTACGGTCATCGGCGTAACCGGTCACCCTCAGCTGGGTGTCGGCGAGGAAGGCGGCGAGGCCGGGCGGCTCCGCGTCGGCCCAGCGGTCGGCGAGCTCGCGGGCGAGGCCGGGCTCGTCGCGCATCGGGTCCGCGAGCCCCGGCGAGGCCAGCAGCAGGGTGTCACCGGGACGGGCGACGGAGGCGCGGAAGCGGAACGGCTCGGCGGGCGGCGGCACGGGCTCCTCGACGAGCGGTCCGGGCGCGGTCGTGATGCCGAGGTCCATGGTGAGCCGGTCGCCCTCCTCGGTCGCCTCCGGGGCGGACGGGGCGGCCGGCGGGGAGCCGAAGCCGACGACGGGGGCGCCGGTGACGGCGGCCCGCTCGGGCAGCAGCGGCTCGATGTCCTGCCAGGCGCCGTCGCGGAGCCGGAAGAGACCGCCGCCGCCGATGCCGAAGAAGACCCGGGTGCGGCAGTCGGGGTCGGCGGGGAGCAGGAGGCAGCGGAGGGAGGCGGTGTACGCGTCGGGGGCGAGGCCCCGCTCGGCGGCGCGGGCGCGCAGCTTGCCGTACGTGCGGTCGGTGAGCCGGTGCAGTCCGGACTTGAGGTCGCCCCGGCGGCCGGACCTGATGTCCTCGGAGAGCCGGGTGTGGCTGCGGCAGACGGCCTCCGCGATCCAGCGGCAGGCGTCGGCGGCGGCGAGGTGGGCGTCCTCGGCGGCGCGGGACCCGGCGGCGACGGCGACGAGGACGAGCGCGGCCTCGTCGTGGCCGAAGCGGGCGGTGAGGAGGGCGTCGCGGCGGGGCTCGCCCCGGAAGCGGGCCGAGTCGCCGCGCACGGAGGCGGCGCGCAGCGTGCAGGTGCCGTAGCGGGCGCCGTCGAGGACGGTGTCCGCGACCACGTCGGCGAGTTCGCCGGGGCGGGCGAGGGGCAGGGCGGTGGGCTCGGGCTCGTAGGTGGGCGGCCTGCTGCCGACGAATCCGGTACGGGGCCGGGGGACGGGCAGGGCGACCTGGACGGTCGGGGCGTGGTCGGGGCGGGCGTCGGTGTCGGTGTCGGTGTCGGTATCGCTGTCGGCCGGTTCCTTCTCGGGATCCGGAGGCACCGGCACCTGGACGGTGAGCTCCTCGGCCGGCGGGGCGGACGGGGGCGGCGGCCCGGGGAAGGTCCGCGGCCCGGCCTCGGCCGTCTCCCAGGGGGCGGGCGTGCCCGGGGCGGCGGACGGCGGGGGCGGTACGGGAGGTGCCGGCGGGGCGCTCGGGGCGGCGGCCGTGAGCGGTGCGGACGGCTCGGGGGCCGTCGTCGGCGCGGGCGGCGGGGGCGGAGGTGGAGGCGGCGTGGAGGGCCGGGGTGGTTCCGGGGCCGCGCCGGGGGCCCTGCTCGTGCCGGTCTCCGGGGCCGTCTTCGGGGCCGGAATCGGGGCCGGGGCCGGTGGCGCGGACCGGGGGTCCGGGGTCCCGGTCCGGGCCGGAGGCGTCGTCGCGTCCGTCTCCGCGTCCGTCACCGGAGGCGTCGGAGGCGTCGGAGGGCGCGGGTCGCCCGGTGGGCCCGTCGTGGCGCGGGCCGCCGTGTCGAAGTGGTCGTCGAGCGTGTCACCCGAGGCCGTCGGGGCCGTGTCCGGCGCCGACTCGTCGTAGAGCTTGTCCCACCAGCTGTCCCCCTGCTGCGTCATGCCCTTATTGTCCACCGCGCGGGGGGTCCGAAAACGGGACATCGGGAAAAGCGTTGCGGCGAATGGGTGGTCCGCCGGGCGACCCCACCCCCCACGGGAAGGACGCCCGGCGGACCGTCGTGGTCAGCGCACGTCGTAAGCGCGGACCACGGTCTGGGTGACGGAGTTGCCCCCGGCGTCCGTCAGTTCGGTCTTCAGGGTGACCTGCTCGCCGGTCGCGCCCGCGTGGTTCACGGTCGCGGTCCAGCGGCCGCCCTGCTGGGAGACCCGCGCTTCGGTCCAGGTCGTACCGCCGTCGTAGGAGTACGAGAGCCTGGCCGAGGTGAGCGCCGCGGGGGTGTAGCCCGCGTGTCCCGTCGCGGTGAGGCCGATGTGCTGGCCGTCGGTCGCGGCGAGGGTCTTGAGGCCGTCCTCCGGAAGGTCGTACCGGGGGAAGAGAATCGGGATGCCCTGAGAATAGACGCTCTCGTCAAGCTTGGAGGTGAATTCCCACACCGAGTTGACGGACGTGGAGCGGTCCCACACCTTGCTGCCGATCTTCATGGTGTTCTGTTCGAGCGTGTACGTCCCGGCTTCGGCCGGTACCTCGAAGGCGCCGTGCGGCCAGCCGGTCTCGCCGAGGAGTTCGCCGTTCCGGCGGAGGCTGAGGTTGCCGATGTCGCCGAAGGAGCCGGGCTCGGCGTGGTGGGTGTTGTCGCCCCACATGGCGGCGGCGAAACCTATGAGGTTGCCCTGCCGCTCGGAGACGAGGACCGGCTTCCCGGTGGCGTCGCGCGGGGCGGTGGGGGCGAGGACGCCGTCGTACCAGCGCTCGGTGCGCTTCTCCCCCGCCCGGTAGGCGTGGCGGGCGCCGACCATGAGCTCGCCGAAGGGGAAGTTGCTGCCGATCAGCTGCTCCCAGGCGGTGTCTCCGGCGGAGTAGTACTCGGTGCGGGTGCCGGGCACGGGGACCGTCTCCAGGGAGCCGAAGAAGACGCGGGTGCCGTTGGGGCGGTGGGCGGCGGGACTGTCGAAGAAGTCGGTGGTGACGCCGGTGGAGCCGTACGCGGAGTCCGTGCGGCCCAGGGAGCGGTCGCGGACCCGGTACTCCTTGGCGGAGCGGATCGCGCCGGTCTCGGGGAACGCGAGGTTGTAGACGTACGGGCTCTTCGCGGTGGCCTTCCAGGCGAGGGTGACCGGGCCGGCGGCCAGCTTCTTCAGGAGCGCGGCGGCCTCGGCGGGCGGGACGGAGAGGACGGGGAGGCCGTTGCCCATGAAGCCTCCGCCGGGGTACCAGCGGCCGGGGGCCGTGTGGTGGGCGACGACGGCGACGGCTCCGGCGGCCTTGGCGTCGCGGGCGAGGACGCTCGCCTGGGTGGAGTCGTCGGGGAGCCGGACGAGGGCGACGCGGCCCTTGACGTCGGCGGCCCTCAGCTCGTCGGGGGTGCCGGTTCCGGCGTCGACGAGGCGGGCGGAGCCGGTGCCGTCGAGGTTGTCGGAGGCGAGGGAGCCGGTGAGCGGGTGCAGGGTCAGGCCGTCGGTGGTGCGCAGCGAGGTGATCTGCGGGGCGGCGGCCCGCCAGTAGCTGCCGAACTCGAAGTCGCCGTCGTCGGCGCGGCCTTCGACCGAGGCGTAGTAGGAGCGGAGGGTGCGCGGTCCGGCGGCGGTGCCTGCGTGCGTCCAGGTGTCGTCCCAGGAGCGGGCGAACGCGAGGGTGGCGCCGCGGAGTTCGGTGGCCTTGTCGGTCCCGATCGACAGCCGGTGCGCCTTGCGGGCGTCGAGGACGACGGTGGTGTCCTTCCTCAGCTCCAGCTGCGGGCGGCCGAGGTAGCTGAGCGAGTCGTTCAGCGCGGCGCCCTCGCCCGGGTCGGGCGTGGTGACGTAGGAGGAGAGGAAGTAGCCGCCGGGGCGCAGGCGGAAGACCTGGTCGGTGGCGCCCTCGTTGAAGCGGCGTTCGCCGGTGGCGTCGTCGGTGCCGATGACGTCGAGGGAGGAGGCGCCGGAGGCGGGCGCGCCCAGGCGGTCGATCAGCTTGACGCGGAGGGTGACGGTCTCGGGCTCGACGTAGAGGGAGAAGGGGGTGGAGACGCGGACGCCTGCCTTGCCGGTTGCGATCACGCGGCCGGTGACGTCGCCGTACTGGGCGCGGTCCAGGCGGGCGGCGGGGTCGAGTTCGAGCGGGACCTTCACGGTGGCGCCGGCGGGGACGGTGACGGTCCGCTTGCCGAGGCTGGCGACCGAACTCCGTACGCGGGAGCCGTCGTTGCCGGTGACCTTCTCGACGGAGAGGTTCAGGGTGACGGGGGCGCCGGAGGTGTTGGTGTACGGGACGGAGACCGTGGTGCGGTCGGTCCTGTCCTGCGGCCAGGCGAAGGTGCCGCCCTGGACGGCGGGCGCGCCGAGGACCTTCTGGTCGATCGCGGCCTTGACGTCGAGACGGCCGCCGCCGACCTCGCGGACGTCGCCGGGCAGGTCGCTCTCGGCGGAGGCGACGAGCGCGGCCTTGATCTGCCGGGCGGTCCAGTCGGGGTGGCGCTGCTTGACGATCGCGGCGGCGCCCGCGACGTGCGGGGTGGCCATCGACGTACCGGACATGGACTGGTAGGCGTAGACGCCCCGGCCGCCCGCGGCGGCGGCGGAGATGGCGACGCCGGGTGCGGCGATCTCGGGCTTGAGGGTGTGGTTCACGAGTGTCGGGCCGCGGCTGGAGAAGTACGCGGTGGAGTCATCGCGGTCGGTGGCGCCGACGGTGAGGACGCCGGGCGCGCAGCCGGGCGAGGAGACCGTGTTGAGGGAGGGGCCGGTGTTTCCGGCGGCGACGACGAAGAGGGTGCCCTCGTTCTTGGCGAGTTCCTCGGCGGCGGTGCTCATGGGGTCGGTGCAGTCGGTGGGGGTGGGGTTGCCGAGGCTCATGGAGACGACGTCGGCGCCCTGGGCGACGGCCCACTCCATGCCCGCGATGATCCAGGAGATCGCGCCGGATCCGGAGTCGTCGAGCACCTTGCCGTTGAGGAGTTCCGCGCCGGGCGCGACGCCCTTCTTCTTTCCGCCGCTCGCGGCGCCGGAGCCGCCGACGGTGGAGAGGGTGTGGGTGCCGTGGCCCTGGCGGTCGGCGGCGGTGTCGGAGTCGGTGAAGTTCTCCGAGGCGACGACGCGGCCCTTGAGGTCGGGGTGGTCGGTGTCGGCGCCGGTGTCGAGGACGGCGACTTTGGTGCCCTTGCCGTCGTAGCCGGCGGCCCAGGCCTCGGGGGCGTGGACCTGCTTCGTGGAGCGCTCCAGGGTGGCCTCGACCTTGCGGTCGAGCCAGAGCTTCCGGATGCCGGAGGCGGCGCGGGCCTTCGGGGCGTCCACCTCGGCCCAGAAGGTGGCGGTGGTCTTCTTCTCGGCTCGGAGGGCAACGCCGTCGACGGCCTCGAGGACCTGGCCGCGCCGGGCGCCGCGCGGGGCGAGGGGGGCGGAGCGGGTGACGTCGGAGCCGTAGACGGCGATGAGGGGGAGGGCGGTGGTGGCGGCGTCGTCGTAGCCCTGACGGATCAGGCCGGTGACGTTGAAGAGTTCCTCGTCGACGCGTCCGGCGGCGAGCGCGGCGGTGGCCGTCTCCGGGTAGACGTACAGGTCCTGGCCGGTGCGGCGGGTCTGCACGAAGGGGACGGTCCCGTCCTCGCGGGGCAGGGCCGCGGCCGCCGGGGCGCCCGCGGCGTCGCGGGTGACCAGGACGCGGTCGCCGGTGACCAGGGTCACCGTGGCGGTCCGTGCTCCGGTGCGGGCCGAGACCTCGCTGCCGACCAGGGGTCGCTTGCCGGCCGTGCCGTCCCGTGGCTCGTTCGCCATGGACGGCGCGACCGCGGTGGCGGCCAGGACGGCGGCTGTCGCCGCTCCCAGGGCCGTACGCGAAATCGGACGCATCGCTCTCCCCATCTGATTCCGGGCACGGCGGTGCAAGTCGCCCTTTCCCGGAGGCTGTTGGTGCTGCGGTGGCGCCACATTGGCAGAGGTGAGGGCGGTGCAGGGATGATGTGCCCGGCGGGAATACGCCGTGGCCGTTTCCCGCCAGGTCACCAACGGAACGAAAGCCTCCGCCGGGCGTCCCGGGAAGACGCGGACGCCCGGCGGAGGTGGGCGAGGGGTGGGGCATTCCATGCTGGGAGCGATAGGACTCGACGAGCGCCAGGAATCGGCGTACCGCGCCCTGGTCTCGCTGGGCGCGGCCGAGGTCACGGACCTCGCCCACCGGCTCGCGCTGCCCGAGCGGGAGACCGAGCGGGCGCTGCGGCGCCTGGAGTCGCAGGGGCTCGCCGCCCAGTCCTCGGCCCGCACCGGGCGATGGGTCGCGGCCCCGCCCGGGGTGGCGCTGGGCGCGCTGCTCACCCAGCAGCGCCACGAGCTGGAGCAGGCCGAGCTGGCGGCGGCGCTGCTCGCCGAGGAGTACCGGGCGGAGGCGGCGGAGGCGGCCGTGCACGACCTGGTGGAGGTGGTGACCGGGGCGAGCGCGGTGACCCACCGCTTCCTCCAGCTCCAGCTGGGGGCGACGGAGGAGGTCTGCGCCCTGGTGACGGGCAAGCCGATCGCGGTCTCCGGCCTGGAGAACGACGCGGAGGAGCAGGCGGCCGGGCGGGGGGTGCGCTACCGGGTGGTGATCGAGCGCGAGGTGCTCTCCCTGCCCACGGGGCTCCTGGAGCTGTCGGCGGCGCTCGGCCGCGAGGAGCGCATCCGGGTCGCGGACCGGGTCCCCACGAAGCTGGTCGTCGCCGACCGGTCCCTGGCGATGGTGCCGCTGACCGGGCGGGGCGCGGAGCCGGCGGCGATCGTGGTGCACGCGAGCGGGCTCCTCGAATCGCTGATGGGGCTCTTCGAGTCGGTGTGGCGGGAGGCGCTGCCGCTGCGGCTCGGGGCGGGCGCGCAGATCACCGAGGACGAGGCGCCGGGCCCGGACGCGGTGGACCTGGAGATCCTCTCCCTGCTGCTGGCCGGCATGACGGACGCGAGCGTGGCGAAGCAGCTGGACCTGGGGCTGCGGACGGTGCAGCGGCGGGTGAAGGGCCTGATGGAGCTGTCGGGCGTCTCGACCCGCCTCCAGCTGGGCTGGCACGCGTACGAGAAGGGGTGGGTGGCGCGGGGGTGAGGGCGGGGGCGGGGCCTCGGAGCGCGCCCGGGGGCGCCGGGGCGGCTTGGGCCTCGTATGCCCCGCATTCCGCAGGGCGGGCCGTACTCCTATAGGGCCCGTGCTTCTCGGGGCCGTACTCCTCAGGGCCCGCACTCCTCGGGGTCGTACCCCTCAGGGCCGCACTCCTCGGGGCCGCACCCCTCAGGACCCGCGCCCCTCGGGCCCCCGCCAAAAGCCCCGTCCCCCGTCCGCCCCTCGCGACCTGCGGGAATCCGTGGCGTCGTGCACGCTGGGCAGCGTGGGTGTGTGGCAGCTCCTGATGGTCGCGACGGTGATGCTGCTCGGCCTGTTCGGGGTCCTGGCGCCCGGCGTGCCGGGAACGTGGCTGGTGTGGGCGGCGATGCTCTGGTGGTCGCTGCACGAGCGGACGGACCTCGCCTGGATCCTGCTGGCCTCCTCGACCGGCCTGCTGCTCCTCACCCAGGTGATCGTCTGGCAGCTGCCCGCGCGCCGCTTCCGGGGGGTCGGCATCACCCGCCGGATGGTGGCGTACGCCGGGGTGGGCGCCCTCCTGGGCTTCGTCCTGGTCCCGGTGGTCGGCGCGATCCCCGGCTTCGTCGGCGGGATCTACCTGGCGGAGCGGCTCCGGCTGGGCGGCCACGGGCAGGCCGGGGCGGCGACCCGGACGGTGATGCGGGCGGCCGGCACGAGCGTGCTGGTCGAGCTGTTCGCCTGCCTGCTGATCGTGGGGGCGTGGGCGGGAGCGGTCGTCTGGGGCTGAGCCCCCGAGGGGTTTTCCGGCACGCCTCTTCACTCACCGGCAAGGCACCGAAAAGCGCCGGAGCGGCGCACGGAGTTCGCAACGCACACCATCAAAAGGGAATGTACGGACGGGAAAGAAACCGCCGTTCTCCCTAAAAGTACGCGGCCGCCATATCGGCCCAATGACTAATTTCCGGCATTCGTGGATGAGAACGGACCGGTTTCCGGTGCCACGCAGGTCTCGACGACGGTGTGCTCACCGGCCGCCGATCCCCTGACGCAAAGTCGCCCTCCCGGCTCCCTCAGGTCGAGGGAGAAACGCGTGGTCGCGCCCGTCCGCTCCAGGCCGTGGATGCGTTCGTCGACGTAGCCGAGGCCGTTCAGGATCTTCCGGACCCCGCCGGGAGCGGGATCCTTCAGCTTCAGGAGCGCCTGGGTGACGCGCTCCTCGTGCAGACCGCTCGCGCACCAGTCCCGCGCGCTCAGCTCCGCTTCCGGTCCGCCCGTGGGGAAGCCCGGCTCGACCGGGCCGGCCGGCGGCGTCTCCCCGGGGCGGATCGACGGTTCCTCCGCGCCGCCGCCGGGGTCGCCGGAGCGGTCGGCGGGCGCGTGGCCGGACGGGCACGGCCGGGCGACCTCGGCCAGCATCGCGGCGAAGGCCGCCCCGCCGGCCGGCTCGACGGCACCGGTGGCGGCACCGGCGGCGGCCCTGGTGGCGGCGCCGGCGCGGGCGGATCCGCCGCTCCCACCGCCACCCTCCGCCCCACCCGCACCACAGGCGGTGAGCGCCAGGACCGCGAGGACCGCTGCCGCGAGGGCGGGTCGCGGGCGGCCCGGAGGACGTACGCACGTGTCGTTCGAGGCGTGGATTCGCGTCACCCGCACAGTCTCGGGCCACGCCGCACACGGCGCATGAGTACCCCTACTCATTACTGTTTCGGCCACCTGGCCGAAAGTAACTGCAAATAACTTTCGCGAATAAAGCGAATTTCTTTTGCCTTTCGAAAACCCTTGTGAAGGCGGCCGCTCGCCTCCTAGTGTCCGCAGCGATCAGTAAGCGATCCGTAAGCGATCAACAGGCGAACGACTTATGCATGGGGGGAATTCATGCGCAGAACCGCTCTGCCCGTCATTGCCGCGCTCTCCATGGCGCTCCTGCTTCCGCAGAGTGCCGTGGGAACGACACCTGCCGGGCCGCAGGCCGCCGGAGCGGGAACGGCCGGAACGGGGATCGTCGACCCGCCGGCGGCCACCGGCGAGTTCGAGGAGGTGGGCCCGGGCATGTACTCGACCGGCAGCCAGACCTTCGAGATCGCCGAGAACGACGTCTCCGCCGGTTCCGTGGGCCGCAGGCACACCGTCGCCGCCCGGGCGGGCGACGTCGCCAAGCCCGAGTCCGCCCCCACGAACCGCCCCGACATGGGCGTCTTCGGCCCCGGCTGGGAAGCCGAGTTCCTGGGCGGCGAGCTCAACCAGAAGCTGGAGCAGCAGGGCGACGCCATCGTCGTCACCGACCTCGGCGTGGGCGAGTCGACGCGCTACCTGCTCAAGAGCAGCCTCGACGCCCCCGACGGCGGCTGGGTGAAGAAGTACGAGACCTCCACGGGCGACAGGATCACCGACACCGCCCGGTGGGACGCCGCCACCGGCACCCTGGTCTCCACCGTCGTCGAGACCCTGAACGTGGACCTCACGGTCGCGGACGAGGGGCAGCCGGCCGGCGCCTCCGAGGCGGGCGACGAGCCCGTGTCGGCCGCCGACCTCAAGCCCACCCGCACCTGGAAGCAGGTCGCCCCCGGCACCAACGCCTGGCGGGTCACCGGCTCGGGCAACGCGGCCTACGGCGTCTCCACCGTCACCTACGACTCCAAGGGCCGGGTCTCCACCATCACGGAGCCGGCCGTCGGAGAGGCCCTGAAGGAGACCGTCGCGATCAGCTACGCGGCCTCCACCACCGCCTCCGGGACGAAGCTCGGCGACTACTCGGGCCGCGCCAAGGAGGTGAAGGTCACCACCGGCACCACCACGCAGACCCTCGCCCGCTACGCGTACGACTCCTCCGGCCTGCTGCGCTCGGTGACCAACCCGGTCGAGAGCAGCGCCGCGGTCTCCTCCTACGTGTACGACTCCACCGGCCGCGTCTCCGACATCGTCTCGCCGGACAACGGCGACTGGGACCTCGCCTACCCGACGACGTCGGCCTCCCCTGACGTGCTGCCGGCCGGCCCCGCCCGTCCGTCCTCGGACGCGCCGATCGAGGGCGCGAGCGGGATCACCGACGCGAACGCCACCGCTCCCCCGGCCACGGACATCGGCCCCGGTGAGATCTCCGACCCGGAGGCCTACCCGCGCAAGTGCAGCTGGGCCCGCCACTGGCTGTACTACTGGAAGACCGGCTGCGCCGCCTGGGCCGCGCACTACGGCTGGCACAAGCCGTACTTCAAGTGGACCAAGACCGGCTACCGCGTCGTGGGCATCAACAACGACGGCTGCAGCACCCCCGGCCCGAACGTCAGCAAGCCGGGCGGCTGGAACTTCCGGCCCGCGTGCGACATGCACGACTACGGCTACGGCCTGATCGGCAACACCTACAAGGGCTACGCGTACTACCTCGACCGCCGGAAGAAGGTCGCGGTGGACGACGTCTTCTACACCACGCTGCGCGACAAGGTCTGCGCGGGCTACTTCTGGAAGAAGCCGTGCCGCGCCACCGCCTGGACCTACCGCCAGGGCGTCCGCAAGGGCAACCCGAAGAACGGCGCCAACAAGACCTGATCTCCGGCCCGTTCTCCCGACGGAGCACTCCCCGGGACACCGGGGGCCGGGCGACGAGACCCTCGCCGCCCGGCCCCCTCTCCCACCGCACACCGCGCCCGGCGCTCCGTCACCCCTCCCGCACCCGTGTGCTGCCACCGTCTCCCCGGGCCGAGCCGCGCCCCCGTTCTCCACGGGCCGAGCGACGTCCTCTTTCTCTCCGAGGCAACTGTGAAGAAGAAGTTCTGGGCCACGGTCGTCACCGCGCTGACGGCCGTGTCGCTCGGCGCGGTACCGGCCCAGGCCGCCGCGCCGCTGAGTGCCCCCGCGGCGGCCGAAGCGGCCGACGGGGTGATCGACCCTCCCCTGTACGACTCCACCGACGGCGGCGGCACCGTCCGCGTCAACGTCGTCACCGAGGACCGGGCGGACCTCCCCGACGCGGCGAGCGCGGGCGAGACGAAGCAGTCCTTCGCGATCCTGCCGGTGGTCACCCTCAAGGTCGACCGGGCCGGCCTTGACCGGCTGGCCGCCAAGCCGGGCGTGGTCAGCGTCACCGAGGACGTCCCGGTGCCGCCGACCCTGGACAACAGCGTCCCCCTCATCGGCGGCGACAAGGCCTTCGCCGCGGGCAAGACCGGCGCGGGCAGCGCGGTGGCCGTCCTGGACACCGGCGTCGCCGTCCGCCACCCGTTCCTGAAGGGCCGCGTCAAGACCGAGGCCTGCTTCTCCCCGAGCGACGCGGACCTCGGCGCCTCCAGCCTCTGCCCCAACGGGGCCGGGGTGCAGGAGGGCGCGGGCACCGCCGACTCCGAGACCGGGCCGTGCGCGACCATCTCCGGGTGCGACCACGGGACCCACGTGGCCGGCATCGCCGTCGGCAACGGCGCCGGCATCAGCGGCGCCCCGGCGCGCGGCGTGGCCCCCGGCGCCGACCTCATCGCCATCCAGGTCTTCAGCAAGTTCGACTCCGAGGACTACTGCGGCGGTTCCACCCCGTGCGTCCTCAGCTTCACCAGCGCCCAGCTCGCGGGCCTCGACAAGGTGCTGCAGCTCCGTCAGGCCGGGACGCCCGTCATCGCGGCCAACCTGAGCCTCGGCGGCGGCCGTTACACCACCGACTGCACCGCCGACCCCCGCAAGGTGGCCGTCGACAAGCTGCTGGCCGCCGGTGTCGCCACCGTGGTCTCGGCCGGCAACAACGGCTACGCCGACGCGGTCAGCGCCCCCGGCTGCGTCTCCTCCGCCGTCACCGTCGGCTCCACCACCCCCGACGACGAGCTGTCCGGATTCACCAACAGGGGCCCGCTCCTGGACCTGTTCGCCCCCGGCACCAGCATCGTCTCCTCCGTCCCCGGCGGTACGTACGCCCCCAAGAACGGCACCTCCATGGCCGCGCCGCACGTGACCGGCGCCTTCGCGGTGCTGCGGCAGACGTACCCCACCAAGAGCGTCACGGAGCTCCAGGCGCTCCTGAAGAGCACCGGTCGGCCCATCGGCTACACGGGCGCCACCACCCCGCGCATCGACCTCGGCCAGGCGATCGCCCCGAAGAAGACCGGCATCGTGGACTTCAACGGCGACGGCGCCGAGGACATCGCGATCGCCGACCCGGCGGCCACCGTCGGCGGCACCACGACCGCCGGCGCGGTCTGGATCACGTACGGCGGCGGCAAGGGCACCGCGGGCATCCACCAGGACCTCGACTGGGTGCCGGGCGGCTCGGAGCAGGGCGACTGGTTCGGCGAGAAGCTCGCCACCGTCGACTACGACAAGGACGGCTACACCGACCTGGTCGTGGGCACCCCCGGGGAGGACGCGGGCTCCGTGGTCGACGCGGGCTTCGTGGACGTGCTCTACGGCGCGGCCGGCGGCCTCGGCACCGGCAGCAAGAAGGCCACGCACTTCGAGCAGGGCCAGGGCACGGGCGCGATCGCCGCCTCGGGCCCCGAGGCGGGCGACCGCATGGGCCACTCCCTCGCGGCCGGCACCACCCGGTCGGGCGAGCCGTACCTGCTGATCGGCGTCCCCGGCGAGTCCCTCGGCACCCTCACCAACGCGGGCGGGGCCTTCTACGTGCGCGGCACCACCAGCGTCGCCATCCACCAGGACAAGGCGGGCGTCCCGGGCACGGCGGAGAAGGACGACAAGTTCGGCTTCAGCGTGGCCGGCGACTCCAACTTCCTCGCCATCGGCTCCCCCGGCGAGGCCATCGGCAGCCTGGCGAAGTCCGGCGGGGTGGCGATCTTCAACCCCAACAAGCTCGACTCCGAGGGGAAGCCCACACCGCTGGCGGGCCTCGACCAGGACAACCCCGCGATCTCCGGCGGCGCCGAGGCCGGTGACGAGTTCGGCTTCGCGGTGGCCATCGCCCCGTTCCGGGCGTCGGGCGCCGCCACCGCCTCCGAGTCGATCCTCGCGATCGGTTCGCCCGGCGAGGGCGTGGTCGTGGACGGCCAGGACCGGGCCAACGCGGGCCGGGTCGTGCAGATCCGCATCAAGGCCGACGGCACGTGGAGCTACCTGCGCGAGCTGAAGCAGGGCACCGCGGACGACACGGTCTCCGGCACCTCCGAGGTCGGCGACCGCATGGGCGAGACCCTGGCCGCCGTCAACACCGCCCCGGACGCGGTGAGCACCTCCGCCTCCATGCGGCTCGCCGTCGGCACGCCCGGCGAGACCCTCGGCACGGCCGCCCAGGCGGGCGCGGTGCACACCTTCTCCCTGGCCGGTGCGGCCGGGACCAACGACCGCTGGATCGAGGCGGGCGACGGCGACGGCATCCCCGGCACCCCGGGCGCCAAGCAGTACCTCGGCAAGAGCCTCGCCTTCACCGGCACGCGCCTGTACGTCGGCATGGCCTACGGCCCGAACGCCGGCGGCGCGCTGTACGCCCTGCCGATGTCCAACGTCACCGCCGGAGGGGCGGTCGCCCCGGTGACCGCGTACCGGCCGGGGACGGGCGGGCTGCCCTCGGGCGGCGTCCGCTTCGGGTACGCCGCGCGGTAGCCGATCCGCGGGAAGAACCACGGGAGCCCCGTGAGGACCGTCCGGTCCTCACGGGGCTCCCGCGTCTTCGGCGCGCGGAAGCGGACTCCCGGCGGTCCCGGCGGTCCCGGCGGTCTCGGCCGGGAAGAGATAGCGGAAGGCGTACGAGCGCCAGGGCCGCCACTCCTCCGCCCCGGGCCCGTCCGGCAGGGCCGCGTCGGGGTCCCCGAGGGCCCGCATCCGGATCAGGGCGGCGGCCCCGGGGGTCACTCCGGGGACGGCGAGCAGCGCGCGCTCGGCCTCGTCGCGGTCGGCCCCGGGATCGAGGCGTACGGCTCCGTCGGCGAGCGCGCGGGCCAGCGGCCCCGCGACGGGGTGGCCGGTCAGGTCCCGGGGCGCGGGGAAGAGGCGGGTGAGGCCGCCGCAGGCGGTGGCCGCCGGGGTGCCGTGCTCCTCGACGACCCGGGCGGACTCCTCGGCGCCGAGGAGGGTCCGCAGCGCGAACTCCTCGGGTTCGGCCGTGCCCGGGGAGCGCACGCCGGGCCGGGCGGCCACCTCGGCGGCGAGCCCGGGGGCGGCGCCGAGGCGTTCGGCGACGGCGTACGGGTCGGCGTCCAGGTCGAAGAGGCGGCGGAGCCGGTGCACGGCGGTGGTCAGGTCGCGCAGCTCGGTGAGGTGGATCCGGGCGTCCAGCCAGCGCCCGGCGGAGCGCTCGTCGACGGAGACGATCCCGGTGCCGTACGGGAGGCGGAGGGTGCGCCGGTAGGTGCGGGCGCCGGGGGCGCCGACGACCTCCTCGACGCGGGGCAGGGCCTCGGCGGCGAGCAGGTCGAAGACCTCGCCGGCCGCGTAGGGGCCCCGGTGGGCGAGCCGCAGCGGCACCCCGGCGGCGAGGGCGGTGCGGGCTCCCGCGCCGGTGCCGGACTCGGCGCGCAGGGCGGTGGGGGTGCGGGCGTAGACGGCGCGGATCGTGTCGTTGAACTGGCGGACGCTGGCGAAGCCGGACGCGAAGGCGATCTCGGTGACGGGGAGCCCGGTGGTCTGGAGCAGCAGCCGGGCGGTGTGGGCCCGCTGGGCGCGGGCGAGGGCGACGGGCCCGGCGCCGAGTTCGGCGGTGAGCTGGCGCTGGACCTGGCGGGGGCTGTAGCCGAGGCGTCCGGCGAGGCCGGGGACGCCCTCGCGGTCGACGACGCCGTCCCCGATCATGCGGACGGCGCGTCCGACGACGTCGGCCCGGACGTTCCACTCGGCGGAGCCGGGCACGGCGTCTGGGCGGCAGCGGCGGCAGGCCCGGAAGCCGTGGCCCTGGGCTGCGGCGGCCGTCGGGAAGAAGGCGACGTTCCGCCGCTTGGGGGTGACGGCGGGGCAGCTGGGACGGCAGTAGATGCCGGTGGTCCGGACGGCGAAGAAGAACTCTCCGTCGAACCGCGCGTCCCTGCTGCTGACCGCCTCGTAGCGGGTGTCGTCGTCCCTCACGGGTTCCAGTGTGCGGCGGCGCACGGCCCGGGGCTCGCGGTTTTCGGACATCGCGCTCCCCGGAGCCGTACGTCCCCGCCCGTACGGGCTACCGCAGCCGGCCGCTGCGCTTGAACTCGCCGGCGGCCCGGCCCGCGTCCCCCTTGCGCTTCCAGTCCTTGCGGATCTCGTTGCGCAGGCGGGCGTCGGTCTTGGCCACCAGCCGCTGGTTCTCGCGCATGAGCTTGCGGAAGCTCTCCAGGCGGCGGACGGGCAGGGTGCCGTCCTCGATGGCGGCGGCCACCGCGCAGCCCGGCTCCGCCTCGTGGGCGCAGTCGTGGAAGCGGCACTCCGCCGCCAGCTCCTCGATCTCCGAGAAGACCTGGCCGACGCCGGTCTCGGCGTCCCAGAGCCCGACGCCGCGCAGGCCGGGGGTGTCGATGAGGACGCCCCCGCCCGGCAGGACGAAGAGGTTGCGGGTGGTGGTGGTGTGGCGGCCCTTGCCGTCGACGTCGCGGGCGGCTTGGACGGACATGACGTCCTCGCCGACGAGCGCGTTGGCGAGGGTGGACTTGCCGGCGCCGGAGACCCCGAGCAGCACGGTCGTGCCGCCCGCGACGACGCCGGAGAGCACGTCGACCCCCTCGCCCGTGGCCGAGCTGAGGGGCAGCACCCGTACGCCGGGGGCGACGGTCTCGACGTCCTCGACGAGGTAGGAGAGACCGACGGGGTCGGGGACGAGGTCCGCCTTGGTGAGGACGACGACCGGCTGGGCGCCGGACTCCCACGCCAGGGCGAGGAAGCGTTCGATCCGGCCGAGGTCGAGCTCGACGGCGAGCGAGACGGCGATCACGGCGTGGTCGACGTTGGCGGCGAGGATCTGCCCCTCGGACCGCTTGGAGGAGGTGGAGCGCGCGAACGCGGTACGGCGCGGCAGACACGCCCGTACGTACCGGGGATCACCGGCGCCCTCGGGGTCGACGGCGGCCCAGTCACCGGTGCACACGACCCGCAGCGGGTCGTGCGGGGTCACGAACGCGGTGTCGGCGCGGACGGTCCCGTCGGCGGTGACGACGTCGCACTGACCCCGGTCGACCCGGACGACCCGCCCGGGAACGAGCCCCCGGACGGCGTACGGCGCGAAGGCGTCGGCCCAGCCGGAGTCCCAGCCATGGGCGTCGAGAAGGGAGGAGGAGTCAAGGGAAAGCGGGAAAGACAAGGGGGACCCTTCACAGGGGTGGCCCCGGCGGCGCGCTCCGAGCGCGCGAATCGAGTGGGTGTCAGCCGGAGGCCACGGAGGTGGGAACGATGAACTCCTGAATGCGGGCAGAGCCCGTCAGCGTGACAGTCATCAATGTCCTCACCTCCTGCTTCTTCATTCGACGAACCGACCACCGTTCCCTCGGCGACGACACAGCCGCGCCCTGGAACGAGCAGAACCATAGCCCCACCTCGGGGCACGGCACCACCGATTAAATTCGGGGCTTCACCTGGACGCCCCCGACAGCCTGCGGACCAGCGTCATGCCGCGCGTCGTAGAGCATCCTGAGCGAGGACTTACGGTCCACCGGCCTCAACGACCGGCCGCCGGTAGTTCACGGAAATCCCGAAGCGCGTGGTGAACTCCACCAAGTTCGTACCGCAGTACCCACGGCCTGAACAACCGCCATGTCCAGGACAGCAGCCAATACGGTCAGCTCAGCAGCGAGTTCCGCTACGCCGACGGGAGGAAGATCGCACCCAGCTCAGAAGTCCGACAGCCGGAACCCGATGCGCACCTCCGCGCACGTCTTGCCTCCAGAGAAGCGATGGACGGGTTCGACCTGATGCGGGACGCCGGACTACTACGCTCCTCGCTCAACTTGCCATACTCACTGAACGCGCCTTGACCTGCCGTTGATCAGAGCATTGGGTGACCCACCTACTGTGAGCGTTGTGTTAAGCAGGGGTGGGGATTGTGAAGAGACACCGGGCGTATCAACGTGCCTGGAGCGCGGGAGTCGTCTTGTCCGCTTTGGCCATGGGGTTGATGGTTCCATCTCCTGCAGCACGGGCAGCCGCGCCAACCGTTGATGCGCCCGTTCTTGGCGAGGCGGACCTCGCTCTGAAGACGGCCAAGGAGTCCGGCCAGCGTGTCGAGGTCGAGAGCAAGCGTTCCGAGCGAGCAAGCGTGTTCGCGAACTCCGACGGGTTCACTTTCACTTTGGAGCAGCACACGGTGCCGGTGCGCGTGGCAAAACCCGGTGGTGGCTGGCAGGTGCCGGACCCGATGCTGGAGCGGCGTGAGGACGGGTCGATTGGCCCCAAAGCCGCGTCTGCGGTGATGTCGTTCTCTGGGGGCGGCGACGCCGCCCCGCTGGTCGAGATCGCCGATCGCGGTCGTTCGCTTCAGCTCGATTGGCCGGGCGATCTGCCAGTTCCTGAAATCGATGGAGCGAACGCGGTCTACCGCGATGTGTTGCCTGACGTCGACCTGAAGCTGACCGCGACAGTTGAGAGCTTCCAGCAAGTACTGGTGGTCAAGACGCCGGCAGCAGCGGCGAACCCGGCACTCAAGGAGCTCACTTTTGGTCTGAAGGCACATGCCCTGACTGTTCGGGAAGGTGCTGCCGGGAGTCTTGCCGCAGTCGACGGCAGCGGGGCCACTGTCTTCCGTGCTCCGCCGGCTCGAATGTGGGACTCGGCCGGAAAGGTTGATGACGTGCCTGGCGCGGCGCCACAGTTGGTGCGGCAGACTGTCGTAGCGGCGAATGACGCGCCGCCGGGTCCCGCCGACCCGTCTGAGCAGGCGCCTTCCGGTACCGGTCTGCAGCCGGGGCAGGGTGACAACGTCGCCCGCATGGATGTCGATGTCAAGGCAGATGCGCTCACTGTCGTTCCGGACGCCGGGATGCTCAGCAGTACCGCATCCGAGGACTACCCGTTGTTCATCGACCCGACAGTGACGTGGGGTGAGTCGGAGCGGACATTGCTGCGCAACGACGGTTACGAGTCCTACGGGTGGGGTAACGGCGACGACGAGCGCGGTCAGGGCGCCGGCAAGTGCGGCAGCTGGAACGGCTACTACTGCGGCCCCGGCTACGTTCAGCGTCTGTACTTCGAGTTCGCTCCTGACAACCTCAAGGGCAAGCAGGTGCTGGACGCTACGTTCGCGGTGACCGAGCCGTGGTCTTTCCAGTGCGATCCCCGGCAGGTTGACCTGGTTCGAACGAACAACATCTCCTCGGCCACCACGTGGGCGTCCCGGCCCGCCGAGCTCGACTGGATGGCCGATCTGTGGGTTTCCGCCGGACGCGGATCGCTGTGTGATCCGGACTCCCCTGATGCTCCGATCGAGTTCAACGACAACCCGCAGGAGCCGAACGAGAACCTCACGCCAACTGTGCAGGCTTTCGCTGCCGGCAAGTTCGCGCGGCTGACGTTGGAGCTCCGGGCTGGGAGTGAGACTGATACCTCGGCGTGGAAGCGCTTCAGGAATGACGCGGTCCTGCGGGTGCTGTACGTCGCCAAACCGGCATTGCCGACCAACGTCGGCATCGTGAGCGGTAGCAGCCGGATATGCGACACCAACGGCGCGGACCCGGCGGTACTGGACAATCCGCAGCCCACCTTTACCGCAACCCCGCAGACCGCTCCTGGCGGCGAGGCTCAGGCCAAACTGAGGACGTGGATGCGCCTTGAGTACTGGGTTTCTGACGGCGTCTGGTCCGGCAGTGGTATGGCGAGTCCGAGTACCAGCACTGTCCCGGACAACTGGAAGACCACGGCACTGTGGCCCACGAAGCTGACCGAGGGGCGCCTCTACCGTTACTCGGCCGCCACCCAGGTATTCACCGACGCCAATGTCCAGGCATCTGCCTCGGGGTATGCGCCCTGGTGCTACTTCATGGTCGATCCGACGGCGCCGAAGGCACCCACGGTCACCTTCGGGAGCCCCTACAAGCCGTGTTCCGATCCAAATAGCTGTCCCTTCTACGGCGCCCCTGGCGTGCCTGGAACGGTTTCCTTCAAGCCTGCCGCCGGCGACACCGTCGTGTCGTACCACTACCGCCTCTCCAACGGCTACTGGGCTGAAGTGGCTGGCTCGACTGCAACGGTGACGATAAAGCCACCCGCAGCCGGTACCTACACGCTCCTCGTACGAGCCGAGGACCCTCAAGGGCGATGGGGCACCCAGATGGCACATGACTTCAGAGTCGCCAAGGGAGCTGATCCTGTCGGCCGATGGCAGTTCATGGGGACATCCGGCGCGGCACTCGACAACGCGCCGGACGGGGGTTTGTCCCACGCGACCTTGTACGGGGCCGCGACTCGCGACAACCGCGGCCGCCGAGGAGTGATCACCCATGACAAGGACGGGGCGCTTCTGGATCCGCAGGTGGTGGACGGGGGCCTTTCACTCGGCGGCACCACCGGCTATGCCTCCACCGCTGGGCCCGTAGTGACGACCGGCTCTTCCTACACAGTTTCCGCCTGGGTCAGGTTGGAGGACGGTAGCCAGAATCAAACGGCGCTGAGCCAGGACGGCACGATGACCGGCGGTTGGTACAGCGCCTTCTACCTCGGGTATCGCTCCGAGTCGGGGAAATGGGAGATACGCACCTCGCCGAAGGATGCCACGGACGGCAACCTGACCACCCAGTTCGTGCAGTCCAAGGAACCGGCCACCCTCGGTGTGTGGACTCATCTCGCAGCCGTCTACGACGCTACCAACACAGAGATCACCCTCTACGTCAACGGCAAGCTCCAGGGAACGGACCAGGTGGCCCCGTCGTGGACGTCCACGGGTAAGTTCCAGATTGGTCGAGCTTGGTGGCGTGGTGCGTACTACGACTATTGGAAGGGTTCGATCGACGAGGTCAACGTCTGGCAGAGCAAGGTGGATGCCTCGGACATCCTTGATGAGGCGAGCGCCCTCCTTCCGGGCGGCTTCAACGCGGCCGAACTCGTGGCCGACTGGTCCCCTGGCGGAGCCTCCGGAACGACGGTCGCAGACACCACATCCGGATACGGCAAGACTCTGACTTTGACGGGCGGCGCCACGGTGGCTGGTGAAGACATCGTCTTCGACGGCGTCGACGACGCTGCCACGTACAAGGGCCCGTTGGTCGATGACACGGGGTCGTTCACGGTGACGACTCAGGTAGCTCTGGACAAGACCAAGATCAACGCAAAGAGCACGGGCTATGTCGGCCAGATTCTCGGACAGCGCACCGCGGACGGCTCAGCCTGGGGTTTGTGGTACCAAGCCGCTGAGACCAAGCTGGACCTTGTCGAGATCACGCTCCCAGATGGAACGAAGGACATGGTCGAGAAAGAAGTGCCAGTAGGTTACTGGCACTTCGGGCGGCTCAACACGGATGGCACCTTCTCTTCGGTCCGGTCCGAAAAAGAGTCCGAACTGGATACCCCTGTCCGCCTGACCGGGGTGTATGACGCCCAGGCCGCCACGATCTCACTCCGCGTCGGCACGGAACTCGACGCTGTTCCGAAGACGTTCACGGCCAAACTCGGCACCGGAGAGCTCACGATCGCCAAGGGACTGTCCGCCGGAACCTGGAAGCACTTCCTCGCAGCCCGCGTATCCGACATACGGGTGTGGTCGGGAGCTGTACACAACGAGACCCAGATCGACGCGCTGATCAGTTCCTGACGGCACAGCTAGGCAAGGAGTGGGCGGCACCGTGTGCCTGGTGCCGCCCACTCCTGCTCTTCAAGCCAGGGCAAGGAGCCCATGGCTTCTATCAATCCGCAGTTCGAAGGGGTGGGGAGAGTATCTGTGAAACCCGTAATAGGCAGAACAAGTGCGCAAGAGGGAAGGCCGCGGCGTAGACGCCGCAGAGCGCTCGTCATCGTGCCTCTGGCCCTGGCGCTGTCGATCCCGATCGGCCTTACCCCTGTAGCTGCCGAAGGCACAGGCGGCCTGGGCCGACCGGACGTGCCCAAGCCTCGAGTCGGCAAGATCCATGAGGGCTCGGGTCCGGGCGCCAAAAAGGCCCGGGAACAGGTTGCGAAGGAACTGCAGGAGAGCACGACCCAGGTGATGCGCGCCCGGGCCGAGCAGCTGCGATCGGTCTGGCCCGCGGCCGGCAATGCCGATGTCACACTAACGGCCGGGCGCACCAAGATCGCACCCGGCGGCCTACCCGTCACCCTCGCTCGCTCCAACGCCAGGAACGCTCTCCAAGCGAACGGCCATGCGACGGTCACGGTGCTGGGCCAGAAGGCCGCAGACCAACTCGGGATATCCGGAGTTGTGCTGACCGCCGAGGCAGAACGAGCCGGTGGGGCCGAGGTGAGCATCGGTTACAGCGGTTTCGCGTCCGCCATCGGAGGTGGCTGGGCCGGCCGACTCCGGCTAGTGCAACTCCCGACGTGCTCCCTGACCACGCCGCAGAAGGCCGAGTGCCGGACCCAAACCCCCCTTCCTTCGCGCAACGACCCGAAGAACCAGACGGTCACCTCCCGCGTCTCTCTCGCCCAGAGCGCCGACGGAGAGGGCGTCGAACCCCAGCTCGGGTCCTCGACCTCTGGCGTGACAGTCATGGCCCTGACCGCAGCCGGCGCCGATGGCGCAGCGGCGAACGGCACCGGCGACTACAGCGCGACACCGCTTTCAGCCTCGTCCTCGTGGTCCGCCGGAGGTAGCTCCGGCTCGTTCACCTGGTCGTACGGTCTCGCTCTCCCGCCTGCAGCCGCAGGCCCGACTCCGTCCCTCAGTCTGGGCTACGACTCTGGCAGCATCGATGGGCGCACCGCGACCACCAATAACCAGGGAACCACCATCGGTGAAGGGTTCTCCCTCACCGAGTCCTACATCGAACGCTCGTATGGCATCTGCGACAAAGACGGACACACGGATGTGTTCGACCGCTGCTGGAAGTACGACAACGCACGGATCGTGCTGAACGGGAAATCCTCGCGCCTGGTGAAGGCTGACGCGACGAACCCGACTGCCACCACCAGCGAGTGGAAGCTGGAGAACGACGACGCGTCGAAGGTGACCCGTTCCACTGGAGCCGCCAACGACGATGACAACGGCGAGTACTGGACCGTCATCACCGGCGACGGAACGAAGTACGTGTTCGGCCGTGACAAACTCGACGGCGCCACCACCGAGCGCACCAATTCCGCCTGGACCACGCCCGTATTCGGCGACGACGCCGGTGAGCCCGGCCATGACGCGGGTGCCACGTTCGCCGAACGGTCGGTGACGCAGGCCTGGCGCTGGAACCTCGACTACGTCGAGGACACCCACGGGAACGCCGCTACTTACTGGTACACGGCAGAGAAGAACTACTACAAGAAGAACAAGGCCACAAAGGCCGATGCCGAATACGTACGCGGCGGGTACCTGAAGGAGATCAAGTACGGCCTTCGCAAGGGTGCCCTGTTCACGGACGACGCAGACGCCAAAGTGACCTTCGGCTACGCCGAGCGCTGCACGGAGGGAGCATGCTCGTCGCTGACGAAGGAGACGGCCGAGACCTGGCCGGACGTACCCTTCGATGCCATCTGCGCCAGTGGCTCCACCGAGTGTCTGTCCCAGTCGCCCTCGTTCTTCACCCGCAAGCGGCTGACCGGCATCGACACTCACTCGTGGAATACGACCACAGGCACCTACGACGCGGTCGACAGTTGGGACCTCGTTCAGGAGTACCAGGACGGAGGCGACATCGGTGACACCTCCGACCACGTCCTCACACTGAAGTCGATCACACGGACCGCAAAGGCCGGGACGACCGCCATCAAGTCGAACCCGGTGGTCTTCACCTACGACATGCGTCCGAACCGAGTGGATGACAACGCCGACCACATCCTGGCTCTGACCCGCCCTCGGATCCGCACGGTCGTCTCCGAGACCGGCGGCATCACCACCGTGGAGATGTCCCCTGCGGAGTGCGTACGCAGCCAGGTTCTCACCGCTGCCGAGGACACCAACACCCGGAACTGCTATCCCCAGTACTGGAACATCAACGGCAGTTCCATAGCGTCGGTCGACTGGTTTCACAAGTACCGTGTGATCGGCGTCCTCACATCCGACCTGGCAGGCTGGAACGAGCCCGTCGAGAACCAGTACGTCTATAGCGGCGCTGCCTGGCGCTACAACGATGACCCGTTCACGCCGGAGGACGAGCGGACCTGGTCGGACTGGCGCGGTTACCGTGAGGTCACGGTCTACAAGGGTGCGGTCAGAACCGGAGTCAACCGGACCAAGACGGTGTCGCTGTACATGCAGGGCATGCACGGCGACAGGAACAAGAACGGCACGACCAAGTCCGTGTCGATCGCCCCGCTCACGCAGCCAGCAATCGGGCTCGCCTCGGTGCCGGACGCTAACTACTACGCGGGAACACTGCGCGAGCAGGTGACCTACGACGGTGCAACTCCGATCTCCGCGACGGCTAACCTGCCCTGGTCGCGCGAAACCGCGCGCCAATCCGCTGTCCCCGACGCCGGCGACCATGTATCCCGCTTCGTCCGCACCCAGCGCACGACGTCCTACACCTACCTCACCGCATCCAGCTCCTGGCGCTCACGCGCCACGTCGACCGTCTCGTTCGACGACTACGGCATGCCCACCGAGGCTGTCGACCTGGGTGACGAGGACAAGTCGGGCGACGAGGTCTGCACCGAGACCTGGTACGCCCGCAATGCCGACGCAGGGTTGACCAATCTCGTCTCGCGTGTGCGCACTGTGGGCCTCAACTGCGGGTACAAGGAGGCCGATCTCCAGCTCGCCGCGGCCGACGGCACGCGCTCCAACGTCATGGCCGATACGGCGATCTCCTACGACGACATCGCCTGGTCCACGACGATGAAGCCGGTCAAGGGGCTTCCCACCTGGACCGGACGCGCCTCCGCATACGGCACAGGCGGAGCTGTGACGTGGCAGAAGACCAGCGTCACCGCCTACGACAACCTCGGTCGGCCCACTGCGGTCACCGACGCGCAGGGAAGCACCATGACCACGGCGTACTCGCCCGTGGATTCGGGTCCGCTGACGAGAACGACCGTCACCAATCCCCTGACGCACAAGGTCACCAGCTACCTCGACCCGCGGCGCGGCCTCGCCCAGCGCACCTACGACGCGAACCTGAAGAAGACCGAGCTCGCCTACGACGCGATGGGCCGCCTGACCGACGTGTGGTTGCCGAACCGCAACCGCAGCACACAGTTGCCCAACACTCAGTACAGGTATTCGCTCAGCAACACCGCAGAGTCCTGGGTCTCGACGGCAAGCCTCAAGGCCGACGGCGAAACGTACAACACGAGCTACGCGATCTACGACTCGCTACTGCGACCGCTTCAGACACAGACCCCGACTCCTCAGGGCGGGCGCCTGCTGACGGACACCCGCTACAACACCCTGGGAAGCGTCTACGCCACCTACTCCGACGTCTTCGACACGAACGTACCGGGCTCGAAGTACGCGCGGGCGATGTACGGAGGAGCACCGAAGCAGACCGAGACGGTCTTCGACGGTGCAGGGCGACCCACGTCCAATGCCCTGTACGTCAAGGGCACGCTGAAGTGGACTACCAGCACTACTTACACCGGCGACTCCACCGCCACCACCGCGCTCGACGGCGGTTCCGCGACGCGTGCAATCACCGACGCCCTCGGCCGGACGATCGAGACCCGTGCGTACGCGGGTCCGAGCCCGGCGGACGCCGAGTACGGGGCAACGCTCGGAAGTTCTTACACCTCGACTGAGTTCGAGTACACCCGTGACGGCAAGCAGTCGAAGATCACGGGGCCGGACGGCGCCGTGTGGAAGTACTTCTACGACCAGTACGGTCGGCAGAAGACCACGGAGGACCCTGATAAGGGTACGACTCGTACCGAATACGACGGCCTTGACCGGCCGGTGAAGGTGACGACCGGAAGTTCCACGGTCGTGACCGGATACGACGTTCTCGGCCGTCCGACCAACACCTGGTCGGGCACGGCATCGGACGCCGCGCTTTTGACGAGCCGCACCTACGACACCCCCCTCAAGGGTCTTCCCGCCGCCTCAACCCGCTACATCGGAGGCAAGTCCGGCAAGGCGTACACCAAGTCGGTCACGGCGTACGACATCTTCAATCAGCCCGCGACGACCGAGCTGACCCTCCCTGCCACAGACCCGATCACCCCGTCCGTGCCAGGCGGGAAACTGACCTATCAGTCCACCTACCGCATCGACGGAACCGTGGGCAGCACCAGCGAACCCGCTCTGGGCGGTCTGGCGAGCGAGGTCATCGGGTACGGCTACGGAGCCCTGGGCCAGCTCACGTCCGTGAAGGGCCTCAACGGCTACCTGCAGCAGGCCGACTACTCCGAGACCGGCCAAGTCCTGCAGCTCACCCTCGGCAAGGGCGGCACAGGTGACCGCAACGTCTATGTCACCAACAGGTACGAGGAAGGAACAGACCGCCTGACCCTCAGTCATGTCACGGACCAGACACACCCGTACATGCTGCAGCACCTCACCTACACCTATGACCAAGCCGGCAACGTCACCTCGATCACCGACCCGACGACCCTCGGCGGCACCACCAAGGCCGAAACCCAGTGCTTCGCCTACGACGGCCACAGCCGCCTGACCGAAGCCTGGACCCCGACCTCCCAGAACTGTGGCGATACGCGCAACGCCAGCACCCTAGACGGCCCCGCCCCGTACTGGACGTCGTACACCTACAACACCGCCGGTCAGCGCAAGACGGAGACACAGCACCTCTCCACAGGCAACACGACCACGACGTACTGCTACGACCCGGCCAAGCAGCCGCACGCACTGCGCTACACCACCCCCCGCACCACATGCGGCACCGCCGCCGACCCCACCAAGGACAAGGTCTACGACTACGACACAGCAGGCAATACCACCAAGCGTCCCGGTGACACCGCACAGCAGAACCTGACCTGGTCACCCGAAGGCCAGCTCACCACACTCACCGAAAGCACCAAGTCGACCGACTACGTGTACGACGCTGACGGCACTCTGCTGATCCGCAACACCAAGGCCGGCGAACGCGTCCTGTACGTCGGCGCGACGGAACTCCACCGCCGTGACAACGGCACCACCTGGGCCCAACGCAGCTACACCGCTGGCGGCACCCCGATCGCCGTCCGCACGAACGAGACCGGAACGACCCAGCTCCAGTTCCTCGCAGGCGACCACCACGGCACCCAAAGCCTCGCTGTCACCTCGGACACCACACAAAAACCCACAAAGCGCTACATGACCCCGTTCGGGGGGGAACGCGTCGGCTCAATTGGCACCTGGCCCACTGATAAGGGCTTCCTCAACAAGACCGCTGACAAATCGACGGGTCTTACACACATCGGCGCGCGCCAGTATGACCCAAAAATCGGTCAGTTCATCAGCGTCGACCCAATCCTCTCAACCGACCAGCACCAATCTCTTAACGGATACAGTTACGCCAACCAACACCCCACCACGTCCTCGGACCCCACCGGCCTCAGAGAGGTTTGCGGAGCCTACGGAAACTCCTGCATCCCAACTGCCCCAGAGCTCACGGGCACAGTCCCAGGAGACGTTCAGAAACCCTCTGAAGGTGGCAACACCAATGTTGGAACCGTCACCGCCGGCGCAGGAGAGGCATCCGGAACAGCTAGCTCCAACAGTGGAGGTGGTAGAGGAGGAGGATCAAGTGGAACTGCCCCTGCGGGAAACTATGACCTCTCCTGGTCGAATCCTTTCAGCGAAGCATTCTGGGGCACAGTCAGCATTGCCGCACACACGTCATCCCTCTTCGGGTGGCTAGGCGACTCCGACTGCTGGAACGGCGGAGCTGGCGCCCCGGGCTGCGACTACGGCGGCAGCTTCGACCAATGGGTCCTCGAACAAGGCGTGGACTCGACGTCCGACTGGTACCAAGTGCCCGGCTTCATCGGGGAAATGATTGCGCACGGCCGCGCTGGCGGAGGCGCAGGAACAACCCCTCGCAAGTCAACCCCACTGACCGGTGGCCAGTGCTTCCTCGCCGGAACACTCGTCCTCATGGGCGATGGCAGCACGAAGGAGATCCAGGACGTCGAGGTCGGCGACGAGGTCCTCGCGACTGATCCCGAAACCGGAGAATCTGGCGCGCGACCCGTCACTCAACTGATCCGCACCGAGGAAACCAAGCACCTCAACACACTCTCCATCGCCACCCCCGACGGCACGGAGACCCTCACGGCAACGGCTGAGCACCCCTTCTGGTCAGCCTCGCAGCACGCCTGGATTGCTGCGAAGGACCTGAAGCCGGGCATGACCCTGCTCACCGACAAGGGCGAGACTGTTGCCGTCAACAGAAACGCTTCATTCACCAAGTACGTGAAGACGTACAACTTCACCGTTGACGATCTGCACACGTACTACGTGCTGGCCGGCCAGACCCCGGTCCTCGTCCACAACACCTGCCTCAATGTTGCTCAGATATTGAGCGAACTCGCGAACAAGCGCGTCACGACGGGGCGCCTGTTTAGCAACTCAAAGGAAATACATGATGAGATTGAGGCCGGAGGAAACAGTCCTCTGGTTCAAGCGACCGACGCGTACTTGAGGAAGCACGGAGCACCTATCAACCCAAGGGTGAAGTATTATCCGGCAGCGCAGCACGTCGAAGCGCAATACGCCATGGTAATGCGCGACGGGAGAACGAAATCAGCCACTGTGGTCATGAACAATAAAGCGGGCGTGTGTGGCGACATGTACGGCTGTCAAGGGGCAGTTGCCAAGATCCTTCCCGTCGGTTACACAATGGAGGTCTGGTATCCTGGCGCGGAGGCTGCGAAGATAATACATGGAGAGGGATCGGCGCCATGATCCTTAACGCAATAATCCACGGGCGATACCAGTACGCCGATGATTGGAACGGGAAATCTGCACTAATCACGGAGGTTCTAGAGAATCTTCAGCATGAGGACCGTAGTGGGCCATGGATCAGCGCCGGAGAGACCGCGTCGTTCATGTTCGCCGAACGGCGCCACTCTGAAACGGTGCGCGACTGGTGGCCTGACAACTGCCTTCAGGTTGCTGTAAATTCGGAGTCCGGATACGGCGGTCTCGTTTGGTCTGCAAATCAAGACCGGATCACGAGGGACGAGATCTCCGAACACATCTGGGTCTCCGATAATCCGAATCCCCCAGATTTCGATCCGCGCGTGGTATCAGATCCTGGCGTCCCGTACTTCTTCGACCCAAGAAGCACCCTCCCTGTCAACCAGATCAGAGCAGCGCTTGAGGAATTCTGTCGGAATGAATCAGGCAATCGCCCCGAGTGCGTAGCGTGGGTTCACGGGGAATTGAATGGAGAGCGCCATTCATAGAATGATTCACGCAGCCAGCGTGGCACTTAAGCGATAGGCCTCGCGTCACCCAAGCGGAGGACTTCCGACAAGAATCGGATTCCCAGCGTAAGAGTCGAAGCCCCGTCAGGTTACCCTGACGGGGCTTCTGCGATCGACGCCCCCTCTAGCATCCAGTGCGGCTCTCACTATTGTTCCAAAACGCTTTGGGTTCACACTCGTTAACCATGCGTGAGTGATCTGGTGGGGGATGCGCGGACGTGATCGCCGGACACGCAGGAGGCTGTGCGGCTGCTGGCGGTGTCCGCGCTGGTGGAGGGCCGAGACCGGGTGGAGGTCGCGGCCTTGTTCAAGGTGTCGGTCAGGGCCGTGAACCATTCTGTACCGGGTCCGGTTCACCGAGCCCGGTGTGGGCAAGTAACTCAGGCGGTGGTGTCTGACCTTCTGACGGCCGGACAAGCGGGCTGTCGAACAGGATCCGCAGGCTATCTGCGTCTGGTGTGAGGAGACCTGGCCAGCGATCCGGGCCAGGGCAAAGGCGGAGGGCGTCGAAGTCCTCTTCGGCGACCAGGTCGGAACCCGCTCGAACCAGGTCACCGGCCGCACCTGGGGCGAGCAAGGGCGGACACCGGTTGTCCGGCGTACTGGGAACCAGTTTTCCGTGAAGGCGATGTCTGCGATCAGCACGAAGGGGATGCACTTCATAGTCTTCCCGACCGAGACCTTCGACGCGAAGGTCGTGTGCCGCTTCCTCGCCCGGCTCGTGGGGCACTTCGACCGGAAGGTGCACCTGATCGTGAACCGGCACTCGGCTCACCGTTCGAAGACTGTCCGGGCCTGGCTCGCCGACCACAGTGAGCCTTTTCTAACCTGTTCCTGATGCGGTGCAGTTGGGCTGACAACATGGCGAAGCCCCTGGTAAATAGATTTTTGACCAAGAGAACCGGCTCCACCAGAGACTTCACGTGCTTGTTTACCCGTCAGGTATCGACGTGTCCAGTTCCACCCTTTGCTTCCTCACGCAGCAACTGCGTCGCCACCGCCGCACGATCGGCTCCCGGTGGCGGCGCCTGACCGCCGGCCGCCAGGCCCTGCTCACCCTCGCCCATCTACGGATGGGACACACCCATGCCCAGCTCGCCGCCGAATTCGGCATCGGTACCACGACGGCCTACCGCTACGTCACCGAAGCGGTCGAGCTCCTGGCCACGCCACTCTCGCCCCCGGCCTGACCAAAGCGGTGCGGACCGCGTCGATGAAGGCGTACCTGATCCTGGACGGCACCCTCCTGCCGATCGACCGCATCGCCGCGGATCGGCCGTTCTACTCCGGCAAGCACAAGAAGCACGGGATGAACGTGCAGATCCTCGCCAACCCCTTCGGGCGGCTGCTGTGGGCCTCACCAGCCCTGCCCGACGCCGTCCACGACATCCGCGCGGCCCGCGAACACGGCATCGTCGACACCCTCGCCGAGGCAGACATCCCGTGCTGGCCGACAAGGCATACCGAGGCGCCGGCAGCACGGTCCGTATCCCGCGCTGGGGACGGTGGGAGACCCTCTCCACAGGCCAACAAGCGGTCGACCGGTCTCACGCGAAGATCCGAGCCCTCGTCGAGCAGGCCGTCGCCACCCTCAAGTCCTGGCGGCTCCTGCGCAAACTGTGGTGCTCGACCACCCGCGTCACCAACCTCGTCCAAGCCGTCCTCACCCTTCATCTGACCAGCTCAGGGTGAGGATGGAAAAGGCTCAGTGACGAGATCGAGCTGCACTTCCTGCCCTCGTACTCACCCGAGCTCAACCCCGACGAGCTGGTCAACTCCGACCTCAAACAAATCCTTCCCCAACACTCACCGGGCCAGGACCCAGGCGAACTCGCCACTGAAACCCGCAGGTTCTTCCACCGCCGACAGCGTCAGCCCCACGTCGTCACCGGCTAATTCAAAGCCCCGCACATCCGCTACATCCTCGACGAGTGAACCCAATGAGTTTCTGATCAATACCGACCCGTTCCAGCGTCCACAAATCAGTCTCGAAGCCATGGGCCCGGCGCCCTGCCCCAGCGCGATCCGCACCCGCTCGACCTGGGCATCGTCCAGCTTGGGCGGACACCCGGTGGCCGGACGCCGACGCAGCCCGTCGGCACCGCCCTCGTCCCAGACCCGTCTCCACCGCCGCACACTCTCCTCGCTGACACCCAGCATCCGCGCGATCTCGGCACCCGAACGCCCCTGCTCGAACAACTCGGCCGCCCGTACACGACGCGCCTCGGCCAACTGCGGCCGCGTCAAAGGAGGAACAGCTGGCGATGGCTTGAAAGACACGCCACCAGGATCCCACCAACTACGTCATCACGCCCACGGAACTAACGAAAAGATCAGTAGTGATGCGTCTCGGTGGCCGTCTTCGGCGCGGGCAGTTACTACGGCGTCGGCAACACAAGGGAACGTACGGGTCCGACCTGCACTCTTTGTAAGCGGGTCCTGCGCTGCGCATTCAGTTCTTCCGGAGCAAGATCGACGTGGGGCTGGCCCTCGGACCGCTCAGAGGAGGGAGTACGGCGCGCGCGGCATGCATGCCCGTGCATAGCGGGGGGTTGGCGGCGGTCTAGCCGTCGGGAACGTGTCACAGGTTTACCCCCGGAGGCCGTGTCCGATTCGTACAAGACCCGGAGGGCGAGTGCGCCCTAGCGTGCGGCGTATGGACACCACACCCTGTACCGCTCTCGTTCCCCGGTTCGATCTGATCGGGCTCGTCGTCTCCGACATGGCCGCCTCGCTCGCCTTCTACCGGCGGCTCGGGCTGGAGGTTCCCGAGGGGGTCGAGGAGGCGTCGCACGTGGAGGTGGTGCTGCCCGGTGGGGTGCGGTTCGCGTGGGACACCGAGGAGGTGGTCCGGTCCTTCGATCCGGGGTGGACGCGGCCCGGGGGCGGGCACCGGATCGAGCCGGCCTTCCGGTGCGGGGCGCCTGCGGACGTGGACGCGTTGTACGGGGAGCTGGTCGCCGCCGGGTACCGGGGGCACCTGGAGCCCTGGGACGCGGTCTGGGGGCAGCGTTACGCGGTGGTCCTCGATCCGGACGGGGGTGCGGTGTCGTTGTTCGCCGACGAGGCCGTGTAGGCACCGAGCGTCGTGCCCGTGAGCGCGCGGACCTCGCGGGCCAGGTGGGCCTGGTCCGCGCAGCCCGTGCGGGCGGCGGTCTCGGCGTACGGCACGCCGGAGCGGACGAGGGCGAGGGCGCGCTGGAGGCGGAGGATCCGGGCGAGGGTCTTGGGGCCGTAGCCGAAGGCGTCGAGGGAGCGGCGGTGGAGCTGACGGGCGCCGAGCCCGACCGCGTCGGCCGTCTCCGCGACCGGGCGGCCGGCGGCGAGGCGCGCCACGACGGTCCGCAGGAGCGGGTCGGGCGCGGGGGCGTCGGCGGCCCGGAGCCGTACGAACCCCTCCAGGGCCGTGGCCGGGTCGGGGGCTTCCGTGATCCGTTCGCCGGTTCGGCGGGCCTCGGCCCCGGGCCACAGGGCTTCCAGGGGAACCAGGCGGTCGCGCAGTTCGCGGGCCGGGACGCCGAGGACGCGGGGCGCGTCGCCGGGGGCGAAGCGGAGTCCGGCGTACCGGGCGGCGGTGTCCGTCGGCACGTGCGCGCGCGTGTCGGGTCCGGCGACCAGGAGGCGGCCGTCGGCCCAGATGAGGTCCATGCAGCCGTCGGGGAGGATCGGGTGGGCCGAGGCCGCCGGGTCCGTCGTGGCGGTCCACAGGACGGCTCCGGCGAGGCGGGCCGGGCGTTCCTCGTACAACGGTCCTCCCGGTGTCAGTCCTTCTCCCAGCCCGAGTGCAGCCGGGACTTCACGTCGTCCGGGGGGAGGAACTTCGACCAGCGTTCGGGGAACTCGGAGGGCATGTCCGGGTCGTCCTCGTCGACGTCGTCGGCCTCGGCGCGGACGCGGGCGACGAGTTCCGCCGCCTGGACGGCGCGGGCGCGTTCGTTGGCCTCGCGGGCGGCGGCGGTGGCGACGGAGGGCCAGACGCGGTCGATGGCGGCGTTGACGGCGGCGCCGACGAGGACGGCGAAGGCGGAGACGCCGATCCAGAGGAGGACGGCGATGGGGGCGGCGAGCGAGCCGTAGATGGTGGGGCCCTCGACCTGGCTGGTGAGGTAGATGCGCAGCAGGAAGCTGCCGAGGACCCACATGGCGAGCGCGACGAGGGCGCCGGGGATGTCCTCGATCCACGGCGACCTGACGGGCACGGACACGTGGTAGAGCGTGGTGAGGAAGGCGATGGAGAGGAGGATGACGGCCGGCCAGTACAGGACGGAGACGACCTCCGTCCCCCAGGGGATGAGTTCGACGACCCGGTCGGGGCCGACGACGGCCAGGGGCAGCACGACGGCGCCGATGACCAGGGCCACGAGGTAGAGCAGGAAGGCCAGCAGCCGGGTCTTCACGATGCCGCGGTGGCCGTCGAGGCCGTACATGACGGTGATGGTGTCGATGAAGACGTTCACCGCGCGGGAGCCCGACCAGAGGGCGATGGCGAAGCCGAGGGAGATCAGGTCGGGCCGTTTGCCCCGGGTGACGTCGTCCAGGACCGGTTTGGCGATCTCCTCGACGCCCCGGTCGGAGAGGACCGTTCCGGCGGCGCGGAGGATGTTCTCCTGGATGCTGGTGACGGTGTCGGTGTTGGTCCAGTCGTCGGCGTAGCCCAGGAGGGCGATCAGGCCGAGGAGCAGGGGCGGCAGGGACAGCAGGGTGAAGAACGCCGCCTCGGCGGCGAGCCCGAGGATCCGGTACTCGATGCACGAGTTGACGGTGTCCTTGAGGAGCAGCCAGACCATCTTCCGCTTCGAGACGTTGCGGTAGAGGACGCGGGCGCGGTGGAGCTTGCTCCAGGGCCGCCGGTCGGGCCGTTCGGGTGTTTCGCTTGCTGCCTGCACCTGCTTACCGTATCCGCATGGCGCGGACCACCCACACAGTGACCAATCAGCCCCCTCCCCTGGTGGGGTACGACGTCTTCACGGGCGACCGTGCCCTGGTCGAGGCGGTCGAGCGGCACCTCGGTCCGGGGCTGTTCGAGGAGGCCCGGGGGTCGCTCGCGCTGCTCGGCCGGGCGACGGGTTCGGAGCAGGTGCGGGAGTGGGGCGAGCAGGCGAACGAGAACCCGCCCCGCCTGCGGACCCACGACCGCTACGGCCACCGGGTCGACGAGGTCCGCTTCCATCCGGCCTGGCACCGGCTCCTGGGGCGTTCCGTATCGGCCGGTCTGACCGACGCGTGGGACCGGCCGGGCGGGCACGTGCGGCGCGCCGCCGGGTTCCTGGTGGCGACGCAGGCGGAGGCGGGGCACGGCTGCCCGCTGTCGATGACCCACGCGGCGGTGCCCGCGCTGCGGATCGAGCCGGAGCTCGCCGAGGTCTGGGAGCCGGCGGCCCGCTCGCACGTGTACGAGCGGGCGCTGCTGCCGGTCGCGGAGAAGCCGGGCGTGCTGCTCGGGATGGCGATGACGGAGAAGCAGGGCGGCAGCGACGTCCGGGCGAACACGACGGAGGCGAGCCCGCTGGCGGCGGCGGGCGAGTACGTCCTGACCGGGCACAAGTGGTTCTGCTCGGCGCCGATGTCGGACGCCTTCCTGGTCCTCGCGCAGGCCCCGGCGGGGCTCACGTGCTTCCTGGTGCCCCGGGTGCTCGCGGACGGCTCGCGCAACGCGTTCGCGATCCAGCGCCTGAAGGACAAGCTGGGCAACCGGTCGAACGCCTCGGCCGAGGTGGAGTTCGACGGGACGACGTGGGCGCGCCGGATCGGCGAGGAGGGGCGCGGGGTCCGCTCGATCATGGGGATGGTGGCGGCGACCCGGCTCGACTGCGTGCTCGGCTCGGCGGCGCTGATGCGGCAGGCGGTGGCGCAGGCCGTGCACCACTGCGCGTACCGGAGCGCCTTCGGCGGGCCGCTGGCCGAGAAGCCGCTGATGCGGAACGTGCTGGCCGACCTGGCCCTGGAGTCGGAGGCGGCGACGGTCCTCGGGATGCGGCTGGCGGCGGCGTACGACGCGGCGGAGGACGGTGGGGAGGACGCGGCGCGGGAGCGGGCGCTGCTGCGGATCGCGGTGCCGGTGGCGAAGTACTGGGTGACCAAGCGGTGTACGCCGGTGGTGACCGAGGCCCTGGAGTGCCTGGGCGGCAACGGGTACGTGGAGGAGTCCGGGATGCCCCGGCTGCTGCGGGAGTCGCCGCTCAACTCGGTCTGGGAGGGCTCGGGGAACGTGCAGGCCCTGGACGTGGTCCGGGTGCTGCGGACCGAACCGCTCTCGCTGGACGCCTTCCTGCGGGAGGTCGGGGCGGCGCGGGGCGCGGACCACCGGTTCGACCGGGCGGTGCGGGAGCTGCTCGCGGAGCTGGCGGACCTGGACGGGATCGAGGCGCGGGCGCGGCGGCTGGTGGAGCGGATGGCCCTGGTGCTCCAGGGGGCGCTGCTCGTGCGGTGGGCCCCGCCGGAGGTGGCGGACGCGTTCTGCGCGGCGCGGCTCGGCGGGGACGGCGGCGCGGCCTTCGGGACGCTGCCGCACACCCTGGACCTGCGGTCGGTGGTGGAGCGGGCGCGGGTGGAGGTGTAGGGGTCGGGCACGCCCGTATCCGTACGCCCATCTGTACGTGTATCCGTATCCGTATCCGTATCCGTGCGCGTGCGGGCGTCAGGCGCGTCCCCGCGCGCGGGCGCGCGAAAAAGCGGGGGTGGTGCTGCGCCGACACGGCACCACCCGCCGCTCGTCCAAGGCTCGCCCAGGAGGGCGGGTGAGGGCGAGAGTTGCAAAGGGTTGCAGGATTACCCGAACCGGGTCTCGCCGGACGGTCCCGGACGGCACGATGGGCACCGACGCTCCGGACGTCCGCCCCGTGCGGAACCCCGGTCGTCTGCCCTGTGCAGAACCGATACAGCACCCGGGTGGCGGGGAGAGACCGATGAAGAACACGCAGCTCGACATGAAGCGGCTGGCCGCCATGGACGCCGCCCGGGCCACCCGGCTGCTGCACCGGGTGCGCGAGGAGACGCTGGCGGGCCGGACGCCGCCGATCGCGCCCCGTCCGGTCATCGACGCGTCCTGGCAGCGGATGGCCCGGCTCGGCCTCGACCCCGACCAGGGCACCAGCACCGTGCTGCTCCACCGCGACGAGCTGGAGGAGCGGCGCAGGACCACGCTCCTCGCCGAGGTCATGCAGACCCTGACCCGGGGGCTCGCCGGCATCGCCGACGCCTCCCTCCAGATCATGGTGGTCACCGACGAGCACGGCCGGGTGCTGTGGCGGCAGGGGAACTCCGGGGTGCTGCGGCGGGCGAACGGCATCTGCCTGGAGGAGGGCGCGGCCTGGACCGAGCACACGACCGGCACCAACGCGGTCGGCACGGCGCTCGCCCTGGGCCGGGCGGTACAGGTCCACTCCGCCGAGCACTACCTGCACACGCTGCACAACTGGACCTGCGCCGCCGCGCCCGTGCGCGACCCGCGCGACCGGCGGCTCCTGGGGATCCTCGACGTGAGCGGTCCGGCGTCCACCTTCCATCCGGCGATGCTGGCCCTGGTCGACTCGGTGGCGCAGCTCGCCGAGGCCGAGATGCGGGAGCGGCATCGCCGGTCGGTCGAGCGGCTGCGGGCGGTCGCCGCGCCGATCCTGTGCCGGGTGGGCGGCCGGGCCGTCGCGGTGGACGCGCACGGCTGGACGGCGGCGGTGACGGGGCTCGCGCCGGTGGACCGGATCCCGCTGCCCAAGTCCTTCCGTGCCGGGCGGGTCTGGCTGCCCTCGCTCGGGACCTGCGCGGTGGAGCCGCTGCCGGGCGGCTGGCTGCTGCGGGTCGAGGACGGGCCGGGGGCCGGGAAGCCGGACGCGGAGGCGCCGCAGCGGGTGGTCCTCGACCTGAGCCGGCCGCGCCGCTGGACGGTGTCCGTCTCGGGCCCGGCGGGCGGCTGGCAGCAGGAGCTCAGCCCCCGGCACGCCGAGCTGCTCTGCGTCCTGGCGCTGCACCGGGACGGGCGGACGGCGGCGGAGCTGGCCGAGGACGTGTTCGGGGACCGTACGAGGACGGTGACCGTGCGGGCCGAGATGTCCCGGGTGCGCCGGACCCTGGCGGGGGTCCTGGCCCACCGCCCGTACCGCTTCCGCGAGGAGGTGACGGTGGAGGTCCTGCGCCCGGAGCAGCCGGCGGACCTGCTCCCGCACTCGACGGCACCGGCGGTACGGGCGGTACGGGCGAGGGCGGGGCGGCCGGGACGGCCGGGGTGACGTGGGCGGGTGCCGGGCGGGCGGGTGAACGTAGGCGGCTGCCGGGCGGGCGCCTGGCGGCCGGGGTGACGCGCGGGGACCGGGGTGGCGGGTGAGGGTGCGGGGCTGCCGGGGTGACGTGGACGGGTGCCTGGCGGGCCGGTGACGTAGGCGGGTGCCGGGGGGGCGGTGTGACGCGCGGGGTGCGGGTCGCCGGAGTCCGTTCCGTACGGAGGCACCCCCCTGTCCACCATGCGGACACCCGTCTCCCCGCTCCTCCCCCTCCCCCGGGGCCGCTCTGGGAATCTCGTGCTCCGCGTGATGCGATGGCCCCATGAGCATCACTCTCACCACCTGGTCCCTCGAACAGACCTCCCCGTCCGACCTGCGCCCCGCCACCCCGCCGGAGGGCGACGACGTGGCGATCCGGCGCGCCGAGGTGCCGTCGGCGGAGTTCAGCCGCTTCCTCTACACCGCCGTCGGCGGCGACATCCGCTGGTCCGACCGGCTGTCCCTGACGTACAAGCAGTGGCAGGAGATCGTCGAGAGGCCGGGCGCCGAGATCTGGGTGGCGTACGAGAAGGGGACGCCGGCCGGGTACGTGGAGCTGGAGGCCCAGGCCGACGGCGTGGTGGAGATCGTCTACTTCGGCCTGATCCCGGCCTTCCGGGGCCGCCGGATCGGCGGTCACCTGCTGTCGTACGCGACGGCCCGCGCCTGGGACCTGGCCGACCGCTGGCCCGGCCGGGAGGCGACGGAGCGCGTCTGGCTGCACACCTGCTCGCTCGACGGCCCGCACGCCATGGCCAACTACGAGCGGCGCGGCTTCCGGCTGTTCGACACCAAGGTGGAGCAGGCCGAGGAGAGCGAGACGCCCGGCCCGTGGCCCGGCGCGTACGCCTGAGGACAGCCGCCCGAGACCGGTCGCCGGAAGGGGTTCGGGGAGGGGGTCCGGAGGGCCTCCCCCGGGCCCCTTCCGCGTGACGCAGCACACACCATCTCGTTCTACGAGACGACAATGTCCAAATGATGGACGATGCTGGACTGGTTCCAAAGTCCCGTGACACGCTTCCGCCATGTCTGGAACTGGAATTGCCTTGGTGAGTCGGCGGCACGTCGACCTCGGCCGCATGTCCAGCGCCATCTGTCCGGCGCGCTGAGGGAACCAGCACCGCCGCGATCACCCTTTCCACCCGACTCTGCCCCATCCTGCTGCGCACTGCCGCGCCACCCTCCGACCCGAGCGCGAGTGTGCAGGTCAGAGCCGCCCTCTCGCAGTCCCGAAGGACGAAACGCCATGGCCGCCACCCCGGAAAACCACGCCCCCGCCGCCGCCCGCCGCAAGGTCGGACGCCACCGCGGCGAGGGTCAGTGGGCCGTGGGGCACTTCACCCCCCTGAACGGCAATGAGCAGTTCAAGAAGGACGACGACGGTCTCAATGTGCGGACACGTATTGAGACGGTCTACTCGAAGCGCGGCTTCGACTCCATCGACCCCAACGACCTGCGCGGACGGATGCGCTGGTGGGGCCTCTACACCCAGCGCAAGCAGGGTCTGGACGGCACCAAGACCGGCGTCCTGGAGCCGGAGGAGCTGGACGACGAGTACTTCATGCTCCGGGTCCGCATCGACGGCGGCCGGCTGACCACCGAGCAGCTGCGGGTCGTCGGCGAGATCTCCGAGGAGTTCGCCCGGGGCACCGCCGACATCACGGACCGGCAGAACGTCCAGTACCACTGGATCCGCATCGAGGACGTCCCCGAGATCTGGAACCGCCTGGAGGCGGTCGGCCTGTCCACCACCGAGGCCTGCGGCGACACCCCGCGCGTCATCCTCGGCTCCCCCGTCGCCGGCATCGCCGCCGACGAGATCATCGACGGCACGCCCGCCATCGAGGAGATCTACCGCCGCATCGTCGGCAACAAGGACTTCTCGAACCTGCCCCGCAAGTTCAAGTCGGCGGTCTCCGGCTCGCCGCTGCTCGACGTGGCGCACGAGATCAACGACATCGCCTTCGTCGGCGTGCACCACCCGGAGCACGGCCCCGGCTTCGACGTGTGGGTCGGCGGCGGCCTGTCCACCAACCCCAAGCTCGGCGTCCGCCTCGGCACCTGGGTCTCCCTCGACGAGGTCCCCGACGTGTACGAGGGCGTCATCTCGATCTTCCGCGACTACGGCTACCGGCGGCTGCGCAACCGCGCCCGCCTGAAGTTCCTCGTCGCCGACTGGGGCCCGGAGAAGTTCCGTCAGGTCCTGGAGGACGAGTACCTGAAGCGGAAGCTGACGGACGGTCCGGCCCCCGAGCAGCCCGCCGGCCGCTGGCGCGACCACGTCGGCGTCCACCGGCAGAAGGACGGCCGGTTCTACGTCGGCTTCGCGCCCCGCGTCGGCCGCGTCGACGGCGCCACCCTGACGAAGATCGCCGAGGTCGCCGAGGCGCACGGCTCCGGCCGGGTCCGCACCACCGCCGAGCAGAAGATGCTCGTCCTGGACATCGAGGAGAACCAGGTCGACTCGCTCGTCGCCGCCCTGGAGGCGCTCGACCTGCGGGTCACCCCCTCGCCCTTCCGGCGCGGCACGATGGCCTGCACCGGCATCGAGTTCTGCAAGCTGGCGATCGTCGAGACGAAGGGCCGCGGCTCCTCGCTCATCGACGAACTGGAGCGCCGGATCCCGGAGTTCGACGAGCCGCTGACCATCAACATCAACGGCTGCCCGAACGCCTGCGCCCGCATCCAGGTCGCGGACATCGGCCTCAAGGGCCAGCTCGTCCTGGACGACGCGGGCAACCGCGTCGAGGGCTACCAGGTGCACCTGGGCGGCGCGCTCGGCCTGGAGGCCGGCTTCGGCCGCAAGGTCCGCGGCCTCAAGGTCACCGCGGCCGAACTCCCCGACTACGTGGAGCGGGTCCTCAAGCGCTTCCAGGCGGAGCGCGAGACCGGCGAGCGCTTCGCGACCTGGGCGGCCCGCGCCTCCGAGGAGGCGCTGTCATGAGCGAGCGCGCCGCACCGTTCTTCTGCCCCTACTGCGGCGACGAGGACCTGCGTCCCAACGAGCAGGGTCACGGCGCCTGGGAGTGCGCCGCGTGCAGCCGGGCCTTCCAGCTGAAGTTCCTGGGGCTGCTCGCCCCGGGCACTCCGGCCAACCCTTCTGGAAGGGACGGGATATGACGATCGCTCAGGACGTCACCGCAGCCGACCTCAAGGCACTCGCCGAACGGGCCGGCCGCGAGCTGGAGGACGCCCCCGCGACGGAGATCCTCCGCTGGGCCGTCGACGCCTTCGGCGAGCGCTTCTGCGTCACCTCCTCCATGGAGGACGCGGTCGTCGCCCACCTCGCCTCCCGGGTCCGCCCCGGCGTGGACGTCGTCTTCCTCGACACGGGCTACCACTTCGAGGAGACCATCGGCACCCGTGACGCCGTGGACGCCGTCATGGACGTCAACGTCATCACCCTGACGCCCCGTCAGACGGTGGCCGAGCAGGACGCCGAGTACGGTCCGAAGCTGCACGACCGCGACCCCGACCGGTGCTGCGCGCTGCGCAAGGTCGCCCCCCTCGAAGAGGGCCTGACCTCGTACCGCGCGTGGGCCACCGGACTGCGCCGCGACGAGTCCCCGACCCGGGCGAACACCCCGGTCGTCGGCTGGGACGAGAAGCGCCGCAAGGTGAAGGTCTCGCCCATCGCCCGCTGGACCCAGGACGACGTCGACGCGTACGTCACGGAGCACGGCGTCCTCACCAATCCGCTCCTCATGGACGGGTACGCCTCCGTCGGCTGCGCCCCCTGCACCCGCCGCGTCCTGGAGGGCGAGGACGCCCGCGCCGGACGCTGGGCGGGCCGCGCCAAGACCGAGTGCGGGCTGCACGGCTGATGACCACGACCCCCCACCCCCCTTCACAGACCTCCCGGGAGAACCACGTGACCGGTGCCACCATCTGGCTCACCGGCCTGCCGAGCGCCGGCAAGACGACCATCGCGTACGAGCTGGCCGGACGGCTGCGCGGCGAGGGCCACCGCGTCGAGGTCCTCGACGGCGACGAGATCCGCGAGTTCCTCTCGGCGGGCCTCGGCTTCAGCCGCGAGGACCGGCACACCAACGTGCAGCGGATCGGCTTCGTCGCCGAGCTGCTCGCCTCGCACGGCGTGAAGGTCCTGGTGCCGGTCATCGCCCCGTACGCCGACAGCCGCGAGGCCGTCCGCAAGCGGCACCACGCCGAGGGCACCGCCTTCGTCGAGGTGCACGTGGCCACCCCCGTCGAGGTCTGCTCCGTCCGCGACGTGAAGGGCCTGTACGCCAAGCAGGCGGCGGGCGAGATCAGCGGCCTCACCGGGGTCGACGACCCCTACGAGGCCCCCGAGGCGCCCGACCTGCGGATCGAGTCCCAGAACCAGACCGTGCAGGAGTCCGCGGCGCAGCTCCACGCGCTGCTCACCGAGAAGGGTCTGCTGTGACCACTGTCGCCCACGTCCACGACACGACCGACGGCTCGTTCGCGCTGTCGCACCTGGACTCGTTGGAGTCCGAGGCGGTGCACATCTTCCGTGAGGTGGCGGGGGAGTTCGAGCGGCCGGTGATCCTGTTCTCCGGTGGCAAGGACTCCATCGTCATGCTGCACCTGGCCCTGAAGGCGTTCGCGCCGGCCCCGGTGCCCTTCACGCTGCTGCACGTCGACACCGGGCACAACTTCCCCGAGGTCATCGACTACCGCGACCGCACCGTCGCAAAGCACGGCCTGCGCCTCCACGTCGCCTCGGTGCAGGAGTACATCGACGCCGGGACCCTGCGCGAGCGCCCCGACGGCACCCGCAACCCGCTGCAGACCGTTCCGCTGACCGAGGCCATCCAGCGTCACCGGTTCGACGCGGTCTTCGGCGGCGGACGCCGCGACGAGGAGAAGGCCCGGGCCAAGGAACGCGTCTTCTCGCTGCGCGACGAGTTCTCCCAGTGGGACCCGCGCCGCCAGCGCCCCGAGCTGTGGCAGCTCTACAACGGCCGCCACGCCCCCGGCGAACACGTCCGCGTCTTCCCGCTGTCCAACTGGACCGAGCTGGACGTGTGGCAGTACATCCAGCGCGAGGGGATCGAGCTCCCGGAGATCTACTTCGCCCACGAGCGCGAGGTGTTCGCCCGCAACGGCATGTGGCTCACCGCCGGTGACTGGGGCGGTCCGAAGGAGGGCGAGACGGTTCAGACCCGTCTGATCCGTTACCGGACGGTGGGGGACATGTCCTGCACCGGTGCGGTGGACTCCGACGCCACCACGCTGGACGCGGTGATCACGGAGATCGCCGCCTCCCGGCTCACCGAACGGGGCGCCACCCGCGCCGACGACAAGATGTCCGAGGCCGCGATGGAAGACCGCAAGCGCGAAGGGTACTTCTAATGAGCACGTCCACCGAGCAGCCGGCCGACCTGACGGCGGCCACCACCCTGCTGCGCTTCGCGACCGCCGGTTCCGTCGACGACGGCAAGTCCACCCTGGTGGGCCGGCTGCTGCACGACTCCAAGTCGGTCCTCGCCGACCAGCTGGAGGCCGTGGAGCACGCCTCGCGCTCCCGTGGCCAGGAGGCGCCGGACCTGGCGCTGCTCACCGACGGTCTGCGGGCCGAGCGGGAGCAGGGCATCACCATCGACGTGGCCTACCGCTACTTCGCCACCGCACGGCGCCGGTTCATCCTCGCCGACACCCCCGGCCACGTGCAGTACACCCGCAACATGGTCACCGGCGCCTCCACCGCCGAACTCGCCGTCGTCCTCGTCGACGCCCGCAACGGCGTCGTCGAACAAACCCGCCGCCACGCCGCCGTCGCCGCCCTCCTCCGCGTCCCCCACGTCGTCCTCGCCGTCAACAAAATGGACCTCGTCGACTACGCCGAACCCGTCTTCGCCACCATCGCCGAAGAGTTCACCACCTACGCCACCGAACTCGGCGTCCCCGAGATCACCGCGATCCCCATCTCCGCACTCGCCGGGGACAACGTCGTGGAGCCGTCGGCGAACATGGACTGGTACGGCGGTCCGACGGTCCTGGAGCACCTGGAGACGGTCCCGGTCAGCCACGACCTGACGGCCTGCCACGCCCGCTTCCCGGTGCAGTACGTGATCCGGCCGCAGACCGCCGAGCACCCCGACTACCGGGGCTACGCCGGGCAGATCGCCGCCGGCGCCTTCCGGGTCGGCGAGGAGGTCACCGTACTGCCGTCCGGGAAGACCTCCACGATCACGGCGATCGACGCGCTCGGCGAGGCCGTCGACATCGCGTGGGCGCCGCAGTCGGTGACGATCCGGCTCGCGGACGACATCGACATCTCCCGCGGCGACCTGATCGCCCCGGCCGGGGACGCCCCGGCCACCAGCCAGGACGTCGAGGCGACGGTCTGCCACGTGGCGGACCAGCCGCTCGCGGTAGGCCGGCGGGTCCTGCTCAAGCACACCACCCGTACGGTCAAGGCGATCGTCAAGGACATCCCCTCGCGGCTGACCCTGGACGACCTCTCCCAGCACCCGAACCCCGGGCAGCTGGTCGCCAACGACATCGGCCGGGTCGTGGTCCGCACCGCCGAGCCGCTCGCGCTCGACGCGTACGCGGACTCCCGCCGCACCGGTTCGTTCCTGCTGATCGACCCGGCCGACGGCACCACCCTCGCGGCCGGCATGGCGGGCGAGTCCTTCGCCACCGCCAAGGCCGTCGTGAGCGTCGAAGACGAGGAAGGATGGGACTTCTGATGATCCAGGACGTCTACGCCACCTTCGCCAAGGAGGGCGGCCGGGTGGGCTCCGGCGCCCTCGGCGCGGGCCGGGGAGGTGTCGCACGATGTGCGTGCTGACCTCGGTGCGCCGCGCGAGCGGTGCGACACGGCTCCACCCGCTCCACCCCGTACGTGACAGACACAGACACAGACTTCGAAGACGCTGAATCGAGGGGAACACCTCCCGTGCCTTCCACCACCCGTACCACCCCGCGCCGCGGCCTGCTCGCCGCCGCCGCCCTGCCCCTGCTGATCGGCGCACTCGCCTCCTGCGGCTACGGTTCCGACGCGACGAAGGAAGAGCCCGCCGACAAGAAGGCCCCGGCCGCCGCCGACGCGAAGAAGCTCTCCGCCTCCGAGGTACGGATCGGCTACTTCCCGAACCTGACGCACGCCACCGCGCTGATCGGCGTCCAGGACGGCCTCATCCAGAAGGAGCTGGGCGGCACGACGCTGAAGCCCCAGACCTTCAACGCCGGCCCGTCCGAGATCGAGGCGCTCAACGGCGGCTCCCTCGACATCGGCTTCATCGGCCCCTCGCCCTCCATCAACGCGTACGTCAAGTCCAAGGGCAAGAACCTGCGGATCGTCTCCGGCTCCGCCTCGGGCGGCGTGAAGCTGGTGGTGAACCCGGACAAGATCAAGACCCTGGACGACCTCAAGGGCAAGAAGATCGCCACCCCGCAGAAGGGGAACACGCAGGACGTCGCGCTCCTCAACTGGATCTCCGAGAAGGGCTGGAAGGTCGACCCGGAGTCCGGCAAGGGTGACGTCTCGGTCGTCCGCACGGACAACAAGGTCACCCCGGACGCCTTCAAGTCCGGTTCGATCGACGGCGCGTGGGTGCCGGAGCCGACCGCGTCCAAGCTGGTCTCCCAGGGCGGATCCGTCCTCCTGGACGAGACCACCCTGTGGCCCGACAAGAAGTTCGTGATCACGAACATCATCGTGTCGCAGAAGTTCCTCGCGGAGCACCCGGACGTCGTCGAGGCCGTCCTCAAGGGGACGGTGAAGACCAACGAGTGGATCAACGCCAACCCGGACAAGGCCAAGGAGTCGGCCAACGCGGCTCTGAAGAGCCTCAGCGGCAAGGCCCTGGACGCCAAGGTCATCGACCCGGCGTGGCCCAGCATCGCGATCACCAACGACCCGCTGGCCGCGACGCTGAAGACCCAGTCCGAGTGGGCGGTCAAGGCCGGGCTCATCAAGCAGCCCGACCTGGCCGGCATCTACGACCTGACGCTCCTCAACAAGGTGCTGAAGGCCGCAGGTCAGCCCGAGGTCTCCGACGCCGGTCTCGGCGTCAAGTAACCGCAGGCGAATCCACGAACCCCAGGAGGTGACGACCATGGCCACGACACTCGCCAAGGCGGCCGAGGACACGGCGGCGGAGCGGACGCACGCCGCCCGGATCGAGCACGTCTCGAAGTCCTTCTCCGGCCCGGCCGGTAACCAGCTCGTCCTGGACGACGTCACCCTCGACGTCGCGCCCGGCGAGTTCGTCACCATCCTGGGGGCCTCGGGGTGCGGCAAGTCCACCCTGCTGAACCTGGTCGCGGGCCTCGACCGGCCGACCCAGGGGTCCATCGAGACCCCGGGCGGCCGGCCGGCCCTGATGTTCCAGGAGCACGCCCTCTTCCCGTGGCTGACCGCGGGCAAGAACATCGAACTCGCCCTGCGGCTGCGCGGGGTGCCCCGGGCGGAGCGCAGGCCGGAGGCCGAGCGGCTGCTCGAACTGGTCCGGCTCGGCGGCGCGTACGGCAAGCGGGTGCACGAGCTGTCCGGCGGCATGAGGCAGCGGGTGGCCCTCGCCCGGGCGCTCGCCCAGGACAGCCAACTGCTCCTGATGGACGAGCCGTTCGCGGCCCTGGACGCCATCACGCGCGACGTGCTGCACGGCGAGCTGACCCGCATCTGGGAAGAGACCAGTCTCTCCGTCCTCTTCGTCACCCACAACGTGCGCGAGGCCGTCCGCCTCGCCCAGCGCGTGGTCCTGCTCTCCTCCCGGCCCGGCCGGGTGGCCAAGGAGTGGACCGTGGACATCCCGCAGCCGCGCCGCATCGAGGACGCGGACGTGGCCGAGCTGTCCGTCGAGATCACTGAACACCTGCGTGGGGAGATCCGCCGCCATGGCCAGCACTGACACCGCCGCGGCGGTCAAGAAGGACGACCTCGCCGGTCTGGAAGCCGGGCTCGACGCCCTGGACGCGGTCGAGATCCGCCGCACCCCGGTCCGCGAGGTCCTCGTCAAGAAGGTCCTCCCGCCCACCCTCGCCGTCGCCCTGGTCCTCGCCGTCTGGCAGGTCCTCGTCTCCGCCGGGATCACCGAGGAGACCAAGCTGCCCGCGCCGTCCGCGGTGTGGGACGGCCTGACCGACATGTGGCTCCAGGGCACCCTCCTGGAAGTCATCTGGACCAGCGTGTCCCGGGGCCTGGCCGGCTTCCTGCTGGCCCTGGCCATCGGCACCCCGCTGGGCCTGCTCGTGGCCCGGGTGAAGTTCGTGCGCGCCGCGATCGGCCCGATCCTGTCCGGTCTGCAGTCGCTGCCCTCGGTGGCGTGGGTGCCGCCGGCCGTGCTCTGGTTCGGCCTGAACGACGCGATGATGTTCACCGTCATCCTGCTCGGCGCCGTCCCGTCCATCGCCAACGGTCTGGTCTCCGGCGTGGACCAGGTCCCGCCGCTGTTCCTGCGGGCCGGCCGCACCATGGGCGCCACCGGCCTCAAGGGCACCTGGCACGTGGTCCTCCCGGCCGCGCTGCCCGGCTACCTGGCGGGCCTGAAGCAGGGCTGGGCGTTCTCCTGGCGCTCGCTGATGGCCGCCGAGATCATCGCCTCCTCGCCGGACCTGGGCCTCGGCCTGGGCCAGCTCCTGGAGAACGGCCGGAACAACATCGACCTGCCCGGCGTGTTCCTGGCGATCCTGCTGATCCTGGTCGTCGGCATCGCGATCGACCTGCTGATCTTCAGTCCGCTGGAGCGGTGGGTGCTCCGCAGCCGCGGCCTGCTCGTGAAGTGAAGTGAGCCGAACCACCATGAACCGCCCCGTCCTCCTCGTGATCGCCCACGGCAGCCGCGACCCGCGGCACGCCGCCACCGTCCAGGCGCTGGTGCGCCGGGCCGGTGCGCTGCGGCCGGGACTGCGCGTGGAGACGGCGTTCCTGGACTTCAACCTGCCGTCGGTGACGGGGGTCCTCGACCGGCTCGCCGCCGAGGGGATCCGGGACGTGGTGGCGCTGCCGCTGCTCCTGACCCGGGCCTTCCACGCGAAGGCGGACGTGCCGGCCGTCCTGCGGCAGGCCCCCGCCTCGCTGCGGATCCGGCAGGCGGAGGTCCTGGGACCGTCGCCGCTGCTCATCGCGGCGGTGGAACGGCGGCTGTACGAGGCCGGGCTCGCGCCCGGCGACAAGAGCGCGACCGGGGTCGTCCTGGCCTCGGCGGGCTCCACCGACCCGGAGGCGATCGCGGTGATCGCAGAAACGGCGCGGGAGCTGCGGCGCACCGGTTGGTGCTCCGTGCGGCCCGCGTTCGCCTCCGCATCCCTTCCGCGCACGGAGGACGCCGTACGGGCCCTGCGCGCCGAGCCGGGCGTCCGGCGGGTGGCCGTCGCCCCGTACGTGATCGCGCCGGGGCGCCTCCCGGACCGGATCGCCGCGGGAGCGGCGGAGGCGGACGTCCTGGCCGACGTCCTGGGCCCCTCCCCCGAGCTGGCCCGGCTGCTGCTCGCCCGGTACGACGGCGCGGCGCGGGCGGCGGAACGGGTGACGGCGGCGGCCGTCTGACTTTCCGGCACCTCTCCCCACCCCGCATCCGCCGCCCCCCTGTGGGCCGAATGCAGCACGGGGCCGCGCATCGCCCCCGTTCCCGGGTAGACCCACCGGGACCGCTTCCGAGGTGACGTGAGGGGGGTGACGGGTGGCCGTGGACGCCGGTGCCGAGGTGGTCGTCGTCGGGGGCGGTGCGGCCGGGCTCTCCCTCGCGTGGCGGCTGCTCGCTCCTCCGGACGGCGTCCCCGCCCCCCGGGTCACCCTCGTGGAGGCGCCGCCGGGGCCGCTGCGGCCCCCGGAGCGCACCTGGTGCTTCTGGGAGGCCGGGCCGGGCGCGTACGACTCCTTCCTGACCGCGAGCTGGGGCGGGCTGCGGGTGCGGGGGCCCGACGGGTCCGGCCCCGTGCGTCCCCTCGGCGGGCTGCGGTACAAGATGCTGCGCTCCGGGGACTTCGAGCGGGGCCTGCGGCCGAGGCTCTCCGCGCTGCGCCGGGTCGAGGCCGTCGTGGAGGAGGTGGCCGACGGGCCGGACGGCGCCGTCGTGAGCTGCCGCGCGGCCGACGGGACCGTCTCGCGGCTCCGGGCCCGCTGGGTCTTCGACTCCCGGCCGCCGGCCGCCGCGCCGCCCGCGCGCACCGCCCTGCTCCAGCACTTCCGGGGCTGGTTCGTGCGGACCGAACGCCCGGTGTTCACGCCGGACGTGGTCGAGCTGATGGACTTCCGCACGCCCCGGCCCGCGTACGGCCTCTCCTTCGGCTACGTCCTCCCCACCGGCCCGTACGAGGCGCTCGTCGAGTACACCGAGTTCGGCCGGGCCCCGCTGACGACCGCCGCCTACGACCGGGCCCTGGCCTCGTACACCCGGGACGTGCTGCGGCTCGGCCCGTTCCGGGTGCGCGACACCGAGCAGGGCGTCATCCCGATGAGCGACGGCCGCCACCCCCGCGCGGCCGGGCGGCACGTCTTCCGGGTCGGGGCGGCGGGCGGGGCCGTCCGTCCCTCCACCGGGTACGCCTTCGCGGCGATCCAGCGGCAGGCCCGGGCCGTCGCGGACGCCCTGCACGGGGGCCGCCGCCCGCTGCCCCCGCGCGCGTACTCCTCCCGGGCGCTCGCGATGGACTCCGTCCTGCTGCGCGGCCTCGACACGGGCCGGATCGACGGCCCGGCCTTCTTCACCGGGCTCTTCGCCCGCGTCCCCTGCGAGCGCCTGCTCCGCTTCCTCGACGGCGCCACCGGCCCGGCCGAGGAGTTCTCCATCGGGCTGCGCACGCCCGTCCCCGCCATGCTCCGCACGGCGGCCGAAGTCCCCCTACTCCCCCGGCGCCCCCGGCCGGGACCGCACCAGGAGGCCCCCGATGACCGGCCGTGAACACCCCTCGGGCCCGGAGCGGGCCGCGGCGCGGCGCCGCGGCCGCGACCGCCGGGCGGTCGTCCTGCCCGCCCACCCCGGACGGGACCGGGCGGACCGGGACGGGCCGCGCTGCGCCGTCGTCGGCGGCGGGATCGCGGGCATCGCCGCCGCGACCGTCCTCGCGGAGCGCGGGGTGCGCGTCACCCTGTACGAGCGCGAGGCGTCGCTCGGCGGGCGGCTCGCCGGATGGCCCGTGGAGCTGGCGGACGGCTCCGCCGCGACGATGAGCCGGGGCTTCCACGCGTTCTTCCGCCAGTACTACAACCTGCGCGGCCTGCTGCGGCGGGTCGACCCGGGCCTGGAGCGGCTGCGGCCGCTGCCCGACTACCCCCTGCTGCACGGCTCGGGCCTGTACGACAGCTTCGCGCGCGTGCCCCGCACGCCGCCGTGGAGCGCCGTGGGGTTCGCCGCGCTCAGCCCCTCCTTCGGCGCGCGGGACCTGGCCCGGATGAACCCCCGGGCGGCGCTGCCCCTCCTGGACGTGCGCCTCCCCGGCGTCCACGAGCGGTACGACGACGTCAGCGCCCGGGAACTGCTCGACCGGATCCGGTTCCCGGAGAAGGCCCGGCATCTCGCGTTCGAGGTCTTCTCGCGCAGCTTCTTCGCCGACCCCGGGGAGCTGTCGGCGGCCGAACTCGCCCTGATGTTCCACATCTACTTCCTGGGCTCCTCCGAGGGGCTGCTCTTCGACGTGCCCGACGAGCCCTATCCGCAGGCCCTCTGGGAGCCCCTCGCCCGCTACCTCGAAGGCCACGGCGCCGACATCCGCACCGGCGCCCCCGTCGACCGCGTCGAGGCCGTGCCGGGCGGGGGCCACCTGGTCCACGGTCCGGGCGGCGCGGAGCGCGTCGACGCGCTGGTCCTGGCGCTCGACACCGCCGGGCTCCGGGCCGTGGCGGCGGCCTCGCCCACCCTGTGCGACGAGGCCTGGCGCGCCCGGGTCGCCGCCCTGCGCACGGCCCCGCCCTTCCTGGTGACCCGGCTCTGGCTGGACCGTCCCGTGGCCCCGGACCGGCCCGGTTTCCTCGGGACCGGTGGCCACGGGCCCCTGGACAACATCAGCGTCCTCGACCGCTGGGAGGGCGAGGCCGCCCGCTGGGCCGCGAAGACCGGCGGCTCCGTGGTCGAGCTCCACGCCTACGCGGCGGACGCGGCGGCGGGTCCGGAACCGGTCGCGCGGGAGCTGGTCGAGCGGCTCCACCGCGTGTATCCGGAGACGGCGGCCGCGCGGATCGTGGACCGGCGCGACGAGTGGCGGGACGACTGCCCGCTGTTCGCCGTCGGCGGCCACGCGGACCGGCCCTCGGTCGACACCTCCGACCCCACCGTCACCGTCGCGGGCGACCTGGTCCGCACCGACCTCCCGGTGGCCCTGATGGAGCGGGCCGCCACCACCGGCTTCCTGGCCGCCAACGCCCACCTGTGGCGCTGGGGCCTGCGGGGCCAGACCCTGTGGACGGTGCCCCGGCGGGGCCGGTCGGCGGTCCTGAGGGCGGCGGCCCGGGCGTACGGGGAGTACTGAACGGGGCTCGGTGGGCCGGGACCCGGTCGTTCAGCCCGGGAACAGCCCCCGTGCCCGCAGCGACCAGCGCCGCTCGGCGTACGCCAGGTCGTCGCGCCACAGGCGGCCCGCCGCCGCCCGCATCGCCGGGCGGAGGAGCGGGGCCGCCAGGCGGGCCACGGCGAATCCCCGCCGGTCCGAACCGGCGACGACGGCCTCCACGACGGCGGTGCGCGGGCGCCGGGCCCCCGCCGCCGTCAGGGGCGTCGCGTGCGTCTCGACCACCGAGCCCGTGCCCTCGCCCGCCGTGATCCGCATGACGACCGTCCTCGGGTCCGGCGCGGTGAACACGGCCCGGACGGGCACCACGACCCGTCCGGCCACCTTGAACGACACCTCGACCTCCAGCTCGTCGTCCTCCTCCGTCGGGGTCCGCAGGACCTCCAGGTCGACGAAGGAGTACGGGTGGAGCCAGGCGCCGTGCCAGGGGTCGAGGCGGTTGGCGACGACGTCCTCCGGCTCGCACGTGCCCACGCCCGTGTAGACGGCGCCGACCGCTCCGGCCGCCGGCGGGCGCTCCGGCACGAGGGGCCGTTCCGTGGGGGGTTCGCCGCCCGCCCGGTCGAGCCTGACCCACAGCAGCAGTCCGTCGTCGTGGACGGGCCACGGCGCCCAGCCCGCGAAGGGGCCGCCGTCCAGGGCGAGTCCGTGCCAGTGGCAGATCAGCGTCCCGCACCGCACGACGCTGTCCTTCAGCGGCGCCCCCAGGTGCGGGCAGGCGCCCGGGCCCACGTGGGGCGTGCCCTCCGCGTCGCGCCACAGGACGATCTCGGTGCCCGCCACGGTCCGTCCGAGCGGCCGGCCCTCCCCGAGGTCGCGGCTCGCGCCGACGACGAACCAGTTGCCCGAGGGGCGGGCCTTCGACCGGTCCAGCGCCTCGGCGATCAGGGCCGGTTTGGCGTCCCGCCACGTCGGCCGCTGCCGCTCCCAGGAGACGGGGTTCCGGCGCAGCCGCAGCGGGATCTCCGGCCTCCGCATCGCGCTCACCGCTCGCCGCCTCCCGTCGTCCGCGTCGTCTCCGCGATCTCCGCGGTCTCCGTCGTCCCCGTCTTCTCCGCCGTCTCCGTCGCCCGCCTCGTGCGGTCGAGTTCGGCCCCGCTCCTCGCCCACGTCCTGCGGACGTCCGTGCGCGGCACGGCCGGGACGGCGGCGGAGGCGGCGCGGGACCGGTCCGGCAGGGTGCGGGCGGCGAGCGCGCCCACCAGGCCGCGCGCCGCGACGGCCGCCCTGCGGCGGCGGCCGACGACCGCCCGGCGGTGCACCGCCGCGTACCCGTCCCGCTCGATGGCCGTCAGGATGTCGCGGTACAGCACGAAGGCGGCGCGCACGCAGGGCGCGGACACGGGGGCGAGCCGGGCGATGCCGGGCTCGGCCTCGCGGTAGACGCCCCGGGTCAGGGCGGCGGCGGCCCGCAGCGCGGCGGTGATCCGGGGGTCCCGGCAGCCGGTCAGCCTGCTCCACATCAGCAGGTCGGGGTCGACCCCGTACGCGGCGAGGAGGTCCAGGGGCAGGTAGACGCGCCCCCGGTCGAGGTCCTCGCCCACGTCCCGGAGGAAGTTGGTGAGCTGGAAGGCCCGGCCGAGGGCCGCCGCGTACGGCTCGGCCTCCGCGCGGGGGACGACGGTGCCGAGGACGGGGACCATCTGGAGCCCGATGACGGCCGCCGAGCCGTGCATGTAGGCGTGGAGGTCGGCGTACGTCGGGTACCGCTCGACCGTCAGGTCGCTGCGCATCGACGTCAGGAAGTCGGTGAAGTGGCGCTCCGGGATGTGGTGGCGGGCCCGGGCGTCGGCCGCCGCCATCACCACCGGTTCGCGGACCTCCCCGCCCTGGACGGCGTGCCGCCACTGGCTCTCCAGGACGTCCAGGGCGGCGGCGCGCTCCTCCGCGGGGGCGTCGGTGCCCAGGTCGTCGACGATGTCGTCGGCGCGCCGCGCGAAGCCGTACAGGGCGTGGACGGACGCGCGCCGGTCGACGGGCAGGAGGCGGGTGGCGAGGAAGTACGTCCTGCCGTGGCGGGCGTTCAGGCGCCGGCAGGCGGTGTACGCGGCCCGCAGGCGCGGGTCGGTGATGCCGGCGGCGTCCAGCTCCCGGGCCGTCATCGCGCGGCCCCGCTCGCTCCGGGCACCCGGGTCCGGTCCGTGCCGGGCCGCGCGGGGCGCCGCCCGGTGCGGGCGGCGCCGCCGGTGATGCGCGCGGCGGCGAGCTTCCCGGAGATCAGCACCGTGGGGACGCCGACGCCGGGGGTGGTGCCGCAGCCCGCGAGGACGGCGTTGGCCGTGCCCCGCACCAGGTTCCGGGGCCGGAAGGGGCCGGTCTGGGCGAAGGTGTGGGCGGCGGAGAAGGGGGTGCCTGCGGCGTGCCCCTGGGCCGTCCAGTCCGCCGGGGTCACCAGGGCCTCCTCCTCGATCGACGCGCCGAAGCCCTCCAGGCCCCGGCGTTCGAGCTCGCGGACGAGCGCGTCGCGGTAGCGCGGGCCGAGGTCGCCCCAGTGGGCGGCGTCCGGTCCGACGCGGGTGTTCGGGCAGGGGGCGAGGACGTAGTGCAGGTGGCGGCCGGGCGGGGCGAGGGAGGGGTCGGTGGCCGTGGGCCGGGTGACGAGCAGCGAGGGGTCGCTCATCAGGCGCCCCCGGTCGATCAGCTCGTGGAAGGTGCCCTCCCACGCGTGCCCGAAGGAGAGCGTGTGGTGGGCCAGGTGGTCCCAGGTGCGGTCCGTCCCGGCGTGGATCACGACCGCGCTCGGGGAGTGCCGCAGCCGGAGCGGGCGGCGGGGCTCCTGCCCGAGGAGGCCGTAGGCGACGGGCAGGTCGGGGGTGAGGACGACCGCGTCGCAGGGGATCCGGCCGTGCTCGGTGAGGACGGCGGTGACGCGCTCGCCCCGGCGTTCGAGCGCGGTGACCGGCTCGTCGTACCGGACCGTGCCGCCGGCCCGTACCACCGCGTCCGCCATGGCGGCCGGTACGGCGTGCATCCCGCCGCGCGGGAAGTACACCCCGGCGACCGTGTCCATGTAGGCGATCACCGCGTAGGCGGCCAGGGCCCGGGAGGGTGCCACGCCCGCGTACAGGGCCTGGAAGGAGAAGACGCGCCGGAGCCGTTCGTCCGAGAGGAAGCGGGCCACGGCCCGGTCGAGCCGGCCGAAGCCGCCGAGGGCGGCGAGCCGGGCGAGGTCGGGGTGGAGGAGCTGGAGGGGGGAGTCGAAGTTGGCGTCGATGAAGCGGCGCATCTGGACCGCGTACAGCTCCTCCAGCCAGCGGCGCAGCCTCCGGTACCCGTCGGCCTCGCGGGGCCCGGCGAAGGCGGCGACCGCCGTCTCCATGGCCTCGGGGTCGGTGTGCACGTCGAGGCGGGTGCCGTCGGCGAACAGCGCCCGGTAGGCCGGGTGGAGGGGCACGAGGTCGACCCGTTCGCGCAGGGAGTCGCCCACCGCGCGGAAGGCGTCGTCGAGGATGTCGGGCATGGTGAGGACGGTGGGCCCGGTGTCCGTGCGGTAGCCGCCGAGGTCGAGGCGTCCGGCGCGGCCGCCCGGGAGCGGGTCGCGCTCGACGACGGTCACCCGGCGTCCGGCGCCGAGCAGGTGGAGGGCGGCGGCGAGCCCGGAGAGCCCCGCGCCCACCACGACGACGTGGTCCGTCGGCCCCGCGATCGCCTTCACCGGGCCTCCCCGATGAGCACCGGGAGGGTGGGCGGGACGGAGGGGACGGGTGGTTCCGGTGCCGGGCCGGTGGCGCGGCCGGGGCCCGTCGCCGACGCGGGGGTGCGGCCGGCGCTCGTCTCCACTCCGCAGGCCGCCGCGAAGAGGTGCGCGATCCGGTCCGCCGCCTCCCGTGCGAGCCCGGCGCGCGCCACCGTCTCCGCGCCCCGGGCGCACAGCTCCTCGACCCGCCGGGCGACCCGGTCCCGGGCCCCGCAGGCGACGAGCAGGTCGAGCGCGCGGTCCACGTCCTCCTCGGTCGTACGGGCTCCGCCGGTGATCCGCTCCAGGAGTCCGAGCCCCGCCCGGTCGCCCAGCTCGGCGCACCGCTCCCCGGCGACGGCCAGGAGGTAGGTCGCCTTCCCCTCCCGGATGTCCTCGCCGACCGGCTTCCCGGTGGCCGCCGGGTCGCCGAAGGCGCCCCGCACGTCGTCGTGGAGCTGGAAGGCGAGCCCGGCGGAGCGGCCCGCCTCGCGGAGCGCGCGGACCGTGCCGTCGGGCGCTCCCGCGAGGGTGGCGCCCAGGGCCAAGGGGTGGCCCATCGAGTAGAGGGCCGTCTTCAGGACGGCCGTGCGGGCCGCCCCTTCGGCCGAGGCGTCGCCGGTGACCTGGGCGCGCAGGTCGAGGTACTGGCCCGCGACCATCTCCGTGCGCATCACCCGCCAGACCCCGGTCGCCCGGGGCGCGGACGGCAGCCCCGCCACGGCCTCGGCGAAGGCGTCGTCGGCCCAGGCGAGGGCCAGGTCCCCGGCCAGGACGGCGGCGGCGCCGCCGAACGTGCCGCAGGGCAGCGCCCGCTCCCCCGTGCCGAACCGCGCGTCGAGCTGCACGTGGACGGAGGGGCGCCCCCGGCGCAGGGGCGAGCCGTCCATCACGTCGTCGTGGATCAGGGCGCACGTCTGGATCAGTTCGAGGGCCGCCGCGACCCCCAGGGCCGCCGGCGTCTCGCGCGTCCCGCCGCCGCTGCCCCGCAGCGCCCACCACAGGAACTCGGCGCGCAGCCGCCTGCCGCCGCCGAGCGCGAAGGCGGCGACCCGGTCGGCGATGTCGGACGCGAAGTCCGGGTCGGCGTCCGCCGCGTCGGCCGTCCGCTGCCGGAGGACGGCGGCGAGGCGCTCCTCGACGGCGGCCGGCACCCCCTCGTCTACCTGAAGTGGATCGGGCACGCGCATCGGTTCACCCCTCGCTCGCCGGGCGGCATCTCTTCGTCCTCACGGGTCATTCAGTACCGCCGGGGAGATCGGATGCACCGTTCCTTGGGCCGCCCGGCCCAATCACCGGCCGCCGTCCCCGGCGGGGTGGCGCCGTGAACGGGATCCGGCGGGGAAGACTCCGGTGGACGAGAACCCCAGCGGAGGAGCGGACCATGTCCTTGTTGCGAGACGCCGACCTCGCCCACGCCTTCGACCACGCCTCGCGGACCTACGACCGGATGACCTCCGCGAGCCCCGGCTACCACCGGCACCTGCTCCGCTCCGCCCGCCGCCTCGCCCTGCCCGACGGCGGCCGGGGGTGGTCGGTGCTCGACCTCGGCTGCGGTACGGGGGCGTCGACGCGGGCGCTGCTCCGGGCCGCGCCCGGGGCGTCCGTCACCGGGGTCGACGCGTCCGCCGGGATGCTCGACCGGGCGCGGGACAAGCCGTGGCCCCCGGGCGTCTCCTTCGTGCACGCACCCGTGGAGGGCATGGCGGAGGCCGGGGTGCGCGGCCCGTACGACGCGGTGTTCGCCGCCTACCTCTTCCGCAACGTCGCGGATCCCGACGGGGCCCTCGCCGGGGTGCGGGACGTGCTGCGGCCGGGCGGGCGCCTGGTCGTCCACGAGTACGCCCTCGGCGGCCCGGCGGTCCACCGGGCGGTGTGGTCGGCGGTGATGCGCGCGGTCGTCCTGCCGTGGGGGCGCCGCCACGGGGACGAGGCGCTCTACCGGCACCTGTGGCGCAGCGTCCTCGACTTCGACACCGCGCCCGCCTTCGCGGACCGGCTGCGCCGCGCGGGCTTCACGGACGTGCGGGTACTGCCGCAGCCGGGCTGGCAGACGGGCATCACGCACACGTTCACGGGCGTGCGGGGCTGAGCGGCCCCCTTCCGGCCGGGCCTGTGGCCGGGGCGTAACAGGCGATACATTTGGCCCCGGAAAGCACGCCGTCTGTACGGTCGAGGAAGGGAAGCCCGTGAGCCCCACGCTGGCCGACGAGATCCGGAGCAGGCTCGGTGACCTGAGCCCCGCCGAGCGCAAGGTCGCGCGGGTGCTGCTCGCGGGGTATCCGGCGGCGGTCTTCGAGACGGTCGCGACGATCGCGGAGCGCGCCTCGGTCTCCGCGCCCACGGTGCTGCGCTGCGCGTCGCGCCTCGGGTACAAGGGGTTCCCCGACCTCCAGGCCGCGCTGCGCGCCGAGCTGGACGTGCGGACCGCCTCGCCGATCACCCTGTACGAGACCGGCGGCTCGTCGCAGCGCGAGGCGTCCGGCGACGCGGACGGCGCGGACCCGCACCGGCTCGGGGAGCGGCTCGCGCTCGTGCGGCAGGCGGTGTCCCAGACCTTCAAGGAGCTGGCGCCGCACGAGTTCGAGGACGCGGTGGACCTCCTGGCCGATCCCCGGCGCCGCGTCCACGTGGCGGGGGGCCGGTTCACGCACCTGCTCGCCCGGTATCTGGGGCTGCACCTGACGCAGTTCCGCGACCAGGTGGACTTCCTGCCGGACGGGGACGTGGAACGGGCCTCCTTCCTGGCGCAGTTGGGCCGCCGTGACGTCACCGTCGTCTTCGACTACCGGCGTTACGAGACCGACAAGACCGTCATCGCGGAGCTGGCCCGCGAGCGCGGCGGCAAGGTGGTCGTGTTCACCGACCCGTGGCTGTCGCCGGCGGCGGCCCACGCCGACGTCGTCCTGATCAGCCAGGTGGCCTCGGACTCGCCGTACGACAGCCTCACTCCGGCCGTGGCGCTCATCGAGGCGCTGATCGCCGCCGTCCTCGAACGGGTCGGCGGCGACGGTCACGAGCGGATGAAGCGGGCCGAGGACGTGGCGCGGCGGGCCGGTCTGCTCTGACGCGCGGGGGTCAGCGGGGCGCGATGTCGATCCGGAGGCCGACGAGCGTCCGGGGGGTGGTGCCGTCGGTGGTCCAGGCCCCGGAGCCGCCGGTCCTGCCGAAGGTGACGGTGAAGCGGGGGCCGGTCTCGAAGGTGGTGGCGGTGGCGGTCCGCCGGGTCCGGGTGGCGAGTTCGCGCGCGGTGGCGCGGAAGGAGTACGACGGGCCGTCGGGGTTGGCCACCGAGTGGAAGACGTCGGTGTTGGCCGGGACGGGGCCGGTGGCGCGGGCGGTGAGGGGCCTCTTGCCGGGGGCGACGGTGGGCGTCCAGGTGCGGGCGTCGTAGCGGTCGCCGTCGGTGAGGTAGGTGTAGCGGGCGTCACGCAGGGACCAGCCGGCCGCCGTGGTGCGGGCGCGCGCCCGGCGCAGGTCGAGGACGGCGACGCCCTGGGTGCCGATCACCGTCATCCGCTCGTTGCGGCTGCCGGGGGCGTCGACGACCAGGGCGGTGTTCTCCTCCAGGGCGTAGACGCGGTCGTGGCCGGTGTCGGCGGCCAGGCGCAGGGCGCGGCCCTCGCGTCCGTAGGCGCCGGTGTGGGTGTCGACGAGCCCGGAGCGCAGGAAGCCGAAGCCGCCCTCCGGGATGTACCCGAGGCGGGTCGGGTCGTCGAAGTAGCCGGGGGCGCTGCCGTCGCGGAGCCCCTCGTACGATTCGCCGCCGCTGACCATGTCCGGTCCGGAGGCGATCTGGGCTCCGGCGGAGGATCCGGAGACGACCGCTCCCCGGGCAAGTTTGGCGCGGATGGCGGCGAGGACCTTGGAGTCGGTGTGCTTCTCGCCGTGGAGGAGGGTGGTGACGTAGCGGTACTGGTCGCCGCCGCCGAAGAAGAAGCCGGTCATGGACTCGACCTGGGCGACGACGGCGTCGGAGTCGGCATTGGCGACGTGGTCGAGGTCGATCGGAATCCACTGGGCGTCGGCGGCGCCGTGCTTCTCGAACAGCCCGGCGTAGTGGGCGCCGTTGCAGGCCGAGTTGGCGCACCGGTCCGGGTCGTCCGCGTCCGGGTCCTGGCTCTCGGGCACGGAGGCGGCGGTGATGACGCCGATGCGGGCCGCGGGGCCGCCGGCGCGCTCGACGATCTCGCCGTAGACCGCCGCGTTGTCGTCCTCGAGGGCGCCGCCGACCAGGACGAGGGAGCCCGTCGCGCTCCCGGGGCGGGCGGAGTGGTGGCCGGTGCGGGCCTGGGCGGCGGGGACGGCGGTGAGGAGGGCGAGGGCGATGCCGCAGGCGAGGGCGGTGCGGCGGGCGGGGCGGGCGGGTGCGCGCATGGTGCCTCCGTGGGGGTGGTGGGGTGGGTGAACGGGCCCGCCGGGACGCACGCGGGGGCCTTTGCGGGGTGGGGAAACGGTTCAGTCGTGCCCGGCGTCGCCGAGGGAGACGACGAGGGCCGCGAGGACGGCGACGCGATGGGGGACGCTGGAGACGTCGAGCCACTCCCCCGGGGTGTGGTCGGCGCCCCCGACGGGGCCGAGGCCGTCGAGGACCGGCACGCCCGCCCCGGCGATCAGGTTGGCGTCGCCGACCCCGCCGGTGGCCGTGGCACCGAGTTCCACGCCGACCGACCGGGCCGCCCGCCGCGCCCGGTCGAACATGCGGCGCGAGGCGGGGGTGTCCTCCATGGGCGGGCAGAGGTCGAGCCGTTCGACGGTGACGCCGGTGCCGGGCACCGCGGGGTGGTCGGCGGCCTCCCGGATGGCCCGCTCCGCGCACCGTACGCCGTCCGTGGTGGCGGCGCGGACCTCGACGCGCAGCTCGGCCTCGGGGCAGACGATGTTGGCGCGGGTGCCCGCGCGGACGACGCCGACGTTGACGGTGACGCCGTCCCAGCGGCCGTTGAGGGCCTGGAGGGAGACGGTCAGGTGCGCGGCGGCGAGGGCGGCGTTGGCGCCGCGCTCGGGTTCGATGCCGGCGTGGGCCGCCCGGCCGGTGACGGTGAGGCGGAAGTCGGCGACGCCCTTGCGGGCGATGACGAGGTCGCCGTTCTCGCGGGCGCATTCGAGGCCGAGGCCGTAGTGCGCGCCCCGGGCGGTGCGTTCGATGAGGCCGCGGCTGGCCGGCGAGCCGATCTCCTCGTCGGGGGTGGCGAGGAAGACCAGCTCGTCGTACGCGTCCTCGCCGTGCTCTGCGAGGAGGCCCAGGGCGGTGAGGCCCGCGAGCAGGCCCCCCTTGTCGTCGCTGACCCCGGGCCCGGAGGCGATGCTCCCGTCGACGCGGAAGGGGCGTGCGGCGGCGGTGCCGTCCTCGAACACGGTGTCCATGTGGCCGGCGAGGACGATCCGGCGTCCGCCCTCGGCCTCGGGGAGGCGGCCCCGCTTGCGGCCGACCAGGGCGTCGCCGGACCGGCGGCCGTCCACCGGGGCGAAGCGGACGCGCTCGACGTCGAAGCCGAGGTCCTCCAGGCGGCGCTGCACCCAGTCGGCGACCTCGTCGACGCCCTCGGCGTTGTAGGAGCCGGAGTCGATGGAGACGAGGGCCTCCAGGTCGCGCAGGTACCGGGCCCGGTGGGCGCGGGCCGCGCCGAGGAGTTCGGCGGCCGGCTCCCGCCGGCGGGTCGGGGCGCTCACAGGACCTTGGACAGGAAGGCGCGGGTGCGCTCCTGCTCCGGCTCGGCGAGGACCCGGCGGGGGTCGCCGGCCTCGACGACGACGCCCTCGTCCATGAAGACGGCGGTGTCGCCCGCCTCCCGCGCGAAGCCGATCTCGTGGGTGACGACGACCATGGTCATGCCGTCGGCGGCGAGCTGCCGCATGACGTCGAGGACGTCGCCGACGAGTTCGGGGTCCAGGGCGGAGGTCGGCTCGTCGAAGAGCATCAGCTTGGGCTTCATGGCGAGCGCGCGGGCGATGGCGACGCGCTGCTGCTGTCCGCCGGACAGCTGGGCGGGGTAGTGGCGGGCGCGGTCGCCCAGGCCGACCCGGCCGAGCAGTTCCCGGGCCTGGTCGCGGGCTTCCGCCTTCGGCACCCCGGCGACCCTGACGGGCGCTTCGGCGACGTTGTCGAGGGCCGTCATGTGCGGGAAGAGGTTGAAGCGCTGGAAGACCATGCCGATGTCCCGGCGGCGCGCGGCGACCTCGCGCTCGCGCAGCTCGTAGAGCTTGTCCCCGTGCTGCCGGTGTCCGACGGGCTCGCCGTCGACGGCGAGCCTTCCGCCGTCGACCTTCTCCAGGTGGTTGATGCAGCGCAGGAAGGTGGACTTGCCGGAGCCGGAGGGGCCGAGCAGGCAGCAGACCTGGCCCCGGTCGACCGTGAGGTCGATGCCCTTGAGCACCTCCAGCCTTCCGAAGCGCTTGCGGACGCCTTCGGCGCGCACCATGGGAGTGCTCATCGGTTCTGCTCCTTGCTGTTCCTGCCGAGCCGCTCCGCGGTCCCGCCCAGCAGGCGGCGGAACGGCGAGACGTGTCCGGCCCGCGCGGTGCCGCGTCCGTAGCGCCGCTCCAGCCAGGCCTGGGGGACGCTCAGGAGGGTCACGAGGGCCAGGTACCAGAGGCTGGCGACGACCAGCATGGGGATGACCTGGTAGTTCTGGGCGTACACGTCCTGGATGTTGGACATCAGGTCGTGGGCGGAGATGACCGAGACCAGGGCGGTCATCTTGAGCATGTTGATGGTCTCGTTGCCCATCGGGGGGATGATGACGCGCATGGCCTGGGGCAGGACGATCCGGCGCATCGTGAGCGCGGGCCTCATGCCGAGCGAGTGGGCGGCCTCGGTCTGGCCGGGGTCGACGGACTGGATGCCGGCGCGGACGATCTCCGAGGCGTAGGCCGCCTCGTTGAGGCCGAGGGCGAGCAGGGCCGCGATCGCGGGGGTCAGCAGGCTGTTGGTCTCGGCCTGGAAGAAGGTGACGTCGGTGAAGGGGACGCCGATCTTCACGTACTTGTAGAGGGCGGCCGCGTAGCCCCAGAAGATGATCTGTACGAGCAGTGGGGTGCCGCGGAAGACCCAGACGAAGGCGCCGGCGAGGCCGTACAGGACGGGGCTGGTGGACAGCCTCATCACGGCGACGAGGGTGCCGAGGGCCAGGCCGAGGAGCATGGCGGCGGCGGTCAGCCACAGGGTGGTGACCAGGCCGTCGAAGACGAGGTCGGCGAAGAGGTACTTCCCGACGACGTCCCAGCGCAGGTTGTCGTTCTTCGCCAGCGATCCGATCAGCCCGACCAGGGCGAGGAGCGAGGCGACGGCGGCGATCCAGCGTCCGTGGTTGCGGACGGGGACGATCTCCAGCTCCCGCACGGGGCCGGCGGGACCGGGGGTCCCGGCGGCTCCGGGGATACCGGCGGCTTCAGGAGTGCTGACGGCTCCGGGAGTACCGGCGGCTTCGGGGGTCGTGGCGGCGGAGGCCTTGGCGGTGGCCATCTCTAGTCCACCGCCGCGTTCTTCGTGGCCGTCTTCACCGCGATCGACGCGACGCCGTACTTGTCGTAGATCTTGGTGAGGGTGCCGTCGTCGATGAGGGCCTGGAGCGCCTTCTGGACCGCGTCCGTCAGCTCGGGCAGCTGCTTGCTGATCGCGATGCCGTTGGGCGAGGCGCGGTAACCGCCGGGCGCCGCCGGGTCCTCGACCAGGTCGAAGGCCTTGCCGGCGTCGGCGGTCTTGGCGACCCAGCCGGCGGCGGGCTTGGTCAGCACCTGTGCGACGACCTTGCCGGAGCGCAGGGCGAGCTGCGCGTCGGAGTCCTTCGGGAAGGTCTGGACGTCGATCTTCCCCCTGCCCGCCTTCGCGCAGGCGTCCTGGTGGGACTTGAGCAGGTCGAGCTGGTTGGTGGCGGCCTGGACGGCGACCTTGCGGCCGCACAGGTCGTCCAGGGTCCCGATCCCGGAGGGGTTGCCGTCGCCGACGAGGATGCCCGAGCCGGACTGCGAGTAGTCGACGAAGTCGACGACCTGCTGGCGCTCCTTGTTGTCGGTCATGGCCGACATGGCGGCGTCGAACCTGCCCGCCTGGATGGCCGGGACGATGCCGTCGAACTTCTGCGGGGCGAAGGCGAAGGCGACGCCGAGCTTGCCGCCGAGCGCCTGGCCCAGGTCGTAGTCCAGGCCGGTCAGGGCGGTCTCGCCCTCCTTCACGTACATCTCGAAGGGCGGGTAGGGGACGTCGGTGGCGACCCGGACCTTGCCGGCCTTCCTGATCCGCTCCGGCAGCATGTCGTGCAGGGCCTGGTCCTTCGCGATCTCCACCCCGGCGACCGAGACCCTGCCGTTCGCGACGGGAGCGGGGTCGGAGTCTCCGCAGGCGGAGAGGGACACGAGCGCGGTGGCCGCGGCGACGGCGGCGGCCGCGCGGCGTGCGGAACGAGCGTTCATCGGGTGGAGCCTCTCGGGGGATTCTTCGCCGGCGGAATCCGGCCGCCGACCACACCAGGGAAATTACAGATCACCTCCGAATCTGACTAGATGTACTTCGCGTTACGTTCGCGTAACGCGGACTCGGGAGCGCCTCTTCGCCCCTTCTACGGAGGTTTGGGCGGCGATTTCACCCCGGCCGGACGCGCCGCATACGAAAAAGGCCCGTACATCTTCCCGTCCGGATCGATGACTTGTATGTTCCGCTACCAACTCGCAGAGCCCCCTCTCTTCGCCCCCTGGAGCGCAGATGACGTCACGCCCCCTCCGCAGAACGACACCGGTCGCCGCCGCCCTGCTGGCGGTGACCGCGGCACTGACGGTGCACCAGCCCGCCCACGCGGCCGCCGACAGGATCCGGCTGGGCAGCGCCTCGGACGTGAGCAGGAGTTCCTGGAACGGACCCGCGTTCACGATGAACGGCGCCGGCGGCGTCGTGGCCGCCTCGATGTCACGCGCCGTCGACGAGATCCGCGGCGGCTCCGGCAGCATCGACGTCGTCGTCCTGGCCGGATCGGCCCCCACCTCGGGGAGCAGGACCCCCGAGTGCGACACCGTCATGGGCCTGACCGGCGTCAACTCCTGTACGACGTGGACGCTCACCGCCGCCGCCGACGGGAACAACGGCCAGGTCAACACCGACGTCCGCAACGCCGAGTTCATCTACTTCGCGGGCGGCGACCAGTGCAGGTACGCGGCCTGGAAGGGCACCGCCCTGGAGGCCTCGGTCGAGTCCGTCGTCGCCAAGGGCGGCGGCTCCGGCGGCGGAAGCGCCGGCCACCACATCAACAGCCCCGTCGTCTACGACGCGTGCGACGGCAGCGTGACCAGCGCCGAGGCGCTCGCCGACCCCTACGACAGCCACATCAGCTTCACCACCGGCATGTTCCAGTGGGCGAACTACGGCGGCGTGATCAACGACTCCCACTTCGTCACCCGCGACCGGATGGGCCGCACCATGGCGTTCCTGGCCCGCGCCGTGAAGGACGGGCTCACCCCGGGCGGGGCCGCCTGGGGCGTCGGGGTCGAGGAGGGCGGCGGCTCGCTGTTCCTGGACCGCGACGGCAAGGCCACCCAGTACGGCAAGGACGCCTATGTCGTCCTCGCCGACCACCAGCCCGAACAGACCGTCGCGGGCAAGCGGCTGACGTACTCCGGCTTCAAGATCTGGCGCCTCGCCCCCGGCGCGACGTTCGACTTCAAGAACCGGCCCGTCTGCGGCTACTACCTGCGCGGCGTCACCAACGGCACCCCGGACGCCAACCTCTACGGCGGCACGCCCGTGACGGACTGCGGCGGCGGGGGCGGCGGCCTCGCCGAGAGCGAGCCCAACGACACCCGGGGCACGGCCGACGACGCCACGGCCCTGGCGTCCCCCGGCTCGATCACCGGCGGCATGAAGTCGGCGAGCGACCGCGACTACTTCAAGGTCACCCTCGCCTCGGGCAGGACCGCCACCCTGAACTGCGCCGTCCCCACCGCCTACGACGCCGACGTGTACTGGCTGGACTCGTCCGGCGGCACCCTGGAGCGCTCCGTCACCAACGGCGCCGGGGCCGACGAGTCCCTCACCTTCACCAGGACCGCCTCCGGGACGGGCACCTACTACGTCGACGTGGAGGCCTACAGCGGCTCGGGGTCCGCCCCGTACACCTGCACCCTGACCAAGGGCTGACGCCGGGGCCGGGTCACCCGAAGTCGAGGCCCCCGGTGCGGGTGCGCTTGAGTTCGAAGAGGTCCGGGTGGGCGGCCAGGACGCGGAAGGCGTCGAAGAGTTCGGCCGCCCGCTCGCCGCGCGGGACGGCGCGCAGGACCGGGCCGAACCAGGCGGTGCCGTCGACGTGGAGCGTCGGGGTGCCGACGTACGCCCCGGCGTCGGGGTCCCGGCCCGCGTCGTGGCTGCGGCGGACCGCCGCGTCGTGCGCCGGGTCGTGCGCGGCGGCGGCGAGCCCGGCCGGGAGGCCGAGTTCGGCGAGCGACTCGGCGATCACGGCGCCGAAGTCCTTCCGCTTCCCCTCGTGGATGCGGGTCCCGTACGCGGTGTAGAGCGGGCGCAGGACCTCCTCGCCGTGCGCTTCGGCGGCGGCCACGGCCACGCGCACGGGGCCGAGGGAGGCGTCGACGAGCTCCCGGTACCAGCCGGGCAGTTCGTTGCCCTCGTTGTGGAGGTACAGGCTCATGACCCTGAAGCGGAGGTCGACGTCCCGGTGGCGCTCGACCTCCAGGATCCAGCGGGAGGTGATCCAGGCAAAGGGGCAGGCGGGGTCGAAATAGAAGTCGACGGTGGTGCGGGTGGCGGTCATGGGGCCGAATCTAGGCGGCGGACGGCCCGCCTCCCTGGTCCATTTCGAGGTCGTTCCGGCGGGCCATTCCCCCGTCAGCCCTCCCGGGTCATCTCCACCAGCTTGAGGACCGTGTTCCAGTTGCGGGCGGTGACCACGAGCCCCTTGGAGAGGGACGGCCGAGAGACGACGGCGCCCAGCCCGGACCCGCCGAGACCCTCGGGGACGTAGAGGTAGAGGACCCGGTCGCCGAGGGCGAAGGCCTCCGGGCGGTGGGCCTCCTGGTCGATCGCGGCGAAGCGCTCCGGGTCGGGCGGGCCCGAGAAGTAGAAGGCGTGGAGCTGCTTGCCGTCGATCCCGGCCGTGGGGAACGGGCAGTCCTCCGCGACGGCGGCGAGGTAGGCGCCGTCGCGGACGAGGCAGTCCACGCGGAACCCGAACCGGTCCTCGATCGCTCCTTCGATCGCGGCCGTGAGTTCGTCCTCCGGGGCGCCGCCGCCGGTGGTGATCACGGCGTTCCCGCTCTGGAGGTGGGTGCGGACGTTCTCGTGGCCGAGGCCTTCGAGGAGGGAACGGAGCTCCGCCATGGGGACCTTGCGGTGCCCGCCCACGTTGATGCCCCGGAGCAGCACCGCGTATGTCTGCGTCATGGCCCCAACCTACGACCCTGCGCCGCGGCCCCGGCGCGAAAGGGCCACCGCGCCTCGTGGGGGGCGGCACGGTGGCCGGTTCGAACACTGTCCGATGAAGAGGGGCGGGAGAAGGACCTTCACCCTACTGTGACTTTTTCAACAAGGTTTCGTAATGACGGGCCGTCCGCGAACCGTTCATTTGCCTCGATAGCGGGCGGGTGCCCCGGCGGATGCGAGACTTCGACGCGAACGCACAGGTCGGGTGAGGGAGAGGTCGATGGACGAGGCGCGGGCGCGGGAGGTCCTGGACGGGGCGGGGTTGCCGGCCGGGGAGGCCGGGCTCCTCGCACTCGGGGAGAACGCGGTCTTCGCCGTGGGCGACCTGGTGGTGAAGGTCGGCCGGGACGCCGAGCTGCTCGGGCGGGCGGAGCGGGAGCTGGCGCTCGCCGCCTGGCTGGCGGAGGCCGGGGTCCCGGCCGTGCGGGCGGCGGAGGAGCGGCCCCGGCTCGTGGCGGGCCACCCGGTCACCCTCTGGCACCGGCTGCCCGACGCGGTCCGGCCGCCCGAGCCCCGGGACCTCGCCCCGCTGCTCCGGCGGGTGCACGCCCTGCCGGAGCCGGAGGGCTTCGCGCTCCCCCGCCGCGAGCTGCTCGGCGGGGTGGAGCGGTGGCTGCGGCTCGCGGGGGACGCGATCGACCCGGCGGACGCGGCCTTCCTGCGCGAGCGGCGCGACGCCTTCGCCCCGGCGGCGGCCGCCCTGATCCCGCGCCTGGTGCCGGGACCGATCCACGGGGACGCCCTGCCCCGGAACGTCCACGTCGGCCCCGACGGTCCGGTCCTGGTCGACCTGGAGACCTTCTCCTCGGACCTGCGCGAGCACGACCTCGTCGTCCTGGCCCTCTCCCGGGACCGGTACGGCCTCGACCCGGCCGCGTACGACGCCTTCACCGGGGCGTACGGCTGGGACGTCCGGGAGTGGGAGGGGTGCGCGGTGCTGCGCGGGGCGCGGGAGACCGCGAGCTGTGCGTGGGTGGCCCAGCACGCGCCCGCGAACCCGAAGGCGCTGGCCGAGTTCGAGCGGCGGGTGGCCTCGCTGCGGGACGGCGACCCGGAGGTGCGCTGGTACCCGTTCTGACGCCCGGCCCGCCGTGACGGCCCGACCGGCCGGAAGGCCTCGGGGAGAAAACTGCCCGGGGAAGCGGCTAGCGGGTCGGCACGACCGCGTCGCGCAGGGGCCACGCGGTGTCGACGACCGCCTCCGCGTCGCCCTTGCGGCGCAGGAAGGCCTGGAAGTCCTCGGCCCAGGCGCGGTACCAGTCGATCTGGCGCGCGTGGAGCTCGGCCGGGTCGAGGTCGGCCACCCGCCGGTGCCGCTCGGCTATCGCGACGGCGACCCGGACGGCGGCGAGCGCGTCGGCCGCGGCCTCGTGCGCGGATTCGAGGACGACGCCGTACTCGCCGCAGACCGCCTCCAGGGTCCGCTTGCCGCGCCGGTAGCGGTCGACGGCGCGGTCGATGGTGTACGGGTCGACGACCGGGCCGATGCCGGTCCCGCCGAGCCGCTCCTCCATCGGGGGCAGTCCGTGGCGGCGCAGCTCGGCGGCGAGGAGCGTGAGGTCGAACGAGGCGTTGTACGCGACGACCGGGACGCCGTCCTCCCAGTACTCCGCGAGGGCCTCGGCGATCTCGTCGGCCACCTCCCGCACCGGCCGGCCCTCGGCCGTCGCGCGCTCGGTGGTGATGCCGTGGATCGCGGCGGCCTGCTCCGGGATGTCGACTCCCGGGTCGGCGAGCCAGTCCCGCCGCCGTGCGACGCGTCCCCCGCCGTCGACCTCCACGATCGAGGCCGTCACGATGCGGGCCTCCAGCGGATCGGTGCCGGTCGTCTCCAGATCGAAGCCGACCAGCGTCTCGCCGTGCCAAGCCATCGGGTCCTCCTTACGTGATCTCCCCCGTGGTACCGACCAGCCTCGCACGCGACACTGACAACCGCCTCGGGCGCCCCTCGCGGGGGCTCAGGAGACGGGCCGGGAGTCGAGCCAGACCGATTCGAACTCCTCACGGTACGTCTCGAACAGGCCGTGGTCCCCGTCACGGGCGTGCTGGTCGTGGCGGACCACGTTCCGGCCGCCGCCGCGCAGCACCAGGACCGGGGCCTCCATGCCCCGGGCGCGGCGCAGGTAGGACTGGACGACGCCGACCCCGTCGGGGCCGTCGCCGTCGACCAGGTAGGCGGTGAAGCGGGGGGTCTCGTCGAAGACGTGGATCTGGAAGGCGCCCGGGTCGCGGAGCTTGGAGCGGACCCGGCGCATGTGCAGGATGTTCATCTCGACCGAGCGGCTCAGTTCGCCCTTCTTCAGGCCGAGTTCCCGCTCGCGGCGCTTGACGGCGCTGCTGGCGGGGTTGAGGAAGAGGAGCCGGGTCCGGCAGCCGGACTCGGCGAGGCGCACCATGCGGCGCCCGGAGAAGTTCTGCACGAGCAGGTTGAGGCCTATGCCGGTGGCGTCGAGGCGGCGGGCCCCGCCGAAGAGGTCCTCGGCGGGCAGCTGCCGCTGGAGCCGGACCCGGTCGGGGTGGACCTGCACCACGTCCGCGTACCGGTCGCCGACGAGGTCCTCGACGGCGTCCACGGGCAGCCGGTCGGCGGACGGGACCCCGGCCCCGCTGCCGAGGATCTCCAGGATGCGGGCGGAGGCCCGCTCGGACTGGGCGAGGACGGTCAGCGAGAGGGCCCGGTTGCGGGAGACCACGTTGCGCGTGACCTCCAGCTCGTCGAGGGCGAGCTCGACCTCGCGGCGGTCGTCGAAGTAGGGCTCGAAGCAGGGCCAGTGCTGCACCATCAGCTCGCGCAGCTGCGGGAGGGTGAGGAAGCTCAGCACGTTGTCGTCGGCGGGGTCGAGGAGGTAGCCCTTGCGCCGCGAGACCTCGCGCACGGCGACCGCGCGCTGCACCCACTCCTGGCCGGCCGGTCCGGCGGCGGCGACCACCCACTCCTCGCCGTGGACGGGTTCGTACACGGGCCGCAGGACGGCGGCGACGACGGCCCGCAGGCGCTGTTCGACGAGATTCAGCCAGATGTAGGCGCGGCCGGCGCGCTGGGCCCGGGTGCGGACCTCGCTCCAGGCCTCGGCGTCCCAGTCCAGCTCGGCCCCTATCTCGACCGGCCGGGCGACGGCGACCGTGCCGGGGGGCGCGCCGGCGCCCGGCGGCACGCCGGTCCCCGGCGGTGCGGCCGCTCCGGGCGGCGCCTCGGCGGGGCCCGCGGGGCCCCCGTCCCGGCCCGCGTCCCCTGGGGGCAGCTCCAGACCTCCCGAGCTCACCCGCGCACCGCCTTCTGCTCCTGGACGCTCGTTTCGACCACTCCGACAACGATCAAGGAAGGGTACTCCGGGAGCGGGACGCGGTGCAGCAGGATCGTCAGGCTCCTTCCTCAACTGCCCTGGCGGAAGCGCCCGTTCCCCGGGGCGAGATCGGGTGGAGTGAGCGGATTCATAGCGGTTGCGCCCCCGGTGGCGGCGGGGGTCCGGCCGGTGGGCCGGACCCGGTCGCGGGCCCCCGTCCGGGGCGACGCGGCGGAACCCGATGTTGACCCCGGAGGCGGCCCGTCCGGAGTCTCCCGAGTTGCCCGTTCCCCCGAGTGGCGGGATGTCATTTCGTACACATTTCCTCCCCGTCCCCCTCCCGGTCGGCGGTCACCCGGCAGGACCGGGCGAAGTCCTAGGAGTCGGACCGCCTTTCGGGCAGGATCTGGCCGAAGACCATCCAGAAGAACCCGGACAGAAGAGGAATAGTCGTATCCATGCAGGTCTGGCCGGGACAGGCGTACCCCTTGGGCGCCACCTATGACGGTGCGGGAACCAACTTCGCGGTCTTCTCGGAGGCCGCCCACAGGATCGAGCTGTGTCTGCTCCACGACGACGGCTCGGAGACGGCGGTGGAGCTGCGCGAGACCGACGCGTTCGTGCGGCACGCCTATCTGCCGGGCGTGATGCCCGGACAGCGCTACGGGTTCCGGGTGCACGGCCCGTACGCCCCGGAGCGCGGGCTGCGCTGCAACGCGGCGAAGCTGCTGCTCGACCCCTACGCGCGCGCGATGTCGGGGCGGGTCGAGTGGGGCGAGGCGGTGTACGGCTACCCCTTCGGGAAGCCGGACGCGCGCAACGACCTCGACTCGGGCCCGCACACGATGGCCTCGGTCGTGGTCAATCCGTACTTCGACTGGGGCGACGACCGGCGCCCGCGCACCGAGTACCACCACACGGTGATCTACGAGGCCCACGTGAAGGGCCTGACGATGCTCCACCCGGACCTCCCCGAGGAGCTGCGGGGGACGTACGCGGGCCTGGCGCACCCGTCGGTGATCGGGCACCTGAAAGAGCTGGGGGTGACGGCGCTCGAACTGATGCCCGTCCACCAGTTCGTGAACGACCACCGGCTCGCGGACGCGGGGCTCTCGAACTACTGGGGCTACAACACGATCGGCTTCTTCGCCCCGCACAACGCGTACGCGTCCTGGGGCGACCGGGGCCAGCAGGTCCTGGAGTTCAAGTCGGCGGTCCGGGCGCTGCACCAGGCAGGCATCGAGGTCATCCTCGACGTGGTCTACAACCACACCGCCGAGGGCAACCACCTGGGCCCGACGCTCTCCTTCAAGGGCCTGGACAACCCCTCGTACTACCGGCTCGTGGACGACGCGCCCGCGCACTACTTCGACACGACCGGCACCGGGAACTCGCTGCTCATGCGGTCCCCGCACGTGCTCCAGATGATCATGGACAGCCTGCGGTACTGGGTGACCGAGATGCACGTGGACGGCTTCCGCTTCGACCTGGCGGCCACCCTGGCCCGCCAGTTCCACGAGGTGGACCGGCTGTCGTCCTTCTTCGACCTGGTGCAGCAGGACCCGGTGGTGAGCCAGGTGAAGCTGATCGCCGAGCCGTGGGACGTGGGCGAGGGCGGCTACCAGGTGGGGAACTTCCCGCCGCTGTGGACCGAGTGGAACGGCAAGTACCGGGACTGCGTGCGGGACCTGTGGCGGGGCGAGCCGCGCACCCTCGCGGAGTTCGCCTCCCGGCTGACCGGCTCCTCCGACCTGTACCAGGACGACGGGCGGCGGCCGCTGGCCTCGGTCAACTTCGTGACCTGCCACGACGGCTTCACGCTGCGCGACCTCGTCTCGTACAACGAGAAGCACAACGAGGCGAACGGCGAGGAGAACCGGGACGGCGAGAGCCACAACCGCTCGTGGAACTGCGGTGCCGAGGGCGAGACCGGGGACGTCGGGATCGCGGAGCTGCGCGCCCGCCAGATGCGCAACTTCCTCGCCACCCTGATGCTGTCGCAGGGCGTGCCGATGCTCAGCCACGGCGACGAGTTCGGGCGGACGCAGGGCGGCAACAACAACGCGTACTGCCAGGACAACGAGGTGTCCTGGGTGCGATGGCCCAAGGAGAACAGCGAGGCGGAGGCCACCCTGCTCCGCTTCACGCGGGCGATGGTGCGGCTGCGCCGCGAGCACCCCGTCTTCCGGCGGCGCCGCTTCTTCCACGGGCGGCCGGTCGAGGGCACCCACGACGAGCTGACCGACATCGCCTGGTTCACGCCCGAGGGCGAGGAGATGACCTCCCGGGACTGGCAGGCGGCGCACGCCCAGGCGCTGACCGTCTTCCTCAACGGGAACGCGATCTCGGAGCCGGGCACGCAGGGCGAGCGGATCGCCGACGACTCCTTCCTCCTGATGTTCAACGCCTCGTCCAAGGAGCTGGAGTTCTCGGTGCCGGACAGCCACGGCCACTACTGGCGCATGGTCGTGGACACCTCCGACCCGCAGGGGATGCCGCCGCACGAGGGGCCGGAACTGGCGGGCGGCGAGCGGGTGACGCTCGCGCCGCTCAGCCTGACCGTGCTGCGCCGCCCGGCCTGATCACCGCCTCCGGGCCACGGCCCCGCCGGGAGACCGGCGGGGCCGTTCGGCGTCATCCTTTCGGGGGAATCCGGTGCGGCGGGGCCGGGCGGACGCGGAGGCGATGACACAGAAGCCCTCCAGCGGGGTACGTACGTTCGCATGACCTCCTCTCCGGCCCCCTCCCCGCTTTCGCGCCCCGCCTCCCCGCCGACCGCCACCTACCGGCTCCAGCTCCAGCCGGACTTCCCGTTCGCGGCCGCCGAGCGGGCCGTGCCGCACCTGGCCGGTCTCGGGATCTCCCACCTGCACCTCTCCCCCGTCCTGGAGGCGGTGCCCGGCTCGACCCACGGCTACGACGTCACCGACCACCGGTCCGTACGGGCCGAGCTGGGCGGCGAGGAGGGGCTGCGGGCCCTGGCCGCGACCGCGCGGGCGCACGGGCTCGGCCTGGTCGTGGACCTGGTGCCCAACCACATGGCGGCCTCCCCCGTCCACAACCACGCGCTGCGCGCCGTGCTCCGCGACGGCCCCGAATCGCCGTACGCCCGCTGGTTCGACGTGGACTGGCGGGCCGGGGACGGGAGGCTGCTGCTCCCGGTGCTGCCCGCCCGGCTCCCGGAGGTGCGGGACCGGCTGCGGGTCTCCGGCGGGGTGCTGCGCCTGGACGGGCAGGAGTTCCCGCTGCGCCCCGGCACGGAGGGGCTGCCGCTGGACGAGCTGCTCGACGCCCAGTGGTACCGGCTCGCCTGGTGGCGGCTCGCCCGCACCGAGCTGAACTACCGGCGCTTCTTCACCGTCTCCGACCTCATCGGGGTGCGGGTGGAGGAGCCCGGGGTCTTCGAGGCCACCCACGCGAAGATCGTGGAGCTGGTCGCGGACGGGGTCGTCGAGGGGCTGCGCATCGACCACCCGGACGGCCTCGCGGACCCGCAGGGCTATCTGGAGGACCTGGCGGAGGCGACCGGCGGGCGCTGCTGGACGGTGGTGGAGAAGATCCTCACCGGTACGGAGGAGCTGCCCGGGGCCTGGCCGGTGGCGGGCACCACGGGGTACGACGCGCTGCGGCGGCTTGACGGGGTGTTCACCGACCCCGTGGGCGCCGACACGCTCGCCGAGCTGTACCGGGGGTTCGTCGGCAAGGCCGCCGACCGGGGCGGCCGCTGGGAGGCGACCGAGCGGCGCGCCGCGTACGAGGTGGTCGGGCACGACCTGGCCGCCGAGACGGCCGCGCTCACCCGGATCGCGGAGCGGATCTGCGCCGCCGACCCGGCCCTGCGGGACCACGCCCCCTGGGCGCTGCGCACCGCGATCCGGGAGCTGCTCGTCCGGGTGCCGGTCTACCGGACCTACCGGACCGGCGGCGAGGAGGTGATCACCCCGGAGGCGGCGCGCGGCGCGAAGGCCGCGTTCGCGGTGGAGGAGGAGGCGTCGGCGGTCGACCTCGTACGGGAGCTCGCGCTCGGGCTGCGGGGCGACGGGCCGGAACACCGGGCGTTCCGGGCCCGGTTCGCGCAGACCTCCTCGGCGCTGCGGGCCAAGTCCGTGGAGGACACGGCCTTCTACCGGTACACGCCGCTGCTCTCGGCGAACGAGGTGGGCGGCGACGCGGGGCGCCCGGCGGTGCCGGTGGAGGAGTTCCACGCGTACTGCCTGCGGATCGCCCGGGACTGGCCGGCCACGGGCACGGTCCTGTCCACCCACGACACCAAGCGGAGCGCGGACGTGCGGGCCGCGATCGCGGTCCTCGCCCAGTGCCCGGAGGTGTGGGCGGAGCTGCTCGGGGAGGTCGCGGGGGTGCCCGCGCCCGACCAGCACCTGGCGTGGACGGCCTGGCAGACGGCCTTCGGCCTCGGCACGCCCGACGCGGACCGGCTGGTGCCCGCGCTCCTCAAGTCGGTGCGGGAGGCCGGGCTGCGGACCAGCTGGACCGAGCCGGACGAGGAGTACGAGCGGGCGGTGGCCGAGTTCGCGGCGGCCGGGCCCGGCCGGATCCCGCTCCGGGCGGCCTCGGAGGCGGCCTTCGCCCTGGAGCCGCACATCCGGACGCACGCGCTCGGCGCGCTGCTCGCGCAGCTGACGATGCCGGGGGTGCCGGAGCTGTACCAGAACACGGAGCGGGAGTACCGGGCGCTCGTCGACCCGGACAACCGGGCGCCGTTCGCGGCCGGTCCGGACGACGACCGGACGGCCCTGGTCCGGGCGGCGCTGCGGCTGCGGCGCGAGCGCCCGGCGGCCTTCGGCCCCGGCGGGTCGTACGTGCCGCTGGCGGCGGAGGGGCCGGCGGCCGGCCACTGCCTGGCCTTCGCCCGCGCGGGCGAGGTGGTGACGGCCGTGACCCGGCTCCCGCTGCGGCTGGCGGAGGCGGGCGGCTGGCAGGACACGGAGCTGGTCCTGCCGGAGGGCCGCTGGGCCGACGCCCTGGGCGGGGTGCGGGAGTTCACCGGCGGCCCGGCGACGGAGCTGAAGCTGGCAGAGCTCTTCGAGGAGCGGCCGGTGGCGCTGCTCGCGCGGATCCCGGACGAGACGGGGTGACGGGAGGGGGGCGCGGTCCGCGCCCCCCTTGCCCGGGTCAGGAGCGGCTGGCCCGCGTGACCTCGCACTTGGTGTACTCGGAGCCGTCGCCGGTGCCGGGGTACGGGGTGGTCATGTCGGCGCTCTTGGAGGCGCCCGCCGCGACCGCGATGTCGGTCGTGGTCGCGGTCGCCGGGGTCGCGGAGGTGCCCTTGAACTTCAGCGTGACGTCGTAGTCGTAGTCGAGCGCGCCGTCGTTCTTGACGGTGATCCGCGCGGTGAGGTTCTTGGTCGCCGCGTCGTAGGCGCACGTGTCGATGGTGATGTCGCGCAGGGCCTCGTTCGCGCTGCCCGAACCGCCGGACACGGAACCGCCGGAGGTGCCGTTGTCGTCGTTGTCGTGGTGGGAGCCGCTGCCGCCCCCGCTGCTGCTGGAGCTGGAACCGGAGTTGCTGTGGCTGTCGCAGCCGCCGCCGCCCGAGCCCCGGGCGCCGGTCAGGGCGACGAGCGCTATGCCGAAGACGGCGAGTGCGCGGACATGACGCATCTTCATGTTTCAAACCCCGTTGAAAGTGGTAGTAAATACGGCTCGGTTGACGAGCGCACGACACCCTAGCAGCGACGGGGAGCGCCGGTTTCAGCCTCCGGGACGGACGATCAGGGTGCGCGGGGCGCGGGTGATGAGCCCCGCCGGAGTGGGGCGGAAGCCGTCGGCGAGGCGCAGCCGGGGCATCTCCGCGAAGAGGGCCCGCAGGGCGTACTCGGCCTCGATGCCGGCCAGGATGACGGCCGGGCAGAAGCCGGGTCCGTAGGTGAGCTGGCCCGGGTCGTCGCGGAGCGGGTCGAAGCGGTCGGGCTCCCGGAAGCGCTCCGGGTCCCGGCCCGCCGAGCCGACGAGCAGCGCGACGGACGCGCCCGCCGGAACGAGGCCGCCGCTCACCGGGACCTCGGCGGCGGTGCGGCGCACCGCGATCTGCACGGGCGGGTCGCGGCGCAGCGACTCGGTCCAGGCGCGGGCCACGAGCGCGGCGGGCGCGTCGCGCAGGGCGGCGACCTGGTCGGGGTCGGAGAGGACGTTGCCGAGGAAGGAGGCGAGCGCCTTCTCCCGTACGGCGATCTGGGTGCCGCACTCCCCGGCGAGGGCCCCGGCCGCCCGGCCCCGTACGAGCCGCATCATGTCCCGGTAGGGGACACCGACGGCGGCGGCGACGGTTCCGGCGGGCAGCCAGTGGCAGAAGTCGGCGACCAGGTCAGCCTGGGGCCGGTCGGCGATCCGGCGGGCCAGGACGTACGCGGTGCGTTCGGTGACGGCCCGCAGCGCGGCCGTGTCGACGTCGACGTGGGCGCGGACGCACGGCGGGTCGCCGGGCCGGTGGCCGTGGGTGAAGCGGCCGTCGGTGAGGGCCGTGGCCACGTCCGCGTACCGGCTGAGGACCCAGGCCCGCAGCAGCGGGTCGTACGTCAGCGGGAACTCCTCGCGGAGCCTGCGGTGGATGCCGTGCGGGTCCTGCGAGGCGCCGGGGTCGAGGGGGCTCGGCGCGACGGTCCGCCCGCCGGCGCCGCCGGAGGCCGGTCCGGGCGCGGTGCGCACGCGGCCGGGGAGGGGCGCGGCGCCCCGTCCGGTCCGCACGGGGGAGGCGGCACGTCCCGGCTCCGCCTCCGAGGGGGTGGCGGCGGAGGGGGTGGCCGGGTTCATGACCGGCAGCCGGGCCCAGTCCCCACCGGACCTCTCCGGCCGGTCGCCGCGGACACCCCGGTCTCCCGGGAGGTCGCCGGGGCCGCCCGGGTCTCCCAGGAGGTGGTCACGGCCGCCCCAGCCTTCCGGCTGGTCGTCGCGGACACCCCGGTCTCCCGGAAGGTCGCCAGGGACGCCCCGGCCTTCCGGAAGGTGGTCACGGACGCCCCGGTTTCCCGGAAGGTCTCGGGGGACACCCGGGTCTCCCGGAAGGTGGTCACGGACGCCCCGGTCTTCCGGCCGGTCGTCGCGGACGCCCAGGTCTTCCGGCCGGTCGTCGCGTATGCCTCGGGTCGGTTCGGCGGTCATCACGCCCCCTGCGGTCGGCGGTGGGTGCCGCGGCCGGAGAACGTGGCCCGCGTCCGCTCCAGCCCACCATCCGGGGCCCCCGACCGCCCACCACGCACCGCCGAACGGGTGAAAACCCGAGGGGTGGGGGCGGCTCAGTGGTGGGAGAGGCGGAACGACATCTGGCCGAAGCCGACCACGTCGCCCGGCCGCACCACCACCGCGCCGGTGACCCGGCGCCCGTTGACGGTGGTGCCGTTCGTCGAGCCGAGGTCGCGCAGCACCCACAGCCCGCCCTGGAGCGAGAGCTCGGCGTGCAGCCGGGAGGCGGTCTCGTGGCTGAGCCGCAGCCCGTTCACCGGATCGCGGCCTATCCGCAGCGGGTGCGGGCCGGGGAGCGGGAGCAGCAGCTTCGGCAGCCGCTCCGCGTGCCAGGCGCGCCCGAGCTTCGCCGTGAACGCGGACATCCGCTCCACCACGCCCACCGCGCGCCGGGTCCAGGTCCCCTCGCTCCTCAGGTCGGCGACGAGCAGGTCGAGTTCGTCCGGCCGGCGGGCCTGGAGCGCGCGCTCCATCCGGAAGACGAAGGTGTCGTGCGAGAGGCGGCCCTGGGCGGCGCCCTCACGGAGCAGCACCAGCGCGCGGTCCCGCTCGGCGTCGGTCAGCCGAGGGGAGTTCGCCGGAAGCTCGAAAGGGGTCGTCACACCCGAGATTGTCGGCCCGACGGGCCCGAAGTGTCCAGAAGGGCCCCCGCGGGGGCCGCACCGGGGCCACAGCCGTCCCCCGCGCCCCCGCCGAAAAACCCGTACCCGCTCTCCAAGATCACTGCTACGGTCGCCCGGCCTCGTCACCGAACTCCCCAGGAGAACACCACACGTGATCGTGATACGCCCGCTCGCGGGACCGCAGGAGTTGGACCTCTTCCTCCGCCTCTCGTACACGCTCGACCACGAGCTCGCCGACGACCTCGCCACCGGCCGCCGCCTCCCGGAGTGGCTGTGGGTGGCCCTGGACGGCGACCGGCTGCTCGGCCGGATCGCCTGGTGGACCCACAAGGCGGGCGCCGAGCCGCAGGCGCTCGACTTCTTCGACCTGGACCCGGGGCTGTCCGACGGGGAGCGCGCCGACGTCGGCGCGCGGCTCCTGGAGACGGCGACGGCGGCGGTCGTCCCGGCGGGCGCGCCGCGCCCCGAGTACGGGCGGTTCATTCCCGGCGACTGGCGCGAGGTCCCGGAGACCCGGTCGTACCTGGAGTCGGTCTTCGCCGTCCTGGAGCGCTCGGGCGCCCGCCCCCTCGTGGAGCGGCTGCGCCTGGAGTGGCGGCCCGGCACCCCCGTGCCGGAGCCGGAGGGGCGCCTGGAGTTCCGGCCCGTGCGGGACCGCGAGGACCTGGTCTCCCTGATGGTCCCGGTCCTCGACGGCACCCTCGACGCGCACGGGCGGGCCGATCTGGCGTCCGGGCTCTCGGCGCGGGAGGTGGCGGAGCGGCACTACGACGAGGAGTTCACTCACTACTCCTCGCCCCGGGAGTGGTGGCGGGTGGCGGTGCTGCCGGGGACCGGCGAGCCGGTCGGCTTCGTCGTCCCCGCGCGGAACAACTACCACCACACGATCGCGTACGTCGGTGTGCTGCCCGCCCATCGGGGGCAGGGGTACGTCGACGACGTCCTGGCGGAGGGGACCCGGATCCTGGCCGCCGCCGGCGTGCCCCGGATCCGGGCGGCCACGGACCTGGGGAACGTGCCGATGGCGGCCGCCTTCGCCCGTACGGGCTACGACACGTTCGAGCGCGCGATCAACTACGTGTGGGACGCGCCGGGCACGCCGGGGTCCTGACTGCCAGGATGGTCGCGGTGGTCGGCCGTCACCATCGCGCGGCCGACCGGTTGACGACGACGAGGGGATTCCCGTGCTCTTCGAGGTGTGGGCGCCGAACGCCCGTGACCGGGTGACGCTGGAGCTGAACGGCACCGGCCACCCCCTGGAGCGGGACGCCGAGCGGGACGGCTGGTGGAGCGGCGTGGCGCCCGCCGGGGACGGCGACCGGTACGGCTTCGCCGTGGACGACGGCCCCGTGCTGCCCGACCCGCGCTCCCGCCGGCTGCCCGACGGGCCCGACGGCCGGAGCGCGGTCGTCGACCACTCCGCGTACGCCTGGCGGAACGAGTCCCCGAAGCTGCGGCTGCGCGGCGGCGTCCTCTACGAGCTGCACGTCGGCACCTTCACCGACGAGGGCACGCTCGACGCGGCGGCCGGGCGGCTCGGGGAGCTGGCGGGCCTCGGCATCACCCATGTGGAGCTGATGCCGCTGTGCCCGTTCCCCGGGACGTGGGGCTGGGGGTACGACGGGGTGGCGCCGTGGGCGGTGCACGAGCCGTACGGCGGGCCCGAGGCGCTGAAGCGGTTCGTGGACGCGGCGCACGGGCTCGGGATGGGCGTGGTCCTCGACGTGGTCCACAACCACCTGGGCCCCTCCGGAAACTACCTGCCCGCCTTCGGGCCGTACTTCACGGACACCCACCACACTCCGTGGGGCGCGGCGGTGAACCTGGACGCGCCCGGTTCGGACGAGGTGCGGGCGTACTTCCTGGGGAGCGCGCTGGCCTGGCTGCGGGACTACCGGATCGACGGGCTGCGGCTGGACGCGGTGCACGCGCTCGCGGACACCCGGGCGCTGACGTTCCTGGAGGAGCTGTCGGCGGCCGTGGACGAGCTGGCGCGGGAGCAGGGCCGCCAGCACTTCCTGATCGCCGAGTCCGACATGGGCGACCCGCGCACGACGACCCCGCGCGCGCTGGGCGGGGTCGGGCTGCACGCCCAGTGGAACGACGACTTCCACCACGCCCTGCACACCGCCCTGACCGGCGAGTCCCAGGGCTACTACGCCGACTTCGCGCGGGCCCCGATCGCGGCGCTCGCCAAGACGCTCACGCACGTCTTCTTCCACGACGGCACGTACTCCAGCTTCCGGGGCCGCCACCACGGGCGGCCGGTGGACCGGGAGCGGACCCCCGCCCACCGCTTCCTCGGGTACGCGCAGACGCACGACCAGATCGGCAACCGGGCCCTCGGGGACCGCCTCTCGGCCTCGGTCTCCCCCGGCCTCCTCGCCTGCGCGGCGGCCCTGGTGCTGACCGGTCCTTCGGTGCCGATGCTGTTCATGGGCGAGGAGTGGGGGGCGACGACCCCCTGGCAGTACTTCACCGACCACACCGACCCGGAGCTGGCGGAGGCCGTGCGGCGGGGCAGGCGGCGGGAGTTCGCGGAGCACGGCTGGGACGAGAACGAGGTGCCCGACCCGCAGGACCGGGCCACCCGGGACCGCTCGGTCCTGGACCGGACCGAGCGCGAGGAGGACCCGCACAAGCGGCTGCTCGCCTGGCACCGGGAGCTGATCGCGCTGCGCCGCACCCTGCCGGACCTGACGGATCCGGACCTGGGGGGCGTGAAGGTGGCGTACGACGAGGAGGACCGCTGGCTGGTCTTCCGGCGGGGGGACCTGCGGGTGGCGGTGAACCTGGGCAAGGAGCCGGCGGTGATCCCGCTCGGCTCCAACGGCCGGGACCGGGTCCTGGCGTCCTGGGAGCCGGTCGACCCGCCGGCGGCGGACGGGGTCCTGAGGGTGCCGGCGGAGTCGGCGGTGGTCCTGGCGGACGGCTGATCCCGGCCGCCCCGGCTACTCCACGATCGCCATCTCGTGCGGGGTGTTGTTGAAGCGGCGCGCCCCGCCGTCCTCGGTGGCCGTGACGATGTCCTCGATGCGGACGCCGAAGCGGCCCGGGAGGTAGACCCCGGGCTCGATGGAGAAGCACATGCCGGGGACGACGGGCAGTTCCTCGCCCTCGATCATGTACGGGGGCTCGTGCGTGGTGACCCCGATGCCGTGGCCGGTGCGGTGGATGAAGTATTCGCCGTATCCGGCTTCGGTGATGACCTTGCGGGCCGCCCGGTCGACGTCCTGGCAGGCCACCCCGGGCCGTACGGCCTCGAAGCCGGCCTGCTGGGCCTCCCGTACAACGTCGTGGACGCGCCGTTCCTCGTCGGTGGGCTCCCCGACGTGGACGGTGCGGGTGGTGTCGGAGCCGTAGCCGTGCTTGAGGCCGCCGAAGTCGAGGACGACCATGTCGCCGCGCCCGATGGTCCGGTCGCCGGCCTCGTGGTGGGGGTTGGCGCCGTTGGGTCCGGAGCCGACGACGGTGAAGTCGACCTGCGAGTGGCCGAAGCGCAGCAGCAGGGCGGCGAGGTCGGCGGCGACGTCGGTCTCCTTCCGGCCCTCGAAGCGGACCTTCAGGATCTCGCCGTACGCGCGGTCGGCGGCGGCCCCGGCGGCGGCGATCCGGTCGAGTTCGTGGGCGTCCTTGACGCCCCGGAGCATCGGCAGGGCCTCGGTGAGGGAGACGTACGAGGTGCCGGGCAGGGTCCGCTGGAGGCCGAGCAGGTGCATGGCCCAGGCGTTGTCGCTGACGCCGAAGCGCCCGTCCGCGTCGAGGAGGGGCGCGGTGACGGCGTACGGGTCCTTGCCGTCGGTCCAGTCGCGCAGGGTGAGCGCGGCGGCCCCGGCGGACCGCTCGGCGTCGGGGGCCTCCAGGGTGGGGACGACGAGGACCGGTTCCCGCCCGGCGGCGAGGACGAGGGCGGTGAGGCGCTCGGTGATCGCGGTGGGCTGATAGCCGGTCAGGTAGACCAGGTCCGGGCCGGGGGCGACGATCACTCCGGCGAGTCCGGCGTCGGCGGCGGACTCGGTGGCGCGGGCCATCCGGGCCCGGTAGTCGTCGGCGGTGAAGGGCGCGGGCTCGTCGGGCCCGTCGGGCCCGACGGCGGCGGGGGTGGCAGGGCCGTCGGCGGCGGGGGTTGCGGGGCCGTCGGGGGTGCTCGGCATGGGGGGCTCCTTCTCGGACCGCTGCGTCCCGGACGTACAGCATCCTGCCCGGCGGGGGCCCGCGCCGCGACCGCTCAGTGGCGGTCGGGCCCCTGGGCGATGAGCCGTTCCAGGAGCTCCTGGAAGTCGTCGCCGACGACGATCCGCAGGTCGCCGCGCTCCTCGTCGTGCTCGCTGAGCTGGGTGAGGGTGCCGTCGCGCCACCAGAAGACGTACGGGCTGATGGCGCCCGGGGTGTCCTCGTAGCCGGTGGCGGCGAAGGAGGCCATCGCGCCGAGCGCCGGGATGATGGAGGTGTCCCGGATGGGGTGGAAGGCGAGCTGGTGCCGGAAGGGCAGGGCGACCAGGGCGCCGTGTTCGCCGAGCGGGAGGCCGGTGACGCGGCGGACGACCCCGTCGAGGTCGAGGACGCGGCTCGCGGTGTAGAAGGAGTCCCCGAGGACGACCTCGAAGCACATGCCGTCGGCGTCGCGGACGGTCTCGTGCCCCTCGACGGGAAGGCCGCGCAGATTGCGCAGGGCCCGGTCGCGCAGCTGCGCGTGGCTGCCGAGCCGGGCGAGGGCGTCGTCGGTGAGCATCATGACGCTCTCGGGCAGGTCCAGGGCGAGGATCTCGTACAGGCCGGGGGCGACGGTCCTGGCGTATCCGAACGAACCGGTGTCGATGCCGTCGCCGCTGACGACCCGGGGGTAGAGCTGGGAGCGGATCTGCTCGGGCGGCAGGGTGTCGAGCGCGGAGGGGCCGTCCATGGCGCGGACGACCAGCTCGATGTGGCGGCGGATCAGGCCGGGCCAGACGCGGGGGCCGCGCCGGTCCTGGTGGCAGACGGCGGCGAGGTTGGTGAGCCCGAAGCGGCGTCCCCGGTCGTCGACGACGTGGTCGGCGTAGACGGTGACCTCCAGGCCGAGTTCGGCGAAGGTCTCCCGGACCCGGCCACGGAAGAGCGCGGCCTCGTTCCGGGAGAAGTACGCGAACCCGGGATCCCTCGGTGCGTCGTCGCCGTCCCGCCTGGGTCCCCGCCGCAGCCAGCCCACGCCCGCCCGCCTTCCGTCGCCGTCGGTCCCAGGGTAGCGACTGCGGATGTCGGCCCTCTTGCGGTCGGGTCAACTCGGCCGACGTCCCGGCGGGTTCGCCGGGAAAGGCCGCCGTCCGCGACGCGCCGGTGTGGACGTGACGCGCCGCGCCGGTAGAGTCCGCCGCCGCGAGACCGACGAGGAGGTCTCCCTCTCCCTCCAGGAGTGCGCGCATGAGCAGCTCCGCACGTGTCCTTTCCGCCCTGACCGCCGGTCTGGTCTGCCTGGCCCTGATGGGCGCCTCCGGGTGCACGTCGGCGCCGGACGACGGGGACGGCCGGAAGGACGGGGCGGCGCCGACGGGGGCGTCGAGGTCCGACCCGCCCCCGGTGACCGTCGCCCCCTCCGAGCGAGGGACCGCCGACTTCTGCCGGGTCGAGCGGCCGGAGGCGTGGGCGGCCGCCGAGGAGCGGGGGCGGTACGGCTCCGGCTCCGGGGCGGCCCGCCGGGGGGTCGCGGTCGGCGCGGACGGGGAGACCGTGTTCGCGGTCGAGGAGGCCGGGACGCGGAGCGAGCTGGTCGCCCTGCGGGACCGGGGGCGGAAGAGGCGGGTCGTCCACGGTCTGGCCACCGTCGTGGACGGGAGGAAGAACCAGTACGGGAGCGCCCGCTTCGACGGCCGCTGGCTGGTCTTCGAGGTCACCCACGACGTGGACGACTGGAACGACTGGAGCCTCTACGCCTGGGACTCGGCGGGAGGTTCCGCGCCCTTCCTGGTCACCCGCCACGACAAGGCCGTCCCCGGCCCCGCCCTGCTCGTCCGGCTCCACGGCGGGAAGGCCGCCTGGACCGAGGGCGTGCGGGGCGGGAGGCAGGCGGTCCACCTCTACGACCTGGCGGCCCGCGAGGACGCGGTCGTGCGCACCGGTCGCCTCGGCCCCGTCTTCCTGGCCGGCGACCTGCTCGGCTGGCGCGAGGACCCGGGGGCCGGGGGCCGCGTCACGGTGAGGGCGGTGTCCGTCCGGACCGGCGGGCCGGCCGCGCCGCCGCCGGTGATCGCCGGGATACCCGGCACCGCGCACCTCACCGGCGACGGGGAGACCTGGGCCTGGGTCTCCCCCGACCTGCGGACCCTGTACGCCTGGCGGCCCGGCTGGAAGGAGTCCGCGACCGTCGCGAGGGCGGCGGAGGGCGAGACGGTGGGCCAGGTGGAGGTCACCGGCGACCTCGTCACCTGGACGGGAGGGGCGGCCGTCTGGGCGGCGGACCTGCGCAGCCACTCGCGGACCGCCCTCACGCCCGGGTACGGCTATCTCGGCGCCTCCGGGACCTCCCTGCTCGTCGGGTACCTGCCCGAGGGCTTCGGCAAGGACCCCGCCGCGCGGAAGCGGGCCGTCGACTACGTGCTGAGGGCCCGGGAGCTGCCGCCGCTGCCGGACTGCCCGGCCTGGACGCCGGTGCCGCAGCCCGCCGGAGAGACGGGCTCCGCCCTCTGACGCTCAGGAGCCGTCGGGGGCGGTGAGGAGGGCGCGGGCGTAGTGGGCGAGGGAGCGGTTGTAGCGGGGCAGGAGGGGGGCGAGGGCGCCCAGGGCGAGGGAGGCGGCCTCGCGGTCGCGGCCGGTGTCGGCCAGGGCGAGGGCGAGGAAGGCGTCGACGGCGCCGGAGAGGGCCCGCTCGTCGGCGTCGAGCCGGTCGGCGGGAACGTCCCGTTCGGTGGTGAGGAGGTCGACGGCGAGGTCGGGGCGGCCGAGGTTGCGCAGGCTGCTGGCGAGCTGGATGACGGCCCGGCGGCGGCGCAGTCCGGTGAGGCCGAGGTCGAGGGCGCGCCGGTAGCGCGCGACGGCCTCCTCCGGGAGGCCGGTGGAGTCGTGGGCGGCGCCCTGCTCGAAGAGGGCGGCGGGGTCGTCGGCGGGCCGCTCGGCGGCCAGTTCGGCCACGCGGGCGCGGAAGTCGGCGGGCTCGTGGGCGTCGATGCGCTCCCAGAGCGCGGCGATCCGGCGCTCCCAGTCCTGGTCGTCGGTGATGGTGGCGTCGTCGGTCATGGCGGCACCCTAGTGCTCTGACCGGGAAGGTTCACCGGGTTGGCGGTGGTGGCGGTGGAATGTGTGGTGGCGTCCGTCCGGTCGTCGGGGTGCGGCGGCTGAGCCTGTCCGTGTGCGCGGGTTGACCGACCAGGAGGGTCAGAAGCCGCAGCAGATCGTGCGCCGGGGCGGCCGGCTCCTGGCCAACGTCGCATGAGCGGCGAGTCCGGCCAAGAGCAGCACCGTGCCGGAATGCCAAGCAAGCGACAGCCGTACCGGCGCGCCCTCGGGACACCGACACCGGACCGAACCCGGCGAACCGATGCGGTCGGAGCACTAGGGCGTGTGTCGAAGGTCCTGATCGCCGCGCACAGCGGGGCTGTTGTGGTGGGTGCGGATCTTTGTCGTGGCCTCTCGGAGGGCCGTGACGGTTCCTGTGAGCCATCGGCCGACCGTCTCGCGTTCGGACTCGGTGAGCTCGCTGGTGACGCGGGACATGCCGTCGATCAGCGGTGCCATCAGGCCGGTCATGGACTGCCGATGCTCCGGGGTCACGGCGAGGGCGAACTTCCTGCCGTCGGAAGGGTCGCGCTCCCTGCGCACGTAGCCGAGCTCGACCAGGCGATTGGTGATCTTCGTGATGGCCGCATGGCTCAGTCCCGTCTCCTGGGCGAGTCGGGTGGGGCTGACGCCGGGATGGCGGCCGATGAGGTCGAGGACCTTGTGCTCGGTCGTGTTGACGCCCAGGCGGGCGGCGACGGCGTCATGGAAGAGCACCACCCGCAGGCTCAGCTCGTGCCCCAGTGAAGCCCCGTCCATCGGGGACTCTTCCTCGGCGTTCATGCGGACGAGGCTACGCCACTCTTTTACTTGAGTGAAGAAAAGTTATTCACCAAAGTGAAAGAGTGTGCTTGACTCGATGACATGGACACCACTTACGCCCGCCGCCGTGACGTGATACCCCCGATCGGGGTCCTGAGCCGTGTCTACGCGGCCGGCCTCGTGGTGAACCTCCCGATCCTGGCCCTGCTGCTGACGCCGCAGATCCGCAGCCGTGTCGGCTCGGAGACGACCATGGCGATCAGCGTCGTCGTCCTGCTCGGCCTGGTCGTCGCGGCCGTGGTGTTCGCGCCGGAGGTCAGCGCCCGCGTCGCCCCGGCAGGCGCGCGATGGCGCTTCGGCGGCGCGCGCGCTCAGGTCCGGGCCCTGATCCGGCGGGACCGCCGCGCCTACGCTTGGCGCCTGGGGGAGTTCGTGGTGTTGTACATCGCCGCCCAGGGCCTCGGGGGAGTGATCGCGTGGAAAATGCCCCACATCTGGAGCAACCCCGACTTCGGCAGCGACCCGGCCGCGGGGCGGTGGGAGTTCCACTACCCGAACTTCGCCGTCCAGGCGGTCGCCATCTACTTGGTGATCTGTCTCGCCAGCAGTTGGTACGCCTGCCGCCTGCGTCAACTGGCTCTAGCCGGACCGGACGACCACTGACGAAGCGTCGACGCGTACTTGTCACGGCCACTCGTCGATGGCCGCGACGCAGTCCTCCGGGCCGCACTTCGGGGGACGGCCGCCACGGGAGCCGAGCGCCTCGGGCGAATCCCGCCCCGGGGCTCAGACGGGTGGCATCAGGTCGCTCTCGCTGACGGTGTACGGCAACGGGGGATAGCCGAAGTCCGTTTCGGCGTTCTCGCGGCGGCGCAGCCGGTAGAACTCGCTCCGCTGTTCCTCGTCGGCCGGTACGAGACGGTCGCCCCGCGGGAGGTACGCGTGTCCGTCGCGGAAGCGGACGACGGTCTTCGACGTCCGGAACGTCACGCCCCACCACGGGTTGTCGTCCGCCCCGGCGGGCGCGTTCCACACGATCCGGTGCTTGAGCCGCCGGTTCGTGGCGACGGAGAACGCGACGACGCCGTGGTGGACGAGGGGGATCTCGAACTTCTCGCCGCCGGGTTCCTTGGTTGCGAAGACCAGTTTCCGCGAAGGGCCGGCTTCGGGGTCCCGGTAGCAGGAGAAGACGGCGATGAACGAGTCCTCGGCCAGGTCGAGGGCCTGGTCGGAATGGGCGCCCATGGTCTTGTAGGCGTTCGTGTAGCTCTCGACGAGGGCGTTGTTGAAGCCGACCGGGAGATCAGCCCCTTCCCGAACGCGCCGCGCCAGCCGCTCGTGGACCTCCCGGAAGCGCTGCGCCGGGCTGCCGTAGCGGGTGGTGGTGCGGACGAGGGGCACGCCGCCGGTCTCGTCCACCCTGGTGATCACGGCGCCCCGCCGGCCCTTTCCGACGTCTTCCAGACGCGTGGAAGCGGACAGCTCCGCGAAGGTGTTCCCCTCGGCCGGCAGGGCGTACGAGAGGATCCCGTCCGCGATCCTAGGCACGGGGAGCACGGTAGTCCCCCGCGTTCATGCTGAAGAGGAACGCGTCGCCGTAGTCGATGAAGGACGAGGTCCTGTTCTCCTCGGCGTACAGCCGGCGCAGCTCGTCCATGCCGTCCTCCGTGGGCGGCCCCAGCCTCACCAGGCCCCCGGCCTTCTTGAGGAACGTGTGGCCGTCCTGGTGCACGGCTTCGGCGCTCGAACAGCGCACCACGTATCCCAGGCGGGTCGGGAGCGACGCGGCGTCCAGCGACGCGGGCCGGATCTCGTGCGTATAGAGCCGGTTGGTGGACAGCGGCATGAAGAACACGGAACCGGGATAGAGCGTGATGCCGAACTGCGCGGGGAGTACGGCCCCTTCGTGGTCTCCGGCCGGTTCCTTGAGGCGGAAGTGGAGTCGGGTCAGCCCGCTGACGCCCTTCAGGCCGTGGTCGAAGGCGTCCTCGGCCAGGGGCTCCAGCTTGTCGAGCCCGTCGTAGAAGGTGCAGAAGGCCATGACACCGTTGCCGGGCATGTCCTTGGTCTTGTCGGCGTGGGCCGAGATCTTGGCCTTGGACTGCTTGCGCTCGGGCGTGGCGTGGGTGTTGTGGTAGATCTGGGCGAGGACGTGATTGAGCGGCGCCTGGCCCCGGAAGACGGTGGCGGCCTCGCGGTTCAGCTCCTCGACGATGTGCGTGTCGGTCGGCCGGAAGCTCTCGGTCGGCCCCGAGAAGTTCGTGGAGCACCGGAGCAGACGGAAGTGCAGCGCGTCGCCGTCGCGCGTGACGGGCGTCAGATAGATGCCGCTGCGGTGGGCCGTTCCGGGCTTGGTGGATTCCGTCAGGGACTGGAACGCGTGCTCCGTACGGATCTTGTCGAAGTGGCCGGCGTCGAGCGCGAAGAAGCGCCGGTAGTACACGCCGACGCCGTGGACGCGGAGGGGGACGCGACCGAGGTCGACGGGGGTCCAGGGCGCGTCGGCGCCCTCGCCGTAACCGTGCGACAGCTCCCGTACGACGAACACCTGCTCTGCCGACCGCAGATGATCGCCACTGACCCCGGATATGTCACCGCACAGGTAGACGGTCTTCCCGGCGAGGTCGGTCGCCCCGGACGCGAGGTCCTCCGGCGTGATCGTGGCCCCGAAGAAGTCCCCGACCCCGCCGTCGCCCCACAACTCCGCGGGCGCGACCAGGACGTTGTCCGCGTCCTCGATGCGTGCTTCTGCCAGCTCTGTCGTATTCATCAAACGGTACCCGCCGTTCGCAGACCTCGATGGATCGTCCGAAACCGTGGACATGCCGACGGCCCGCGCTCTTTCGTTCGCGCCGCACAGCGTGAACGAAAGGGGACGGACCGTTGATCCCGATGCTCTCACGGGGGTTCGAGGGCGGGCAACGGACTTCTGTCGCGCGCCGATTGAACGGGGATCGGTGCGGCGGAAGGAAAGGAGGGCTCTCCCGTGGTTTGTCCGCGCACCACATCGTTTGATCATTCTCGAAACCGCGAGATCACTTTCCCCGGCGCGTCCCGGCCGGACCAACCGGAACGAACTCACCCGGCGGGCAAGGGTTTTCCCTCCGTGAAAGGTGATCGCGTGGTACCGACCCGTGAAACGGTCATACGCAACCTGTGGGCGTCGCCGGGACTGTTCGTCACCGCCGCCCTCTGCGCGTCCCACAAGGAGAGTCCCGGCCCCGGAGGGGCCTTCGCCCTGGTCGCCCTGCTGGGTTTCGGCCTGTTGTTCTGGCTCAACCACGCCTGAGGTGACGGGCGGGGCGCCCGCCGAGCCGGACATCGCAGGTCGCGTGCGCCGTGGATCCACGCGAGGCGCCATCAGACTCGCGCACCGTGTCGTGGGGCGCACCGCGTGATGGGCCATACAGGGCTCTCGGGCTCACTCCGCGTGTCCGCGCCGGGCCGGGCGCCTCCCCCCGGAGTGTGCGGGATGCGCCGCCAGGGAAGGTGCACCTCCAGGGTGGGGCCGAGCGGAGAACCGCCCACGACGGCCGGGAGGGCTCATGTCCACGACAGAGGACGGCTACGGGTACGGCACGGAAGCGACGTCCGGCACGGAGTCCATGGGGGTGGAATCGGCGGCCACCGGCGAGAGCTGGGGCACGGAGCAGCCCTTCGACGTGGCCGGGAACATCACCCTCCACGGCTCGGTGTCACGCACCGACGAGCAGAAGATCGAGAACGGGAGGAACACCGAGTCCACCACGTTCGACGGAGAGCTCGGCCTGACGTATCCCGACTCCTGGGACAGGCCCGACCCCGCACCGGCCTCCGCCTGCCCCCCGGAGGGCCAGACCGGTGACCGGCCGGGCTCCTCCGGGGACACGCACTCGTTCAACGACACCGACCAGAACTACCCCTCCGTCACGGAAAGCACCGTCGCGGACACCACCGACTACGGCGGCGGGGCCACCTTCGACGTCTGACGCGCTCCCGCGGCCTCCAGGGTCCGCCGCCATCCGTCCAGCTCGCCACGGGCTTCGGTGATGCGGTCCTGGTGGCTGCGGAGCCCGGCGACGAGCTTCTCCGGGTGGTCGGCGGCGGTCCCCGCCAGCAGGGTGATCCGGTCGCCGATCTCCTCTCGGACCAGGCCGACCAGCTGCCTCCGCTGCCGCAGCCACGCCTTGGCCTGGCCGCCTTCCGGCGCCGCCAGGAGGTCCACGGTCTGCTGCCGGGCCTCCCGCAGACGTCTCTGCACGTGCATCAGGTGCCCCCCGCCCAGATAGTGCAGGGGTACCAGGTAGAGGAAGGCACCGATGTTGAACAGCACGCTGTCGTCGTACTCCTTGACTCCGCGCTCGTAGCGCTCGTAGGCGCTTTCGTACCGGTAGCTCCCCACCTCCATCTCGGAGTCCTGACGATTCCGCGGGCGGGTCCGGTGCAGGCCCGTGGGAACCAGGGAGTCGAAGAGGGCCTCGCGCTCCCGGGCGACCGCGTCGAGGTCGAGGCCCAGTGCCCGCAGCCCGGGGGCGCAGGCCTCGGCGATGCGCCTCCGGGTGACCGCGATCTGTCCCTCCACCGCCTTGCTGATCGTCTTCGCCCGGTGCTTGTCGATCAGCAGTTCCGGATTCAGGTCCCGGAGGTGTCCGTCGACGAGTCCGGTCAGCCGCGCGTTCTCCTCCAGGAAGACGCCCTTCACCGCCTGCCAGTCCTCGGCACGCCGCGCCGCCTCCACGGCGTTCAGCTGGTCGGTCCGGTTGAAGCGGGTGCGTCCGAAACCGAAGAGCGCGCTCAGCCCGCCGGTGTCGAGACCGGCGAGGGCCTCGTCCGCGTGGCGGCCGATCTCGGCCCGGTCCATGTCGCCGTCGAGGACGGCGTGGACCCGGCGGGCCCGGCGCTCCAGTGCCGCGTCGAGGACCGGCAGCGTATAGCGGGAGGTCTCGGCGACGGTGCGATCGACCTCTTGGCGGACGGAGACGGTGATCCTGGCGCGCAGGACGTCCAGTTGCCTCTCGTCGGGTGCGGAGAGGTCGATGCAGTGCAGGCTCGCGTCGGCGAGGCCGAGACGACCGTCGGTGTCCAGGGGCACGAGGAACTTGGTGACGCTCTCCCGGCGCATCGCGAGGTGGGCGGGGAGCCGCTCGGGGGTGAGCAGCCGGGAGTCGTACTCGTTGAAGAGGACGGCGGCGATCCGGGCGGGGCGGGGGCTGTCGGCGAGGTCGCGGACGGTGTCGGCCAGTGCCTTGAGGCTGAGCCGGCCCATGGAGACCAGGACGACGGTGAAGGCCTTTCCGGCCAGGTCGCGTTCGGCTTGGGCGGCGACCGCCCGGGACACTCCGGAGAGTCCGGGGTGGTCGACCAGACGGAGGCCGCCCGCGAGCATCGGCGCGGGCAGCCTGATCTCCCCGCGGAGCACTTCGAGGACGTTGTCCTCGTTGTGCTCCTGCAGCATCCAGCGCTCGAACGCCGCCCGGTCCGCCGGCTCTTCGGTGACCCGGTTTCCGGAGCCGTCGGTCCGCAGGACCCGGTAGCGGGGGTGCTCGACCTTCGCATGGAGGACGTGCACGGGGGCCACCGTCCCCGGCATGGCGATCGACACCGGGCTGATCTCGGCGTCCACCAGGGCGTTGACCAGGGTGGATTTGCCCGCGCTCTCGGGACCGAGGATCGCGAGGTGGGCCTGGTCCCGGGAGCGGTCCAGGGCGGTCAGGGCGTCTTCGAGGGCGGGTTCGGGCGTCGACAGCAGGGTGTGGTACCGGTCGAGGGCGGCGGCGAGGGCGGTGAGGTCGGTCTCAGTGGTCATCCAGGGCCTCCCGGACGGCGGCGGGGCCTTCGGGCAGTTCGCCGCCGGCCCCTTCGGTGACGGCGGTGACGGTCTCGCGCAGGGCCTCGGTGTAGCGGGGGTCGGCGTCCGCCAGGTGGTCCAGGATCTCCGCGGGCGGGGGGAAGGGCGGTCCGGCGAGCGTGTAGTCGGGGTGGGCGAGGATCGCCAGGGAGCGTTCCAGGGCGGCCACCGCCTCGGTGGGGCGGCCCCGTGCCGCCAGTCGGCGGGCCACCGTCAGGAGGTGGTAGGCGGGGTCGGCGACCCGGTCGAGGGGCACGCCGAGGTCGGCGGGCCAGTCGGTCCGGGCGGCGGGTCCCAGGAGGGCCGCGGCCGCGTCGAAGCGCTGCCGGTAGCGGACGGCTCCGGCCAGCCAGTACGCGTCCACGGCCGAGGTGACCACGGCGGTGACGGCGCGGGCGGCGACCTCGACCTCCAGCCGGTTGAGGCCCTCGGGGTCGGCGGGCACGGCGAGTTCATGGCCCGCGGGGGCTTCGGCGTTCAGCCGGGCGACGGTCTTCTCCGTCCAGGTGCCGGGCGGCTGCCGGCGGTGCCGCAGCAGCAGGCGCAGGGGCTCGGTGGGAACCGTGCCGGTTCCCAGGTGGCAGCCGCCGAGGCTCAGGTCGAGGGTGTCGCGGTAGAGGGAGACCTGCGCGACGAAGGCGGGGACACCGTAGAGGTCGTTCCAGTACAGGCCGGCGTGCGGCCAGGTCAGGGCGCCCACGCCGTCGTGGAGTTCGACCAGTCCCTCGTTGCCGAGAGTGTGCCTCAGGGCGGCCGAGAGGGCGGTGCGGAGGCCGGCCCAGTGCGGTTCGTTGAGGCCGCTGAACCTGGGGAGCAGCAGGAGCGGCGGCAGGTCGGAGAGGTCTTCGGCGAGGAGGTGCAGTCCGGCCCGCAGGTGGCCGGGGCCTTCGGGGACGGGGTAGGTCGAGTACAGCGTCTGGTTGCCGAGGGCTTCCAGGGACTCCTGCCGGCGGAGTCCGGATTCCAGGTGCCGGAGGTCGAACTGGCGCTGGTGGCGGACGGCTTCCAACTGGAGTTCACGGCCGAAGCGGGTGTCGGACTGGTTGCGTTCGAACTCGTGCTGGGTGGTGCGGGCGCGTTCGGCGGCGCTGATCTGGCGTTTCGTGTTGACCAGCGAGGCGGCGGCCTGGGCCGCCGCTCCTATGCCGAAGCTGATGTATCCGTCGGACATGTTCCCCCGGGTGGCTCGTTCGGGTGAGGGCTGCCTGTCCTGTTCTGTCCACCCGCCAAACCCCCAAACCGGTCTGCCCGACCGGCCCGCCAGCCCTACCCCATCGGAACGACCAAGTGGGCCCGGTCCCGTCCCCGGGCGATCAGGCGGGCGTTGGGTTCGTCGGAGGTGTGGACCCGGTGTTCGGCGCGGGGGCGGTCCTTGCCGAAGTGGATGTGGCGGGCGATCAGGCGGGGGACGCGGTGGTGGTCGGGCAGGTCGAGGTACCAGGCCTCGTGGAGGAGGGGGAGGACGGCGGTCCAGGGGGCTTCGTCGTGGAGGAGGTAGTTGCCCTCGGTGACGACGAGGGGGACGGCGGGGTCCACGGGGACCGATCCCGCGATCGGTTCCTCCAGGGAGCGGTCGAAGGCGGGGGCGTAGACGGTGGTGCCGGGGTCGGGGGTGCGCAGCCGGGTGAGGAGCGCGGTGTAGCCGGCGGCGTCGAAGGTGTCCGGGGCGCCCTTCCTGTCCGCCCGGCCGAGGCGCTCCAGCTCCGCCCGCGCGAGGTGGAAGCCGTCCATGGGGACGAGGACCGCGAGCCCGTCCAGGCGGTCGACGAGCCGGGCGGCGAGCGTGGACTTCCCGGCGCCGGGCGGGCCCGCGAGGCCCAGGATCCGGCGGTCCCCCGCCTCCGCCAGGGCCCGCGCACGGGCCGCGAGGCGCTCGAATTGTTGCGTGTCCATGTCGGGCATTCTTCACGGCGGGCGTGCCGGTTGACGCGGGTAGACCGATACATACTACTTTTGGTTCCATGCCGTCCATCGCACTCGTCACCCTCGTCGTCCGTGACTACGACGAGGCCATCGCCTTCTACACCGACGCCCTCGGGTTCGACCTCGTCGAGGACACCGACCGGGGCGGCGGCACCCGCTGGGTCGTCGTCCGGCCGCGCGGCGCGGCCGGGGTCGGCGGCCTCGGGAACGCGGGCCTGCTCCTCGCCCGCGCCAAGAACGACGCCGAGGAGGCCTCGATCGGCAACCAGAGCGGCGGCCGGGTCGGCTTCTTCCTCCACACCGAGGACTTCGCCCGCGACCACGCCCGCATGACGGAGGCCGGCGTGAAGTTCCTGGAGGAACCGCGCCACGAGCCGTACGGCTCCGTCGCCGTCTTCGAGGACCTGTACGGCAACCGCTGGGACCTCCTCCAGCCGGCGGGCGCGGCCGACCCCGCGCCGAGCCCCGCCTAGGGACCGCGTCTCCGGCGCCTCCCCCGTCGCCCCGGAACCGGCGTGCGAACGCCCGTGACGCCGGAACGCGTTGATCGTCTACCCTGACCGCCGCGGAGTCAGGGGGTTCCGCGCGGCCGGGGGGCCGGGGAAGACGAGGGGGCCGGGGATGACGACGACGGACGCGCGGGCGGGAGACGTACCGGGGCCGGCGGCCCGGTCCGGACGGCGGCGGTGGCCCGGCTGCCTGGCGGTCGTGGCCGTGCTCGCGCTGGTCGGCGGCGGCGTCTCCGGCATCCTGATGATCACCGGGAACATGCCAGGCGACTCGATGGACACCGTCTGGGAGGCGCCGGCCGACCCGGCGGCCGCCGAGCACGGCAACGGCAGCTGGCCGGTCGGCGACGTCCTGGTGCGCAGCCGCTTCGACGCGGTCACCGGCTACGGCACGCGGACCGGGAAGCGGCAGTGGGAGTACGTGCCGCCGGGCCGGTCCGAGATCTGCTCCACGTCCGCCCCCGACGACTCGGTGCTGCTCCTGGTCCGCGGGGAGAACGTCACCGCCACCCGGACCGAGGGCTGCGCCGACGTCACCGCGCTCGACCTGAAGACCGGAAAGGAGCTGTGGAGCGGCTCCCGCAAGGCCTCCGCCGAGGCCACCGCCGGCGGTCCCGTGAGCGGCACGGTGGCTGCGGGCGGCGGACTCGCCGTCGTCCTCGACACCTGGACGGACGGGGACGGCGAGGCGGTCGCCGACGGCAGGAAGGCGATCCGCGCCGTCGACCTGCGGACCGGCGAGCGCCGCTGGACGGCCACCCTTCCGGAGGACTGCCGGCCGTTCGACGTCGGGGCCGCACAGCGCAGGGTCGCCGCGGTCCTCAGCTGCGGGAAGGGGGACCGGGCGGAGCTGACGGCCGCCGTCCTCGACCCGGCGACCGGCACGCTGCTCCACAACGAGCCGCTGGACGCGCGCCGCCCGGTCGCCCCGTCCCCGGTCCGGACGGCGCTCGTGTCCGTCGACCCGCTGGTGGTGTCCGTGCGTCCCGCGTACGACAACGGGCCCGGCACCGGCACCTTCTTCGCCTTCGGCGCGGACGGTCGGCGCACGTCCCGGATCGAGAGCTCCGGCGAGCACGGGAAGATCGTCGCCGACAAGCCCTCCAAGGTCGCCGTCGACGGCGAACGCCTGTACGCGGTGGCCGAGTTCGGCAAGTCCTCCACCAGCTCCCGGGCCATCGCCGTCGACCTCGCGACCGGCCGCCTCGTCTGGCAGGCGGACTCCGGCCGGGGTGAGACCGTGGCGCTCGCCGCCCACGACGGCGAGGTCACCGTCCTCCAGCAGGACCGGGGCAGCTTCACCGAAGAGCTGTACGTCCTGGACGGTGCCACCGGCGAGGAGCTGGACGACCGCACCTTCTCCTTCGACGTCGACCACGAGGACGGCTGGCTGGGCGGCTTCTTCGACCGCGACGGCCTGCTGATCGTCTCCCGGTACGACACCGAGGGACCGGGGCGGCCCTTCGCCGTGTACGAACGCTGGTGAGGGAGGCGGCGGGGCGCGGGCGCGGCGGGGCCTCCCGCCGTCGCCGACCCGGACGTCGCGGCCGGAGGGACGGCGGCGGAGCCCGGCCGGCCCCGTGGTCCCGGTCCGCATCCCGGTCCGCGTAAAACCGCTGTCGCGCCGCGCGTCCGCGTCCCTACACTCACCTCCCGGCGCACCCTTCGGTGCCGCCGTCAGCCGTCAGGCGTCCGTCCGTTCGTCCGTCCATCCGAGGGGAGAAGACCGTGCGCAGCCACGCCGCCGTCGTCGTGTCCTCCCCCCGTGCCCGGTACGACGTGATCCTCGCCTCCCCGGCCGCGCGGTGGCGGCTGCGCGCCCGCCATCGCCGCCCGTGACGACCCCGTACGCCTTCCGAACCCGATAGGCGTCCGTCGTCCGGGAATCGCGCTGCCCGTTCCACCACCGCAGCAGCGAAAGGCACGAGACCGTGCGCACTCCTGAGACCACCGCCGTCCGCAACCTCGGCATCCTGGCCCACGTCGACGCCGGGAAGACCACCGTCACCGAGCGGATCCTGTATCTGACCGGGGCCGTCCACAAGCGGGGCGAGGTCCACGACGGCACCACCGTCACCGACTTCGACCCGCAGGAGCGGGACCGGGGCATCACGATCTTCGCGGCGGCCGTCAGCTGCGACTGGGCCGGTCACCGGATCAACCTGATCGACACGCCCGGCCACGTCGACTTCTCCGACGAGGTCGAGCGCTCGCTGCGCGTCCTCGACGGCGCCGTCGCCGTCTTCGACGCCGTCGCGGGCGTCGAGCCGCAGAGCGAGACGGTGTGGCGGCAGGCCGACCGGCACGGCGTCCCGCGCCTCGCGTTCGTCAACAAGCTGGACCGGGCGGGCGCGGACCTCGACGCCGCCGTGGAGTCGATCCGCGACCGGCTCGGGGCCGTGCCCCTCCCCGTCCAGCTTCCCATCGGGCGCGAGGACGGCTTCACCGGCGTCGTGGACCTGCTCCGGACGCGAGCGTACGTGTGGGCCGACGGCGACGGCCCGTACGCCGAGCTTCCCGTACCCGACGACCTCCTCGACGAGGCCCGGCGGCGTCGGCGCCGCCTGGAGGAGGCCGTGGCGGAACTGCACCCCGGCGCCTTCGAGGAGTTCTGCGCGCGCGGGGAGCTGGCCGAGGCGACGCTGCGGGGCGCGCTCCGCGACCTCACCCTCGCCGGGGAGGCCGTGGTCGTGCTCTGCGGCTCGGCCTACCGCAACCGGGGGATCGAGCCCCTGCTCGACGCCGTCGTCGCCTACCTCCCGGCCCCGTCGGACCTGCCGCCCGTGCGCGGCGGGGTCCCGGCGGACCCGGAGGCGCCGTTCACCGCGCTCGCCTTCAAGGTGAGCGCCACGGCCACCGGCCGCATGACCTACGTCCGCGTCTACGCGGGCACGATCAGGAAGGGGGACACCGTGCTGGACACCACCGGCGGGCGCACCGAGCGGATCGCCCGCATCCTGCGCGTGCAGGCGGACCGGGCCACCGAGGTCGGGTCGGCGCGCGCCGGTGACATCGTCGCCGTCGTCGGGCCGAAGGCCGTCCGCGCCGGAGCCACCCTGTGCGATCCGGCCGCGCCGGTCGTCCTCGAACCGCCGACGACCGCCGACCCGGTGGTCTCGGTCGCCGTCGAGGCCCGCCGCGCCACGGACACCGGCCGCCTGGCGACGGCCCTCGCCCGCCTGTCGGAGGAGGACCCGTCGCTCGTCGTGCGGTCCGACCCGGAGACGGGCCAGACCGTCCTGTCCGGCCTGGGCGAACTCCACCTGGAGGTCGCGGTGGAGAAGCTGCGCCGCGACCGGGGCCTGGAGGTCGCGGTCGGCCGCCCCCAGGTCGCGTACCGCGAGACGGTGGCGAAGGGCGTCACCGGCCTGCTGTACCGCCACGTCAAACAGGACGGCGGCGCGGGCCAGTTCGCCCACGTCGTCCTCGACCTCGAACCCCTGGAAGGAGACGAGGAGTTCGCGTTCCGCTCCACCGTCACGGGCGGCCGCGTCCCGCAGGAGTACGTGCGCGCGGTCGAGGCCGGCTGCCGGGACGCCCTCCTGGAGGGCCCCCTCGGCGGCCACCCGGTGACCGGCGTCCGGGTCACCCTCACGGACGGCGCCACGCACCCGAAGGACTCCTCGGAGATGGCGTTCCGCACGGCGGGCCGCTTCGCCCTGCGCGAGGCGCTCCGGGCCAGTGCCATGACCCTCCTGGAGCCGGTGGCCGACGTGACCGTCACCGTCCCCGCCGAGTCCGTCGGCGCCGTCCTCGGCGACCTCGCGGCCCGCCGGGGCCGGGTCACCGACCGGACCACCCGGGGCGGTACGGCGGTGGTGGCGGCGACGGTGCCGCTGGCCGAGCTGTTCGGCTACGCGTCCCGTCTGCGGGGCCGCACCCAGGGCCGGGGCACCTTCACCACCCGCCCGGCCGGGTACGAGCCGGCCCGGGGCTGAGGTCGAGCTCGGCCCGTACGGTCTTCCCGACCGGTACGCGGTCGAGCACGGTCCACCGCGAGGCCAGCGCCCCGACCAGGAGTAAGCCGCGCCCGCCCTCGTCCAGCGACTCCCGCTCGGCGGGGGCGGGCCGCCGCTCGCTCCGGGTGTCGGACACCTCGATACGGAGCACCCGCCCCGGCGCGTACGAGAGCGCCAGCTCGCAGTCGCGCCCGGGCACCCGGCCGTGGGTGACGGCGTTCGCGGCGAGTTCGGCGACGAGCAGCGCGGCCGTCTCGGACGTCTCGGAGTCGTACGGGACGCCCCAGCGGTCCAGCTGGAGCACGGCGAGGCGGCGGGCGAGCCGGGCGCCGCGCGGGGTGGAACTGAAACGCTGCGCGAACACACGTACGGTGACGGGCCCTTCGCGGGTCACGGGGGAGGTCATGGGGCCAATGTGGCGCCGTGCGGGGCTGGTTGCCAGCTCAGAAACTCGTACGCTGCGACAGCGTACGGGTTCACACTCTGGACCGTACCGATCACCATCCGTGACGATGGAGCCGTTCAGACGAGCGCACAGGTGCGGGAGGTGGCCGGAGTGACGGACGCAGTGCCGGACGAGGGACAGAGCGGGAGCGAACCGGAGACGGCAGACAGCCTGAAGGCCTTCGGGGAGGTGGTCAAGGCCTTCCGCAAGCGGGCCAGACTGACCCAGGAGACCTTCGCGCCGCGCGTCGGGTACTCCGTGCCGACGGTGGCCTCGATCGAGCAGGGCAGGCGTTTCCCGTCCGACGACTTCGTGGAACAGGCGGAGGTGGTGCTCGACGCGTTCGGGGTGATCCGGGGCACGGCGAAGCACCTGACGCGCAAGCCGGGCCTCGCGAAGTGGTTCCGCCAGTGGGCGAAGCTGGAACTCAAGGCGGTGACGCTCTACACGTACGAGAACCGGCTGGTGCCGGGGTTGCTCCAGACGCCCGCGTATGCCAAGACGCTGTTCGACGACCAGATCCCGGGGCTGGGCGACGACGAGATCGAGTCGAAGCTCGTGGCCCGTGTCGAGCGGATGAAGTTGCTCACCGATCGCCCCCACACGATCTACAGCTTCATCGTCGAGGAGCACGTGCTGCGCCGCCGGACGGGCGGCCCGGAGGTCATGCGCGAGCAGATCGACCACATCATCGACATCGCCGCCCGGCGCAACATCGATGTCCAGATCATGCCGCACTCGCGTGGACACCATGCTGGCCTCAGCGGCCCCTTGTGGCTCCTGGAGACTCCGGAGAACAGGTGGTACGCCTACAGCGAGGGCCAGGAGAACGGCCTCCTCATCTCCGAGACCAAAGTGGTCAGCATCCTCCAGAAGCGGTATGCCAGGATGCGAGCACAGGCTCTTTCCGCAGAGGACTCCATGAGCCTGTTGCAGGAGATCCGAGGAGCACTATGAGCAACACTGACCTGGCCTGGTTCAAGAGCAGCTACAGCAGCGGCAGCGGCGACAACTGCGTAGAAGTCGCCCTGTCCTGGCACAAGTCCAGCTACAGCAGTGGCGGGAGCGGCGACTGCGTAGAGGTCGCCTCCTGCCCCTCCACCGTCCACGTTCGCGACTCCAAGAACGTGACCGGTCCGCAGCTCGCCCTCTCCCCCGCCGCCTGGTCCGCGTTCCTGACCCGGCTGGGCTGAGCGGCATCGCCATGAGCGCGAACCCGGCCGACTACCTCTCCGGCCTCTTCTCCCTCGACGGGCGCACCGCCCTCGTCACGGGAGGAAGTTCCGGTATCGGCCGGGCCATCGCCGGGGCCCTGGCGCGGGCCGGGGCGAAGGTCGTGGTGCTCGCGCGCCAGGAGGCCGGGCTCGTCGCGACCGTGGACGAGCTGACGGCCGACGGCTGCCGGGCGGCCTGGGTGAGCGCGGACCTGAGCACCCGGGAGGGGATCAGGTCCGGGGCCGAGGAGGCGGCGGCCGTGTTCGGGGAGCCGGACATCCTGGTGAACTCGGCCGGCGTCAATCTGCGGCCCCCGCTGGGCGAGCTGGGCGAGGACGTCTGGGACACGACGATGACCGTGAACCTGGAGGCGCCCTTCCTGCTCGGTCAGCGGTTCGGGCCGGGGATGGCCGAGCGCGGCTTCGGGCGGATCGTCCACGTCACCTCGCAGCAGGCGCACCGCGCGTTCGTGCAGAGCGGGGCGTACGGGGTGTCGAAGGGCGGCCTGGAGTCGCTGGCCCGCTCGCAGGCGGAGGCGTGGTCCCCGTACGGGGTCACGGCCAACACGCTCGTGCCCGGGGTCGTCCTGACCCCGCTGAACGAGCGGCTCGCCTCCGACCCCGAGAAGGTCGCCGCGCTGGCCGCCCGGACGCTGATCGGCCGCAACGGGCTCGCGGAGGACTTCGCGGGCGCGGCCGTCTTCCTGGCGAGCACCGCCTCCGCGTACGTCACGGGACACTCCCTCTTCGTGGACGGCGGGCTGTCCGTCCACTGAACCGGTCCGGTCCCGGAGGCCGTCCCTCCGGGCCGCCGGTGATCACTCTGCGCACGCTTACCGGCACGTCGGGTAATAGGAGTAAATCTCCTCCGGGGTGCCGGTTCTTCTGCTGAGATGTACCCCCAGCGGGTAGCGGTACGAGCACAAAGGACGGGAATGCGACGGGGGTTCGGAGAACGGTCGGGCCTGCCCCGCGCACTGGGTCCCCTCCCCCTCGCCCCGCTCGTCCCCGAGTACGACGAGCTGATGTCCCGCCAGATGGCCGCGGGAGTCGACCACTTCGGCGAGGCCCTGGTCGGGAGCGGCGAGTCGCTGTCCTTCGTGGACGGCCTGTTCCTGTGCGCGGGGTCGCGGCGGCGGCACGTCGACGCGGCCCGGCTGCGCGCCCTCGCCGCCGCCGATCCGTCGCGGGCCCCGCTCCTGGAGCTGCTCGCGGACGTCCAGGAACGCGACCCGGCCCTGCTGCGGCGCGTCCTGCTCCACCAGCTGATCCCGCTCCTCCAGGGGGGCGGGAGCCGGGCGTCCTTAGCCGGGGTCGAGCCGTCCGAGACGGCCGTCCTGGCGCAGGCCGTCCGGACCGTGCCCGTCCTCGACGCCCGGCAGCGCAAGGCGGCGGACGCGCTCGGACGGCTCTGGCGGCAGCGGCGGTTACGGGCCGTCGGACGGGCCCTCGACACCCTGGGCACCACCGCGGTCCAGGCGGACCCCGCCCTCACCACCCTCGCCGCCCGGCTCGCCCTGCGCCTCGACCGCTGCGACCGCTCGCTCGCCGCCGCCCGCGCCGCCCGGGACCCGCACACGGCCGGCCGCCACTACCTGGACGCCCTCGGCACGGCCGCCGACGACGACACGGCGACGCGCGGCCTGATCATGCTGGAGCGGCCCCGCCCCCGCGAGGACGCCCTCCTCTCCGTCCGGCTCACCGGCGACCGGGTCCTGCTCTCCTGGCCGGTGCCGGACGGGGCGGGGTCCGGCGGAACGGGGTCCGACGGGACGGGGCGGCGGCTGGTCCGGCTCACCCGGGGCACGGACCGGCCGGCGATCGTGCCGCTGTCCGCCCCCGGTCCCGGGTCCCGGGAGACCGCCGTCGACCCCGACCCCCTACGGGGGACCCTGGTGCGGTACGCGGTGTTCCCGACCCGCGACGGCGTCCCCGACGCCCTCCCGCTCGTGTCGCATCCCCTCCTGATCGCCCCCGACGTCGAGGACCTCGCCGTCACGGACGGGCCCGCGCGGCTCACCGTCCGCTGGACCCGGCCGCCCCGCACCGGACGCGTGACGGTCACCCTCCACGCCGGAACGGCCTCCGCGCCCCCGGGGGACGTCGTCGCGCGGCACGGGGCCGACGCCCGGACGGACACGCACGCCTTCACGGGGCTCGCGCCGGGCCCCTACTCCGTCCGCGTGGTCTGCCACCACCCCTCGCCCCGGGGCGAGGACGTGGAGTCGGCGGGCGTACGGGCCGCGGCGACCGTCCATCCGTGGCCGGAGGCGCTCGCCTCGCTCACCGCCGAGGCGGACCCCGAGGGGGGCGTCCGGTTCACCGGGCGGGGACCGGCCGGCACCGAGGTCCGCCTCGTGGCCTGGGCCGATCCCGCCGGGACACCGCCGCCGGGGACCGGTCTGCGCACCGACGCGCTGCCCGCGCCGCTCCCCTGGGCCGCGTACGGCACCGACCGGCCCGTCGAGCCCCCGTCCGCCTTCTCGGGTCTCGTCGCCGGGGTGACCGTGCTCGGGGAGCGGGCCGTCGTCGGTCCTTCCGTACGGCTCGACGTGCCCGCGCCCGTCACCGGGCTGCGGGCGCTGCGCGAGTCCGACGGGCACGTCAGGCTCGTCTTCGACTGGCCCGCCGACGCCGGTTCGGTCGAGGCCTCGTGGGAGCGGCGGGGGGTCCGGGAGCGCGTCCGGGTCAGCCGCTCCCGCTTCCTCCGGGAGGGCCTGCGGCTGCCCGTCGGCCCGTCCGCCGCCCGGATCGACGTGCGCGCCGCCTCACGGCACGAACCGACGGCGGCCGCGCCGGAGACGGGCGCTCCCGAGGCGGGCGCGTCGGGGCCGGGGGCTTCGGGATCGGGCTCCTCGGGATCGGGTGCTTCGGGATCGGGTGCTTCGAGGCCGGGCGTCTCGGGACCGGGCGTCTCGGGACCGGGTGCTTCGGGATCGGACGCTTCGGGACCGGGCGCCTCGGGTCCGGGTGCGGGCGCGGCGAGTCGTACGGTCGTCGTCCGGCGTGCCCCCGCCTCGGTCGTGCTGCCCGGGGACGTCGTCGTCTCCTACCGGCTGGTGGTCCGCCGCCGGGGCCTCACGCGCAAGGTGGTGTCCGCCGGGGTCGAGGTGACGGTCGCCGGGGCGGACCCCGGCTGCCCCCTCCCCGACTTCGTCCTCGTCCGCCGGGGCGGCGACACGGCCTCCGCCCGCCCCCGGCACCGGGACGACGGCGACGTCCTCGTCCGGCTGACCGGGGCGGACCTGGCGGCCTCGCCGCACACCACCCGCGAACTGTCCCCCGGGCTCCTCCGCCCGCCCTACGCCCTGCGCGCGTTCCTGGCCGGCGAGCACGCCGCCTCCGCGCGGCTCGAAGAACCAGCCCTCTCGACCCTGGTGGTGCGCTGACATGACGACGGTGATCTGCCCGTACTGCTTCGACCGTTCCCAGGCCTCGCGCCTGCCCTACCGCTGTCTGATGTCCCGCACCGGCCTGCGCGGGGGCACCCCCTGCGACCCCGAGCGCGACGACCTGTGGGCCAGCTTCACCGGCTCCGCCGCGCCGCCCGCCGCGTACATGAAGGGACCGGTGTTCCCGCCGCCGCGCAGCCTCGGGCGGCTGCGCGGCGGGGGCGGGCGCGCCGAGTGCCCACACTGCGGGGTGGCCACCCCCGTACGGGTGTGCGCGGCCTGCCACAGCGACCTGCCCAGCGACTACTGCGCCCAGGACAGCCGGATCATCGCGCTGGTCGGCGCCAAGTCGTCCGGCAAGAGCACCTACGTGTCCGTGCTCGTCAACGAGCTGCGGCACCGGGTGGGGCAGGCGTACGGGGCGGCGCTGGCCGCCATGGGCGACGAGAGCCAGAACCGCGACCGCGAGATGGCCGAGGACCTCTACGAACGGCTGCGGCTGCCCGGCACCACCCGGCCCGCCGCGACCGGCTTCAACGACCCGCTGCTCTACCGGCTGAGCCTGCCCCGGCAGGGCCGCCGGGGCACCCGGCACACGGCGCTCGTCTTCTTCGACGCGGCCGGGGAGGACCTCAAGTCGGCCGAGTCGATGGCCCGTTACACCCACTACCTGAGCGCGGCGGACGGCATCATCCTGCTCGTCGACCCCCTCCAGCTGGGGGCGGTGCGGGACGCGCTGCCCGAGGACGGCGGGCCGCCGCTGCCCTCGCGCGAGACCCCGGCCCTCCAGATCGCGGCCGACGTGGCCACCCAGCTGCGGTCCCACCGGCGGAGCGGCTCGCGCGGCCGGGTGGACACCCCGCTCGCCGTCGCCGTCACCAAGACGGACGCGCTGCGCCCGCTGCTCGACCCGCACTCCCCGCTGCTGCGCAACACCCCGCACTCCGGCGGCCGGTTCGACGAGGCCGACCGGATCGCCGTCCACGAGGAGGCCCGGTCCCTCCTGGAGGGCTGGGACTCCGGGGCGCTCTGGCGGCAGCTGGAGCGGGACTTCTCCTCGGTGTCGCTCTTCGGCCTCTCGGCGCTGGGCGCGCCGCCGCCCGCCGACGCCCCCGCCGACGCGCCCAAGTCCGGTCCGCAGCCGGTCCGCGTCGAGGACCCGCTGCTGTGGCTCCTCGGGCTGCGCGGCCTGATCCCGGTCGCCAAGCCGCCGCGCGACGGCGCCCGCAAGGGGGAGTCCGCGGCATGAGCCTGCCCCAGATGCACTACACCTCGGCCCCGCCCGGACCGGACGGCTCCGGCTTCCGGTTCACCGCCGTCACGCCGGGCGTCCCGGCGTCCGTCCTGCGCGAGGCGGAACAGCTCATCGGGTACGAGCCGCCCCGGGACGCCCCGTCGCGCCCCACCCCCGACGACCTCGCGCTGTTTCCCGAGATGTTCAGCCACACCCGGCTCTCCGACGGCAGCGGACTGCTCAGCCGCACCGTGTACACGGGCGCCGACTACAGCGGGCGGTGGGGCAACTTCCACGCGCACGCCGTGCACCTGGCGGCCGGCGAGCGGCTGTCCGGCGACATGCCACCGATCGCCGCGTGGGGCGCGCCCGAGTGGGCGGACCGCACCCCGGAGGACGGGGCGCCGCCGCTCGGCGGCCTCACGCCCCTGCCCCCGCACGCGCTCCGGGCGGAGCTCGCGGCCTTCGCGGCCGACCGGACGCCCTGGCTCGCGGCCGTCCTGGCCGATCTGCGGCGGCTCGCGGAGAGCCCGCACGCCCCGCAGGTCGTCCTGGCCGAGGAGGACACCGGGCGGATCGCGCACTGGGTGATGCTGGCGTGCACCGCGCTGCCCCGGGACTTCGCCCGCGACCTGACGTTCACCACGTACACCCGGCGTCCGCAGCAGGCGCGGCAGCAGTTCGTCGGGGTCCGCCCGGAGGACGTCCGGTCCGTGGCCGGACAGCCGCACCGGTACAGCGTCCACGACTGCTCCGACCCCTCGGCGGCGCCCGCCGTCCCGGCCGACCTCTGGGCGCGCACGGCGGCGGCCGTCCTGACGGCCGGTGCGCTCCCGCTCTTCCGGAAGGCGTGCGAGGCGGCCGGGGAGGAGTACGCGGCGGCGCCGTTCGCGGCGGGTCCGCTGGCCGCGCTCGCGCTGGTGCGGGGCGTCGCCGTCCCCGAGGACGCCCGGACCGAAGCGGCCGCCTGGGTGCGGGCGCACCCCGCCGCCCTCGACGAGCCGACGCTCGCCCGCTTCCTCGAAGCCGTCTGCGAGGCCGTCCCGGGGACGCCCGAACTCCCGTCGGACGCGCTGGCGGGCCTCCTGGACGCGCTGCACGGCACCGTCCCCGCCGCCCTGACGGCCCCGCTCACCGCGCGGCTCGTCGACCGGGCCCTGCGCGGCGGGACGACCGCCCTGCCGCCGCTGCCGCCGGGCGCGCTGCCCGAGCCGTACCGGAGCCGGCTGGCCGCCGAGTCCGGCGAGGAGCTGCGCCGGGCGCTCCGGGACCCGCTCACGCCGCTGGCCCGGGTCACTGAACTGCTGCGAGTGGCCCGACTGCTCGGGGTCAGCCACGACGACTTGGCGGCGCCCTTGGCCGAGCGGATCGGGGACGGTCTGCTCTCCGGGGCCGGGTCCGGTGCCGCTGCGGCGGAGGCCCTGCGGGACGCGTTCGCGGAGCCCGGTCGCCTTCTCGACCTGGTGCTCGTCCACCTCGACGCCCGGGCCGCCGACGACCCGCCGGGGACCGCCCGCGCCCTGCGGGGCGCCCGGCTCCCCCTCCACGGGGTCCGGGCCGTGCCCCACCTCCTGATGTGCGCGGCGGCCGGGTCCGGTGGCGGGTCCGGCGTCCCCGGACACGACCGGAACGGCGAGCTGCACCGGCTGCTCCGGGTCGCCGGGGCCTCCCCCCACGGGGACCCGCTGGCCCTGCGCACGGCGGTCGCCCTGGTCTGGGAGGACCGGGGGCCGACCGCGGCCGAGGCCTCCCTGCTCCTGAGCGAGACCGGGCCCCGGCCGCACGTCGCCGCCGGGACCTGGGACCACCTGGTGACCGCCGCCGTCGAGGCGCCGACCGAGGACGCGGAGGCACCGCTCCTGGCCCGCCAGGTCCTCGCGGCCGCGCCCGAGTCCGTCGGAAGCTCGGTCCTGAACGACCTCAAGCTGCTGTCCCTCGTCCACGACCTGGAGGAGAAGGAGGACGGCAGCGCGCAGGGCGGCTGGACGGCCCGGGTCCGGGCGCTCTCCGACTCCGCGCGCCCCGACGTCCGCAGGCGCGCCGCGGCCGCCCTGGCCCGTCGGCTCCTGAGCCCGGACCGGCCCGCCGACGAACTCGGCGAACTGGCCCGCAGCGACGACCTCGACGTCATCGACGCGTACGCCTCGGCGGCCCGCACGCCCCTCTTCCGCAACGTGCTGCGGTCGGTCCCCCTCCGGACGGCCAACTGCTTCGTCGACTGGAACGCGCACGCCGGAGCGAGCCCCGCGTGGGACCTGACGCGCCGGGCACTCCTCGACGAGGTGCTGCGCCCCGCCGTGCGGGACCTGTCCGACGAGAACGTCCGCAAGGTGGAGGAGCAGCTGTCGCTCCTGGCCATCGGCCGCGTCTACGACTTCCGGGAGTGGAACCGGCCCGCGAGCGCCCTGGTCCGCCTCTTCCGCAGGCGCGGACGTGCCCCGGAGACGCCGTCGTCGGCCTGGCGGGGCGACGTCGAACGGCCCGAGGGGAAGGGGGACCCGCGATGACGGAGGCACGGAAGAGGGGACGGACGACATGACCGGCGACGAACTCACCAGGACCGTCGTCGTCGTACTGCTGGCGTTCTGGGCCGTGACCGGCCTCCTGGTCTGCTGCGCGTACGCCTTCTGGCAGTTCCTCACCACCGCGTGCCGGAGCGCGGCGCGGGCGCTGGGCCCGCTCCAGCCGGGGCGGCCGGACCTCCGGGTCCTCACGATCGGCACGGAACCGGCCCACCCGTCGTACTGGCACGGCCAGGTGTGGATCGACACGACCACGGCGGTGGGACGCTCGTACCGCGCCCTGTGGCAGCGCTGGTGGGGGCACTGGACGCGCACCGTCGCGGCGAGGCTCTTCCGGGGGCGGCGGCCGGGGACGGACCGGCGGGGCAAGAACACGCTGACCCGTCTGACGATGCGGCTCGTGGCGCCGGGCACGGCGGCCGGCGCGACCGTCGCCGCACTGCTCGCCGCCGCACTGCACACGGGCGTCGTCGTCGTGTTCTGCGCGTGCGTCGCCCTCCTCTGGACCGGCTGGATCCTGACCGTGGGCGCCGTACGGGGGGCGGAGCGCGGCTGGCTGCTGCTGCGCCGGGTCCGGACGGTCTGCCCGCACCCCGACTGCCACCGGCCGTTCCCCCGGGCGGCCCACCCCTGCCCGCGGTGCCAGGCGGTCCACACCTCGCTGGTGCCGGGGCGGTACGGAGTGTTCCGGCACACCTGCCGCTGCGGTGGCCGGCTCCCCTCCGCGCTCTTCGCGGGCCGCTCCGGCGTCCCGGCCGAATGCCCGTCCTGCGCACGTCCGCTGCCGCCGTCGGCGGGGACCACCCGCGTGGTCCACGTCCCCCTGATCGGCGGCTCGTCCTCGGGCAAGACGATGCTCCTGGCGGCCGTCGTGGCGGGGCTCCGCTCCTGGGCGGAGCGCGGGAACCTCACCGTGGAGTTCGCCTCGGACGCGGACCAGCGGGACAGCGAGGCGCTCGACCGGGAGATCGACCGGAACGACTGGGCCCTCAAGACGCAGGGCGACCAGCGCGCCTGGATGATCGTGGTGGGCAAGGGGCTGCGCAGACGGCTCCTGTACCTCTACGACCCCATGGGCGAGTCGCTGCACCGGGCCGACCGGGTGCGCGAACAGCAGTACCTCGCCCACGCGGACGGCGTCCTCTTCGTCGTCGACGTCCTGGCCGACCGTACGGTCCGGCGGGCGCTGAGCGGCGCGGACGACACCCTCGCAGGCGAGGCCCGGCCCGCCGCCCAGGGGCCCGTGGACACCTACCAGGGGCTCACCGGCGAGCTGGCCTCGCTCACCGGCGGACGCGGCGACCTGCCCGCGGCCGTGGTGGTCACCAAACGGGACGTGCTGGACCGCGTCGAGGCGCTGCCCGCCGCGGGGGCGCGGGTCGACGACTGGCTCTGCGCCATCGGCCTCGGCGGGCTCGTCCGCGGCTTCACGCACGACTTCGGGGCGGCGGGCTTCTGGGCGGTCAGCGCCTCGGCGGCCACCGGCGACGGGGCCCTGGACAGCGAGCGGCGGCGGGCGGCGGAGCCGGTCCTGTGGCTGCTCGCCCGCACCGGCCTGCGGGTCGGGGACCTGGTCGAGTCGCGGGGGACGGTCCCCCGGCAGCGCGGCCTCGGCGGCACGATCCGCACCGGCGCGAAGGGACAGGGGGTCCGACGGGGATGACGGTGGTGACTCCGCGCGTGGCGCGGGCCCGCAAGGCGCTCACGGCGCTGTTCGCCACGGCGTGCGTCGTGGTCTTCGGGGCGGCCGTGCTCGGCGCCCTGTACGGGCTTCCCGGCCTGGTCGACGAGGTGTGGCGGCTGTGGGAGGAGAGCTGACCCACGCCCCCTCCCCCCTCCCCCGCTCCCTCCGCTCCTCTCCCTGCTCAGTTTCCGCACCATCCGATCCCTACCCACCCTCAGGAGGATGCTCGTGACCGAGATCCCCGGCGGCCCGATGGCGAACCGCCCGGTGCACTTCATCTGGCTGCTCGACTGCTCGTACTCGATGCTCGGCGAGAAGATCGGGCAGCTGAACTACGCGATCCGGGAGGCGATCCCGGAGATGCGCTCGGTGGCGCACGACAACCCGGCCGCGCAACTGCTGCTGCGCACGATCACCTTCTCCACCACCGCCCGCTGGCACCACAAGGACCCCGTCGCGGTGGACGACTTCACCTGGCAGGACGTGCAGCCCGACGGCACGACCAACCTCGGTGAGGCCCTCCAGCTGGTGGCCGGCGAGCTGCGCACCCCTCCGATGCCCGAGCGCGCCCTCAAGCCGGTGATCGCCCTGGTGTCGGACGGCGTGCCCACGGACGACTGGCGCGCGGGCCTCAAGGCGATCGACGCCACCCCGTGGGGGCGCAAGGCGGTGCGGGTCGCCATCGCGATCGGCGCCGACGCCGACCGGAGCGTGCTCCAGGAGTTCCTGGCCAATCCGGAGCTGCGCCCGCTCGACGCCAACAGCCCCAAGCAGCTGGCCGCCGCGATCCGCTGGGCCTCGACGGCCGCGGTCAAGGCGGCCTCGCAGCCGGTGGCCGGTGCGAACGACACCGCCACCAAGCCGGCGCCGTACGCGCCCCCCGTCCTCGCCGACGACGACGAAGACGACGTGTGGTGAGCGCGCTGCCGACCTGGGAGACCTTCCACGAGAGCGTGCGGGGCGTCAACAAGGCGCGGAACCAGGACCGTTGTCTGGTCCGCGGCGCCGGTACGGCCGAGGACCCGCTGATCCTCACCGTGGCGGACGGGCACGGCTCCGCCGCGTATCCGAGGAGCCACGTCGGGGCCCAGTACGCGACGGACCTGTTCGCGCACCGGGCGTTCGAGTTCGCCACCTCCGTGGCCCGGCGCGACCGGGCGGGCTGGCGCGGGCGGCTGCGCGACTACGCCCGGATCGGCCTGCCGGAGCGGCTGGTCCGGGACTGGCAGGGCAAGGTCCTCGGCCACTGGGAGCGGGACCCCACCCCGGACGGGGACCCGGCGTCCCCCGGGGCGATCCTGCGGCTGTACGGGTCGACGCTGATCGGCGCGGTTCTCACGCCGGACCTGTTCGTCGCCTGGCAGCTGGGGGACGGCGAGCTGACCGTGGTGGACGACGACGGGCGGGTCAGGCTGCCGCTGGCCCCCGCGCGGGCCGAACTCGGCGACGAGACGGCCTCCTTGTGCACCCGGAACGCCTGGCAGCTGGTCCGGGTGCACTGGGAGCCGCTGCCCGATCCGGCGCGGGCGCCCCGGCTGCTGGCCCTGTCCACGGACGGCCTGTCGAAGAGCTTCGTCTCGGACGACGGCTTCACCGAGTTCGCGGCCGGGCTCCACCGGCGGCTGGCGGAGCGGGGCCTGCCGGGCACCGCCGAGGACATCCCCCGGTGGCTGGAGGAGGCCTCCCGGCACTCGGGCGACGACACCACCCTGGCGCTCGCCCGGCGGCCCGTCGCCGGGACGGACGGCGACGGCGCTGGAGGGGGTGGCGACGAGACGGCGGGGAGGGCGGCTGACGAGACCGCCGGGAAGGTCGCCGGCGCAACCGCCGAAGAGGCCGCCGGGAAGGCCTCCTCGGGGGAGGCCGTGGGCGGTGCCGCCGGAGAGGGCGTCGCAGAGGGTGGCGCAGAGGGCGTCGCAGAGGACGTCGCAGCGGGTGCCGCAGAGGGCTTCGGCGGAGCCGCGGGCGAAGCCGCCGAGAAGGTCGCGGAGGAGCCGGGGAACAGCCCCCGGGACCCGCGCATCCACGATGAGGAGACAGGACGTCCATGAACGGGATGCTCGACAGTGGGGACTCGCTGACCACGGACGACGGCAGGACGATCGTCGTCGACCGCCTGCTCGGCTCGGGCGGCCAGGGCGAGGTGTACCGGGTCGGACTGCCCGGCGGCGGCGTCAAGGCCCTCAAGTGGTACTACCCGGACAGCGCCACCCCGCAGCAGCGCAGGGTCGTCGAGGACCTGGTGTCCCGGGACTTCGACGACGACAGGTTCCTCTGGCCGACGGCCTTCGTCAGCGCCGGGGACGACCGCTTCGGCTACCTCATGGACGTCCGCCCCGACCGCTTCCGCGGCCTCCCCGAGCTCTTCCGGCGGACGGTGAGCACGTCCTTCCGGGCCCTCCTGACCGCCTGCCTGTACACGGTGGAGGCGTACCAGGCGCTGCACTCCAAGGGGATCGCGTACCGGGACATCTCCTGGGGGAACATCTTCTTCGACCCGACCACCGGCGAGATCCTGGTCTGCGACAACGACAACGCGGTGGTGGAGGGCGACCGGAGCGGGATCTCCGGGACCATGGGGTTCATGGCGCCCGAGCTGGTCCGCGGCGACCCCGGCGCGCAGCCGGGGACGCAGAGCGACCTGCACTCGCTGTCGGTGCTGCTGTTCATGTTCCTGATGAACCACCACCCGCTCAAGGGCGCCCGGGAGCTGGCCATCCACTGCCTGGACGAGAACGCGGAGCGCAAGCTGTACGGCCGCGAGCCGCTGTTCGTCTTCGACCCGCAGTACACGGACAACCGGCCGGACCCCGTCGAGCACTCCACCGTGCTCGCCCTGTGGCCGCTGGTGCCGCCCTCCCTCCAGGCGCTGTTCGTCCAGAACTTCACGGTCGGGCTGCGCGAGCCCTCGGCCCGGGTGCGCGAGTCGCAGTGGCGGGACGCGCTGCGGGCCGTCCGGGACGCCGTGGTGGAGTGCGCGAACTGCGGCCGGGAGAACATGACGGAGCCGGGCTCGACCACCCCGGGGACCTGCTGGAAGGACGGGTGCCGCGCCACCCTCGTCCTGCCGCCCCGCCTGGTGGTGACCACCCCGCCGCCGAGGGCGGAGCGGCACATCATGCTGGGCCGGACCGCCCGGATCCACCTGCACCACCTGAGCCCCGAGCCCTCCCGGCACGACTACTCGGAGGAGAGCCTCGTGGCCGAACTCGTGGAGCACCCGCAGAAGCCGGGGCGCTACGGGCTCGCCAACCGGTCGGCCACGGCCTGGACGGGCACCCGCTCCGACGGCACCACCCAGCAGGTCGTCCCCGGCCAGACGGTGCCGCTGCGGTCCGGGCTCGCCCTGGAACTGGACGGCGGCGCCAGGGCCGAGGTCCGGGCCCGCTAGGGCCTGTCCGGCGGATCAGGGCCTGGCGGACGGGGCTCCTCTCCGGGGGATCACATGCCGACGATTCCGGCGATCCCCTGGACGAGGGCCAGACCGCCGCTGCCGACGGTCACGTAGGGCTCGATGGCGGTGAGCGCGGACCGGATCCGGCCCCGGTCGGCGGGCCGCTGCTCGCGCTCGGCGCTCACGAGTTCGCCGTGCACCGCCTCGGCCTGCTCGACGGCGGCCCGGGCCGCCTCCTCCTCGCGGAGCCAGCGGACGAGCCGGGCCGCCATCGCCACGGCGCTCGCCGCGTCCGTCCCGTACTGGTGGATCTCCACCCGGCCGTTGTCCCCGATGTTGCTTCCGGACACCTGGCCGTGGAAGTTGTACGTGCTCATGGGTTCCCTCCCTCTCAGGACCGGCCCTACGGGGTCGGAGCGCCCTGCTGTCCGCCCGGTCCGTGCTGGTTGACGACGCCGTGGCCGCCGACGTTGCTGCCGTGGATGTCGCCCGAGATGTTGTACGTCTGGGTGCTGATCACCTGGACGGCCTGCTCGTACGAGCTGGTGTCCACGTGGTGGGCCTCCAGGAACCGTTCGGTGGCGGTGAGGACGCCGCCCTGGAGCCGGTGCAGGTAGTCCCGGGAGTCGGAGCGGTCGTTGTGCACCATCCGGTCCCAGGAGGAGACGCTCTCGCGGATGCTCCCGGTTGCCCCGTGGTCGAAGAGGACGTGCCGCTCGGAGATCTCCCTGCGCCACTGGCGGAGTTCGCGGGAGCGGTTGCGGGCGCGGGAGCGCCGCTCGCCGTTGCGGCGCCCGGCGCCGCGCAGGGCGGTCCACCAGGAGCGCCGGGTGGCCCCGAGGAGTTTCCGGGCCCGTTCGAAGCCGCCGAACGGCAGGGCGTCCACGTGGTCGTAGACGGCGTGCAGGGGCGGGATGACGAAGACCAGGACCTCCCAGGAGAGGAGCGGGAGGTGGAGCCGGGCCCGCAGCTGCATGGTCACGATCACCCGGCCGCCGTCGCTGACGCGCTCCAGGCTGAGGAAGGTCCGCATCCCCGCGCCGGGGTTGACCAGGCCGGTGCGCACGAGGTCGGTGTCGATCTGGGCGCGCGGGCGGCCCTGCGGCTCCTCCAGGAGCTCGTCGGCGAGGAGCGGGACGTGGTCGCCGCAGACGTACAGCCGGTTCCTGGCCCGCAGGCCCTCGAGGCCCGCGATCTTCGCCATCTCCTTGGCGACGTAGGTGTGCAGGTCCACCGCGTCGAAGGGGACGATGGCCAGTTTCCGGCCGGGGTTCGCCGGGTCCTCGGCGGGCCGCGAGACGTCGATGGGCTGCCAGACGACGTCCTTGATCCGCTTTCCGCTGCCGACGAAGGGGTCGGTGTGGGCGGCGGCGGCCGCGTACGGCACCACGTTGGCCTTGGCGAGGGACTTCAGCCGCTGCTCGGCCCGCTGTTCGACGGGGTCGGCGAGGGTCTCGGGGCGGGCACCGCCCCAGTACACCTCCTGGGCCGCGCGCCAGGAGGCCGACAGGGCGTCGTGGACGGCCCACCAGGCTCCGGCGAGGCAGCCGACGACGACCGCGCCGCCCGCCCACAGGCCAGGGGCGGCGCCATTCACGAGGCTCCACACCAGCAGGGCGACGCCCGCCCAGAGGGCGAGGAAGAGGACGGAGAGGACGCGGTCGCGGCGCTCGGCCCGGCGGACCGCGGCCCTCGCGTGCCGGGCGAGGGCGATCAGGTGGATCCCCAGGGGGAGCCCGAGCGCCGTCATCCGGTCCGCGGTGAGTTCGGTGTCCATCTCGCGGGCGAAGGCCTCGTCGAGGTGGACGTGTGCGCACAGTTTCCGGGTCACCGCGTCCTTGCGGTAGGTCGGAAGCGTCCGTAACTGTCTGCGTGCCATGCGGTTCTCCCCCTGTGCGTCACCGCACACCCTAGGGAAGAGCGCCCGCCGTGTCCCCCGGATCGGTAGGGAAGCCCCTGCTCTTCGCGGGGTGGGCGGGGTTCGGGAGGGACCGGGTCGGACCGGGTCGGGTCGGGTCGACGTCCCGGAGCCGTCGGGCATGATCTGGGGGAAGGGACGGAGCGGGGGAACCCCTCCGGAACGCCGACGGGGGGACAACGGCATGGAGTGGGGAACGCTGGCCGCCACGCTGGGCGGTGGCCTGATCGCGATCGCGGGTACGGTCCTCGCCGACCGGCTGCGCACCCGTCAGGAACACCGGCGCGGCCTCCGGGAGCGCCGCCGGGAGGTCTACGCGGAGTTCATCGCGGCGGCGGGCGCGGCCCACACGGAGCTGCGCCGGCTCGCGCAGGACGGGGCCGGGGCGGCCGGTCTGGAGGCGGCGAGCCGCGCGGCGCTGACGGACGCCCGGGTCTACGAGGTGCGCGAGCGCCTCTTCCTCGACGCCAGCGCGCGGATCGCGGGCACGGGCCAGACCATGTTCGAGCGGCTGCGCGCCCTCCGGAGGACGGTCGCGGCGGGCGCCGGCGTCTCGGCCTCCGCGTTCCACGACGTCTACCACCCCTATCTGGACGCCGTCTGGGCCTACCGTGAGGCCGTCCGCGCCGAGTTGGAGGGCCCCGCGCTCGTCCCGTCCGACTTCGGCTGGTCCGCGTGGGACGGCCGCGAGCGCTGCCCGCACTGCGCGGGCGGGGCGGGCGGGACGGGTGCGCTGCCCGGGGGGGGCGGGTGCCTGAGGGGCGGGTACCCCTCCCCGGCCACGCCCGGCGGGGCGACGTCCCCTAGGGCGTTCTCCGGGGGTCGTTCCGGGGTTCCGGGCCGGTTCGGACGCCGTATGCGGGAAAGGAAATCTACGGCTCGTGGCCCCGATCCCCGGAGGAGACCGTCGATGACGTCCGGCAGCGTGACAGAGCGGACCGACGCGTGGTGGAAGTCCGCGGTCGTCTACCAGATCTACCCCCGCAGCTTCGCCGACTCCGACGGCGACGGCATCGGTGACCTGGACGGCGTCACCGGCCGTCTGGACCACCTCGCGGACCTCGGCGTGGACGTGGTGTGGCTCTCGCCCGTCTATCCGTCGCCGCAGGACGACAACGGCTACGACATCAGCGACTACCAGGACATCGACCCCGTCTTCGGCGACCTGGCGGCCTTCGACCGCCTCCTCGCGGCGGTGCACGGGCGCGGCATGAAGCTGATCATGGACCTGGTCGTCAACCACACCTCCGACGAGCACCCGTGGTTCCGGGAGTCGCGCGACCCCGACGGCCCCAAGCGCGACTGGTACTGGTGGCGCCCGCCGCGCGACGGCCGCGAGCCCAACAACTGGGGCTCGTTCTTCTCGGGCCCGGCCTGGACGCGCGACCCCGCGAGCGGCGCGTACTACCTCCACCTGTTCTCCCCGAAGCAGCCCGACCTCAACTGGGAGAACCCGGAGGTGCGGCGGGCCGTGCACGCGATGATGCGGTGGTGGCTGGAGCGGGGCGTGGACGGCTTCCGGATGGACGTCGTCAACCTCGTCTCCAAGGACCCGGCGCTGCCCGACGGGGTGCCGCGCGGCGACGGCCCGTACGGCGACGGGTCGCCCTCCTACGTCTGCGGGCCGCGCGTCCACGAGTACCTCCGGGAGATGCACCGGGAGGTGATGGCCCGGTACCCCGGGCGGCTGCTGACCGTCGGGGAGATGCCCGGCGTGACCGTCGAGCAGGCCCGGCTGTTCACCGACCCGGACCGCGCCGAGCTCGACATGGTGTTCCAGTTCGAGCACGTCGGACTCGACCACGGCGCCCACAAGTTCGACCCTCGGCCGCTGCGGCTGACCGACCTGAAGGCGTCCCTGGGCCGCTGGCAGACCGGCCTCGCGGACGTCGGCTGGAACAGCCTGTACTGGAACAACCACGACCAGCCCCGCGTGGTCTCCCGCTTCGGCGACGACGGCCCCAGCCACCGCACCCGGTCCGCGACCATGCTGGCCACGGTGCTGCACCTGCACCGGGGCACTCCCTACGTCTACCAGGGGGAGGAGCTGGGCATGGCCAACGCGCCCCTGCGGACCATCGAGGACTTCCGGGACATCGAGTCCCTGAACCACTACGCGCAGGCGCTGGAGGCGGGGGCGAAGCCCGAGGAGGTCCTGCCGGGGCTGCGCGCGATGGGCCGGGACAACGCCCGCACGCCCATGCAGTGGGACGCCTCCCCGCAGGCCGGCTTCACCACGGGCACGCCCTGGCTCCCGGTCAATCCGGACCACACCGAGGTCAACGCCGCCGCCGCGTACGCGGATCCGGATTCCGTCTACCACCACTACCGGCGGCTCATCGCCCTGCGCCACGACGAACCGGCCGTCGTGCACGGCGACTTCACGATGCTGCTGCCCGAGGACGAGCGCGTGTACGCCTTCACCCGCCACCACGGGGGGACGACGCTGCTCGTCGTCGGCAACTTCACGGGCGACACGGTGGCCGTTGACCTCCCCGGCTGGGAGGACGCCGAACTCGTCCTGGGCAACGGGCCGTCCGCACCGGCGGAGGACGGGCGGACGGTCCTCGCGCCCTGGGAGGCGAGGGTGCACCGCCGGGTCGCACGGGGCGCGGGGGACCCGATCGGCGCGGGCCGCACCGCCGATGATCCGCGCCTCCCCGGGTAGGCGCGGCCCATGACCGTCTACGGATTCCACGCCTCGCACGAACAGGTGCCCCCGGCCGACCTGCTGGCCGCGGCCGTCCGCGCGGAGGAGGCCGGTTTCGGCGCCGCCATGTGCTCGGACCACTTCTCGCCCTGGAGCGTCCGGCAGGGCGAGTCCGGCTTCGCGTGGTCCTGGCTGGGCGCCGCCCTCCAGGCCACCGACCGCATCCCCTTCGGCGTCGTCAACGCGCCGGGGCAGCGCTACCACCCGGCGATCGTCGCCCAGGCCGTCGGCACCCTCGCCGCCATGTACCCGGGCCGCTTCTGGGCGGCCCTGGGCAGCGGCGAGGCGTCCAACGAGCACATCACCGGGGACCGCTGGCCGCGCAAGGACGTGCGCAACGCGCGGCTGCGCGAGTGCGTCGACGTCATCCGGGCGCTGCTGCGCGGCGAGGAGGTGAGCCACGACGGCCTGGTCACCGTGGACCGGGCGCGGCTGTGGACCCGCCCCGAGACCGTGCCGCCGCTGATCGGCGCCGCGTGCAGCGAGGCCACCGCGGCCTGGTGCGCGGAGTGGGCCGACGGGCTCATCACGGTCAACGCCCCGCACGAGCGGCTGCGCCGGATCGTGGACGCCTACCGCTCCGCCGGCGGCGCCGGTCCGCTCCGCCTCCAGGTCCACCTGAGCTGGGACCCCGACCCGGACACCGCCCTCGCCGTCGCCCACGACCAGTGGCGCACCAACGTGCACGGACCGCCCGTGAGCTGGGACCTGGACACGGCCGAGCTGTTCGACGGCGTCAGCGAGCACGTCACGCCCGAGCGGGTCGCGCGGGCGGTGAACGTCTCGGCGGACCTCGGGCAGCACGCGGCCTGGCTCCAGGAGTACGCCGACCTCGGCTTCGACACGGTCATGCTGCACCACGTGGGCCGCGAACAGAGCGCGTTCCTCGACGCGTTCGGCGACAAGGTGCTGCCCCGGCTCGACGCGGCCCCGGCGGGTCCCGCGGTCGTGGAGGGCGCCCGATGAGACTGACCAGGACCTCCGACCTGTGGTGGAAGAACGCGGTCGTGTACTGCCTGGACGTGGAGACGTACCAGGACGGCGACGGGGACGGGACCGGCGACTTCGCGGGCCTGACCCAGCGGATCGACCACCTCGTCCGCCTCGGCGTCACCTGCGTCTGGCTGATGCCGTTCTATCCGACCCGGGAGCGGGACGACGGCTACGACATCACCGACTTCTACGCCGTCGACCCGCGCCTGGGCACCCTCGGGGACTTCACGGAGTTCGTGCGGACCGCCCGCGACCGGGGCATCCGGGTCATCGCCGACCTGGTCGTCAACCACACCTCCGACCAGCACCCGTGGTTCCGCGAGGCCCGCTCCAGCCGCACGGCCGCGCGCCGCGACTGGTACGTCTGGTGCGACGAGCCGCCCGAGGACGGGCCCAGCGGCATCGTCTTCCCCGACGCCGAGAAGAGCCTCTGGGAGTACGACGAGAAGACCGGGCAGTACTACCTGCACCGCTTCTACCGGGAGCAGCCCGATCTCAACGTGGCCAATCCCGCCGTGCGCGACGAGATAGCCCGCATCATGGGCTTCTGGACGCAGCTCGGGCTGTCCGGCTTCCGCGTCGACGCGGTCCCGTTCCTCCTGGAGACCGACGGCCAGGAGGACGCCGACGCGCTGCCCGACCCGCACGAGTACCTGGCCGACCTGCGGGCCTTCCTCGGCCGCCGCAACGGCGAGGCGGTCCTCCTCGGCGAGGTCAACCTGCCCTATCCCGACACCCTGCGGTTCTTCGGGGACCCGGAGTCCGAGCGGGGCGACGAGCTGACCATGTGCTTCGACTTCATCGGGATGCAGAAGATGTACCTGTCCTTCGCCCGGGGCGAGGCGGGACCGCTGGCCTCGGCGCTGCGGGAGCGGCCGGAGGCCCCGCGCGACGGGCACTGGGCGACCTTCGTCCGCAACCACGACGAGCTGACGCTCGACAAGCTCGACGAGGACGAGCGCGCCGAGGTGTTCGCGGCCTTCGGCCCGGACGAGGACATGCGGCTGTACGGCCGGGGGCTGCGCCGCAGGCTGCCGCCCATGGTCGGCGGCGACCGCCGCCGGGTGGAGCTGGCCTACAGCCTGCTGTTCACCCTGCCCGGGACGCCCGTCCTCTTCTACGGCGAGGAGATCGGGATGGGCGAGAACCTCGCCGCGGAGGGCCGGCAGGCCGTCCGCACCCCCATGCAGTGGACGGCGGAGGAGGGCGCCGGGTTCTCCACCGCCCCGGCGGGCGACTTCCCCAACCCGATGACCGGGGGCGCGTACGGGCCGGGCCGGGTGAACGTGCGGGACCAGGCGCACGATCCCGATTCGCTGTTCACGCGCGTACGGACGCTGATCGAGCGGTACCGCGAGGCCCCCGAGCTCGCCTGGGGCCGTACCGAGGTGCTCGACGTGGACGACCCCGGCGTCCTGGCCCACCTCGCCTCGCTGCCCGAAGGGGCCGTCCTGGCCGTGCACAACCTCTCGGCCCGGCAGACCCGCGCGACCGCCACCGTGCCCGGTCTGGAGGGCGGCCGCACGCTCACCGACGTGTTCACCGGGGACACCGTGGAGGCGTCGGCCGGCGGCCGCGTCGGCGTCGCCCTGGCGCCGTACGGCTACCGCTGGCTCCGGGTGGACACCCCGCTGGACGATCCGGAGCGCACGACCCGCGTCTGACCGGGCCGCGTCCGGACGCCTCCGCGCGGGGTGCGGCCCGGTCGTGCGGTCTACGCGCCGGGGCGGCGGCCGGTGGTGGAGGCGAAGCCGAGCCAGGTGTGGCGGTTGTTCCACCAGCACCAGCCGATCTTGGGGGCGTCGCGCCGCTCGCGGCCGTCCCGGCCGGTGCCGTTGCTGATCCAGATGGCCGGGGTGCGGGCGTCCCAGGAGCCGTTGGCCTTGCGCAGCCGGGAGCCGATGGTCATGAAGCAGTGGTTGCGGACGAGGACGTCCGGGGTCTGGAGCACCCAGTGCATTCCCTCGGTGAGGAGCATGGGGGTGCGGCCCTCGCCGGTGAGGGCGGGAAGGGCCTCGTCGGGGCTCCAGTTGGACATGCGGTCGCCGCGGTCGGCGCCGTCGACGAGGTAGAGGGGGCCGTCGGGCAGCTCGACGCCCGTCGGGGCGAAGAGGTCGACGTCGGGCATGTCGGTGACGACGAAGCCGGGCCGCTCGGCGTGGCGCAGCAGCGGGGCGAGCGCCGAGGCGGGCAGGGTGCCGGGGTGGACGGCGAGCAGGGAGCCCTCCGTACCGCCGTCGGCCTTCGCCGCGAAGGAGCGCACCTCGTCGGCGCTCAGCCCGGCGAGCTCGGGCACGCCCAGGTCGATCAGCCGGTCCGCCTGGGCGTCGAGGGACGGCAGCGGGGGCGGAAGCGGAATGGTGTCGGGCACGTGGAATCCGTTTCGTGGTCGGGAACGGGACGGAGGGGCCGGGTCAGGGCGCGACGACCGTGCTGTAGATCAGGTACCGGTGGTCGGAGAGGTTGGCCGTGCCGGCCGGGGCCTTGGGCTCCACTTCGCACCAGCGGCCGGGAAGGCTGCCGAACAGGTAGTCGATCTTGACGTTGCTGTCGTGCGTGGGGCGTCCGTTCCGCGGCTTGGTGGTGCCCGGCAGGCCGGCCTGCTCGCATTCGGCGTACCCGGGCTGTCCCGTGCCGGTGGAGTACAGCTCGGCGGGCTTCCAGACCTTGGCGGAGGACGGTCCGGCGTCGGGCGGCTGGGTGTTGAAGTCGCCGCCGAAGACGACCTGCGGATGGTCGTCGACGACGTCCTTCACGGCGAGCATGTGGTCGTCGCGGTAGTCGAGGCCGGGGAAGTCGTCGTCGGACTGGCTGCGCGGGAGGTGGGCGTTGCAGAGCCGGACCCCGAAGTAGGCGGCGGTGGCGCACTGGAACGGCGGGACCAGCTGGGTGCTCGCCCGGATCATCGGGTACTGGACCGGGTCCTCCAGACCCGCCTTGACCACGATGGCGGTGCCGACGTCGTCGTCCGGGTCCGCGGGCCGGCTGGTGCCCGGCTCGGTCGCGCACGGACTGACCGTCAGGACGCCCTTCTGCGACCAGTGGTACGGGGTGAAGTGGGCGCTCCAGGCGGGGCCGAGCTGTCCGAGCAGTTCCTTCAGCGTGCTCTGGCAGACCTCCTGGAGCAGCATGGCCTGCACGTACTTCTCGGTGACCTGCCGCTTGAGCAGGGCGACCTTCTCGGCCGTCCGGCGCTCCGTGCAGCCGCCCCAGCGGACGACGTCGCACACGTTCCAGCTGAGCACCTGGAGGTTCGTGCCCGCCGGTGGCGGCGGAACGGCGGCCACGCTGCCGCTCGGGCCGATACCGAGGACCATCAGGACGACCCCGGCCGCGGCGGCCCCTGATCTGCGCATGTCGCTGCTCCCCCTTGGACCGGCTCCGGGGGGCGCGCGGCGGCGTCGATCTCGACGCCCGTCCGGCCCTCGCTCCCCCGTGACCCCGGTGATCGCGTTCGATCATACGGTCGAAACGATCACCGGGCCGGGGATATGTCACGTCCTCGGCGGAAGCCCGCGCGCCACCGGCGGCGGCTCAGCCCTCGCGGGGCTCCAGCCGCAGGGAGATCGAGTTGATGCAGTACCGCTGGTCCGTCGGGGTCGGGTAGCCCTCGCCCGCGAAGACGTGGCCCAGGTGGGAGCCGCAGCGGGAGCAGCGGACCTCGGTGCGGACCATGCCGTGGGAGCGGTCCTCGATCAGTTCGACCGCGTCGGAGTCCTTCGGGTCGTAGAAGGACGGCCAGCCGCAGTGCGAGGAGAACTTCTCGTTCGAGGTGAACAGCTCCGCGCCGCACGCCCGGCAGGAGTAGACGCCCCGGGTGGTGGTGTCGGTGTACTCACCGCGGAAGGCGGGCTCGGTGCCCGCCTGGCGCAGCACCTGGTACTCCGCCGGGGTCAGCTCCGCACGCCACTGCTCGTCCGGCTTCTCGACGTCGTACGCCATGGGCTCGCTCCCTCTGCTTCGCGCTACTTCGACAGGTGGTCCAGGATGCGCGGGCCGAGGTCCGTGACGTCGCCCGCTCCCATGGTGAGAACGAGATCGCCGGGGCCGGCCATTCCCTCCACGATCTCCGGCACGGCGCCCTTGTTGTGGACGGGCGTCACGTCGGCGCCGGCCCTGCGGGCGGCCTCGACGATCAGCTCGCTGGTGACGCCCGGGATCGGGTCCTCGCGGGCCGGGTAGATGTCGAGGACGACGGAGGCGTCCGCGAGGGCCAGCGCGTCCCCCATCTCCTTCCCCAGCTCCTGGGTGCGGGAGAAGAGGTGCGGCTGGAAGACGACGAGGAGGCGGGAGTCCCCGGCGGCGCCCCGCATGGCCTCCAGGTCGGCGGTCATCTCGGTGGGGTGGTGCGCGTACGAGTCGATGACCTGCACGCCCTTCGCCTCGCCCTTGAGCTGGAGGCGGCGGCCGACGCCGGTGTAGGCGGTGAGGGCCTGCGCCAGCTCGGCCGGGTCGATGCCGACGCGGGCGCCGGCGGCGAGCGCGGCGGCGGCGTTGTGGGCGTAGTGGCGGCCGGGGACCGAGACGGTGAAGGTGTGCTCGGTGCCGTCGAGGGCGACGGTCACCTCGCTCTTCATGCCGTTCGGGACGATCTTCAGGATGCGGGCGTCGGAGTCCTCGGACTCGCCGACCGTGACGATCCGCAGGCCCTCGCGGTCCGCGACCCGGCGGGCCAGCTCGCGGGCGCCGGCGTGCTCGCCGACGACGAGGGTGCCGCCGGGGCGGATCTTGGCGGTGAAGGCCTCGAAGGACTCGTAGATCTCGTCCATGGAGGCGTAGTTCGCGTGGTGGTCCAGCTCGACGTTGAGGACGATCGCGACCTCGGGGTCGTACTTCTGGAAGCTGCGGTCGCTCTCGTCGGCCTCGGCGACGAAGACCTCGCCGTCGCCGTGCAGCGCGTTGGTGCCGGGGCCCGCCAGGTCGCCGCCGATGGCGTACGAGGGGTCGAGGCCGAGGTGGGTGAGGGCGACGGCCAGCATGGAGGTGGTCGTGGTCTTGCCGTGCGTCCCGGCGACCGCGATCGCGCGCAGGCCGTCCATGAGGGAGGCGAGCGCGTCGGAGCGGTGCACGACGGGGATGCCGAGCTCGGCGGCGCGGGCCAGCTCGGGGTTGTCGGCGCGGATGGCGCTGGAGACGACGACGGCGGAGGCGTCGTCGGCCAGGTGCTCGGTCGCGTGGCCGATGTGCACGGTGACGCCGAGGGCGCGCAGGGCCTCGGCGGTCGCGGACTCCTTGGCGTCGCTGCCCGCGACCTTGGCGCCGCGCTGGGCGAGGATCTTCGCGATGCCCGACATCCCGGCACCGCCGATGCCGATGAAGTGCGGCCGTTCCATGGCGGCGGGAATGGCGGGTGCCATGCGGATCTCTCCCAGGGGTACGTCGTTGGGTGTTGTTGGGTGCTTCTTTGGGTGTAAGCCCCAGCCTAGTGGCTCATCTCATGCGTGCCCGGCGAGGCGCAACGAAGCAGGTCGGGCCCGCGCCCCCTGCACGGAGCGCGGGCCCGGCCGTCACCGTGCGGTCACTCGCTGTGCGCGAAGAGCTTCAGGACGGGGACGCCGACCTTGTGGCGGGCCCGGGAGGCCCAGTCGCGGTGGAAGAACTCCTCCACGTAGTGCGGTGCGGTGAGGACGATCACCTCGTCCGCCTCCGCCTCGTCGACGACCGCCTTCATCCGGTCGAGCGGGTGGTCCTCGACGACCTGGCCGACCGCCTCGCAGCCGGCGTCTCTCAGCGCCCGGAGCGAGTGCTCCAGGGCCTGCTCGGCGGGGGGCCTGGCCTCCCTGCCCTCCGGCTCCTCCCCCTCGCGGGCCGCTTCCTTCAGTTCGCCCATGGCCACGTCGTCGATGGCGCGCAGCAGTACATCGGCCTGGTCACCGCGCGGCTGCATCAGAACGATGAAGGACGCGCCCTCGTCGCCGTGCAGCGTGGTGACGAATTCCACGTCGACGGACGTCAGGGGCTTCTCGATCATCAGAACGCTTGTGAACACTTCGGGAGCCCTTCTGCGGAAACCATCCTTCCCCGTGTTCGCACGGGGTCTGCGACAGTAAGTGTGCCCAGCGGACGGTAAGCGGAACGATGAATTCCGCGATTGTCAGATCCGAAGGTAGCGGGTGAAGAGGAAGCCGTCCCGCTCCAGGACGGAAGCCACCTGGAAGCGTGTCGGGACGGCCACCGGGGGGCCTCCGGCGATCCGCTGGGCGTCGCCCGCCGTCATCGTGGGCGAGATCGTCAGGCACAGCTCGTCGAGGACCTCCGCCGCCACGAACTGGCCGAGCAGCCGGGGCCCGCCCTCGGTGAGCTGGCGGCGCAGACCGCGCTCCGCCAGCGCCGCCAGGGCGCGGGCGGGGTCCACCCGGGGCCCGTCGCCCGCGAACAGCACCTCGGCCCCCGCCTTCCGGGCCGCCCCGACCCGCTCCGGGGGCGCCCCGGTCCCGGTGAGGACCAGGGTCGGCACCAGCGGCTCCGTGAAGAGCGGAAGCGAGAAGTCCAGGTCGAGCGAGGCGCTGACCACGGCGATCACCGGGGCCGGGCCCTGTCCGGCGGCGGCCCGGCGGGCGGCGAAGGCCTCCCGGGCCCGGGCGGGGCGGTACCCCTCCAGGCGTACCGTTTCCGCACCCACCACGATCACGTCGGCGAGCCCCCGCAGGGTGCCGAAGATCCTCATGTCGGTCTCGGAGGAGAGCGGCTGGGAGCGGCCCCCGTGCTGGCCGGCGCCGTCGAGCGAGGAGACCATGTTGGCCCGCAGCCAGGACCCGTCGCCCTCCGGATAGGCGTAGGCGTCGGCGAGCGCGTCGAGGGACCACTCGCCGCCCCCCGGCCCGGTCCCGCGAGCGGGTGCGGCGGGCGCGGCCGGCCCGGCCGATTCGGCTGTCATGTCCGTCACAGGGAACAGGCGTCGCATTCTGGCAGTCTGACACGGCGCTTACAGTGGGGAACTGTGTCGACCCGTGCCCTCACCGAAGCCGTCTCCTCCGCAGCGGCCCCGCTCTCGCTCTGCTCCCGAGAGCCCCACGTCCCCGCCGAGCGCCTCGTGGCGGAGATGGTGCCGCCCCCGCGCTTCGACTCCGTGCGCTTCGACACGTACATCCCCGACCCGAACCAGCCCAGCCAGATCCAGGCCGTCGAGGTCCTGGGCGCCTTCGCCGAGGGGCTGGGCGGAGCGCACGCCTCCGGCGCCGGGAAGCGCCGCTGGTTCGCGAAGAGGCCCGCCGCCCCCACCGGCCCGCGCGGGGTCTACCTGGACGGCGGCTACGGCGTCGGCAAGACCCACCTGCTCGCCTCGCTCTGGCACGCGACCCCCGCCGAGCCCGCCCTGAAGGCGTTCGGCACCTTCGTCGAGCTGACGAACCTGGTCGGCGCGCTCGGCTTCCAGCAGACGGTGAGGACCCTGAGCGGGCACCGGCTCCTGTGCATCGACGAGTTCGAGCTGGACGACCCGGGCGACACCGTGCTCGTCTCCAGCCTGCTCGGCAAGCTGGTCGAGGCGGGCGTGGCGCTCGCCGCCACCTCCAACACGCTCCCGGGCAAGCTCGGCGAGGGCCGCTTCGCCGCCGCCGACTTCCTGCGCGAGATCCAGGGCCTCTCCGCCCACTTCCGGCCGCTGCGGATCGACGGCGAGGACTACCGCCACCGGGGCCTGCCCGAGGCCCCCGCGCCGTACTCCGACCAGGCCGTCACGGAGACCGCGTACGCCACGCCGGGCGCCTCCCTGGACGACTTCCCGCACCTGCTCGAACACCTGGCCAGGGTCCACCCGAGCCGGTACGGCGCCCTGACCGACGACCTCACCGCCGTCTGCCTCACCGACGTGCGGCCCGTGCCCGACCAGTCGACCGCGCTGCGGCTGGTCGTCCTGGCCGACCGGCTGTACGACCGCGAGATACCGGTGCTCGCCTCCGGCCTGCCCTTCGACCGCCTGTTCAGCGAGGAGATGCTGAACGGCGGGTACCGCAAGAAGTACTTCCGGGCGATCTCGCGGCTCACCGCGCTCGCCCGCGACGCGAAGGGGCTCGTCGCGCAGTAGCTTGGGGGCCGTACCCGATCGATCGAAAGGGATCCACCATGGCCACCGTGCGTCACGCCCACACCGTCTGGGAGGGCAACCTCATCCAGGGTTCCGGCGTCGTCTCCCTCGACTCCTCCGGCGTCGGACGGTTCGACGTCTCCTGGCCCGCCCGGTCGGAGCAGCCGAACGGCAAGACCAGCCCCGAGGAGCTGATCGCCGCCGCGCACTCCTCCTGCTTCTCGATGGCGCTCTCCCACGGCCTGGCCGGCGCGGGCAACCCGCCCACCCGGCTGGAGACCAAGGCGGACGTCACCTTCCAGCCGGGCGAGGGCATCACCGGCATCCACCTGACCGTGCGCGGCGAGGTCCCCGGCCTGGACGCGGCGGGCTTCCAGTCGGCGGCGGAGGACGCGAAGAAGAACTGCCCGGTCAGCCAGGCGCTGTCGGGCACGACCATCACGCTCACCGCCGAGCTGGCCTGATCCCCCTCCTGACCCCCGGTCAGGAACCGCGCCACACGGGGCAGTTGCGGCCCGCATGGTTCACGCGCCACCGGAGTGCGTGATACACACGTGCGGGTCGCACGTCACACAGGCAACACGTGACACGACGGAGCGTCACCACCTGTCCGCCAGCAGGGAGCGTTGCCTCATGTCCGCAACACGACGTCAGATCCTGTCCCGCACCGGCGCGTCCGTCGCCGGGATCGCCTTCACCGGCGCCCTCTCCGAACTCTTCGCCGGAAGCGCCTCGGCCGGCCCCGGCGGCCCGCCGCCCCGGGGCGGCTACGGCCCCCTCGTGCCCGACCCCGCCGGTCTCCTCGACCTGCCGGCCGGCTTCCGCTACGAGGTGCTCTCGCGGCAGGGCGACCCCCTGCGCTCCGGCGAAGGCCCCGTCCCGAGCAACCACGACGGGATGGGCGCCTTCCCCGGCCACCGGGGCCGGGTGCACCTGGTCCGCAACCACGAGAACAGGGCCACCGGGGAGATCGGCGTCCCGACCGTCCCCGGCCTCACGTACGACCCGGCGGCCAAGGGCGGCTGCACGGTCCTCGAACTCGACGGGCGGAACCGCGTCCTCGGCGAGCGGGTCGCCGTCGCGGGCACGGCCGTCAACTGCGCCGGCGGGCCCACGCCCTGGAACACCTGGCTGACCTGCGAGGAGACCGAGGACAAGGCCGGTACGAACGGCTACGCCAAGGACCACGGCTTCGTCTTCGAGGTCGACGGCGCCGACCCGCGCCGCACCGGGGCCGTCCCGCTCACCGCCCTGGGCCGCTTCCAGCACGAGGCCATCGCCGTCGACCCGCACAGCGGCATCGTGTACGAGACGGAGGACGCCTTCGACCGCCCCTTCGGGCTCTTCTACCGCTTCCTCCCCCGCAAGCCGCTCGGCGGCACGGGCTCGCTGCGCGCGGGCGGCGCCCTGGAGGCGATGCGGGTGCCGGACGTCCCCGACCTCTCCGCGATCCAGGAGACCGGCGCCCGCTTCGAGGGCGTCGAGTGGGTCCCCGTACCGGATCCGCTCGCGGCCGGAACGCCCGTCAGGTTCCAGGACTTCGGGCCGAAGGGCATCACGCACGCGCAGAAGCTGGAGGGCTGCTACTGGGGCGGGCGGGCCGTCTACTTCGTGTCCTCGTTCGCGCGGGCCGGGGACGGCTCGGCGGCCACCCACTTCGGCCAGGTGTGGAAGTACGAGCCGCACCGGCGCCGGCTCACCCTCGTCGTGGTCTTCGGCCCGAGCACCGACGTCCGGCTGCCGGGCGAATCGCCGGACAACATCTGTCTGGCGCCGACCGGGGGCCTGATGGTCAGCGAGGACGGCGGCGGCGCGCAGCACGTCTTCGGGGTGAGCGAGCGGGGCGAGGTCTACCCGGTGGCCCGGGGGCGGCAGAACATCGGGACCCCGGAGGAGCCCGAGTGGGGCGAGTTCGCGGGGGTCACCTTCTCCCCGGACCGGAGCACGATGTACGTCAACTGCTACACGCCCGGGACGACGTTCGCGGTGACGGGCCCCTGGCGGCGCTGACCCGCCCCGGCGGTCGCGGGCGGCCCGGTTGCGGTGGAGGATCGGGGGAAGGCGGGCGGGACTGCGGAAGGAGCGCGAGATGCCGAAGAAGAGCGGCGGGAAGAAGCGGCGGGAGGAGCGGGAGCCGGTCCTGCGCGACGTGCTGCGGGTGCCCGTGGGCGAGCCGGTCGACCTCGCGTCGTACGACGCCCGGGGCATCCCGGCGGGCCCCGCCGACAAGGCGGCCGGGGTGGCCGCCACCGCCGCCCTGGGGCCGCGCCTCGCCGGGCTCCAGGAGCGCCTGTACGCGTCGAGCACCGCCGGGGACCGGCGCAGGCTGCTCCTGGTCCTCCAGGGCATGGACACCAGCGGCAAGGGCGGCACGGTCAAGCACGTGATCGGCTTCCTCAACCCCTCGGGCTGCCGGGTGCGCGCCTTCAAGGCCCCGACGCCGGAGGAGAAGGAGCACCCCTTCCTCTGGCGGATCGAGAAGGCGCTCCCCCTGCCGGGCGAGATCGGCATCTTCGACCGCTCGCACTACGAGGACGTCCTCGTCCCCCGCGTCCACGACCTGGTCTCCCGCTCCGAGATCAAGCGCCGCTACCGGCAGATCAACCACTTCGAGAAGTCCCTCGCGGACGACGGGGTGACGGTGGTCAAGGTCTTCCTGCACCTCTCGTACGAGGAGCAGCGCGGCCGGCTCCTCGAACGCCTCGACGACCCCGACAAGCACTGGAAGTTCAACACCGGGGACACCGAGGAACGCGCCCTGTGGCCGGACTACCGGAAGGCCTATGCGCTGGCCCTGGAGCGCTGCGGCACGGACGCGGCCCCCTGGTACGTCGTCCCGGCGGACCGCAAGTGGTACCGGAACTGGGCGATCAGCAAGCTCCTGCTCGAACACCTGGAGGCGCTGGACCCGAAGTACCCGCCGGGGGACTTCGACGTGGAGGAGAGCCGGAAGCGGCTGTTGGCGTCCTGAGCGGCGCCGTCCGGGGGCACGCCGCGGCCCGTCGCGTGGACTCGGGCGCCGGCCCTGCCGGGTCGCGAGCATTAATAACTTTGATCGGATAACTTCCGATCGTGAATATTCCTGTACGAAAAGTGGCGGCTCTCGGCCTGCTGGGCGCCGTCCTCGTCGGCTGCGGCGAAGGCGCCGCCCCCGAGGCCCCGCACGCTCCGGCGGCCGTCGACACCCCCTCGCCACGCGCGAGCGCGACCGCCGCCCGCCCCAAGCCGGGCGCCGAGCCCGCCGCCGCGCCCACCATGGCGCCCGGGCCCGGCGGACTCGCCCCCGTCTACACGCGCCGGGTCGCGAGCTCGCCGAAGAGCGCCGAGAAGGTCGTGGCGCTCACCTTCGACGCCGACATGACGGCCGATCAGGGGCCCCGGGCCGCGCGCGGCGAGCGCTTCGACAACCCGGAGCTGATCGCGACCCTGCGCCGCCTGAAGGTGGACGCGACCGTCTTCATGACGGGCCGCTGGGCGGAGGAGTACCCGGAGCAGGCCAGGTCCATCGGCGGCGACCCGCTCTTCGAGATCGCCAACCACTCGTACAGCCACTACGCCTTCGCGTCCCCCTGCTACGGCCTGCCCACCGTCGCCGGGCCCGACATGGCGGCGGACGTGCGGCGCGCCTTCGACGCCTTCCGCGACGCCGGGGCCCTCAACGTCGTCCCGTACTTCCGCTTCCCCGGCGGCTGCTACGACGACGCGGCCCTGCGCGCCCTCGGCCCCGCCGGGGTGACGGCGGTCCAGTGGGACGTGGTCGGCGGGGACGCCTTCGCGAAGGACCCGGACGCCGTCGCCGAGCAGGTGCTCGACGGCGTGAAGCCCGGTTCGCTCGTGGTCATGCACTGCACGCGCAGCGCCGCGCCCGTCACCGAGCGGGCGATCCGCCGGATCGTCCCGGAGCTGCGGGCCCGCGGCTACCGCTTCGTGAAGGTCTCCGACCTGATGCGCGGCTGAGGGATCAGCCCGAGCAGGCCGTGCGCTGGGCCTCCTGCCACTCGCACACCGGGCAGAGCGTGATCCCCTTGGCCGACTCCGGGTACTCGGTCGGCTCCCGGCACAGCACGCAGGCGGCGAAGGGGCCCTCGGACGCCGGTTCGTGCTGCGGACCGGGCTCGGGGGCGCAGTACGACGCGGACGCGGGCGCGGAGGCGGGCGTGGACTCGGTCATGCGTCCGAGCGTACTCCCGGCGCCCGTCCGGGGCGGGCTCGTTCCGGACGGGCGCCGGGGCGGCCCGCTCACTCCAGCCGGGCCGTGGCGCGGCAGGCGAGGAGCGCCGCCGTCGCCGCGAGGAGCAGGGCGCCCGCGCAGGCGAGCCAGGGCGGGTCGGCGGTCCCCGCGCGGGCCCCGGCGGTCAGGACCGTCATGGCGTGCTTCGCCGGGGAGCCGGTGACCACGAAGGCGAGCAGGGAGCCGAGGAGCAGCGCCGAGAGGGACCAGCCGGAGCCCTTCAGGAAGGGGCGGGAGGCCAGCGCGCCCACGGCGGCGCCCGTGAGGCCGCAGGCCAGCGCCGCGAGGAGCCCGGTGCCGGCCGCGACGGGGACCGGGATCCCGCGCCGGTCGCTCATGAGCGTCACCAGGAGGACGGCGGCCGTGCCGGACAGCAGCGGCCAGGCGGTCCCGGCGAGGAACGCCGCGAGGTGCGCGCGGTCCCGGCCGGCGGCGGCCGCCACCACGTTCCGCGCGGCGGACGGCTCCTGGGTGAGGCAGATCCGCACCGTCCAGGCCGTCACCGGCAGCAGGGCGGCCGCGGTGAACCCGAGCGCGTCGAGCACGGGCTCGGCCGCCTGCACGCCGGCGCCGATGGACACCGCGTACAGGAGGAGCGGCGCGAGCCACCGCTGCGAGCGGAAGAGGAGGCCCGACTGGTAGCGCAGCAGCGCCGTCATGTCCGTACGCCCCCTTCCTCCGTGACGTCGGCCCTCGCCGTACCGAGCCGGTGGACGTGCCAGGAGGCCGCGAGGAGCGCCCCGAGCAGGGCGTCGGAGTGCGCCGCGCCCACCGTGAGGACGGTGGTGCCGTCGGGGCCGGGCGCCACGGCCGGTTCCCCCGGCAGCCGCCCGGGGAGCGCGGCCCCGCCGGAGACGGTGATCCGCACGGGGGCCTCCGGGGGCTCCGCCGCGGGCTCCCGCGCGGGCCGCACCCGCCCCGCCTCCACCCCGTACACCGCGCCCGCCTCGCCCCGCAGCCGGCGCGGGTCGTGGTCGACGAAGACGACCGTCGCGCCCGCCGCGACGCGTGCGCGGACGGCGGCGTCGAGTTCCGCGCGGGCCCCGGCGTCGAGCCCGGTCCAGGCCTCGTCGAGGACGAGGAGGGCGGGGTCGGCCAGCAGCGCCTGGGCGACGGCGACCTTCTGGCTCGTGCCCTTGGAGAGCTCCGCGAGCCCGGTACGGGCGTGCCCGCCGGCCCCGAAGCGCTCCAGCCACTCCCCCGCCCGAACCCGGGCGGCCGCCCGGCCGAGGCCCTGGACGCGGCCGAGGTGGACCAGATAGCCGAGGGCCGTGAACGGCAGCGCGACGGGGAAGCGCTCGGGGACGTACGCGGTGCGGGCGGGCCGTCCGGTGACGCGCCCCTCGGTGGGCGCGTCGATGCCGGCGAGCAGCCGGAGCAGCGTGGACTTCCCGGTGCCGTTGGTGCCGGTGACCCGGACCAGGGCGGCGGGCAGGTCGAGGTCGACCCCGCGCAGCACCCACGGCCCCCGGGGACCGTGCCGGCGCCCGACCCCCTCCAGCCTCAACCGGCCGCGCCCTTCCGCGAGACCGCCACCGGGGAGCCGGGGCGCGCCCCGGCGGAAAGATCGCTCTTCATGGCCGCATCCTGGCGCGGAAGGGACGATTCCCACAAGAATCCCTCGTCACGGCGCCCGTGGCGGCGGTGGCAGACTTGCCGGGTGAGCAGCGAAGAGACCGATGTCCGCGACGAGAAGCCGCAGTTCGTCCTCCCCCTGGTGGTACGGATCGAGCGCGACGCGCCCCCGGCCCGCACCGACGCCCTGGAGACCGCGGCGCGGGCCGTCCTGGAGATCCTGACCGACGGGCGTTCCACCGGCGAGGGCGCGTGGGCGCGGGCCATGACCGACTGGCAGGACGCCCGGATCCGCAAGGTGGTGCGCCGGGCGCGCGGCGCCGAGTGGCGGCGGGCGTGCGCGCTCCCCGGCCTCACGGTCACCGGCGCGGAGGCGGAGGTGCGGGTCTTCCCGCCGGTCCCGCTCGACGGCTGGCCCAAGGACCTGGCCCGCCTCCAGGTCTCGGGCACCGACCTCGACGACCCGGCCGCCCCCGGCCCGGTGCCGGAGGGGGCGGCGGTGCTGTGGTTCAACCCGGACCTGGACATGTCGGCCGGGAAGTCGATGGCCCAGGCGGGGCACGGCGCCCAGCTCCTCTGGTGGGCCATGCCGGAGGACGGGCGCAAGGCCTGGCGCGAGGCGGGCTTCCCCCTCGCCGTGCGCACCGCCCCGGCCGCGGACTGGCCCGCCCTCACGACGAGCGGCCTCCCGGTCGTCCGCGACGCGGGCTTCACGGAGATCGCCCCGGGCTCGGCCACGGTGGTGTCGGCGTTCCCCCGGACCGGCTGAGGACACCGCCGGGGCCCCGAAACCTCAAATGAAGCTCTGAACGTCCCCCTCCCGGGGTTCGAACGTTTCCGCGTGGGCCATCACGTGGACAACTGAGGACCGAAGGAGGGGGACATGACGGAACTCGGCATCGGCATCGGCTGGCGTCCCGAGATCGCGGAGGCGGTGGAGGGACTGGCCGGAGTCGACTGGGTGGAGGTCGTCGCGGAGAACATCTGCGCGGACCATCTGCCCGACTCCCTGACCAGGCTGCGGCGGCGCGGCGTCACGGTCGTCCCGCACGGGGTCTCGCTCGGCCTCGGCGGCGCGGACCGGCCGGACCCGGGGCGCCTCGCGGCGCTCGGCGAGAAGGCGGTGGCGCTGGGGGCGCCGCTGGTCACGGAGCACATCGCGTTCGTACGGGCCGGAGGGGCGCTCACGGCGTCCCCGGCGCTGGAAGCGGGCCACCTGCTGCCCGTGCCCCGCACCCGGGACGCCCTCGACGTGCTCTGCGAGAACGTGCGCATCGCGCAGGACGCGCTGCCCGTGCCGCTCGCCCTGGAGAACATCGCCGCCCTGATCGCCTGGCCGGGCGAGGAGATGTCGGAGGGGCGGTTCCTCGCGGAGCTGGTGGAGCGCACGGGGGTGCGGCTCCTCATCGACGTCGCCAACCTGCACACCAACCACGTCAACCGCGGCGAGGACCCGGCACGGGCCCTCGCCGAACTGCCCGTCGAGGCCATCGCGTACGTGCACGTGGCGGGCGGCGTCGAGCGGGACGGCGTCTGGCACGACACGCACGCCCACCCGGTGCCGCGCCCGGTCCTGGACGTCCTCGCCGACCTCGCGTCCCGGGTCTCGCCGCCCGGGGTGCTCCTGGAGCGGGACGACGACTTCCCTCCGGCGGAGGAGCTGGCGGAGGAACTGACCGTGATCCGGGCGACGGTGTCCGGGGCCGCGTCCGCCCGCCGCGACGCGGGCGCGTCCGCGCGTGCGGACGCGGGGAAGCGGCCCGCCGAGCGTGCGCTGCTCATCGGCGCCGGGGCCCGCGTCTCCGGCGGGCCGATGCCCGGCCCCGTCCCGGAGGCTCCCCCGGCGGTGCCGGAGGAGAATGTCGCGCCCGCGCCCGTCCCCGTACGGGACGAGGGGGCGCGGCAGCGGCTCGGACTCGCGCAGGCCTCGCTGCTGTCGGCGCTCGTCGCCGGGACGCCCGTGCCCGAGGGGTTCGACAGCCGGCGGCTCGGGGTGCAGAGCCGGGCGCTCGCGGCCAAGCGGGCCGGGGTGGTCGCCAAGGTCGCGCCGGAGCTGCCCGGGATCCTGGGCCGGGAGTTCCGGCCCGCGTTCCTCGCGTACGCCAGGTCCCGTCCCATGAGCGGCGGTTACCGCCGGGACGCGCTCGACTTCGCCGAGCACCTGCTGATCGCCGGGCGGCCGGAGGACCCGGTCGCGCACCGCCGACTCACCCGGTGGTGGCAGGAGCGCTCCGGCCACCGCCCGCCCGGCCCCGCCGCACGGCTCGTCCGCGCCGCCCGCCACGCGCTCGTACGGAGATGACCATGGACGTCCTGGTACCCCTCTACTACCTCGCGGGCGCCGTCGCCGTCGCCGTGCTCGTCACCCGGCTCGTCCGGTCCCGCGGCGGCTCCGGCGGGCCGGTGCACGACCGGTACGAGGCCGCCTTCCTCAACGGCGGTCCCGCCAGGGTCGTCGACAGCGCCCTCGCCGCCCTCCAGGCGGACGGCCGGATCGCGGTCGGCGGGCCCGGCATCGTGGCCGTCGTCCGCCCCACCGCGCGCGACCTGGTGGAGCGCGCGGTCCTCCAGGAGCACGCCGCCGCCCCGCACGGGGCCCTGCACCACCTGCGGCTCGCCGTGATGCGGCACCCGGCGGTGCAGGAGATCGGTGACGGGCTCGCGGAGCGCGGCCTCCTCGTGGACCCGGCGACGCGGCGCACCACGACCCGGTGGTGCGCCGTGGTCGCCGCCACGGCGTTCCTGCTGTTCCCGGTCTCCGTCCTCCTCACGATCGTCGACTTCGGCACGAGCGAGGACTTCTCGGTGCCGTTCGTCATCAAGGTGGTGCCGGTGCTGTTCGTCGTCGGGATCACGGCCCTCGTCTGCGGGGCGGTCGCCGCCGGGCGGATCACCCCGGCCGGGCGGCGCGCGGTCGCCGCGTACGGGCGCGAGCGGGGGCACCTCGCGGACGCGGGCCACCTCGTGGCCGTGCACGGACTGCGGGCGCTGCCGGACCCGGTGCTCCGGGAGCAGCTCCTCGCCGCCGCCCGCGTCAACGGGCCGCGGAGGTCCGGACGCGGTGCGCGCGGACGTGGAGGGCACGGGGGGCGCGCGGGGTCGGGGCACCACCACTCCTCCTCGGGCGCGGACGCGCTCGGCGTGGTCACCGTGTGGTGCGCGGACTCCGGCTCCTGCGGCGGAGGGGGCGGAGGCGGAGGCGGCGGGAGTTCCTGCTCGTCGGGCTCGTGCTCCTCCGGCTCGTGCTCGGGAGGGGGCTCCGGCGGCGGTTGCGGCGGGGGCGGGGGCGGCAGCTCGTGCTCGGGGTCGAGCTCCAGCTCGTGTTCCAGCTCCAGTTCCAGCTCGTGCTCCAGTTCCAGCAGCTGACCGCCCGTGCCCTACGCGGAAAGCCCGGGAAAGCCCGGAAAAGGTCCCGGAAATGACGCCGGTGCGGCGCGCGTGAAGCGCGCCGCACCAGGAGCCGGACCCGGTGTCGCTGGAGCGGCGGGCGGATGGTTTCCGCCGGCCGTCTGATCTTCCGGGTCGGGGGGTGGCGCGCCCGGCCGTGGGCCGGGCCGCCACCGGGTCTTCGTACGGCCGTCAGGCCAGGCCCGCCACCAGGTCCGCGACGTCCTTGCGGCGGCCGGTGAAGAACGGGACCTCCTCGCGGACGTGCATCCGCGCCTCGGAGGCGCGCAGGTGGCGCATGAGGTCCACGATGCGGTGCAGCTCGTCGGCCTCGAAGGCGAGGAGCCACTCGTAGTCGCCGAGCGAGAAGGAGGCGACCGTGTTGGCGCGGACGTCGGGGTAGCCGCGGGCCATCTTGCCGTGGTCCGCGAGCATCCGGCGACGGTCCTCGTCCGGCAGCAGGTACCAGTCGTAGGAGCGGACGAAGGGATACACCGAGACGTAGTCGCGCGGGTTCTCGTCGGCCAGGAAGGCCGGGATGTGCGACTTGTTGAACTCGGCCGGGCGGTGCAGCGCCATGTTCGACCAGACCGGCTCCAGGGCGCGGCCCAGACGGGTGCGGCGGAAGAGGTTGTACGCCTCCTGGAGCTCGTCGCTCGTCTCGGCGTGCCACCAGATCATGACGTCGGCGTCGGCGCGCAGACCGGAGAGGTCGTACGTGCCCCGGACGGTGACGTCCTTGGCCGCGAGCTGGTCGAACAGCTCCTGGACCTCGTCGGCGTAGCCGCTCCGGTCCTCGGGCAGGACGTCGCGCAGCTTGAAGACGGACCACAGGGTGTAGCGGATGACCTCGTTGAGGTCCTTCGCCTTCTTACCGGCGTTCGGGATCTTTTCGGGCGCACTCATACGCCCATTCTCGCCCGTCACGAGGAGTGCCCCGCACCCGGGGCCGCCGTTTCCGACGTGGCGATGATCTCGTCGGCCGCGCGGTGGGCCGAGGCGACGCAGGCGGGGACGCCGACGCCGTCGTACGCGGCGCCCGCGATCCGCAGTCCGGGCAGGTCCGCGACGGCCTCGCGGATCCGGGCGACCCGGGCGAGGTGGCCGATCGGGTACTGGGGCAGGCCGCCGGGCCAGCGGGTGACCGTGGTGGCGACGGGGCGGGCGCCGAGGCCGGTGGCGGCGGCGAGGTCCTTGAGGGAGGCGGCGACGAGGTCGGCGTCCTCGCGGTGGATCTGCTCCTCCTCGCCGTGGCGGCCGACGGAGGTGCGCAGCACGAACAGGTCGGGGGCGGCGTCGGCGACCCACCGCCACTTGTGCGAGGAGAAGGTGGAGGCCTTGATCGTGTGGCCGTCGACGGGCGGCACGAGGAAGCCGGAGCCGGTCAGGTCCGGCATCTCCGGGCGGCGGAAGGCGAGGGTGACCAGGGCCATGGAGGCGTACTCGATCGCGCCGAGCTCGCGCGCGGCGGCGGGCGCGTGCTCCGCGAGGAGCGCGGCGGCGGGCCCGGCGGGGGTGGCGAGGACGACGGCGTCGGCGGTGAGGACCCGGTCGCCGCTCACGACCTGCCAGCCGGTGGCCCCGGTGCGGCGCAGCGCCGTCACGGGGGCGCCGAGGAGGATCTCGCCACCGGCGGCGCGGACCGCGTCGGCGACCGCGCCGGGCAGGGTGCCGACGCCGCCCCGGACACCGGCGAAGACGGAGCCGCCGAGGCCGGTGGCGGCGCCCGCCGCGTCGGCCGGGACGGCGGCGCCGGCCCGCTGGACGGCGCGGACGGCGGCGGTGAGCGTGGCGTGCTCGCGGGCGGCCGCGAAGAGGGCGGGGACGGCGGCCTTCATGGAGATGCGGTGGGCGTCCCCGGCGTAGACCCCGCCGAGGAGGGGTTCGACGAGGCGGTCGACGACCTCGTGGCCCATGCGGGCGGCGACGTACGCGCCGATGGCGATGTCGTCGCCGATCTCGGTGGGCGGCAGGTCGAGGTCGGCGGCGATCCGGCGCACGCCCTCCTCGGAGAGGAGGCCCCCGACCGCGCGGGCGTCGCCGGGGACGCCCATGACGTGGCCCTTCGGCATGGGCACGAGGGAGCCCCGGGACCAGACGGACGCGGTGGTGGTGGCGGGGGCCTGGAGCCGGTCGCCGAGGCCGACGGCGCGGGCGAGGGCGATCGCCTCGGGGCGGCGGGCGAGCAGCGACTCGGCGCCGAGGTCCACGGGCGCTCCCGCGATCTCCCCGGCGAGGAGCTTGCCGCCGGGCCGGGCGTCCGCTTCGAGCAGGGTCACCCGGTGACCGGCGAGGGCCAGCCGGTGGGCGGCCGCGAGGCCGGTGATCCCGCCTCCGGCGACGACGACGTGGGGTCCCGTGGTGTCCGCGTTCATGGGACCACTCTCTCAAATCGCCCGCCCGCTCCCGTTCCGAGGCCGGACCGTGACCGCATCGCTACCGCAGGACGGCAACCCGCGCCGCGGGGTCGTGCGTCAAAGGGGCATCGATCATCACCACCTTGGGGGTTCCCGTGCGGAGAGCGAGTACGACGGCCGCCGTCCTGTTGACGGCGTCACTGGTCCTGACGGGCTGCGGGGCGGGCGGTACGGACGCGGGTGACAAGGCGGCGGGCGCGCGGGCCGCGCAGCCCGCCGAGCGGGCGCCGGACGGGGGCACGGCGGACGGCTCCTCGGGGGCTTCGGGGGCCTCCTCGGGCTCCGGATCCGGGGCCGATGCGAGTTCCGGCTCCGGCTCCGCGAAGGCCACGGCGAAGGCGCCGGCCCAGCAGCACGTCATCCGTACCGCCACGCTGTCCGTGGAGGTCGCGGACGCGGCGAAGGCCCTGGTCACGGCCCGCACGGCGGCGCTGGACGCGGGCGGACGGGTCGAGAACGAGTCGACGGAGCGGATCGACGACGCGTACCTCGCCTCGCGGATCGTGCTGCGGGTGCCGCAGGAGAAGTACGACTCCGTTCTCGCCGAACTGGCGGGCACCGGAAAGCTGCTGAACCGCAAGGCCGACGCCGAGGACGTCACCGACCAGGTGGTGGACGTGCAGAGCCGGATCGCCACCCAGCGGGCGAGCGTGGCGCGGGTGCGGGAGCTGATGGACCGGGCGGACCAGCTGTCCGACGTGGTGACCCTGGAGGCCGAGCTGAGCCGGCGCCAGGCGGACCTGGAGGCGCTGCTCGCCCGGCAGTCGTCGCTGAAGGACCGGACGTCGCTGGCGACCATCACCCTCCAGCTCACCGAGAAGCGGAAGGAGCAGCCGAAGGCCGAGGAGCGCGAGGAGGGCCGTCCCGGTTTCCTGGACGCCCTGGCCGGCGGCTGGAACGCCCTGGTCGGCGTGGTGTCCTGGATCCTGATCGTGCTCGCCGCGCTGGCCCCGTGGCTCGCGGTCGGCCTGGTCGCCCTCGTCCTCTGGCGCCGGCTGATCCGTCCCCGCCTCGCCGCCCGCCGTCCCGCGCCGGTGCCGGGGCCGCGCCCCGAGGGACCGGCGGTCGAGCGGAACGCGGCCGGGGCGCCCGTGGGGCCGGAGCCCGCGCGGACCCCGCAGGCCCCGGAGTCCCCGGGGACCCCACAGGCCCCGCAGGCCCCTCAGGCACCGAAGTCCCCGCAGGCCCCCGGGGAGTAGCGTCCGCGAAGTAGCGTCGTCCCCATGAGCGAACGACTGGTGGTCATCGGTGGCGACGCGGCGGGCATGTCCGCCGCGTCGCAGGCGCGCAGGCTCAAGTCCGCGGGGGAGCTGGAGATCGTCGCCTTCGAGCGCGGGCACTTCTCCTCGTACTCGGCCTGCGGCATCCCGTACTGGGTCGGCGGAGACGTCGGCTCGCGCGACGAGCTGATCGCCCGGTCCCCCGAGGAGCACCGGGCCCGTGACATCGGCCTGCGGACGCGGACCGAGGTGACGGAGATCGACGTCGAGCGGCAGCGGGTCCGCTCGCGGGACCTGGAGTCCGGTACGGAGGAGTGGACCGGCTTCGACAAGCTGGTGATCGCGACGGGGGCGCGGCCGCTGCGCCCACCGGTGCCGGGGATCGACGCGCCCGGGGTGCACGGCGTGCAGAACCTGGACGACGGCCAGGCCCTGATCGACGCCCTCTCCGGCGCGGAGGGGCGGCGGGCGGTGGTGATCGGCGCCGGGTACATCGGGGTGGAGATGGCCGAGGCGCTCCTCAACCGGGGGTACGAGGTGACCGTCCTCAACCGGAGCGAGCAGCCGATGGCGACCCTCGACCCGGACATGGGCCGGCTCGTGCACGCGGCGATGGACGGGCTCGGGATCAGGACGGTCAACTCGGCGGAGGTCACGAAGGTCCTGACCGGGCCCGGCGGCCGGGTCCGGGCGGTGGCGACGGACGAGGAGGAGTACCCGGCGGACGTGGTGGTCCTGGGCACGGGCGTGGAGCCGGAGACCTCGCTCGCCCGCGCGGCGGGACTCCCCCTCGGGGCGTACGGCGGGCTGCTCACCGATCTGGCGATGCGGGTCCGGGGGCACGGGAACGTCTGGGCGGGCGGCGACTGCGTGGAGGTCCTGGACCTGGTCTCGGGCCGGATGCGGCACGTGGCCCTCGGGACGCACGCGAACAAGCAGGGCCAGGTCATCGGGTCGAACGTCGGCGGCGACTACGCGACCTTCCCCGGCATGGTGGGCACGGCGGTGTCGAAGGTGTGCGACCTGGAGATCGCGCGGACCGGCCTGCGGGAGAAGGAGGCCCTGGAGGCGGGGCTGCGGTTCGTGACGGTGACGGTCGAGTCGACGAGCCGGGCGGGCTACTACCCGGGGGCCGCGCCGATGACGGTGAAGATGCTGGCCGAGCGGCGGACCGGGCGGCTGCTGGGCACCCAGATCGTGGGCCGGGAGGGCGCGGCGAAGCGGGTGGACGTGGCGGCGGTGGCGCTCACGGCGAAGATGACGGTGGAGGCGATGACGGCCCTGGACCTGGGGTACGCGCCGCCGTTCTCGCCGGTGTGGGACCCGGTGCTCGTCGCGGCCCGCAAGGCGACGGCTGCGGTCCGCGCGGCGGGCTGAGGGCGGGGACGGCGACGGCCGCCGGGGCGGGTGCCCCGGCGGCCGTCGCCGTCGCGTGAGTGCGTGCCCGCGGCCGGGTCAGACGGCCGTGCGGGTGTGGACGTACTCGACGAGGCGGGTCAGCGCGTCCGGGTCGGTGGTCGGCAGGACGCCGTGGCCCAGGTTGAAGACGTGGCCCTCCAGGCCCTCGGCGGCGGCCAGGACCTCGTCCGTCTTGGCCTCGACGGCCTCGCGGGTGGAGAAGAGCACGGCGGGGTCGAGGTTGCCCTGGAGCGCCTTGCCGGGGCCGACGCGGCGGGCGGCCTCGTCCAGCGGGACGCGCCAGTCGACGCCGACGACGTCCGCGCCCGCCTCGCCCATGAGGCCGAGGAGCTCGCCCGTGCCGACGCCGAAGTGGATGCGCGGGACGCCGTATCCGGCGACCGCGTCGAAGACCTTCACGGAGGCGGGCATCACGGAGCGGCGGTAGTCGGCCGGGGCCAGGGCGCCGACCCAGGAGTCGAAGAGCTGCACGGCGGAGGCGCCGGCCTCGATCTGGACCTTGAGGAAGGCCGAGGTGATCTCGGCGAGGCGGTCGAGGAGGTCGGCCCAGAGCTGCGGGTCGCCGTACATGAGCGCCTTGGTGTGCTCGTGGTTGCGCGACGGACCGCCCTCGACGAGGTAGCTCGCGAGGGTGAAGGGCGCGCCGGCGAAACCGATGAGCGGGGTGTCGCCCAGTTCGCCGGTGAGCATCCCGATGGCCTCGGTGACGTAGTGGACGTCCTCGGGGGTCAGGTCGCGCAGCCGGGCCAGGTCGGCGCGGGTGCGGATCGGCTCGGCGACGACCGGGCCGACGCCGGGCTTGATGTCGAGGTCGATGCCGATGGCCTTGAGGGGGACGACGATGTCGCTGAAGTAGATGGCGGCGTCGACCTTGTGCCGGCGCACCGGCTGGAGCGTGATCTCGGTGACCAGCTCGGGCCTCATGCAGGACTCCAGCATGGGGATGCCCTCGCGGACCTTCAGGTACTCGGGGAGGGAGCGCCCGGCCTGCCGCATGAACCAGACGGGGGTGTGCGGCACCGGCTCGCGCCGGCACGCCTTGAGGAACGCGGAGTCGTACGTCCGCGACTGCTGCTTCGTCTGCTGGCCCTGCGGGCTGTCGTTGGCACTCACGCCCAGAATCTTCGCATGTGGCGGGAAGCCGCTCGTCCGGGCCGGGTGTCCCTCCCTGCGCGGCGGCCCCGTTCCGCCTACTCTTCCCCGCATGGCTGCGGCTCAGGGACACTTTTCCGATCATTCCGACGGCGATCGAGGGACGGACGAAACGGCGGGCAGTACGGAGACGAACCCGGTGCCACCGGCTTTCCGGCGAGCGGTGGAGGCCTTGCGCTCGGCGCGGCTGCGGTCCGGGATCGAGGTGGACCCGACCAGGCCGCCGCAGCGGCTGGCGCCGTACGCGTACGCGGTGGAGGCGGCCGTCGTGGACGGCGAGGACGACCTGGCGGACGGGCGGCTCGTCCTGCTGCACGATCCGGACGGGCACGAGGCCTGGAAGGGAACGTTCCGCCTGGTGACGCTGGTCCGGGCGGAGCTGGAGCCGGAGATGGCGGCGGACCCGCTGCTGCCGGAGGTGTGCTGGTCCTGGCTGACCGGGGCCCTGGAGGCGCGGGGGCTCGCGTACGGGGAGGCGAGCGGGACCGTGACGATGGCGGGCTCGCACTACTTCGGCGGGCTCGCGGACCGGCGGCCGGCGACCCAGATCGAGATCCGGGCGTCCTGGACGCCGCGCGAGGGCCTGGGCGGGGCGCCGGACACGGGGGCGCACCTGGCGGCCTGGTGCGACCTGCTCTGCCAGATCGCGGGGCTCCCGCCCGCGCCGGTCGAGCCGGGGGCGGGGACGACCACGGGGGCGGGCGTCGTCTCGCTGCCGCAGCGGCGGGGGCCGCAGCAGGTCTGACGGGTCCCCGGAGCGCTCCGGGGCGCCGTACAGGACGCGCCGTACAGGACGTGTCGCGCGAGACGTGTCGTACGAGACCGTGTCGCACAAGGCGTTCGGAAAGGCGCTCCGGGCTCCCCCGGGAGGGTGAAGTCGCGGGGCCCGCTCGTAGGATGATCGATCAAGCGTCCGAATTGCCCTAATTGTTACTCACCAAATCGTGATCTTTCCCTAAAGGCGGGCGGCCCCGGTGCCGAAGGAGTCAGTGACCCCTTCACAGCACGGGTTCGCCCTCCCGGCTTCTTCCCCGAGCCGGCTCCGTCCCCCACCTTCCCCCCAGGAGGCCTGGTGTCCGTTCTCCTCGAGCAGCCCGCAAGCCTGGTCGCCTACCGCCCGAACAAGCCGACGGCCATGGTCGTCGTGGCCGACCCGCGCGTCCGTTCCACCGTGACCCGCCACCTGTGGGCCCTCGGAGTACGCGACGTGATCGAGGCTTCGTCCATCGCGGAGGCCCGTCCCCGCGTCGGCAACCCGCGCGACATCTGCGTTGCCGACGTCCACCTGCCCGACGGCAGCGGCCTGACCCTGCTGTCCGAGACCCGCGCCGCGGGCTGGCCCAACGGCCTCGCCCTCTCGGCCGCCGACGACATCGGCGCCGTGCGCAACGCCCTCGCGGGCGGCGTGAAGGGCTACGTCGTCACCGGCACCCGGACCAACATCGGTCACCCCACCCGCCCCGGCGCCGCCCCCATCGGCGCCGCGGCGGCCCGTCTGGGCCACCGCCGCCCCCCGGGTGCCCCGAGCCACCCGGGCGGCTACCGCGAGCTCTCCGGCCGTGAGGTCGAGGTGCTGCGGCTCGTCGCGGAGGGCCAGTCGAACAAGGCGATCGGCGTCTCCATGGGCCTGTCCGCCCTGACCGTGAAGAGCCACCTCGCCCGCATCGCCCGCAAGCTGGGCACCGGCGACCGCGCCGGAATGGTCGCGGTGGCCCTGCGGACGGGGATCATCCACTGACGGGCGGTGGACAACCGGCGGGCACCTGTCGACGGAACGTTCCGTCGACAGGTGCCCGCCGTTCACCGATACCCTTGACGGGTGACCGACGCCCAAGAGACCGCAGCAGACGCGGCACTGCGCACCACCGGGGGCGGCCCCCCGGACGACGACGTCCCTGCGAATGGGCTTCCGATCCCGTTGCTGGCGCCCCGCGAAGGGGTTCCGCCCGTCGTCGAGACCGAGGACGCCCTCGCCCGGGTGATCGCCGCCTTCGCCGCCGGAACCGGCCCCGTGGCCGTGGACGCCGAGCGCGCCTCCGGCTACCGCTACGGCCAGCGCGCCTACCTCGTCCAGCTCCGCCGCGAGGGCGCGGGCACCGCCCTGATCGACCCCGTGGGCTGCCCCGACCTCTCCGGGCTCGGCGAGGCGCTCGCCGGATCCGAGTGGATCCTGCACGCCGCCACCCAGGACCTGCCCTGTCTGCGCGACATAGGCATGGTGCCGACCTCCCTCTTCGACACCGAGCTGGCCGGGCGGCTCGCGGGCTTCCCGCGCGTCGGCCTCGGCGCGATGGTCGAGTCCGTCCTCGGCTACGCCCTGGAGAAGGGCCACTCCGCCGTGGACTGGTCGACCCGGCCGCTCCCCGAGCCCTGGCTGCGGTACGCGGCGCTCGACGTGGAGCTCCTGGTCGACCTGCGGGACGCCCTGGAGGAGGAGCTCGACCGGCAGGGGAAGCTGGAGTGGGCGCGCCAGGAGTTCGACGCGATCGCCTCCGCCCCGCCCGCCCCTCCGCGCAAGGACCCGTGGCGCCGGACCTCCGGGATGCACAAGGTGCGCCGCCGCCGCCAGATGGCGGTCGTACGGGAGCTGTGGACGGCCCGCGACCGGGTGGCCCAGCGGCGCGACGTCTCCCCCGGCAAGGTGCTGAGCGACGCGGCGATCGTCGAGGCGGCGCTCGCGGTGCCGGTGAACCTGGCCGCGCTGACCGCCCTGACCGGCTTCGGCCACCGGATGGGCCGGCGCCAGCTGGAGCAGTGGCAGGCGGCGGTGGACCGGGCCAGGGCGCTGCCGGAGAGCGAGCTGCCCCAGCCGGGCCAGCAGCCGGCCGGGCCGCCCCCGCCGCGCGCCTGGGCCGACAAGGACCCGGTCGCGGCGGCCCGCCTGTCGGCGGCGCGCGCGGCGGTCTCGGCGCTCGCGGAGGAGCTGAACCTGCCGCAGGAGAACCTGATCACCCCGGACACCGTGCGCCGGGTCTGCTGGGAGCCGCCGTCCCCGGCCGACGCCGACCGCGTCGCCGCCGCCCTGACGGGCCACGGGGCGCGCCCCTGGCAGGTGGAGCTGGTGACGCCGCTCCTGGAGAAGGCGCTGACGGCGACCGCGTAGCCCTCGGGCGGGCCCCCGCTCACGGAACCCCCGCACCCGGAAGGGTGACGGGGGTTCCACCGTTTTCGGCCATCTCCGGCAGAGTTCCCGGTGTGACCTTCGCCGCTTGGCCCCCGGGGGGTGGGCAGCATGGTTACCCGCAAGTAGCATGGGGGAGCAAGCGCACGCTTAGGCGTGCGCCGCAGCAGTGCCATCCCGCACCCTGGAGGAGAGCCATCGTGCCTCGTACCGTCAGGGACGTCGTCTTCGTCGACGGCGTCCGCACCCCGTTCGGCAAGGCGGGCCCGAAGGGCATCTACCACGAGACCCGCGCCGACGACCTCGTCGTGAAGGCCATCCGGGAGCTGCTGCGCCGCAACCCCGGCCTCGACCCCGCGAAGATCGACGAGGTCGCCATCGCCGCGACCACGCAGATCGGCGACCAGGGTCTGACCCTCGGCCGTACGGCGGGCATCCTCGCCGGCCTGCCCCAGTCGGTGCCGGGCTACTCCATCGACCGCATGTGCGCCGGCGCGCTGACCGCCGTCACCACGACCGCCGGTTCGATCGCCTTCGGCGCGTACGACGCCGTCATCGCCGGTGGCGTCGAGCACATGGGCCGCCACCCCATGGGCGAGGGCGTCGACCCGAACCCGCGCTTCGTGTCGGAGAAGCTGGTCGACGAGGCCGCCCTCTTCATGGGCATGACCGCCGAGAACCTGCACGACCGCTACCCGAGCATCACCAAGCGGCGCGCCGACGAGTACGCCGTGCGCTCGCAGGAGAAGGCCGCCAAGGCGTACGCCGACGGCAAGATCCAGCCGGACCTGGTGCCGATCTCGGTCCGCCGCACCTCCCCCGAGGGCGGCGAGACGGGCTGGGGCCTGGTCACCGCCGACGAGCCGATGCGCCCGGGCACCACCCTGGACTCGCTGGCGAACCTGAAGACGCCGTTCCGCGTCCACGGCAACGTCACCGCGGGCAACGCGGCCGGCCTGAACGACGGCGCCACCGCCTCGATCATCGCCTCCGAGGACTTCGCCCGGGAGAACGGCCTCCCGGTCAAGATGCGCCTGGTCTCGTACTCCTTCGCCGGCGTCGAGCCCGAGGTCATGGGCTACGGCCCGATCCCGGCCACCGAGAAGGCCCTCGCCCAGGCCGGCCTGTCCATCGAGGACATCGGCCTCTTCGAGATCAACGAGGCCTTCGCGGTCCAGGTCCTCGCCTTCCTGGAGCACTACGGCATCGCCGACGACGACGCCCGCGTCAACCAGTACGGCGGCGCCATCGCCTACGGCCACCCGCTCGCCTCCTCCGGCGTCCGTCTGATGACGCAGCTGGCCCGCCAGTTCGAGGAGAACCCGCAGGTCCGCTACGGCCTCAACACCATGTGCGTCGGCTTCGGCATGGGCGCGACGGTCATCTGGGAAAACCCCCACTGGGAGGGCAAGTGAGCACCACCGCCGAGCTTCTGAAGGGCGCCGCCGAGCTCTTCCCGGACGAGGTCGTCACCAGCGCCCACGTACGGCACTTCGAACTGCCCGCAGGTGCGGGCCGGTTCGCCCTGATCACGCTTGACAACGGCTTCGACCACACCAAGCCGACCACCTTCGGTCCGCAGTCCCTCGCCAACCTGAACACGGCGATCGACCAGGTCGAGGCCGAGGCCGCGAACGGCGAGATCACCGGCGTCGGCATCACCGGCAAGCCGTTCATCTTCGCCGTCGGCGCCGACCTCAAGGGCGTCGAGCTGCTGAAGAAGCACGACGAGGCGCTCGCCATCGGCAAGGGCGGCCACGACGTCTTCAAGCGGCTGTCCTCGCTCGCCGTGCCGACCTTCGCGTACTACAACGGCGCGGCCATGGGCGGCGGCGTCGAGGTCGGTCTGCACTGCACCTACCGCACCGTGTCGAAGGCCCTGCCGGCCTTCTCGCTGCCCGAGGTCTTCCTCGGCCTGGTGCCCGGCTGGGGCGGCTGCGCCATCCTGCCGAACCTGATCGGCGCCGAGAAGGCCGTCTCGGTCATCATCGAGAACTCGCTGAACCAGAACCGTCAGCTCAAGGGCAAGCAGGTCTTCGAGCTCGGCATCGCCGACGCGCTGTTCGAGGGCGCGGACTTCCTGGAGCAGTCGCTGATCTGGACGGCCTCCGTCCTGAACGGCACCACCACCGTCGAGCGCCCCGAGGTCGACCGCGGCGAGGCCTGGGACCAGGCCGTCGCCAAGGGCCGCTTCGTCGCCGACTCCAAGGTGCACGGCGCCGCCCCGGCCGCCTACCGCGCCCTCGACATCATCGAGGCCGCCAAGGACGGGGACCTGCAGAAGGGCTTCGACGCCGAGGACCAGGCCCTCGCGGACCTGATCATGGGCGGCGAGCTGCGCTCCGGCATCTACGCCTTCAACCTGGTGCAGAAGCGCGGCAAGCGCCCCGCCGGCGCCCCGGACAAGTCTCTGGCCCGCCCGGTCACCAAGGTCGGCGTCGTCGGCGCCGGTCTGATGGCCTCCCAGCTGGCCCTGCTCTTCCTGCGCCGCCTGGAGGTGCCGGTCGTCCTGACCGACATCGACCAGGAGCGCGTCGACAAGGGCGTCGGCTACGTCCACGCCGAGATCGAGAAGCTGCTCGGCAAGGGCCGCATCAACCAGGACAAGGCCAACCGCCTCAAGGGCCTGGTCTCCGGCGTCCTGGACAAGGCCGTGGGCTTCGCGGACGCGGACTTCGTCATCGAGGCCGTGTTCGAGGAGATGTCCGTCAAGCAGAAGGTGTTCGCGGAGGTCGAGGCGGTCGCCCCGGCGCACGCGATCCTCGCCACCAACACCTCCTCGCTGTCGGTCTCGGAGATGGCCTCCAAGCTCAAGCACCCCGAGCGCGTGGTCGGCTTCCACTTCTTCAACCCGGTCGCGATCCTCCCGCTCCTGGAGATCGTGCGCGGCGAGCAGACGGACGACGCCTCCCTCGCCACCGCCTTCGGCGTGGCGAAGAAGCTGAAGAAGACCGCGGTCCTCACCAAGGACGCCCCGGCGTTCGTCGTGAACCGCATCCTGACCCGCTTCATGGGCGAGATCCAGAACGTCATCGACGAGGGCACCCCCGTCGAGACCGCGGAGAAGGCCATCGAGCCGCTCGGCCTGCCGATGTCGCCGCTGGTCCTCCTGGAGCTGGTCGGCCCGGCGATCGGCCTGCACGTCTCCGAGACGCTGAACCGCTCCTTCCCCGAGCGCTTCACGGTCTCCCCCAACCTGAAGGCGGTCGTCGAGGCCGGCAAGCGCGGCTTCTACGTGTACGACTCCGGGAAGCCGGAGCTCGACCCTGAGGTCGCCGCCCTCCTCAAGCAGGGCGACAGCGTCCTGACCGAGGAGCAGGTCCGCGACCGCGTCCTGGACGCGGTGGCGCAGGAGATCGGCCTGATGCTGGAGGAGGGTGTCGTCGCCGAGGCGCAGGACATCGACCTCTGCCTGATCACGGGCGCGGGCTGGCCCTTCCACCTGGGCGGCATCACGCCGTACCTGGACCGCGAGGGCGTCTCCGAGCGCGTCAACGGCAAGCGTTTCCTGGCGCAGGGCGTGGCGAGCGTCCCGGCGTAACGTCCCCGGGTTCGTACGGACGGCCCCGGCACCTTCCCAAGGTGCCGGGGCCGTTCCCGTTCCCGTACGCGCCCCGCCGGGGGTCAGCGCACCGGGCGCCAGTTCTCCAGTACGAAGCCGTCCGCCGCGGGCCGCTGACGGGTGGTGAGCAGCGAGGTCCCGCCGGCCAGCGCCATCGCGACCAGGCGCCCTTCGAGGTCCCGGGTGAGGGCGGTGGTCAGTTCGCCGTGCCGCTCCCCCGTCTCCGACCAGCGGGCGCCCGCCTCCTCCTGCTCGCTCGGATAGGCGGCGAGGGCCAGCCGGCCGTCCTCGGACCGCTGGGCCAGGACGGTGCAGTCGAAGCCGTCGACGAGGCAGCGGGTGACGGAGAGCGGGCCGGTGCCGACCGCGTCGGTGAGGGGCGTGGGCTTCAGGGAGCGCTCGGGCGACCAGGCGCACACCTTTCCGTCCTGGTCCACGTAGAAGGCCGTGACGTGCCCGGAGGGGCCCTTCACGGCCGCCAGGGTGCCCATGGTGACCGGGGCGGGCAGGAGGTCCTCGCGGATCGGCTTGGCCCCCGACTCGCGCTGCACGTAGCGCAGGAGTCCCGTGGCGTGCGAGGTGTACAGCTCGACGAAGCCCGAGCCGTTGGTGACGGCCACCGGCAGGGGGTCGGTCTTGGAGCCGTGCAGGTCCCACCAGGGGTTCCAGCCGCCCGCGTCCTTCTGGGCCCGCACGCTGATGCCGCCGCCGCCGTTGCGGCAGAAGACGTACGCGCGCCCGATGCCGTCCACGGTCACGGAGGGCGTTCCGGTCCACTGGTAGGAGGCGCCGTTGGGGTGGGTGATCGAGCGCCACTCCAGGGCCGGGCGGCCCGTCTGGTACTGGGTGGTGTGCACCAGCTCGACGTGGTCCGCCCCGCCGCCCGCCACGGGCCGCAGGCCGACGAGGTGGACGTAGCCGTCGGCGCCCTGGCCCGCCGAGAGGCTGGGCAGCAGCGCACCGCCGCCGCCGAGGGACACGGGCCCGCTCCAGCCGCCGCCGTCCTCGGTCCAGCGCACCACTTCGCCGTCCCGGGGCAGATAGACGCTGAATCTGCCCTCCTTGCCCCGGGCCAGCCAGGATCCCCGCAGGCGGGGGGCGGTGGAGGAGCCGTGGGGGTGGGCGGCGGGGGCCTCGGATCGATTCGCCATGAGGGGTGCAGCGCTCCGGTCATCGGGGGGTGCGGGTCGGGTACGAGCCGACTGTAGCGGCCCCTTCGAACGCTCTTCCCCTCGCCCGCCGCCCCGCTCCCGGAGGCCCCTCAGGAGCGGACTTCGCGGCCCTCCCGGGCCAACCGGCTGTGACTCCGCCCGTACAGGAAGTACACGACGATGCCGATCGCCATCCAGACGGCGAACCGGAACCAGGTCTCGCCCGGCAGGTTGAGCATCAGCCAGAACGAGGCCGCGATGGAGAGGATCGGCAGCACGGGCACCCAGGGGGTGCGGAAGGCGCGCGGCAGGTCGGGGCGGGTGCGGCGGAGGACCATGACGCCGATCGCGACGACCACGAAGGCGAAGAGGGTGCCGATGTTCACCAGGGTCGCCAGCTCGTTGATGCTGGTGAAGCCGGCGACGATCGCGATGATCACGCCGAGCAGGACGGTCGGCCGGTACGGGGTCCGGAACCGGGGGTGGGTGACGGAGAAGAAGCGCGGCAGCAGGCCGTCGCGGCTCATGGCGAAGAAGACGCGGGTCTGGCCGAGCAGCAGGATCAGGCAGACGGTGGTGAGGCCGACGGCGGCGCCGAAGCTGATCACGCCCGCGTAGAAGGGGTGGCCGGCGGCTTTGAAGGCGTCGGCGAGCGGGGCGCTCACGGACAGCTCCGTGTAGTGCTGCATACCGGTGACGACGAGGGCGACGGCCACGTAGAGCACGGTGCAGATGAAGAGCGAGCCGAGGATGCCCCGGGGCATGTCCCGCTGCGGCAGCTTGGTCTCCTCGGCGGCGGTGGCCACCACGTCGAAGCCGATGAAGGCGAAGAAGACGACGGAGGCGGCGGTGAAGATGCCCATGACGCCGAAGTTCGTCGGCTCGTAGCCGAAGAGCAGCTGGACCAGCGGGGAGTCCCAGTTGGAGCCGCCGCCCTCCGGGGTGACGGCCGGCGGGATGAAGGGCTTGTAGTTGTCGCCGACGATGAAGAACAGGCCGGCGACGATCACGATCATCACCACGGTCACCTTGATCGCCACGACGAGCGCGGTGATCCGGGCGGAGAGCTTCATGCCCAGGACGAGGACCACGGTGAGGACCAGGACGAGGATGAACGCCAGGATGTCGAAGGTCCCGCCGGGCGCGTCCGGGCCCTCCAGGGCGGCCGGCAGGTGCCAGTCGATGTTGTCCATGAGCGAGCGGACGTAGCCGGACCAGCCGACGGCCACCACCGCCGTCCCGAGGGCGAACTCCAGGACGAGGTCCCAGCCGATGATCCAGGCGGGCAGCTCGCCGATGGAGGCGTACGCGAAGGTGTACGCCGATCCGGCCACCGGCACCGTCGAGGCGAACTCGGCGTAGCACAGGGCGGCGAGGGCGCAGACGATGCCGGCGGCGACGAAGGCGAGGGCCGTCGCCGGGCCGGCGTTCTCCTTGGCGACCTTGCCGGTGAGGACGAAGATGCCGGTGCCGATGATGACGCCGACGCCGAAGACCGTCAGGTCCCAGGCGGACAGGGACTTCTTGAGGGCGTGCTCCGGCTCCTCCGTGTCCCGGATCGACTGCTCGACCGATTTGGTCCGGAACACCCCGGAGTTCGCCCGTGGCTGTTGGTCCGTACTCACCGTGGTACCTCCGCGCTCCGCCCGACGTCGGTCTCGGTGCCTCCGCGGGTCGGAGGCTGTGATGACGTCTGCCCGGACAGAGCCAGAATGCACGCGAATGGGCCGGTCGGCACCCGGGAGGGTGAACCGACCGGCCCAAAGGGTGGTCCCGACGTGCCGCGGGGTCAGTCCCGGGCGGGCTCCGCCGTCTTGGCGCCGCTCTCCTCGTACCTGCCGTCGAGGCGGGAGACGAGGCCGGTGACCTGCCGGGCGACGTCCGGGGCGGTCAGGCCGATCTCGGCGAGGACCTCGGCGCGGGAGGCGTGGTCGAGGAAGCGCGGCGGGATGCCGAAGTCGCGCAGCGGCACGTCCACCCCGGCGTCGCGGAGCGCCTGGGCGACGGCCGAGCCGACGCCGCCGACGCGGCTGTTGTCCTCGACGGTGACGACGACCCGGTGGCGCTCGGCGAGCGGGGCGAGGGCCTCGTCGACGGGCTTGACCCAGCGGGGGTCGACGACGGTGGTGGAGATGCCCTGCCGGTCGAGCAGGTCGGCGATCTCCAGGCACATCGGCGCCAGGGCGCCGACCGAGACCAGGAGGACGTCGGGCCGGTCGGTGCCGGGCTCGCGGAGGACGTCCATGCCGCCGACGCGGCGCAGGGCGGGGACGGCGGGGCCGACCGCGCCCTTGGAGAAGCGGACCACGGTGGGCGCGTCGGTGACCTCGACGGCCTCGCGCAGCTGGGCGCGGACCTGGTCGGCGTCGCGCGGGGCGGCGAGCCGCAGGCCGGGCACGACCTGGAGGATCGACATGTCCCACATGCCGTTGTGGGAGGCGCCGTCGGTGCCGGTGACGCCGGCCCGGTCGAGGACGAAGGTGACGCCGCACTTGTGCAGGGCCACGTCCATCAGGACCTGGTCGAAGGCGCGGTTGAGGAAGGTGGCGTACACCGCGAAGACCGGGTGGAGGCCGCCGGTGGCGAGGCCGGCCGCGGAGACCGCGCCGTGCTGCTCGGCGATGCCGACGTCGAAGACCCGCTCGGGGAAGGCCTTGGCGAACTTGTCGAGGCCGACGGGCTGGAGCATGGCCGCGGTGATGGCGACGACGTCCGGGCGCTCCTTGCCGAGGGCGACCATCTCGTCGGCGAAGACGCCGGTCCAGTCGGCGCCGGAGGTGGCGATCGGGAGGCCGGTGTCGGGGTGGATCTTGCCGACGGCGTGGAAGCGGTCGGCCTCGTCCTGGAGGGCCGGCTGGTAGCCGCGGCCCTTCTCGGTGAGGCAGTGGACGATGACGGGGCCGCCGAAGCGCTTGGCGCGCGTCAGGGCGGACTCCAGGGCCTCGATGTCGTGGCCGTCGATGGGGCCGACGTACTTGAGGCCGAGGTCCTCGAACATGCCCTGGGGGGCGATGAAGTCCTTGAGGCCCTTCTTGGCGCCGTGCAGGGTCTCGTAGAGCGGCTTCCCGACGACCGGGGTGCGCTCCAGGATGTCCTTGCCGCGGGCGAGGAAGCGCTCGTAGCCGTCGGTGGTGCGCAGGGTCGCCAGGTGGTTGGCGAGGCCGCCGATGGTGGGCGCGTAGGAGCGCTCGTTGTCGTTGACGACGATGACGAGCGGGCGGTCCTTGGCGGCGGCGATGTTGTTCAGCGCCTCCCAGGCCATGCCGCCGGTGAGGGCGCCGTCGCCGATGACGGCCACGACGTGGTCGTCCTTCTTCAGGACCTCGTTCGCCTTGGCCAGGCCGTCGGCCCAGCCGAGGACCGTGGAGGCGTGCGAGTTCTCGATGACGTCGTGCTCGGACTCGGCCTGCGAGGGGTAGCCGGAGAGGCCGCCCTTCATCTTGAGCTTCGAGAAGTCCTGGCGGCCGGTGAGCAGCTTGTGGACGTAGCTCTGGTGGCCGGTGTCCCAGAGGACCTTGTCCTTCGGGGAGTCGAACACCCGGTGCAGGGCGATGGTCAGCTCGACCACGCCCAGGTTGGGTCCGAGGTGCCCGCCGGTCTTGGAGACGGCGTCCACGAGGAACGTCCGGATCTCGTCGGCCAGCTGGTCCAGCTGTTCCGGGGAGAGCCGGTCCAGGTCTCGCGGTCCCCTGATACGGGTCAGCAGAGCCACCCGTTCCTCCTTGCGTTTGAGCTGGTCGAGCTTGCCGATTTGTCGAGTCTAATGTTCCGTCTTGGATCGTGGGCAGCGGGCCGGGGAGTGAGGCGTCACTCCGACGGTCTACGGGCCGCTGATCCGTACGGCTCCGTACGGGCGCGTGCACTGCTCCGGACGCACCGGTGCCCGGCGCCGGTTTCACGGCGCCGGGCAGGTGTGGCGAGCGTTACGCGCGCGTGGCGCTCCGGTGAGCGCGGCGCGCTAGGCGCGTCCGGCCGTCTTCTGGGTCTTGCGGGAGACGGAGTCGATGATCACGGCGATGAGCAGGACCGCTCCGGTGATCATGTACTGGATCGCGTTGGAGGACAGGTTCATCTGGTTGAGGCCCTGGACGATCGACTGGATGACCAGGATGCCCAGGAGCGCCGACCAGACCTTGCCGCGTCCGCCGAACAGGGACGTGCCGCCGATGACCGCCGCGGCGATGCACATCATGAGCTGGTTGCCGCCGCCGAGGGAGCGGTCGGCGCCGCCGGTCGCGGAGGCGAGGAACAGGCCGCCGATCGCGCCCATGGTGCCGGAGATCATGAAGACCGAGACCCGGATCCAGGAGACGTTGATGCCGGCGCGGCGGGCGGCCTCGATGCCGCCGCCGACCGCGAAGACCTGGCGGCCGTAGGTGGTGCGGCGCAGGACGAAGTCGGTGACGAGCAGGATCACCAGGAAGATCACCAGGGAGAGGGGCAGGCCCTGCTCCTGGTTGAAGCCGTACGCGGCGACGAGGACCAGGACCGCGAGGACGGCGGTGCGCAGGATGATCTCGCTCTGCGGGCGGTGCGGCAGGTCGGCGGCCTTGCGGCGGTGCGCGTCGCGGAACTGGGCCAGGTAGAAGGCGGCGATCACGACGGCGGCGAGGCCGTAGGCGGCGGCGACGTCGGAGAAGTAGTACTTCGTGAGGTCGTTGACGAAGCTGCCGATCGGGGTGGAGATGGTGGAGCGCTCGCCCATCACCCAGGTCTGCAGGCCGGCCCAGCCGAGGAAGCCGGCGAGGGTGACGACGAAGGCGGGCACGCCGATCTTGGCGAACACGATGCCGTGGAAGGCGCCGATCAGGGTGCCGGACAGGATGCCGAGGAGGATGGCGAGGCCGTCGGGCATGTCGGTGCCGAGGACGCCCCAGACGGAGCCGGCGAGGCCGGCCACGGAGCCGACGGCGAGGTCGATCTCGCCGAGCAGCAGCACGAAGACGATGCCGACGGCCATGATGCCGGGGCCGACCGCGTACAGCGTGATCTGGTCGAGGTTGTACGAGGTGATGAAGTTGCCGGTGAGGGCCTGGAAGACGATGCCGATGACTATGAGGCCGACGACGACGGGCAGCGAGCCGATCTCGCCGGAGCGGATCTTGCGCTTGAACTCGTCGACGTAGCCCTTGAAGCCCTGCTCGCGGACGAGGAGGCGGGGGTCGACGGCGGGGATCGCGGCGGCGGCCGGGGTCTCGGTGGCCGGCGCGTCGGCGTCGGGGGTGCGGGGCTCGGGCACCGCGGCCTCTTCGCTCGCGGCGGGAGGGGTGTTGCTCACTTCGCTACCTCCGCGTTGCGGGCCTGGCGGCGGGTCACGGCGTTGTCCGTGGCACCGGTGATCGCGGCGATGATCTCTTCGTGCGTGGTGGTGGCGACCGGGAAGGTGCCGTTGTTGCGGCCCAGGCGGAGGACGGCCACGGTGTCCGCGACGGCCTTCACGTCGGCCATGTTGTGGCTGATGAGGATGACGCCGAGGCCCTGCTCGCGCAGCCGCTCGACCAGGTCGAGGACCTGGGCGGTCTGCTCGACGCCGAGGGCGGCGGTCGGCTCGTCGAGGATCACGATCTTCGGGTCGCCGACCAGGGCGCGGGCGATGGCCACGACCTGCCGCTGGCCGCCGGAGAGGGCGGCGACGGGGATGCGGACGCTGGGGATGCGGATGGAGAGGGTGGAGAGCAGGTCCTTCGCGCGCTTCTCCATGGCGACCTCGTCGAGGACGCCGCCCTTCTTGATCTCGCGGCCGAGGAACAGATTGGCGACCACGTCGAGGTTGTCGCAGAGGGCGAGGTCCTGGTAGACGGTCGCGACGCCGAGGTTCTGGGAGTCGTGCGGCCGGGAGATCTCGACCCGCTCGCCCTCCCACTCGATGACGCCCTCGTCGATCGGGTGCACGCCGGCGATCGTCTTGACCAGCGTGGACTTTCCCGCTCCGTTGTCGCCGACGAGCGCGACGACCTCACCTGCGTGGACTTCGAGATCGACACCGGAGAGGACCTGGACCGCTCCGAATCGCTTGAAGATCCCGCGCAACGCCAGCACGGGCGTCTGGGACACGTGAACCAACTCCTTCGCCGCCCGCGGACGGCGGCACGTCGCGCCGCCGGTGCAGCGCCAACAAAGTTCTGGGGGGTGGGCTTCGTCCGGCCCCCGGGCCGACAGCGGGGTCTGGGTCGGCCGGGGACCGGACGGGCTTGGGGGAACGGATCCGGGCCCGTCGCCGGTCGCCGTACGGGGTGTTCACCCTCTGTACGCGGGCGGGCGGCGGCCGCGCGTCCGGCGCCGTCTCGGTCGGGAGACGGCCGGGGTGCCGGGCGCGGCCGGGCGGGGATCCGCGGCGCCGGGCCCCGGAGGGCCCGGCGGGGTCGTGCCGGGTGTTACTTGATGCCCAGCTCGGTGCACTTGGCGGCGAGGTCCGCGGTGCAGAGGTCGGCGGCCTTGTAGATGCCGTCCTTGACGACCGTGGTCTGGATGTTGGTCTTGTCGACCACGACCGGCGGGAAGAGCGTGGACGGGACGCCGTCGGTGTCGCCCTGGGCGCCGAGGTCCTTGCCCTGGAGCAGGTTCACCGCGAACTTGGCGGCCTCGGGGGCCAGCTGGAGCGGCGACTTGTAGATCGTGAAGGTCTGGGTGCCGGCGATGATGCGCTGGATGCCCGCGACCTCGGCGTCCTGGCCGCCGACCGGGATGCCCTTGATGCCGGCGTTCTCCAGGGAGGTGACGATGCCGCCCGCCATGCCGTCGTTGGCGGAGTAGACGGCGCCGATCTTGTCCTTGCCGACCGAGGAGATCGCGGCGGACATCTTCTCGCCGGCGATCTTCGGGTCCCACTCGCCGGAGGCCTCGTAGGCGATCTTGCCGACCTTGCCGTCGAGCGCGGTGTGGGCGCCCTTCTTGAACAGGGCGGCGTTCGGGTCCTTCTCGTCGCCGTTGATCATCACGACGTTGGCGGCGGCGGCCTTGTCGCCGAGGGCGGCGAGGAGGGCCTGGCCCTGGAGCTCGCCGACCTTGTTGTTGTCGTGGCTGACGTAGGCGTCGGCGCCCTTGACCGCGCGGTCGTACGCGACGACCTTGACGCCCTTGGCCTTGGCGTCCTTGACCCAGCCCTCGGCCTTGGTGGCGTCGACCGGGTCGAGCGCGATGACCTTGATGCCGTCCGCGATGAACTGGTCGAACTGCTGCTTCTGCTTGACGACGTCGGAGACGGCGTTGTTGTAGACGACCTCGCAGTCGCCGCACGCGGCCGTGACGGCCTTCTCGAACTGGGGCTTGTCCAGGGCCTCGTAGCGCGAGGTCTTGTTCTCGGGAAGGAGCAGGCCGATCTTGGTCGAGCTGCCCTTGTCGCCGCTGTCGTCGCCGCCGGCCTGGCCACAGGCGGCGAGCGAGAGGGCCATCGACACCGCGGCCGTGGCTATGACGGCACGACGCGTCACTGCGTTCATTTGGGGTTGCCTCCCTGACGAGGCCGCGACGTTGCGGCCGAGGTGGCACGAAGTCAACTCGGCCGCAACGTTGACGTCAAGAAGTAAATTCTTAACGAGATGACAACGGTGGTGTTCGTTATCTAAGTGAAGGCAAGCCGGGAGGCCGGAGCGGCGGCGGGCAGGGCGCTCTCCAACAGGGTCGAATCGCCCATTTCGCTCAGCACGAGGGCGAGCGCGCCCAGCACCTCGGCGCGCCCGCCGAGGGCCCCCTGGGCCAGCGAGAGCTGCCGGGCGGCACTGGGGATCGCGTACCGCGAGACGGAGTCCCTGATGGGCGCCAGGACCAGCTCACCGGCCTCCGCGAGGTCGCCGCCGAGCACCACCCGGCTGGGGTTCAGGAGGTTGCAGAGGTTGGCGATGCCGCTGCCGATGTGCCGCCCGACGTCCGCGATCACCCGGCGGCAGCCGGGGTCGCCCTCGCGGGCCAGCTGGACGACCCGCTCCATGGTCAGGTCGGGCCCGTGGCTCGGCTGGAGCAGCGGCAGGACGTAGCGGGCGGCCGTGAAGGTCTCCAGGCAGCCCCGGTTGCCGCAGCGGCAGACCGGGCCCGACTCGTCCAGGGTGATGTGCCCGATCTCCCCCGCGGTGCCGCCGGGGCCCCGGTAGACCCGTCCGTCTATGACCAGACCGGCGCCGACGCCGCTGGCCACCTTGATGTACGCCAGGTCCTTGACGCCCCGGCCGCCGCCCCAGACCAGCTCGCCGAGCGCGCCGAGGTTGGCGTCGTTGTCGACGTGCACGGGGACCCCGAGGCGGCCCGAGAGCTCCTCGGCGGGGTTGATGCCGCTCCACCCCGGCAGGATCGACGTGGAGCCGAGGGTGCCGGAGGAGACGTCGATCGGGCCCGGGACGCCGAGGCCCACGCCGATCACCTTGTCCGGGCCGATCCCGGTGGTCAGGATCAGCCGTTTGACCAGCTGTTCCGCCCGGTCGAAGCCCTCGGCGGCGGAGGCGTCGACGTCGAGCGGCTCGGCCTCCTCGGCGAGCACCTGGTGGGCGAGGTTGCCGACGGCGACCCGGAGGTGGGTGTGGCCGAAGTCGACCCCGATCACGATGCCGGCGTCGCCGGAGAGCGAGACGCTGCGGGCCCGGCGCCCCCCGGCGGAGGTGGGCGTGACCTCGACGGTGCCGCCGTCCTTCAGCTCCCGCACGATGTTGGAGACCGTGGCGGCGGAGAGGCCCGTCGCCCGGGCGATCTCCGCCTGGGTGAGCGAGCCGGCCATGCGCACCGCCCGGACGACCCGTTCGAGATTGGCCCTGTGCAGAGAGGTCTGCGAACCCGGAGTCTCCATCGACTCACTCACTCCCACCGTTTTCTCCAACATGTGAACTCTAAGGGGACGCTTTCGGCTTGGTCCCCGTCAAGACCTTGAGTGACGGAGGTGAGGGTCACACGGTGTTCGCGGCGGGTTTCCCGGGCCGTCCTCCCCCGGCCCCGTACCGCCGGAAGGGCCCCCGGCGCGCGGTGCGCCGGGGGCCCTTCGGGAGCGGTGGGGGCCGGTGCGGCCCGGGGGGTCACTTCACGGCGCCGGCGGTCAGACCGGCCACCACCTGCCGCTGGAAGATGATGTACGCGGCGAGGACCGGGAGCATGGCCATCACCAGGCCGGCGAAGAGTCCGGACCAGTCGCCCTTGTAGCCCTGGCTGACCGCGAGCTGGACGAGCCCCTGCGAGAGCACCTTCCGCTCCGGCTCGGTGTTGAGCACGGTCGGCAGCAGGTACTGGTTCCACTGCCCGAGGAAGTTGAAGATGCCGACGCTGATGAGGCCCGGCTTGGCCATCGGCAGCATCACCTGGAAGAAGGTCCGGGTGTGCGAGGCCCCGTCCACGAAGGCCGCCTCCGCCACCGAGGTCGGCAGGGTGCGGAAGAAGGCCGTGAGGAAGAAGACGGTGAACGGCAGCGAGTACGCGATGTACACGAGGATCAGGCCGTGCAGCGTGTTGAGCAGGGCCATGTTCTGCATCACGTAGAACAGCGGCACGAGCGCCAGGATGATCGGGAAGCTCATCCCGCCGATGAAGAGGAAGTAGATGAAGCGGTTGCCCGGGAACTCGAAGCGGGCCAGGACGTAGGCCGCCATCGAGCCGAAGAGGAGCGTGCCGAGGAGCGAGCCGCCGACCACCAGGATGGTGTTCAGGAAGTAGTCGCTCATGTGGGCTTCGGTCCAGGCCCGCGACCAGTTCTCGAAGTGCAGCCGGTCGGGCAGGGCCCACGGGGAGGTGAAGATCGCCCGGTCGGTCTTGAAGGAGGTCATGACCGCCCAGAGCAGCGGCATGGCGACCATGATCGCCCAGAGGATCAGGATGCCGTGCGAGAAGACGTTGAGGGTGACGCCCTCGCCCTTCGGCTCCTTGCGGGGCGCGGGGGCCTTCGTCTTGGTGACCACGGGGTCCGGTCCCGACGGGGGGCCGGGGTTCTCCACGCCGGCGGGGGTCGTGTCGGTGATCTTCATCAGAACTCCAGCCGCTCGCGCCGGCCCAGCTTCATCACGACGGCCGCGAAGGCCAGGGTCACGACGAGCAGGGCGACGCCGATGGTCGTGGCGTAGGCGGCCTGACCGTCCCGGAACGCCTTCTGGTACACGTACAGCGGCAGGACGATGGTCGAGTAGTCGGGCCCGCCGCCGCTGGGACCGACGGTCATGATCTGGACGACGGCGAAGGACTCGGCGCCGAGGGCGAGGATGCCCATGTAGATCCACCCGGACTGCACGGTGTCCCAGAGCAGCGGCAGGGTGATCTTGAAGAAGGTGGTGAAGCGGTTCGCGCCGTCGAGGAGGGCCGCCTCGTAGAAGTCCTTCGGAATGGACGCCATGCCGGCCGAGAAGAGGACGACGAAGAATCCGACGGTGGACCAGACGAGGACGACCATCACGCAGATGAGGGCGAGGTCCGGGTCTCCGAGCCAGTCCGGCTGGACGCTGCCGAGACCGACGCCCTTCAGTACGGAGTTGATGGCTCCGCTGTTCGGGTTGTACGCGAACTGGAAGAGCAGCGCGACGATCGCGATCGACAGCACCTGCGGGAAGAAATACACGATCTTGTAGAAGGACGACCCGCGCACACCGGCGATGGCCGCTCCCTTGCGGCGCCGACCGCCGACATTGAGCATGAAGGCGAAGAAGAGCGCGAGGCCGACGGTCACCAGCGGCAGCACCACCGCGAAGGTCAGGCTGTGCTGGAGCGATTTCCAGAAGATCTCGTCGTCCAGCATCCTGCTGTAGTTGTCGAATCCGATCATTCCGAATTCGGGGCTCAGTCCGGTCCAGTCCGTGAAGGAGTAGTAGATGGACTGGATGAACGGCCAGATGACGAAGAGCGCGTAGAGCGCGAGGGGGGCCGCCAGGAACCCCACGATGAAACGGTACTTGCCGTGTTGCATTTCCTACCGACCCCGATCTTTCCCGCGCCGGGCACGCCGCTCGTGCCGCGCGCCAAGGGGCCGGGGCCCGCTCCCGGTCGGCGGGAAGGGGCCCCGGCACCGCTCATCAGTGCTTGTAGTGCTTGATCGAGGAGTCCTTGGCCGCCTCGTCGGCGAACTTCTGGATCTTCTTGATCGTCTCGGCCGGGGTGGCGCGGCCGGCCATCATCTCGCCGATGCCGGCGACGCCGATCTTCTCCTTCTGGAGGGCGACGTACCAGTCCTGGAGGCGCGGGTTGACGACGTTCTGGCCGGCCTTCTCCAGGGCGGCGACGCCGGACTTCAGGCCCGGGGAGAGCTCGATGCCGTCGGTGCCGCCGTTGAGGGCGGTCAGGGACTTCACGGACTGCGTGAAGTTCTTGGAGGAGGCCTCGCTGAGCATGATGCGCAGCTGCTCCATGCCGCCCTCGGCGTTCTTCGCCTTGGCCGGGACGATGAAGGGCTCGCCGCCGGCGGCCCAGATGGTGCCGAACGGCATCTTGTCGGAGGCGTCGAGGCCGGTCGGGCCGGAGACGGCCAGGGCGAAGTCGGCCGGCATGGTCTTCGCCGCCTCGTTCTCGACCCAGGAGCCGTTCGGGATGAACAGCGCCTTGCCCTCGGTCCAGGCGGTCTGCGACTGGATGTGGTCGAGGCCGGGCGTGCCCTTGAGGATGTAGCCCTTCTGGACCAGCTCGTAGTACGCCTCGAAGCACGCCTTGACGGCCGGGTGCTCCCAGGCCTTGGGCTCCAGGTTGTCGATGGCGTCGAGGACCTCGCGGCCGCCGACCTTGCCGATCATCGGGTAGAGCGAGAAGGGGACGTAGTACGGGTGCTTGCCCGCGTACGTCCAGGCGGCGATGCCCTTCTTCTTGGCCTTCTCGCAGACGGCCAGCATCTCGTCCCAGGTCTCCGGGTACTTCGCGTCGAGCGAGTCGAGGAGCTTCTGCGAGTACCAGACGCCGTAGACGGTGTAGGCGTAGTTGAGGATCCAACACTGCTCGCCGTCGAACTGGCCCATCTCGACGATGCCGGGCCGCAGGGTGTCGCGGACCTTCTTGCTCGGGTCGTCGACGGACGGCGCGTCGAGCAGCGGGGTGAGGTCGGCGAGCTGCTTCTGGCCGACCAGGACGCCCATGTCCATCTGCTCGGCGCCGGAGTTGTCGATGAGGTCCGGCGGGGTGCCGCCGTTGAAGCGCGGCTGCAGCGTGGTGGTGATCTTCTGGGTCGGGGTGAACTTGACGCTGGCCTTGGGGTAATTCGTCTCGTAGACCTTGATCGCGTCCTTGGCGTACTGCTGTCCGAATCCGCCGTCGAAGAGGACGAAGTCGAGCGGTGCCGACTCGTTCACGCCGAGCGGGTTCTTGTCGGACTTCGTACCCTTCTCGACCTTTCCGTTGCCACCGCTGTCACTGCTCGCACAGGCGGACAGGAACCCCATGGTCGGTACGGAGATCAGACCGATAGCGGCGGAACGCTTGATCAGATCGCGACGGCCGAGGCCCTCATTGGTCTGTGCGGAGGTGGATCCCATGCTCAAGTCCTCGCCTTCATTCAGGACTCAGGCGGTGTACCGGTCGCCCGTTCTCACTCGCCTCAGGCGAAGGGCCCCGCCACCGCGGTCATTTGCAGCCGGGTCGTGCACGCGTCGGTCCGTCGTCGATGGATACGACGGCCTGGACGCGACAGGTATAGTCCACTTCCCTTCGCCTGAGCAAGATCGAAAGCAGGTTTCGACAACCATCTTTCCCGAGTTGAGACCTGCGGGATAACCACGCTGGATCTGCGGCGTTTCGTCCAACCATCCGTCCGCCGACACCCTTGACACGGGTCCGGAACTACCCGTACGGGGGCCGGGACGCGGCCCCGACGGCGCGGCCCGGAGACGCCGAGGGCAAAGGGGGCATACCGTCGAACCGAAACGGTTGTGTCCGGAGCGAAACAGTTGTGTCACAGACCTCCTGTGGGATGAAGGTTCGATGAGAACGATCCGCAATCATGAGGGTCCCGCCGCAGCGCGCCCGGACGAAGGGCGCGGCGGCGCCTTCCTCATTCCGTACGGATCTGGAGTACATACGTGGCCAAGACTTCCGGCCTGAACCGCACGGGCACCCTGTCCCGTATCACCGTGGCCGCCATAACGGCCGCGCTCGTCGGCACCACCACCGCCGCCGTCGCGGCCGACGCGCCGCCGTCCTTCACCCCCGCCGCCGAGCAGTCCTCGAACGCGACCGCCTTCGCGGCCGCGGCCGTCCCGACGCCGCGCAACTACCTCTACGGCGTCGACAGCGCGGGCACCATCTGGGGCTACAAGCCGGTCGGCGGGGGCGTCATCCAGCGCCAGGCGGACAACTCCGGCACCGGCTGGACCTCGCACAAGCACTTCACCCAGGTCGACCTGGACGGCAACGGCGGCTCGAACGGCTTCTACGCCGTCCGCAGCGGCCGTCTGCACTACACCGACGTGGGCGCGCCGCGCGACATCGGCGGCGGCTGGCAGATCTACAACGAGATCATCTCCGCCGGCAACACCGGCGGCGCCGCGTCGGACGACCTGATCGCCCGCGACGGCTACGGCGTGCTGTGGCACTACCTGGGCCACGGCAACGGCAACCTGACCCCGCGTTACCGGGTCGGCGGCGGCTGGGACGCCTACACCCAGATCGCGGGCAAGGGCGACCTGACCCGCGACGGCAAGGCCGACCTCGTCGCCCGCGACAAGTCCGGCGTGCTGTGGCTGTACAAGGGCACGGGCAACTACAAGGCGCCCTTCAGCTCCCGCACCCGCATCGGCGGCGGCTGGAACGAGTACAACGCCCTCGTGTCCACGGGTGACCTGAACTTCGACGGCGTCGCGGACCTCGTCGCCCGCGACAAGGCCGGCGCGCTGTGGCTGTACAAGGGCACGGGCAAGGCCTCCGCCCCGTACAGCGGCCGCGTGCAGATCGGCACCAACGGCTGGAACGGCTTCCGCGAGCTGTTCTGACCGTCCCGCCGGTGAACCGGTGAACGGCGACACGAAAGGGCCCCGCTCCTCCTCCGAGGAGCGGGGCCCGCTTCGTGCTGCCGGATCCGGGGTCAGCCGCGGATCAGGTTGCGGAGCACGTACTGCATGATGCCGCCGTTGCGGTAGTAGTCCGCCTCGCCGGGGGTGTCGATGCGGACGACCGCGTCGAACTCGACGCCGGTGTCGGTGGTGACCTTCACCGTGCGCGGCGTGGTGCCCTCGTTGAGCTCCTCGATGCCGGTGAAGGAGAAGGTCTCCTCGCCGGTCAGGCCGAGGGAGTCGGCGGACTGGCCCTCCGGGAACTGGAGCGGCAGGACGCCCATGCCGATGAGGTTCGAGCGGTGGATGCGCTCGTACGACTCGGTGATGACGGCCTTGACGCCGAGCAGCGCGGTGCCCTTGGCGGCCCAGTCGCGGGACGAGCCGGAGCCGTACTCCTTGCCGCCCAGGATGACGAGCGGGGTGCCCTGCTCGATGTAGTTGCGGGAGGCGTCGTAGATGAAGCTGACCGGGCCGTCCGCCTGGGTGAAGTCGCGGGTGTAGCCGCCCTCGGTGCCCGGCGCGAGCTGGTTGCGCAGGCGGATGTTGGCGAAGGTGCCGCGGATCATGACCTCGTGGTTGCCACGGCGCGAGCCGTAGGAGTTGAAGTCACGACGCTCCACACCGTGCTCGGTGAGGTACTTGCCGGCCGGGGTGTCGGCCTTAATGGCGCCGGCCGGGGAGATGTGGTCGGTGGTGACCGAGTCGCCCAGCTTGGCCAGGACGCGGGCGCCCGTGATGTCGGAGACCGGGGTGGTCTCCATCGTCATGCCCTCGAAGTACGGGGGCTTGCGGACGTAGGTGGACTCGGCGTCCCACTCGAAGGTGTTGCCGGTCGGGATCGGCAGCGCCTGCCACTGGGCATCGCCCGCGAAGACGTCCTGGTAGGACTTGTTGAACATGTCCTCGCCGATGGCGTTGGCGACGACGTCGTTCACCTCGGCCTCGGTCGGCCAGATGTCCGACAGGTAGACCGGCTTGCCGTCCTGGTCGGTGCCCAGGGCCTCCTTGGTGATGTCCACCTTCATGGAGCCGGCGAGGGCGTAGGCGACGACCAGCGGCGGGGAGGCCAGGTAGTTCATCTTGACGTCGGGGTTGATGCGGCCCTCGAAGTTCCGGTTGCCGGAGAGGACCGAGGTGACCGCGAGGTCGTGCTCGTTGACGGCCTTGGAGACCTCCTCCGGCAGCGGGCCGGAGTTGCCGATGCAGGTGGTGCAGCCGTAGCCGACGAGGTTGAAGCCGACCTTGTCGAGGTACGGGGTGAGGCCCGCCTTGTCGAAGTAGTCGGTGACGACCTTCGAGCCCGGGGCGAGGGTGGTCTTGACCCACGGCTTGCGGGTCAGGCCCTTCTCCACGGCCTTCTTCGCGACGAGCGCGGCGGCGACCATGACGTACGGGTTCGAGGTGTTGGTGCAGGAGGTGATCGCGGCGACGGTGACGGCGCCGTGGTCGATCGTGTAGGTGGAGCCGTCGGGGGCGGTCACCTCGACCGGGTTCGACGGGGCGGCGCTCGCGATGGCCGGCGAGTCGGAGGCCGGGAAGGACTCCCGGCCCGCCTCGTCGACGCTGTCGACGTAGTTGCGGACGTCCTGCTTGAACTGCTCGGCGGCGTTCGCGAGGACGATGCGGTCCTGCGGGCGCTTCGGGCCGGCGATGGAGGGGACGACCGTGGAGAGGTCGAGCTCCAGCTTCTCGGAGAAGTCGGGCTCGGCGGCCGGGTCCAGCCAGAGGCCCTGCTCCTTGGCGTACGCCTCGACGAGCGCGACCTGCTGCTCGGAGCGGCCGGTGAGCTTGAGGTAGTTCAGGGTCTCGCCGTCGATCGGGAAGATCGCGGCGGTGGAGCCGAACTCCGGCGACATGTTGCCGATGGTGGCGCGGTTCGCCAGGGAGGTGGCGGCGACGCCCTCGCCGTAGAACTCGACGAACTTGCCGACGACGCCGTGCTTGCGCAGCATCTCGGTGATCGTGAGGACCAGGTCGGTGGCGGTGGTGCCGGGGGTCAGCTCACCGGTCAGCTTGAAGCCGACGACGCGCGGGATGAGCATGGAGACCGGCTGGCCGAGCATCGCGGCCTCGGCCTCGATGCCGCCGACGCCCCAGCCGAGCACGCCGAGGCCGTTGACCATGGTGGTGTGCGAGTCGGTGCCGACGAGGGTGTCGGGGTACGCCTGGCCGTTGCGGACCATGACCGTGCGGGCCAGGTGCTCGATGTTCACCTGGTGGACGATGCCGGTGCCGGGCGGGACGACCTTGAAGTCGTCGAAGGCGGTCTGGCCCCAGCGCAGGAACTGGTAGCGCTCCTTGTTGCGGCCGTACTCCAGCTCGACGTTCTGGCCGAAGGCGTCCTTCGTGCCGAACTTGTCGGCGATGACCGAGTGGTCGATGACCAGCTCGGCCGGGGAGAGCGGGTTGACCTTCGCCGGGTCGCCGCCGAGCTCCTTGACGGCCTCGCGCATGGTGGCGAGGTCGACGACGCAGGGCACACCGGTGAAGTCCTGCATGATCACGCGGGCCGGCGTGAACTGGATCTCCTGGCTCGGCTGAGCCTGCGAGTCCCAGTTGCCGAGGGCCCGGATGTGGTCGGCGGTGATGTTCGCGCCGTCCTCGGTGCGGAGCAGGTTCTCCAGGAGGACCTTCAGGCTGTAAGGGAGGCGCGCGGAGCCCTCGACCTTGTCCAGCTTGAAGATCTCGTACGACTCGTCGCCCACGCGCAGCGTGCTGCGGGCGTCGAAGCTGTTCGCCGACACGACAGTCTCCTTCATCAATGTGCGCGTACTACCGTCATGCTGCCGCCACGACCCCTCGCGGATCCGTTAAGGTAAGGCTAAGTTAGGTAACCCTTACCGGCCGGGCGGCCACGGTGCGCCGTAAGCAGTTATCTCGATGTCGAGATAACTCTAGTGCATCCCCGTCGCTCGGTCATGCCCGGGCGCCCGCGAAGTGTCGGGACGGCGCGCCCGGGAAGTCCGTCGTGCCGTCTTCCCGGCGGCCCCGGACCGCGCGAACACGAGCACGTCCCGACGCTCGCCACCGACCCGCAGCCACTCCTCCAGCACCCCTTCCCGCCGGAAACCCGCGCGCTCGGCGACGGCGACGAGCCCGGTGGCGGCGGCGCCCCGGCCCCGGGTAGAGGTCGGGCACGCGCGGGGCTCGTTCCATACGGGCATCCTGCGTCCTGTCGCGCAGGGCGGCCGCTCGCACCCCGCCCATACGGGCCCGCACCCCCGTACGGACGCGGACGGCTGGCCGTGGCCGCACGGGGGGCCGAGGATCGGAGCATGTTCAGCGGCGTGCACGTGACCTTCTACAGCCGGGACGCGGAGGCGGACCGCGCCTTCCTCCAGGACGTCTTCGGGTTCGAGCACGTGGACGCGGGGGGCGGCTGGCTGGTCTTCAAGCTGCCGCCCGCCGAGATCGCGATGCACCCCACGGAGGGCGAGCCGGGGCACGAGGTGTACCTGATGTGCGAGGACCTCACCCGCACCCTGACGGCCCTGGAGGACCGGGGGGCGGAGATCTCACGGGCCATCAGCGACCGGGGCTGGGGGCTGCTCGCGGCCGTCCGGCTGCCGAGCGGCACCGAACTCCCCCTGTACGAACCGCGTCACCCGACCGCGCACGACCTTTCACCCTGACGGCCCACCCCGGGTCCGATCTTCATCTCATATCTGAGATAACGTGACGCCATGGCAGACGACTACCTCGTACGCATCGGCAAGCTCATCCGTGACGCCCGGCAGCACCGCGGCTGGACCCAGACGCAGCTCGCCGAAGCGCTGGCCACGAGCCAGAGCGCCGTCAACCGGATCGAGCGCGGCAACCAGAACATCAGCCTTGAGATGATCGCCCGGATCGGCGAGGCCCTCGACAGCGAGATCGTGTCGCTGGGGTACGCGGGCCCCATGCACCTTCGGGTCGTCGGCCGCCGCCGGCTCTCCGGCGCCATCGACGTCAAGACCAGCAAGAACGCCTGTGTCGCGCTGCTGTGCGCCTCGCTCCTCAACAAGGGCCGCACGGTCCTGCGCCGGGTCGCCCGCATCGAGGAGGTCTTCCGGCTCCTGGAGGTCCTCAACTCCATCGGGGTGCGCACCCGCTGGATCAACGAGGGCGTGGACCTGGAGATCGTCCCGCCGGCCGAGCTGGACATGGAGTCCATCGACGCCGAGGCCGCGATCCGCACCCGCTCGATCATCATGTTCCTCGGCCCGCTGCTGCACCGCATGGACCGCTTCCGGCTGCCGTACGCCGGCGGCTGCGACCTCGGCACGCGCACGATCGAGCCGCACATGATCGCCCTGCGCCGCTTCGGCCTGGAGGTCACGGCCACCGAGGGGATCTACCACGCGCAGGTCGAGCGCTCGGTCACCCCCGGCCGTCCGATCGTCCTGACCGAGCGCGGCGACACGGTCACCGAGAACGCGCTGCTGGCCGCCGCCCGGCACGACGGCACGACCGTCATCCGCAACGCCTCCTCCAACTACATGGTCCAGGACCTCTGCTTCTTCCTGGAGGCGCTGGGCGTCCGGGTCGACGGCATCGGCACCACCACCCTGACCGTGCACGGCGTGCCGCAGATCGACGTGGACGTCGACTACTCCCCCTCCGAGGACCCGGTCGAGGCGATGAGCCTGGTGGCCGCCGCCGTCGTCACCGAGTCGGAGCTGACGATCCGCCGGGTGCCGATCGAGTTCATGGAGATCGAGCTCGCGGTCCTGGAGGAGATGGGCCTCGACCACGACCGCTCGCCCGAGTACACCGCCGACAACGGCCGCACCCGCCTGGTCGACCTGACGGTCCGCCCCTCCAAGCTGGAGGCGCCGATCGACAAGATCCACCCGATGCCGTTCCCGGGCCTGAACATCGACAACGTCCCCTTCTTCGCGGCCATCGCGGCCACGGCGCAGGGCAAGACCCTGATCCACGACTGGGTCTACGACAACCGGGCCATCTACCTCACCGACCTCAACCGCCTCGGCGGCCGCCTCCAGCTCCTCGACCCCCACCGCGTCCTCGTCGAGGGCCCGACCCGCTGGCGCGCCGCCGAAATGATGTGCCCCCCGGCCCTCCGCCCCGCCGTGGTCGTCCTCCTCGCGATGATGGCCGCCGAGGGCACGTCGGTCCTCCGGAACGTGTACGTCATCAACCGGGGGTACGAGGACCTGGCGGAGCGGCTGAACTCGATCGGGGCGCAGATCGAGATCTTCCGGGACATCTAGTACGCCTTGGCACGACCGCCGCACCCTGTCCGGCCCCGTGATCGCGGGTCGGCGCGGGGTGCGGCGGCGGTCGTGTCAGCGGGACTTCGGCAGGCGCAGGTCGGTGCAGTCGTGGCGGTCGGCCGAGCGTTTCGCGAACGCGTGGAAGGCCGGGAGGCCGAAGGTCTCCTCGCCCTTCTCGCCGGGGAGCCATACCGTGGCCGCCTCGGGCGGTGTGTAGCCGGTGAACAGGGCGCGTTCGGTGTCGCCGGGGCAGCGGGCGGTGGCCCAGAGGGTGCCGCCCCGGGCGCCGGCCTCGCCGGTGACGTCGCGGACGCGCCCCTCGCGCCGGCCGGTCAGGGCGTACGGGCCGAAGCGGGCGGTGAAGGAGTAGCGGCCGTCGAAGTAGTGCGAGGCCGCGACCTCGCAGACCTCGTACACGGCGGACCGGTCGACCGAGGTCTCCCGTACGGTGTCCAGCCGCCGGTCACGGGCGAAGGGCAGGCCCGCGCAGGTGCCGTCCGCACGGTCGGTCGCCTCGTCGCCGGTGACCTCGGGCAGGGACGTGAGGGGCTTCCCCGTCTCGGGCTCGCAGCCCCAGCGCCCGGCCGCCTTGACCGCCGTCGCGAGGGCGAACCGGGTTCCGAAGAGGTGGTCGGTCTCCTCCCACATCATCTCCGGCTCCGCGAACACCTTCTCCACGTCCCCCCGGCTCAGGGGGGAGACCATGCCGACCGTCACGGCGACCCGGTCCGCGCTTCCCCGGCAGCCGAGCAGGACCCGTGCCGAGGAGCCGTCGATCCAGCCCCGCCAGCCCCCGCCCAGCGGGACGGGCAGCAGCACCTCGTCACGGAGCGGCGGCAGCGTGTCCCTCAACTGCTCGGGACCCGGATCGCCACCGGGCAGGAGCGCCACCACGACCTCCCGCCCCCGCGTGCCCAGCCAACAGGTGTGGGCGTCCTTCCTCGCACTGTGGTCGCCCCGCAGTGCGACGTGGTGTCCGAGGCCGTCGAACAACGGGCCCTCCTCGTAGGCCAGTACGCCCCCGCAGTAGGTCTTCATGGCCTCCTCGAAGCGCCAGCGGGCCGCCGTGTCGCTCTCCCGCCACCAGATCCACGTCGCCAGGAGAGCGAGGACCAGCGCCCCCGCCGTCCACGCCGTCAGGCGGACCACCGTCCTGCGCATCAATGCCCGTCCCCTCCGTGAAGGATTCCGAGGATATCCAGGGCGTGTTTCCGCCGATCCGGGCATACCCCGGCGGTGGGCCCGGGGGCGGGCCTACGATCCCGCCGTGGACTCGTACCCGTCTCCCTCCGCGCCCCCGCCCGCCGTACGGCCCCGGTGGCGGCGGCCGGTGTTCGTCGTCGTCGGTGTGCTCCTGGTGTTCGGGGGCGGTCTGCTGTTCTTCGGGGATCCGTCCGGGGAGCCGGGGAGGGTGCCCGGGGAGGCGAAGGGCGGTGTCCGGCCGGGGGGCTCCCCCTCCTCCTCCGTCGCGGCCACGGGCGCTCCCGCCGCGCCTTCGACGCCCGTCGGGCCGCCCCGGCTCGTGGGGAAGGTGCTCAAGGAGGCGCGGGACCTCGCCTCGGAGGCCGGGTACGACGTCGTGACGCACGACGCGTCGGAGAAGAACGCCGGGCAGTGGGACGCGGACGGGTGGAAGGTGTGCTTCCAGACGGCGGCCGGGCAGCGGGGCGGGGAGCGGCCCGTGCTCGACCTCGGGGTGGTGCGCGTCGACGCGCCCTGTCCCGGTGCGGACGGCGAGGAGGTTCCCTGGCCGTCGATGCCGGGCGTCGCCGGGACGGATTTCTTCAAGGCCGAGGAGTTGCTGGGGGCGGTCGGGGTGCGGAAGGTGCGCCCGGAGAGCGTCTACACGGACGTCACGCTGCCCGCCGACCCGAGCACCTGGCGGGTCTGCTTCCAGGAGCCCGCGCCGGGCAGGCGGATCGAGAACCCCCAGTACGCGACCGCCTACCTCAAGCTCGCCCCGCCGGACGCGGGCTGCCCGGACGCGCCGTACGCGCGGCTGCGGCCGGAGCCGACCTCCTGAGCCGTCCGCGCAGCCGTGATCGGCCGGGGCGGGGGCGCGCGTCCCCGTGGGGGCTCTTGTCCGGTGCTTCACGTACCGGGGCGGGGGGCGGGCCAGATGACGAGGGTGTCGTCGTCGAGGGTGACGTACCGGGTCGGGTGGCAGACCCGTACGGCGGTGAAGAGGGTGTCGGTGAGGGTGCCGCGGACGACCACCGCGCCGTCGACGGGTTCGGCGCGCGGTCCTGCCGGGTCGGCGACGGCCGCCTCCAGGGCGCAGGTCCCGTGGTGGTCGGGGACGGGGCAGAGGAACCGGGCCGGCTTCATGAGGGTCCGGGGCGGCCGTGCGGGGCGGTGGTGACGGCCCAGAGCAGGAGAGCGCCGGGGTCGTCGCCGGTGAGGGTGACCGAGCGGTGGTCCTCGACGGCGAGGGAGGTGATCGCCGGTCCGCAGGCGACGGAGGGAAGCCGGTGTCGGGTTCCGTCCGGGGCGAGCGCGGTGGCGGTGACGCCTCCGGTGCCCTGGCAGCGGTAGGCGATCCGGTGCGGCGGCCGGGCGGGTAAGGAGCGGGTGTCCACGAAGACGGAGGCGCCGGGCCGGGACACTCCTGATGAGACGACGCTCTCGCCCGGGGGCCGGTGGGCGGGAAGGTCCGCCAGGAACCGGCGGTGGGCCAGGGTGCCGGGTTCCTCCTTCGTGCCGGCGCCGTCGGCGTCCCGCCTGACGGTGATGGCCCCGGACAGGACGAGGGCGAGGGCGGCCAGCCCGGCGACCGTGACGGTCAGCGTTCCGGAAGCCGGTCCGCCGGTGTGGTCGTAAAAGGTCTCGGGGCCGGGTCCCGGCCCGCGTAACGCCCGGGCGTGGGCGTCGTGCCGGTCTCGGACCGTGTGCCTTCTCATGCCGCCGCTCCTTGGGTCCGGCGGGACCGGCACGGTCGGACCCGCCGCGTCAGCTGTAGGAGTTGAGGGCGGAGGCGATGCGGGCGAAGACCGGGCCGCCGTGCTCGGCCAGGTCGGACAGGCGCTGGAAGTCGCCGGTGTAGAGCTTGAGTTCGTGGTTCTGCTTGACGGTCAGGTAGGCGGAGACGAGCTCGACGTTGACCTGCCGCTCGTCGAAGATCCAGAAGTCCTCGACCGGGGGCATGAGGCTACGGTCCGCGTTGCGGGGGATGATGCCCAGGCGCACGTGCGGCAGGACCGAGAGCTGGATGAGACGGGCGAGTTGGTCCGTCATCAGCTCCGGCGGCCCGATCCGCCGGTAGAGCACCCCTTCCTCCAGGACGATGTGGAACGCCTTGGCCGGGTCGTCGAGCACCGCCTGCCGCTCCGCCCGTACCGCCACGGCCGCCTCGACGTCGTCGGGCAGGTCACGCCTCTTCCGGATGCCGCCGAGGACGGCCCTGGTGTACTCGGGCGTCTGCAGCGGACCGGGGATCAGGTTCTGCGCGTAGGCCCTGAACCTCTTCGTCCGCCCCCACAGCACCCGTACGCTGTCCTGCGCCTGCCGCAGGCCGGCGCGCTCCATCTCCCGCCACTCGACGTACATGCCCTCGATCCCGCGGGCCGCCTCGACGAGTTCACCGATCAGGGCCTCCGCGTCGCACGCCCGCGCCCACGCCTCGATCGTCTCCGGCGACGCGGCGGCGTGTCCGTTCTCGATCCGGCTGCACTTCGACTCGTGCCACCCGCACCGCCTGGCCAGTTCCCGGGCGGAGATCCCCCGGTCTTCGCGCAGGCGGCGCAGTCGCCTTCCGAAGGCGAGGCGGGCTTGTGTGACGCTGGATGAGGTAGGCATTCCGCCAGTGTGCAGGCAGGCGCGAAGGTCCTACGATTCCTGTCGCCACGACGGTATGTGGCGGTCCGTCAGGTTCTAGAGGGCTTTGCCGTCTTCCAGTGTTGCGCCGCCGTGCGGGCCGCTTCCGGCGGTCGGGAACAGGCGCAGGAGCCGACCGGGGAACTCGACCACGGTCTCGTGGTCCGGTACCTTGATCGACGCCAGACGGTCCGGGTCCAGCACCTTCCAGGACTGGAGCAGGTAGCTGTCGGAAACGTCGTCGTAGTAGAGGGTCGGGCTGCCGTTGTTCGGGCTTTCCGGGTCCTTGCACAGCAGATGCAGAGCCACGAGGCCTCCAGGTCTTCCGCGAGTCGATGACCCTCCGAGAGTGACCTGTCGCGCAGGGCTACTGCCACTGGCTTGCGCGAGCTTGCGAAAGAAAGAGGCCTCGGGGTCCGGCCATGCGCGAACTTGCGCGCATATCAGGTTGATAACAGTACGTTGGCAACTATCCATGCCGGTACAAGCCTTTTGGCCCGCGTAGCCCGACTCCGCACTCCCGGAAAGCGGTTGCCCCTCCGCCGCCGCGCCGCGACCGGGCCCGCCGCACAAGCCGCCGCACACCGGCTGAACATGCCTTTCCCGGCACCGGGCGGACCGGAGCCGGTCGTCCGCGCGGACGTGGAGACTTGCGCCCGGCCCGTGTCCGTTGGGCCGTGCGGGCGTTAGCCGTACATGAAGAAGATCATCACCGCATCCGTACTGGTCCTCGCGAGCGCCGTACTCGTGGCCCCCGCGCACGCCGCCCAGCCCTTCGCCCTTCCGGCCGCGCCCGTCTCCGCCCCCGGGGACGTCGACGGCCCGGGCAAGAACCCCGGCACCTCGGCCGCGCCCGGCAAGAACACCGGCAGCTCGGCCGTGCCCAGCAAGAGCACCGGCGGCTCGGCCGTGCCCGGCAAGAGCCCCGGCAAGGGCACCGGCGGGGTCAGGCCGCAGAGGCCGAAGACCATCGCGGGCTCGCTGAACTCCGGCACCCAGGCCCTGGCGGGGAACGCGTTCATCGGGATCAAGGACAAGCTCGTGCAGATCGAGGGGTACGCCGAGGAGAACTTCCCCGACGACTTCATCCTCGTGGCGATGGCCAAGGAGTACGTGTGCGGCGTCAAGCGGCACTTCGACCTCGTCGACCCCGCCAATCCCCGCTGCCTCTAGGAACCGCCCGGCATCATCCCCGCCCCGCCCTTGAGCCGTTCGATGTCCGAGGGGCGGACCTTGATGACGAAGAGGGCGACCAGGGCGCCGACCACGGCGAAGACGGCCGCCGTGACGAAGCCCGCCGAGACGCCCGAGGTGAGGACCTGGTCGCCCCAGGGGGGCGGGAGCTGACCGGTCTCGGCGAAGCGGGCCTTCTCCAGGGGGCCCGCCTGGGCGAGGAAGGCCGGGACCTGCTTCTCCGCCTCGTTGCGGCTGGCCGTGCCGAAGACCGTGACCAGGATCGACAGACCGAGCGAACCGCCGACCTGCTGCATGGCGTTGAGCAGGCCGGACGCGGCGCCCGAGTCGCGCGGTTCGACGTTGGAGAGGGCCATGATGGTCAGCGAGACGAAGATCAGGCCCATGCCCATGCCGAAGACCAGGATCGGGCCGAGGATGCTCCCCAGGTAGGTGGAGTGCACGTCCGTCAGGGTCAGCCAGGACAGGCCCGCCGCCGCCAGGACCGAGCCCGTCACCATGAAGGGCTTCGGGCCGTACCGGGGCAGCAGGTTGGACGTGAGTCCGGCGCCGACCGCGATGATCGCGCTGACCGGCAGGAACGCGAGCCCCGCCCGCAGCGGACTGAAGCCGAGGACCTGCTGCACGAAGAGGGTCAGGAAGAAGAACATGCCGAAGATCGCCGCCGCCAGACAGAGCATCATGGCGTAGGTGCCCGAGCGGTTGCGGTCGGCGAACATGCGCAGCGGGGTGATCGGCTGCTGGGAACGGCGCTCGACCAGGATGAACGCGGCCAGGAAGACGACCGCCGCGACGAACGAACCGATCGTGTACGGATCGCGCCAGCCCTTGTCCGCCGCGCGGATGAACCCGTACACCAGGGCCACCATGCCGATCGTCGAGGTGAGCGCGCCGGTGAGGTCGAAGTGGCCGGGGCGCCGCTCCGACTCCTTGACGTGCCGGGGCGTCAGGAAGGTGATCAGCAGGGCGATGGGCACGTTGACGAAGAAGATCCAGCGCCAGTCGAGCCACTGGACGAGCATCCCGCCCGCCACCAGGCCGATCGCGCTGCCGCCGGCCGAGACGGCGGCGAACACGCCGAAGGCGCGGTTGCGTTCGGGGCCCTCGTCGAAGGTCGTGGTGATGAGGGAGAGCGCGGTCGGCGAGGCGATGGCGCCGCCGACGCCCTGGAGGGCGCGGGCGGCCAGGAGTTGCCACTCGCTCTGGGCCAGCCCGCAGAGCAGCGAGGCCAGTCCGAAGAGCAGCACGCCGAACATGAAGACCCGGCGGCGGCCCAGGATGTCGCCGCAGCGTCCGCCGAGGAGCAGGAGGCCGCCGAAGGTGAGCGTGTAGGCGTTGACGACCCAGGCCAGGCTGGTGGTCGAGAAGTCCAGGGCGCTCTGGATGTGCGGGAGCGCGATGTTCACGATCGTGATGTCGAGGACGACCATCAGCTGACAGGAGGCGATCACGAACAGGGCGATGCCCTTGCCGTCTCCTCCGCTTCCGCGCGGTGCGGTCGCCGCGGGAGCCGTCGGCTTCGGGGTGCTAGGCATGAGCGGTCATGGCGCGTAACGCCCTCACGTGAGGGAGCCGTGGGCCGGTCGGCCCACCTTTTCGACACTAAGCCCGGCCCGGGAGGGCGACCAGTTGATCAAGCGTGCGCGGGCTCGTCCAGGACGGCGAAGCCGTCCAGCTCCACCAGGGCCTGCTCGTCCCAGAGGCGTACGACTCCGATCACGGCCATCGCCGGGTAGTCACGGCCCGCCAGCCTCCGCCAGATGCCGCCCAGTTCGTGGGCGTGGGCGCGGTAGTCCTCGACGTCGGTGGCGTAGACGGTGACCCGGGCGAGGTCGGCGGGGGTGCCGCCGGCGTGGCGCAGGGCGGTGAGGAGGTTGGCGAGGGCGGTGGTGAACTGCTCGGGGAGGGTCTCCCCCACGACCGTGCCGTCGGAGTCGAGCGCGGTCTGTCCGGCGAGGAAGACGAAGCGGGTGCCGGTGGCGGTGACGGCGTGGGTGAAGCCGGTGGGCGGGGCGAGGTCGGCGGGGTTGTGGCGGTGCAGGCTCATGGGGCCGGCTCCTTCCGGGGGGAAGCGTGTCCCTGCTCCTCATGGTGACGGGCGTACAGCTCCTTGGCGATGATCGTGCGCTGGACCTCGGTGGCCCCCTCGTAGATCCGGGGCGCGCGGACCTCGCGGTAGAGGTGTTCGAGCAGGTGGCCGCGCTGGAGGGCGGCGGCGCCGTGCAGCTGGACGGCGGAGTCGACGACGTACTGGGCGGTCTCGGTGGCGAGGAGCTTGGCCATGGCGGAGTACCGGGGCACGTCCGGGTCGCCCCGGTCGTACGCGCTCGCCGCCGCGTGCACGAGGAGGCGGGCGGCCTCGGTACGGGTGGCCATCTCGGCGATCCGGTGGGAGACGGCCTGCAGGTCGGCGAGGACGCCGCCGAAGGCGGGGCGGGCGGCGGTGTGGGCGAGGGCCGCGTCGAGGGCGGCCTGGGCCATGCCGACGGCGAAGGCGCCGACGCTGGGGCGGAAGAGGTTCAGGGTGTCCATGGCGACCCGGAAGCCCCGGTCCGGGGCGCCGAGGAGGTCGTCGGGGCCGACGGGGACGCCGTCGAAGGTGAGGGTGCCGAGCGCGTGCGGGGCGAGCATGTCGAGCGGTTCGCCGCCGAGGCCGGGGCGGTCGGCGGGGACGAGGAAGGCGGTGACGCCCCGGGCGCCCGCGCCGGGGGTGGTGCGGGCGAAGACGGTGGCGAAGTCGGCCTCGGGGGCGTTGGAGATCCAGCGCTTCTCGCCGTGCAGGTGCCAGCCGCCGCGCCCGTCGGGGACGGCGTCGAGGGCGAGCGCGGCGGCGTCGGAGCCGGCGTCCGGTTCGGAGAGCGCGAAGGCGGCGACGGCCCGTCCGGCGGTGGCCTCGGGGAGCCAGCGGGCGCGCTGGGCGGAGGTGCCGTGGGCGGCGACGGGGTGGGTGCCGAGGCCCTGGAGGGCGAGGGCGGTCTCGGCCTCGGTGCAGACCCGGGCGAGGGACTCGCGCAGGAGGCAGAGGTCGAGGGCGCCGGCCTCGAAGAGCCGGGAGAGGAGTCCGAGGTCGCCCAGGGCGGCGACGAGGGGGCGGTTGACCCGGCCGGGTTCGCCCCGCTCCGCGAGGGGCTTCAGGCGTTCGGCGGCGAGGGTGCGGAGCTCCGCACACCAGGTGGTCTGCTCCGGATCGAGCGAGAATGCGGGCATGTGGGCCCTCTCCGGCGCCCTCGGGCGCCCTCGTCACGGCGCTCTGCGGCGCCTCCGTCCCGGCGACGCCGTCCGGCGCCCCGGTCGTAGCGTTGCCGTGCGGCCTGTTCGTAGCGCTGCCGTGCGGCGGCCTCGTGGCGCTGCCGTACGGCGGCCTCGTGGCGGCGGCGCTTTCCGGCGGCCCCGTCGCGGCGGCGCCGCCCGGCGGCCTCGTCGCGGCTTCACCGTCCGGTGCCTCCGTCCCGGCGGGCCAGGGTGCCCTCGTCCCGGCGCTTCCCGGCCCCCTTGCGGGGGCGCCGCCCTCCGGGGCTCGTGGTCCGGCACCCGCCGGCGCCCTCGTACCGGAGGGTCCAGTGCCCCTCAAGGCGCCTGCGGCGCGGGCATCGGGCACCGTTCCTTCCGGGGCGGCACCCGGCGGCGGCCCTGTACCGGCGTCCCCCGGTGCCTTCTCCACCGCACCTCCCGACACCCCCGTTCCGGCGCCCCCGGTCGCCCCTGTCGCGAACCGTTGACTGTCGTCACCGACACGATACGCTCGTCGGGCGACGGGCGACCCCACCACGACAGGGGGACGGACTCATGGAGCTGACACCCTCGGCGCACCTCGACACCTTCGCCCGTGACCGGCTGCCGCCGCCGGAGCTGTGGCCGCGGATCCTGCTCGACGGGCTTCCGGAGCTCGCGTACCCCGACCGGCTCAACTGCGGGGCGGAACTCCTCGACCGCACGGTGGAGCGGTTCGGTGCCGACCGGCCCGCCTTCCACGACGGCGAGGGCGGGGTCTGGAGCTACGGGGAGCTGCGCGACCGGGTCGACCGGATCGCCCACGTCCTCACCTCCGACCTGCGGCTCGTGCCCGGCAACCGGGTGCTCCTGCGCGGGCCTACCACCCCCTGGCTGGCCGCCTGCTGGCTCGCCGTGATGAAGGCCGGCGGGGTCGCCGTCACCGTTCTGGCCCAGCAGCGCGCCCCCGAACTGGCCGTCATGGCGGAAGCGGCCCGCTGCACCCACGCGCTCTGCGACGCCCGCTCCCTCGACGAGCTGCTCGCGGCCCGGATCCCCGGGCTCCGGATCACCCCGTTCGGCGGAGCCGGACCGGACGACCTGCTCGTCCTCGCCGCCCGCCGCCCCGGCCCGTACGAGGCGGTGCCGACCGCCGCCGACGACGTGGCCCTCGTCGCCTTCACCTCCGGCACCACCGGACGGCCCAAGGGCTGCGTCCACTTCCACCGGGACGTCCTGGCCGTCGCCGACACCTTCTCCGCGCACGTCCTGCGCCCGCTGCCCGACGACGTCTTCGCCGGTTCGCCGCCGCTCGCCTTCACCTTCGGCCTCGGCGGGCTCGTCGTCTTCCCCCTGCGGGCCGGGGCGAGCGCGGTCCTCCTCGAACAGGCCGGTCCGAAGCAGCTCCTCGCCGCGATCGAGCGGCACCGGATCTCGGTGCTCTTCACCGCCCCGACCGCCTACCGGGTCATGCTCGACGAGCTGGCCCAGGGCACCGCCCCGGAGACCGGCTCGCTGCGCCGCTGCGTCTCGGCCGGGGAGAACCTGCCGGAGGCGACCTGGCGGTCCTGGTACGCCCGCACGGGCCTGCGCCTGATCAACGGCATCGGCGCGACCGAGCTGCTGCACATCTTCCTGTCGGCCGCCGACGGCGACATCCGCCCCGGCACCACCGGCCGCCCGGTCCCCGGCTGGCACGCCAAGGTCGTCGACCGGGAGGGCCGGGAGGTCCCGGACGGCGAGGAGGGGCTGCTCGCGGTGTGCGGCCCGGTCGGCTGCCGCTACCTGGACGATCCGCGCCAGGCCGAGTACGTGCGGGACGGCTGGAACGTCACGGGCGACACGTACGTCCGCGAACCCGACGGCTGGTTCCGGTACGTCTCCCGGGCCGACGACATGATCATCTCGGCCGGGTACAACATCGCGGGGCCCCAGGTCGAGGAGGTCCTCCTCGACCACCCCGACGTGGTGGAGACGGCGGTGGTGGGCCGCCCGGACGAGCTGCGCGGCCAGGTCGTCGTGGCCTACGCGGTGGTGCGGGACGGGGTGCCGCGCGACTCCAGCACGGCCGCCGCGCTGCGCGCCTTCGTACGGGCCCGCCTCGCCCCGTACAAGTCGCCCCGCGAGATCGTCTTCCTGGACGCGCTGCCGCGCACGGCGACCGGCAAGCTCCAGCGCTTCCGGCTGCGGGAGCCGGTGTGACCCGGCCCGGCGCCGCCCGCGACCGGCGTGACCCCGTCTGACGTGTGCACATCCCCCGCACCCACCGCCTAAAGTGATCACGTGGCCGAGCAGCACACCCCCCGATCCCTGATCGTCTCCCTCTACGGCGCGTACGGGCGCACGTCCGACGACTCGCCGACGCCGGTGGCCGCGCTCGTCCAGCTGCTCGCCGTCCTGGGCGTGGACGCGCCCTCGGTGCGGTCCTCCGTGTCGCGGCTCAAGCGGCGCGGGCTGCTGCTGCCGCGCCGGACGGCGGACGGCGCCGCCGGGTACGCCCTCTCGGACGACGCCCGGCGGCTCCTGGACGACGGCGACCGCCGGATCTACGCCCGGAGCGAGCCGAAGCTGTCCGAGGGCTGGGTCCTGGCCGTCTTCTCGGTGCCCGAGGCCGAGCGGCACAAGCGGCACCTGCTGCGCTCCCGGCTCGCCCGCCTCGGCTTCGGGACGGCGGCGCCGGGCGTCTGGATCGCGCCCGCCCGCCTGTACGAGGAGACGCGCAACACCCTGGAGCGGCTCGGGCTCTCCCCGTACGTGGACCTCTTCCGGGGCGACCACCTGGGGTACGCGGCGACGGCGGAGGCGGTGGCCCGCTGGTGGGACCTGCCCGCGATCGCCGCCCTCCACGAGGAGTTCCTGGCGGCCCACGAGCCGGTCCTGCGGGCGTGGCGGGAGACCCCGGGCGACCCCGGGGACGCCTACCGGGACTACCTGCTCGCCCTCGACTCCTGGCGCCGCCTGCCGTACGCGGACCCCGTCCTCCCGGCCGAACTCCTCCCCGACGACTGGCCGGGCCGCCGGTCGGCGGAGGTCTTCGCCTCCCTGCACGAGCTGCTGCGGGACCGGGGGGCGGAGTTCGTGCGGCCCTTCCTGGCCGGATACGGCACATAGGCCACCGGGCGCGTCAGCCGAGGGCCGCCGCCAGCGGGTGGGACACGACCATCAGGGCGACGCCGAGCCGGTGCACGGCGAAGCCGGTGCGCCGGGCCCGCATGATGTCGCCGCTCCGGAAGCCGAGCAGGTACTGACGGAGCCTCAGCAGCGAGGCGGGCAGCATCAGCAGGACGAACCACCAGGGGGCGAGGCCCGTCGCGCTCGCGCCCGCGACCGTCAGGAACTCGGCCAGGGACAGCGCGCCGATGAACCGCGCGTTGCCCCGCTCCGAGACCAGGGCGGCGACGGTCGGACGGCCCACGGCGCGGTCGCCGTCGACGTCGTTGGTGTTCGAGTAGACCCCGAACATCAGCGGGCCAAAGCCGAAGAGGACGGCCTGCACCAGGAGGAAGCCGGTGGCCTGCCCGGTGACCATGCCGTACGGCAGGATGACGAGCGCGAAGCCCAGGGCGACCAGGTAGACCTCCTGGAAGCCGTGGTAGCTGAGCTTGACGCCGTAGGAGTACTGGAGGGTCACCACCCACAGGACGACGAGCCCGATCGGGGCCCAGGCCGGGCGGTGCGGCGCGAGGAACGCGGTGACCGCGAACAGGACGGCGGCGAGGACGGCGCAGGTCCAGGCGAACCGCAGGGCCTCGGGCACGGTCAGCGTCCCGGCGACCAGCGGCTTGCGCCGCACGTTGCGCAGGGGGTGGTCGGGGCCGTAGTTGGTGATGTCGCTGCCGTCGCGGAAGCCCGTGACGTCGTCGAAGGCGGTCATCGCCATCAGCAGGAGGACCTGCCCGACGAGGAAGACGCCGAAGAGCGCGGCGGTGCGCCCGGTGAGCGCGCCGGCGAACGACACGGCGGCGGACAGGGCGATGAAGGTGCCCAGGTAGTAGTCGTACACGTCGAGCTTGCCGAGCCGCGCGTAGGTCGTGAGCCTGCCGTCCGTACGGGCGGGGGGCGCGGGCGGTCCGGCGGGCGCGGGGGTCGTGGTGAGCGTGGAGTCGGTCATGTCGCCTCGGTGCTGTCCTGGGTGGTGGGGGGCGTGCTCGGTGGTGCGGCGGGTCGGCGGCCCTGTACGGAGTAAAGGACGCCGGTCGCGGCGGCGAACCCCGGGTCGCGCATCAGCGCGTCCAGCCGGTCGAGTTCGGCGCGTGTGAAGCCGGTGTCCAGCAGGCGGGGTGCGAGCTGGGCGAGGTGGTGGAGCTGGAGGCCGAGCGCCGGTGTGCCGGGGGCGCGCAGCAGCACGTGCGGCCGGATCCGGAGGTCGGTCAGGCCCGCGTCGCGGAGCGCGGCCGCCGCCCGGCGGCCCCAGGTGGGGTCGCCGCCGGAGGCGCGCATCAGGGCGGCCTTGGCGTCGGTGAAGCGGGCGTAGAGCCGGGTGTCGTCCTCGGAGGGCGCGAGCAGGCACGGTTCGTGTCCGGCGTCGAACTCGTCGACCTGGAGGAGCCCGCCGGGCGCGAGCGCGTCGGCGAGGCGGCGCAGGACCGCCTGCCGTTCGGGCAGGTGCTGGAGGACCAGTCGGGCCACCACGACGTCGTAACCGCCGCCGGGGAGCGGGTCGGTGACGACGTCGTGGGCGAGGACGGTCAGGCCCGGTTCCGGCGTGATGCGGCCGGGTTTGACGTCGGTGGCGGTGACGGTGCCGCCGGGCGAGACGAGCCGGAGCAGGCCCCGGGCGACGCTGCCCGCGCCGGCCCCGATCTCCAGGCAGCGCATCCCGGGGGCCGCGCCCGCCTCGCGGAGGTGGCCGAGCGTCAGCGGGTCGAGGGCCTCTTCGAGGCTGGCGTGGTGGCGGGCGCTGTGCGGGCTGTCGTTGTCGAAGACGTAGCCGCGCGGGGCGGCGGGGGCCCGGTTCACGTCCAGCGGCCCGTGCCGCAGGTCTCCGTGCTGCCCGTCAGCCGTTCGAGGAGGGGCACGCGCCGGACCTTCCCCGTACCGGTGCGCGGGACCTCGTCCCAGCCGAGCACGACGGGGTCGGCGAGCAGTGGCAGGTCCGCGACGGCCGTCTTCCAGCGGGCGGGTTCGAGGACGCCGTCCTCCGTGACGACGACGGGCAGCGGGGCCGCGTCGGGCCGGGCCAGGACGACGCACTCCAGGGCCTCGGGCAGCCGGTCCTCCAGGACGTCCTCGGTCCGCAGGCAGCTGAACCCGGGGAGGTGGTCGACCTCCCGGTCGAGCAGCCGGACGCTGCCGTCGCGGGCGATCGTCCCGACGTCCCCGGTGTTCCACCAGCCGTCGTGGACCTTGGCCTCCCAGCGCTCCCGCTCGCCCGGGTAGTCGGGGGCGAGCGCCCGGGTGCGGCACAGGAGCAGGCCGGGGGTGCCCGGGGGCACCGGGCGGAAGGTGTCGGGGTCGACGGCCTTCAGCCGGGTCTTCAGGGGGACGGGGCGGCCGAGGTCGCGCACGGTGGTCGGGGTGCCGTCGGCGGCCCGCGCCACGGAGCGGCGGGTGTGGAAGGCGAAGGTCAGCGGGCCGGTCTCGCTCTGGCCCCAGCCCTGCATCCACAGCGGCCGGCGCCGTGCGCTGGCCCCGAGGTAGGAGCGGACGACCGGCGGGTGCACGGCGTCGTAGGTGCTGATGTACGTCCGTACGTCGCGGAAGGGGTTGTCCAGGCGGCGGGTCAGCGGGCGAAGCCGTACGTAGCGGGCCGGGAGGGCCTCGACGACGGTGGGCGGGTGGGCGCGCAGCAGCAGGTCGGCCGTCTCGGGGCGGCCGGTGGAGTCGAGGGTGATGTGGCGGGGCGCGCGGACGGGGGCGACGGCGGTCCAGCAGATGGTGCGGCCGTGGGCGTAGGAGCTGGCGTTGTAGAGGGTGTCGTCGCGGCGCAGTCCGATGCGCGGGACCGGCAGGGTCTCGAACCGGGCGAGGTGGTGGATCAGGGTGCGGGTGGTGTGCGCGACCAGTTTGGGCACGCCGGTGGTGCCGCTGGTGTGGACGACGACCAGGGGCGCGTCGTCGTCGCGGGGGTGCGGGCCCGGGTCGGGGTGTCCGGCCAGGTCGTCGATGTGCACGGCGTTGGGCGGGAGTTCGCCGCCGCCGGGGCCGAGGACGACGGTGGTGCGGGCCGTCCCGGCCAGGTCCGCCGACGGGTCGCGGCCGAGGACGTCGAGGTCGGTGACCAGGACGCGGGGCGCGCAGCGGTCCAGGAGGGCGCGCAGGGCGGCGGGCGGAAGGTGGTCGGAGAGCTTCACGGGGACGGCGCCGGTGCGGACGGCGGCGCAGGCGATCAGGTCGTAGTCCCAGTGGTTGGCCTTGACGATCGCGACGCGTTCGCCGGGTCCGGCCCCGGCGGCGGCGAGCGCGCCCGCCGTCTCCCGTACGAGCAGGGCGAGTTCGGGGACGGTCCACTCGGTGGCGTCGGCCCCGCCCGGCCCCGGGGTGAGGTCGAAGGGGCGGTCGAGGTGGAAGCGGGTGGGGGTCCCGGCGGCGGCGAGCTCGTCGAAGAGGACGCCCAGGTCGTGGGGGGTCATGCGGCGGTCTCCTGCCGGAGGGTGCGGCCCCGGCGCGGGGCGAGGTGGGCGAGGGCGCGGGCGGCGGCGAGCGCGCCCGAGCGGGCGGCGCCCTCGCTGGAGGGGCGGGCGGCGACCCAGTCCCCGGCGTACTCGACGGCGCGGGCCGGGCGGCGCAGGAACGCGCCGCGCAGGGCGAGGGCCCGGGGGGTGAGCTCGGGCATGGCCTGCGGCCAGTGGTGGACGTGGGTGGCGGTGAGGGCCGCGCCGAGTCCCGGTACGTACCGCTCGGCGGCGGCGGTGAGCCGGCGGGCGGCCTCCTCCTCGCCCGCTCCGGCGAGTTCGGGGATGCGGTGCGGGGAGGCGAGCAGGCTGATCAGGCCGCGTCCGGCGGGGGCGCGGTCGGGGCACTTGAGGTGGTCGGCGATGACGCAGGAGAGGAGCGGCTCCCCGGACGCGGGGGTGAGCAGCGCGTAGGCGCCGCCGCGCGGGGCGAGCGGCCGGTCGAGGGCGCAGCTGACCTTGTACATGGGCCGGTACGTGGAGGCGGCCGGGTAGCCGGTGGCGTCGGGGTCGGCGCCGTCGGTGAGCCGCAGGGCGACCGGGGCGGGCACGGCGAGGACGACCGCGCGGGCGGTGAGGGCGGTGCCGTCGACGGTGAGCCGGGCGTGGTCGCCGTGGTCGGTGACCTGCTCGACGCGGTGGCCGTAGCGGGTGTCGAGTCCGGCGGCGAGGCGGGTGGCGAGCAGGTCCATGCCGCCCCGGTAGGTGCGCCAGGCGGAGACCGGTCCGACCGCGAGCAGCAGGCCGACCAGGGGGGCGGCGGCGCTGCGTTCGGCGTCCCAGCCGAAGAAGGCCTCGGACAGCGGCCGGAGCAGGTGGTCGTGGAGGCCGGGGTGGTAGCGGCGGGCGGCGGCGGTGACGGTGTCGGCGCCGAGCGGGGTGTCCTCGGGGTGGTCGTGGTCGAGGGCGGCGCGGTTCCGGCCGCTCCAGGCGAGGAAGCGGGCCAGGGAGGGGCGGGCGGCGGGGACGAGTCCGGCGCCGGTGAGCACGGCGCGGGGTTCGCCGACGCCGTTGTGCGGCCGGCCGTCGCGCCAGACGGCCATGGGGCGGCCGATGCGGGGGACGTCGTCGGGGGTGAGTCCGGCGCGCCGGATGAGCTGCCAGGTGGCGCGGTAGCCCTGGGCGGAGATCTGTTCGGCTCCGGTGTCCATCAGGTAGCCGTCGCGGCGGAGGCTGCGCATCCGGCCGCCGGGGGCGTCGGCGGCTTCGAGGACGCACACCTCGTGGCCGTGGCGGCGCAGTTCGTGGGCGGCGGCGAGGCCGGCGAGTCCGGCGCCGACGACGGCGACGTCGAGGTCAGGGGTCATGCGGGGGTACTCCGTGGGGCTGGGCGGTGCCGTCACCGGCGGGTGCGGAGGGCGTGGGCGCGGACGGCTTCGGTGACGCGCTCGACCTGGGCGTCGGTGAGCCGGTGGTGGACGGGGAGCGACAGCTGCCGGCGGGCGGCGTCCCGGGCGTGCGGCCAGCCGGGACCGGCTGCGGCGGGGGCTCCGGCCGCGACGGATGCTCCGGTCTCGACGGATGCCGCGGCGGGGGCGAAGGCGGCCTGGTCGGGCAGGGTCTTCGGGTAGTAGACGTGGGTGTCGACGCCCTCGGCGGACAGGTGGTCGCGCAGGGCGTCCCGGTCGTCGGCGAGCAGCGTGTAGACGTAGTAACAGCGGCCGTCGGTGCCGGGCGGCGGGGTGGTGACGCCGGGCAGGCCGGTGAGGTGCTCGGTGTAGTGGGCGGCGATGCGGGCCCGGCGTTCCAGCCGGGCGTCGAGGCCGGGAAGCCGGTGCAGCTGGAAGGCGGCCTGGATCTCGTCGAAGCGGCTGTTGACGCCGATCACGTGGTGCAGGCCTCGGTGGACGCCGTCCTGGCCGTGGTTGCGGAGCATACGGACCCGGTGGCCGGTCTCCTCGTCCCGGGTGACGACGGCGCCGCCCTCGCCGGGCATTCCGAACGACTTGACCTGGACGAAGGAGTAGAGCCCGGCGTCCCCCCACAGCCCGGCGGGCGTGCCGTCGAGGACGGCGCCCTGGGCGACGGCGGAGTCCTCGACCAGGCGCAGTCCCTCGGCGGCGGCCAGCGCGGTGAAGCGGGGCATGTCCGCCATGACGGAGAACATGTGGGCGGGCATCAGCGCCTTGGTGCGGGGGGTGATGCGGGCCCGCGCGTCCTCGGGGTCGAGGGTGAGCGTGCGGGGGTCGACGTCGCCGAAGACGGGGACGGCGCCGGTGTGCAGGACGGCGGCGGCGAGCGGGGCGCAGCCGAGGGCGGGGACCACGACCTCGTCGCCGGGTCCGACGCCGAGGGCGGTGAGGATCAGGTGGAGGGCGGAGGTGCCGCTGGAGCAGGCGACCACGTCGGCGGCACCGAGCCGGTCGCGCAGGGCGTCCTCGAACCGGCGGGTCCGGTCGCCCAGGATGAACTTCTGGTCCGCGCCGGTGCCGATCTCGTGGAGCAGCCGCAGGAGCGTGTCGCGGTCCTCGTGGAAGAGGTCGGGCGGAAAGAAGGGGACGCGGTCGCCGGTCGCGGGGCCGTCTCCGACGGCCGGTCCCCCGTGCGTGCTGGTCGTGGTCATGCGGGGACGCTCCCGGTGTGGAAGGCGCGGACGGTCGCGCAGACGCGGTCGACCTCCGCCTCGGTGAGGTCGGCGTAGAGCGGCAGGGCGAGGGCGCGGCCGGCGGCGGCCTCGGCAACGGGGAAGTCGCCGGGCCGGTGGCCGAGTCCGGCGAAGCAGGGCTGGAGGTGCAGCGGCCGGGGGTAGTACGTCTCGGTGCCGATGCCCCGCTCCTGGAGGTGGGCGGCGAGCGCGTCGCGCCGCTCGGTCTCGATCAGGTAGACGTAGAAGACCTCGTCGGGGGCGCCGGTGACGGCGGGCAGCCGGGTGATGCCGGGCGTCCCCCGCAGCCCCTCGTCGTAGCGCCGGGCGAGGACCGCGCGGTGGCGGACGTCCTCGTCGAGGACGGCGAGCTTGGCGAGCAGGACGGCGGCCTGGAGGTCGTCCATCTTGCTGTTGTGCCCGACGTACAGGGTCTCGTGGGAGATGCCGGGGAAGTGGGCGAGGGTGCGGCCCGTCCGGCCGTGGTGGCGCAGCGCGGCCACGCGGTCGGCAAGGTCCGGGTCGTCGGTGAGGACGGCCCCGGCGTCGCCGAGCGCGCCCAGGGTCTTGCTCGGGAAGAAGGAGAGGACTCCGCCGCGTCCGTGCAGTCCGGCGTGGACGCCGTGCTGCCTCATGCCGATGCCCTCGGCGCTGTCCTCCACGAGCTCCAGTCCGCGGTCGGCGGCGAAGGCGGTGAGCGCCGTCATGTCGGCCATGCGGCAGAAGAGGTGGACCGGCATCACGAACCGGGCGCCGTCCGCCGCCGCGTCCCCGATCCGGCCGGGGTCCATGGCGTACGTGTCGGGGTCGACGTCGGTGAAGACGGGCACCCCGCCGGCCAGGACGACGGAGGTGGCGGTGGCGACGAAGGAGTACGCGGGGACCAGGACCCGGTCCCCGGGGCGCAGCCCGCACGCCTTCAGGAGCAGGACCAGGGCGTCGGTGCCGCTGTTGACCCCGATCACGTGCCGGGCCCCGGTGTACTCCGCGAGGGCCTCTTCGAGGCGGCCGACCTGCCGGGAATGCGAGAACTTGCCGTCGGCGAAAATCTCGTCCACCCCGGCCCGGAGGTCGGGCCAGATCTTTTCGAATGTCTTCGCCTGGGAGAAAAAGGGAATGCTGGATGACGTCACGCGGAAACAATTCTTCTCGGCCGACGGCACGCCGGTGTCAACTGAGGTCAGGACGGCGGCCCGAGAAAATGTGACGGCGGGCCGGACCCCGCCTTCGGGAAGTCTGCCCGGTGAATCTAACAGCCGGAAGAATGAAGTCTCTGAATCCCAAAGGAACTTCATACTTTTCGGTGACAACACCTCTGATTTCCTTGACCGGTGTCGCGCGTTCCGGCGAGATTCTTCGCCGCCCCCGTCCGAACCACGGGATCCGAACCACTGGATGGAACAACCGTATGAAACAGCCCCCGATCCGGCAGCCCCTGATCGTCGGACTGGGCCGTTCCGGTGCCGGGTTGCACCTGCGGGCCCTGCGGACCGCGCTCGACCGGTCGCCGGACGCGTGGCGGGGACCGGTGGTCGCCGTCGACCCCCGGCCCGGGGAGCGGGCCCCGGTGCCCGACGGGGTCACCGTGACGCCGTCCCTGGCGGAGGCGCGGGCGCTGCTGCCCCCCGAGCGCGCCGTCGTCCACGTCTGCACCCCGCCCGCCGCCCGGCTCGCCGTCCTCACCGAGCTGTGCGAGGCGGGCTACCGCGACCTGATCGTGGAGAAGCCGCTCGTCGCGGGCGCCGGGGAGCTGGCCGCCGTGGCGGAGCTGCGCGCCCGCCACGGGCTGCGGCTCGCGGTGGTGGCGCACTGGCCCGCCTCCGCCCTCGCCGGACGGCTGCGCGAGCTGATCGCCCCGGACGGATCGGCGGACCCGGGCGGCCCGAACGGCCTGGGCCGTCTGCTCCGCGTCGACGTCACCCAGCACAAGCCGCGCTTCGCCCGCTCGCTGCGCACCGACGACGGCCACCCCACCGCGTTCGACGTCGAGCTCCCCCACTCCCTCGGCCTGGTCCTCTCCCTGGCCGGACCGGCCGAGGCGACCCGGGCCCGGCTGACCGACCTGCGGATCGGGGAGACGGTGCGCCCCGGGCTCGGCTCCGCGCTGCTCGAACTGCGGCACACGAACGGGGTGCGCAGCCGCCTCTTCTCCGACCTGACCGCGCCCGTACGGGAGCGCAGGGCCCTCTTCGCCTTCGAACGCGGCACCGCCGTCGCCCACTTCGCCCCGAGCGACGCCGACGACCACGTCCAGCTCGTCGTGGACGGGGAGCGCGAGGTGTTCCGCGACGACGCCCTGACCGCGTTCCTGGGGCGCGCCTACGCCCGGTTCTCCGACGTCCCGGCCGAGGACCCGTCCTGGGCCGAGGACTTCGCCCTGCACGCCGACGTGGTCCGGCTCCTCGACGCGGCCAAGCGGCGCTGCGCGGAAACGGTCCCGGGTGCCCGGCGCGAGGAGGCTCCCCGTGTCGCGGCCCCGTGACCTGACCGGCCGGATCACCGGCATCGGCGACGAGGCCGCCCCCGGTCTGGCCGGGCAGATCGCCGTCGCCCGCGAACTGGGCTGGAATGCGCTTGAGTTGCGCTCCCTGGACGGGACGGCCCTCGCCGACCTGCCCGAGCCGGTCGTACGGGAGGCCGCCGGGCGGCTGCACGCGGCGGGCCTCGGCGTGGTCTGCCTCGACTCCCGGATCGGCAACTGGGCCCGCCCGGTCACCGGCCCCTTCTCCGCCGACCTGGAGGAGCTGGAGCGGCTCGCCGCGTACGGCAGGATCCTGGGCTGCCGCAGCCTGCGGGTCATGTCGTGGACCGACGGAGGGCTGCCCGAGGAGGCGTGGGCAAAGGAGGCGATCGGCCGGATGCGCCGGCTCGCCCGCCGGGCGGAGGCGCTCGGCGTCGAGCTGCTCCACGAGAACTGCGCGGGCTGGGCGGGCTCCGACGCCTCCCGGACGCTCCGGCTCCTCGCCGAGGTGGACAGCCCGGCGCTCCGCGTCCTGTTCGACACCGGCAACGGCGTCCCGTACGGGTACGACGCCCACGCCCTCCTCCGGGAGCTGCTGCCGTACGTCGCCCACGTCCACGTCAAGGACGCGCTGCCCGGCGACCGGCCCGGCGAGGCCGTCTACACCCTGCCCGGGGAGGGCGCCGCCCGGGTCGCCGACTGCGTGGGCCTGTTGGAGGAGTACGGCTACCGGGGGGCGTACGCGCTCGAACCCCATCTGACGGTGGTGCCGCACGCGGGGGTGCGGAGCGAGGACGCGGCCGGCCCCTTCGTGCGGGCGGCCCGCCGCCTGACGGCCCTGCCCGTCCCCGTCCCCTCCGCCGCCCCCTCCGTCGGCCCGGAGGCCCCGCCGCGCCCCGCCGTCGACACGGGCCTGCTGCTGCACCTGCTGCACACGCCCACGGCGGGTCCGCTGGAGACCGGTCCCGGCGCGTCCCACCTGACGGCGGCCGCCCTGCGCTCGTACGCGACGGCGGCGGAGCGGCTCGGGTTCAGGACCGTGCGCCTCGGCGCCCCGGACCCCTCGGCGGTGCTGCGCGACGACACCCCGGCGCCGGTGCGGCGCGCGGTCGCCGCCGACCCGGCGTTCCTGGCGGGGCAGCCGAGCCTGGTGCTGCGGCTCGGGCCCGCACTGCCCCGGGAGCGCACGGTGATGTTCAACGTGCACCTGGACACCGTCGCCGGGGGCGAGCCGCCCGCGTTCGACGGGGTCCGGTTCACCGGCCGGGGCGCGGTGGACGCCAAGGGTCCCGCCGTGGCGCTGCTCGCCGGCGTCGCGGCCGCCGCCCGGGCCTGTCCGGCGGTCGGCCGGGACGTCGCGGTCCTTGTGCAGGCGGTGGCGGGCGAGGAGGGCGGGGCGCTCGGCACCTTCGGCACCCGCCCGCTCGTGGAGACGGGGCACACGGGCCGGCTCAACGTGTTCTGCGAGCCGACGGGGCTGCGCCACCTGCCCCGGGCGACGGCCGCCGCGACCGCCCGGATCGCGGTCGACGGCGAGGACTCCGTGGACGACCGGCCGGAGGCCGGGCACAACGCCACCGTCCTCCTCGGCTTCCTCGCCCAGCACCTGGCGGCCGCCCTCGGCCGGGAGGCGTCCGGCGGGCCGCCGTTCACCGTCTGCGTGGCCGGGCTGCACACCGGCACGCTGCACAACAAGGTGCACGGCTCCGGCGGTCTGCTGCTCAACCTGGCGTACGCCACGGCCGAAGCCGGTGCCGCCGCCGAGCGCGCCCTCGTCCGGGCCCTCGACGAGGGCCTGCGGGAGTTCACCGCCCGGTTCTCCGGCACGCCGCCGTTCACGCGGACCGCCAAAGACGCCGCCCGGATCACCCGCCTGGAGTGGGAGAAGCGCGGCCTGCCCGCGCTCGGGCCCCAGCCGGAGTGGGGCGACGAGCTCCTCGCGGAGGCGGGCGTCGACCGGTGGCCTGACGACGAACCGGCCTTCACCTGCGACGCGATCTGGGCGGAGGGCCTGCCGGACACCTTCACCACGGTCTTCGGCCCCGGCTCCCTCGACGCCAACCGGGCGCACGCGGCGGGCGAGTTCGTGGACCTGGCCGACCTGGAGGCGTTCGCGGAGCGCACCGCCGCGCTGCTCACCGCCTTCGCCGACGACGTACGACGGCACGACGGGACCCGTCCCGCCGTGCCGGTACCCCTACAGACCGGCCCCACCGGCCTCACCGGCCCCACCGAGAAAGCAGGAACCGCATGACGTCCACGCTGCCCGACGGCGCCGCACCCCGCGGCGACGTGCGGAGGGAGGTGACGGTCTCGTACGAGACGCTGCTCGGCGAGACCGCCGCCTGCTTCGTCCGGCTCGGGGTCCCCGAGGCCCGGGCCCGGCTCGCCGCCGAGGCGCTCTGCTACGGCGACCTGACCGGCATGGACTCGCACGGCGTGTTCAACCTGGGCCGGCTCTACCGGCCGCTCCTGGAGTCCGGCGGCGCCGATCCGGCCGCCGATCCGGAGGTCCTGCGCGACCTGGGGGCCTGTGTGCTCCTGGACCACCGGCGGGCGCTCGGGTTGTGGGCCGCGTCGGAGGCGATGGACCTCGCGGCGGAGCGGGCGGCCCGGCACGGCATCGGGCTCGTGTCGGTGCGGGGCGCGACCCACTTCGGCTGCGCGGGCGTCCACGCGCGGCGGGCCGCCGACCGGGGCATGGTCGGCGTGGTGGCCTCCAACTGCGGCGGCCAGCGCATCGCCCGTCCGCCGCTCGGCGCGGCGGCCCTGCTCGGGACCAATCCGCTGAGCGTGGCGGCCCCGGCGGTCGCGGGGCGGCCGTTCGTCCTCGACATGAGCACCACCGTCGTCCCCACCGGCCGGGTCCGCACCGCCGCCCGGGACGGCCGCGAGGCGCCCGAGGGGTGGCTCACCGACGACGCCGGGCGCCCGGTGCGGGACGCGGCCGCCTACGACCGGGGCGAGGCCTGGCTCGGCTGGCTGGGCGGCACCCCGGCGACCGGCGCCTTCAAGGGGTTCGGCCTCGGCCTCGCCGTCGAACTGCTCGCCGCCGTGCTGCCCGGGGCCGCCACCGGGCCCGCCCCTGCCGCCCTCGAAGGGGACGGCAGGCCGGGCGGCAGCGACGACGACATCGGCTTCCTCGTCCTGGCGATCGCCCCCGACGCGCTGCGCGACGGCTTCGCCGGGGACGCCCGGGAGATGTTCGGGACGGTACTGGACTGTCCTCCGCTGCCGGGGCGGGACCCGGTCCGCTACCCGGGCCACGGGGAGGCCGAACGCGCCGAGGAGCGGCGCGCGTCGGGCGTCCCGCTGCCCGCCCCGCTCCACGCCGAGCTGACCGCCCTCGGCCTGCGCCTGCCGGCCGCCCCGGCGGTCCCGGTCGCCCCGGTCGCCCCGGTCGCCCCGAGGGAGGGCCGATGACGTCGGCCGCCGGAAGGCGCACCGGAGACGGCCCGCCCCTGCGCCTGGGGGTCGCCGGGCTCGGGGTGATCTCCCGCTTCTACCTGGCGGCGGCCGAACGGCTGCCCGAGTGGGAGGTGGCCGCGGTCTGCGACCTGCGCGAAGAGGCCCTCGCCCCGTACCGCGACCGGTTCGCCTGCCACACCGGGCACCGGGAGCTGCTCGCCTCCGGGCGGCTGGACGCCCTGGTCGTGGCCGTGCCCAACCACGCGCACGCCGAGGTGTGCGCGGACGCGCTGCGGGCCGGCGTCCCGGTGTGCGTGGAGAAGCCGCTTGCCCTGGACCCGGCGGACGGGCGGCGGCTCGCCGCACTGTCCCGGGAGCACGGCGTCCCGTTGTTCACGGCGTTCCACCGCCGCTACAACGACCGCGTCCTGGACCTCCTGGAGCGGCTGCCCCCGCCGGGCGCGCCGGTGCGGGTGGAGTCCGTACGGGTGCGGTACCTGGAGCGGATCGAGGAGCACATCGGCGCGGACACCTGGTACCTGGACCCGGCCCGCTGCGGCGGCGGCTGCGTCGCGGACAACGGGCCCAACGCCTTCGATCTCGTACGGCTGTTGCTGGGCGAGCGGCCTCCGGAGGTCGTCGCCGTCGAGGTGACCCGGGACGCGGCCGGGACCGACCGGCAGGCGGTGATCGAGCTGGCCGGTCCGGACGGGCGGGGCCGGGGGCGGGTGGAGCTGGACTGGTCGTATCCCGGGGAGGTGAAGGACGTGCTCGTACGCCTCAGCGACGGCACCGAGCTGGGCGCGGACATGCTGGACGGCCACCCCGGCTTCAAGGAGTCGCTGTGGCACGAGTACGAGGGCGTGCTGCGCGACGTGGCCCGGCTGCGCGACCTGCCCGATCCCTCGCGGGCCGTCGAGGGCGGTCTGGCCGCGCTCGAACTGGTCGCCGCCGTCTACGCGGCGGAGGCCGCGGCCGGTCCGCCCCGGCCGCGCACCCCCCGTGCGTCGCACGCCGCCCGTCGATCGGAGTCCCGGTGACCTCCTCCCCCGCCCTTCCCTCGGCCCCGCCCTCGCTGGACTCGGGTCGGCACGAGAACGGCGCCAAGCGCGCGGTGCGCGGGACCCTGGTGAAGGTGCTGCTGCACGAACGCACGGACCGGGGGATGGAGTTGGAGCCGTTCGCCGCCCGGTGCGTGCGCCGGGGCGAGGTGCACGAGCTGCTCACGACCGACCGGTGGACCGACGTGCCGGGCGCCCGGGTGGACCGGGTCGGCTTCCTCGGCTTCGTGGAGCTGGAGGTCGGCGGGGTCGTCGACCGGGGGGACACGGTCCTGATCGGCGGGGAGCCGGTGGGCACCGTGCTCGGTTTCGACGGCTGCCACCTGCCCAACCACTACAACATCGTGATCCACGCGCCCCGGCTGCTGACCGGCCGGTCCCTGGCCCTGGCGCCGGAGACCCCGGTGGTCTTCGCGCCCGCCGGCTGACGGGACGTCACGGCACACCACGGCGGCCGGCCGGCGCCCCGGGAGGGGACGCCGGCCGGCCGCTGTCGGGTCGGGTGCCGGTCTCAGCCGAGCAGCTCGACGTCGAGCTCACCGAGGTGGAACTTGCGTACGGCGGCGAGGAGCTCCTGCTCGGAGAGGGTGCCGTCGCCGTCGGCGTCGATCTGCTGGAAGGCCGCGCGGGCCTCCGCCTGGCCGAGGCCGAGGGCGTTGAGCCAGGTGGCGAACTCCTCGCCGTCGATGACGCCGTCGCCGTTGCGGTCGGCCAGGCCGACGATGCCCTTGGCGACCGGGGCGAAGACCGGGTCGAAGGTGGCGGCGCCGCCCTGGACGATCTCACCGGCGGCCCGGAGGAACTGCTCGCGGTCGATCGAGCCCTGCGGCGCGACGCCCGCGCGGCGGGCGAGGTCGCCGAAGAGGGCGACGAAGCCGTCGCGCAGCGCGGAGGCCTTCGGCGACTCGGGGGACTCGCCGAACGCGCGGGCGATGTTGGCGGCCTCGGTGGTGAAGTCCGAGGGCTCCAGCAGGCCGTTGCCGTCGGCGTCCCACTTGTCGAAGCGCTTCGCCAGACGCTCCTGGGCGACGTTGTCGATTGCCACGGTCATGGGTTGTTCTCCTTGTTTCTTTCCTCGTGTGACGTCCGGACGGCGTCCGGGCGCCTTGCTCGCGGCCGGGACGCGGGGGCGCGTCCCGGGCCGGAGGTCTGTGGGGGGCGGCGCGGGCGTCAGAGCCGCACCACGCGCCGGCCCTCCGCCGTTCCCCGGGTGTCGAGGACCGGGCAGGCGGCCCCGTCCCAGTCGGCCGACCGGTAGGCGGAGTGGTCCTGGAGCAGGACGACCAGGTCGCTGTCGGCGAGGGCCCGTTCCGGCGTCGACCGCCGGGGCACGGGGTCGCCGTCCACCTCGAACCGCTCGACGTGCGGGTCGTGGTAGGCGAGCCGGACCCCGAGAGAGCGCAGGGCGCGGGCCACGGGGTAGGCGGGTGACTCCCTGGTGTCGGCGACGTCGGCCTTGTAGGCGACGCCGAGCAGCGTCACCCGGGCGTCCGCCGGGTCCGTGCCCGCGGCGACGAGCAGGTCGCGGGCGCGCCCGGCGACGTGGTCCGGCATCGCGTCGAGGACGGCGCGGGCGGCACCCAGGGTGTGGAAGGTGAAGCCCTGTTCGGCGGCGCGGGTCATCAGGTAGCGGGGGTCGACCGGGATGCAGTGGCCGCCGACGCCGGGTCCGGGGCGGAAGGCGGAGAACCCGAAGGGCTTGGTGTCCGCGCAGCGCAGCACGTCCCAGATGTCGATGCCGACCCGGTCGCAGTAGACGGCGGCCTCGTTGACCAGGGCGATGTTCACGTACCGGTAGGCGTTCTCCAGGATCTTGGCCATCTCCGCCTCCCGGGTCCCGGCGGCGACGACGACCTCGTCGACGAGCCGTTCGTAGAAGGCGGCGGCGTGCTTGGCGCAGAGTTCGGTGGAGCCGCTGACGACCTTCGGCGTGGTGCGCAGGGTGTAGCGGCGGTTGCCGGGGTCGATGCGCTCGGGCGAGTACGCCAGGTGGAAGTCCTCGCCCGCGCGCAGGCCGTGGGCTTCGAGGAGGGGCCGGACGATCTCCTCCGTGGTGCCCGGGTGGCTGGTGGACTCGACGCAGACCAGCGTGCCCGGTTCGAGGTGGCGGGCGACGGTGCGGACGGCCGCGAGCAGCGGTTCCAGGTCCGGTTCGCCGTCCGGGGTGAGGCCGGTCGGGACGCAGACGACGACGGTGTGGGCGCCGGCGAGGACGCCGGGGTCGGTGCTGGCGCGGAAGCCCGCGGCGCGCATCGCCGCGACGTCCTCGTCGTGGACGTCCCCGACGTGGGAGCGTCCCCCCTCCAGGCCCTCGACGACGTCGGCGTCGATGTCGTGGCCGACGGTCGTCAGGCCCGCCTCGCAGGCCCGGCGGGCCAGCGGGAGACCGACGTAGCCGAGACCGACCACGGCGACTTCTGTGAACATGTTTCCCCCCATGTGTCCGGTGTGGTTCCCCTCGCGGTCGGGTCCGTCAGGCGCTGAAGCTGCCGCTGCCGGGCGCCACGTGGGAGCCGTGCCCGGGGGCGACCGTGAGGGAGGGCCCGAGGCAGAACGGGTCGGCGTAGATGCGGACCGGTCCGTCGGTGGTGTTGTTCAGCACGTGCGCCGCGGCCGGCAGCTTGTGGCAGCCCCTCGGGTTCTCGTAGACCGCCAGGGGGTGCGCCTCCGTCTGGAAGACGGTGACGGTCCCCTCGGCGGCGGTCGCCGGGGTCTGGAGGAGGCCCAGGGCGGCGCCGGAGGCGAGGAGGAGGGTGACAAGGGAACGTCGCAAGAGAGCTTCTCCATGAACGGGGGGCGGGCCTGCCGGGCCTCTGCCGCGAAGGAAGTTGAATCAGGGATTCCGCTTGTGGCAACAGGATTGCACGCGTTTCGGCGTTTCCGAGCTATTAATTCGGGATTTCCCCTGTATGAGTGAAATCCTCTGCCCCGGTGTCCGGGACGGCCCTCAAGGAGGCCACGGCCCTGGCCGTGACGGTGCGGCGGCAGACCTTTCCGGTGGGCCGCAGCGGCATCCGGTCGAGGACGAGCAGGTACTCGGGGAACTTGCGCCGTTCGAGGCCTCGGGCGGCGAGATGCGCGGTCACCGCGCCCAGGACGGGCGCGGGCGCCCCCGGCACCGGCCGTACGCACGCGCACAGCCGCTCCCCGAACTCCTCGTCCGGCACCGGTACGCAGACCGCCTCCGCGATCCCGGGGTGGGTGCCCAGCTCGCGTTCCACCTCGGCCGGGCTGATGGTGTAACCGCCCCGGATCACCACGTTCTTGAGCCGGCCGAGGACCCGCAGCCGCCCCTGCGCGTCGAGCGCCCCCAGGTCGCCGGTGCGGACCCAGCCGTCGGCGGTGCGGTAGCGGGCGTCGAGTTCGGGGGCGGCCACGTAGCACAGCGGGGTCATGGGCCCCCTGGCCTGGATCTCCCCCGGCTCCCCGGTGGCCGCCGGGGAGCCGTCCGGCCGGACGATCCGGAGGGCGGCCACGGCGGGGTCGGGGGTTCCCGCGGTGTCCCCGGCGGGGGCGCCGGGGGCGGCGGTGTGGCAGTTGACGCCGTCGGAGGAGCCGTACACGGTGACGACCGGCGTGCCGAACCGTTCGCGGCAGGCGGCCGCGGTGGAGGCGGGGAGCGCGGCGCCGCTGGAGACCACGGCCCGCAGCGAGGAGGTGTCCTCCCCCGCGAGGCGCGGCAGGTCCGCCATCCGCCGCAGCATGGTCGGCACCCCGAACAGATGGGTGGGCCGGTGCTCGACGACCGCCCGGAGCGCGTCGGCGGCGTCGAACCGCCCGCGCACGATCAGGGTCCCCCCGAGCGCGGCGAGCGCGACCGGGACGCCCAGCGACCCGTAGGAGGAGGCGAGGGGAACGAGCACGAGGAGGCGGGGCGGGGCGGCCGGGGGGCGGGGTTCGGCCGAGGGGCCGGGTTCGGCCGAGGGGTGGGGTACGGCAGGGGGGTCGGATGCGGCCGGAGGGCCGGGCTCGGCCGGGGAGTCGAGGGCGACCGAGGGGTGGGGTACGGCCGGAGGGCGAGGCTCGGCCGGGGAGTCGGGGGCGGCCGGAGGGCCGGGTACGGCCGGGGAGTCGAGGGTGACCGAAGGGCGGGGTAAAGCCGGGGCGTCGGGTCCGGCCGAGGGGTGGGGTAAGGCCGGGGCGTCGGGTTCGGGTGGGAGGCCCGTGAGGGCTCGTACGTAGGTCGCGCGGCCGCCGGCCATGGCCTGGTGGCTGTAGGCGATCATCTTCGGTTCGGCCTCGGAGCCGGAGGAGACCAGGATCCGGGCCGGGGCGGTGGCCGCGGCGGGGGGTTCGGCCGGGCGGAACGGTCCGCCGGACGGGGAGCGGTCGAGGCGCCGCACCCCGGGAGGGGCATCGGGACCGGTCGTGAACACGGCACGTAACCAGGGGAGTTCGGACGCCGCTTCGAGGTCTTCGGGTTCGCTCAGGACGGCTCCGCCCGCCCGGGAGCGGGCGAGGAGGGAGAGGGTGTCGCGGGTACCGCCGCCGAGCGGGTAGGGCAGGGCGACCGCGCCGAGGGCGTAGACGGCGAGTTCCGCCGCCGCCGCGAGGCGCCCGTTGGGGAGCCGGAGCGCGATCACGTCCCGGGGGCCGAGCCCCGCCTCCGCGAACAGGGCCGCGACGCGCAGCACTTCCGCGTACAGCTCGCCGTAGGAGACGGTCCCCCGGTCGTCCACCACCGCGTCCCGGCCGGGGGCGGCGAGCGCGTGTCCCCGGAAGAGGGTGAAGAGGTCGGCGCCGGGGCAGAGCCCCCGGGCCTCCCACGCCTCGCGGTCGGGGCGGGGGACCCTGTCGGGTAACTCCAGGCCGTTGCGGGAGCGCCAGGCGGCCCGGTGCGCGGTGGGGGCGGTGGTCACCGGGCCTCCTCCGTGAACTCCCAGGGCGCGGCGGGGCGCGCGTACGGGAGGCGGTCGTCCGGCGGCAGGACGGCCCGGGCGAAGGCCGGGTCCGCGGCGAGGGCCGCCAGGTCGGTGCGGACGGCGACGGACGGCAGTCCCGCCTCCCGCAGCTCGGCCAGCCACGCGTCCGTCGTACGGGTCCGCAGCCGCTCCCCCACCGGGGCGGTGCCGGTGGCGCCGACGGTACGGGCCACCTCGCGGGGCAGGGCCCGCGCCTCGGCCCCCAGGTACAGCAGTCCGTCGGCGGTGGGCAGCGGGCGGTCCAGCGCGGAGAGGGCGACGCGCCGGGGCGGGCGCGGGACCAGGGCGGCGGCGGAGAGCAGCGAGGACGCGGCGCGGCAGCCCCGGCCGGTCTCCTGGCGCGCGAGGAGGCCGGCGAGCGCGGCCTGGGCGAGGACCAGTCCGCCGAGGACGTCGGTGACGGTCATGAGGGAGGGGGCGGGGAGCTCTCCGGCGGGGCGCAGCGCGGCGGCGAGGCCGCCGTGGACCTGGGCCAGGTAGTCGGTGCCGATCGGGGGGACGGGGCCGAGGGCGGTGCCGAAGCCGGAGGCGGAGGCGTACACCAGGCGGGGGTTGACGGCGTGCAGGTCGTCGGCGTCGAGGCGGAGGGCCTCGGCCTTGCCGGGTGCCCAGTTGTGCAGGAAGACGTCGGCGCGGGAGACCAGTTCGCGCACGGCGTCCCGGCCCTGGCGGGTGGTGAGGTCGGCCTCGTGGACGGACTTGCCGTGGTTGAGCGCGGAGAACCGGACCGAGCAGCCCCCGGCGACGGGGGGCAGGCCGCGCAGGGGGTCGCCGCCGGGGGGTTCGACACGGACGACCTCGGCGCCGAGCAGCCGCAGGACGTGTCCGGCCACGGGTCCCTGGACGCGGCGGGCCGATTCGACCACCCGCAGACCGGCGAGCGGCAGGGCGTCCGCGTCGGTGACCGCCGGGAGGGGCGAGAGGGGCGGGCACGGGTCGGCGGGAGGGGCCGGTGCGAGGGTCCAGGGGGCGAGGCCGGGCGGGGCCGTCGTGTCCTCCCCGATCGCGGCGACCGACACGCCGTGCGCGGCGCCCGCTGCCCGTACGGCTTCCAGGGGGTGCGTCCGTACGGCGGCGCGGAGTTCCGGGGGCAGGGGGCAGACGGCCGTGCCGAAGCGGGTCTGGAAGGGCTGCCAGCCGCGTCCCGCCGTCCGGGGCGGAACGCCGAGCCGCTGCCAGAACCCGGCCCAGGCGGTGGGGTCGAGGGTCTCGATCTCGACGCGCACGGCGTCGGCGGTGGTGAGGGTGGCGAGGCCCGTGCCGTCAGGGCCCCCGGCCTCCGCGGTCTCGTGCGCGGTGGCGGCGGCGAGGTACTGGGTGACCGTCAGGAGCGCCCCCTGGGCGAGGGAGGTGCGGGTCCGCAGCGGCGGGCCTCCCCGGCGGCGGGCGAGGAGGGCCGCCGTGGCGCCCTGGGCGGCGAGGACGCCGGTCACCGTGGAGACGTAGTCCGCGGCGAGCGGCGCGGGGGCGCCGGTGGCCCGGCCGTGCACGTGCATGACGCCGCACGCGGCCTGCACCGCGCGCTCGTCGCCCGCGTCGATCCCGACGGGTCCGGCGCCGCCGACGTCCCGGCGGGGGTGTTCGGCCGGGGCGCCGAGGGTGCGGTCGAGGAGTTCCCCGGCCACCGTCCGGGCGGTGCGGGTGGCGGCGGGCGCCGTGCGGGGCGCGGCCTCCTGGTACAGGCTCATGGGCGCCGACCGCCCTGCCCGTCTCGCTGCATCCTGCCCTCTCCCGGAGTCGGAACGATCTTTCCGCCGGAAGAACAGCGGGAGGGCGACCGGGGGCACGGCGGCGGCGGCGCTTCATCCCCAAGGGGGAGGGTTCGCAGGGTTGTTTGACCGGTTCTGCCGGACGGTCCTCCCTAGTCGCGGCGGCCGGTGGGCGGGCGGCGGCTGCCCGCGCGGTACGGGGCGGGCCAGGGGGCCGCCGGGCCCTCGTAGCCCTGTTCGGCCGCCGCGTGGAGGGTCCAGTGGGGGTCGTAGAGGTGGGGGCGGGCGAGGGCGCAGAGGTCGGCGCGGCCTGCCAGGAGGAGGGAGTTGACGTCGTCCCAGGAGGAGATCGCGCCGACCGCGATCACGGGGATCCCGGTCTCGTTGCGGATGCGGTCGGCGTACGGGGTCTGGTACGAGCGGCCGTACGCGGGGGTCTCGTGGGGGACGACCTGGCCGGTGGAGACGTCGATGGCGTCGGCGCCGCGGGCGGCGAGGGCGCGGGCGGTCGCGACGGCGTCCTCGACCGTCGTGCCGCCCCCGGCCCAGTCGGTGGCCGAGATCCGGACGGTCAGGGGCCGGTCGTCGGGCCAGGCCTCCCGTACCGCGTCGAGGACTTCGAGGGGGAAGCGGAGGCGTCCTTCGAGGTCGCCGCCGTAGGCGTCGGTGCGGTGGTTGGTGAGTGGGGAGAGGAAGCCGGAGAGCAGGTAGCCGTGGGCGGCGTGGAGTTCGAGGAGGTCGAAGCCGCCGCGGGCGGCGCGCCGGGCGGCGGCCGTGAACTCCTCGCGGACGGCGGTGAGTCCGGCGCGGTCGAGGGTGTCCGGGGTCTGGTTGACGCCGGGCCGGTACGGGAGGGGGGAGGCGGCGACGAGCGGCCAGTTGCCCTCGGGGAGCGGCCGGTCGATCCCCTCCCACATGCGGCGGGTGGAGCCCTTGCGGCCGGAGTGGCCGAGCTGGACGCCGAGCGCGGTGCCGGGCGCGCTCGTGTGGACGAAGTCGGTGATCCGGCTCCAGGCGGCGGCCTGTTCGTCGGTCCACAGGCCGGTGCAGCCGGGGGTGATGCGGCCCCGGGGGCTCACGCAGACCATCTCGGTCATGACGAGTCCGGCGCCGCCGAGGGCCCTGGACCCGAGGTGGACGAGGTGGAAGTCGCCGGGGACGCCGTCCTCGGCGGCGTACAGGTCCATGGGGGAGACCACGATCCGGTTGCGCAGGGTCAGTCCGCGCAGCCGGAAGGGGGTGAACATGGGCGGGGTGCCGGGCGGGCAGCCGAAGTCGTCCTCGACGGCGGCGGTGAAGGCGGGGTCGCGCAGGCGCAGGTTGGCGTGGGTGACGCGGCGGCTGCGGGTGAGGAGGTCGAAGGCGAAGCGGCGGGGCGGCCGGTCGGCGTGGCCCGCGAGCTCCTCGAACCAGTGCAGGCTGGCGGCGGCCGCGCGCTGGGTGGATTCGACGACGGGGCGGCGCCCGGTCTCGTAGGCGGCCAGGGCCTCTTCCGTGGTGCCGTGCGCGTCGAGGCTGTCGGCGAGGGCGAGGGCGTCCTCGACGGCCAGTTTGGTGCCGGAGCCGATGGAGAAGTGCGCGGTGTGGGCGGCGTCGCCGATGAGGACGGTGTTGCCGTACGACCAGCGGTCGTTGACGACCGTGCGGAAGGCGGTCCAGGCGGAGTTGTTGGCGCGCGGCTTCCGGCCGCCGAGCGCTCCGGCGAAGATCTCGGCGCAGCGGGCGGTGGATCCGGCCTCGTCGAGCGCGTGGAGGCCGGCGGCGCGCCAGACCTCCTCGCGCATCTCGACGATGACGGTGGAGGCGCCGGGCGCGTAGGGGTAGGCGTGGAGCTGTGCGATGCCGTGTCCGGTCTCGGCGGTCTCGAAGCGGAAGGCGTCGAGGGCGAAGTCGGCGGCGAGCCAGATGTAGCGGCAGCGGTGGGTGGTGATCCGGGGGCGGAAGTGCGCGGCGTACGTGTCGCGGGTGCGGCTGTGGACGCCGTCGGCGGCGACGACCAGGTCGTGTGCGGCGGCGAGTTCGGCGGCGGGCGGGGCCTCGGCGCGGAAGCGGAGGCGTACGCCGAGGTCGGCGCAGCGGGCGTGCAGGAGTTCCAGGAGCCGGTGGCGGCCGAGGGCGGCGAAGGCGTGGCCGGTGGAGGTGGTGCGGTGGCCCCGGTGGACGACGTCGATGTCGTCCCAGCGGACGAGTTCGCGGTCGAGCGCCGCGTACACGGCGGGGTCGGCGTCCCGGATCCCGCCGAGGGTCTCGTCGGAGAGGACGACGCCGAAGCCGAAGGTGTCGGTGGGCGCGTTCCGCTCCCAGACGGTGACCTGGCGCCGGGGGTCGCGCCGTTTGAGCAGGGCGGCGGCGTAGAGCCCGCCGGGGCCGCCGCCGACGACGGCGATGCGGGAGGGGGACGGGGGTGCGGCCCGGGGCCCCGGCGGGGTTACCGGCTCCGCCATTTCGGGGGGCGCTTCTCCGTGAAGGCCGCGTGGAACTCGGCGTAGTCCTCGCCGTGCATCAGGAGGGCCTGGGTGGCCGCGTCGAGTTCGACGGAGGCGGCGAGGGGCATGTCGAGTTCGGCGGTGAGCAGGGCCTTGGTCTGGGCGAGGGCGAGCGCGGGGCCGTCCGCGAGGCGGCGGGCGAGGGCGGCGGCGCGGGCGTCGGCGGCGCCCTCCTCGGTGAGTTCGCTCAGGAGGCCGATGCGCTCGGCCTCGGCGGCGCGGACGGGCTCGCCCAGCATGAGGAGCCGGGTGGCGTGGCCGAGGCCGACGACCCGGGGCAGCAGGTAGGCCGCGCCCATGTCGCCGCCGGAGAGGCCGACCCGGGTGAAGAGGAAGGCGAAGCGGGTGGTGGGGTCGGCGATCCGGAAGTCGGCGGCGAGCGCGAGGACCGCTCCGGCGCCCGCGGCGACGCCGTGGAGGGCCGCGACGACGGGGAAGGGGCATTCGCGCAGGGCGCGGACGACCTGGCCGGTCATCCGGTTGAAGTCGAGGAGCCGGGCGGTGTCGAGGGAGAGGGTGGCGCCGATGATCTCGTCCACGTCGCCGCCGGAGCAGAAGCCGCGGCCCTCGCCGCCGAGGACGAGGGCGCGGACGGCCCGCTCGCGGGAGAGCTCGGCGAGGAGGTCGCGCAGGTCGGCGTAGGCGCCGAAGGTGAGGGCGTTGAGTTTCGCGGGCCGGGCGAGGGTGACGGTGGCGACGCCCTCGTCGATGTCCAGGCGCAGGTGGCGCCAGCGGGCGGTGCGGGACGCGGAGCCGGTAAAGGGGCTCATCGGGAACGGCCTCCTTCCTCCGTCCCGGAGCGTATCACCGTTCTGTGACCATCGTCACGAGCACGCGACAAAAGGGGTTCGGGAGCCCACAGGGCCCCGCGAAGTGGGTACGGAAGTCCTCACCGGAAGGGGAGGGGGTGCCCTGGGGAAGGGGCCGCCCCCTTCCGTAGGGTCGGAGGCAGGACGTCTCGGAACCCCCTCCCCCCGTCCGCCCCCACGGCGAAGGGAACCTGCCTCCCATGCCCGACACCCTCGACTCCACCGACCGCGCCGGCGCCGCCGGGCCCGGCGGCGCCGGATCGCCGGCTTCCCGGCGCGTCCGGCTGCCCCACACCACCGCCGCCGTCCCGATCGCCCGCTCCCTCGTCCGCGACGCCCTCGCCCGCGTCGCGCCCGGCGGGGCCGACACGGCGGAGCTGCTCACCGCCGAGCTCGTCGCCAACGCCGTCCGGCACACCGCGGGGCGGGGGCCCATCGAGCTGGTCGTCGAGCCGCGCACGGCGTCCGGCGACTGCCGGATCGAGGTCCACGACCCGGCGCCCGGCCGGATCGTCCACCCCGACCCGGACGCCGAGATCGACCCATGGCAGGAGCACGGCCGCGGCCTCTTCCTGGTCCGGGCGCTCAGCAGCGACTGCGGTCACCGCCCGACCGCACGCGGCAAGGCGGCCTGGTTCACGCTTCCGGCGACGTGACGAGCCGCGAGTTGCGGCGCCCGTAGAGCGCGTACAGCAGCCCGCCCGCGACCAGGAAGACGGCGAACTGCAGCCAGGTCGTCCAGCCCGTGCCCCAGATCAGGTACAGGCAGAAGCCGATGCCGAGCAGCGGGCTCAGCGGGAAGAGCGGCACCCGGAAGGAGCGCGGCAGCTCGGGGGCGCGGCGGCGCAGCACCATCACCGCGAGGTTGACGACCGCCATGACGGCGAGGGTGCCTATGGTGGTCAGGTCGACGACCACGTCGAGCGGGGCGAAGGCGGCCGGTACGGCGAAGACGGCGGCCACGATCCAGGTGTTGGCGACGGGGGTCGAGGTCTTCGGGGAGACCCGCTCGAAGACCCGGGGGACGAGCCCGTCGCGGGACATCGACATCAGGATGCGGGTCTGGCCGTACATCACCGCGAGGACGACGGAGGCGATGGCGACGACCGCGCCGAAGGCGACGATCCCGCCGCCGACGGACGAGCCGGTGACCTCGTCCACGACGACGGAGAGGGCGGCCGGGCTGTTCGCGACGGCGTCGGGGCCGATCGCCCCGATCGCGGAGAGCGCGACCGCGCAGTAGAGCAGGGTGACGAGCCCGATGCAGACGAGGATGGCGATCGGGATGTCGCGGCGCGGGTTCTTCACCTCCTCGCCGGCCGTGGTGATCGCGTCGAAGCCGATGTAGGAGAAGAAGGCCACGGAGGCGCCGGCGGTGATGCCGGCGGCGCCGCTGCCGGTGAACGGCGAGAGGCGCCCGTCCTGGAAGGCGGTGAAGCCGATGGCGCAGAAGACGACCAGGATGCCGATCTTGAGGACGGCCATGGCGGCGGTCGCCCGGGCGCTCTCCCTGACCCCGCGCACCAGGAGGGTGGCCGCGAGCAGGATCACGACCACGGCGGGCAGGTTCACCGCGCCGCCCTCGCCCGGTCCGGCGGAGAGCGCGGCGGGCAGCTGCCATCCGGTCAGGCTGTCCAGGAGCTCGTTGAGGTACTGGCTCCAGCCGACCGCGACGGCGGAGACGGACACGCCGTACTCCAGGAGCAGGCACCAGCCGACGAGGAAGGCGGCCCGCTCGCCGAGGCTGGCGTAGGCGAAGGAGTACGAGGAGCCCGAGACCGGGATCGCGCCGCCCAGCTCCGCGAAGGAGAAGGCGGTGAAGACGCAGGTGATCGCGGCGAGCACGAAGGAGACCACGACCGCGGGGCCGGCTTCCGCGACGCTGTCGGAGAGGCCGACGAAGATGCCGGTGCCCACGATCGCGCCGACGCCGAAGCAGATGAGCTGGAAGAGGCCCATGGTGCGCTGGAGGCCGTGGCCCTCGAGGTCGGCGCCGGATTCGGCGAGGAGCTGCTGCGGTGTCTTGATCCGCGCGGCGGACGGGGTCATGCGGGGGTTCTCGTTTCTGGTGCGTGCACGCGTCAGGGGGGTTCGGGCTTACCTGCCCGAACCCCCCTGAAACGTGCGTGAATCGTGCGATCGTAAACCACACCCCGCGCATTCACCCCATCGGACGCAACGCTATGCCCCGATTTCGGACCCGGCCCCCGTGTCCGCGCCCGTGCCCGCCATGGTGGCGACCAGGACCGCCTTGATGGTGTGCATCCGGTTCTCGGCCTGGTCGAAGACGAGCGAGTGGGCCGACTCGAAGACCTCGTCGGTGACCTCCAGCTCGGTCAGGCCGTGCCGGGCGTGGATGTCGCGGCCGACGGCGGTGCCCAGGTCGTGGAAGGCGGGCAGGCAGTGCAGGAAGCCGACGTCCGGGTTCCCGGTGGCGCGCAGCACGTCCATGGTCACGGAGTACGGGGCGAGGGCGGCGATCCGCTCGTCCCAGACCTCCTTGGGCTCGCCCATGGAGACCCAGACGTCGGTGGCCACGAAGTCGGCCCCCCGGACCCCCTCCGTCACGTCCTCGGTGAGGGTGACGGTGGCGCCGCTGGTCTCCGCGAGCTTGCGGGCCCGCTCGACGACGTCCGCGGCGGGCCAGTACGCCTCCGGGGCGACGATCCGGACGTCCATGCCGAGCAGGGCGCCGGTGACCAGGTAGGAGTTGCCCATGTTGAAGCGGGCGTCGCCCAGGTAGGCGAAGGCGACCCGGTCCAGCGGCTTGTCGGTGTGCTCGGTCACGGTGAGCACGTCGGCGAGCATCTGGGTGGGGTGCCAGTCGTCGGTGAGGCCGTTGAAGACGGGCACGCCCGCATAGGCGGCGAGCTCCTCGACCGCGGCCTGGCTGTCCCCCCGGTACTCGATCCCGTCGAACATCCGGCCGAGGACGCGGGCGGTGTCCTTGACGGACTCCTTGTGGCCCATCTGGGAGCCCGAGGGGTCCAGGTAGGTCGTGGAGGCGCCCTGGTCGGCGGCGGCGACCTCGAAGGCGCAGCGGGTGCGGGTCGAGGTCTTCTCGAAGATCAGGGCGATGTTGCGGCCGCGCAGCCGCCGCACCTCGGCGCCCGCCTTCTTGGCGGCCTTGAGCTCGGCGGCGAGCGCGACCAGACCGCGGAACTCCTCGGCGGTGAAGTCCAGCTCCTTGAGGAAGTGGCGGCCGATGAGGTCTGTGGCCATGGGTCGCGCTCCTGTGGGTACGGTCGGGGGACGACGATCGGGACCCTGGAAGTCTATACGCACTTCAACATTTATATACAGCCCCCTCCTGTACGGAGGCCGGGCCGCCCGGGGGTCCCCCGCGCCCCTCAGACGGCGTCCCGCTCCACCGGACAGCTCATGCAGCGCGGGCCGCCCCGCCCCCGGCCCAGCTCGCTGCCGGGGATCTCGATCACCTCGATGCCCTGCTTGCGCAGATGGGTGTTCGTGGTGACGTTCCGCTCGTACGCGACGACCACCCCCGGCTCCACCGCGAGCACGTTGCAGCCGTCGTCCCACTGCTCGCGCTCGGCCGCGTGCACGTCCTGGGTGGCCGTGAGGACCCGGACCTCCGGGAGCCCCAGGGCCGCCGCGATCGCGTCGTGCATCCGCTCCGGCGGACGGTCGGTCACCCGCAGCGGCTGCCCCGCGTCCCCCGGCTCGATCGTGTACGAGCGGAGCATCCCGAGGCCCGCGTACTGGGTGAACGTGTCCTGGTCGACCATCGTCATCACCGTGTCCAGGTGCATGAACGCGCGCCGCTTCGGCATGTCGAGCGCGACGATCGTGCGCGCCGAACCGGCCGCGAACATGCCCCGGGCCAGCATCTCCACCGCCTGCGGGGTGGTGCGCTCGCTCATCCCGATGAGCACGGCGCCGTTGCCGATGACCAGGACGTCCCCGCCCTCGATCGTCGACGGGTAGTCCGCCTGCCCCTCCGACCAGTGGTGGAAGGGGCCCGCCTCGGGGCCGGTGAAGAGCGGGTGGTGCTTGTAGATCGCCTCGAAGTGGACCGTCTCGCGCTGCCGGGCCGGCCAGCGCATGGCGTTGATGGAGACGCCGTCGTAGATCCAGGCGGAGGTGTCCCGGGTGAAGAGGTGGTTGGGCAGCGGGCCGAGGAGGAAGTCGTCCAGGTCGAGGGCGTGGAAGCGGACCGAGGTCGGCTCCCGGTGCGCCGCCAGGAACTCCCGCTTCGTCATCCCGCCGACGAGGACCTCGCCGAGCGCGACGGCGTCGAGGGAGTCGAAGGCCGCCCGGAGGTGGTCGGCGGCGAGCGGGCCGTACTCCTTCTCGTCGAAGACCCGGTCCAGGACGAGCGCGCGGGCGGCCGGGACCTTGAGCGACTCGCTCAGGAGGTCCGCGAAGAGGTGCACCTCCACCCCCCGGTCGCGCAGCACGTCGGCGAAGCCGTCGTGCTCCTGCCGGGCCCGCCGCACCCAGAGCACGTCGTCGAAGAGGAGGGCGTCCTTGTTGGTCGGGGTGAGCCGCTTCAGCTCCAGATCGGGCCGGTGGAGGATGACGCGGCGCAGCCGCCCGGTCTCGGAATCGACATGGAATCCCATGGGTCCATCCTGACGGAGGGGGGCCTTCGCGGCCCGCGTTTCGACACAGGGCGGGGTGAACGCGCGGCGGCGCGGTGCGTACGGCTCCCTCCCGGTCCGGGGCGGAGGGCGCGGGACGCGGTACGTGCGGCTCCTTCCCGGTCCGGGGCGTTGGGCCGTCCCCCCGCGACGGCCCAACGCCGGTCCGTGTTCCCCGGCCGCGTCCGGGGCCCGGTGCCGTCGGTGTCGTGGCGGCCCCGGTGCCGGGGCGGCGCGCGTCCGGACCGGCCGCCTTCCGCGACCGGCGCGTACGCGTGCGCGGTCCCGCCCCGTCTCCCCGGCGCGGCAACGCCGTTGACCTCCCGTCACGTGACGGGGTGAAGAACGCTAGGGGCTGCGGAAGAAACGCGTCAACGAGCACGAGGGGCGCAGGGGAGCGCCACCCGGGGCGCACCTGCGCCCCCGCCGGAACGGTCCGGCGGGGGCGCGGGAGAACGGCGGTCGGCGGGGGCGCGGGGTCCGCCCGGGCGGTCAGAGCCTCGGGTCGACCGGTTCCGACTCCAGGGCGAGGACCGCGAAGACGGCCTCGTGGACGCGCCAGAGCGGTTCGCCGTCCGCGAGCCGGGCGAGCGCCTCCAGGCCGAGCGCGTACTCGCGCAGGGCGAGGGACCGCTTGTGCCCGAGGAAGCGCTGCCGCAGCCGCTCCAGGTTCTCCGGGCGGGTGTACTCGGGGCCGTAGATGATCCGCAGGTACTCCCGGCCCCGGACCTTCACGCCCGGCTGGACGAGCCGGCCCTTGCCGTCGCGGACGAGCGCCGCCAGCGGCTTGACGACCATGCCCTCGCCGCCCGCGCCGGTCAGCTCCAGCCACCAGTCGGTGCCCGCGCGGACCGAGGCCTCGTCGCCCGTGTCCACGACGAGCCGGCGGGTGACCTGGAGCAGCCCGGTGGGGTCGTGCTCCACGAGCCGGTCGAGCCACGCGAGCTGCTCGTCGTGCGGCACGGCCGCGAGCGAGTGCCCGCGCGCCGCCAGGAGCTGGAAGGGCGCGAACCGCACGCCCTCCAGGCCCTCGGTCGGCCAGCAGTACCTGCGGTAGGCGGCGGTGAACGCCGCCGCGTCCACCGCCCGCTCCCGCTGCCGGTCGAGCAGCCCGTCGATCCCCTCGACGCCGCGCGCCGACGCCCGGCGCAGGGCGTCGATCGCGCCGGGCAGCACCGCGCCCGAGGCGGCGCCGACGGCCGCGTACTGCGCGCGGAGCAGACCGGCCGACTTCAGCGACCACGGCATCAGCTCGCCGTCGAGCAGCAGCCAGTCCGTGTCGAGTTCGTCCCAGAGCCCGGCGGCCCCGATCGCGGTCCGCAGCCGCCCGAGGACCTCCTCGGTGACGGCGGGATCGTCGAAGAAGGGGCGTCCGGTACGGGTGTGCAGGGCGCCCGTGGCCCCGTCGGCGCCGAAGCGCTCGCGGGCCGCGCCGGCGTCCCGGCAGACCAGGGCCACGGCCCGGGAGCCCATGTGCTTCTCCTCGCACACGACCCGCTCGACGCCGTCGGACCGGTACTGGGCGAAGGCCTCGGCCGGGTGCTCCAGGTAGCCGTCCTCCTTGGACGTGGCGGTCGGCGCCATCGTCGGCGGCAGGTACGCGAGCAGGCGCGGGTCGACCGCGAACCGGCTCATGACCTCCAGGGCCGCCGCCGCGTTCTCCTCGCGCACGGCGACGTTGCCGTGGTGCCGGGTCTCGACCGTCCGCCGCCCGTGCACGTCGGCCAGGTCCAGGGGGCGTCCCTGGTGCCCGCCGGGCGCCTCGGTCGCGAGCGGCCGGGCCGGCTCGTACCAGACCCGCTCGGCCGGTACGTCGACCAGCTCGCGCTCGGGCCAGCGCAGCGCGGTCATCTTCCCGCCGAAGACGGCTCCGGTGTCGAGGCAGAGGGTGTTGTTGATCCAGGAGGTGTTCGGCACGGGGGTGTGCCCGTAGACGACGGTGGCCCGTCCCCGGTACTCCTCCGCCCACGGGTAGCGCACGGGCAGCCCGAACTCGTCGGTCTCGCCGGTGGTGTCCCCGTACAGGGCGTGCGAGCGCACCCGGCCGGAGGTGCGGCCGTGGTACTTCTCCGGCAGTCCGGCGTGGCAGACGACGAGGTCGCCGCCGTCGAGGACGTAGTGGCTGACGAGTCCGTCGATGAACTTCTCCACCTCGGACCGGAACTCCTCGCTCTCGCCCTCCAGCTGCTCGATGGTCTCGGCGAGGCCGTGGGTCCGCTGGACCTTGCGGCCCTTCAGCCAGCGGCCGAGCTTGTTCTCGTGGTTGCCGGGGACGCACAGGGCGTCGCCGGAGGCGACCATGGACATCACGCGGCGCAGGACGCCCGGGGAGTCGGGCCCCCGGTCGACCAGGTCGCCGACGAAGACGGCCGTGCGCCCCTCGGGGTGGTGGCCGTCGACGTAGCCGAGCTTGCCGAGCAGGGTCTCCAGCTCGGAGCTGCACCCGTGGACGTCGCCGACGACGTCGAAGGGCCCGGTGAGGTGGCGCAGATCGTTGAAGCGGCGCTCCAGGACGACCTCGGCGGCCTCGACCTCCTCGACGGAGCGCAGCACGTGGACCTTGCGGAAGCCCTCGCGCTCCAGGCCGCGCAGCGAGCGCCGCAGTTCGCGGCGGTGGCGCTGGATGACGTGCGCGGGCATGTCGGCCCGGTCGGGACGGGCCGCGTTCCGCTCGCGGCACACCTGCTCGGGCAGGTCGAGGACGATCGCGATGGGCAGCACGTCGTACGTCCTGGCCAGCTGCACGAGCTGCCGCCGGGCCTCCTGCTGGACGTTGGTGGCGTCGACGACGGTGAGCCGCCCGGCGGCCAGGCGCTTGCCGGCGATGTAGTGGAGGAGCTCGAAGGCGTCCCGGCTGGCGGACTGGTCGTTCTCGTCGTCGGCGACGAGCCCCCGGCAGAAGTCGGAGGAGATGACCTCGGTCGGCTTGAAGTGGCGCCGGGCGAAGGTGGACTTGCCGGAGCCGGTGGCGCCGACGAGCACGACGAGGGAGAGGTCGGTGACGGGCAGGGCCCGGCGCCCGGTGGTGGTGTCGGTGGTGCTTTCCGTGGTGGCGGTCATGCCCGTCCCTCCTTCTCTTCCTTCTCGTTCTTCTCGTTCTTCTTCTCGTCGTTTCCGCCGGTGGTACGGGTGAAGACGGCCATCTGGGTGGGCGGTCCGACCTCGGGGTCGTCGGGGCCGACGGGGGCGAACCCGACCTCGTACCCGTACTCCCCCGCCACCCGGGCCGCCCAGCTCCGGAACTCCTCGCGGTTCCACTCGAAGCGGTGGTCGCTGTGCCGGACGTGCCCGGCGGGCAGGCTCTCCCAGCGCACGTTGTACTCGACGTTCGGCGTGGTCACGAGGACCGTACGGGGCCGGGCCGAGCCGAACACCGCGTACTCCAGGGCCGGCAGCCTCGGCAGGTCCAGGTGCTCGATCACCTCGCTGAGCACGGCCGCGTCGTAGCCGGACAGCCGCTTGTCGGTGTACGCGAGGGAACCCTGCACCAGCTTCACGCGGGCGGCCTGCCGCTCCCCCATGCGGTCGAGCCGCAGCCGGCGCGCGGCGACGGTCAGGGCCCGGACGGACACGTCGACGCCGACGATCTCGGTGAAGCGCGGGTCCTTGAGCAGGGCCTGCACCAGCTGGCCCTGTCCGCAGCCCAGGTCGAGCACGCGCGCCGCCCCGGCCTCCGCCAGCGCGGCCAGGATCGCGTCCCGCCGCTGCTGGGCGAGCGGCACCGGGCGTTCCTCGGTGTCGGTCGTCTCGTCCACGGCGTTGTCGACGTCCTCGACGTCCAGGCCCTCGGCCTCGGCGAGCCGGACCAGTTCGAGCCGCTCCGTCGCCTCCCGGGCCAGGCCCCAGCGGCGGGAGAGGTAGCGGGCCGTGATCAGCTTCCGCTCGGGGTGCCCGGCGAGCCAGCCGTCACCGGCGCGCAGCAGCTTGTCGACCTCGTCGGGCGCGACCCAGTAGTGCTTGGCGTCGTCGAGGACGGGCAGCAGGACGTACAGGTGGTTGAGGGCGTCCGCGAGCCGCAGCTCGCCCTCCAGGACGAGCCGCACGTACCGCGAGTCGCCCCACTCGGGGAACTCGGCGTCCAGCGCGACCGGTTCGGCCTCCACGGCGGACCAGCCCAGCGGGCCGAACAGCGCGCGCACCAGCCCGGCGCCGCCCCGGGCGGGGAGCGCGGGGACCTCGATCCGCAGCGGCAGCGGCGCGGCGGCCCGCTCGGGCATCGCCTTGCAGTCGCCGTGCAGCGCGGTCTTGAAGACCTTCGCGAGCGCGACGGCGAGCAGCGAGGACGCCGCGTAGGGCCGGTCGTTCACGTACTGCGCGAGCGCGGAGTCCGGGGCGCCGCCCCGGCCCTTGCCCTTGCCGCGGCGCACCAGCGCCACGGGGTCCACCTCCAGGAGGAGTGCCGCCGTGCACCGCTCGGCGCTCGCCTCGGGATAGAGGACGTGCGCGGTGCCGTGCGAGGTCGAGAACGACTGCGCCCGCTCGGGATGCTTGTGCAGCAGGAAGCCGAGGTCGGTCGCGGGTCGCTCCGGGGTGCCGGTCGTACTGATCGTCAGGAACACGTCTTCGAGTATGGTGCGGCCCTCCCCCACCCCACCAGGCATTTTCCGCGCACCCGGACGGGCGGGTGGTCTCCCGGCCCCCCGGCCCCCCGGTTAGCCGTCGTCGGCGGCGGTCAGGGTCTCGGCGAGGGCGGTGATCGTGGACGGGCCGACCCGGCAGCAGCCGCCGACGAGCCGGGCCCCCGCGCGGACCCAGGCGGTGGCCCGCCCCGGGTCGAAGGCGGCCCCGCCGCGCCAGTCCCGCGCCCGGGCGTCCCAGCGCTCCCCGCTGTTGGGGTAGACCACGGCCGGTTTCCCGGTCACCGCGACGGCCGTCTCCACGGCGGGTCCCGCGTCGGCGGGGTCGCAGCAGTTGACCCCGACCGCCACCACCCGGTCGTTCCCGGCGGCGACCGCGAACGCCTCCGCCAGGTCCTGCCCGGCCCGGGTCCGCCCGCCCTCGACCGTGTACGACAGCCACACGGGCAGCCCGCACCCCTCGGCCGCCCGCAGCAGCGCCTCCGCCTCGTCCGCGTCCGGCACCGTCTCCAGGGCCAGGACGTCGGGCCCGGCCGCCGCGAACGCCTCGATCCTGGGCCGGTGGAACGCCGCGAGCTCCCGCACGGAGAGCCCGTACCGCCCCCGGTACTCGCTGCCGTCCGCCAGCATCGCGCCGTACGGCCCGACGGACGCGGCGACCCAGACCTCCTCCCCCGTGGACTCCGCCGCCGACCGCGCGAGCTCGACGCTCCGGGCGAGCAGCCGCGCCGCCTCCTCGCGGCCCGTGCCCCGCCGGGCGAAGCCCTCGAAGGTGGCCTGGTAGCCGGAGGTGATGAGCACCCGCGCCCCGGCCCGTACGTACGCCGCGTGGGCCTCCTCGATCCGCTCGGGTCCGTCGGCGAGGAGCCGGGCGGACCAGAGCGCGTCCGAGAGGTCGCAGCCCTGCGCCTCCAGCTGGTTGGAGAGCCCGCCGTCGAGGACGAGGACCTCCGCCCGGAGGGCCTCGGCGAGCGTACGGACCGGTCTCATCGGCGCGCTCCTCCCGCTCAGGCCAGCTGCGACTGGACCTGGGCGGAGATCAGCTCCAGGTGGTCCAGGTCGTCCAGGTCGAGGACCTGGAGGTAGACCCGGGAGGAACCGATGGCCGCGTACCGTCCGAGCTTGTCGACGACCTCGGCGGGCGAGCCCGCGAGGCCGTTGGCCTTGAGCTCGTCCACGTCCCGCCCGATGGCGGCGGCCCGGCGGGCCACCTCGGCGTCGTCCCGGCCGACGCAGACGACCAGCGCGTTGGAGTACACCAGGTCGTCGGCCGGGCGGCCGATCGCCTCGGCGGCGGCCCGCACCCGCCCGAACTGCTTCTCGCTGTCCTCCAGGGAGGCGAACGGGATGTTGAACTCGTCCGCGTACCGCGCGGCGAGCCTCGGGGTGCGGGTCGCGCCGTGTCCGCCGATCAGGACCGGGATCTTGTCCTGGAGGGGCTTGGGCAGCGCCGGGGAGTCGGTGAGCCGGTAGAACTCCCCCTCGTGGGTGAACGTCTTGCCGACCTCGGTCTCCCACAGGCCGGTGACGATCGCCAGCTGCTCTTCGAGGCGGCCGAACTTCTCCTTCGGGAAGGGGATGCCGTAGGCCTTGTGCTCCTCCTCGAACCAGCCCGCGCCCAGGCCCAGTTCGACCCGGCCGCCGGACATCCGGTCGACCTGGGCGACCTGGATGGCGAGGACACCGGGGAGCCGGAAGGTGCCGGCCGTCATCAGCGTGCCGAGACGGATCCTCTTCGTCTCCCGGGCCAGGCCGGCCAGGGTGATCCAGGCGTCCGTCGGGCCGGGCAGGCCGTCGGCGGACCCCATGCTGAGGTAATGATCGGAGCGGAAGAAGGCGTCGAAACCGAGCTCCTCGGTGGCGCGGGCCACGGTGAGGAGGGTGTCGTAGTCGGCCCCCTGCTGGGGTTCGGTGAAGATGCGAAGATCCATGCCTCCATCCTGCACCGTCGGGCCCGGCCCAACCTCCCGGCCGGCGCCCGGGCCGTCCGCTTCGGTCGGGCCATCCTCTGCGGTCGGACCATTTGCTCCGGTCGGGTCGCCCACTCCGATCGGGTCGTCCGCTTCGGTCGGGTCCTCCACTCCTGTCGAGTCGCCCGCTCCTGTCGGGTCGTCCACTCCGGTCGGACCGTCCACTCCGGTCGGACCGTCCGCTCCGGTCGGGTCGTCCGGAGGACGGGCGCCCGGCACTCCGGAGGACGTGCGTTCGGCGCCCCGGTCGCCGGGCGTCCGGGGCGGGAGCGCCCGGCGGGTGGGCGTCCGGCGTCCCGGCGGGTCGTGCCCGGTGCCCCGTGAGTGCCGCCCCGCAGGGGCCCGGCGGGGCGCGTCAGCACGACGGCTCCCGGCGCGGGGCCCCGCGGCCCCGGGCGGGGTCGGGAGGGCGGGCCCGCTCGCCGTCGCGGACGGCCAGGCGTCGTAACATCCCGCGCACCCGGTCGCTCGACTCGTCGGTGGCGTCGATCGCCTCCATGCACTGCCAGTAGAGCCCCTCCTCGTCGGTGGCGCAGGCCACGCCCACCAGCGCGATCCCCACCTCGCCGAGCAGCTCCCCCAGCGCGGTCAGCGTCCGGTGGGGGTCCGCGACCTCGGTCAGCCGGGCCGCGCGCGGCCCGGCCGCCCCCCACACCGCCTGGTGCTCCCCGATCTCACCCAGTCCCCGCGCCTCGCCGCGCAGCTCCTGCGGCCCGCAGAGCGCGAGACGACTCCCTATCGCCTGGGCGAGGGCCTGGGCCTGCCAGGCCTCCGCCACGATGTCCTGTGCCGTCCCGCTCTCCGCCAGCGCGTGCCGGCCGAGCGCGATCAGTCGCTCCGCTTCCATCAACACCGCCCCCGTTCCCACGACTTGCCGCCCACTGAGTCATTACCCAGAGTGAGGCGACCTGAGCCACAACACCAGGGGAATTCGGAAATCTGTGGACAGGGGGCCCGATGGGGAGAAGTCGATCACTCCGAAGAGTGACGATCTTCGTTCACGGGGCCTTTCTCACCGCTTCCTCAGCTCCTTCCTCACCCGCACCTCCCGCCCCGGGCACGGCGCGCTCTCCTCCCTCTCCGCCCCGGCGCTTGGCGGGGAACCGGACCTCGTTGCGGTCGATCTTGGCCGCGAGTGCCGCCAGCGGGTCGATGCCGAGCGCCGCGCAGAACTGGAGGAGGTAGGCGAGCACGTCCGCCACCTCGTCCGCGACCTGGTGGGCCGACTCCGGGTCCTCCATCACCCGCTCGGCCTGCTCGGGGGTCAACCACTGGAAGATCTCCAGGAGTTCGGCCGCCTCCACGCTGAGGGCCGCCACCAGGTTCTTGGGCGTGTGGTACGGCTGCCAGTCGCGGGCGGCCGCGAACGCGACCAGCCTGCGCTGGAGTTCCGCCATGCCGAGGTCCGCCGCGCCGCCGTCCGCCGTACCGTGGCCCGCCACGCCCGCGTTCTTCGCTTCTTCGTTCTTCACGTCTTCGTTCTTCGCTTCTTCGCTCGTCACGCGCTCAGGTCTACCACCGTCACCCCGGGCGTTCGGCGCGCCTCCGCCGCCGTCCGGTCGCCCACCGCGCCCGCGAGCCGGATGTGCCCGTCCCCGGCGATCTCCACGGCGATGCGGAGCAGTTCGCCCGCCTGGCGCGGGTCAAGGCTCCGGTCGAGGTCGTCCGCCAGCAGCGTCATGCTCTGCATGGCGTCGGGCACCTCGGCGACGCGGTCCATCTCCAGGACCCCGGGACCCGTGAGCAGGGTGAGCGCGAGCGCCAGATAGCGCAGTTCGCCGTCGCCGAGGCGGCCGAGCGGGGTCGCGGGCCGCCCGCCCCGTTCGAGAACCGCCCGGACGGTGCCCTCCGGGAGTTCCCGGACGCCGAGTCCGGTGACGGTCCCCGCGCAGCCCGCGCCCGCCACGGTCGCGAGCCGGTGGTGGCGGCGCGGGCAGTCCGTGTGGGTGCGGTGCAGGACCTCGGCGAGGTTCCGGCAGTCGCGCCGCAGCCGCCCCTCGCCCGGCGGGACCGGGGCCCGCATCCGCTCGGGCCGGGGGTCGCAGGCGAAGGCGGACCGCAGTCCGACGACCACCTGCTCGGCGGCGGCCAGGACCTCCAGCTGGCCGGGCGTCTTGCCGGCGACCCGCAGCGGCAGCAGGGCCGTACCGAGGAGGTCGTCGGGGAGCGGGGCCCTGGTCACGGGGGTGGCGCCCGCCGTGTGCCACTCGGCCTGGACGGTGCTGCGGCCGGGGTCGCGGAGGGCGGTGGCGAGCAGGACGCGGCCCCCGGCGGTGAGCCGTTCGCCGACGATGCGGAGCCGGGGTTCGGCCTGCACCGCGAGGTCGAGCCGCACGGGTCCCCGCGCTCCGTCGACGGTGCACCCGATGCGGAACCCGCGCCTGCCCTGGGCGTCGGGCCGGGCGCGCTCGGGGATCAGGTCGGCGGCGTCCGGGAACACCTCGTCGAGCGGGTCGCCCGCGCAGAGCCGGGCCAGCGCCTCGTACGCCCGCAGGGTGGTGCTCTTGCCGCTGCCGCTGGGCCCGGCGAAGAGGGTCACGGGGCCGAGCGCGTGCGTGGCGGAGCGGTGTCCGGCGAACGCGGAGAGCCGCAGCTCGGTGACGGTGGGCCGGGCGTCGGGCCGGGCGTCGGACCGGGCCTCCGGCACGACCGGGCCCCGTGCCTCGGGGACGGAGGCACGGGGCCGGGAGGTGCGCGGAAGGGAGCCGCCCGTACCGGAGACGGAGACGGACGCGGAAACGGAAGCGGAGGCCGACGCGGCGGAGGTGCGGGCCCCGGGGACGCGCGGCCCGGCCGGAGGCACGGCGCCGGAAGCGGGGACGGCGCCGGGAAGGGAAACGGTACCGGGGACGGAAGCGGGATCGGAGGCGGGGACGGAAGCAGGGTCGGAGGGGCTGTTCTTCGACGTGCGGGCGGGCGCGGAGCCGCCGGTGAGGTCCATGCCCGGACCGTACGCAGGCCTTTCCCCGACGAACCGTTACGCCGAGAAGACCTTCCTACGATCGGGGGACGCCGGCGGCCCGGCCGCCCACGACCTCCTCCTCGTCCGCGCCCTCCGCGCCCTCGACCTCCGTGCCCGCCGGGGCGAGGAGGAAGACGTTCCGGTCGACGCGGTGCATCCCGCTGCCGAGCCCGAAGACGACGCCGCTGCTGAAGTCGAGGATCCGCTTGGCGACCTCGGTGTCGGCGCCGGTCAGATCGAGGAGCACCGGGATCTGGGCGATGAGGTACTCGGCGACCTCGCGGGCGTCGGCGAAGACCTGCACGCGGAGCACGACCATGCGGCGCTGCTCGGCGGATTCGTACTGCTCGGGGATCGCGCGGTGGTCGACCCTGGACGGCCATTCGTCACGGCCGCGCAGGGGCACGACCTGCGCGAGGCCCTCCCACTGCTCGTCGGTGACGTCGTACCTCTCGTACCTACTCATGGGTCCATCCTCCCGCTCCTCACCCGTTCGGCCCAACAACGACACGACGTGATGACGGCGTGGCGGCCGGTCGGAACGGAAGCTCACCCGGTCGGCCCACCGTGCGGCCGGGCGAAGTCACCGGGCGAAGGTCTTGGCGAGCCTGCGCAGGCCCTCCCCGATCTCGTCGGCCGAGTGCGTCGTGAACGAGAGGCGCAGGGCGCCCGGGTCGGGCTCGCCGCAGAAGAACGGCGCCCCCGGCACGTACGCCACCTCGTGGCCGACGGCGGTCCTCAGGAGCGCCGTGGCGTCGTACCCCTCGGGCAGGGTGACCCAGACGAACATGCCGCCCTCCGGCCTGTTCCACCGGCTGCCCTCGGGCAGCGCGGCCGGCAGGCCGTCGAGCAGCGCGTCCCTGCGCTCCCGGTAGGCGGCGCGGATCACCGCCACGTGCGCGTCGAGGTCGCTGTCGCGCAGGTAGCGCGCGGCCGCCGCCTGGTCGATGGTCGAGGTGTGCAGGTCGGCGGCCTGCTTGGCGACGACGCAGGAGCGGCGCAGCCCCGCGGGGGCGCGGAGGTAGCCGAGCCGCAGGCCGGGGGCCATCACCTTGGAGAAGGAGCCGAGCAGGACGGTGCGGTCGGCCGCCTCGGGGGCGGCGGCGATCCAGGGGACGCGCTCGCCCTCGTAGCGCAGTTCGCCGTACGGGTCGTCCTCGACGATCCAGAAGCCGTGGCGGGCCGCGGCCTCGGCGACGGCGGTGCGGCGCCCGGCGGGGAGGGTGCGGCCGGTGGGGTTCTGGAAGGTGGGGACGAGGTAGAGCAGGGTCGGCTTCTCGCGGGCCGCGATCTCCTCCAGGGCGGCCGGGACGACGCCCTGGTCGTCGGTGGGCACGGGGACGACGCGGGCCCCGGCGAAGCCGAAGGTCTGGAGGGCGGCGAGGTAGCAGGGGTCCTCGACGAGGACCACGGCGCCGGGGTCGACGAGGGCGGTGGTGAGCAGGGTGAGGGCCTGCTGCGAGCCGGTGGTGACGAGCAGGTCGTCGGCGTCCGTGGGCAGTCCGCGCGCGGTGAGCCGGCCGGCGACGGCGGTGCGCAGCTCCGGGTCGCCCTCGGTCGTGGAGTACTGGAGCGCGTGCCGCGGGTTCTCCGTGAGGACCCGGTCGTACGCGGCCCGCATCCCGGCGACGTCGAACAGCTCGGGGGCGGGCAGGCCGCCGGCGAAGGAGATCACCTCGGGCCGGGCCGTGAGCGCCAGGATCTCCCGTACCGGCGACGCGCCGACGCCGGCCAGCCGGGAGGCGGCGGCCGGCAGGGGCGCGGAGGGGGTGGCGGGACCGGCGTTCTCGGGCGTGGAGGCGGCGGAAAGCATGGCGTCAGCATATAGAGATTCAAGACAGTGTCCAGATCGTCCGTTTCCCTTGCTTCGTGGCCGAGTTGGCGCGGTTCGGAGCGGCCTTTCGGGGCGTCTTCCGGCCGTCTGCCGGGCTGCCTGCGGGCTCCTGTCGGTCGTCTGTCGGGTCGCCTGCCGGGCCGTCTGCCGGGGATTTTCCGGACCGTTCCGGCCACACTTCGGACCGTGGGAATCAGGCCACGCGGGCCGGATCCGGAGGGTTCGCCTCCCCCGTCCCTCTCCGCTGGTCGCCCCCGGGGAGGGGACCGGGGCGATCTCCCGCGGCGCTGTCCGACGCGCCGCGCCCGGCCCGTGGTCCCGTTTCCCGTACGGGGCGGCCGCCTCCGGGAAACCGGCCATTCCGGTCCCGGGGCCCGTTGTCGGACGACCGTGCCGTGGGTAGCGTTCCCCCGCTCCACCCCCGCGACGTCCGGCCCCGTCGGCGGCCCGGCCGTGGAAGGACGGTCCCGATGCGTGCCTCCTCCGACTCCCCCCGTCTCCCCGACCCGCTCGGCCTCTCGGGCCGCCGCTGTCTGGTGACCGGGGTCCTCAACGACGACTCGATCGCCTGGCACGCCGCCCGCGCGCTCCAGGAGGCGGGCGCGGAGGTCCTGTTGACGGGCTTCGGGCGCACCCGGCGGATCACGGAGGCGGCGGCCTCGGGCCTTCCGTACCCGGCCGACGTCCTCGAACTCGACGTGACGCGCCCCGAGGACCTGGACGGGCTCACGAAGGAGCTGGAGCGGCGGTGGGGCGCGGTGGACGGCGTGCTGCACGCGATCGCCGCCGCCCCCCGGCCCGCCCTCGGCGGCAACTTCCTCACGACCTCCGTCGAGGACGCGGCGCTCGCCCTGCGCACGGAGGCGTTCTCGCTGCACTCGCTGACCACCGCGCTCGCCCCGCTGCTGCGGGAGGGCGGGGGCGGCGGCCCGGTCCGGGGCAGTGTCGTCGGCCTCGACTTCGACGCGTCGGGGGCGTGGCCGGGGTACGACTGGACGGGCGTCGGCAAGGCCGCGCTCGGCGCGGTCTGCCGCTATCTCGCGCTCTACCTGGGGCACTCCGGCATCCGCGTCAACCTGGTGTCCGCCGGGCCTGTGGAGACGGTGGCCGGGCGGGCGGTCGGCACCTTCGACCGGATCGCGGACCGCTGGGAGCAGGAGGCGCCGCTCGGCTGGAGCCGCGCCGATCCGGCCCGGCTCGTCGGCCCCGTCCTGTTCCTGCTCTCGGACCTGGCGGCGGCCGTCACCGGCGAGATCGTGCACGCGGACGGCGGGATGCACGCCGTCCGCATGGGCGCCCGGGCGGCCGGCGAACCTCCGGGTCCCGGCGCCCCGCCCCGGGCCGTCCCCCTGCCGGACATGCCCTAGGGGGTGCCCGGCGGCTCGTCGCGACCCTCGGCCCACAGGGAGCGGACGTGGCCGAGGTGGCGGCGCATACAGGACTCGGCGCCGCGCGCGTTCCCGGCGATCATGAGGTCGAGGAGTTCGAGGTGCTCCTCGGCGGAGGAGACGAGCAGTCCGGCCTCGTCCAGGCCCGTCAGGCCGTAGAGGCGGGAGCGCTTGCGCAGGTCGCCGACGGTCTCGACGAGCCGCTCGTTGCCGGAGAGGCCGAGCAGGGCGAGGTGGAAGCGGCGGTCCGCCTCCAGGTAGCCGATGAGGTCGTGGTCACGGGCGCGGGCGACGATCTCCTCCGCGACCGGGCGGAGTTCCTCGAGGCGTTCCCGGGCGGCCGTCTTCGTGATCCGTCCGACGGTGGGGACCTCGATGAGGGTGCGCAGTTCGGTGTACTGGTCGAGGTCGCGCTCGCTGACCTCGGTGATGCGGAAGCCCTTGTTGCGGACGGGCTCGACCAGGCCCTCCCGGGCCAGGTCGAGCATGGCCTCGCGGACCGGGGTGGCGGAGACGCCGAGGTCGCTCGCGAGGCCGGGGGCCGAGTAGACCTGGCCGGGGCGCAGTTCCCCGGCTATCAGGGCCGCGCGGAGGGCGTGCCCGACCTGGTCGCGGAGCCGTTCCTGCGCCCTGACGAGGCCGTACTGCTTCAGGTCACCCATCGTGCGTCCTCCGAGAAGTCACGGAGGGGCATCGTACAATGTCACGTTTCGCGGTCCGGACTGCCGTGACCGGAGGGTTTCAGAGCAGGAAGCCGGCGGGGAACGGGTCGTCGGGGTCGAGGAAGTACTGGGCCGTGCCGGTGATCCAGGCCCGTCCGGTGACGGTCGGGACGACGGCGGGCCGTCCGCCCACGGTGGTCTCTCCGACGATCCGGCCGGTGAACTCGGTGCCGATGAAGGACTCGTTGACGAAGTCGGCGTCCGGGGCGAGGAGTCCCCGGGCGTGCAGCTGGGCCATGCGGGCGCTGGTGCCGGTGCCGCACGGGGAGCGGTCGAACCAGCCGGGGTGGATGGCCATGGCGTGGCGGGAGCGGGTCGCGTCGGAGCCGGGCGCGGCCAGGTAGACGTGCTTGACCCCGGCGATGGCGGGGTTCTCCGGGTGGACGGGCCGGTCGGGCCCGGCGTCGACCGCGGCCATGACGGCGAGTCCGGCGGCGAGGAGGTCGTCCTTGCGGGCGCGGTCGAAGGGCAGCCCCAGGGCGTCGAGGTCCACGAAGGCGTAGAAGTTGCCGCCGTAGGCGAGGTCGTAGGTGACGGTGCCGTGGCCGGGCACGTCCGCCTTGAGGTCGAGGCCGACGCAGTAGGAGGGCACGTTGGTGAGGGTGACCGCCTTCGCGGCGCCGTCCTCGACCCGTACGTCGACGCTCACGAGCCCCGCCGGGGTGTCGAGGCGGACCGTGGTGACCGGTTCGACGACCGGCACCATGCCCGTCTCGACGAGGACGGTGGCGACCCCGATGGTGCCGTGGCCGCACATCGGCAGGAGGCCGGAGACCTCGATGTAGAGGACGCCGTAGTCGGCGTCGGGGCGGGTGGGCGGCTGGAGGATCGCGCCGCTCATCGCCGCGTGGCCGCGCGGCTCGTACATGAGGAGGGTGCGGACGTGGTCGAGGTGCTCGGCGAAGTGGAGCCGCCGCTCGGCCATCGTGGCGCCGGGGATCACCCCGAGGCCACCGGTGATCACCCGGGTGGGCATCCCCTCGGTGTGGGAGTCCACCGCGTGGTAGACGTGACGGGTGCGCATGGGGACCCTTCTGTCGGCGCCTTGAGCGCGGGCGGTGCACGGACGGGCTGTCGTAGAAGCTCTCGCAGAAGCTCTCGTACGGGCTTACGCGTGGCCCTCCGCGAGGACCTTCTCCGTGGCGGCCCGCACGGCGGCCTCCTGTTCGGGGGCGAGCGGGAGCCGGGGCGGCCGGGTGACGCCGCCGTGGTGTCCCGCGAGGTCCATGGAGAGCTTGATCGCCTGGACGAACTCGGTCTTCGAGTCCCAGCGGAAGAGCGGGTGCAGGGACCGGTAGAGCGGGAGGGCGGTGTCGAGGTCCCCGGCGACGGCGGCCCGGTAGAGGGCGGCGCAGGTGCGCGGGAGGGCGTTGGGGTAGCCGGCGATCCAGCCGACCGCCCCGGCGAGGGCGAGTTCGAGGAGGACGTCGTCGGCGCCGACCAACAGGTCCAGGCCGGGGGCGAGTTCGGCGATCTCGTAGGCGCGGCGGACGTCCCCGCTGAACTCCTTGACGGCGACGACGCTGCCGTCGGCGTGCAGCCGGGCGAGCAGGCCGGGGGTGAGGTCGACCTTGGTGTCGAGGGGGTTGTTGTAGGCGACGACGGGCAGGCCGACGGCGGCGACGGCGGCGAAGTGGTCGCGCACGGCCGCCTCGTCGGCCCGGTAGGCGTTGGGCGGCAGGAGGAGGACGGAGCCGGCGCCCGCCTCGGCGGCCTGCTCGGCCCAGCGGCGGGCCTCGGCGCCGCCGTACGCGGAGACGCCCGGCATGACGCGGGCCCCGTCCCCGGCCGCCTCGACGGCGGTGCGCACGACGCGGGCGCGCTCGTCGTCGGTGAGCGTCTGGTACTCGCCGAGGGAGCCGTTGGGGACGACTCCGTCGCAGCCCTCGGCGATCAGCCGGGCCACGTGCCGGGCGTAGGCGTCGTGGTCGACGGAGCCGTCGTCGCGCAGGGGGAGGGCGGTGGCGACCATGATCCCGCGCCAGGGGCGGTCGCGGTGCACGGGGGCTTGCTCGTGGACCATGAGAGGACTCCCTTATGTGGTGTGTGACATTTTACTGACGGACGCGCGGCCCACAAGGGGCCTGCGCGCAGCGGCTCCTGACGATCAGTCGGCAGCCGTCTCCGGAAGCTCCGCCAGGTGCCGGAGCGGTACGGGGCAGGAGAGCGGGCGCCGGTCCGGGACCGCCTCTCCCCCGGGGGCGTGCCCGGCGAGGGCCGCCACGGCGGGCCCGCACATCCGGCCCTGGCACCAGCCCATGCCGGCGCGGGTGAACAGCTTGACCGTACGGGCGTCCCGCGCGCCCAGGACGTCGACGGCCTCCGTCACGCGGGCGGCCGGGACCTCCTCGCAGCGGCAGATCTCGGTGTCCGGCCGCAGCCATCCGGTCCAGCCGGGTCCGGGCCGGTGCACGGCGCCCATCGCCCCGGCGAAGGCGCGCAGCCGGGCGCGGTGGCGCCGGAGCGCGGCCTCGCGGGGCTCCGGGGCCCGGCCGCCGAGGAGGGTGCGGGCGACGGAGATCGCCGCCAGCCTCCCTTCCACGACCGCGAGCCGGGCGCCGCCGATGCCGCCCGCCTCCCCGGCGGCCCAGACGCCGGGCACCGAGGTCGACTGCTCGGCGTCGAGGACGAGGGCGGCCGTCCCGTCGGCGGCCGTGCGCGTCGCGCAGCCGAGGGCGGTGGCGAGTTCGAGCTGCGGCACGAGGCCGTGACCGACGGCGAGCGCGTCGCAGGGGATCCGGCGGCCGGTGCCCGGCAGGGGCCGCCAGTCGGGCCCGAGCCGCGCCACGGTCACCGCCTCGACGCGCCCGGAGCCGTGGGCCTCGACCACCGCGTGACGGGTGAGGAGCCTGGTGCCGTACCGCAGCAACGCGCCCCCGTGCAGGGCCCCTTCGGCGAGCTTGGCAGGGTTGCGGAGGAGCGCCGGGACGAAGCCGGAGTAGCCGAGGTACGTGCCGGCCTCGACGACGGCGGGGACACGGGCGCCCGCCGCCGCGAGGGAGCCGGCGACGGCCAGGAGCAGGGGGCCGCCGCCCGCCACGACGACCCGGCGGCCGGGCAGGACGAGCCCGCCCTTGAGCATCGCCTGCGCTCCCCCGGCGCCCACCACGCCCGGCAGCGTCCAGCCGGGGAAGGGCAGTTGGCGCTCGTGGGAGCCGGTGGCCAGGAGCACCGCGCGGGCCCGGACGGTCGCGGCGGCGTCGCCGTCGTCACCGGCGGCCACCGCGTGCAGCCGCCGGCCCGTGCCCTCGGGGACCACCGTCCAGACGTGGTGGCCGGACAGGTGGACGACCCGGCCCGCCCGGACGAAGCCGTCCAGGGCCGCCGCGCGGCGGGTGAACTCCCGCCAGTCGTGGTGGAGCGCCCCGGGCCGCCGCGCGCCGAGGCCGGGCGCGGGGTGCCGGTGGTACTGGCCGCCGGGCCGCTCCCCCGCGTCGACGAGCGCCACCCGGAGCCCGCGCCGGGCCGCCTCCACGGCGGCGGCGAGCCCGGCGGGCCCGGCCCCGACGACGGCGAGGTCGGAGTCGTACGACTCCGGTCCTGTCGCCCTCACGGGTCCGGACGGCCCGGACTGTTCGAAGGGCTCAGACCGCTCGGGCGGCTCCGGCGGCTCAGACGGCTCAGACGGCTCAGACGGTGAGGTCGGCACGGCCCGTGCCCTCCTGGGTCGTGACGGCGTCGCCGGGGCGGGCCGGGGTGAGGCAGGCGCGCCGGTTGGGGCGTCCGTTGACCGTGACGAGGCAGTCGAAGCAGCTGCCCATGCCGCAGAAGACCCCGCGCGGCGCCCCGGCGTTCCTCGTGGTGCGCCAGGTCAGGATGCCCGCGCTCCACAGGACGGCGGCGACGGACTGGCCGTCGAGCGCGGGGACCGGGCGCCCGTCGAACGTGACGGTGAAGGCGGCCTCGGCCCGGCCGCCGACCAGGGCGCGCGGCGTACGGCGTCGTCTCATGGGGTGTTCTCCCGTCGTCCGGGGTCGGGGGCGTCGTCGAAGCGTTCCGGCCGGAAGGGCGCCGGGTCGACGTCCTCCGCCGGCTCTCCCCCGAGCGCGGCGGCGATCAGGAGGCCGGTGGCCGGGGCGAGGCCGATGCCCGCGCCCTCGTGGCCGCAGGCGTGCAGCAGCCCCGGGACGCGCGGGTCGGGGCCGATCGCGGGCAGGTGGTCCGGCAGGTAGGGGCGGAAGCCGTGGTACGCGCGCAGCACCCGCACGTCCGCGAGGACCGGGAAGAGCGCGGCGGCCTGGGCGGCGAGCCGGCGCAGGGCCTCGGTGGACGGGGAGCGGTCGAAGCCGACGCGCTCGCGGGTGGCGCCGATGAGCACGGGCCCGGCGGGGGTGCCCTCGACGACGGCCGAGGACTGGAGCGCGGCCGAGCCGCTGGCCACGTCCGCGATGTAGTCGGCGGCGTACACCTTGTGCCGTACGACCCTGGGGAGGGGTTCGGTCACGAGGACGAAGCCGCGCCGGGGCCGTACCGGAAGGTCCGTGCCGGCGAGGGCGGCGACCGCGCCGCCCCAGGTCCCGGCCGCGTTGACGACGGCGGGGGCGGTGAGGTCGCGGCGGGCCGTGCGGACCCCGCGCACCGCGCCGGAGGGGGTGCGGAGGATGCCGGTGACCTCCTCGCCGAGGTGGACGGCGGCGCCGGAGGCGGCGAGCAGGCGGGCCGCCGCGCGGGCGGGCTGGACCTGGGAGTCCCCCGGGTAGTGGAAGCCGCCCGCGAGGCCGTCGGCGAGGTGGGGTTCGAGGGCGCGCAGCCCCTCGCAGGGGATCTCGGCGGCCTCGACGCCGGCCGCCCGCTGTCCCTCCGCGAAGGTGCGCAGGGCCTTGAGGGCGGTCGGGTCGGGCGCCACGACGAGGCCGCCCTTGGCCTCGTACTCGACGTCGGGCGGGAGCAGTGCGGCGAGGTCGCGCCAGAGGCGTACGGAGAGGAGGGCGAGGGCGAGTTCGGGTCCGGGTTCCTTGTCGGAGACGAGGAGGTTGCCCTCGCCCGCGCCGGTGGTGCCGCCCGCGACGGGTCCCCGGTCGACGACGGCGACGGAGAGTCCCGCGCGGCCGGCGTAGTACGCGCAGGCGGCTCCGACGACGCCCGCGCCGATGATCACGGCGTCCGGGCTCTGGCTCTTGGACACGGCGGTACGGTGCCACCTTCCTTGGCGGAGGAACAGGGCGGGCCGGAGCCGGAGGGCGCCGGGGACCGGGGATCGCCCGGTCGTGCGCGCCCTCCGGGTCCGGTGCGCGCGGCTCAGCCGCGCAGCGGTCCCTCGCAGCTGTAGCCGGAGGTTCCCGCGCGTCCGCCGGTCCAGATGTCGACGGGACCGAAGGAGCAGTTCATGTCGGCCAGGTTGTTCGAGGCCGCGCCCGCCCGGTCGAGGAGGAAGTAGTCGACGGTCTCGGACATGTCCTTGAAGACCTGGTCCGCGCTCGCCGCGTTCGCGAGGTTGGCCGTGATCCGTCCGGTGCAGACGAAGCGGCGCCCGCCCGGCGCGCCGGTCTCCGCGCAGACGGGGGTGTTGGAGGTCGCGGCGGTGAAGGAGGCGGCGACGTCGGAGGCCCGGGAGTCCCGCAGCCGGTCGTTCGGCGTGAACGTGGTGACCGGCACGTACAGGCGGTCCACCTCGGGGATCCGGGCGTCCAGGAAGGCGTCGTAGCCGCGCTGGAGCGCCGTGTCGGAGCCGAGCCGCGCGCGCCAGGCGTCGTACGCGGTGACGTCGTTGCCGCGCAGGTGGCCGTACATCTCGCGCAGCAGGGACGGCTTCTCGGTCCAGAGGTACTCGAAGAGGGTGCCGGCGTAGGAGTAGAAGCGGAATCCGTCGCCGTCGTACGTGGCGTTGAGGATCTGGCGCACCGTCATGCGCGGTCCGCCGCCGGCCGTGTCGGAGATGACGCCGCGGACGAGCGACTTGCGGACGGCGACGCCGTTGTCACGGGTGGCGCCGGCGAAGAACTCGGCGGTGCCCTCGTCCATGGCGGTAGTGCGGTCGTTCTGGTACCAGGGGCCCTCGCCGAAGAAGCCGGGCACGGCGAACCGGCCGTTCAGGTAGTGCGTGTACTCGTGCCGGAAGAGCTCTTCGAGGGTGAGCGTGGAGTCCTGCGGGACGCGCCGCTCGTAGGTGTAGAAGGTGGCGCCGCGCTCGATGTAGATGCCGCCGTTGTTGGTGTCCATCCCGGTCAGGATGGGGTGGTACTGCTCGTAGTCGGCGCGCGAGGCGTACAGGACGATGTTCAGGGTGGTGTTGGGGTCGCCCGCCAGGGGCTCCTGGGTGCCGAGGACCCGGTGGAACTGCGCCTTGACCCGCTTGCTCGCGTGGTAGAGCGTGTCGACGGTCGCGCGCGGGAGGCCGGTGCGGACCTTGATCGCCCCGTTGTCGTACGTGTAGGTGTACGGGAAGATCCGGCGCTCGATGTCCGCCTTGCACACCCCGTAGGGGGCGCAGGCGTCGTAGAAGTTGAGCCAGGAGACGAGCGAGGCCCACGGCGCGCTCGCGGTGCCGAAGGTGGTCTCGACGGGGCCGAGGAGGGCGCCGAGGTCGGCGACGACGCCCTGGCGCAGGCCGTCGACCTGGCCGAAGCGGCCGTACTCGCTCAACGCGTCGCGGGCGACCCAGGCGTTGGCGGTCCCCTTCAGGTGCCCGTGGCCGGAGAAGGCCTTGAAGGCGGCGCGGTACGCGGGGTCGGCGGCGACGGCGGCGTGGAAGGCGGCGTCCTGGTTGCCCGGGTAGACGCCGAGGTAGTTGACGGAGAGGGCGGCGAGCGCGGCGTTCGCCCAGGCGGGGTCGAGGCGGGTCGCGGTGCGGTCGGCGCCCATGGTCGCCAGGACCTTGGGTATCAGGGCGAGTTGGTGCTGGCGCAGGCCGGGCGCGCTGGCCGCGTAGAGGGCTTCGCGGAGGGTGGCGGCGTTGGCCGGGGTGGCGTCGAAGGTGCGGGCGGCCGTGCCGAAGGCGGCGACGGCGCGGCGCACGGCGTCGACGGTCGGGGCGTCGGTGGTATCGATCTCGTCGCGCGAGAAGTCGTGGTAGGCCACCGCGTGGAGGTAGGTGAACAGCTCCTCCAGGTGGGTGGAGTTGCGTCCGTCGTGGCTCGCGGCGAGCGAGGAGGCGCGCCGGGCGACGGCCTGGACGTGGGCGTCGGACATGACCGGGGCGAGCCGGGCGTCCCAGGTCCAGATGAGGTCGCGCAGACAGCCGTCGGCGGTCACGGCTGGGTCGGCGAGGAAGTCGGCGAAGCGCTCGGGGGCCAGGCCGGTGACCCCGTCGAGGGTGCAGGTCGCGGCGGCGGCCCGCCGCGCGGCCTCGCGGGGTGCGGTGGCGGCGGGCTCGGCGGGCCCGGGGATCCGCCCGGCGGCGGCGCCGCCCGGGGCGGGTGCGGGGGCGGTGGTGGCCGGGGGCGCGACGGCGAGGCGGTCGACCTCGTCGTGCGGGTGGGGCGGGGCCTCGGCGGCGGGGACGCCGAGCGGTGAGGTCGCGCCGAGCGATGAGGTCGCGCCGGTCGGTGAGGTCGTGCCGAGCGGTGAAGTCGTGCCGGTCGTGGCGTGGCCGACGCCCTGTCCGGCCGGGACGAGCAGGCCGGCCGCCAGGACGGCGGCGAGCAGGGTGGCGCGCACGGATCTGTGCTGGGACACCGGAACTCCTGTGTCGGGAGGGGGATGTGGGGGTGGTTCCCAGTCAACTCGCTTCACTGTGGGTCGAGTTGACGTCGCTTACAGCGGTGGTGCGAGCAGTACCATAGTAATGTGAAATTGCACTGACAAGAGGGTGGCGGGGGTCGGGCGGGAAAACACGGCGGGTTCCTTCCGGGCGGCGGCCCCGGGAGGGCGCGCCGGACCACCCCCGGACCACCCCCGGACCACTCCCGAACCGCTCCCGGACCACTCCCGGGGCGGCCCCCGGAAGGCGCGCCGGACCCCCGGGGCGGTTCCGGGGGCGGCGACCCGGATGATCGGCACATGGTCGTCTCGTTCGTGTCCGTGCTCGCCCTGGCCGTGGTGCTCTTCTGTGCCGTCGTCCGTCCCTTCCGCCTGCCCGAGGCGGTCTTCGCGCTGCCCGCCGCCGGTGCCGTCCTCGCGGTGGGGGCGGTCACGCCCGACGCCGTGCGCGAGGAGGCCGAGCGGCTCGGGCCGGTGATCGGGTTCCTCGCGGCCGTCCTCGTCCTCGCCAAGCTCTGCGACGACGAGGGCCTCTTCCACGCGTGCGGCGCCTGGATGGCCCGCTGGTCCCGCCGCCGGCCCCAGCGGCTGCTCGGCGCCGTCTTCGGCCTCGCCTCGCTGATCACCGCCGTCCTGAGCCTGGACGCGACGGTCGTCCTGCTGACCCCGGTGGTCTTCGCGACGGCCGCCCGGATGGGGGGCCGTCCCAAACCCCACGTCTACGCGAGCGCCCACCTGTCGAACACGGCCTCGCTGCTGCTGCCCGTCTCGAACCTGACCAATCTGCTCGCCTTCACGGCCACCGGCCTCGGCTTCACCCGGTTCGCGCTCCTGATGCTGCTCCCCTGGCTCACCGCCGTCGCCGTCGAGTACGCGGTCTTCCGCCGCTTCTTCGCCCGCGACCTCGCCGCCCCCGCCGACTCCACCGAGCCGCCGGAGCCCGTCGAACTCCCGCTCTTCGCCCTGGTCACCGTGGCCGCGACGCTCGCCGGCTTCGCCGTCGCCTCGGCCACCGGCGTGGACCCGGCCTGGGCGGCCGCGGCGGGCGCCGCCGTCCTCGCCGTACGGGCGCTGGCCCGCCGTCACACCACCCCGCGCGCGCTCGTCCGCTCGGCCTCGCTGCCCTTCCTCGCCTTCGTCCTGGCCCTCGGCGTCGTCGTCCGCGCCGTCGTCGACAACGGCCTCGGCACGGTCCTCGCCCACCTGCTGCCCGACGGCACCTCCCTGGTCGCCCTGCTCGGCACCGCCGCGCTCGCCGCCGTCCTCGCCAACCTCATCAACAACCTGCCCGCCACCCTGGCCCTGGTCCCGCTGGCGGCCGGTTCCGGGCCCGGCGCGGTGCTCGCCGTCCTCATCGGCGTGAACATCGGCCCCAACCTCACGTACGCGGGCTCCCTCGCCACCCTCCTCTGGCGCCGCATCGCCCACCACCACCGGCACCCGGTCGACCTCGGGGAGTTCACCCGCCTCGGCCTGCTCACCGTCCCCGCCGCCCTCGTCGTCTCGACGGCGGCCCTGTGGGTCTCGCTCCTGCTCCTGGGCCCGTGACCGGTTCCCGCGGGCCCGGGAACTCCCGGCGGCACTGCTAAGTTCTACACATACGTAGAAGCAGGAATCGACGTCTGGAGTGCTCATGGCCCTGTGGGACCGCATCAAGGAATCCGCATCGACGATGCAGACCCAGCTGGTGGCGAAGAAGAACGACCTGAAGAGCGGCGCGTTCCGGGACGCGAGCATGGCCATGTGCGCCCTCGTCGCCGCCGCCGACGGCACGATCGACCCCGCCGAGCGGCGCCGGGTCGCCCAGCTCATCGCGACCAACGAGGTGCTGCAGAACTTCGACGCGCTCGACCTCCAGCGCCGCTTCGACGCCAACCTGGACAAGCTCACCGCCGACTTCGACTTCGGCAAGGTCAGCGTCCTCCAGGAGGTCGCCAAGGCGAAGAAGAAGCCGGCCGAGGCCCGCGCCGTCGTGCAGATCGGCATCGTCATCGGCGGCGCCGACGGCGACTTCGACAAGACGGAGCAGGCCGTGGTGCGCGAGGCGTGCTTCACCCTGGACCTGCCGCCGCACGAGTTCGACCTCTAGTCCCGGCAGTCCCGGCGGGCCGGGTCCCGCGTTCCGGCGGGGCCCGGCTACACCGACGTGGTCGCCGTGTGCAGCACGAGGTAGAGCGTGACGGCCGAGTTGGCCGAGGACAGCGCCGACACCGTCGTGCCGAAGGCGGCGCCCCAGGCGGCCAGACCGGCGGCGGTGCACACCGGCGGCCAGGCGCGGCCCACCGGGGCCGGGCGCATCAGGGCCGCCACCCGCCGGGGCACCGGCCCCACCGCCGCCAGGGCGGGAAGCGTGGCGGCGGGGGCGCGCGGGGCGAGCAGCGCGGCCTTGCCGATCGCCCGGGCCACGGTGCGGCGGCTGCCGACCTCGGCCGCCGCCTCCTCGTCGGCCCAGCGCTCGGCGCTGTAGGCGACGGCGGTCCGCAGCGGGCGCAGGAACGGGTTGGCCCGGGCCGCCAGGTGGACCGTGAGCAGGTGCCGGTGGTGACGCCCGTTCAGATGGGCCCGCTCGTGCGCGAAGAGGGCCCGCCGCTCGGCGGAACCGAGCCCGGCGAGCATCCCGGTGCTGACCACGACCCGGCCGCGGCCGCTCCCGCGCCCGCCGGGGAGCGCGTACGCGTACGGGGTGCGGTCCGGCAGCACCGCGACGGACGTCGGCGGCAGCCCGGCGAGCGCGCCCGCCGTCCGGCGGCGCACCCGCGCCTGCCGCCACGCGGCGACGGCGCAGGAGACCAGGACGGCGAGGAGGGCGGGGATGGCCGCCCGGCCCGCGATCTCGTCGTACGGGACGGCCGCGCGCACGTCGGGGTCCGACCAGCTGTCGGGGAGCGGGTTGCCGGGCAGTTGCGCGGTGCCCACGATCATGAGGAGCCCGAGGCAGAGGGTGCTGCACACGGCGGAGACACCGGCGACGGCGGCGAGCAGCCGGGTCGCGGTGCGGGGGTGGAGCCGCTGCTCGGCGAGGCGGGCGACCGGCCACGCGGTCAGCGGAAGGACCAGGGGAAGGAAGACGAAGACTCCCATGGCGGTCAGCCTTCCTCCTCCCCGGCCTCCGGGGAGGGGAGTTCGGCCTCCGGGGAGAGGAGTTCACGAAGGAGTCGCTCGTCGTTCGGCGAGAGCGCGGTCACGAAGCTGGCCAGGACCGCCTGGCGGTCGGCCTCGGCGTCCAGGACCTTCCGCATCCGCAGGGCGGCGAGCCCCGCCTCGTCCGCGACCGCCGTCCACCGGAAGGACCGGCCGGCGCGCTCGCGCTCGACGGCGCCCTTCGCCCACAGGCGGGTCAGGATGGTGATCACGGTGGTGTAGGCGAGGCCGCCGCCGAGGCGTTCGCGCACCCACGCCACGGGCACCGGCTCGGACGCCTCGCGCAGGACGGCGAGCACCTGGGCCTCCAGCTCGCCCTGTCCGCGTCTGCGGGCCGGGGTCTCCGCCCCGTCCTCGCTCCGGTCCACCATGCCGCCGCCCTTCCGCTCCCGCCGCACCCGACGGCCCGTCCGCCGCCCGTCCGGCCGACGGACCATCGTAGTACCGGGCGGGCGGAGGAAACCGTACGTCACGGGCCGTCCCCGGGCGTCCCGCCCCTCCCCGGCGGAAAGGAATTCGGGTAGCCTCGCAGGGCTCGGGAAATTCACCGCCGGAATACCGGCACGGGCGTCAATGGGTACCGGCACCCATGTTCCGCGGGTCTGCGCCATGGGACAATGGGGTACTTTCGCGACGCGGGAGCACGATTTCACGGCTGGGCGCGAGACCGCGCACGCGGGACCACGCGGGTGCGAAAGCGCGAGCCGATCACGGGGGCCGAGGGGGCGCACGCATGGTTTGGTTTCTCGGATTCGGAATCGCCGGACTGGTCGTCCTGGCCCTCTCGCTGGTTTTCGACGGCGTCCTGGAAAGCGTCGGCGTCGGGGTGGACGGCTTCCTGTCCCTTCCGGTGATCGCCGGCTTCGTCTCGGCCCTCGGCTTCACCGGGGCGATCGCCACGGGCGCCGCCGGTGCGGGCGCCGTCACCGCGACCCTCGTCGGCGCCGTGGCGGGCGCCCTGGTGGGCTGGCTGACCTGGCGGTTCAGCCGGGCCCTGCTCCGGGACGACGCGCCCGCGCCCCGGGGCGAGGACCTGACGGGGACGTCGGGCACGGTCGTCACGGCGATCCCCGCCACCGGCTACGGCGAGGTCCTGCTGTATCTGGGCGGGCAGCCGGTGAAGTACGCGGCGAAGGCCGCCGCGCCGGTGGCGCGGGGCGCCGAGGTGTGGGTGGAGTCCGTCCTCTCGTCGACGTCGGTCGCCGTCCGCCCCGTCGAACGCTGACCGGGCCGTCTCCCTTTTTCGTTCCATTCGATTTCACTCACGTTCCACTCAAGGGGATTTCGCCATGAGTCCTGTACTGACAGCGGTCCTCGGGATCGTCGTCCTCGTCGTTCTGCTCGGCCTCGTCGTCGTCACCCGCTACAAGGTCGCGGGCCCGAGCGAGGCGTTCATCATCACGGGCCGGCGCGGCAAGAAGTCCACCGATCCCGCGACCGGGCGCGTCTTCACCGACAACAGCGGCCAGAAGGTCGTGGTCGGCGGCGGCGTGTTCGTCGTCCCGTTCGTGCAGCAGAAGTTCACCCTCGACCTCTCCAGCCGGCACATCCCGGTCGCGGTGCGCGGCGCGGTGACCCTGCGCGGCGTGAAGGCGAACCTGGAGGGCGTCGCGATCGTCAAGGTCGGCGGCACCGAGGACTCGATCCGGGCGGCCGCGCAGCGCTTCCTGATGCAGCAGAACGGCATCGTCGGCTTCACGCAGGAGGTGCTGTCCGGCGCGCTGCGCTCCATCGTGGGCCGCATGTCGGTGGAGGACATCATCCGGGACCGCGCCGCGTTCGCCGGCCAGGTCGCCGAGGAGGCCGAGGCCAGCCTGTCCGGCCAGGGCCTGGTCCTGGACGCCTTCCAGATCCAGGACATCACCACCGAGGGCTCCTACCTGGAGGACCTCGGCCGTCCCGAGGCCGCCCGAGCCAAGCAGGAGGCGGACATCGCCGAGGCCGTCGCCCGCCGCGCCGCCGAGCAGGCCCGGCTGAAGGCGGAGGAGGAGATCGCCATCGCGCAGCGGACCCTCTACCTGAAGCAGGCCGAGATCAAGGCGCAGACCGACGAGGCCGCCGCCCAGGCGAACGCCGCCGGTCCGCTCGCCGAGGCCGCCCGCCAGCAGGACATCCTGAGCGAGCAGGAGAAGGTCGCCGAGCGGCAGGCCGCGCTGACCGACCGCCAGCTCGACACCCAGGTCCGCAAGCCCGCCGACGCCGCCCGCTACCAGGCCGAGCAGGAGGCGGAGGCCCGCCGGATCGCCCTCGTCAAGCAGGCCGAGGCCGACGCGCAGCGCTCCCGGCTGACCGGTGAGGGCGAGAAGGCGCACCGCGCCGCGCTCGCCGACGCCGTGCGCATCGAGGGCGAGGCCGAGGCCGCCGCCATCGCCGCGCGGGGTTCCGCCGAGGCCGAGGCGATGCGCAAGAAGGCCGACGCGTTCTCCCAGTACGGGGACGCGGCCGTCCTCCAGATGCTCGTCGAGGTCCTGCCGCAGGTCGTCGCCAAGGCGTCCGAGCCGCTGTCCGCCGTCGACAAGATGACGGTCATCTCGACCGACGGGGCGAGCCAGCTGTCCCGTACGGTCGCGGACAACGTCGCCCAGGGCGTGGAACTGCTCTCCGCCACCACCGGGGTCGACCTGGCGCAGCTGCTCCAGGGCATCACCCAGAAGCAGAAGGAAGCGCGCAAGCCCCAGGAGGACCGGGGCGAGGCCGTCGAGATCACCGGCTGAGACACCGTGCGAAAGGCCCCGGGGGACCTGTCCCCCGGGGCCTTTCGGCTGTTCACGACGTGGCGTCAGACGCGGCCGGAGGCCCCGCTTCCCGCCTCCACGTCACCGCTGTCGGCCTTCGAGAGGTCCGGGGCGGACCCCGCGAGCACCGCACCGTCCCCCGCGGCCGGGGTCGTCGGCGTGCCCCGGCGACGGGCGACGTAGGCGGCGATCGGCTCGGTGAAGCGGGCGGTGAGCGGCCCGATCACGACGAGGACCAGGACGTAGGCGGTGGCGAAGGGCCCCATCTGCGGCTGGACGCCGGCGCTGACGGCCAGTCCGGCGATGACGATGGAGAACTCGCCACGCGCGACCAGCGTGCCGCCGGCCCGCCAGCGGCCCTTGACCCCGATCCCGGCCCGGCGCGCGGCCCAGTACCCGGTGGCGATCTTGGTCAGCGCGGTGACGATCGCCAGGGCGAGCGCCGGCAGGATCACCGGCGGGATGCTGGCGGGGTCGGTGTGCAGACCGAAGAAGACGAAGAACACCGCGGCGAACAGGTCGCGCAGCGGGCTCAGCAGGGTGTGGGCGCCCTCCGCGACCTCGCCGGAGAGGGCGATGCCGACGAGGAACGCGCCGACGGCGGCGGAGACCTGGAGCTGCTGGGCGACACCGGCGACCAGCAGGGTCAGGCCGAGGACGACCAGGAGCAGCTTCTCCGGGTCGTCGCTGGAGACGAACCGGGAGATCAGGCGCCCGTACCGGAGGGCGAGGAAGAGCACGAGCCCGGCCACGCCCAGGGCGATGGCCAGCGTCACGCTGCCGGCGGCGAGGCCGACGCCGGCGAGCAGGGCCGTGATGATGGGCAGGTAGACGGCCATCGCCAGGTCTTCGAGGACCAGGATGCTGAGGATCACCGGGGTCTCGCGGTTGCCCAGGCGCCCGAGGTCGCCGAGGACCTTGGCGATGACTCCGGAGGAGGAGATCCAGGTGACGCCCGCCAGGACGACGGCGGCGACCGGCCCCCAGCCGAGCAGCAGCGCGGCGATCGCGCCGGGCAGGGCGTTGAGGGTGAAGTCGACCAGTCCGGCCGGGTACTGGGTCTTGAGGTTGGAGACGAGGTCGCTCGCCGTGTACTCCAGGCCCAGCATCAGGAGCAGGAGTATGACCCCGATCTCGGCGCCGATGGCGACGAACTCCTCACTGGCGCCGAGCGGCAGCAGACCGCCGTTGCCGAAGGCGAGGCCCGCGAGGAGGTAGAGGGGGATCGGGGAGAAGCTGAACCGGGCCGCGAAGCGGCCGAGGAGGCCCAGGCCGAGGATGATGGCGCCGAACTCGATCAGGAAGACAGCGGAATGCACCCTCGCCTCACTCCCGACCGAGAATCGAGGCGGCGGCGTCGACGCCCTCGCGGGTGCCGATCACGATGAGGGTGTCGCCGCCCGCGAGCCGGAAGTCCGGCGTCGGGGACGGGATCGCCCCGGAGCGGCGCAGCACGGCGACGATGGAGGCTCCCGCCTCGGTCCGCATCCGCGTCTCGCCGAGCACGCGCCCGTTCCAGTACGAGTGGACGGACAGCTCGATCCGCTCGGCGACGAGTCCCAGGTCCGTGGTGTGCAGGACGTTGGGGCTGTGGTGCGCGGGCATCAGCGCGTCGATCAGGGAGGCCGTCTCCCCCTCGGTGAGGTGGAGGGACTGGGCGCAGGCGTCGGGGTCGTCGGCCCGGTAGACGTTCACCGTCCGCGTTCCGTCGCGGTGCGCGATGACCGAGAGGTGCTGGTGCTCTCGGGTGGTGAAGTCGTACTGGACTCCGATTCCGGGCAGGGGTGTCGTTCTGGTCCGCGGGGCAGGCACTGGCCCGTCGCCTCCTGTCGTCGTGACCGGTCGCAGCCGGTCGGGGCCGGTTCCGGCCTTTCGTGGAAAGGGATGCGCCACGGGGGGAACGGCGCCGTCCCGCGCCCCGCGGCCCCGTTATGGTGCCATCCGCGCGGAGACGCGGAACATGGGTGTCAGCACGGATGGACAGAACCCCGACAAACCGGTCAGGATGAGGCGGGACACGGGTCCCGCGCGCGCCGGAGGGCGCGCGGTGAGCACGAGCGGCCGGGCGACGCGTCGGGCCCGGGGAGAGGCGGGACGGTGTCGCTGTACTGGCGCCTCTTCCTACTGAACGCCGCGATCCTGCTCGTCGCCGTCCTGCTCCTCTTCGGCCCCGTGACGGTCTCCACCCCGGTCCTCGTCGGCGAGGCGTTCGTCCTCGTGGCCGGTCTGGTGGCGATGCTCGTCGCCAACGCCTTCCTGCTGCGGGTGGGCCTCGCGCCGCTCCAGCGGCTCACCCGGGTGATGCGGACGGCGGACCTGCTGCGGCCCGGCCGGCGCGCGGAGGTGGAGGGGCGCGGCGAGATCGCGGACCTGACCCGTACGTTCAACACGATGCTGGAGCGGCTGGAGGCCGAGCGGGCCGCGAGCAGCGCCCGGGTGCTCTCCGCCCAGGAGGCCGAGCGCCGGCGGATCGCGCAGGAGCTGCACGACGAGGTCGGGCAGACCCTCACCGCCGTACTGCTCCAGCTGAAGCACTCCGCCGACCACGCGCCGGCCGGACTGCGGGCCGAGCTGCTCCAGGCGCAGGAGACCACCCGGGGCAGCCTCGACGAGATCCGGCGGATAGCGCGCCGGCTGCGGCCGGGCGTCCTGGAGGAGCTGGGCCTGCACAGCGCGCTCAGGTCGCTGGCGTCGGAGTTCTCCACGCGCGGCCTGACCGTGCGGCCGCACATCGACGCCGGGCTGCCGAAGCTCGACCACGAGACGGAGCTCGTGCTCTACCGGGTCGCCCAGGAGGGCCTGACCAACACGGCCCGCCACTCGGGCGCGAGCCACGTCGACCTGCGGCTGCGGCTGCTGCCCCGGGGCGGGGTGGGCCTGCTCGTACGGGACGACGGGCGGGGCATCGGGGACGCCCCGGAGGGCGCCGGGCTGCGGGGGATGCGCGAGCGGGCCCTGCTGATCGGCGCGGAGCTGACGGTGGGCGACGGCCGGGGCGGGGGGACGGAGGTCCGCCTCGACACCACCGGCCGCACGGGGACCGGCGCCACGGAGGAGGGCACGTCGTGACCGGCGGCGGGGCGAAGGGGAACGGCATGACCGGCGGTACGACGAAGGGGGACGACATGACGGGCGACACGGGGAAGGGGGCGTCATGACCGGGGCGCACCCGACGCGGATCCTGCTCGCGGACGACCACGCCCTGGTGCGCAACGGGGTGCGGCTGATCCTGGACGCCGAGCCGGACCTCACGGTCGTCGCCGAGGCGGCGGACGGGGCGGAGGCCGTCGCCCTGGCCCGCTCCGAGCGGATCGACCTGGCCGTCCTCGACATCTCCATGCCCCGCCGGACGGGACTCCAGGCGGCCCGCGAACTCAGCCGCCTCCAGCCGGAGCTGAGGATCCTGATCCTCACGATGTACGACAACGAGCAGTACTTCTTCGAGGCCCTGAAGGCCGGGGCGAGCGGTTACGTCCTGAAGTCCGTGGCCGACCGCGACCTGGTGGAGGCCTGCCGGGCGGCGGTGCGCGACGAGCCGTTCATCTACCCGGGCGCCGAGACGGCCCTGATCCGCACCTATCTCGACCGGGCGGAACAGGGCAGGCCGCTGCCCGACAAGGCCGTCACCGAACGCGAGGAGGAGATCCTCAAGCTCGTCGCGGAGGGCCACAGCTCCAAGGAGATCGCGGACCTCCTCGTCATCAGCCCCAAGACCGTCGAGCGCCACCGCGCCAACCTCCTCCAGAAGCTGGGGATGCGCGACCGCCTCGAACTCACCCGGTACGCGATCCGGGTGGGCCTGATCGAGCCGTAGGACGCGGGGCCCGGTTCAGCGGGTGCCGCTCCGGCCGGTGCCGGACCAGGAGGCCCGCAGCCGTTCCTCGTACCGCGCCACGGCCGCGTGGTCGCCGGCGATCACCGCGTAACGCCAGGTCCGTCCGTCCGGCGGCGGCCCGGCGTACAGGACGATCCCCTCACCGCGCGCCGGGTCGTAGGCGAGGCGTCCGCCGCGCAGCCGGTCCACGGCCTCCCCGAAGGAGCACGCGGCCGGGGTGCGCACCGTGCCCGTCGCCCAGGCCGGGGCGCCGGTCCCGGCCCCGGCGGCGAGGCGGGCCGCCATGGCGTGCGGGGTGGTGGTGGCGGTGCGCCGCACGTTGCTCTCCCCGGCGAGGACCTCGCCGCCGGGCGTCACCATCGCGTCGAGGCCGAAGGGCCCGGCGTAGCCGCGGGCCGCGAGGAAGCCGCCCAGGGCGTGGCCCCAGGCCTCCAGGGTGGCCCCGACGTCCGCCGCCGGGGCGGGCAGGGGCGAGAGGTAGCCGGTGAAGGCGCCCTCCGCGGTCCGCATCTCGCCGCTGAACAGCGCCCTCGTCCCGGCGGGGCCCGTCTCCATCTGGACGCTCACCGACCGGGCCACGTCGACCCGCTCCTCGACGACCCACAGCCCTTCCGGGCCGCCCACCGGCGGGAGTTCGCCCCCGGCCCACGGATCCGCCGCGTCCGTCGCACCCGTCACGCCCGTCGCACCCGCCGCACTCGTCGTACGCGGGAGGAAGACCATGCCGTGGCCGCCCGCCGACCGGTCGGGCTTGACCACGACCCGGCCGTACGGGGCGAGGAGTTCCCGCACGGCGTCCGGCACCCCCGCGCGGCGGCGGACCAGGCCGTCCGGCAGCCTCATGCCCAGGGCGAGCGCCGCGCTCCGGAACCCGGCCTTCGTGTTGAGCAGCCCGGTCACGTCGAGCGCGGCCTCGGCCTCCGCCACGGAGGCGTACGGGGCGACGGGGACGCCCAGGGCCCGCGCCAGGCCGATCGCCGCGCCGTCCAGGGCCGTGGGGAGGACCGCCCGGAGGGGCCGGCCGCCCACCGCGCCGACGACGTGGGGGTACGGGTCCGCCGTACCGGCTCCGGGCGGGACGACCACCGCGACCGAGTCCCGGGGGACGCCGGTCAGACCGCAGACGTACCGCAGGAACTCCTCCCCGACCGGCACCGGGGAGACGAGGACGTCGCCGGGCCGCAGCAGCCACGCCTCCCGGGGCGCCTGCTCCGCCCAGGCGCGGAGCACCTCGCGCTCCTCCGGGTCGACCGCGAGGCCGGAGACCAGGTTCGCGTGGAGGACGAGCGGTCCGTTCGGCCCCGGGGGATCGGTCCGGCCCATCAGACGCCGACGTGCAGGACGCAGATGTCGTCGCGGCGGGTGGCCCGGTCGACGAGGGCGTCCAGGACGTCGCCCAGGGGCCGGGGGCCGTCGCCGCACTCGGCCACCGTGCGGGCCAGCCGGTCGAGGCCGTCGTCGAGGAGCTCCCCCGGGGCCTCGACCAGGCCGTCGGTGAAGAACAGCAGGTGGTCGCCGGGCAGCAGGCGGATGGCGGACGAGTCGTAGCGCGGGGCGGTCGTGGCGCCCAGGAGGACGCCCCGGGGCGACGGCAGGTAGCGGGCCTCTCCGTCGCGCAGGAGCAGGGGCGGCAGGTGACCGGCCTGCACCCAGGTGAGGATGCCCGAGGAGGGCTCGTAACGGCCCATGATCATCGTGGCCGTGCTGAAGGCGCGGTCCGCGCTGTGCCACAGGAGGGTGTTGAGCCGGGCGAGGATCGACGCGAGCGGGGTCCCGGTGATGGCCATGCCCTTGGCGGTGAAGCGCAGCTGGGCCATCGTGGCCACGGCGTCGAGCCCGTGGCCCGCGACGTCCCCGACGACGAGCAGCGCGCTGCCGTCGGGCAGTTCGATCGCGCTGTACCAGTCGCCCCCGACGTTGATGCCCTGCTGGAGGGGCTGGTAGGCGACATCGACGGTGAGGCCGGCCAGGCGCAGCGACTGCTGGGGAAGGGGCAGCAGCGCGTGCTGGAGCCGGGCGGCGAGGACGCGCTCGGCCGTCAGCGTCTCCTGCTGCACCACGGCGGTGCGGTCGCGTTCGAGCAGTTGCTCCTTGGCCCGCTGCACGGCGGTCAGGTCCTGGAAGAATCCGTGGACCTCGACGGGCGAGCCGTGGGCGTCCGCCTCGGCCTCCGCGACGATCCGCAGGTGCCGGACCTCCCCGTGGGGGGTGGTGATGCGGAAGGTGTGGTCGATGGCCCGCCCGTCCCCGAGGAGGCGCCGCACCTGCCCGCCCAGGGCGGGCAGGTCCTCGGTCAGGACGTGCGCGGGCAGCTCCTCCAGGGTCATCGGGCCGAGGGAGGGGTCGCGGGCGAAGATGTCGTAGACCTGTTCCGACCAGGTGATGGCGTTGCGGACGAGGTCCCAGTTGGCCCAGCCCATGTTCCCCAGGCGCTGCATCACCTCCAGGCGGCGCTGCTCGCGCTCCCCGCTGTCGAGGCGCACCCAGGAGACGATCAGCCCTCCCTGGCAGGCGTGCGCGTGGACGGTGAACCGGGAGAGGCGGGGAATCCCGGCGAGCACCTCCTCGTACGCGAAGGGTTCCCCTTCGTAGCGGACGCCGTTCTCCAGCGCGTCGAGGTAGCCGCGCCACAGGGCCGTGCCGAGCACGCTCGGGTACGTCTCCAGGACGCTGAGTCCCACCAGCTCCTTGCCCCTGCGGCCGCCGACGTCCAGCGCTTCGGGCGAGGCCGCCGCGATCCGGAAGTCCTCGACCTCGCCGTCCGCCCCGGTCAGCGGCAGGAGGAAGATCGCCGAGCCGGGCAGTACGTCGAGCACCTCCTGGACGGCGGACGCGGTGAGGGCGGGCGGACGCGGGCCCCCGGCCGTCACGGTCGGCTGCCGGCGGGCCACGTAGCGGCTCGACGAGAAGACGGAGCCCTCGGCGGCGGCGCGGGAGAGCGCGGTGGCTCCCCCGAAGCCGTTGTTTCCCGGCTCAGGCACGTCCGGCTCGTCGCGGCTACCCGTCATGGAACGAGCATCCCACGGATGGGCGCCGGGACTCCCGGACGGCCGCCGCTCTGTCACGGGGCCTTCTGGGGCCTGTGTGGGTTCAGCGCCAGCTGTGGGGGGCGCGGAAGCCGTGTTCGCGTTCGAGGCGGCGCCAGCCGGCCGCGTTGCGGGCCTGGTGGGTGGGGGTGGTGGTGGTCTGGGTGGTGGCGCGGGCGAGGAGGACGGCGGTGATGGCGGCGAGTTCTTCGGGGTCGGCGTGACCCTTCTCGACGCGCAGGAGGTTGGCGGGGGTGTTCATGGCAGGGGGCTCCTCGGGGTGCTTACTGCGGCGGGTTGCCGTGTTTGCGGGAGGGCAGGTCGGCGTGCTTGGTGCGGAGCATGGCCAGGGAGCGGATGAGGACCTGGCGGGTGTCGGCGGGGTCGATGACGTCGTCGACCAGTCCGCGTTCGGCGGCGTAGTAGGGGTGCATGAGTTCGGCCTTGTATTCCTTGACCATGCGGGTGCGCATGGCCTCGGGGTCCTCGGCGTCGGCGATCTGCTTGCGGAAGATGACGTTGGCGGCGCCCTCGGCGCCCAT